>CAXTEU010000004.1:0-204628 GCA_964243475.1 uncultured Acidobacteriaceae bacterium | reverse complement strand
TGCCGTTGCCGTTGCTTGTTCCACCGTCGTCATCCTGAGCGAAGCGAAGGACCCCTGTAGTTGCTGCTGCGGTTGCAGTTGCAGTTGCTGTTGTAGCTGCCGTTGCCGTTGCTTGTTCCACCGCAATCATCCTGAGCGAAGCGAAGGACCCCCGCATCGGCCGTTGCCCTTGCCTCTCTCACTTGTCATCCCCGCAGGGGACCTGCTTCAAGCAGTTGCCCTTGCTTCTCTTGCTTGTCATCCCCGCAGGGGACCTGCTTCAAGCCGTTGCCCTTGCCTCTCTCACTTGTCATCCCCGCAGGGGATCTGCTTCTAGCCCTCGCCTCCGCTAGCCCGCAGCGCATCTGCCTCCGCAAACACCCAAACAAAATCCCACCACATGGCGTACGCATTCCCCCGCTTCTCTACAATGGAAATAGATCAACCCACAGATGCCCTTTGGAGCCACGACCCACGAACCGTAACTCGCTCATTCCAGAGATTTTGTAAACAAAGTCTTGGGAATCAAGAGCTTGCAGCAGGGTCCCCGCTGTAAGCTCTGGATTCTAAAGATCTTGAGACGAAAATACCCCACCCGCCCGGGGGTACCCCACACCACCCACACCCAGACAGGATCCACCAGCAATGCCTCTAAACTGCGGAATCGTCGGTCTGCCCAACGTCGGCAAGTCCACCATCTTCAACGCCCTCACCGCCTCCGCCGCGCCCGCCGCGAACTACCCCTTCTGCACCATCGACCCCAACGTCGGCATCGTCACGGTCCCCGACCCGCGCCTCGGCCGGATCTCCGACCTTATCAAGCCCAAGTCCCTCGTTCCCACCACGATGGAGTTCATCGACATCGCCGGCCTCGTCGCCGGTGCCTCCAAAGGTGAAGGTCTCGGCAACCAGTTCCTCGGCCACATCCGCTCCACCGACGCCATCGCCCACGTCGTCCGCTGCTTCCACGACCCCGAAGTCATCCACGTCTCGGGCAAGGTCGACCCGCTCTCCGACATCGACACCATCAACACCGAGCTCCTGCTCGCCGATCTCGACACCGTCGACAAGCGCTCGCAGCGCCTCGAGAAGCTCCTCAAAAACACCACCGACCAGAAGCTGAAGTCCGAAGGCTCTGCCGTGGCGAAGCTCAAGTCCGCCCTCGAAGCCGGGAAGCCCGCCCGCACCGTCGACCTGTCCGACGACGAGCGCCTCGCCGCCCGCGACCTCCACCTCATCACCGCCAAACCCATGCTCTACGTCGCCAACGTCGACGAGTCCGCCCTTGGCTCTGGCAACGAGTACACAGCAGCCGTCGAGCAACGCGCCAGGGAAGAGCACTCCGAAGTCGTCCGCATCTGCGGCTCCATGGAGTCCGAGATCGCCCTCCTCGATCCCTCCGAGCGTGGCGAGTTCCTCGAGTCCCTCGGCCTCACCGAGCCAGGCCTCGACCGCCTCATCCACGCCGGCTACCGCCTCCTCCACCTCATCACCTACTTCACCGCCGGCGTCCAGGAAGTCCGCGCCTGGACCATCCAGCAGGGAACCAAGGCCCCCGGCGCCGCAGGCGTCATCCACACCGACTTCGAGCGCGGCTTCATCAAGGCCGAGTGCTACGCCTCCGACGAACTCTTCCGCCTCGGCTCCGAACAAGCCGTCAAGGAAGCCGGCCTCCTCCGGCAGGAGGGCAAGGAGTACACCGTCAAGGACGGCGACATCCTGTTCTTCAAGTTCAACGTCTGAAGTTCACCGCGTTGCGATCAGACCGGCAAACTACGCCGGCGAATGCCCGAGCTGCTCTTGATACGCCGCAAGCGCAGCCTCGCATCGCCGATGGAGTTCCTCCGTCAGCGGATCGCGTTTGCCCAGCTCGTGCCGAGCCGTCTCTGCCAGCGTCAGCAGATCGTGCCAGTCGCCGCCGCTCTGCTGCAGCGCCGCATACTGCTCGGAAAGTTCGCCGGCACTCTCCGTGCGCACCTTCTTCTTCGCTTGGTCGCCGGCCAAGCTCACCGCTGACTCCGCGATGTAGCGCGCCAGCTTCGCCGCCATCCGCACCGAGTGCAAACCATCCGCGCTCGTAATATCGTCAGCGTCCGGCATGTTGGTGCGAAACCATTCGCGCGTCAACTCAGCCAGCTCCGTCGACGAGATCGCCGTCTGCTCCGCAGGCTCTAGCCGCGTGACCAACTTCTCCAGCTTGCGCGAGATCGAACGGGATCGGCGTTTGAGCGAGTGCTGCAGCCGTTCGGCCCGCTCGTCCCGTCGCTCCTTCAACGTCCGCCGCAGCGACTTCGCCCGGCGCTGCAGCCGGTCGCTCGCGGTAAGGTCAATCGCCGAACCTTCCTGCTCCGGAGCCTCATCGAGCAGCTTCCGCTGCACATCCAGGTCACGAACCTTGCCCGCCTCACGCCGCAGCTTGCCCAGCGCGCCCAGCACCTTTTCCGCCGCTCGCGCATGATCCGGAAGCCCAGGCAACAGCGACAGCAGCGCCAGCTGCGCCTCGATCCGACGCGTCGATGTGCGAACGCGGTGCACCGCCTCCTTCTTGGGCGAGGCAAGCGTCACCGTCATCGCCGCTTCGAGCGCAGTCACGTGCTGGCGCAGCACCTGGATCGGGTAACTCTGTCGGCCCGGCGACATCGTGACGGTTGACTTCGAACGTGCCATTCCGCTTTGGATGCCGTGACCGCCACTCAGGCTTACTGCCGCTTGCTCGCCCGCCGCCGCGACAGTCGCAGGCTGATGAAGCCGGTAACGCCCGCACCCAGAAACCCGACCAGGATCAACACGCCAGCGGCAGTCGCCAGCATCGACATCAGCAGCAGAAAGGCCGACGCCGCCGAGTGAAGCACGGCTTGGATCACGCCCAAAAGGATGCGAAGAATGGTCAGAACGAGTGCTCCCGCAAACGCCGTCGGCTTGCGTCCGACCTCTAGTATGCGCGTGTGCCGCTCGGTTTGGTATGCGACTTCCGAGTGGTAACGCCGAGATCACCATCTGGACCGCCCAGCACCGCCCAGCTCCGGCCCATCCCAGTCGCGTCCTCAGGGTGTCGCTAGCGCTCCGCCTTCACGGCCACCACCCCCCGCAGCTTCCGGTCTACATCCATCTTCTCGCGCGCCAGCCGCGCCACGGCCTCACCGTCCCCGCGCCGATCCGCTTCTGCCAGCATCACCCGCAGCTCCCGCCCGCGCCGCTCCGTCCCTCGCCGCTCCAGCGTGCTCAGCGCATTCCGAACATTACCTTCCAGCCCCGCGTCGTCGTCCCCGGCGCTCTCAAGCACCCGCGCCAGCATCCCTCGGCTCACCTCATCCGGAGCCGCATCCAGCGGACTTGCACCCTCGACCGAACCATTCGCCAACACTTCCAGCAGCCCCGCCGCGCCCAGGCCTTCGATCCATCCCGGATTGCCGGCGATCGCCGCCGCCGCAAGCTCGCGTGCCGCATCTCCTTCCGGCCGCACCAGCGCCCGCAGCAGCACCCGTTCGGTCTCGCTCACGAGCTCTTCTCTGGAGCGCTTCGCTACCGGAACGCTTTCCACCCGAGCCGCCGCGGCCTGGCGGACTTCCTCCCGCAGGATGCCCGACTCGATCCCCAGCTTCTGCGCCGCATCCATCACGAACTCGTCGCGCGCGAGGGCCTGCGGTATCCGCCGGATGTGCGGCAGCAGGAAGTTCATCGCCTTCACCTTGGCCTCGGCCGTCCGCCCAGGAAACTGCTGCCGAGCGCGCTCAATCAGGTAGTCCGCGTGCCTCCGCGCCCCGCGCAGCGCAGCCATGTACGCCTCCACGCCACGCTCGCGCACATACCGGTCGGGATCCATGCCGCCCTCGAGCGTCACCACCTTTACCTCAAAGCCCTCCTCGACCAGCATCGTCAACGTCCGCTCCGCAGCGGCTGCGCCTGCTGTGTCAGGGTCGAAGTTCACGACTACACGCTTGGTGAATCGGCCAAGCAGACGCACCTGGGCTTCGGTGAAGGCCGTTCCGGAGGTGGCAATGACGTTCTTGACGCCGGCCATGGCGACTGAGATCGCGTCCATCTGCCCTTCGACTAGCAGCGCAAAGTCGTGCGCGCGCATGTCCACCTTCGCTTTGTCAAGGTTGAAGAGCACCTGCCCCTTCGAGTAAAGCGGCGTCTCGGGCGAGTTCATATATTTCGCTACGTCGCGCCCGTCCGATGTCTTGGTATCGAGCGAGCGTGCCGTAAACGCGATGATCTTGCCTCCCTCATTTGCGATGGGAAACGTGATGCGACCACGAAACCGCGCATACATCGGTCCGAGGCTGCCGTCCGCCTGCTCCTTGGCGCTAAATAGCCCCGATGCGCGCAGGACGTCTTCGGGAAAGTGAGGCCGCAGCCGCTCCCGCATGTCGTTGAAGTCATCCGGAGCCCAACCGATACGAAACCGCTGGATCGTCTCCGATCCCACACCGCGGCCCGTCAGATACTCTCTCGCCCGAGCGGACGCGGGAGCCTTCAGCGCCTGTTCAAAATACTGCGTCGCCGCCTCGTGGACATCAAGCAGCTGCCGTCGCACCCCCGCCTCGCGCGCCTCTTCCGGCGACCCGAACTCCCGCTTCGGAAGCGCAATGCCGCACTTACCGGCGACGACCCGAACCGCTTCCGGAAACGTGACGCTCTCGAGCTTCATGACGAAGGTAAAGACGTCGCCTTTCTCGTGGCAGCCGAAGCAATAAAAATAACCATGCGTCGCGTTGACGCTAAAGGACCCTGTCTTTTCCTTATGGAAGGGACACAGCCCGGTGTAGTTTTGCGCGCCGGTTTTGCGCAGGCGCACATACTCCCCAATCACCCGAACGATGTCGGTCTGAGCCTTTACGATCTGCGCGGTGCTCTCTGCCATGGCGCTCTGTCTCCATCCAGTCTAAGGTCGGACGGTGCGTGGAGCTGTGCATCGCTGGGTCGAGACCATGAGGAAAGCAGGACGCAGGGCACTCGGTTAAGAGCAAATCCCGGAGGCCAACCAGCAGCGGAAAAAGAAAGGCCGCCATCGCTGGCGGCCTGTGTTGGTGAAAGGGATCAAACTAGTCGCCGGCGACCGCTTCTTCATCAGCAATGTGGTTGACTACCTCGACCTTGGAGGTCGGGGCACCGGCGGGCTTGATGCCGCCCATTGAGGAGCCGAGTCCACCGATTTCGCCGAGGGCGACGAAGCCGCCGGGGAGCTCAGGCTCCTTGAGGATTTCCTTGCGATAAAGCTTGGCCATGCGGGCATTTTCGGCGTCCGACTTGAGCTTGGCGTCGCGAGCCCGGATCTTTTCTTCGCGGGCGTTCTTGGCGATTCCGCTCTTATCGAAGGTGTCGTTGGCGGCAGAGTTGACGTGGGCCTCGTTGAGGACCAGGTCGTACTTCTCCTGCTTTTCGATGGCGACCTGCTTGCCGCCAGCAAAGATCTCGTGACGGCCATGCTCCTCGTACCACTTGGTGAGGGTGGAGGTCATGTGCATCTTTTCGATGATGTTGCGCCAGCCGACGCCCGTGTTGTAAGCGCAGAAAGAAATTTCGCCCTCCTGCGTGGCGTACGGGATGATGCACTGCTCGGTGCGGCGGAAGTCGTAGTTGAAGAGATCCTGGAACCACATGCCGGCGATGAACAGGAAGTTCCAGCGGTCGGCGCGGCGCTTCTCGATGTCGGCCTGGGTGCGGTCGGCGGTGACCTTGCCGTAGTTGCGGCCGGTGGCGCCGAAGCACTTATCAAACTTCTGGAGCAGGTCCATGATCTTGAAGTGGGTGGGAGCCTTGGTGGGGTCGTAGTTGCGCAGAAGCGCGAGCGAGACGCCGACGATCGACAGGAACTTACCGCGGGCGGCGTCGTTGACCTTGGCGACGTCCTTGGCGAGCTGAGTGGCGTCGAGGAAGGCGGTGACGGGAACGGCTTCTTTGGTTTCCTTGTCGATCATGAGCGCCATGCCGATCCCACAGTTGGGATGGCAGCCGCAGGAGATCTGGCCCCAGTCGCGATCGGGTCCGTGGACGAGGTCGGCCCAGTCGGAGAAGGTGCTCATGAAGGAAATGGGAAACCAGTCGCGGGTGGATTCGCCAAGGCCGGTCTGCTGGCGGATGTCGTGCGCGAGGTGCGACAGGGTATAGCGCTGGGCCGCGCGGCGCTCGTCCGAAACCTCTTCGTCGCGGCCCGTGAACGAGACTGGCTGGAAGGAGAGGAAGTTGATTTTCTTCGGGTTGTCGAGGGCGAACTCGATGATGCGGCCGACCTGCTCGTTGTTGATGCCGTTGACGATGGTCGTCACGGGGACGATGTCAACGCCGGCCTCATGGAGGTTGTGGATGGCCTGGAGCTTGACGTCGAACGCGTTGCCGACTTTGCGATGCGAGTTGGCGGCGTTGCCGATGCCATCGAACTGGAGGTAGGCGTAGCGGAGGCCGGCCTCGGCGGCTGCTTTGGCGAACTCCTTGGACTTGGCGAATTCAATGCCGTTGGTTGCGGCCTGGACGGAGTTGTAGCCGACCTTGCGGGAGTAGGCGACGGCGTCAAGGAAGTAGGGCGACAGAGTGGGCTCGCCGCCCGAGAACTGCACGGACATCTGGCGACGCGGCTTGATGGTGATCGCGTTGTCGAGCATGGTCTTGATCTCGTCCCAGGTGAGCTCGTGGACGAAGCCGACCTGGTTGGCGTCCATGAAGCACGGGTCGCACATCATGTTGCAGCGGTTGGTGAGGTCGATGGTAAGGACCGAGCCGCGGCCGTGGGTGACGGTCGACGTGCCGTGGTTGTGGAGGCCCTCGTCGTTGTGGGCGCGGATGTCGCGGCCGGGAAAGACGTCTTCGAGGTGCTTCATCATCGGCGGGTCGATGGACATGACGTCCTCGAAGTGGCCGTGAACGGGGCAGTCCTTGACCATCAGGATCTCCCCGTCGCGCTCGATGATCTGCGCCTTAATCTCGCCGACCTTCTCGTTCAGAAGGATCTCGTGCGGGAGTTTGCCATCAACGATCTGCTGGCGGATCTCCGGAATGCACTTGGGGCAGAGCGAGTCGGTGGTGCGTGGCCAGCCCAGGGGCGGCTTTTCCTTTTGGAAACTCTTGAGCAGCGGCTTGTCGGACCACTTGGGCGTGAACGAGGCGTTCGGGCTGATGGAGTTGAGCCGGCTGAATACTGCCCAACCGCCCTTTGCGGCAACTGTGAGAGCTTTCTCGGCGAGCTTGGATGCCTTGGCCATGGGTGTGTCGAGTCTCCTGGGAATTTACGTCCGGCTACGTGTGGGTCAGATGAGTGGATGCCGTTGATCAGGGTAAGGCTCAAACAGACTCCACGGCAGTGCGAATCGTGGTTCAGCGTCGGGACTCCCACTTCCGTGCAATGGACGCCTGACGCAACCAAGATTACTGGTGAGAGCGCACACCCCGCGACCCTCGAACAGCGAACGGTTCGTTCTCGCATTGAACGGGGATTCTCAGGGGTAGCCGGAGCAGGCGGCGGCGGTCAACCCCTATGGACGAGGGTTAGGGTTTCTTAAGCCGAAGGAACTCGAGGGCGTCCGGCAGGAACTCCGAAGTCAGATACCCGAGGGCAGCGCCGCCGAGCGACCCGCCGAAGGTCTGCATGGTCTGACTGAAGCCCTGATTTGGTGGTGGGTAGTACACCTTGGTCAGCGCCGACGCGCCAAGGTATCCCGAGAGCAGAGCGAAGTTGGGTGAGCTTTTGCCGCTGTCGGTCCGTGTGATCAGCGGCCGCGTACCGGCGTAGATCACGCGCTTCAGGAAGAAATGGCCGCCGCCCATCTGGTAGTACCGCGGGTCTTCGCGCAGAACGGAGCACATGATGCCGTCGGAAAAGAGCCGCTGGCTGGTGCCGCGCGCGACCGAAGCGCCAAAGCGCTGGGCGAAGGGCCCTGATCCGGTTCCGTAGTTGGGGCTTCTGTTGGTGAGTTCTGAGTAGCTCGCGGCGATGAATTCGCCGCCGATAGAAAAAGGGGAGATCGAATTGCGGGCGGACTCAATCACCTTGTCGCGGACGTTCTGATGCTCCGCGGTCTGCCCGGCCAGCACGGTCAGGTCGGTGGGCGACGCGATCCCGCGAAACGTGTGGTGCGCGTTCCTTTTCACCGCCTGGTCGATATCGGCGGGATCGGACAGACTCGCGGCATCCTCTGCGGCTCGACTCTCGGAAGAACTGGCGGAAGCGAAGGCTTCACGCGCCACGGCACTGGGCGCATCCGGAAGGCGGCTGCTTGCCGGGGCGGCGAGCGGCGGAATCGGGTACGGCTCCGCCAGAAGTGGTTCGCCGCCCGACGACAGAGTTGCGCTTGCAATAGCGTTAGGCTGGGAATGAGGAGGAAACTGGCCTCGGGCCGCGGGCGCAAGCAGAAAGGTGATGGCGACACCGGCGCGGCCGGCGCATTGCGCAAGGGGGAGGGAAGGGGCCGGGGGAAGCTTATGCACGTTTCAGGAAACCTCAGATTCTGCCGAACGCGTTGCGCAATATCGCGCTTAGCGGCAGCCCGGAACACTATCTCCGCGCGGGGAAGATAGCGGTACGGACGCCCGGCGAAGACAGCAAGTTGTACCTCGTCAGGATACGTGGCGGGGCGCTGTTCCGAATCGGGAAAGCGTTACCAGCCGAGCACTGCCGCAGGCACGCGGGCAAGGCACGTTGACCGCTCAGCAGGCGGGGCGCGATGATCGTGGCTGGTGAGGTGCCGTGATGTCCAGCCAGCCCGGAAGACCCGTATGGGAAGATCGCCTGCGGGAAGCAGGAGCGCACGTGGAAGACGACCTGCGACGTGTGATTGCATACATCAACGACGAAGTGGTGCCGGATGTGCGGCGAAACGGATCGGAGGCGCTGCGCGGGGCGGCCAGGGAGCTGGGCAGGCTGGCCGAGCGCATGGAGCATCGCTCTGGAGGAACGCCGGTCGCACCTCCGCCGCCTCGTCCATCCACCGGTGAGCCGAAGCCGTGAAGCGGACGCAGGTTGCGGCGGCCGCGCTTGGTGCGCTGCCGCTGGTGCTGCTGACCGGCTGCCATCGAAAGCCGCAGCAGACCGCGCAGCCGCAGCCTCCACCGGCAGTGCGGCCGGGACATCGCGAGGCTGCGGCGGGTGATCCGGACGGTCGCTCGGCCGGCGAAGCGAAGCCAGCCCCGGTGGTGCGCTCCCCCGCGCCTTTGACGGAGCTGCGTGGCCGGCCGTTCGAGACAGAGGTCGGGTTGGCGAGCTGGTACGGTCCGCCCTATGCCGGTCGCAAGGGCGCGGACGGCACGGTATACGACCAGAACGCCATGACCGCGGCGCACCTGACGCTGGCGCTGGGGACCGTGGTGCGTGTCACCAATCTGGGCAACGGCCAGAGTGTGGTGGTGCGGATCACCGACCGCGGACCGTTTGTGCAGGGGCGCATCATTGATCTGAGCCTGGCCGCAGCCAAGGCCACGGGCGTGTACCGGGCGGGCACGGCGCAGGTGCGCGTGGAGGCGTTTTCCGCGCCGCCGCTTGGTCCCAACGTGTATCCGGGCGGGCGCTGGTGCGTGCAGGTCGGCGCCTTTCCCACCGAGGCGGACGCGCGGCAGGAGAAGCTGGAGCTGGCAGGGCGCTACGCCGGAGCCAAGGTGATGGACTTCCAGGGGCCGACCGGCTGGTGGGTGCGCATCAACCCAAAGATTGCCGACCGGCAGCACGCGGCGGAGGTGGCCGACAGCATCCACCTGCCGGACGCGGCGCAACCGTACCTGACGCGGACAGACTGACGTGGCGAAATCGGCGCTTGAACAGGAGGCGCTCAGCGGGTGAGACGCTTGCCCGTTCGCGTTTCCAGTTCGCTCTGGAACTCCGCGGCGGCGGAATGGTTGTACGTATGCGTGATGGTGACGCGATTGGCGCCCAGAACGCGTGTCTGCCGCCCACCGAGCAGCACCTGCGCCGCCATCACGTCCGGGTAGGAGATCTGCTTGGAATTGCGCAGCCAGAAGTGCTGGGTGATGGCGCCCGACGTCAGAACGATCGTTCCGGGCAGCTGATACAGGCCAAACATCGTCGCGGCGAACAGAAGCACGAGCAGCCACGCCGGGATGGAGCGCTGCGAGATCCACAGGGGATACGCGAACAGGGCGCAGTACATGGCCAGCGCCAGGACGCGCGACCACACCACCAGCGGCTTGAGCGGGAACGCCATGCCGTCGGCGACCGGCCGCGGGCTGCCGTGCGCGTTTCGCGAGGCAAACAGAAGAACGGCGATGCCGACCAGCGACAGCATCTGCAGGGTATGGAGCGTCGGCATCAGCGGGAGTCCGCTCCCGCGATGGGCGGTGGCGGGTAGTAGGGCAGTTTCTGCTGCTCTTCCGTGGCGCGCTTCACCGCCAGGTCGTCAAACAGGATCTCCGGCGCGATGGTGGTCTGCGGGATGGCTCCGAGCGACTGCGCCACGTACGGCGCGCCACCCGCGGCGACGATGGACGACCGCAGCGAGCGGGTATCCAGCTCATCAAACACGGCGCCACGCACCAGCTTGCGCGTACCATCCGGATGCACGAGGAAGAGCACGCGCGGGGCGAGCTCGCCGAAGAGCGTTTCCACGAAGTAGACGTCGCGGTTCTGCTCCCTGGCCAGGGCCAGCAGGCGTGCGTCCATCTCCGCCGGTGAGAGTGCGTGCGCGGGTGTGATGAGGATGACACCGGCGCGCGAGTGGGCCGGCTGCCCGGGAGCGGCGCGGCCGTGTCCGTCGGATTCCGGGAAGTCGCGCACGGGCTCCCGGCCGATGTCGTAGGATTCGAGCTTGCCGGCTCTCACGAGCTCGACGCGCTCGGCAGGCGTGCCCTCGCTATCGACGGCGTAGCTGCCAAGCAGCGGCTGGCCGTCGAAGCTGGCCATCGTCGGGTCGTCGGTGACCGAGAGCAGCTCCGGCAGAACGCGCGAATGAAGCGAGGAGTTGTAGGCGCCGGTGGTGCGCGCCGTGGTTCCGGGATCGGGGCGGTCGGCTTCAATGTTGGGAACGAACAGGCGATTGAAGACGTCCGCCGCGGCATCGCCGGAAAAGAGCACGGGTCCGTGGTAGTCCTCGGCGGCGACGACGGGGGCGGTGCGCAAGGCGTTGAAGGACTGGAGGTCGTCGAGGGTGCGCTGGCGGAACTTGGGCCAGCTTTCAAGCGCGGCGGCCGTGGTCGCGGTCGATCCGTTCTCGCGGCCGAGACGCATGCCGTCCGCCGCCTGGCCGCCGACCGAAATATTGGCCGAGTAACCGGTGTAACCCTCGCGCGTGACCGTGCCTTCGGTGTTGACCAGGGTGCTGTTGACGGCAACAGCCCGCAGGTTTGCCGTGGAGTACTGCACAGCTTCCGCAAAGCTGCGTACCTCGGGCGCTGTGCTGTAGAGGCCGCTCGCCTCCACGATGCGCCGGATCCACTCGGCGCGATCCAGCTCGATGCGACGTACTGGCTCAATGTGTGTTGTGGGTTTGGCATGAGCGAAGTCCGCTTCGCCCCGCTCGGTCTCAAACTGCTTCAGAGCGGCCTGCTTGCTGGCGTAGGCGCGCAACGCGGTTTTATAGGCGTCGTCCGTTGCGAGCCAGAGAGCATACCGCAGGGCCTCGGGATTATTTTCTTCCGGTCCGAGCTGCGCGGTGCCCTCGCCCTTCGCGGAGGAGTTGTCGTGCTCGTACGAGCCGACGCGTATTGTCACCCGCACCACGCGTTGACGCACGTCCTCTTCGCGGGTGAGCGCACCGTAGTTCGCCACGGCCTCGTAACGGGCAATGTCGTCCAGGCGATACTCCATGAAGTACGGCCGTTGCATGCCCGGCAGCAGCAACGCGGCCTGCTCCCGCTGAAGCTCGGCCTGCATGGCGGCGAGCATGGAATCGTCCGCAGCCGTGATCTGAGCAGATGCAGAATATGTGCCGATGGTAGTTACATATGCGCCGACGAGCAGAATAACGCGACGGAAGGGCGTTCGGTTCACTGTGCCTCTCCTTTGCCGGTGGTGTGCGCCGAGGCGATCGCGGGTGGCGGCAGGATCGGTGGTCGAGCGTTGCCCTGCGCCTGGCGCTGCGTCTCGATTTCGGAAACCAGCATCGCCGGAGCGACCGCCGATACGGGGATCTGTCCCGACTCCGCTCCGCAGATGCCGTTGAAGATTTCCTGGTGATCGCTGGTGGCAAGGATGCGCGTCAGCGCGGCCTGCGGTGTGCCGACGATGGAGACGCCGCGTACAAGCTCATCCGGGCGGCCGTCGACAAAGACGCGGTACACCACCAACGGAATAACGGAAAAGGCCTGCGGCGAGCGGCGAGTGGTGACAGCGAAGCCGGAGGAGATGTCCTCAAAGTACAGACCGTACGCCTTGCCCTGCTTTCTCGCTTCGTCAATGAGCGACTGTCGCAGTTGCTTATCAGAAACCGACTTCGACGAGCTGACGATGAGGTTGCCCTGACGGCCAGTCGGCATGTGGCCGACTTCGGCGCGGCCGTGTCCGTTGGAGTTCGAGAAGGCAGCAACAGGCAGGCGCGACATCAGAAACGTCTCGAGCACACCATTCTTGATGAGGTCGACCCGGCGCGCGGGCTGGCCCTCGTCGTCGAAGCTGTAGTGTCCGGAGAGCGGATGGCCCTCGAAGTTTGTCAGCGTCGGGTCGTCGCTGACGGAAAGAAAGGTCGGCAGGATCTGTTTGCCGAGCAGCTTGGTGAAGGTCTGACCCTCCTCGTCGCCCCGCTGCCGCTGACCTTCCAGGCGATGCCCCAGCACCTCGTGAAAGAAGACCGCCGAAGCGCGCCCGGAAAGAATGGCCGGTCCATCAAACGGCTCGGTGATGGGCGCTTTGCGCAGGGCTTCGAGGTTTTCGGCCATGGCGCGTGTCTTGCTCAGCAGCGTGGCCTGGTCGGGCAGGTGGGATGACTCGTCGGCCTCAAAGGTCTCGGCACGGAAGAGGTCCATGCCGTCGTCCGCGCGGGTGCGGGCGACGATCACCAGACGCGCGACATGGCTGGGCGTCGAGACGCTGGCGCCCTCGGACGAGACGAAGTAGTCGGTCTCGGTGGAGGCCTCAAGCTGGGCCGTGTTGTAGAGCACATCAGGAAACTGTTTGAACAGCCCAGACACTTCACGCAGCCGCGCCTCCCAGGCATCGCGCTCTGCGGTACGACTCACCTGCAGCGGCGGCGCCGCCGGCAGGATCTCGTGCGCGGGTGGTTCGTTTGAAAAGTCCGCAGAGCGGTCTTCTTCGCGCGCCCGCACCTGCTGCTCCGTCTTCACCTTGAGGTAGCCGTCGAGCGCCCGCGCGTAGCCGCGGTCGGTGGCATACCAGAGCGATCGGGCCAGGGCGGCGCGGTCATCGGTGATGGGCAGAGGCACTGTCGTCAGGGCGGAGTTGCGATGATCGCCATGCGTGTTGTCCTCCGCGGGCGAGCCGAGGCGGACCTCCACATCCGCAAATCGCCGGCGGGCCGAGGTGGAGCTGACGATGGCGCCGAAGCTGGCTGACAAACTCACCTGGTCGGCATCGGAAACCGAGTAGGACAGGAAGTAGGGTCGCGGCGTCTCGCGCGAGTGGTCGGCTGCCGCCGTTGGCGCGGACACCGTCTGTGCCGGCGAAGAGTTGGGCAGCGTGCCAAGGGAGCTCATGGCGCGGGCAAGCTCAGCCTGCATAGACGTCAACAGCGCAGAGTCGGCGGGTTTACTCTTGGGTGTTTCGGCGCGTCCGAGAGCGGAACAGAAGATCGCGGCAGAGAGCAGGAGGGTGGCAGGACGGCGACGTGCGACGGTAGGCATGAGTGTTGGAAGGACCCGATCTGCCAGCTCCGAACAGGGGAGCCGGCTGTTGGCGAGTGTAGCGGAAGCCGCAAAAGTCCGCCGCTTCGTGGGACGGCTGTGCGCCGGAAAAGACGCCCTTCGACAGCAGGGGCACGGGTGCGGCACACTCACGGAGGGAGCGGCGATGCGACGTGGTGTGATGGGGATCGTGGCTATGGCCGGAGTCTGCCTGCTCGCTTGGGCGTTTGCCGCGGGTTCGGCGGGCGTTGGCAACGCCGAGGCGCTGGCGCTGGCCGCCGCTCGCGCGCCGAACACGGCGTACACGTTACCGCCGGCCACACTCGAGCGCGCCATCCACTACTCCCACGCAACCGACGCTCTTGGCCTGTTCGCGCCGCTTTGGCGTCTGCTGGTGCTGCTGGCTTTGTTGGCGACCGGCGCTTCCGCTCGCATGCGCGACCTCGCGGTCCGGAGCAGCCGGCATCGCTGGATCCAGGGGTACGTGTTCACCCTGTTGCTGCTGCTCGTGGTCTCTTTGCTGATGTTGCCGCTCGGCATGCTCGGGCAGCACCTCGCCGTCGCGTATGGGCAGTCGGTGCAGGGCTGGGGCAGCTGGTTTGCGGATCGTGGAAAAAGCTTCCTGCTGGA
Organism: uncultured Acidobacteriaceae bacterium; assembly: GCA_964243475.1. GTDB lineage: Bacteria > Acidobacteriota > Terriglobia > Terriglobales > Acidobacteriaceae > Edaphobacter. The sequence goes on along the minus strand of CAXTEU010000004.1, from coordinate 190,282 downwards.
GCTTGTCGTTGGTGGCCTGCTCGTTCTGCTGCTGTTCGCCGTCATCCGCCGCTGGCCCAGGGGATGGTGGCTGGCGTTCTGGGCGCCGGCCGTCGCGCTCTCGGTGGTTGGCGTTCTTCTGGAACCGGTGCTTGTGGATCCGCTGTTCAATCACTTCGAGCCATTGGCGAAGGCCGACCCGGCCCTGGTGAGCCGGCTCGAGCAGGTGGTCGCTCGGGCTGGCGTCGAAATCTCCCCCGACCGCATGTTTCTGATGCGCGCCAGCGACAAGGTGACCGGCCTGAATGCCTATGTCACCGGCGTCGGCGCGTCCAAGCGCGTTGTTGTCTGGGACACCACGATCGCGCACGCCAGCCCGGACGAGATTGCGCTCATCTTCGGCCATGAAATGGGGCACTACGCGCTCGATCACATCCCGAAGGGACTTGCCTTCACGGCCGTGTTGCTGCTGGTGCTGTTCTTCGGCGGCTTCCACCTGACGCGCTGGTCGATCGGCCGCTTCGGCCAGCGCTGGGGCGTTCCGTCCGATCGGGACTGGGCGGCGCTGCCGGTGATCCTCTTCGCTCTGCTTGCCCTCGCCTTTCTGAGTGAACCGCTGGACAACGCGGTCAGCCGGGCGGAGGAGCACGCCGCCGATATCTACGGACAGGAGGCTGTGCACGGCATCGTGGCCGACCCGCAGACAGTCGGCCAGCGCAGCTTCGAAACGCTTGGCGCGCAAGGGCTGGACGAGCCGCACCCCAACCCGCTGGTGGTTTTCTGGACCTACAGCCATCCGCCGATCGCTGACCGCGCCGCCTTCGCGCAGGCCTACAACCCATGGGCGCCGGGCATGCGACCGAAGTACTTTCACCGGTAGCGGCAGCGTCTTCGCGCGCCTACAATCAAGGCCATGTCGGAACGCTGTTTGTTTTGCCGGATCGCCGAAGGCGAGATTCCGGCGGAGCTCGTCTGGAACGACGATCGCTGCGTCGCCTTCCGCGACATCCATCCGCAGGCGCCAGTGCATCTGCTGATCATCCCGCGGGAGCACATCGCGTCCCACGCGCACGCCATGGCCGAGCACACCGCCCTTCTGGGGCACATGATGTCCATCATCGGCGATCTGGCGCGGTCGCAGGGTCTCAGCCGGGGCTACCGGCTGGTGGTCAACACCGGCGACGACGGTGGCCAGACGGTGAATCACCTGCACGTCCACCTACTGGGAGGGCGTGCGATGGGTTGGCCGCCGGGCTAGGGCGCGGAAGTACAGAAGCCGACGAAAAAAGGCCAGACACCCAGCTCAGCTATGCTGCCGCCGCCTGATTATCTGGCCTTCTTTTTGCGTGTCTGCTGCTTTGTTGGTTAGTAGTTGAAGTTGTTTTCTTCTTCCTCTTCCAGCCCGTACCGCCGCAGAAGATTAGGCAGGTTCTGCGAAAATGCAGCGCGCGCCATCACCGTGTCGCAGCCGGCCTCGACGGCCTTCGCCTTCAGATCACCCTGAATGTGGCTCAGGAAGCCGATGATCGAAGTGGAGCGCTTCAGCTTGTTCTTAAGCTTCGGAATCAGAGTCAGAGGCTTTGCGTTGGCATTATTCAGATCAAACACGATCAGCGCCGGACGGTCGTCTTCTTCGGCCGAGGTGAGCGCCGCGATGGCTTCCTTGTCGGAACTCTTGATAAAGACCACCTTGACGCCGATCTTGCGCGCGGTTTCGTTGATCTTTGCCAGGAAAAACAGGTCTTCGATGAAGAAGTAAATCCGTGTGGGAGCGTCGTCCGGAATCGGGATCGACCGCCCCTGCGAGTAGTCGATCGGCTGCGAATCTCCGGTGTGGAAGCTTGCGCCACCGCGACGCACAAACGCCTGCGTCGGGATGGTGGAAGGTGGAGCTTCCGCGAAGTCGCTATTCACGGCGCGATACGAATGGTCCATCGGACCTACAAAGGTGCGTGGGCCGCGGTCGCGGTGCTGCTGTTTGCCACCACCACCGCTGCTGCCACCTTTACGTTTAAAGCTGTCCGTGCGGTTGCCGAACTGGTGGGTACTGGTGTCGCGGTTCAGCGCGGCGTCGCGGGTGCCGCCATTGTTGGAGAAACTGCCGCCGCCGCCGCTGAACCCGTTGCTGCCGCCGCCGTGACTTTCTCGCGGGGCCTGATTGCCGGGGTTTTCGGTGAATCTCGGCCGATCACGGTCTCGGTCTCGGAACTTCTTCTTCCAGCGCTTGGTTCCACCCTGGCCATTGCCGGCTCCGCCATGTTGCTGGCCCTGTGACGCCTGGAAGCTTTGCCCCGGAGCGTGACTTTGCTGGGGCAGAGCAGCGGGTGCTGGCGAGGCGGCCGCCGTCAACGTCGGCACCTCGCCTCCGCCGCCGTTGGCGCTGCCCGCCTCCGGCGCGTTTCCCTGGCCTTCGCCGGCAGTTTCTGGTCCCTTGTTTTTGCGCTTCCGCCGTCGTCTGCGGCTACTTTTGGACTGCCCCATCCCGTGCGGAGAAGACTGTCCGGCCTGGAAGTTGCTTCCATCGTCCTGCGACATGGCCGGGGGCGGACCCTGGTGCGCCGGCACCTCGGGCAGATTTTGCTCTGAACTCATGCGTTCCACTTCCTGATGCGGAATCGTGATCACAGCCTCATGCCCACGCCAACAACGGTTCTGGGGTGGTACGGATCCCTCCGGACCACGCGGCAGATCAGTCGAGCAGCGTCGGTTGAAACGATGTCACATCCTGTCTCAAACATCTGTTCGTTCGGGTCCTGTACGTTCGGCTGTGACGTCTGCATCCAAGTCAGTCACAGCACCGGTCCGCAACAAAGGCGGCGAACCCTCACCCCGATCCCCTCAAACGTGTACAGCACCTAAGCGCCTGAAGAAACCGATACCGCTCCAACCACCAACTTGTGGTCAGAATCCTGGTTCGGCTCATGCTCAAGACCGGGACCCACATCCGGCTTGCATCGCAAGGTAGATCATACCCGGAACGGCTCTTGCATGCAAGCCTGAAGCGATGCCGACTTCTCGATGAAACTCTTTCGGCCATTTGCCCCTGAGCCACCCGCTGCATCGTTCCCTCCGGTCATTGGCTGCCGACGGACACGTCAGCAGCCGCAAACCGTCCAACACCGAATGGCCATCACTGGCCTCCCAAGGGCTAGGTCTCGCTCGGGCTGACTCCTTCTCCAAGTGGGGGAGCAGCTGCCGGGAAAGATCGGATGAGCGGAACACACGCGCTGCACCTTACATCACCTATGCAATCGCTGTGCCATTTCGATTTTCCTGAAATTGCCCGCTAAAAGACAATTCCACTTCGACCACTACCGAAATTCCGGAGCTTGGACAGCCGACGCTCCAGAATTTCGGAGATTTGCCTGGCGCAGGTTTGACCGCCCTCTGGCGTGATCCTATAATCGATCTGTTCTGGAACGCCTGTCCTGCACCCGCGTCGGTCCTGCTGCACGCCGGATGAGCAGAAGGTGGATTTAGGATCCATTGCTGGGATTCGTACCAGGAACGGAGTCCGGGGATCCACATCCCAGAATCCCAAGTCGCTTGGGACCCAGTCTGAACGATCTGAAGGAGCCACCCCGAAAGTATGAACCGCACTCTGATCTTCGCCTCCGCGCTCGCAGCGGGGTTTGCGTCTGTGGCTGTCGCCCAGACGACCGCACCTTCGGCAACCGCTCCGGCATCTGCTGCAGCACCAACCGCCGCCGCCCCCCAAGCCATTCCGGCCAAGGTCGCCCTCATCGCGTTTGAGCAGTCCGTCTTCGCGACCAACGAAGGGCAGCGCACCGTGCAGGACGTTCAGAAAAAGTACGAGCCACGCAAGGCCCAGATCGACACCCTGGCCTCCGAGGTCGACTCGCTCAAGAAACAGCTTCAAGGTGCGCCCGCGACCCTTTCTGACGACGAGAAGCAGACACGGCTGAAGAATATCGACACCAAGGAAAAGCAGCTGAACCGCGACGCCGAAGACGCCCAGCAGGCCTACAATACCGACCTGCAGGAGGCCTACGGCAAGGTGGCTCAGAAGGTTTCCGTCACGGCGAAGAACTATTGCCAGCAGAGCGGCTTTACCTTGTTGCTTGATGTGTCCAACCAGGCCAGCAACGTCATGTGGGCGAACGGGTCTACAGACGTCACGCAGGCCGTGGTGGACGCGTACAACAAGAGCTCCGGCGTCACCGCCCCGCCGCCGTCTGCTCCGTCGGCGACCCGCTCGACCACGACGCCGCGCAACAGCACCACCGCAACGCCACGCCCGGCTGCCAGCCACTAACATCATGGATGATCCGCAAGGGAGGAAGGCCCAAGCTCTCCTCCTCTTCTGTGGAAAACGCTGTGGAACTCGGGGTCGCTGGTCACGTGACCAACGACCCCGTTCCCTGTCCTTCCCAGCCTGATCGATCTTTCTCACCCGTCCTAAGTGTCTGATTCGATAGGAGAGAAGGCTGCCCACCAAGCCTCGTGGCCACGCGACGTCACTCGTCCGGTGCTTTACCGCAGGCAACATCGCTTTCCACAGAAGCAGGTTACGACGCGGTAACAGGCGTCATCGTCCGGACATCAAACGGTCTACTCTTCCCCAACCTTGAGCACCGCGAGGAATGCCTCCTGCGGGATATCGACCTTGCCGATGCGCTTCATGCGCTTTTTGCCTTCCTTCTGCTTCTCCAGCAGCTTGCGCTTCCGGCTGATGTCGCCGCCGTAGCACTTTGCAATCACGTTCTTGCGAATGGCCGAAACTGTCTCGCGCGCGATCACCTTGGCGCCGATCGCGGCCTGGATCGCGACCTCAAACATCTGCCGCGGAATCAGTTCGCGCATCTTGTGCACCAGCGCCTTGCCGCGATCGTACGCGGCATCCCGATGCACGATCACCGAAAGCGCATCCACCGGATCGCCCCCGATCAGGATGTCCATCTTGACCATGGGCGACACCCACGATCCAGCCAGCGCGTAATCGAGCGACGCATACCCACGCGAGACACTCTTCAGCCGGTCGTAGAAGTCGAGCACGATCTCATTAAGCGGCAGTTCGTAGGTCAGCAGCACACGCGTTTCGGAGACGTACTCGAAGTTCTGCTGCCGACCGCGTTTGTCCTCGACAAGTTTCAGAATCCCGCCGACGTACTCCTCGTTAGTCAGGATCTTGGCGACAATCACCGGCTCTTCGATCTGCTCAATCTCGCTCGGATCGGGCCAGCGCGAAGGATTGTCGACCTCCATGCTCGATCCGTCCGTCAACGTGATCTTGTAACGGACGCCGGGCGCCGTAATAATCAGGTCGAGGTTGTACTCGCGCTCCAGGCGCTCCTGGATGATCTCTAGGTGCAGCAGACCCAGAAACCCGCAGCGAAATCCAAATCCCAGCGCCGCCGAGGACTCCGGTTCAAACGAAAAGCTGGCGTCGTTCAGCCGTAGCTTCTCGAGCGCATCGCGCAGCAGGGCATGCTCGTGCGAATCGACCGTGTACAGGCCGGCGAAGACCATGCTCTTGATATCTTCAAAGCCGGGCAGCGCGTCGGCGCAGGGGCGCTCCGGGTCCGTCAGGGTGTCGCCCACCTTGGTATCGGCCACGTTCTTGATGGTGGCGACAAAGAAGCCTACCTCGCCGGCCGAAAGCTCTGTCAGCTCGAGCGGCTTCGGCGTCATCACGCCCATGCTCTCGACGTCGAAGATCTTGCCGTTCGACATCACCTTGATCTTCTGGCCCTTGCGCAAGCGGCCATTGATGATGCGCGCCAGCACAACCACGCCGCGATACGCGTCGAACCACGAATCAAAGATGAGTGCCTGCAGCGGGGCTTCCGGGTCGCCCTGCGGCGGAGGCAGCAGCGTCACGACCGCTTCCAGGATGCCCGCCACATTGAGACCAGTCTTCGCCGAAACGGCGATGGCGTCGTCCGCAGGAAGCCCGACAGACTTCTCGATCATCTCCTTGGTGCGCTCGATGTCGGCACTCGGCAGATCGATCTTGTTGATCACGGGAATGATCTCAAGCCCGTTCGAGATCGCTAGGTAGGCATTGGCAAGCGTTTGCGCCTCCACTCCCTGGCTCGCATCGACTACCAGCAACGCACCCTCGCACGAGGCCAGCGACCGCGACACTTCGTAAGAAAAATCAACGTGGCCGGGCGTGTCGATCAGGTTCAACTGGTACAGCTCGCCGTCCTGCGCGGGGTACATCATCCGCACCGTGTGCGCCTTGATGGTGATGCCGCGTTCGCGCTCCAGGTCCATGGCATCCAGCACCTGCGCCTGCATCTCGCGGTCGGTCAGCGAGCCGGTCAGCTCCAGCAGACGGTCGGAAAGCGTGGACTTGCCATGATCAATATGCGCGATAATCGCAAAGTTGCGGATGTGCGATGGATCCATGGGGGAGCGGGGTTGAGCCTCAGGCCTTATCTTAACACCCGACTTTCGCGGGCCGGACTTCTCTGACAGATCGTGCCGTGCACGCCGGTGCAGCCAGCCCGAGGTCTTACAATGGAGGTGCACGACATAGGACGGCGGATGGGTTTTCGAAATGTGAGACGGTGGGGGTTGGCGATAGTCTTCGCCTCCTCGACTCTTGTGTTAGCCGGGTGTCCAGACCCGGCAACAACGGTCGCTCCCGGAAAAGCGTCTGCACAGACGACCGCTCCGCCGATTACGGCTTCGATTGGCGCCGCGCCGTCCTCTCCGGTCGCCCCAGCCCCAGCCACAACCGTCGCTGCGGACACGACCGACCCCGCACATGCGCAGAAGGTTCAGCAGCTCATCACACAGGCGGAGCGCTCGTATGCGAGCGGCGTCGCCAACTACCGCGCCGGGCACCTTGATGCGGCACGCACGGACTTCGACTCTGCCGTAGACCTGATGCTGACCAGCGGCATGGATCTGAAGGCAGATCCGCAGCTTGCCGATGAGTTCGATCACCTGCTCAGTCAGGTGAACTCGCTCGAGATGGCCGCGCTGAAACAGGGCAACGGGTTCTCGCCGGCGCCGGAGGAAACGCCGCTGCAGGCAACCGAGGATCTGACCTTTGCTCCGAATCCCGAGCTCGCGGCAAAGCTGAAAACTGAACTTAACGTCACGTCGGATTTGCCGCTCGTCATCAACGATCAAGTGGCCGGATACATCGGCGTTTTTTCCACGTCAAACGCCTTCCGGGCACACATGGCGGCATCCCTGCAGCGCGTGGGCAAGTACCGCGGCCTGATCCAGGATGTGCTTCGGCAGGAGCAGGTGCCGCAGGATCTGATCTACTTGGCCGTGGCCGAGTCGGGTTTCCAGCCGCAGGTCGTCAATCCAAAGTCGGGGGCCGGCGGCATGTGGCAATTCATGACGTACACGGCGCCTGAGTACGGACTGACGCGCAATGGCTACTTCGACTACCGTTTCGATCCGGAAAAAAGCACGCGGGCCTACGCGCGGCTGATCAAAAACTACTATCGCCTGTTCGGCGACTGGTATCTCGCCATGGCCGCGTACGACTGGGGTCCGCTCAACATTCAACGCATCGTGCAGCGAACCGGCTACGCGGACTACTGGGAGCTGTATCGGCGCAACACAATGCCCGCCGAAACACGCGACTACGTCCCCAAAATTCTTGCCGCCATCATCATGGCAAAAAATCCAGAGCGCTATGGTCTGGATAAACTCACGCCAAGCCCGCCGGTGATCTACGACACGATCTCGACCGACTACAGCATCGATCTTCGCCTGGTCGCCGATCTCACCGATGTGAGTGAGTCGGAGATCGTCGCGCTCAACCCATCGCTGTTGCGACTTGTGACCCCCACCGAAACGTCCTTCGATCTCCACATCCCGCCGGGCACCAGGGACGTCTACAACGACCGTCTGAAAGCGATCCCCGCCGACCATCGGAGCAGCTGGCGGTTTCACGTGGTGCGGCAGGGCGAGACGCTCGAGGCCATTGCGTCCACGCTGCACGCGCACAGCGAAGACGTCGCCGAAGCCAATGGATTCGCACCCGGCACCGCGGTCGCAGCTGGGGACGAGTTGGTGATCCCGGTTGCCACCGTCGCCAGCGTCAGCCGGCCGCAACGGTACACACCGCGCAGCGGTGAGAGCCTGACCGCCATCGCGGATCGCTTCAACGTCACCGTCGCGGATCTCCGCCGTTGGAATCACCTCACGGCGAACAGCGTTCGTCCCGGACGTTCGATCGAGGTCTCCGAGCCCATCCGTCTCGCGCCTGTCGTCTACGCGCGCAGCCGATCCAATCGCGCCGCGCGCATGCTGCCCACACGCTCTCGTCGTGGCGCCTCCGCGAGCTCTCGTGCGTCGCGCGCAATCTCCTCTGCGGCAGGATCGGCAAAGCCTCGTTCCACGGCCGCGGCACGAGCACGCAGCAGCACGCACGCAGCTTCGCGCAGCACCACGTCACGACCCGCAACAACGCCGCGCCGCGCTGCTCGATAAGCTTCCTCGCACAAAAGATTCCTTGCTATCGCTGTCGCACGCATGCATGCTGTTGCTAGAATTCTCGCCGCTGGAGCATGCCTCAAAAGTGGTGCAACAGCAAGCATCGCAACGCACGTCCAATCGCACAGCACACGCCAACGGCGGCGAAGGGAACAGCACCAATGAGCTTTGACGAAACGATACGACGGTACGCGGCAGGGGAGCAGGACGACGACCTGGACGACGAGGACACCACCTCCATCGCCGATGACGACGAAGACGACGATGAAGAGAGAAGCCTTATCACGTCCGACGATGACGAAGATGAGGAAGAAGCACCGGAGGAAGGGGATGGCGACGAAGAAGACGCCGAGGACGACGAAGACGACTACGGCGACGCTGACGTGAAGGCAAAGGACGTCGAAGCGAGAGAGCGGCCCATCCCGGTGTCCGCGCACGCCGACCAGGTCGAGGATCACGACGATCGCAAGGACGTGACCGACGATGAGCAGGGCATCGACCTCGATATCGACGACGAGCCCGACACCGACGACACCGGAGACGATGAGGATCATCTGCTGCGGCGCGGAACGCATGCGGAAGACGCCATGCTCGAAACGCTTCCAGCAACGCCGGTCGACATGTACTCCCCGGCCGACCGCCAATCGATTCAGCCGCGCCAGAACCCGTCCGAAGTAAGCGTCGGCGACTCGCTCAAGGCCTCGCGCGCTGCGGCGGCGAAGCGCAGCAGCGCCCCACCGTTCAAAAAGTCCGCACCGGCAAAGAAGTTGGTCACGCCGGCAAAGAAGGCGCCAGCTCCGGCGAAGTCCTCGCCCGCCAAGAAGTCAACATCCCGGAAAGCTGTCGCGCCAGCGAAGCAGGCGGTCGCTCAAAAGAAGTCAGCGGCTCCTCCTCCGAAGACGTCTGCCAAGGCTACGCTGGCGAAGAAGTCCGCTGCCCCGCAAAGCAAGCAGGCAGCTAAATCCATCTCCGCATCTGCCGCAAAAAAGTCGAGTGCTCACCGCGGCGGGAAGGCCGCTCCCACCGGAGCGACCGGCACCAAGAGCTCGGCAAGCAGCAAAAAATCGCACATGAGAGGTACGACCTTGGCAACAAAGAAAGCAGCAACTCCCGCAAAGAAAACCACGCCGGCAAAGAAGGCCATCCCCGCCAAAAAAGCAGCAGCCCCGGCGAAGAAGGCAGTCCCGGCAAAGAAGGCGGCCCCCGCCAAGAAAGCGGCAGCCCCGGCGAAGAAGGCGACGCCGGCAAAAAAGACCACCGCCACCAAAGCAGCGAAAACGACCAAGAAGTAAGCGCCGCACAAGCTGCATCGCAAGGCAAGCAGAAACGCCCGGAGCACCTGTGAGCCTCCGGGCGTTTCTGCGTCTGCCTGACTGCCGTGCGCCTACCCTACTTCTTCTGTTGCGACTCCAGCTCCGCAAGCACCTCTTCACTATGAGTGGTCACCTTCACGTCCGGCCACACCTTCACGATCTTCCCTTCAGGGCTGATCAAAAAAGTCTCCCGCTTGGCATAGTGCATGCCGTCCATCGACATGACCGGAACCCCATACGCGTCGATCGCTTTATGGTCCGGATCAGCCAGCAGCTTGAACGTCAAGTTGTCTTTGGTGCAGAAAGCCTTATGGCTGTCCACCGTATCCAGCGAGACGCCCAGCACAACGGCACCGGCGGCATCGTATTTCGCCTGATCGCGCTGAAAGTTGTGCGCTTCGATCGTGCATCCGCTGGTCTGGTCTTTGGGGTAGAAGTACAGCACCACCCATTTGCCCTTATAGTCCGCGAGCGAGACCGCCTTGTCCTCCTGCGAGGGCAGGGTAAAGTTCGGCGCCGTGTTGCCCGCCGCGATCGGGTCCGCGGCAAATGCCCGCAGCGTGGGTGCGGCGAGCAGCGCGGCCAGTGCCGCCATCGAGAGTGCCTTGCGCATGGGAGCTTCCTTCGTTCTGCTGTGAGATGTACCGCCAGACCATACGTCGGAGCGCAGGGGCGCGGTTCCGCAATTCTACGCCGCACGCTGTGTCCAGGTTCAAATGCGGTCGGCGCACTCCCGTTTCCGCGAGTCACTCCACGGCGATAGCAATGCTCCCGGAATCCGCTGCCGCAACAAGATTCTCGCGATCAAACAGCAGCGTGCGCCCAGCCTCGAGCACAAGGCAGGTCGCGCCTGCAGCGCGCATCGCCTCGATCGTGCGCACGCCCACCACCGGCACGTCAAAGCGCATATCCTGGTTCGGCTTCGCAACCTTCACCACAGTCAGCGCCTGCGAAAGCGTCGTCTCGCCCGTGTCGTCCATCGCTCGAAACAGCTCGCCCGCGCGCGTAATGGTCGCGTCCGTGCCTTCCATCGCCTCCACCGCGACGCACGCACCGGCGGCGATCACCACCGTCTGGCCCAGGTCGTAGCCCGCAAGCGCGCGCGCCACCGTTCGGCCATACGCTGCGTCCGCCATCTCCGCTTCCGTCGGCGCGCGGCGCGTCAGCACCCCCGCTCGCGCCAGCAGCGGCTCCAGGTACTCGGTCGAGCTGATCAGCTCGATCCCTTCATCGCCCAGCACCTTTGCAATTGCACCGAGCAGCATGTCCGTGTTCCGCGTCCGCAGATTCAGCAGCAGCTTCGCCAGTCGCCAGTCCGGCCGGATCGACGAGAAGATCTGCATGTGCCTCACCTGCCCCGCCATGGTGGCGCGCGTCACACCCTCACGCTGAAACGTCTCGATCAGCCGCGACAGCTCCCCCAGCGACATCCAGTGCAGATGCACGCCGGAGTCCGCCAGAGCCAGCGCGTCGATCGCCGGATCAGTTTCTTCCTGGATCGCCGCCACCACCACCGTCAAACCGTGCGCCCGCGCCGCATCGATCAGCAGAAACGGAAATCGCCCATTCCCCGCAATCAGCCCCAGCTTGCCACCGCTCACAGCACCCCGTCCCACAATCGTAGCTCGCTCTCCTGCGGCCGCATCTCCACCCGGCTCGTCCGGTCAAAGAGCATCGTCGGCCGCGCCTCCGCGCTGTACGCCGGCCACACCGGCAGACCCTCCGCCGCAGGCGTGTCCCCCTTGATGAACGCCACCCACGCGGCATGCATTTGCCGCGCCAGCGATTCGCCGCCCGCACCTACTTCGTTCTCCCTGTCCCACACGAACTGGAGGTCCTCAGAGTGGTACGCCTCCCCCGCATACCGTCCCGTCTGCCGCGTGTACTCCAGCTCATACATCCACGCCGTCCCGCCCTCGCGCACATGCGCATCCGCCAGCCGCACCGTCGGCACCCAGTACTCCTCTGCCGTCACCGCGCGAACCCGCAGCTGCTCCGGCATCATCTCCGGATACACGCTCGCGTAGCGCGCAAACACCGCGTCAAACTTTTCCAGGGACAAATTGCCCAAGTCCCGCGCCGTCGGATCCTTCTGCGGATGCGGCCCCAGAAAGAGCGCGCTCTCATCGCGGTTCGACCCGATCAGCAGCCGCTTGCCCCGCGCTGAACCTGCCGCCACCAGGTCCACCGGCCGCGCCTTCAGGTACGTCCCATCCACCTCCGACCGAAACGGAAAGTGCCGCGCCGAAGTCTCGATCAACGTCTTCTGCACCGCGATGAGATCATTCGCCGGAGCCGTTTTCAGGGCTCCAAACCCCGCCGGTCCACCGCTCCCCGGTGCCGCCTCCGCATGCGCCTTCAGCCATAGATCCCCATAGCTCCCCGCCACCTCCGCGGCCTGCGCCAGCGTCAGCACCCGCTCTCCGCCACCACTCTCCGAAATCGCCGAGTGAAACAGCTCTCGCGCCTCCGGCAAACCCATCAGAGCCGCCGTCGCCTTCGCCCCGGCAGACTCACCGCCTACCGTCACCCGTGCCGCATCCCCGCCAAACGTCCCAACGTTCCCATGCACCCATCGAAGCGCTTCCACCAGGTCCCGCATCGCGTTGTTCCCGCTGCCCGCATACGCCCCTCCCAGCAACGACCCCATGTCCAAAAAGCCGAACGCCCCCAGCCGATACGCCACCGTCACCAGCACAATTCCTGCCCGTGCAAACTCTTCGCCATCAAAGATCGGCGAAAACGAGTTCCCCCCCGTAAACCCACCCCCATGGATCCAAACAAAAACCGGCCACGGTCCCGCTCCCGCACTCTCCGGAGGCGCCCACACATTCAGATACAGACAGTCCTCACTCTGCGGAACGTTCTTCTCGCTCTCCTGCATGGCCGCCGCCGCAAACTTCGTCGCATCCCGGATGCCCGTCCATGCCCGCTTCGCCACCGTCGGCCGAAACCGCAGCTCCCCGACCGGAGCCTCCGCAAACGGAACTCCCCGAAACACCCGCACTCCACTCGCCAGCACCTCCCCCCGCAGCTGCCCCAGAGGCGTCGTTACCAACGCCCCGGCGGCCGGCCCCTGCGCCCATCCAGAAGGCACACCCATCGCCACCGCAGCCATAGCACCCTGCTGTAAGAATCGTCGCCGATTTGGCCGAGAACCGAATGGCCCAGACACGTCAGAAGAGAACGAAGGCTCGCCCATAGGAGCCCAGTGTAGCGACTTCCTCCGCGACGCGCGACCCGCAGCCAGCTATTTGATCACGCCCCGCTCACTGGCCGCAACGAACTCCACCAGGTACTGCACATGCTCGGCCGGCTTTTCCGCCAGCCTCGCCCGCATCGCCGCCAGGGCATCGGTCGTGTTCAGCTTCGATCCCTTCAGCAGACGGTATGCCGCCCGTAGCTCCCTCATCTGCTCCGGCGTAAACCCGCGCCGCTCCAGCCCGACCTTGTTCAGGCCATACGCATGGTTGTTCCGCTCGATGCAGGTCAGCGAGTACGGCAGCACATCCTGCGTGATCGTCGTGCCCCCACCGATGTAGCTGTATCGCCCAATCCGGCAGAACTGGTGCACCGGGCACAGCGCGCCCACGGACGCATAATCCTCGACGATCACATGCCCCGCCAGCGTCGCTGCGTTCGCCAGAATGCACCCATTGCCAATCTCCGAGTCGTGCCCGATATGCGTGTACGCCATGATCAGGCAATCGGAACCGACCCGCGTCACGCCTCCACCCCCCGGCGTCCCTCGCGAAATCGTCACGGACTCACGGATCGTGTTTCGGTCGCCGATCTCCAGCCGCGTCGGCTCTCCCTTGTACTTCAGATCCTGCGGCGCAACCCCCAGGCAGGCGAACGAAAACACCCGGTTGTCCGCTCCCATCCGCAGGTGTCCGTCCAGCACCACGTGGCTCACCAGCTCACACCGCTCGCCCAGCACCACATCCGCGCCCACCGTGCAGTACGGCCCCACGGTGCAACTCTGCGGAATCCTCGCCCCCTCCGCAACGATCGCCGTCGGATGGATCGGCACGCCGCGCGCTACTCCGCCGCTCGCACGGCCGCAGCGTCCGCCTCAGCCGCAGTGGAGGCAGAACTCGCGCTTGTCACAGCAGGCTTTGCCCCCGGCCGAGGCACCAGTTGGCACATAATCACCGCCTCACACACCAGCTTGCCCTCCACTGTAATCGCGCCTTTCATCTTCACCGCGCGCGATCGCCAATTCACCACCGTCACCTCGATCCGAAGCTGATCGCCCGGCGTGACGGGCCGGCGAAACTTCGCCTCCTCAATGCCGGTAAACACCATCAGCTTCGACTCCCGGTCCGGAATCTCCGTCAGCAGCAAGGCCCCACCCGCCTGCGCCATCGCCTCCACCATCAGCACGCCCGGCATGATCGGGTAATCCGGAAAGTGACCCTGAAAATGTGGTTCATTCACGGTTACATTTTTGATCGCCACAATCCGTGTCTTGCGCTCCATTTCAATCACGCGATCAATCAGCAGAAACGGGTACCGATGCGGCAGAATCGCCATAATCTCGGGGAGATCAAGCGTCATCTTCGCCGCGGTTGGCGCAGCGTCAGGGTTCGCGGAGGCGTCGTTCTCCGGGCTGGTCACGGGATCACTCATGCAGCCCTGAGTATACCCGTGGTTTCCCGCCTACTGCTGCTGCTGGGCCGCCATCTGCTGACGCGTCAGCGGTGGAGGCTGCTCCGGCAGGGCCGTCGCCTTTTCCACCAGAATCGACCAGTCTTCCGGCACCGGTAGCTCGCCATCGATGGTGAACGTACCTTCGCCCGGCGTCACCTGCACGGCCACAGTCAGCGTGCTGTCTGCCCGGCCGCGAAACATCCCATGCGTCGGCGGAACGTCGGCGTAGTCGCGCCCGATCGCCGTCCGGATGTGCCGATCGCCCGCGATCAGGCAGTTCGTCGGATCAAAGCCGACCCATCCCAGCTGCGGCACCAGCGCCTCCACCCACGCATGCGTCGCCGAGCTGCTCGATCGGTCCGCATCTGCCAGCCCGTGGTACAGGTAGCCGCTCACATACCGGCACGGAATGCGCAGCTTCGACCGTACCAGTGTGATCATGATGTGCGCAAAATCCTGGCACACGCCCGCCCGTGTCGTCAGCGCCACATCAATCGGCGAATCCACCTTGGTCGACTTCGGCTTATACGCGAAGTACTCGTACATCTGCCGGTTCAGCTGGTGCAGCACCATCAACGGATCATCTCGCCGCCGCACATCCAGGCGCTCCGCCAGATCGTCCAGCTCCGGCGTCGGTGTCGCAAACTCACTCGGAAACAGCATCTCCCAGTAGTCGCCTTCCTCCACCAGAACGTCCAGATCGTCCCACGCGCCCGAAGCAAGAAACGCCGGAATCTGCACCGCCGGCTGCATCTCCACCAGGGACTCCGCCACAATCACCAGCTGTCCATGCGGTCCGGGAATATCGAAGTGATGCACCTGGTTGCCGAGGTGATCGCGATACGAAAACACCCGGCATCGCGGGCTCACCGAAAGGTGAAACGTCAGGCAGCGCTGCCGCTCGTCCGAGCGCGGGTGCATGCGCGTCTCCATCATGCTCTCGCTCACAGGCGTGGTGTAGAGAAATTTCGTAAGGTGGCGAATCGAATAGAACATGCGAGCCTTCCTGTCCGGCGGCGACGCGCTATCCCGCCAGCGCCGCCTGAATCGAGTAGTCCACATACAGCTGGTAGATGGTGGTGTGAATGGCCTGGCACTGTTCCCGAATGTCATGAAGGTAGCCCAGCACGTCGCCGCCCAGAATCTCCGGCACGCTCGAATAGCTCAGCATTGCCTGCAACCGACCGGCCTGCCGCCGCAGCGGCTCAGCGCGCGATTTGCCGCTCTCCGCCTGGATCGCCTCAAGCGCATGCTGCATGCTGTCGATCGAAAATCGCAGCGAGTGCGGAAACTCCTCATCGAGCAAAAGAAATTCAAAAATCCGGTCCGGCGTCAGGTCCGCCGTGTACACCTTGCAGTACGCCTCAAACGCCGTCGCCGACCGCAGCAAACCCATCCAGTCCAGATACTCGTTCCCGTCCGGAACATGTTCCGGCTGCTCCCAAAGCTCGCCGTTGTACGCCTCCAGCAACAGCGCCGTTGCCGACGCGCGCTCAATGTACCGGCCCACCTGGATGAAGTGCCAGCCCTCGCCATGGCTCATGGTCGAGTCCGTCACGCCCTGAAACTGGTGCACCGCCTCCATTACCTGCTGCAGAAACTCACTCGGCTGCTCCGCACCCGAAGTCAGCGCCTCCGCCTGCATGCCTTTCTGCATCTCCGGCCGTGTCACCTGCAGATACAGTGAGTTCAGCCGGTGCCACTGTTCGGTCGAAATCTGCTCGCGCACATGCCGCGAGTTTTCCCGCGCCGCGATGATGCACGACACAATCGAGTTCTTGAATGTTGTGTCGAACGTCAGGTCCTGCGTGAGAGCGTACGGATTGCCGTTCCAGGAAATGTCTTTTGGATTCCCGAGAGCAAACAAAACTCGCTGCCAGCGCCGCTCCGCACTCGCCGGCGTCTCGTCCAGCATCATGTTCAGGTTCACTTCCAGCAGACGCGTGCTGTGCTCCGCGCGCTCAAGATACCGGCTCATCCAGTACAAACTATCCGCAACCCGAGCTAGCACACCGGTCTCCTCGTCACTCGCTCAGCACCCACGTGTCCTTTGACCCGCCACCCTGCGACGAGTTCACCACCAGCGATCCGCGCTTGAGCGCAACCCGCGTCAGACCGCCCGGAACAATCCGCACCGTATCGCCATACAGCACGTACGGCCGCAGGTCCACATGCCGCGGCTCCATCTCGTCACCAATCAGACACGGCGCGCGCGAAAACGAAATCGTCGGCTGCGCAATATAGTTGCGCGGATCCGCTTGGATCTTGCGCGCAAACTCCTCGCGCTCGGCCGCCGTCGACTGCGGCCCAATCAGCATGCCGTACCCGCCGCTCTCGCCCACCGCCTTCACCACCAGTTTGTCCAGATTTTGCAGCACATGCTGTCGCGACTTCGGCTCCGTCAGCAGGTATGTCTTCACATTCTGCAAAATCGGCTCTTCGCTCAGGTAATACTTGATGATGTCGGGCACATAGGCATACAGCGCCTTGTCGTCCGCAACACCCGTTCCAAACGCATTCGCCAGCGTCACGTTGCCCGCGCGATACGCATTGAACAACCCCGCCACGCCCAGGATCGAGTCCGAACGAAACGCCAGCGGGTCGATAAAGTCGTCGTCCACACGCCGGTAAATCACGTCCACGCGCCGCAGGCCACTAGTCGTCCGCATGTAGCAGACATTGTCGTGCGTCACCAGATCGCGCCCCTCCACCAGCTCGATCCCCATCTGCCGCGCCAGATAGGCGTGCTCAAAATAGGCCGAGTTGAATACGCCTGGCGACAGCAGAACGATGTTCGGCTCCGGCCGACCCTCAGGCGCCAGCGAACGCAGCGTCCCCAGCAGAAGTTGCGTGTACTGTTCGATTGGTCGCACGTTGTAGGTCCGAAACAGGTGCGGAAAAATGCGCTTCATCACCCGCCGGTTCGTCAGCATATAGCTCACGCCGCTCGGCACCCGCAGGTTGTCTTCGAGCACCACAAACTCGCCGCTCTCCATGCGGATCAGATCCGTCCCGCACACCGCCACATACACAT
This sequence comes from uncultured Acidobacteriaceae bacterium, assembly GCA_964243475.1. Classification (GTDB taxonomy): domain Bacteria; phylum Acidobacteriota; class Terriglobia; order Terriglobales; family Acidobacteriaceae; genus Edaphobacter. Next base: position 172,873 of record CAXTEU010000004.1, on the reverse strand, counting down.
TGCGCGGCACCTGCAGGCCAATCATCTGTCGCCGGAAGTGCTTACAGCTGTACACCACCTGCCGCGGCACGACGCCGTCCTCAAGAATGCGTCCCTCGTTATAGATGTCCTTCAAAAACAAATTCAGAGCCGTCAGCCGCTGCGTCAGACCCCGCTCCACCACCGCCCACTCCGCGCTGGTAATGATGCGCGGCAGCAGGTCATACGGAAAGATCCGCTCCGTTCCCTCTTCACGGCCGTACACCGTAAACGTAATACCCTGGTTCAGAAAACTCAGGTCGGCTGACTGCTTCCTTCGCCGCAGCTCGTCCACCGAAAGCGACGAAAACTGTTCCAGCAAAGGGCCGTAGTGCTCATGCAGCTGCCCCGGACCGACGAACATCTCGTCATAGGCATGGTCGAGCAGATAGTTCTTCAGCGCGGCTTGGTCGAGATGAGACGCTGGCATCGGTTGCATGAGGAAGTCTGAGTATAGCGGCAGATAAGAATGCCACGTGAAAAGTTGCCGGCACCCAGCCGTCGACACCGCCCCACGCCGTGGTCAATCCGTCACCTGATAGACTGAAGTCAGCGCAATTTCTCCTGAAACAGCCAATCTGAAGCGCCCAAGACAGGAAATCCCCGCCCCGTGAGCACCCCAAACACGCCCGCCATCTTCAACATCGCCATCATCGCCCACGTCGATCATGGCAAGACCACGCTCGTCGACGCCATGCTCCGCCAGTCAGGCACCTTCCGCTCCAATGAAGCCGTCACCGACCGCGTCATGGATTCCAACGACCTCGAAAAAGAGCGCGGCATCACGATCCTTGCCAAAAACACGGCCATCCACTACCACGATAAAAAGATCAACATCGTCGACACCCCGGGCCACGCCGACTTCGGCGGCGAAGTGGAGCGCGCCCTCAAGATGGTCGACGGCGTCGTTCTCCTGGTTGATGCCTCTGAAGGTCCGCTGCCGCAGACCCGCTACGTCCTCTCCAAGGCGCTCGAGGCCGGTCTCACCCCCATCCTCGTCATTAACAAAATTGATCGCCCCGACGCCCGCCCGCAGGAAGTCGTCAACGAGGTCTACGACCTGTTCATCGATCTCGACGCCGACGAAAGCGTCCTCGAGTTCCCCATCATCTACACCAACGGCAAGGCCGGCACCGCGACCATGGACCTCGCCAAACCCGGCACGGATCTGCAGCCGCTCTTTGAGCTGATCGTCAGCACCATCCCGCAGTCCACCGGAGAGGTCGACGGATCGCTCCAGATCCTGGTCACCAACCTCGACTACTCCGACTACCTCGGTCGCCTCGCCATCGGTCGCGTCTTCAACGGCACCCTCAAGAACGGTCAGGAAGTCGCCGTCTCGAAGACCGACGGATCGCTCCAGAACGTCAAGATCACCAAGCTCTTCTCCTTTGACGGCCTCAAGCGCGTCGACATCGAGGAAACCACCACCGGCGACATCGTCGCCATCGCCGGCGTGCCCGGCATCACCATCGGCGAAAGCTTCACCTCGATCGAGAATCCGCAGCCTCTGCCGCTCATCACCATCGACGAACCCACCATCGCCATCAATTTCTCGGTCAACAACTCCCCTTTCGCCGGCCGGGAAGGCAAGTTCGTCACCTCCCGCAACATCAAGGAACGTCTTGACCGCGAGCTCCTCACCAACGTCTCCATCCGTGTCGAAGACACCGGTTCCCCCGAGACCTTCAAGGTTCTCGGCCGCGGCGAGCTTCAGCTCTCCGTGCTCATCGAAATGATGCGCCGCGAAGGCTTCGAGGTTATGGTCTCGCGTCCCACCATCGTCACCAAGCGCATCGACGGCAACCTGATGGAACCGTCCGAAATCCTCACCATCGACGTCCCGGAAAACTTCGTCGGCACCGTTATCGAGCGCCTCGGTCCCAGAAAAGGCGAAATGGCCAAAATGGCCAACCACGGCTCTGGCCGCGTCCGCATGGAGTTCAAGGTCCCGTCCCGCGGTCTCATCGGTCTGCGCAACGAAATGCTTACCGAAACCCGCGGCACCATCATCATGAACTCCATTGCCGGCGAGTACATCCCCTACTCCGGCGACATCCCGCAGCGACCCACCGGCGCCCTCATCTCCGACCGCAGCGGCACCACAACCATGTACGCCCTCGATGGCATTCAGGAGCGTGGCGTGCTTTTCGTCAGCGATGGCACCGAGGTCTACGAGGGCATGATTATCGGCGAGCACGCCCGGGACAACGACTTAGACGTCAACGCCGTGCGCGAGAAAAAGCTTACCAACATGCGCGCCTCTGGGTCGGACGATGCCGTTCGCCTCGTCCCCTACAAGCAGCTCACCCTCGAGCAGTCCATCGAATTCATCGCCGAAGATGAGCTCGTCGAGGTAACGCCGAAATCGCTCCGCATGCGTAAAAAGGTCCTGCAAGCCAACCGTCGCCCCCGCCGAAACCAACTCCAAGAGGCTTGAAGCAGGAAGGGTTGCTGCCAGTTTGGAGCAACCCGTCCTTCGGAACGCTTGGGACACATCGATGGCCTACTTATAGCTCTGTGCAGCCTCGAACCGCTTGTTCACTTCGTCCCAGTTCACGGTGTTCCACCACGCTGCCAGGTACTCCGGCCGACGGTTCTGGTATTTCAGGTAGTACGCGTGTTCCCATACATCGTTGCCCAGGATGGGGAACAGCCCCTGCGAAATCGGCGAGTCTTGATTCGGTGTCGTGATGATGGTCAGCTTGCCATCCTTCCACACCAGCCATCCCCAGCCTGATCCAAACTGCTTCGCTGTTAGTTCGTTGAACTGCTTCTTGAATTCCTCAAACTCACCAAAATCAGCCTTGATCTGAACCGCGACCTTGCCGTCAGGGTCACCGCCGCCCTTCGGCTTCATAATCTGCCAGAACATGGTGTGGTTCACATGACCGCCGCCATTGTTCCGCACGATGGTACGCACATCCTCAGGCACACTCGCCAGATCTTTCAGCAGCTCTTCCGGCGTTTTTGTGCCCAGGTCACTGTGCTTTTCCACCGCTCCATTCAGGTTGGTCACATAGGTCTGGTGGTGCTTGTCGTGGTGCAGCTTCATCGTCGCTTCGTCGATAAACGGCTCAAGCGCAGCGTAGTCGTACGGTAGTGGCGGTAACTCGAAAGCCATAAAAGAATCTCCTTGCAGGCAAATCGACCGAGAATCCTCTCACACCGCGTCTGCCTGGTTTACTCGGGTTCGATGCCGCGGAGTGACCTCGCGATGCAATCGCCTCATCCCGCCAAACGGCACCTTCGCCGAATCGCAGCTTGTTCTCGCGTCCCAAGCGGCAAAAACGTCCGATCCTGCCTCTAATCATTCGACATGGACACCCCCGCACAGTACGCCTGGCTCACCGACCAGGGACCCGCCTTCGGCTCGCCCGGCCTTCCGCCCCGATGGACCTCCAGCCGCAAAGATACCGTGTCGACGGCCTACTCCACCGCCAGCCGCATCTGGTTCACCCTCTCGCATGGCACCCTCAACGAGATCTACTGGCCCACCATCGATCTTCCCCAGACCCGCGACATGGAGCTTCTGTTCACCGACGGAGAAACCTTCTTCCATGAGGAAAAGCGCGACTTCGAGTACGACTTTCACTACATCGAGCCCAATGCCCCGGCCGTTCGCGTCGTCGCTCGCGCGCCCGAGGGCAAATACACCGTCACCAAGGAGTTTGTCAGCAACCCCCACCACCCGGTCGTGCTCATGCACGTTTCCCTCTCCGGAGACGAGTCGGTCCTTTCCAAGCTCAAGTGCTACGCCCTCCTGTCGCCTCACCTCGAGGTCGGCGGCGCCGGCAACTCCGCCCGCTCGGTCGACATCGCCGGCAAACGATGCGTCGTCGCCTGGAAGAACGGCTCATCCCTCGCCCTCGGGGCGGACTGCGGATTTTCCCGCTCCTCGTGCGGCTTCGTCGGCCACAGCGACGGCTACCAGGACCTGTCTTCCAACATGCAAATGGACTGGCAGTTCGGAGAAGCCCTCGACGGGAACATCGCCGTGATGGGCGAAATTCCGTGCAAGGAGCATCGCGACTTCACCATCGCCATCGCGCTCGGACGCGGCCACCACGCAGCAGTCGCCAACCTGATGCAAACCCTCGCCACCCCCTTCGCCGACCACCGCGATCGCTTCATCGCGCAGTGGCAGCGCGCCGGCATCCCCAAAGAGCTCGAGTCGGTCTCCACCGACGGCGGCCGCCTCGCTCGCATCAGCCAGAACATCGTGCTCACCCACGAAGACAAAACCTACTCCGGCGCGTTCATCGCCTCGGCCTCCATTCCCTGGGGTGCTTCAAAATCCGATGACGACCTCGGCGGCTACCATCTCGTCTGGACGCGCGACATGGTCCAGTCCGCCACCGCCATGATCGCCTGCGGTCGCTCCGAAACCGCCCTCCGCGCGCTCGTCTATCTCGCCTGCACCCAGCAGGTCGATGGCAGCTTCGCCCAGAACTTCTGGATCGACGGCACCGCCTACTGGGGCGGCATCCAGCTCGACGAGGTCGCCTTTCCCATCATGCTCGCATGGCGGCTCTGGAAGGCCGACGCGCTCACCGGCTTCGACGTGCTGCCGTTCGTGGAGCGCGCCGCCGCCTTTCTCGTCCGCTACGCCCCGGTTACGCAGCAGGAGCGCTGGGAAGAAAACGCCGGCTACTCCCCATCCACCCTAGCCGCCGTCATCTCCGGCCTCATCTGCGCCGCCGATCTCGCCCGCGCCCACGGCAACGCCGACCTCGGCAGTTACTTTGAAACCTACGCCGACTGGATCGAAGCCAACCTGGACGAGTGGACCACCACCTCTGAAGGCGTTCTCCTGCCCGAGGTCAAGCGGCACTACATGCGTATCCGCCCGCCCGCCGAAGGTCAGCCTTTCTTCAACCCCAACGTACCGCCCGGCCACATTCCCATCGCCAACCGGGCTCCGGACGAAAAGGCCGAGTTTGAGGCCCGCGAGGTCGTCGATGGCGGCTTCCTCGAGCTCGTTCGCTATGGCATCCGCCGCGCCGACGATCCCCTGATCGTCGACAGCCTTAAAATGATCGACGCCACCCTCAAGATCGATACCCCGAGCGGTCCCGTCTGGCGCCGCTACAACCACGACGGCTACGGCCAGCGCAAAGATGGCGGCCCCTACCAGGGCTGGGGACAGGGCCGGGCCTGGCCCCTGCTCTCGGGGGAGCGCGCCCACTACGAGCTCGCCCTCGGCCGTCCCGTAGACCACCTCATCAAGGCCATCGAGAGCTGCTCCTCCGCCGGCGGCATGTTGCCCGAGCAGGTCTGGGACCATGACGACCTCCCTTCCGAAGGCATGTACTTCGGCAAGTCCGCCGGCTCCGCACAGCCCCTCGTTTGGGCTCACGCCGAGTACCTCAAGCTGCTTCGCTCCGTCAGCGATGGCCAGGTCTTCGACCGTATCCCCGTCGTCGCCGAGCGCTACGCCGTCGCCCGCGAAAAACGCACCTTCACCAGCACGCTCGAGATCTTCCAGCTCGCCCGGCCCGTCACCACGCTGATCGCCGGCATCACCTTGCGTGTCGTTGATCGCGGACACTTCCAGGTGCGCTACTCTACCGACAACTGGGCCACCCACCAGACCCTCGACGCCACCGCCGTCGGTCTCGCCGGTAGCTTTGTCGATATCGCAACACGTCCCGATCAGACTGGCAGCATCGACTTCACCCTATGCTGGATCGACGACGCGCAAACCCCGCGCTGGCTCGGCCGCAACCTCAAGGTCACCCTCGAGCCCAACCCCCAGGCCGACCCCGCCATCAAGGTACACTGACATCCGAACGCCTCACACGAAATCCGGGAGCCCGCAGCACACGCCCCGCAGCAAAGGAACCGTAATGATTGAAACTCAGCCGGCCGTCGAAACCAAGCAGGACATCGCAGCGCTCAGCATCAACACTCTTCGCATCCTCGCCGTCGACGAGGTTGAAAAAGCCAAGTCCGGCCATCCCGGCGCGCCGCTCGGCTGCGCCCCCATCGCATACCTGCTCTACCATAAGTTCATGAAGTACAACCCGGTCGACCCCCTCTGGTCGGACCGCGATCGCTTCATCCTTTCGAACGGCCATGCCTCCGCCCTCCTCTACGGCGTGCTCCACCTTACTGGCTACGATCTTCCCCTCGATCAGCTCAAGCAGTTTCGCCAATGGGGTTCGCATACCCCCGGTCACCCGGAGTACGGCGAAACCCCCGGCGTCGAGGTCACCACCGGTCCCCTCGGCCAGGGCCTCGCCGAAGCCGTCGGCCTCGCCATCGCCGAAAAGCACATGGGCGGCCTCTACAACAACAATGAATACAAGGTCGTCGACCACCACACCTACGTCCTCTGCGGCGATGGCGACCTGATGGAAGGCATCTCGCACGAATCCTGCTCGCTCGCCGGCACCCTCCAGCTCGGCAAGCTCATCGTCCTCTACGACGACAACCTTATCTCGCTCGACGGTCCCACCGACCTGTCCTTTACCGAAGACGTGACCGAGCGTTTCGAAGCCTACAACTGGCACGTGCAGTTTGTCTCCGATGGCAACAACCTCGAAGAGCTCAACAAGGCGATCGAAGCCGCAAAGATGGAGCACACCAAGCCCTCGCTCATCCGCGTCCGCACCGTCATCGGCTACGGTGCGCCCCGCGCCGGCACCAAGGCCGTCCACGGCGAGGCCCTCGGCCCCGAAGGCACCCGCGAAACCAAGATCTTCTTCGGATTCGACCCCGATGAAAGCTTCGTCATCCCAGACGCCGCCCTCGAGCACTGGCGCGAAGCCATCCCCCGTGGCAAAAAAGAGCAGGACGCCTGGCACAACCGCTTCGAGGCCTACAAAAAGGACTACCCTGAGCTTGCCGCGCAGTACACCCGCACCACCGAGATGAAGCTGCCCGACGACTGGGAAAAGGCCATCCCCACCTTCCCCGCAGGTTCGGACGCAAAGCCCGTCGCCACGCGCAACGCCGGCCAGGTCGTCCTCAATGCTCTCGGCAAGGTGCTTCCGGAGCTCTTCGGCGGAGCCGCCGACCTGACCAGCTCCACCAAAACCATTTTCAAAGACTCCGGCAACTTCCACCTCGACCCTAAGGGCCGCAACGTCTTCTTCGGCGTCCGCGAGTTCGGCATGATGGCCGCCGTCAACGGCATCGCCGCACACGGCGGGCTCATTCCCTTCGGCTCCACCTTCTTCACCTTTTCCGATTACTGCCGCTCCGCCCTCCGCATGGGCGCGCTGCAGTCCTCGCACTCGCTCTATATCTTCACCCACGACTCCATCGGCCTCGGCGAAGACGGCCCCACGCACCAGCCCGTCGAGCAGCTTTGGGCCCTGCGCGTCATCCCCCAGCTCACCGACTTCCGCCCGGCGGACGCCAACGAAACCGCCGCCTGCTGGCAGCTCGCCATCGAGCGCCACACCGCAGCCTTCATGGCGCTCTCCCGACAGGACCTCCCCGTGCTCGACAAAGACAAGTACAAGGTCTTTGAAGGCACGCGCAAAGGCGCCTACGCGCTCGACAGCTCCGGCAAGGACATCATCCTCATCGCCACCGGCTCCGAGGTCGAGCTCGCCATGAAGTCAGCCGAAGCCCTCAAGGCCGAAGGCATCAACGCTTCCGTCGTCTCCATGCCATCCGTCAAAATCTTCGACGAGCAGGAGCAGTCCTACAAGGACGAACTCCTCCCACGCGACATCCCCAAACTCTCGATCGAAGCCGGCGTAACCCTCGGCTGGTGGAAGTATGTCGGCTCAAACGGCGGCGTCGTCGGCCTGGACCACTTCGGCGCCTCTGCCCCCGGGCCCATCGCGATGGACAAACTAGGCTTCAACGTCCCCAACGTCGTCGAGCAGGCCAAAAAGCTGGTCAAGAAGTAACGTCGTACCCGAGGGCGAGGACATCCCGCCTCGCCCTTCCTCCTTCCTCATGCGCAATCACTGGATCGACGAACGCAGCCTCGACGAAGCGGACTCCACCCCCGCGCTCGGCCGCGACCCCGACTCCTCCGTCGCCGCGCAGTACGAAGACTCCGTCCCGCTCGGCCCCGAAGAGGCCGACGACCCCTCATGACGCAGGATGAAGCCAAGCTCCTCTCCGCCCGGCGCGCCGTTGAGTTCGTCCAGGACGGCATGGCCGTCGGCCTCGGCACCGGCACCACCGCCACCCTGTTCATCCGCGAGCTCGCGGAGCGTGTCGCGGTCGAGCATCTCCACATCCGCTGCATCGCCACGTCCGATGCCTCCGACCAGCTCGCCCGGTCTCTCGGCATACCGATGACCAACTTCGCCGACACCCCCGTCCTCGACCTCAACGTCGACGGCGCCGACGAGGTCGGTCCCTCGCTCGCCCTCATCAAAGGCGGCGGCGGCGCGCAGTTCCGCGAAAAGATCGTTGCCTCCGCAGCCCGCCAGTTCATCGTCGTCGCCGACCAAACCAAGCTCGTTCCCCAGCTCGGCCGCTTTCCCCTCCCCGTAGAAGTCGTCCAGCTCGCTCTCCCGCTCGTCCATCGCCACCTCGCCCACCTCGGCCTCGAGCCCGTCCTCCGCCCCGCCCGAGGCGGCGCGGGTGCCGGCCCCCAAACCGGACCTTGGATCACTGACGAAGGCAACGTCATCCTCGACTGCCATTGCGGCGCCATCCCCGACCCCGCCCGCACCGCCGCCGACATCCGTTCGGTCATCGGCGTCGTCGAGCATGGCCTCTTCCTCAACATGGCCACTCTCGCCCTCATCGCCGGCGACAACGGCGTCACCGAGCACCGCCCCTGATCCTGCCGGACATCGGACTGCATCCCCTTCGCCCCTCGCGCATCCGAAGTCCTATGCCCGCCAACCCCCCGCAGCAGAACGCCGTATGGTTCATCACCGGCGCCTCAACCGGCTTCGGCCGTGAACTCGCCCAGCAGCTCCTCCGCACCGGCGCCCGCGTCGTCGCCACCGCCCGCAAGCCCGAGCAGCTCGCCGACCTTGCTATCGCCCACCCCGAGACAGCCCTCATCCTCCCGCTCGACGTCACCAGCCAGGGGCAGGTCAACGCCGCGATCGCCGGCGCCCTCACCCACTTCGGCCGCATCGACGTCCTCGTCAATAACGCCGGCTACGGCCTCGCCGGCGCCATCGAGGAGGCCACCGAGGCCGAGTTCACCCCCGTCTTCGAAACCAACCTCTTCGGCCTCCTCCGCGTCACGCGCGCCGCTCTGCCGCACCTCCGTCGCCAGCGTTCCGGAACCATCGTCAATCTCTCCTCCATCGGCGGCCTCATTGGCATGGCTGGATGGGGCTTCTACAACGCCACCAAGTTTGCCGTCGAAGGCCTTTCTGAAGCCCTCGCCGCCGAGCTCGCCCCGCTCGGCATCCACGTCATGCTGGTCGAGCCCGGCGCCTTCCGCACCGATTTTCTGGGCCGCTCCGGTGCCGAAGCTGCCGCCCGCCTCTCCGACTACGACCCAACCGCCGGCAAGACCCGGGAGTACTTCCACACCGAGGCCGGCAAGCAGAAAGGCGACCCCGTCCGCGCCGCCGAAGCCATCATTGCCGCCGTCAACGCCCCGGAGCCGCCCAGGCACCTCCTCCTCGGCGCCACCGCCCTCAAGCGCTTTCGCACCCGACTCGAAGACTGGACGCGCGAGCTCGACGCCTGGCAGCAAACCACGGTCGGCGCCGACTTTCCCGCAGGCGAAAACGCCCCCGCGGCCTACGCCGGCTCCGCCCCGCAAGCCGCCGCCCACTAGACCACGCAGGCCCGGCATCACGACCGCGTCCCCCGCTGACGGTACACTCTTCAGGGACACCAGGCAGGAGATCTCCGCCTCTCCGCCCAGCCTTCGGTCGAAGTTCCTCCGGGGAGCCTCGCACCGTGGTCCCTGGGCAACGCATCGTACTCTAGACGCACGGAAGGAACCATCATGGAACTTGGAATCATCGGACTCGGCAAGATGGGCTTCAACATGGCCGAACGTCTTCGCCTCGCCGGCCACAAAGTCGTGGGCTTCGACTTCAACGCAGAAGCCACCGCGAAGCTCACCGACAACGGCAGCATGGGCGTCAACTCGCTCGAAGCTCTGGTCGAGAATCTCCAGGCGCCCCGCGCCGTCTGGCTCATGGTTCCCGCCGGCGCCCCCGTCGATGAAACCATCGCGAAGCTCGAGCCGCTCATGAGCGAGGGCGACACCTTCATCGATGGCGGCAACTCCAATTACAAGGACACGCAGCGCCGCCACGATGCTCTGAAGCCGAAGGGCTTTGAGTTCGTCGATTGCGGTACCTCCGGCGGCATCTGGGGCCTCAAAGAGGGCTACTCCATGATGATCGGCGGCGACAAGGAGCCGGTCGATCGACTCATGCCCATCTTCCAGGCGCTCGCCCCCTCGCCCACCACCGGCTTCGGCCACGTCGGTCCCTCCGGCGCCGGACACTTCGTCAAAATGGTCCACAACGGCATCGAGTACGGCATGATGCAGTCTTACGCCGAGGGCTTCTCCATCATGCGCGCCAAAGAGCCCCTGCACCTCGACCTCCAGCAGATCTCGCAGATCTGGCGCTACGGCTCGGTCGTCCGCTCCTGGCTGCTCGACCTCACCGCCGACGCACTCGGCAAAAACCCAAATCTCGACGGCCTCGAAGCCTACGTCACCGACTCCGGCGAAGGCCGCTGGACCGTCTTTGAAGCGATCGACCTCAACGTCTCCGCGCCCGTCATCACCGAGTCGCTCATACGCCGCCTCCGCTCGCGCGAAGACAATAACTTCACCGATCGTATGCTCGCCGTCATGCGCAACGAGTTCGGCGGCCACGCCGTCAAGAAAGCCTAACCCGCTCCAAAGGACCCATTCAGAATGCCCGCATCCACGAAAGAAGAAGTCAACATCTCGCCCAACGCCGCGGTCACCCCACCGCAGCCGGAGCGGATCCCCGATCCCTGCCAGGTCGTCATCTTCGGCGCTTCGGGCGATCTCACCAAGCGCAAGCTCCTCCCCGCGCTCTACCACCTCCAGCAGTCGAAGCTGCTGCCTGAGAATTTCGCCGTAGTCGGCGTCGCTCGCCGTGACCTCTCCGCCACCTTTGCCCCTGACATGCAGGACGGCATCCTCAAGGGTGGCGGTGTCGAAGAGTCCGACCCCAAACTCAAGCCCTTCGTCGACCGCGTCAAGTACTTCGCCACCAACTTCGACGATGACGCCGGCTTTGAAAAACTCAAGAGCTATCTCGCCGAGCTCGACGGCCAGCTCGGCACCAAGGGGAACCGCCTTTTCTACCTCGCCGTCGCCCCCGAGTTTTTTGCCGACATTATCGAGCGCCTCGGCAAGCACGGCATGACCCAGTCCACCGACCAGTCCTGGGTCCGCGTCATCATCGAAAAACCCTTCGGCACAGACCTCGAGTCCGCCAAGAAACTCAACACCGATATCCAGTCTGTCCTCAGCGAAAATCAGATCTTCCGCATCGACCATTACCTCGGCAAAGAGACTGTCCAGAACATCCTTGTCTTCCGCTTCGGCAACGGCATCTTCGAGCCCATCTGGAATCGCAACTACATCGACCACATCGAGATCACCGGTGCTGAGTCGATCGGCATCGAGGGCCGCGGCCCCTTCTACGAGGCCGCAGGCGCCACCCGCGACATCCTCCAGAACCACATGATGGAGGTCCTCTCGTTCGTCGCCATGGAACCGCCCGACTCCTTCGAGGCCGGCGCCGTCCGCACCGAAAAGCTCAAGGTCTGGCGCGCCATCGAGCCCGTTCCCGTCGAGAACACCGTCCGCGGACAGTACGGCCCCGGGGAGGTCGACGGCCAGGACGTGATCGGCTATCGCCAGGAAGACCGCGTCAGCCCCGAGTCCCAGACTGAAACCTTTGCCGCCCTCCGCCTCGAAATCGAAAACTGGCGCTGGGCCGGTGTCCCGTTCTACCTCCGCGCCGGCAAACGCCTTGCCAAGCGCGTCACCGAGGTCACCGTCGTCTTCAAGAACCCGCCGCTCCACCTCTTCAAGAGCACCGGCTCGGACGATAAAATCTCCCCCAACGTCATCTCCATGCGCATCCAGCCCGACGAGGGCATCGCCCTCCAGTTCGGCGCCAAGGTGCCCGGACCCACCACCAACGTTCGCCAGGTCGAGATGAACTTCTCCTACGCCACCGAGTTCGGCAAGTCCTCCGCCAACGGCTATGAGCGACTCCTTCTCGACGCCATGCTCGGCGACGGAACTCTCTTCGCCGAAGGCGAAGGCGTCGAGGCAACCTGGGCCCTTTTCACGCCCTTGCTCGAAGCCTGGAAGAAGCAGGAAATGAACTTCCCCAATTACGCCGCCGGCTCCTGGGGCCCAAGGGAAGCCACCACTCTGCTCGAGCGCGAAGGTCGCGAGTGGAGCGAGCTCTAACCATGCCCCAACCAGTTCGTGTCACCTATTCCGTCTGGTCCAAGCCGGACTCCGTCGCCCGCGCAGCCGCCCGCCGCTTCCTCGATGTATCCCAGGAGGCGGTGGACTTACGCGGCGTCGCCCGCATCGCCATCTCCGGCGGCACCACTCCCAAGCGCATGTTTGAGATGATCGCCGACCCTGCCGGCCCGTTCCTGAGCGAGGTGCCCTGGGATAAGCTGGCTCTCTACTGGGTCGACGAGCGCTGCGTCCCACCCACCGACACAGATTCCAACTTCCGCATGACCACCGAGGCCATGCTCTCAAAAGTCCCCCTCGCGCCCGACCACGTCTTCCGCATGGAGGGCGAGCTCCCGCCCCAGGAGGCCGCCGGCCGCTACGAATCGACCCTCCGCAATTCCATGAAGCTCGAAGGCGCCGAATCCCCCGCCTTCGACCTCCTCCTGCTCGGCATGGGCGATGACGGCCATACCGCCTCCCTTTTTCCTCACACTGCCGCGCTCGACGAGATTACCTCGCTCGTTGTCGCCAACCACGTCCCCCAGAAAGACACCTGGCGCATCACCCTCACCGCCCCCGTCATCAACCAGGCCCGCGAGGTCGCCTTCCTCATCGAGGGAAAAGCCAAAACTGCCGTCCTCGCCGAGGTCCTGACCGGTCCCCGCGACCCCCAGCGTCTCCCGTCGCAGCTCATCCGGCCCAGCATCGGCAAGCTCGCCTTTTTCCTTGACGACGCCGCCGCCGCCAAGCTCCCAACCCCCACCCAAACCATCGAAGCCCCGGACGGCCCGTTCCGCCAGGGCACATTGGAGCTCTAGGCACGATGATCCTCGCAGGCGACGTCGGCGGCACCAAAGTTCACCTGGCCCTCTACGACTTCAAAGGCGGCCGCCTCGTCCCTGTGCGCGATCAGAAATTCCCCGCGGGGGAGTTCGCCTCCCTCGATGACGTCGTCAAGAAGTTCCTCGCTGAGCCGGACGGCTCGCTCAACCAGGCCTCCTCGTCTGACGCAAGCCAGTCCTCGGCAACCGCCACCTCATCCGCCTTCACATCCTCCTCATCTGTCCCCTCGGCCTCCGGCGAGGGAATCGTCGCTGCCTGCTTCGGCTGCCCCGGCCCGGTCCGCAATGGTCGCCTGAAGCTCACCAACCTCCCCTGGACCCTCGACACCCGCGACCTCCAAAAATCCCTTGGCATCGAGCACATCTTCCTCATCAACGACCTTGAAGCCAACGGCTACGGCATCCCCGAGCTCGCCCCCGAGAAGATCTTCACCCTCCACGAGGGTGACACCACCGCCGTGGGCCATCGCGGCCTTATCTCCGCCGGCACCGGCCTCGGCGAGTGCCTTCTTATCTGGGATGGCAAAGCCCACCGGCCCATTCCCTCCGAGGGCGGCCACTGCGACTTCGCCCCCCGCACCGACCAGGAAATCGCCCTCCTCCACTACCTCCGCCGCACTCTCAACGGCCGTGTCTCCTTCGAGCGCGTCGTCTCCGGCCTCGGCATAAAGAACGTCTACGCTTTCCTCCGCGACGACCAGCACATGGAAGAGCCCGACTGGCTCCGCGACCGCCTCGCCCACGAAGACCCCAACGCCGTCCTCGGCACCATAGCCGAAGACGGCTCCAGCCCCATCGCGCAAGAAGCCATGCGCCTCTTTTCCGCCGCCTATGGTGCCGAGGCCGGCAATCTCGCCCTCAAGGTCCTCGCCACCGGCGGCCTCTACCTCGGCGGTGGCATCGCTCCGAAAATCCTCAAAACCCTCCAGGCCGGCCCCTTCCTACAGGCCTTCCTCGACAAAGGCCGTCTCTCCCCCTTGCTCGAAGCCACCCCCGTCCGCGTCATCCTCGACGACACCTGCGCCCTTCTCGGTGCCGCCGCCTTCGCCGAAGCCCGCGCCGCCGAACTCACCGGCCACTCCCAGCGAGCCGCCTCCCTCACCGCCTAGTTCTCCAGTCAAATCCGCACTCACCGCAAGCGAAGCGCGGTACGATCTCCCCATGGCGACCGCAACGACCCTCTCCGTCACCGAGTACCTCGACGCCAGCTACCGGCCAGACCGTGAGTACATCGATGGCGATCTCCGGGAGCGAAACGTGGGCAGATGGGAACACGCGCGGGTGCAGGCCCTGCTTGCAGCCTGGTTCATCAATCACGAGAGCCTGTGGGGCGTCGTGAGCAGCACCGAGCAGCGCATCCGGATCTCCCCCACCCGCATCCGCATCCCCGACCTCGTCGTTCTCCGCCCCGGTCCGCAGCCCGACGTCCTCGTCGACCCACCCCTGCTCGTCATCGAAATCCTCTCGCCCGACGACACGTACTCCGACACCCAGGAGCGCGCCGCCGACTACCTCCGCATGGGCATTCCCTGCCTCTGGATCATCGACCCCAAAACGCGTACCGGCCGCATGGGCTCCGGAGCCGACTGGATCGCCGCCTCCCGCCTCACCGTCCCCTCGACCGACCTCTACGTCGACCTCGAAACCATCTTCGCCGGCATCGGCGAACGCGCCTGAAGCACACCTCCCCACACCAGATCCGCAGGCCAGATCGATCCGGATCGACACAGCGGAGCCGCCCGCGCACCCTACCGCAAAAACGACGTACTCTGTCATCTATGCGTCTCTGCCGCTTCGCCCTCACCTTCCTCGCCGCCGCCCCCGCTCTCCTCGCCCAGCGCCTCCCCACCACCGCGCACCCCACCCACTACGACCTCCACCTCGCCCCCGACATCAAAGCCGCCACCTTCACCGGCGAAGAAACCATCGACCTCACCCTCGACGCTGCCAGCCCCACCATCACCCTCAATGCCGCCGAGATCACCTTCCTCTCCGTCACCGGAGCCTCGCCCAACACCGAAAGCGGCAACCCCCAGCCCGCCACCGTCTCGCTCGACGCTCCCAAACAACAAGCCACCTTCACCTTCCCGCACGATTTGCCCGCCGGCCCCGTCGCCCTCCACATCCGCTACACCGGCATTCTCAACAACGAACTTCGCGGCTTCTACCTTTCCAAAACCAAAGCCCGCAACTACGCCGTCACCCAGTTCGAATCCACCGACGCCCGCCGCGCCTTCCCGTCCTTCGACGAGCCCGCCCTTAAGGCCACCTTCGACATCGCCCTCACCGTCGACGCCCGCGACACCGTCATCTCCAACACCAACCAGATCTCCGACATCCCTGCCGGACCAGTTAACGGCCAGGCCAAACACACCCTCACCTTCGCCCAAACCCCCAGAATGTCCACCTACCTCGTCGCCTTCCAGGTCGGCGACTTCCAGTGCACCTCCGGCTCGTCGGACGGCGTCCCCATCCGCGCCTGCGCCACCCCCGATAAGGTCGCCCTCACCCACCTCGCCCTCACCTCCGCCGAGCACATCCTCCACTTCTACGACACCTACTTCGGCATCAAGTACCCCATGCCCAAGCTCGACATGATCGGCATCCCCGACTTCGAAGCCGGCGCCATGGAAAACTTCGGCTGCATCACCTACCGCGAAACCGACATGCTCGTCGACGAAAAAACCGCACCCATCGAAGCCAAAAAGCGCGTCGTCGAGGTCGTCGCCCACGAGATGGCTCACCAGTGGTTCGGCGACATGGTCACCATGCAGTGGTGGAACAACATCTGGCTCAACGAGGGCTTCGCCACCTGGATGGCCGCCAAAGCCTCCGCCGAGTTCCACCCCGACTGGGGCTACACCGAGGACGCCGCCCTCAGCCTCCAGAGCACCCTCAACCTCGACGCCCAGAAGACCACCCACCCCATCCGCGCCACCGCCGAAACCCCCGCCGAAATCAACGAAATGTTCGACGGCATCTCCTACGGCAAGGGCGGCGCCGTCCTCGGCATGGTCGAGCACTTCGTCACCCCAGAAGTCTTCCGCACCGGCGTCCACAACTACCTCGAAGCCCACCTCTACGCCAACGCCACCGCCGAAGACTTCTGGAACGCCCAGACTGCCGCCTCCCACCTCCCCGTCGACGTCATCATGTCCTCCTTCATCGCCGACCCTGGCGTTCCCCTCCTCACACTCGCCCCCGCCACTTCCGGCACACTGCCCCTGCAGCAGAGCCGCTTCTTCCTGTCTTCCACTCCTGATCTAACCAAAATGAGGCAGACCTGGACCATCCCCGTCTGCCCCCTTTCCGGCCCCTGCGATCTGCTCAAGCCCGACCAAACCTCCATACCCGCCCCCTCATCGCTCCTCTTCGTCAACGCCGCCAGCAAAGGCTACTTCCGCACCCTCTACACCCCCGACCAGCTCCGCACCCTCATCCCGCAAGCCGAACAGTCCCTCTCCGCCCCCGAGCGCATCTCCCTTGCCGGCGACCAGTGGGCCCTCACCCAGGCAGGGCAGGGAAGCGTCTCCACCTTCCTCGATCTCGCCCTCGCCTTCCGCGGCGACCCCGACCCCGCCGTCCTCCGCTCCGTCGCCGAAGTCCTTCGCCGCATCCGCGACCACATCGCCAACTCCCCCGCGGAGGTCAGCAACTTCAACGCCGTCCTCATTCGCCAGTTCGAACCCGCCTACACCGCCACCGGCAAACCCAGCCCCTCCGACGATTACGCCCGCACCACCCGCCGCGCCGAACTCTTCCGCCTCCTCGGCGAATCCGGCGACCCCAAAATCCTCGCCGAAGCCCGCCGCATCACCGATGGCGCCCTCTTCGGAAACAAGCCGGAAGACCCCGCCCTCGTCGACATCTCCATCACCCTCACCGCCACCCACGGCGACGCCGCCCTCTACGACCGCCTGCTCCACCTCTCGCAAACCGAAACCGACCCCGTCCTCCAGCACCAGCTCCTCTCGAGCCTCGCCGACTTCTCTGACCCCGCCCTCGTCACTCGCACCCTTGAGTACGCCACCTCCGGCGCCGTCCGCAACCAGGATTCCGGCGGCCTCATCGGCGGGATGCTCCAAAGCCCCAACACCCGCGAAGCCGGCTGGACCTGGATCCAAGCCCACTGGGACCGCGTCCAGACCCAACTCACCCCCTTCTCCGGCCAGCGCATCATCGGCTCCACCAACAGCTTCTGCTCCACGCAAAAACACGACGAGGTGGCCAGCTTCTTCGCCGCACACCCCGTTCCCGCCGCCGACCGCACCCTCTCGAAATCCCTCGACAGCATCGGGGATTGCACCGCCGTGCAAAGCCGCGAACAGCCCCATCTTGCGCAGTGGCTCACGCAACAACCCATAAACCGTCCGTGAACTTGCCGTGAGCTCACGGGGGGAGGTGCGCTACAACTATTGCGCCATCCCCTCCGTCCCCGAAACTCCGGTATCTTCCGTGAAGAGGTTCTGCAATGAAGAAAGCATCGCTGCTGCTCGTCGCCTTCACCTTCTGCCTGGTTACCCTTCCGCTGCGCGCTCAGGGTGGGTGCGTGAATTCGCCGGAGAACCCCACGGCCATCCTTGCTGTCGTCGGCTCGGCCGGCGCCTTCTTCGCCTCCATGCGCCGTCGCAAAGGCCGGTAGCGACTTCCACTTTTTGTTTGACATCCCACCAACGTGCCATTAGCTTCCGTGGTGAGGTTGTCATGAAAAAAGCATCACGACTGCTCTTCGCCTTTGCATTCCTCTCGATTGCTGCTCCGATGTACGCCCTGGGCCCTGGTGGATGTGTCAACTCCCCGGAAAACCCCACCGCCGTCCTCGCCGTCGTCGGCTCCGCCGGTGCTTTCTTTGCCTCCACCCGCCGCCGCGTCAAGACTCGTCGCACCAGCAAGTAGTGTCGCCGTCCGCCGCGGTCGAGCGCCCCGTTCACGGAGCAGCATGCCACCGGTCACTCTAGCGGACTCCCGCCCCCTCGCCTCCTCGCGATCGCAAACCCTCCCGGCAGTCCCCAGCGTCGTCCTCGTCGCCACGCTCGCCCTGCTCGGCATCACCTCCATCTGGCCCACTGTCGTCCTCCTCTGGGCGCTTTGGACCACCGACCCCCTAAAGTCCATCGGGATGTTCATCCCACTGGTCGGCGCCGTCCTCATCCTTCGCGCCTGGCGCTCCCTTGGATGGCAGTTCGCCGGCAGCTGGTGGGGCTTGGCCGTCCTCATCCTCACCTCGCTCGCCGTCCTCCTCCGCAGCCGCGCCGTCCTCGTTCTCGTCCTCTCCCCACGCTGGTCCGTCTACTTCCCGCCCCACTCCCTCGTCGTCGTCGCCTACGCCACCGGCGTCGTCCTCCTCTTCGGCGGCGCCCGCCTCCTCCGCGCCGCGCTTTTCCCGCTCGTCCTTCTCTGGTTCGTCAACCCCGTCCCCCACGTCTTCAACACCCTCGTCGACCTCCCCCTCCAGCACATCTCCGCCCACGTCGCCCGCGGCTTCGCCCATCTGCTCGGCCAACCCCTCACCTCCGACCAGATGCGCCTCATGTTCACCCCCGACTTCGGCATGTTTATCGCCCCCGGCTGCAACGGCATCCGCGGAGCCCTCAGCATGGGCTTCATCGCTCTCATCGCCGGGTACGGCAACCGCTTCCGCTGGTACGCCACCGCCGCCGTCACCGCCGCCGCCGTCCTTCTCGGCTACCTCTTCAACTTCCTCCGCCTCTGCCTCCTCGTCGTCTACTACATCGTCGCCCTCCACCTCCCCGGCCTGCAGCAGCACGGCGAGATGGCCGACTACATCATCGGCGCCGCCCTCTTCCTCGTCGGCACCTTCCTCCTCACCTGGAGCATCCGCAGCCTCGCCACGCAAACCGAGCCCGACACCCTACCCGAACCTCCTAGCCTCTCCCGCGGGGTCCCCTCCCGCACGCTCCACCTGCGTTTCGCCGCCATGCTTCTGCTCTTCCTTTTCGGCGTGTGGCAGTTCTCTCCCGCCCTCGGCTCGTCGAGCGCCATCGCACAGGCCGACAACTCCGCCCTCGGCCAGTTTCCCCGGCAAGTCGGCGCCTACACCCTTGCCCGAACCTGGAACGAATCCCTGGACACCGGCCTCCTCCTCTTCCACTGGGCCGAATACGCTCCGGTCGCCGGCGACGGGCCTCACATCGCCCTCGGCGTCGCCCCCGTCTTTGGCACCCACGACACCCTTGTCTGCCACTCCGCCCGCGGCGAAGACCCCCTCTGGCAAGCCGCCCTCGTCACCCCTACCGCCCACGACCCCAGCACCTCCTTCTCCGCCGCCTTCTTCAACGACGGCGCCACCCAATTCCTCGAGCTCTCCACCATCTGCAACGGCGCCCACTGCGGCGAGTACACCGCCAACCGCACCCACCTCGGCTTCGTCTACAGCCGCCCCCCTAGCCTCCTCACGGAGCGCGAAAACCACCCCATCCCCATCCTTCTCCGCGCCGAAACCCTCGACACCGCCGCACCCCCCGACGCTACCCGCCAACACCTCGCCACTGACCTGCAAGACTTCCTCGCCACCCTCGATCTCCCCGCCCTCACCCAGCCCTACCGCCGCCCCTGACCCACCCACACCGTGAAGCGCCACGTTCTGATCTTCGGTGTTGTCGGCGGCCTTTTGATCGCCATCCTCCAATACACGGAGTTCCGCTTCGTTGTCATCGAGCACTCCGTTGAGCTCTACGGCGCGATCGTCGCAACTCTTTTCTCGGCCTTCGGTATTTGGCTCGGCCTCCGCATCACCCGTCCTCGCGAAACCGTACGCGAAACGGTCGTGGTGAGAGAGGTGCATGTTCCTGCGGAAGCTCCCGCGCCCGAAGCCTTCGCCCCGAACACGGCGCGCCAGCACAACCTCGGCATCACAGCGCGCGAGCTCGAAGTGCTCACTTTCGTCGCCCGCGGGCTGAGCAATCGCGAAATCGCCCAGCAGCTGTTCGTCTCAGAAAACACAGTCAAAACCCACTGTGCCCGCACCTTCAGCAAGCTGGGAGCCGCTCGTCGCATCCAGGCCGTCCAGCGCGGCAGAGAACTCGGCCTCCTTCAGGAATCGCCGTCACCCAAAAGCACGATTTCCGCTTCGTTCCTCAAAAATCACCCGAAAGCATGACGACATCCGGCCCCGTTCCCCTGCATCGTCCCTCCTATCCTCTCCGGCATAGGAGCCGCCCATGAAGAAAATCGTCCTTACCTTTGGCCTCATCTCCGGCCTCCTCATCTCCGTCCTTATGAACGGATCGCTTCTGCTCGCCAAGAAGATCGGCTCCGGCCACAGCATGGCTCTCGGCTACACCATCATGGTGGCGTCGTTCCTTCTGGTCTACTTTGGCGTCCGCAGCTACCGCGACAACACCCTCGATGGTCACATCTCCTTCGGACGCGCCTTCGCCTGCGGCATCCTCATCTCCCTGGTCACCACCGCCTTCTATGTCGCTGCGTGGGAGATTGTCTACTTCAACTTCATGCCCCACTTCATGGACAGCTACTTCGCCGCGCAGATTGGTACCATCCAGACCTCTGGACTTGACCCCGCCACAGCCGCCGCGAAGATCGCTGCCGTCAAGCACTCCCAACAGCTCTACCAGAATCCCTTCGTCAACATGGCCTACACCTTCATCGAGCCCTTGCCGGTCGGCGTCGTCATCACCCTGGTCTCCGCGGCAATCCTCCGTCGCAAAGCCCCGCTCAAATCCACCGCCGCCTACCCTGCCGTCACCACCACATGATGGCGATCGCCTCAAAGGCGAGCCCGAGACGGCGGGGTCGTCTGAGAGGCGTGTCGCCTCGGTGCTGTGCTGTCGAATCGAGCTGCGGGTTATCCGCGCAGACACCGTCGGCTCAACATCTGACCCAAAGCGCAGTGTCAGGACGTATCATGGTGGCGCAGGGCACAAAGATGGCTCGCACGGAGACCTGGATGGCAAACACACACACGCTGATCGCCGAAATCTACGCTGCATTCAACCAGCGAAACATCGATGGCGCGCTGGCGAGGATGAGCGAGAGCGTCAGCTGGCCCAAGGCATCGGAAGGCGGCCGGGTCGTCGGCAAGGGAGAGATCCGTGACTACTGGAGACGCCAGTGGCAAGAGTTCGATCCACAGGTAGAACCGATCGAGGTGCTCGACCACGGAGCGGGCAGGATCGAAGTCCGAGTTCACCAGCTCGTAAAGAGTCGGGATGGCGACACGCTGTCGGACAGCGAGGTCCGGCATGTGTATACCGTGGCGGACGGCCTCATTGAGCGCATGGACCTCGGAAACACCGAACCAGATCTTGAGCAGAGCCCCTCCTCAGCCTTCGCTCATCGCTAAATCGTAGGCGGGGAATACCTGCCCTGACCTGCACGGTTTGCCGATCGCCGGCAGATCGACTCCGCAGACCGTCCTCTCCCGAACCAGCAACGCCGTATCCTTCTTCGACCCGCACTGCTATCCTGCCGTCCGATGCCCTTCTCGGCCCCCCTCCGTCCGCTACTCCTCTGCCTCTCCGCCGTAACCCTAGCCGGCTGCGGCAGCGGAGGCACCCTGCCCACCGGCACCTCCCCCCCACCCACCGGCTCCACCTATTACGGCTCCGCCTTCTCCGCCACCGTCCTCGCCGGCACCACGCCTCTCTTCGGCGCGGCCGTCCAGCTTTTCGCCGTCGGCGCCACCGGAAACGGCACCGGCGCCACCGCCATCCTCTCCTCTGCTCTCACCACCGACTCCTCCGGCAACGTCAACGTCGCCGCCGGCTACACCTGCGCTGCCGCCGATACCTTGATCTACCTCGTTGCCCACGGCGGGGCCCTTCCCGCGCAACCCCCCGCGACCACCTCCATCCCAAACCCCGCCATCACCTTCCTCGCCCCCATCGGCTCCTGCTCCGGCATCACGACGGGCACCCACGTCGCCATCAACGAGTTCACCACCGCCGCCTCCGCCTGGGCGCTCTCCCCCTTCCTCGCCCTCGACGGTACCCTGGGCGCCTCCTTCACCAACACTCTCGGCCTTACCACCGCGCTCGCCACCGATCTCAGCCTCCAGTCCGCCGCCACCGCCTCCCCAACCCCCGCCGCCTACACCGACGCCGCGTTCCGCCTCCGCAGCCTCGCGAACCTCCTCCACACCTGCGCCGTCCTCACGCCGGCAACCGCCTGCTCCACCCTGTTCGCCGCCACCACCACCGCCTCCGCTCCCACCGACACCCTCGCCGCCGCACTCAACCTCGTCCGCAACCCCGGCCAAAACGTCGCCGCGCTCTACGCCCAATCCACCCTCAGCTCCGCCTTCACCCCCGCCCTCGCCGCCGCTCCGGCCGATTGGACACTGTTCCTCTCCTACACCGGCGGCGGCATGGACGGCCCCACCGCCGTCGCCGTCGATGCCACCGGCGACGTCTGGGTCACCAGCTTCTTCGGCGTCGTCTCCCAGTTCTCCCCGGCTGGCGTCCCCACCTTCGCCTCCGGCATCTCCGGCTCCGGCCTCGGCAGCTCCTACGGTCTCTCTCTCGACGCCGACAACAATGCCTGGATCCCGAACCGAGAAGGCGGCTCCGCCAACAACGGCGTCGGCACCGTCACCGAACTCTCCTCCACCGGCCAGCCCCTCTCCGGCACGACCGGCTACGCCTCCGGTGGCCTCAACTACCCCATCGCCCTCGCCATCAGTCCCACCGGCCCAACCTGGGTCGTCGATTACGGCAACTCCCACCTCACCGTGCTTTCGAGCTCCGGCCAGCCCCTCTCCGGCGCCACCGGCTACGCCTCCGACCTTTTCGCCTTCCCCGTCGCCATCGCCATGGGAGCCGCTGGCGACGCCTGGGTCGCGAACCAGGGCGGCACCACCATCACCCACGTCTCCGCCGACGGCCAAACCTTCACGGACAGCGACTGCTGCAACGGAGCCTCCGGTCTCGCTATCGACGCCGCCGGTACCATCTGGGTCGCCAACTACTACGGCAACTCCGTCAGCCGCGTCTCCTCCATCGGCTCAGTCCTGGCCAACAATCTGACCGACGGCGGCATCGACCACCCTCAGGCCGTTGCCATCGACGGCTCCGGAACTGCCTGGATCGCCAATTACCGCGGCAACACCATCTCCGAGCTCTCCGGCTCGGACGCCGCCAACCCCGGCCAGGCCCTCTCGCCCGCTACAGGCTGGCTCGCTGACGCTGGCCTCAGCGAACCCTCCGGCATCGCCATCGACGCCGGAGGCAATCTCTGGATCTCCAACTTTGGCTCCGACACCCTCACCGAATTCGTTGGCGTCGCAACCCCCGTCAAAACTCCCCTGATCGGCCCCGTCCAGCTTCCCTGACCCAACCCGCTAATTGATGCGGAACCGCTCCCGCATTAGCCGCTGAAATCGGGGCCGCCAGATCAGGTCGTACGCCAGCTCTTTGCCCGGAAACATCGACAGCGCCGCCTTCCGGCCGTCCGCAATCATCTGCGACGCATCATCCACCGTCAGCGTCCCATCCTGCGCGATCACCTGCATCACCATGTTCATCATCATTTGCATTCGCCGGATCAGCTTCTGTTCCTCCGCTCGCTCCTCCGCCGTCATTGGCATCGCCGTTCCTGCCTCGTTCTCCATCTCCTCCATTCGTCCGGCTCCTTTCTTCTCTAATTGGACGCTCCCAGCACCTCCCGGATTCCGCCGTCGCGGTCCAGCAGAAATGTCGTCAACCCGAACGTATCGGTACGGTACAGCCTCGCTCCAGCCGACGCAATCCTGTCGATCACCTCCGCCCGGGGATGCCCGAACCGGTTCCTCCGCCCAACGGAGACCACCGCCTCCTTCGGCGACGCCGCCGCCAGAAACGCCGGCGATGTCGACGTCCGGCTACCATGATGCCCCATCTTCAGCAGCGTCACCGGCGTCACCTCGCCCGATGCCAGCATAGCGTTCTCACTCGGGAGCTCCGCATCGCCCTCCAACAGCATTGACCCCTTCCCGTAAGCGACACGCAGCACCAGGGAATCGTCGTTCTTCGGCGCCCCTGCGTTCTGGTATCCCACGGCCGGCGCCAGCACCCGCACCTCCGTCCCGTCCCACGGCATCTCCTGCCCCGCCCGCAAATGCCGCACCGTCACCCCCAGTTCCCGCGCCTCCGCCAGCAGTTCGCGATACGCCTCCGAACCCGGGTCGATCCCCACCCACAGCTCCCTCGGCCGGAAGTTCCGCAGCACCGCCGGCATCCCGCCCATGTGATCGCTGTGCGCATGGCTCAGCGCCACCACATCCAACCGCCGGATCCGCCGAGACCACAGGTACGCCGAAACCACCTCCTCGCCCACATCGAACCGGCTCGTCGCCTCTGCCGCCTCGTCCACCCCACCCACCGGCCCACCCGCATCCACCAGCATCGCCCGGCCCTCCGGCCCAACCACCAGCAGCGAGTCGCCTTGCCCCACGTCGATCGCCGTCAGCTCCAGAGCCCCTGCCGTCTCCGACGCGCGCCCCGGCCAAAGCACCAGCAGGAGCACCGCCGGCAACACCCCCGCCACGACCCACGCCAGCCACCGCGTCCGGCGCACCGCCCAACAACAAAAAGCCCAGCACACCAGCGCCGCCGCCACCACCCACGGCCCCGGACCCGGCACCCGCAAATCCGAAATCCTCGCCCGACTGATCGCCCCAATCATCCCCGTCGTTCCGTGCAGCAGTACGGCGGTCACGCTCGCCGGAATCACTGCAAACCACGGCCCCGCCAGCATCCCCGCAAACGCCAGCAAACTCACCGGCATCATCAAGGCCACAAGCGGCACGCTCACCGCATTCGCCGGCAGCGCAAACACCGTCGCCCGATGGAAGTACGCCGCCATCGGCAGCGCCATCACCATCTCCGCCACCGTCCCGATCAGCGCAAACTCCGCCACCACCAGCCCACCACGCACCAACCAGCCGGGCAGGGAAGCCGCCCACCCCCCAAACACTCCCGCCAGCGCCTCGCCCCAAACCCGCAGCATCACCCGGAACTGCGCCAGCCGCGGCGTCATCGCCGCATCCCGCCAACTCTCGTCCATCCCCCCGGCCGCCCGGCTATAGGGCAAAAACGTCTGCTCCGCCAGCGGCGAAGCAATTCCCACAATCGCCACCATCGCCAGAAACGTCATCTGGAAGCTGGCCTCAAACAACGCCGACGGCGTCCACACCAGCACCGCTAGCGCCGCCGCTCCCACCGCGTTCGCAATCGAGTGCTCCCGCGACAGCAGCCGCGCCACCAGAAACACCGCCGTCATCCACAATGCCCGCTGCACCGGCACCCCAAACCCCGTTATCAGCGCATACCCCGTTGTCACGGCCAGCGTCACCGCCGTCGCCAACCACGCCGGCCATCGCAGCCGCCGCCCCAGCCAGATCAAGCCCCCCGCCACCAGCGCCACATGCATCCCCGACACCACAAACAGGTGAAACGACCCTGTCCGCTCAAACCCCAGGCGCTGCTGGTGGCTCAGCGCCGACCGATCCCCAAACAACATCGCGCTCAGCATCCCCGCATCGTCCGCGCTCAGCCGTACGCCCCGCGGCAGTCGGCGGTTCACCCCCGACCGCACATACCGCTCAATGCGCCCCGAGGCCCACGCCTGCGCCTCCGTCAGCCGGCACTGCATCGACCCCGGCTCCCGCCCGACCACCTCGAAACTCCCGCGCCCCACCGTCCCACCCGCCCCAATCCCCTGCTCCAGCAGGTAGTCCGCGTATTGCCAAACCCCAGGATCTCGATACCGCTCCGGCCCACGCATCCGGATCGGGACCGCGATCACGTCCCCGCACCGCAGCCTATCCGCGCCGGCCAGACCCGCCGGCAGTGTCACCCGCACCCCACCCTCCACCGGCATCATGCGAGACACGTCCGGAGTCACATCTTCAATCTGCCGCACCCGCACATCCACCTGGGTCGCTCCCGCAGTCTCGGGCGCCTCGTCCGCCCCCGTCTCCCACCACCCCACCTTTTCTTCATCCCCGTCCTTTGGCGGCGTCACGGGCAGCGTCCGCAAATGCACCACGCGCCCTTCCACCTGCCGGCTCAGCCCATCGGCATACCGCAGCAGCTGTGGCTGCGAGATCGGCTCCGGACGCACCTCCGCGCACCACATGCCCGCTACCGCCCAAACCCCCGCCACGGGCAACACAGCCACCCGCAGCCCCCACAGGAGAGCAACCACCCCCAGCAACAGCAGCAGCACCAGCGCTCCCAGCAGAACCAGCTGCGGCTGCCACCGCCAAACCGAAAACGTCTCCCCCAGCCCAAAACACACCGCCGCAAACAACAGCGGCGCCCGCCGAAACCGCAGTCGCTCCACCCTCGACCGGCACTTCGGCCAGAGCCCGGCATCCGGCGCACCCACCGGCCCCGCTTCGCTCCCGCCCGCTGTCCTCGTGCCCTCCATCGTGCCGCCAATCCCTCCGGATTGACCCCACTACCGCCGCAACACGGCAACCGTCTCCAGGTGAAACGTCTGCGGAAACAGGTCGACCAGGTGCATCTCGGCAAGGTCGTAGCCGGAGTCTAGCAACACTTTCAAATCCCGCGACAACGTTGTTGGATCGCAGGACACATAAGTAATCTCAGAGGCCCCAATCCGTCCCAAAATGGAACAAACCTCCGCTCCGGCCCCCGCCCGCGGCGGATCCAGCACCACCAACTCCGGCCGCTCCCGCTCCACCGCCGCCCGCCGCAAAAACTCCACAGCCGTCCCCGCCACCGTCCGGTGCTGCGATCCCAACCGCGCCATCGCCCGTCGCAGATCCGTGGCCGCCACCGGCGACGCCTCCACCGCCGTCACCGCCGCAAACTCCCCCGCCAGCACCCGCGAAAACAACCCGATCCCCGCAAACAAATCCCAAGCCACCATCCCCCGCCGCCCTTCCGTCACCAGCCCCACCAGCTCGTCCACCAGCCACCGGTTCACCTGAAAAAACCCGCCCCGCGTCACCCAGTAGCTCCGCCCCGCCGCCTCGTACTCGAGGCCCTCCGCGCCCCACCGCGCCAGCACCCGGTCCTTCCCGCCACCGCCCGACTCCACCCAACCCGTTCCCGTCAGCTGCGGCACCAGCATCCGCAACCCCGCCCCCATCCGCTCAAACGCCGCCCCGCTTACCGCCCCAGACACCCCGCCACGCCCGGAAATCACCGTCATCCCCAGCCGCATCTCGTCCGCATCGCAGAAAAACTCCACCTCCTCCGCCTGCCGCAGCACACGCCCCACCGCCTCATCCATTCCCGCCAGCCGCAGCAGCAACCCCGCCGCCCGCAAGGGCAGCGGAGCCGCAATCGGACATTCCACCACCGGCAGGAAGTCGTTCGATCCACGCCGGTTATACCCCACCCGCAACTCTCCCTCCACCTCCCGCACCCGCATCCGCACCCGGTTCCGATACCCCCACGGCTCCCCCGCATGCACCTGCACCTCCGGCACCCGCGCCACCCCCGCCCGTGCCATCGTCTCTTCCAGAATCGCCCGCTTCAACCGCAGCTGCTCCCCGTACCCCGCATGCTGGTACTGACACCCCCCACACGCCCCAAAGTGCACGCACCGCGGTGCCACCCTCTCCGCCGAAGCCTCCACCACCGACACCAATCCCGCCTCACCACCCCCACCCAGCGAAACCTCCACCAGCTCCCCAGGCAAACAGAACGGCACAAACACCGCCCGCCCATCCTCCGCCCGACCCAGGCCATCCCCCCGGTACACCGCCTTGTCGATCCGTACCTGCATCACCCGTGGCTCATGTAGAACAGACTCAGCCGAGGTAGCCCCCGCGCCTCCATCAGCCGCTTCTGCACAAACTGCTGCTGCACCTGCCGAACCTGCATCGCCGGCATCTTGCTCCGGTACGGCGCCAACTCCGCCGTCGCCGCCTCCCGCACCCCCACCAGCTCCGACTGCCCGGTCGCCGTCACCAGCGCCGCCATCAGCCGCTCCTCCAGCACCCCCAGCGTCCGATCCAGCGCCTCCAAATCCCCCCCAGTGCCGGCGGTCATCTCAGCCGCCAACACCCGCAGCCGCTCCACCACCTCCCGAGCCACCCTATCCGCCGGCGCCCCCAACCCGGCTGCAGCCCCTTCCACCGCCGCCGCATTCCGCTCCAAAAACCGCGCCACCGGCGAAGCCTCAAACCCACTCTCCCGCTCCGCCATCTCCCCAGCCGCTCCCGCCACCGCCGCCCCACCCACCGCCGCCTCGCTCGCCGCCTCCACAGCCGCCATCACGCTCTGCACGCACCACGCCAGCCCGTTCACCTTCTTCACCTGACCCTTCGCCCGCATCGCCCGAGCCTCATACTTGTCAAACGCCTCATCGATCCCCCGCAGCACCACCGGAAGCGGCAGCCCCGCCTCCCTCCAAGTCTCGATCAGCGCCCAGTCCAGCGTCGACAGCATCAGCAACGACCCCCGCCGCCTCTGAAACCGCTCCTCGATCTCCGTAAAGTAGTTGAAGTAATTCAGCACACCCGCCTACCCTTCCATCTCCGCCAGCACCCCCACCCCCCGTCGCTTCGGCTGATTCCGCTCCCACACCACCCGCAGCCCACTTAGGGTCAGCCACTCATCCACCGTCTCAATGTACTTCGACCCACCCGCGATCAGCCCCGCCAGCCCACCTGTCGCCAGTGTCCGCGTCCCCGGCCCCGTCTCCTCCAGCATCCGCTCCAGAATCCCGTCCACCAGCCCGATGTACCCGTAGTACAGCCCAATCTGGATATTGTCGACCGTTCCCGTCCCAATCACCTTCGCCGGCCGCCGGATCGCAATCCGCGGCAGCCGCGCAGCCCGCGAAAACAGCGCATCGGCCGAAATCCCCAGTCCCGGCGCAATCGCCCCGCCCAGAAACTCCCCCTGTGCCGACACCACATCAAACGTCGTCGCCGTCCCCAGGTCCACCACAATCACCGGCGCTCCCGGAAACCGCTCCGTCGCCGCCACGCAGTTCACAATCCGGTCCGCCCCCACCTCCGCCGGATTGTCCGTCAACACCGGAACCCCCGTCTTCACCCCCGGCTCCACAAACAGCGGCCGCACCCCCATGTGCGCCTCAAACGTCTCCCGCAGCATCCCGTCCACCGGCGGCACCACCGACGACACCGCCACCGCCGTCACCTCCGCAACCTCCCGTCCCCGCAGCGCAAATAAGCTCCGCAGCAGCACCCCAAACTCATCGGCCGTCTCCGCCGTCGGCGTCGCAATCCGCCAGCTGGCCACCATCTCCGCCGATTCCACCCCATACAGCCCCATCACCGTATTCGTGTTCCCCACATCCAGCGCCAGCAGCATCATCCCCCTCCAACCAGCAAATCAATCCTGTGCAGCCATTCCGCAGCATCCGTGCCTACTCGATTATCTCCCGCACCCCACCCGAAACCACCGTCCGCTCCTGCCCATCCTCTCCCGCAACCCGCAAAAACCCATGCTTCGTCAACCCACACGTCACCCCAACGTAGCTGTCCACCCCGTCTCCCACCCGCACCCGCTTCCCCTCCACCCAGCTCGAAGCCGCTCCAAACCGCGCCATCGCCGCCGCCATCCCCCCCGGCAGCTCCACGCCCTGCAACTCCATCTCCAACCGCCGCAAAAACGCCACCAGAACCTCTTCCCGCGCCACCTCCGCCCCGTCCCCCTCGATCCGCAGCGACGTCGCCACCCCGCGCAGTTCCTCCGGAAACCCCCGGTGGTTCACATTGATTCCCACCCCAATCACCGCAAACCGTACCCCCCCGTCCTCCTCCGCCCCACTCGTCTCTACTAGAATCCCCCCAAACTTCTTCGCCCCCACCCTCCGTCCGCCCATCACATCGCCGCCCAGCAGCAGATCATTCGGCCACCGCAGATCCACAACCATCCCCGAAACCTCCTCCACCGCCGCCGCCGCCGCCAACCCCACCACCAGCGGTAGCACCATCGCATCGGCCATCGCCAGCCGCGGCCGCACCAGCGCACTACAGTAGAGCCCCTCCCCCGCCGCCGAGTGCCACCCATGCCCGCCCCGCCCCCGCCCCGCCGTCTGCTCGTCCGCCACCCACACCCCGTCCATCGCACCACCCGCCGCCGCCTCCAGCGCCAGTGTGTTCGTCGAGCCCGTCACCGCAAAATGCCGCACCGACCCCCGAAACCGTGTCTCCGCCACCCCTTCCAACACCAGTTCCGAGTCGAATCGCATCGCTTGCTCCATCTTCCTGCCAGCCTTCTCAACAGATGCCGCTCAGGCACCTGCTGCTTTTCAGCACCCAACCTTCCAGCACGCGGCAACAATCCCCGCCCCAATCTGTTCCACATCGGCATCCACCTCCTGTTTGTCACCAACTTCTGCTTAGCGGTCCTCCTTCGCTTCCGTCCCGCCTAGGCGCGCACGCTCTTGGTGCGTTCGGTCCGGTTCTGCATCCAAAGCACAACGAACATCGATCCGGCCGCCATGCTAGACGCTTCCCTGTCCCACCAGTTCGCCTTCCTCTTTATCCTCGCCATCCCTATCGCCTGCGCTGCGTGGACCGTCACCCACGAGGAAGTCTTTCGCGAGCCGCGCGAATTCTGCAAAAACAAGAGTCAAAGCTGTGGCAATCCTGTCCAGCGCAAATTCTTCTATCTCTTCACCTGCGAGTACTGTTTCTCCCACTACGTCGCCGCATTCTTCCTCCTCATCACCCGCTTCCAACTCCTCTACGCCGGCTGGCGCGGATACCTCATCAGCTGGTTCGCCCTGGTCTACGTGGCCAACTTCTACATGAGCCTCTACAACCGTCTCCGCCTCGACATCAAGCACGAAAACGTCACCATCGCCGTCGAGCAGGAAGTCCAGAGAAAAGTCAGCGTCTAACGCGTCCCGGGCAGTGCGCCCAGACGCGCAACGATCTTAAGCGCAACTCCGAACGAGCCGACCTCCGGCCCGCCAGTCACCGTTGCAGCTTCACCTAATGCAACTCGCCAGTACCGTCCAGGACCGGGGAACTCCCGTGCGGCCAGCGCACTCAGTACCGCAATCTCATCAGAATCGAGCTATTTCGCTGGAAGTGTCGCGATGAAAGATTTCATCTCGTGCAAGGTCTCACTTGGAGCTGATTCGAACACATAGTGTGTGGCATGCGGAATCAACACAATGTGTGCCGAAGGCACTTGGCGTTTCCAAGCTGCAATTTGTGCGTCTTTGCTGTTGACCATGAGCGATTGCCGTATAGCTTCGGACGAGGTGGTTGGGACCGCTTGAGGTGCAGGATTCGTACCGACGCCGAAGATGACAAGAGCGGGTACAGGGATCGTCTTAAAGCGTTCCTCGGCACCTACGATTGCGAAGAGGTCGGGCGTCATTCGTGGGCTTACGGGTGTCGGAGATAAGTCTTTCACCGTAGTCTCGTGAAGTTTGACTTCGTTCTCGACTTGCTCCAGATCAGCGATCAGTCCGCGGTAATCTTTTACCGGCTCGTACTCATAACCATTTGTGAACTGAACGAGCTCTTTTCTGAGTGCAATTACATCCAATTCCAAGTTGCCATGTACCTGATCGTAAAGAGCGTACGGGTATCCGGCTTCTAAATAGATTAGGCCCGCGACTTTGGTCGGGTAATTAGCGCCGATGTAGCTCAACTCCTCGCCCGAAAGAGAATGGCCCGCGAGGATGGGCTTCTTGATTTGCAGGGCATCAAGCACGGCCAGGACATCATTGCCAAGCCTGCCGACGTTATAGTTCTCTTCGCTCGCCGGGGGCTTGTCGGACTTTCCTCGTCCGCGGCGAGTGATGCCATATACATGGCACCCAGCCGTGAGTTTCAGAGCAAAAGCATCAAAGATGTGCACGTTGTCTCCAAGCCCTGCAAGCAAAACAAGGTTCGGGCCGCTGCCACCCCAATCCGACACTTCGAGGCGCACATCTTTCTCCACCTCCACCATCTGCACTTTTGGTGTCAGAGGCTTAGCCTCCTCTTGAGCATGCGACACGGCTAGAGATGAAAAGAAGCAAATCAACGCCAAACGTGTATTCCGGTTCATTACAATGCAACTCCTTCGATTAGAAGAAGATTACCGCGCGAAAGACTCACGTCGGTCCTAAACCCCGTAACTACGAGACAGGTTCGCTGTACCAAAACTGATACTGGCGACCACAGGGGCACTTGTTGCCTGATCGCAGGTAGATCCTCGGCACATTTACCCGCTAGGTTGCTTCCATGCCTTCATCCCAATGCACTTCTCCCATGCGCTTGCATGGACTGGACACACTGCGTTCTCTGGCTATCTTTGTGGTCATGCTTTACCACCTCAACATGCAAGGGCTGCTACCGCCAGTCATGGAGCCGATCGCCAGAATCGGATGGGTGGGAGTCGACCTGTTCTTTGTCCTAAGCGGCTTTCTCATCAGCTCTCAACTTCTGAAGCCGTACCTGGCTGGCGAAAAGCCTTCACTCAGAGATTTCTACACACGTCGCGCATACCGGATTTTGCCCGCGTTCTTTGTCGTCTTGCTCCTCTACGTAGGCGTGCCGCTATGGCGCGAAGCGCCAGGGCCTTATGCCGGCTGGCAGTACGCAAGCTTCACGTGGAATCTCCTTCTCCTCGGGTATCCGAAGAGCCGCGCGTTCTCTCACGTTTGGTCGCTGTGCGTCGAAGAGCACTTCTATCTGATCTTTCCAGTTCTGCTTCTTCTCTTGATGCGAAAGCCCTCTGTGTGGAAGACCGCTCTTTCCCTCTCATTGGTTCTCTTGGGAGGAGTTGCGATACGGGCATGGTTACTTCATTCCGTCGTTCAGCCAGCGGACGAGCAGCAGGGCCTCATGATGATGAAGTACATCTACTACCCGACCTACTCGCGCCTTGATGGGCTCGTGGTGGGGGTAAGCCTCGCAGTCATTCGCACCTTCAGGCGCCATTGGTGGTCACGATTCACAAAGCATGGAGCGCCCCTAACGCTCCTAGGTTTCGTCTGTGTGCTAGGAGCACTTTCGCTCTGTGGCTTCGATTACCCCGCTCCTGATCTTCCTCTCAGCATCCTCTTCGCATTCCCGGCGCTTGCGTGCGGATTTGGCCTGCTTGTTGCGTCAGCAGTCTCCAGAGACGGCTTCCTAACCAAGCGAGTTTCTGGAGCAGGGACATTTGCAGCATTGGCCTTCAGCCTATACCTGACACACAAGTCGGTCGCTCATGCGGTGCATCTCCTCCTGCCTGTGCTCACAGCCAGAGCTGGCTGGATATCGTCCAGCATCTACGCGGCTGCCTGTCTGGGTGTCGCATCCCTGCTCTACTTGGGCATAGAACGTCCGTTCATCGCCCTACGTGTGAGACGAAGTTCTAGGCACGTGCCCTTTCAGACTGAACGAGAGGTACAGTTAGATCCGGCAATCTAGTTCGGTTCTGTTGGCCGAAGTTGCGTCAATAACTGCTAAAACGCGCTTGCGGCGATTAGCCGCGACAGCCCCGGCGCACTCGCGCAAAAGCTTGCGCGGTGATAAAGTGAGCCGAAATCAGAAGAGGCGAAGAGCCCAACACAAAGGTCACGACGCACCTGGATTCCATCAAGCACCTTGTCTCTTCTCCCATCCAAAGTGAGCGATCTCGCTCGTGGCGCATCCACTCCTCGCGACGGCATAGACATAATTCAGCACCGGACGCCTACCGCCCAACACCTGCCTTCGGGGAGCCCAAACAGACTCAGGTAAGACCCAGGTCCGGACGTAAACTTTGTCTTTGAAGACTGGACACGTAAGTACGTGGAGAGAAAGGCACCCTGACCTCCGAGTCCTTTCGAGCCGGGTGCGGACGCATCCGCTCACCGCAGTCAACCACGCGCCGCTTCCGTCCATCTCAAGCAGAAGGAGATTGTCCAATATGAGCACCGATACCAAGCCAATCCCAGAGCCCCGCGGCTTCGGCGAACACACCCGCGGCCTCTCCGGCGAGTACGCCCACGAGCAGGGCTGGGGCCTCAACGAAGACCAGCGCAAACTGCAGCCCGAGCCCGCCCAGCAGGCCGACGGCGGAAACGACTTCGACTACGGCGCCCAGGACTTCGGCGATGAGGCCGTCGACACCAGTTCAGCCAAGCCAACCCCCGAGGCAGTCCAAAAGATTCTCGGGGAGTAACCCCATCCATTGCGTCCGGTAGCCACCTAGGATCTGTCCGCACCAGAACTGAAAGGAACCCAATGTCCACGAAGCACACCGAACCGCACCACGCACCCAGCAAAGCCAGCGAACAAGCCATGCACGAGAACGACGGCCACACCACCGACGCTCACTCCAAGGACCACGTCCCCGGCGACGAACTCGCCCACTCCCACTCGCACGCTGCACACCTCCAGAGCACCTTCGACAGTCACACCGCCCCTCAGGGCAATGTCGCCGCCGACACTCGACAGGACCTCAACGAGCCCCCCGTCACCGGCCAAACCAGAAGCCGCAGTGTCCACGGCAAAAACTAGCCGAGGTGACGGCAGAGGGCGGCCACCGATGAAACCGGTCATCGAGGAGCCGCCCTCTAGCTGCGTCGAGCCCGTTACTCCTTCGGATCGACCGGCCCAACCGTATCCGGCCGAGCGCCAGTCACCTTCTCCTGCTGCTCCAGCTCTTCGCTCAGCGAGTGGTTCGTAATTCCCGAAGCATCCGCGGCTGCTTTCGGCTGATTGCCCGTCTCGTACTCCGAAGCCGTCGTCGGCTCCACGTTACGTTCATTGCCGCCGTAGTTGGTCACCCGCTCATTCCGGCTGCCCGCACTTTGTGCGTCCTTCAACTCCTGAAATTCCTGCCCGTCATACCCTTCCCCAACCTTTTCCGAAAGCTCGTTCTCATCAAAGTCTGACTGCGCCGGATCATCGTGGTCCCGGGTGTGCGGTGTTGTCTGAATCGCCATAATCATCTCTCCTGCTTCCATCAGACGCCGCCCGCAACACCTCCGTTGTCACCGCCTCGCCGTTCGCCGACCAGCCCGCATCCACAAACCCGACCTCCCTCGCCCCACGCCGAATTCGCTCTCTCTTCGCTACTCTACCGCCGATCCCGTTCCCTGCAAATCAAAATCGGCAGCATCCCCGACATTCCTCATCAAACCCGTCCCAAAACGGGAACGGCACGGGATTTACACCTCCGGCAACTCCCGCAAAGCCGCCCGCGCCTTTTCCAGCAGCATCCCCATCTCCCCCGCCTGCTTGCGAAAACCCTCCACAATATGCGCCGGAGCCTTCGCCACAAACGCCTCATCGCCCAACTTCACCTCCGCCGCCCCACTCAGCTTTACCAGCCGCGCAATCTCCTTCCCCAATCGCTCCCGCTCGGCCGGGACATCCACCTGCCGCGCATACACTACCGCCACATCAAACGCCGCGCCATCCCTGGGCGTCACAGCCCGAGCCCCAGCCCCGGTCAGTCCCTCCCTCGCAAACTCCACCGCCGACACCCGAGCCATCCGCGCCAGCATGTCCGCATGCGCGTCCACCAGCGCCACCACCCGGTCGTCCCCAAACACCCGAATCCCCGCCGCCTCCTTTTCCGGCACGCCAAGCTCCTTCCGCAGCGCCCGAACCGCGGCAATCAGCTCCTGCATCGTCTCCATCGCCCGCTCCGCCACCGCATCCGCCGCAAACTCCCCAGCCCGCGGATATCGCGTCAGCGCAACCGACTTCGCCGGCGCCGCCTCGCCCCACAGCGCATGCCAGATCTCCTCCGTCAAAAATGGCATAAATGGACTCAACAACCGCAGCGCCGCCTCAAACACCCCCACCAGCGCCCCCAGCGTAATCGCCGTCACCTCATTCGTCGCCCCACCCTCCGGAAACTCCAGCCGCAGCTTGGCCAGCTCCAGATACCAGTCGCAGAACTCCCCCCAGAAGAACCGATAAGCCGCACTCGCCGCCTCATCGAACCGATACTCCCCTAGCGCCCGGTCCACCTCCCCGCACACCGCATGGAGCCGCGAAACCATCCACCGCGTCTCCAGCGGCGTCCCCTCCGGCAACTCCTTCGGCAGCGCCCGCACCGCAACGTCATACCCCGCCGCCCCCGCCCGATCCATCTGCAAAAACAGGAACCGCGCCGCATTCCAGATCTTGTTCGCAAACGCCCGGTTCCCCTCCGTCCGCGCCTCCGAAAACGCAATATCCGTCCCCGGACTAGCCATGCTCGCCAGCGTAAACCGCACCGCATCCGTCCCAAACCGCTCAATAATCTCGATCGGGTCGATCACATTCCCCTTCGTCTTCGACATCTTCTGCCGGTCCGCATCCCGCACCAGCGCATGGATATACACCTCCCGAAACGGCACCGCCTCGGCCAGAGTTCTCGGCCGACCGTCGAGAGGCTCCTCCAACATGAAGTGCGTCCCCAGCATGATCATCCGCGCCACCCAGAAAAACAGAATGTCAAACCCCGTCACCAGCAAATCCGTCGGATACATCTCCTCTAAATCCTTCGTCTTCTCCGGCCACCCAAACACCGTAAACGGCAGCAGCCCCGACGAGAACCACGTATCCAGAACATCCGTTTCCTGCTCCAGCTCCGCCGACCCGCATCGCCCGCAATGCATCGGAGCCGACCTTGCCACCATCACCTCGCCACAGCTTCCGCAATGCCACGCCGGAATCCGGTGCCCCCACCAAAGCTGCCGCGACAGGCACCAGTCGTGAATATTCTCCATCCACTCGAAATACGTCTTCGCATACATCTCCGGCGTAAACCGGATATGCCCTTCCCGCACCGCCGCCGTCGCCTTCTCCGCCAGTGTCTCGATCTTCAAAAACCACTGCATCGAAAGCCGCGGCTCAATCACCGCCCCACTCCGCTGGCTCGTCGCCACCGCATGGGTGTGCTCCCGCACCTCCACCAGCAACCCAGCCGCCCGCAGATCCTCCACCACCCGCTCCCGCGCCGCATACCGGTCCAGCCCGTCGTACGCCGACCCCGCCACCGCCACCCGCGCCCGCTCATCCAGCACCACCAGGTTCGCCAGCCCATGCCTCTGCCCAATCGCAAAATCATTCGGATCATGCGCCGGCGTCACCTTCACCGCTCCGGTGCCAAACTCCGGATTCGCCCACTCATCCGCCACGACCGGAATCTCCCGCTCCGGCCCGCCACCCACCCCGCTCAGCGGCAGCCGCAGCATCGTCCCCACCAGCGCCCGATACCGCTCGTCAGCAGGATTCACCGCAACCGCCACATCCCCCAGCATCGTCTCCGGCCGCGTCGTCGCAATCACAATCCCATCCCCGCCATCCGCCGCCGGGTACCGCACGTGGTACAGCCGCCCCGCTCGCTCCTGGTGCTCCACCTCCAGGTCCGACACCGCCGTCCCAATCTCCGGATCCCAGTTCACGATGTACGCCCCGCGGTAAATCAGCCCCTGCTCATGCAGCCGAACAAACGCCTCCCGCACCGCCCGGCTTAGCCCGTCGTCCATCGTGAAGTACTCACGCCCCCAGTCCACACTCGCGCCTAGGCGCCGCATCTGCTCCGTAATCGCCCCGCCGTACGTTCCCTTCCAAGCCCACACCCGCTCAATAAACCCTGCTCGCCCCAACTCCTGCCGCGAAGTCCCCTCCCCCGCAAGCTGCCGCTCCACCATCATCTGCGTCGCAATCCCCGCATGGTCCGTCCCCGGAACCCACACCGCCCGCTCCCCCCGCATCCTGTGCCACCGCGTCAAGATGTCCATCTCCGTCTGGTTCAGCATGTGCCCCATGTGCAGCCGCCCCGTCACATTCGGCGGCGGCAGCAGCATCACAAACCGCCCCGCATCTTCCTCGGAACCAGCCGTGTCAAACACCCCCTCGCTCACCCAGTACCGCGCCCACTTCTCCTCGATCGCCTGCGGATCGTACGCCTTCGAAAGCTCTCTGCTCATAGCCTTAAAGCCTAGCAGCACTCCCTCGCCGTCTCCCGACCACTCCCAACTCCGCCGTAGCTGGCCCGTCCTCGTACGCGTCTCATTCCTCACAGCAGAGGCACCCACCTCCTACGCGCTACTCCCCTGCTCGGCCGGGTGCTGATCGCTTGCCCACAT
The DNA here is from genome assembly GCA_964243475.1 of uncultured Acidobacteriaceae bacterium. Classification (GTDB taxonomy): domain Bacteria; phylum Acidobacteriota; class Terriglobia; order Terriglobales; family Acidobacteriaceae; genus Edaphobacter. The sequence goes on along the minus strand of CAXTEU010000004.1, from coordinate 134,674 downwards.
CAGCCTCACGGCTCTTCGAAAATTTGCTCGATCCGCTGCCCAAACAGGCTTGCGAGCTTGAACGCAAGCGGCAGACTCGGATCGAACTTCCCCGTCTCAATCGCGTTGACCGATTGCCGCGAAACTCCCAACCGCTCTGCCAGATCTGCCTGACTCCAACGCCGCTCGCCCCGCAGCTCACGCAGCCGGTTCGTCACCGGTACCCTCGCTGCAGCAGCCGAAACGCCCCGCCCGTCCCGACAAACAGCAAATCCGCGTTCAGCACCACCAGCGACAGATGCCCACCGTACAGCTGCGTCATGGCTCCTGCGACCGCGTCCCCCACCATCGTCACAGCCAGGCCCCAGAGCAGAGCACGCGTCGCTAAAGCCCGAACGAACTCGTCTGGCTCCGAAGCGAGATACCGCGCAACGATCAAGATGCCCGCCAGCACAGGCAACACAGATAGCAGGCAGATGACCGCTGCCCACGTCGGTGTCTGCCCAGCTTTGAACCAGTCCCGGCTCAGGAGCGTAATGCCCGCCGTTAACCCCATCACGCCGCTCAGTTTCTGCATGGATCGCCGTTGTAAGACCGTCATCTGCCGATTGCACAATCCCATGTACTTGCCTCCCAGGTGACAGGCAAACTTTACATAAGCTTCGCTGGTGATGTCAAGCATACTTGTCAAAAAGAATTCGTCCTATTCCCAGATCGGAACCGTCCCATGCGACCGCGATACCATGAGTTTCATCTTCGAAACCTACGGGAAAGCGGCCATCCGACGTATGCTGAAGCTCCTGTCGCGCCTCGCATTAGCCTTTCTGCTCGTCCCCACCCTCCTCGCCCGCGCCCAGCAGGCCGGCCCTCTTGCCCACGTCGCCGACCTCACCACCGGCATCTCCTCGCACCGCATCTCCTCGTACGACAAGACCGGCGGCAACGCCGACGCCATCAGGGTCCCCGCCGCAGAAACCGTCACCCTCGCCGACATCCCAGGCTCGGGCTCCGTCCGTCACATCTGGGTCACCATCGATTCGCCCTCAAAGTTCCACCTGCGCGAGCTCGTTCTCCGCATGTACTGGGACGGCAACCCCGAGCCCTCCGTCGAAGTCCCCATTGGCGACTTCTTCGGCACCGGCTTCGAGTATGAAGACATCCCCGGCGGGCACACCGGACAGGCCTACCACTCCTGGCAGTCCCTCCCCCTCAACGTCCGCGGCCGCGCCCTCTCCTCCTTCTTCGAAATGCCCTTCTCCAAAGGAGCCCGCATCACCCTCACCAACGACGGCGCCCAGGCGGTCTCTTCCTTCTACTTCCACATCGACTACCAGACCTACGCCGACACCAAACAGACCGATAAAGAGGGCCGCTTCCACGCCCAGTGGCGCTCCGAGATCACCGAAGCCATTCCCGAGTCCGAATCGCACGGCATCAACCTCGACGGAAAACACAATTACCGCTTCATGTCCGCCACCGGCCAGGGCCAGTTCATCGGCGTCATCCTCGCCATCCAGGGCCTTTCCTCCGGCTGGTGGGGCGAGGGCGACGACATGTTCTTCATCGACGGCCAAACCTCCCCGCCCACCCTCAACGGCACCGGCGTCGAGGACGCCTTCGGCAGCGCCTGGCAGTTCGCCGAGGAATTCAACTATCCCTTTGCCGGTTACATCTCCCGTGGCAACCGCGACTGGAGCGGCGTCCACGTCCTCTACCGCTGGTACCTCCAGGACCCGATCTACTTCTCGAAATCCATCACCGCCTCCATCGAGCACGGCCACGCCAACGACCGCCGCGACCTCTACACCAGCGTCGCCTTCTGGTATGGCAAGGGCCACCAGACCCTCGATCCTCTCCCGGCCCTCAAAGATCGCCTCCCTCGTCCCTTTTACCGCCAGGAACTGCTCGAAAAAGATCTTCCAAATTGACGCCGGCGCAGTCTCACCCACACCGGAGCAGCACGGAGGCTACCTCCGCCCGCACTTCCCACAAAGGTTGTGAGCCCGTACACTACCAACCAACTCGCTGTCCAGGAAAACCGCATGCATAGACTGCACCGCTCGCTCATATCCGTCGCCGCCCTGCTCGTCGCGCTGCTCCCCGGGTCTGCCCACGCGTCCTCGCACGGCGGCGGGCAGGACCACGCCGGCGCTTTCACCACCATCAACGTCTCCGAAGACCGTCCCGCCGGCGACATCGCCTGCATGTTCTGCACCGTCAACCTGGACGGCGATGTCCACGGCGACGTCGCCGTCCTCTTCGGCACCGTCAACGGCACCGCAGACCACACCATCTCCGGCGACGTTGCCGTCCTCTTCAGCACCCTCCGCCTCGGCGACAACAGCCGCGTCAACGGCGACCTCGCCAGCGCCTTCTCCACCATCGACATACCCGCCTCCACCTCCGTGCGCGGCGACCGCTCGGTCTTCGCCACCGGCTTCGGCATCTCCATCCTTCTTGCCCCCCTGCTCCTCCTCCTCGGCGTGGTCTGGCTCATCGTCCACCTCGTCCGGGACAACCGCGCCCGCTACGCCTACCCACCCACACCTCGTCGCTTCTGATCTCCTCCCGCCCACGTCAAAAAATGCTCGCGCCACATTGGCGTAGTTCCTCTCGCGTTTCGCTAGAATGGAGTTAGATCTCGAAATCAAACATCGCACGGCGCGCACGCGGTCCAGCCACACGCTTGCAAAGCGCCCTAACCGCTTGATTTCAGAGATTTTGTACGTAAAGTCCCTCCATGGAATATTTTGCAGGAGGTACGTGCTTTACGTGACTCATTGCAGAGACTTTTGGCCAAGAATATCCTCTCCGGTGGGGCGGGGGTAGCCCGGCAGGAGTGGCCCCGTAGCGTAACCAACGCGAGCGCAATAAGCTCGCAACAAACAGAAAGGGCCGAGCGCAAGCGCTCGGCCATTCTCAACTGCAGCTCGCCGACCTAGAACGGGTTGATCTTATCCAAACCCTTCTTCTTCTTGTGCTTGCTCGAAGACTCATCGCTCTTGTCGTAATCCGACTTTGCCTTCTTGCCGTTCGCCGGAGCCGCCGCTGCCGCAGGCGTCTTCACCCCATTCACGTCGTTCACCGTATCCGGAGCCGCGCCAACCTGCTCCACCGGAGGAAGCGTCGATGCGTCCGTCGGCCCAACCGTCTTCAGGCCGCCGCTCGCGCCGTTTACCAGCGCATTGCCCGTCGCTCCCGGCGTGGTCGCCGGCGGCCCAGCCGAAGCGTCGCCGCCGTTCGCCGTCGCGCCCGGCGACAGGATCTCAACGCCCAAACCCGTCCCCGTTCCCGCCGGTGCCGTCGTCGTCGGCGTCACCACCGGCTGAACCGTCGTGTCTGGCTGGCCCGCGTTGGGAATATCCTGGAATGCCAGCGGAGCCGCCGGAGACGCGGGCGACGCCGGCGCAACTGTCGCCGTATCCGCTGGCTGCGTCGCTGCAGGCGCGATCGCGGCGTCGTTCGTGTGTGCCGCAGCACCCGGATTGAACGCGTCCTTGTAGTCGGCCATGATCTGCTTGCTCACCTGCGGCGCCAGCGTCGCCTTCGGGTCCGCCAGCGAAGGCTCCCCGATGCGCGCCGCCAGAACCACGTCCGGCTGATGCAGGAACAGCAGCTTCGCCCGATCCTGCAACCGGTACTGCGACCGGCTGTTCTCAAGCGCCATGCTCGTCTGCATCTGCTCCGGTGTCGGCGTCGGAATCGGCAGATTCATCGCCGCCAAACGGTCCTTCGCGTCTTCCACGTGCGGAGCCGCCGCATGCTCCAGCACCACCCTGCGGTATGCCGCCGAGGCTCGGTCGTCGAAGTCCTTTTCCAGCCTTGCCTTCGGACCTTCCGCCATCTGCTGCGCGCGCACCATCCGCGCCTGCGCCTCATACGCGTCGCCCAGACCGATCAGCACATCATCCACATGGCTGTACTCCGGATACGTGTCGATCACCGTCTGGTAGCGCGCGATCGTCGCCGACCAGTTCAGGTGCGTCGCGTAGAACGCGGCGATGTCCGCCTCACGCGACGCCAGCATCTCCTGCACCTCGCGCAGCCGCTGCTTCGCCTGCGGAACCAGCGTCGAGTCCGGGTAGTCCGTCAGCATCCGGCGGTACTCCTCCTCGGCATGTACCGCCTTCGAGTAGTCCCGATCCGGCTTGTCCATCTGCCGAAAATAAATATCGCCGATGCGCATCTGCGCTTCGGCCGCCTCAGGCGTGTTCGGGAAGAAGACGCGGAAGTCGGCATACTCCTGCTCGGCCTGGGTCAGCGCCGCCGTTCCGCCTTCCCTGTACCAGCTGTCGGCGATCGCGAGCTTCGCCCGCATTTGGTATTGCGAATCTTGGTAGGTGTTCAGCAGCGTCTGCAAATCAAGCCGCGCCACATCGAAGTGACCGGACTTGGTCGCCAGCAGGGCTTTGTCGTACAGCTGCTTATCCGGCAGATTTACATCCTTGCCGACCAGCGGATCGACCTTCTTGTCTTTCTTGGCCAGCTTGCGTGTGTCCTTCAGCTGCACCACCTTGTCCGCCTTGCGCTCCTTGCGGCTCTCCTTGATGGCCTTGCTGCCATTCGGCGGAAGCGCGTTCAGCGTTGGGTCGTTCTGCGCAGGCGTTGCCGCAGTGGCCGCCGGAGCCTCCGCAGCTGCTGGCGCCGGAGCAGGGTCCTGTGTCGCTGCCGCAGGTGCTGCGTCCTGCGCAACGCTTGCGGCGGCAAAGCCGGACAGCAACAGACCGGAAACCACAACGCCGGCCAGCAGGCCGGACCGAACACTGGGAAAGAAGGAACGCTGATTCATCAAAGCTCCAAACCTCAGACCGCCTGTGCCGTGCAGCGGCTGCGTGTATTTTAGTCCGTCCGAGCGGCTCGCGCCCAGCTCGCCAGCCGTCAAATCGTCACAGTTCCCGGTGCCGCCGCCCGCGCCAGCTCCAGCAGCTCGCGAGCGTTGTGCTCCGTCCTGCCCGGCTGGAACACAGCCGAACCCGCGACCAGCATGTCCGCACCTGCTCCGACGACCTGCGCAACGGTGTTGTGAGCGACGCCGCCATCGACCTCGATCCGGAAGTTCAGCCCCATTGCCGCACGCATCTCGCGCAGCCGGGCAATCTTGCCCAACGCCAGTGGCAGAAACTTCTGCCCACCGAAGCCCGGGTTCACGCTCATCACCAGCACATGGTGCACGATCGGCAGCACCTCGATAATCGTCTCTACCGGAGTCGCCGGGTTGATTACCACCGCGGGCTGCATGCCATGTTGCTCGATCAGCTGCAGCGTTCGGTACAGATGACGACATGCTTCCTGGTGCACGCTGCAGAAGTCCGCGCCCGCCTCGGCAAACTCCGGGATGAACTGATCCGGGTTCTCGATCATCAGGTGGCAGTCGAGCGGCAGTTTCGTCACCGGCCGCAGCGCCTGCACCATTGGTGGCCCGAACGTGATGTTCGGCACGAAGTGACCATCCATGACATCGACATGCACGATCGATCCACCGCCGAGCTCGGCCCGCGCGACCTCATCCGCCAGATGCGCGAAGTCGGAGGCAAGAATGGAAAAGGCAAGCTCGATCATGGGGGTCGGTGTCCTCGGAAAGCGTGAACTGCGAAGCCGGCTCGCCTCAAGTTTATCAGCGCGCCACCCTCGTTTCGCTATCGCGCGCGCCTGTCGTTTGCAGCCGCGGAGCTTACTGGGCCTGTGGCGAGGTCGCGCCGTTGTCGGCCCAGTAACTCGATCGCGCAGTGACCGACAGGTTGTCATAGTTCTTGAGCTCGAGCCCGATCGTATGAAGGCCAGGATGCGGCGCCTGCGGGTGAAAGCTGAGGATGTATTGGTTGGGAAGGTGGTTGGAGATGCCGAACAAATCTCGCTCCAGCCCTTTCGCGTTATCGAACTTCGCGTATTCGCCGCCGGTCTGTCGAGCGACGGTTTCGGGCACGTTCTGCCGCAGGTTGTTCATGGCGACCAGTGTCGCCATTTTCACCAGTCGCAGGGGTGGGGCGAGCAGGCTTAGGCAGTCATAGGCTTGCTGCCAGCGGTTTGCGGGTGAGTCGGCGGTGATCTCGGTCTCCTTGCCCATGCAGCCAGTTGGCGGACCGGGTGTGTGCGGCTCGCCACCCAGTAGCTTGTTGAGCTCGTGCATCGATGCTGAGCGCGAGCTGTTGAAGGCAACGCTGTAGATGGTGGTGTTGGTGTCGCCCGTGGATCGCAGCGACTGCTCGAGCGTGGTCTTGCTGCCGTGGTCGACGGTTTCGCTGATCAGCAGGATGGCGCGGCGAAACTGCTTCGGCTGCGAGCGCAGGAGGTCCGTGGCGAACTCGAGAGCGTCGAGGATGGCTGCGCCGTTGTCCCCGGCCTCGAAGTTGTGGGTCGACTCGCGGATGTGGTCGGGATCGGAGGTAAAGGGCTGCAGAAGGAAGGGCTCGCTGTCGAAGGTGACGACGGCGACGCGGTGCTCGACGCCGCCGACGATCGCATCCACGAACGTGGGCAGGCGATCGGTGTCGGCAAGGTGACGCGATCCTGCTCCGCCGGTCTGGATGGCGACGACAAGAGCGAGCGGCTGCGATCCGGTGTCCTCGTCGACGGTGATGACCTGCGGAACGCCATCGTCGGTGACGGTGAAGTCTGAGGCTTTCAGGGCGAAGACCGGCTCGCCGGACTTGGTGCGCACTATCGTCGGGACACGCACGATGGTGGTTGTGGCGGTGAGCGTCAGGGTTTGGCCCGCGGGGTTGTCGGGTGCGGTTGGTGTGGGTGATTGTGCGAACGCTGCGCTGGTGCAGACCGCGAGAACGGCGAGCGAGCGGACATCGGGGCGGCGAGCGATGGACCTCATGGGCGAGGCTCCCGACTGGAGCGGCGGCTGCGGAAGGTGCGCGGCTGCGGCGCAGCTTCGGTGGAAGATGAGCTGATGGCGGCGAGGTCGGGGACGATGCGCTCGACATCCGGGCGACCGGCGTGCAGGACCTTGGTCTTGATGGCCTTGGCACCTTCGCGGTCGGTGGACTGCATGGACTTCGGGTCGCCGAGCGCGACGCGGGCGGCGGCGCGGAGGAGCTTGCGCGCGGGCCAGCTTCGGTCGGGGTTGGGAAGCAGGACCTCGCCCTCCCGCTGCTTCTCCGGGCGGTAATACCAGCGGCGGAAGAGCGAGAGGTGGTCGCTGAGGATGGCGGTGTCGGCGTCCGTGGGCGCGCTCTCGAGCTTGGCGAGGACGGCTTCGGCGCGGGTTTCGGGGGACTCAGTTGCGGTGGGCGCCGCGTCGAGCCGGGCGTCGAGCGGGATGGCTTGCAGCATGAGCGGCTGGGCGAAGAGGCTGGAGCCGACCGAGGTCTGCTCGCGCACGGCGCGGACGCCGAGGGTGCTGAGCGGCTCGGGGCCGAGCAACTGGCCGGAGCGGAGCAGGAAGATGGCGGCGAGCTCGGCATGCTGCGTTGCTTCGGCGGAGGCGCGCTGGACGATGAGGGTGCGCAGATCGGGGATCGGGCGAACGAGGTTGTCGGCCAGGGCGGCGATCGACCTCACCTTTTCCCAGCGGGTGTGGAGATCGGCGGCACGCTCGAAGTCCATGGCTTCGGAGGCCTGGGCGCGCTCGGCGGCGACCGAGGCGAGGAGGCTTTCGCCGTGGGTGTCGAGGAAGGCGCGGACGGCGACGGCTTCGGCGGTGTAGGTTTCGGGCGAGCAGCCCGTGTTGCAGGGTGCGAGGCAGCGCTTCATCTCGCCGTAGGCGCAGCCGGGATGATCGGGATGCACGACGAGGTCTTCGTGGCAGCGGCGAAGGCGGAAGAGATCGAGGACGGCGTCGGCGAAGCGCTCGGCGGCGACCCGCGAGGGGAACGGACCGTAGAGCTGGGCGAGTGAGGCGCGGGCGAGGCGGTTGGTGGTGTAGAGGCGCGGGTGCGCGTGCTCCGCGGTGAGGCGGACGAAGGTTGGCGTGTGGAGCTTGAGGCGGCGGCGCGCTTCGGCGGGGCTGAGGAGGGTTGAGGTAGCGTTGTAGAGGGCGAGGAGCGCTTCGAACTCGGAGCCGGTTTCGGTCCAGGCGATGCGGTTGACGCGATCTCGGAGGTTGAGACGTTTCGACAGAGCTTCGGGCGCGTCGAGCAGACGGATGAGGCGGCGACGAAGGTTGGCGGTTCGAGTGAGATACGGCTGCGCGGTCGGGTCGTGGCCGAAGAGGGCGCAGATGCCGGGAGCTTCGGGGACATTTCGCAGGATGTCGCGGGCCGTTTCGGGATGAAACGGGAGCTCGTTCCGGAAGCGAAAGGCGCCTGCGATCACAAGGCGATTGTAGCGGGGTTGATGGAGGGGCGGTCTGCCACGGAGGGGGCAGGCCTCCCGAGCCACCTCCCCCCGGGGAGACGGGTGTTTCTTAGGGAAGATCTCTCGAATCAACGGGTTGGGTGGAAGCTTGCGCGGCAAAACGTTGAATCTGGGGAACTTGCGCACAAAATTCCTGAATTGAGACACTTACGGAGCCTGGCACTGGTGTTGACGACCTTGTCTGGTGCTGTTGATGGTGCGGACGCACTGAAAAGGACGAGCGCCAGCGGAAGCCTTGCGGCTGCTGCTGGTGTGCGTCTCCGGTGTGGTGTCCGGGCCGGTGTGGATGCGATCTATATCCAGTGTAGCGAGTGCGGGAAACTGGTGCGCCACGGCGGAAACTTCTCGACGCGTCGATGTCGGACCGATCTTGTCGTATATTGGGGACACATTGATGAAAGGTGGGGCCCGCACGGGGGACTCGTGGCAGAGATCCGTGAAGGCCCCGACGACGCGCAGCGCATGACTGCGGCCTGGGAACGATTCTAGGTTGGCGCCGGCGTGTTGTCACAGGGAAACGCATGCTGAAGCGAAGATCCGTGTTGGCCGTTGCCGGCTTGCTGGCGAATTGGACGTTGGCGGTTTGGGCACAGGAGACGGGCACCGCGCAGGGAAGCACCGTGGTTGTGGAAGACGCGAGCGGGGCGGCGGTGGCAGGGGCGTCGGTGGAGCTGGACCGGGGCGAGGCTGTGGCGGTACGTGTGACCTCCGATGCGGAGGGTCGGGCGCCCCTGGTGATTGCGCCGGGGACGGAGTACACGCTGCGGGTGCGGGCGGATGGCTTCCAGGTGTTTACGGCGAGGTTTACGGGTGGGGCGAGTTTGCCGGAGGTTCGGCTGGCGGTGGCGGGGACGGCCGAGCAGGTGAATGTGGATGCAGGCGGGGCGGCGACGGTGGACGCGCAGCAGACGCAGGCGGGGGTGTTGCTGGACGAAAAGCAGGTGGCGAGTGTGCCGCTGAATGGGCGGAGTTTTACGGATCTGCTGGCGATTACGCCGGGGGTGGTGCCGGTGAGCTCGGCACAGCCGAACGCGGTGGTGATGAGCGGTGTGGCGAGCACGCCGCCTTCGGGAGATCTCGACATTGGGGCGCTGAGTGTGAGCGGGCAGAGGGAGACGGCGAACGCGTTCCGGGTGAACGGGTCGGACGTGCAGGAAGACGTGAACATGGGCATCGCGATTGTGCCGACGCTGGACTCTGTGGCGGAGCTCGAGGTGCTGACGGACAGCTTTGACGCGAAGCTGGGCAACCAGAGTGGGGGGCAGATTCTGGTGACGACGAGGTCGGGCACGGATCACTTCCATGGAAGCACGTATGACTATTTTCGGAATACGGCGCTCGATGCGCGGAGCTACTTTTCTGGGACGCGGGCGGGGTTTCATCAGAACCAGTTTGGCGGGACGCTGGGTGGGCCGACGCCATGGAAGCGGATGAAGTTTTTTGCCGACTACCAGGGAACGCGGCAGACGCAGGGGATCGATACGGGGAAGATTGCGGTGCCGTCGGCGGCGGACCGCACGGGGAACCTCCTGGGCGATGCGACGTCGTTGACGGGATCGGTGACGGGGAGTGGGTGGGCGCAGGTGCTGAGCGGTCGGCTGGGGTATGCGGTGCTGGATGGGGAGCCGTACTTCCAGACGGGGTGCACGACGACGGCGTGGAGCGGAACGGGGGGGACGGGATGCGTGTTCCCGGGGGCGCAGATTCCGATGCAGGCGTGGAGTGCGCCGGCGCAGCATTTGCTGCAGTACATTCCGGAGCCGAACGGGGTGGCGAGTGTTGGGGGAGCGAGCACGTTTTCGACGTCGAGCTACGCGCAGCGGGTGCGGGACGACAAGGGCGCGATGCGGGTGGATATGCAGACGGGGGCGGGGCAGCTGGCGATGTACGGGTTTGTGGACGACTACACGCTGGTGAATCCGTATCCGACGGGGCAGGGGGGAGCGACGGTGCCGGGCTTCAACGCGCGGAACCAGGGGCGGGCGCAGATGTATGCGGCGAGCCTGACAAGCGCGGTGGGGGCGAACCTGGTGAATGTGGCGCACCTGAGCTACCTGCGCAACGCGGCGACGGCGGGCAAGCCGATCGGCGGGCAGGGGGTTTCGCTGGCATCGCAGGGGTTTGTGACGGGAGCGGGGACGTCGGGGATTGTGCCGCAGATGCCGGCGATCGAGGGGGTGGAGAATGTGATTTTCAACGACTTCACGATGGGAACGACGGTGACGGGCCTCCAGCAGGCGGAGAACACGGTGGAGGCGACGGACAATGTGACGCGGGTGGTGGGGGCGCATGTGCTGAGCGTTGGGGCGACGTGGCATGCCGACCAGATCAACACGCACCCGAATGTGTATGACAACGGGAGTTTTTCGTTTACGGGGAGTGAGACGGGGCTGGATTTTGCGGATTTTCTGCTGGGGATCGACTCGAGCTATACGCAGGGGGACGGGCAGAATTTCTACAACCGGAACCACTACCTGGGGGTGTATGGGCAGGACAGCTGGCGGGCGACGCCGGAGCTGACGGTGAACTATGGGCTGCGGTGGGACGTGCTGCCACCGTGGCATGAGAAGTACAACCAGCTGCTGTCGCTGGACCCGACGGAACAGTCCGTGGTGTTTCCGGGGGCGCCGAAGGGGATTGTTTTTCCGGGTGATCCGGGGGTGCCGCGAACGATTTCGCCGACGCGGTACGGGGACTTTGCGCCGCGGCTGGCGGCGTCGTGGTCGCCGACGAAGTGGGGGTTGCGGGATACGGTGGTGCGGGCGGGGTTTGGGATGTACCGCAGCGCGTTTGAGGGGCTTTCGGCGGGGATCATGAGTGGAAATCCGCCGTATGGGTTTACGGATACGACGGCGGCGCCGACGCGGTTTGAGGAGCCGTTTGCGCAGGCGTCGACGGATACGAGTTTGGGGCAGCCGTTTCCGTTGCAGCATGTGCCGTTTGGGGCATCGGCGAAGCATCCGGTGACGGGGGTGAACTGGGCGAACTTTGAGCCGCTGACGGGGATTCCGGCGTTTGCGAAAGGCAATGTGACGCCGTATACGGAGAACTTTACGCTGAGCGTGGAGCGGCAGGTGGGGCGGCACACGAGGGCGAGGGTGGGGTATGTGGGGACGGAGTCGCACCATTTGTTGGTGATCCAGGAGGTGAATCCGGGTGATCCGGCGCTGTGCTTGTCGTTGAGCCAGACGTCGGAGGTGGCGGCGGGGTCGCCGACGTGTGGACCGTTTACGGAGAGCAGCACGTTTACGTCGGCGGCGGGGCAGGTGTACGGGGGGACGCGGGGGCCGTTTTCGGGGGCGTTTGGGAGTGTGAACCTGCAGCGGACGATTGCGAATGCGCACTTCAACGCGATGGAGGCGCAGGTGCAGCATGTGACGGGGAGCATGTTTGTGCAGGTGGCGTACACGTGGAGCAAGTCGATTGATGAGTCGTCGAGTTTGGCGGAGGCGGTGTTTCCGGGGGATGCGGGGCGGAGCCGGGCAATTTCGGCATTTGATCTTACGCATAACTTCAACGCGACGTACCGGTATGAGCTGCCGCTGCTGCGGTGGGCGCCGGGGCGGCCGCGGATGGCGGGAGGGTGGCAGGTTTCGGGGCTGACGCGGTTTGGGACGGGGCTGCCGGTGACGCTGGTGAACAACAACGATACGTCGCTGCTGGGGACGGCGCCGAACGGGATCAATGGCAATGGGATTGATGAGCCGGAGTTTGCGGGGGGGAGTTTGCGGCTCGGTCGGCGGCCGGGAGCGGCGGCGTTTGCTACGGGGCTGTTTTCGCTGCCGGCGCCGGGAACGGTGGGAAATGCGCGGCGGCGATTCTTCTATGGGCCGGGGCTGGACAATACGGACCTGGCGGTGTCGAAGGTGACGCCGGTGCGGGAAGGGTTGGTGCTGGAGGTGCGGGTGGAGGCGTTCAACGTGATGAACCACGGGCAGTTTTTTGGGCCGGCGGCGTTGAACGGGAATATCTCGAGTGGGACTTTTGGGGAGATTCAGACGGCTTCGCCGCCGCGGCTGATGCAGGTTGCGGCGCGGGTGCGATTTTGAAGCGTCAGGCGCCGGCGATCGTCATGCCCTCGACGCGGAGGGTGGGGACGGCGGCGGCTCCGCGGAAGTGGAGGTCGTTGCCGACGGCGGAGATGTTCTGGTACATGTCTTTGAGGTTTCCGGCGATGGTGATTTCTTCGACGGGGAAGGTGAGCTCGCCGTGTTCGATCCAGAGGCCGGAGGCGCCCTGGGAGTAGTCGCCGGTGACGAGGTTGACGCCGAAGCCCATGACGGAGGTGACGTAGAGGCCGGAGGGGACGGAGGCGATGATCTCTTCGGGGGTGAGGGCTCCGGGCTGGAGGAAGAAGTTGCCGGCGCCGGTGCCGGGGTTGCCGGCGAGCGAGCGGGAGGCGTTGCCGGTCGACGGGATGCCGAGCTTGCGGCCGGTGTAGGTGTTGGTGACGTAGCTGGTGAGGATGCCGCGGTCGACGAGGACGGTGCGTCGGGTGGGGAGGCCTTCGGCGTCGAAGGGAGAGGTGCCGAAGCCGCCGACTTCGAGGGTGGAGCCGTCGGGGAGGGTGTGGGGGAAGACGAGGGTGCCGTCGTCGACCACGGTGATGTTTTCGCCGGCGACGCGTTGGCCGAGCATGCCGTTGAACATGGAGGCGTTGCGGTAGATGCTGTCGCCTTCGGCGGCGGAGAAGATGCTGCCGATGAGGCCCTTGGCGATTTCGGGGGAGAAGACGACGGGCGCCTGCTGGGTGGGGACTTTGCGGGCGCCGAGGTGGCGGAGGGCTCGTTGGGCGGCGATCTGGCCGATGTGGGCCGGGTCTTCCAAGAGCGAGGTGGTGCGGGCGGAGGAGTACCAGTAGTTGCCCTGCATGCGGCCGGCGTCGTCCTGGGCGATGGGGGCGGCGGAGAAGCCGCAGTAGCTTTTGCGGAACTCGCCGGTGAAGCCGCGGGAGTTGGTGAGGACTTTGTAGGAGGTGGCGGTGTCGAAGTCGCCGCCTTTGGAGTTCTGGATGCGAGGGTCGAAGCGGAGGGCGGCGGCTTCGACGCGGCGGGCGATGTCGATGCGATCGGCGGGCGGCATGGCTTCGACGTCGGGGAAGAAGAGGTGCTGGGCGTCGGCTCCGCCGGGGACGGTGCCGAAGGCGGACTCGTCGGGGAGGCCGGCGAAGGGGTCTTCGCCGGTGATGCGGGCGAGGGTGAGGGCGTTTTCGACGAGGTGGTCGATGGAGTCGGGGGCGAAGTCGGAGGAGGAGACGGAGGCGACGCGATGGCCGAGAAAGACGCGAAGGCCGAGGGCGCGGGAGCCGGATTCCCTGAGGGTTTCGACCTCGCCGAGGCGGACGAGGGCGGAGAACTCTTCGCCTTCGGCGACGACGGCCTCGGCGTCGGTGGCGCCGGCGCGGAGGGCTTTGCCGAGGATGGTTTGGGCGAGGGTGCGGAGGTCGGCGGCGGTTTCGAGGGTGGGCATGGGTTGAGGTGATTTTACGTGGGTGGGTGTTTGGGTTGGAGAAGCAGGTTCCCTGCGGGAATGACAAGAAAGGCAAGGGAGAAGCGGGTTCCCTGCGGGAATGACAAACAAGAAGGGCAAAGGCGAGGGAGAAGCAGGTTCCCTACGGGAATGACAAACAAGAAGGGCAAAGGCGAGGGAGAAGCAGGTTCCCTGCGGGAATGACAAACAAGAAAGGCAAGGGGACGCAGGTTTCCTGCGGAATGCTAAGAGGGGCAAGAGCCAGAGCGGCAGGGCACGGAAGGTGAACCGGGTGGAATCTGCTTGGGTTCTATTCAAGAAAGGTTGATGTGGGATGTTGCGAATTTGGGGCATGATGCGGGGTAAGGGCCGGTGCTGAGCAGATCCGCGGCCCCGGGGGTGAGCGATGGTCGAATCGACGGGGTGGGTTCGGGGCGAACGGGCGGATTGGATGTATCGGCTGGCGGCGGTGATCGCGGCGGCTTTGCTGTTGGTGAGTTTGGTTTAGCGGTGGCCGAACGGCGGGTATCTCCACTGCGCGTGCGGGGAACGGGCGACGGCAACGGCAGGTGTAACAGCAACTGCAAAGGCAACTACGGGGGTTCTTCGCTTCGCTCAGGATGACGACCAAGAACGGGCAACTGCAAGTGCAACAGCAACGGCAACTACAGGGGTCCTTCGCTTCGCTCAGGATGACGACCAAGAACGGGCAAGTGCAACAGCAACGGAAACAGCAACTACAGGGGTCCTTCGCTTCGCTCAGGATGACGACTAAGAACGGGCAACGGCAAGTGCAACAGCAACGGCAAAGGCAACTACGGGGGTCCTTCGCTTCGCTCAGGATGACGACCAAGAACGGGCAACGGCAAGTGCAACAACAACGGCAAGTGCAACTACGGGGGTCCTTCGCTGCGCTCAGGATGACGACCAAGAACGGGCAACGGCAAGTGCAACAGCAACGGCAAAGACAACGGCAATTACAGGGTCCTTCGTTGCGCTCAGGATGACGGCGGCGGAGTGGGGATGACGGACTCCGGATGACGAGGTTGGTTAGAGGGGGGTGAAGCGGAAGCGTTGTTCGGATTGGCGGCGGTCGGCGCCTTCGAGGAGGAGGAAGTCGCACATTTCGTGGAGGCGGGAGCGCATGCGTTCGCCGATGCGGTCGCCGAGGGTTTCGCGGGCGGAGGAGGAGTGGGGGCGGCCGGGGTCGTCGGGGGTGGCGGCCTGGGAGGGGTCGTCGAAGCGGGCGGGGGGGCGGTTTTCGAAGTTGGTGGTGATGATGGTGGAGCGGTCGCGGTTGTAGCGGGAGTTGAGGATGTGGAAGACGGTATCCCAGACCCAGGGTGTGGGGCGGGTGGAGCCGAGGTCGTCGAGTACGAGGATTTCGGCGTCGAAGACGGGCTGGAGAAGGGCGGCTTCGGTGGTGGCGACGGCCGGGTTGTAGGAGTTCTGGATGAGTTTGAGGAGTTCCTGGTAGTCGAAAAAGAGGCCGCGAACCTGTTTTTCGAGAATCAGGGAGCCGAGCATGGCGGCGGCGAGGTGGGTTTTGCCGAGGCCGGAGGAGCCGACAAAGACGAGGCCCTTGCCTTCGACCGAGAAGGGGTAGTTGTCGACGAAGCGGCGGGCGGTTTCGCGGGCGAAGTAGAGGGAGGCGTGTTTGCCGTCGACCTTGAAGGTTTCGAGGGTTTTGCCGCGGAAGCGAGGGGGGACGCCGGAGCGGTCGAGCTTGCGCTGGATGCGGAGTTCGAGCTGGCAGGCGCACTCGTGGGCGAAGCGGTCGCCGGATTTGGAGGTGGTGATTTGGAGGCCGGAGCCTTCGCAGATGGGGCAGGTGGGCATGGGGCTGTCTTTGAGTATGGCAGGTGGTGACTGGTGGATTCTTGGAATCAACGACGCAGCCGAATCCAAGTAAACCTGAGAGCCGTAATAACTAGCGCGTAGAGCAGGCAGTCTAAGACTAAAGGCCACCAGAAACCGCGAGTAAACAGCGCTGCCGGGCAGGCTACAGCGGCAGCTAGCTCCCACCCGCGACCAACCTCAACGCCGTTGATGACAGCGCCGAGGGAGAGCAGCAAGACAAAATTGCCCAGCGCACCTAAAACAGCGCCCGCTATCGGCCACCTGAGCGTGACACGTCCCATGGCAGCCATGCTCTCAGGCTGTTAGGGACAGGTGCAAGCGGATGTACAAAGGACGTTGTTCTCCCTTGCACCTCCCCTGAGAGCCTGAGAACATACCGATATGACGGCTCTGAGAATGTCCGCTTGGTGCGCCGGCGCGTCAGTGCTCAGCTACTTGGTCGCCCTCCTAAGGGGCGATTTGGTGTGCGCCGGTGAGATCACCGCAACGTTGATAGGGTGTTTTTTTCTGTTTGGACTGGCCGCGATTGTGCTTCTTATCATTGGCATCGTGCGGCGATTACGCACGACATACCCCTGACTAAAAACGACTTACTGCCAGGAGGTGAAGCCCGTTGCCGGTAGGGGAATTCACGTGAAGTAAGGGAAGTCCCTCTACCCGGGAATCAGACGGGAACCGTCAATGTGACGGAGTCTGGCCGTTGCAAGCGAACTGCGAACGGCCCAGGGCTGAGATCTGGGCCAACCCGGACAATCTGCCGAAATGAGAGCGGGAGCAAAGCTTCAGGCTACAAGTGGGTACCGGACTGAAGATGTAGAATGCGGCGAGTCATCTGGGAGGTGGTTGCGATGCGTGTACCGAAGTGGCTTGCCTGTGTGGGGTGCTTGTTTGTGTGTGCGGCGTGTCGCGCGGATTCCATCAACTACGATTTTAACGGGAGCTATTGCTCTCCCTTCGGTGGATGTTACCCGGAGATCTTCGATTTTCAGATCTCAAGCACGGCGGTCCCAGAGATCTCCGGAACGAGCGATGGGATGCCTTTCTTCGACTTCGGCGCCGACCAGGTTACGTATCCCTCAGGAATTCCTTTCGGGTCTGGAGACGTCCTCTTTGTCGAGGACGCTTTCGTCTTCGGGGCAACCATTAGTTCTTATGGCCCCTATCCTGGAGTTACGTTTCAGCCAGACACCTTCCAGCCTCTGTATAGCGGAAGCGTCTCGCACCCAACTCTTCTGACTGGAGATTTCGGACCGGCGAACGGCCGGGTCGCTAACGCCGACGACACGTATGGTGGAACCCTGGTGGTGACCGACATCCCCTCACCGGTGACGACGCCGGAGCCCTCGAGCCTGCTTCTGCTTGGCACCGGGGCCTGTGCCCTGTTTGGCGTTGGACGGCGGCGATGGATGCAGCACCATGACCACGGATAAATCCGATTGCCCGGTGTGGGAGTCCAAGGTCTAGTAAGAGGAGTGCTTCACCCCGGAAATCGCGACGGCACTGTCGATGTGACTGAGTTTGGCGGTTGCAAGCGAACCGCGAACGGGCCGATGCCTCAGAGATCGGGGCCGCCCGAACGGTCTGGCGCTAAGGGGGCGGGAGCAAACCTTCAGGCTGCTAGTCGGCACCGGACTGAAGATGTAGAATTCGGCAACTCATCTGGAGAGGTGGTTGCGGTGCGTCTACCGAAGTGGCTTGCCTGTGTGGGGTGCATGTTGGTGTGCGCGGTGTGTCGCGCGGATGCCATCAATTACAGCTTCAACGGGAGCACGTGCTCGCCCTACTCGGGCGACTGTTATCCGGTTACGTTCGACTTTCAGATCTCAAGCACGGCGGTCCCGGAGATCTCCGGACTGACCTATTTTGGGCTGTCTTTCTTCGACTTCGGGGCCGACCAGGTTACGTATGTCTCAGGAAGCGACTACAGGGGTTTGGGTGTCCTCTTTGCCGGGGACGCCTTTGTCTTCAGCGCAACCATCCTTTCTGGTGGCTATCCTGGTGGCTTCATTCCTGGAATTACGTTTCAGCCAGACACCCTCGAGCCGCTGTATAGCGGAAGCGTCACGAATCCAACTCTTTTGACTGGAGATTTCGGGCCGACGGGCGGCGAGGTCGATTCGGCCGACGACGGGTATTCCGGAACCCTGGTGGTCACGGACATCCCCTCAGCCGCGACGACGCCGGAGCCTTCCAGCCTGCTTCTGCTCGGGACTGGGGCTTGTGCCCTGTTTGGCGTTGGACGGCGGCGATGGATGCAGGGCCACGGCCGGGGATGAATCCCGTTGCCGGGTGGGGGAATCCAACGTAGAGTAAGAGAAGCTCCTGCACCCCCGGGAATCGCGACGGGACTGTCGATGTGACGTGAGTTTGGCCGTTGCAAGCGAACCGCGAACGGGCCCAGGGCTTGAGAGGAAAGACGGTTATGCCGAAAGAGGGAGTACACCCGAATTACCATGAGACGCATGTGAAGTGCGCCTGTGGGACGCAGTTTGATACGCGGTCGACGCATAAGGGCGACATTGTGCTGGAAATCTGCTCTGCGTGCCATCCGTTCTTTACGGGCAAGCAGAAGTTGGTGGATACGGCTGGTCGTGTGGAGCGGTTCCGTCGGAAGTTTGCGAACTCGGCGACGGGCAAGGCTGCGGCTGCTGAGGCGGCCAAGTAACGAGTTGACGGATGGAAGGGAGAGGCCTCCGCTAGCGGGGGCCTTTTCTGTTGGTGGTGAGGATGGCATGGCGAAGAAGCGATATACGTTGGACCAGAATCGGTGGGATGCTCCGGTGGAGCACGGGATGCCGGAGGGAACGCGGGTGCCGGCGGAGTTTTGGGTGGGTGGGGTGCGGGTGGCTCCGGCGACGGTGCTGGCGCCGATGGCGGGGGTGACGGATACGGTGTTTCGGCGGTTTATTAAAAATGCGAGTGTGTTTTCCGGGGAGGGGGAGGGACAGGTAACGGCAACGGCAAGAGCCAATGCGGGGGTCCTTCGCTCCGCTCAGGATGACGACCAGGAACGGGCAACGGCAAAAGCAAATGCAACGGCAAATGCGGGGGTCCTTCGCTTTGCTCAGGATGACGGCGGAGAACGGGCAACGGCAAGGGCAACGGCAAATGCGGGGGTCCTTCGCTCCGCTCAGGATGACGACCAGGAACGGGCAACGGCAAATGCGGGGGTCCTTCGCTCCGCTCAGGATGACGACAGAAAACAGGCAATGGCAATTGCAACCGCAACGGCGGATGCGGGGGGTGTGGAGGGGGAGCGGTCGAATCAGCAGTCCGGGTGTGGGCTGATTATGACGGAGTTTACGTCGGCGGATGGGTTGAGCCGGATGCGGGAGTCGAAGCGGAAGCGGTACCTGACGTACTACGAGGATGAGCATCCGATTTCGGCGCAGCTGTTTGGGTCGAACCCTGAGACGATGGCGGATTCGGCGCGGATTATTGAGGATTGCGGGTTTGATGCCGTGGATTTGAACCTGGGGTGTCCGGCGAAGCGGGTGGTGGCGTGCAATGGGGGGAGTGGGTTACTGAAGGATTTGCCGGCGATCCGGGGGATCTTTGAGCGGGTGCGGGCGGCGGTGCGGATTCCGTTTACGGTGAAGTTTCGGATGGGTTGGAACGACCAGCATATTGTGTGCGTGGAGCTGGCGCGGATGGCGGAAGACTGCGGGTTGAACGCGGTGGCGTTGCATGCGCGGACGAGGGAGGACGGGTACACGGGGCAGGCGCGGTGGGAGTGGATTGCGGCGGTCAAGGATGCGGTGGGGATTCCGGTGATTGGGAATGGGGATATCCGGACGCCGGAGGATGCGGCGGCGATGGTGGACCGGACGGGGTGCGATGCGGTGATGATTGGGCGGACGGCTCCGGCGAACCCGTGGATCTTTCGGCAGATTGCGCAGTATACGGTGACGGGTCGGTACGATGTGCCGACTGATATGGATCGGTACCGGATGATTCGGACGTACTTTGAGATGCTGGTGGCGGAGGTGACGGCGGATGAGCGGGCGGCGGGCTCTGTGCTGGGGGGGACGCCGAATAAGAGTACGGAGCGGGAAGCGATGGGGAAGATGAAGCAGTTTGCGAGCTGGTTTACGCACGGTGTGCCGGGGGGTGCGGGGCTGCGGCGGTCGATCTTTGAGGCGAAGACGGGGGTGGAGGTGTTGGGGGCGGTAGAGGGGTTTTTTGCGGGGCGGGCGGAGACGGGTGAGCCGGCTCCGGAGGTGGGGGTGGAGACGGGGTTTAGGGAAGAGGTGGTTAGCTGGGGGTAGGGTGGGGGTGGCGGCTGGCTCTCGCATCCGGAATGTCGTTACCATGCCGTCTTTGATCACGGCGTAGGACTGCGTTGCAGCACCGTACTGCTAACGTGAGTGGGGTTTTATGATGCATTGGATAGCAACACACGGAGCAACTGCCGGCTTCCTTTACACCACGCTGTGTGCGGTGGCGATCGTATGGCAGGGACTTGTCTGGTGGCGACACCGACTCGCGAAGACGCCTCCCTCGGTAGCGGATCACTTGTATCCCTGGTGGCAGCTTGTCGTCGTCCTCGTTGGGCAGTCCGTCATTGGATGGATTCAGCACCACAAGTATTAGCCTCCAGAAGACCCCAGCCCCCTGCATCGGCTGTTGATCGGCTCGCCGGTTCACGGCCGATGGAGGGATCTGCTTGCATCCAGGTCGGGTTAGTGCGGCGTGGCGCTGGCCTGGATGAAGGCGGCGGTGCGGTCGTGGAGGCCTTTGAGGGCTTCGGGTTTGATGTAGACCATGTGGCCGGACTGGAAGAAGGTGTACTCGATGTTTTTCTGGAGGTCTGCGGGGATGGGGAGGTGCTTCATCTGGTATTGGGCGGCGAAGTAGGTGCAGCCGAGGTCGAAGTAGCCGCCCATGAGGAGGACGTGCATGCGGGGGTTGATTTTGAGGGTGTAGGCGAGGTCGGGCTCGACGTTGAGGTCGGGGTCTGGGCCTTGGGCGCCGGGGATTTTGTGTTCCATGATCCAGTGCTCGCCGGCGCCTTCGGCACCGGGGAGGTAGGTCATGTTCCCGCCGAAGTGGAGGGTTTCGGTGCTGTAGGCGACCATGCCGGAGAGGATGGACGAGGTGACCGAGTCGAAGGGGTCGTATTCGGCGTCGGAGCTGAGGGGGTCGAGGGCGGGGCCTTTGTAGCGGGAGTCGAGGCGGCCGGTGGTGGTGTCGGTCGCGTCCTGAAGGTAGCGGGAGAAGCGGCCGCCGGAGAGGCGGAGGTTGGTCTTGATCCAGAGGCTGGCGGGGACGCCGGTGAAGGATTCGAGCTTGGCGGCGACGGCCTGTTTGCGGGCGGGGTCGAGGTCGGAGCCCTGGAGGAGGGCGGTGGCGTAGTCGGTGAGGGCGTACTGCTCGACCTGGCGGAGGAAGGGTTCGAGATCGGCGGGCTGGTTGGGGACGCGGTGGTGGAACCAGGCGGTAGCGGCGAAGCTGGGAAGCGCGAGGAAATAGGCGTTTTCGGTGCCGGGGTGGCCGGAGGGGGAGTCGATGGAGTCGTCGAAGGAGAGGATCTGGCTGAGGAGGATGACGCCGTTGAGGTCGACGCCGTGCTGCGACAGGACGGCGGAGAGGACGGCGGAGCGGGTGGTGCCGTAGCTTTCGCCGAAGAGGTAGCGGGGGGACTGCCAGCGGTTGAACTTGGTGAAGAAGCGGCGGATGAAGCGGTCAAAGGCGGCGGCATCCCCGTCGACGCCATAGAAGGCCTTGGGGGCGTCTTTGCCGAGGATGCGGGAGTAGCCGGTGCCGGGGGCGTCGATGAAGACGAGGTCGGTGGCGTCGAGGAGGGTTTCGGGGTTGGGACCGTATTTGTAGGGTCCGCCGACGGGGTGCTCGAGGTCGGGGAGGTCGATGCGGACGGGGCCGAAGGAGGTCATGCGGAGGTACATGGAGGCGGAGCCGGGGCCGCCGTTGTAGACGAAGGTGATGGGTCGGGTGGCGGGGTTGGCGCCCTTGGCGAAGTAGGCGGTGTAGAAGATGTGGGCGGTGGGTGGCTGGTCGTCGGATTTGAGGGGGAGGTCGACGGCGGCGGAGGGGAGGTAGTGGCCGTCGGGGCTGAGATTGGCGTCCTGGAGGTCGGTGGCGCCGACGGGGATGAGGCCGGCGACGGCGGTGTAGGCGAGGGATTTGCCGGAGGCGAGGGTGACGGAGGACTCGGTGGTGGAGTCTGGGGGAAGGGGGGCAGTGTGGCCGTTGGGGGTGGCTTCGGTGGTGACGGTGGCGGTGGTTTTCTCGGGGGATTGGGCGAGGGCCGCGGAGGGGAGGAGGGTGGCGGCGAGGGAGAGGGCGACGAGGCGGGGCAGGGACGCGACACCGACGGGCATGGGGCTCCTAGATTTGACGAGCTAATTCACTGTAACTTGGCGGGGCGAGAGGGGGCTGGCGGTCTACGAAGGTGGATACGCTTCGGAAGCGAGTCACTGTCGTGGCGATGGCGCCTCTGCTACTGCAGACCTGATGGCTCGCGCTGATTTTGAAACGATGTGTTGATGGTGCCTTCGGGAGCCGCTTCGAGCCGCTCGATGACCAACTGACAGACGGGGACGCCAGGAACCATGCGTATATGAAATGGGCTGTGATTGATCAGCTCTAACGTGATGTGACCGGAGAATCCGCAGTGGATCGTCGGTGCGGTAAGGTGCACCATCACACCGATCCGAGCAAGGGAACTCTTGCCTTCGACTCGGGCCGCAAGGCCACTCTCGCGTTTGAGATTGACACGTTCACGGGTGTTCGCTAGGAGAACCATCGGTATCTGTCGGTGTGGCGGAAACAGAAAGCACCCTTCTCGATCGAGAGGGAGTGGGCTGAGGTATGCCTCCGCGGTCGCGTGGTAGTTATGCTTTGCAAGGTCGAGATGAACGTGGACGCCAGGAGCAGCAAATCTGCTGCTATCCCAACCTCGAAACTGATTTCCGAGGGTTAGATCAACAGCAGAGGTTGTGAAGCGGGAGGCGTCCGGAGTTGGATCAATCTCAAGCGTTCCTGTCGCGAGCGCCTGCTTGATCCCCGCGTCGCTGAGAATCATACGTGAGCTGCTTGCGATTGCAATATAGAACTATCGATCCAGAGGCGTTGGCTTCCGAAGGCTAACTCTCCCGGAAGCTCAACGAGGGTTTCCGCTCCACGATCTTCCACGATGTACACAGTCACGCAGCCGCTGCCTTCTCGACTTTCGTTCGGCTCGGTCATAACCGTTAGAATTCCCCGATCCACAACCGCGGAAGACGTACCAACATGGACGTAAAGTTCCGTGTCGAAGAACCCTTTCGCCAAAGTGCAGGGAATCGTTGCTGTCGTCATCGTGTCGGTCTCCAGAGGTGTGGGTGCGGTTCGTTCAAGGTACCATCTAGCCCTGTTATTTCGTAGGCTCGGAACTGGTAGCTTTGGAGGTTTAGAGATAAGCCTCGCTGCGCCGGCGCCAGACGGGGCGGATGCGGGTGCGCCAGCGTTGGTCGAGGGCGATGAGGGTCCAGGGGATCTGCGGGGAGAGATAGCGGAGGATGGTTTCGGTGGCGGGGTGGATCTGGAGGGCGGGGGCGACGAGATAGAGGTGGGGTGGCTCGGGGAGGAGGCGGGTGCCGGGGAAGTAGCCGCGCTGCTGGAGCTCGCCGAGGCCGGTGGAGGGCTCGGTGTGGGCGAGGTGGTGGTGGCGGATGCGGATCCAGTAGTCGAGGCCCTGAAGGGCGAGGTGGAGGTCTTCGGTGGCTTTGATTTCAAGGACGGCGAGCTGGTGGGAGCGGGTGGTGGCGAGGAGGTCGAGCATGCCGCGGTCGAGGGAGCGGCCGCCGCCGGTGAGGGCGGGGACTTCGGGGTAGACGGGGGCGGGGAGGAGGTCGGGGTCGAGGTCCGGGAGGTGGTGGCGGAGGAGGGAGCCGAGCCAGGACTCGGGGGAGGTGCGGAAAAGGGGGTCTCGGGGGGCGCCGAGGGCGGACCGGCGGGCGAACAGGGCGTGGACGAGCTGGCGGAGCTGAGGGGCGGTTTCGGGGGTGAGCTGGGTTTCGTCGGGGCCGCTGCCGACGGTGACGAGGAGCTCGCGGTTGAAGGTCTGGCCGGCGTAGCCGAGGCGGATGCGGGCGAAGTCGAGGCCGTGGAGGGAGAAGGTGAGCTCGGCGGAGGAGCGGAGGCGGGCTTCGGCGCGGAAGCCGGGGGTGGGGAGGAGGTTGGTTTTGCTGTGGGCGGAGGCGGTGGAGGGAATGGGCGGGAGGGGGCCGGGGTGGTGCGGGAGGCCGAGGACTTCGGTGAAGGGTGGGAGGAGGTCGAGGATGGCGGGGATGGCTGGGGCGAAGCGGCCGCCGGGGGCGACGGCGCGGGCGTGGTCGGGGGCTTCGACGAGGCGGGTGGCGAGGTTGCCGTGGTCGGCGGGGTCGAGTTCAGTGAGGTCTTCGGAGGTTTCGTCGAGCTCGAAGAGCTGGTAGCGGGCGATTTTGGGGTTGAGCCAGGCAAGGCGGGTGAGGGTGGTGGCGGCGGTTCCGCGGGGGACGATGAGGCGGAGTCCCCCGTAGAGGCGGCGGCCGGCGGCTTGCTCGCGGCAGTGATGGAGCCAGAGGAGGCCGACGGTGAGGATGCCGTCGACCGTGGTTTGGGACTCCCCGGCATTGACGGCGACGAGGGCGAAGGCGTCGCGGCCGCGACGGAGGGTGCCGCGGGCGTAGGCGGGACCGAAGGAGCGCTCGAGGTCCATGGCGGAGCGGAGGGCTTCGAGGGTGTCGTCGGGGAAGTGTTGCTTGAGCGCGCGTTCGAGCACGCGGAGGTAACGGGTGCGAGCGGCGTTGCGGGTGGAGGACTGGCGGGGTTGGCGGGAGGTGACGAGCTCAAGGGTGTGGGGGCGGGGGTGGCCGAGGCGCTGGGCGGATAGGCGAAGGGTGGGGCCGGGTTTGGGGGTGGCGGAGAGGATGCGGCGGACGAGGTTGCGGTCGGGATTCCAGAGCTGGAGGGTGCAGCGGCCGTGGTCGACGGAGACGCTGTGCTGGGCGGAGCGGAGATCAAAGAGAACGCGGCCATCTTCGAGAAGGGAGGCGGTGGGGTGCTGGGCGAGGAAGTGCCGGAGGATGGTGGCGAGTTCGTCAGGTGTCTGCTGTGGTGTGTGCGGTGGCGTGTGCCTGGGGGCGGCCTGGGCGGAGGGCGGCATGCGAGCACGGTAGCGCGCGAGCTGGCGGGTGGGTATAGCACTTCTGCGTGGCTCGGAGATTCCCGTTTTGGGAGGAGGCCGTAAGTTTCTGGGGGGGCGTGTTCGTTTTCTCTTCGCTTTAGTAGCGCTCCGGAGTAGGCTGAGCTGGTGAAGATGGAGGCGGCTAAAGAGGAAGAGCGAAGTGGAAGCTGGTGATGCGGAGACGGTGACGGAGGTAAAAGGCGTGGGCGTCCTGGCGATGTGTGCCGGAGTCGAGGGAGACGGTGTCGCAGCGAAGCGAGCGGGCGTGGGCGATGAGCCAGTGCAGCATGATTTCACCGTTGCCTTGGGAGCGGGCGTCGGCGGAGGTCACGAGATCGTCGACGTAGAGGGTTTGGCCGCTGACGAGCATGGACATGATGCGGAAGCCGGCCACGGTCAGGACGGCGTCGGCGCGCTCGAGAAGGGCGAGCTGGTAGCCTTCGGCGTGCATGGAGCGAATGCGGTAGACGAAGTCCTGCTGCTGAAGCTTGGGGCGGAGTTCGTGCATGACGGGGAAGCAGCGGGCGACGTCTGCGTCGGTGGTGGCGAGGTGAACGGTTGCGTGGGGGAGGGGAGAGGTTTTGGGGTGATCGGGACGATCGGGATGATGGAGGGCGGGCATCGGCTACCAACCTTCTCGACGGCGAAGGTGGGTGATGTGAGCGGTGTGGTGACGGGAGTGCCAGGCGTAGAGGAAGGTTGCGCGCTCGACGGTCATGCGGCCGTTTTCGGGATGGACGAATCCGCGTTGCCATTGAGCGTCGTCGAGCGACTGGAGCAACATGACCCAGCGGGCGTGGAGGCTTTCGATGAGGTCCAGCGACCACTCGATGGGAGCGGCGGCGTCGTGAAGGTTGGCCCAGGCGGCCTCGTTGTAGGGCTTGATGGTGGGCCAATCTTCGGTAAGGGCGAGTTTGACGCGGGTGAGCGCGTTCATGTGGGAGTCGGCGATGTGGTGGACGAGTTGGCGAACGGCCCAGCCGCCGGCACGGTATGGGGTGTTGAGCTGTTCGGGAGACAGTCCGTGGACGGCGTTGTGGAGTCGACTTGGAAGCTCGGCGAGTTCGCTGATGGCGAAGAGGAGGTCTTCGGCGGAGATGGTTTCGGGAGGAACGAAGGTGCCGATGGGATAGCGCGGGTCTGGTTGCGCGGAGGGGTCGGTGGGCATGCGAGGGAGCTCCTGAGGCAGACGGTAGCACAGCCAGACGGGCGGGAGCTTGTGGGAAGCGTGGGGGAAGAAATGAGGCGCGCGAAGGGGGAAAGGAGAGGAGTGGCGAGCGGTGTGTTGCGGGCTACTTCCCTGGTTTGCGCCTTACTTGCACTGGTGGGGGTGGTTGGTGTGCCGGCCGGAGTTGCACAAGGGAGGCAGCACCCTCTAGGGCAGCTCGGGTTTGATCGCAATGACTATCCGGGCGAGGCTGCGTTGGACGTGCTGCGGCGGCACTTTGCGTTTGCGGGATATTGGTTGAATGCACCGCCTGAGGAGCAGGTGAGCTCGTGGCTTGGGCATCGGGAGACGATGGTGCGGGCAGGGTTTGGGTTTCTTCTGCTTTGGAATGGCAAGCTGGATGCGGAGATTCTGCGAGCGGCAAAGGCAGGAAAGACGCCCGAGGCGCTGGGGCGGGCAGAGGCTGAGGCGGCCACGCGGTTGGCTCGGACGGAGGGCTTTCCTTCCGGAGCGGTGATCTTTCTGGACCAGGAGGAAGGTGGGCGGTTGCTGCCGGAGCAGGCAAGTTTTCTGTTGGCGTGGACGGAGGGAGTGGTGCGCGGGGGATACGGGCCGGGAGTGTATGCGAGTGGGCAGGTGGTGGATGAAGGGCCGGCTCCGGGAAGCAAAGGGCGGGTGACGATTACGACGGTGGAGGATATCCGGGCGCGGGTTACGGCAGGTGGCCTGCACACGGTGGAGATTTGGGTAGCCCAGGATGCGTGTCCGCCGGCGCCGGGATGTGTGCTGGCCGCGTCGGCAATGGAGCGGAGCGGAACAGCGGCGGCGGCAGCGTGGCAGTTTGCGCAATCCCCACGGCGACCTGAGCTGACCAGGGCATGCGCCCGGACGTATGGGACGGATGGGACCTGCACGGTACCGGAGTTGCCGGGGGTGCACCTGGACCTGAGCGTGGCCGAGATGGGGGATCCGTCACATGGCCGTTGAAGGTTCCGGGACGGGAGGCTGGATGCGCAGATCTCGCGATTGTTGATGGTGTCATCGAATGCTAGGGAGTTTGGGGGAGCATTTCGCATCGTAGGTGAGAACACGAAGGGTTTTGCTTCGTGAGGACGCTACTTCGCGAACTGAGGTTTTCCATGTCCCCTATCAGCAAAGATCCTTTGGCCCGGCTTGCGGAGCGGCAAAACTGGAACAGCCCGCGATTTGAGATTGCCTCGCAGCGCGCGATCGCCGACACTCTTGACTCGATCGGCGGGACGACGCTCCGAAAAGCGCTGCATGGGACATGGCTGCACGAACCGCTTCACGCGGTGCTGGTGACGGTTCCGCTGGGCGCGTGGACGGGAACGGTTGCGTTTGACGCGATCGCGGCGATCTCGGGCGGTGCGGGAGACTCGGGAATGAACACGGCGGCAGATGCGACGCTGGTGCTGGGACTGGTCGGGGCGGTGGGAGCGGCGGTAACGGGGATGAATGACTGGGCGGAAGTGAAGCAGGCGGCTCCGCGACGGATTGGGGCGATGCATGCGTGGCTGAACGTGGCGGCCACGGGAATTTTTGTCGCCTCGCTGGTAGCGCGGAAACGGAGGAAGGGATCGCGGCCAATGGGACGGGCGCTGGCGGCGCTGGGGTACGTGGTGGGATCGTTGTCCGCGCACCTGGGGGGAAATATGGTTTACGAGCACGGAGTGGGCGTGTCGGAGGGAGCAAAACAGGACGAGTTGCTGGGAGTCTGAGCGCATCCTTATAGCTCCCGCAAGCTCTCCCAATTTGGGAAATTCGGTGATGTCGGACGATGCAATCTGGGCCGCGGGGTTAGTCAGGCGTTTACCGACGCGTCCTGGAGGCCTATGATTAGGGGATGCGGGCTGTCGGACTGGACCACAAGCGGTATTTTGTTGACAAGCTCGGGGTGAGCGAACGTTTGATGGAGCGTTGCCTTGGCGAGGCGCTTTCCGCCGGGGGCGAGTATGCGGATCTCTATTTTGAGGCGGTAACGTCGACCTCGCTGGGCGTGGACGAAGGAATTGTCAAAACCGCGTCGCAGGGAATCAGCGTGGGGTGTGGGATCCGAGTGCTGGCGGGCGAGCGGACCGGATTCGCGTACACGGATGATCTTTCCACGGAGCGGCTGCTGAAGGCGGCACGGACCGCGGCGTTGATCGCGTCGGGGCCGGCGAAGCAGCTGGAACAAGGATTTCGGAGCACGGAAGCTCCGTCACTCTACCCGGTGGCGGGGGCCACGGCCGATGCTGAGATCTCGGAGAAACTGAGGCTCATCGAGCGGGCGGACCGGGCGGCGCGAGCGTATGACTCGCGGATTACGCAAGTTCGGGCGGGATTCAATGATGAGCTGCGACGGATCCTGGTGGCGGCTTCGGACGGGACCTTTGCATCGGACACGCAGCCACTGGCACGGCTGAATGTGTTTGTCATTGCGTCGGACGGGAAATCGACGGCGCGGGGGACCTCGGGTGGGGGTGGCCGGGTGGCGCTGGGTTTTTTTGAAGGACCGAAGAGCCCGGAGCACTTCGCCCGGGAGGCGGCGCGAACGGCGATGCTGCAGCTGGGGGCGGTGGAAGCCCCGGCGGGTGAGATGGAGGTGGTGCTGGGGCCGGGGTGGCCAGGGGTGCTGCTGCATGAGGCGGTGGGTCATGGGCTCGAGGCGGACTTCAATCGAAAGAAAACAAGTGCGTTTGCCGGGTTGATCGGGCAACAGGTGGCTTCGACCAAGGTGACGGTAGTCGACAACGGAACAATGCCGAATCGGAGGGGGTCGTTGAATGTGGACGACGAGGGGACGCCGACGCAGGAGAATGTGCTGATCGAGAAGGGAGTTCTGAGGGGGTACCTGACGGACAAGATGTCGGCTCGGCTGATGGGGACGAAGTCGACGGGGTCGGGACGGCGGGAGAGCTACCAGCAGATCACGATGCCGCGGATGACGAACACGTATATGCTTTCGGGCGAGGATGCGCCGGAGGATATTTTGCGGTCGGTGAAGCGCGGCCTATACGCGGTGAACTTTGGTGGAGGTCAGGTCGACATCACGAACGGGAAGTTCGTGTTTTCGGCCTCCGAGGCTTATCTGATTGAGGACGGAGTGGTCACCCGTCCGGTGAAGGGAGCAACGCTGGTGGGCAACGGACCAGAGGCGCTCAAGTATGTGTCGATGGTCGGCAACGATCTGGCCCTGGATGAGGGGATCGGGACGTGTGGCAAGGCTGGGCAGAGTGTGCCGGTCGGTGTCGGCATGCCAACAGTGAAGCTCGACCGCATGACGGTCGGGGGAACGGGACGATAAGCGCCATGGCAACTGCAGAACGAGAGAAGATGCTGGAGATTGAAGTGAAGCGACGTCGCGTGAAGGAGGGCGGCGGGTATGAGCCTTTCTGGAAGGTGAAAAAAGTCGTCGATGCGCTGGTGGACGGGGATACTGAATTTCGCTGCAAAGATTGTCGCGGAGAGGTGAAGGTTCTGGGTAAGACGAGCAAGACGGGCGCGCCGGCGTACGTGGAGCACAAGCACAGCATCGACGCGGATTTTTGCCCGAGTGGCATGGGTTTCCGGCGGGCGACGGATGGGCGCGTGAGCCGTTGGTCTGAACGGCCGGTCGGTTAGCGAAGCGCGTTGCGGCGCGTGGCGCAATGGTGGGGTAACCGGGTCGAGTGATTCGAATTGCAGGCTCAGGATGAATGTTCCGCACGGTAGGGAGAACTCGACTCGGGATGAGCCTACGTTCGGACGCGGTTTAACGTCAGGGCGGGAGCGGTCTGCGACGCCGTGGGTGGTGGCCGGGGTTGCGGTCGTGGCGGTTCTCCTGGTGTTGGTGCTGTTGAGCCGGCAGCGTCATGGAGTCCGGCCGAACCAGATTTTGCCGCTGGACGCGTATGCGCAGAACCTGGTGGTCTCGGACCTCGCGATGAGTGAGTCGACTAGCCTTTCCGGGGGCAAGAGCACGTTTCTGGATGGGCGCATCCGGAATAACGGGTCGCGGACGGTCTCCGGGGTGAATGTGCAAGTGCTGTTTGCGAACGATGAGGGGATGCCGCCGCGGATCGAGACTGTGCCGCTCATGCTGATCCGAACGCGCGAGCCGTACGTGGACACGGAGCCAGTGAGCGTGGCTTCGATGAAGCCCGGGGAGGCGCGGGAGTTTCGGCTGATCTTTGAGGCACTGCCGGAGAACTGGAACACACAGATGCCTGACTTTCATGTGACCGGGGTTTCGCTGAAGTAAGCACAATGCCAAGCGGCATGCTTGCAAAATGTACTGACTTACCCAGAATAAATTTACGGCTGGAGGTGTACCCGGACGTAAGACGGGTTCCGAGCACCTCGATAACCCTTCTGTCTTGAGTTGTTTACGTCTTTTGAGAGTTTGGCCCACGGCTTGCTCTTAGACTTGACGTGAACGACACGATGTCTGTGTCTCGGAATGCGGGAGTGAAGGTTCAATGAATCGTTCAACAAAGTTCGGGCTATCGGTAGCGGTTCTGGGTGGTGCTTTGAGCGTGTCCGTTGTGGCGCAGACGGCGGCAGCACCGCAGTCAACTTCATCGACCGATCCCGCGGCAGCAGCAACGCAGACGAAGAGCGGCATGAGTGCAGATGACACGACGAGCTATGCGACCGGTAAACCGCTGGAGCAGCAGTCAAAAGAAGGTTTCTGGGGTCATGTGAACCCGCTTGCCCGGAAGAAGTGGGTAAAGCGCCAGATTGATCCGATCAAGGATCGGACGAATGAGTTGGATCAGTTGCAGGCGAAGAACCGGAATGACATTCGCGACGTCGATAGCCGGGCACAGGCGGGTATTCGTAAGGCAGATGACGCGGCGGCGCAGGCTGACCAACATGCACTGGACGCGGGGAACCGGGCTAATTCGGCCAATGCGCTCGCAGGCAATGCAAACACGAAAACAGATGCTCTCAATGGTACAGTTAGCAATCTGGACCAGTATCAGACGGTAAGCAGCGCTTCGGTGACGTTCGCGGCAGGCCGGACGACGCTGGGGCCGAAGGCGAAGACGGACCTGGACGATCTAGCGACCAAGCTGGCGAGCGAAAAAGGCTACATCGTCGAAGTGCAGGGCTATAGCAAGACTGGGGTTGCAAGTTCGCAGGCAATGGCCGACTCTGTCGTCCGGTATCTTGTGACCGAGCACCAAGTGCCGGTGTACCGCATCTACAAGAGTGGTCTAGGTAAGGCGACGGCAACTGCTTCGGCAGACGGCGAAAAGGCACTGACGAACGGAGTTCGGGTTACCCTGCTCCACAACAGCCTGGCGACGATGGGTTCGACCGCCAGTGCAACGGCTCCGAAGACCGGGGTCAGCAACCCGCCGGTGAGTCAGTAACGGCATAGTTTAGGGCGGCTTGGACAGAGCCCGACAAGTTTGCAGCGTAGCGACCTAGAGCGTTACCTGCAAAACACTCTCCTAACCAGAGAGAACCAAGGCAGATTGGCCCCTCACGCGAGGGGCCGTTTTTTTGGTGTGGGGTGTACTTGTTTGCGGCGTGTCTTGTCGAGTCGTGCGTGGCCTCGTCATCTGCGTATTGCTGGCACTTGCCTGTGTTGGCGCGAGAGCGCAGCTAAGGGCACCATCGCCGGGCTTTTCGTCGGCGACCTCTGAGATTGATGTCGAAGGCGCGAACCGAGGCGACGTGATCGTGGTGCTCAATGTGGGCGGTTCGTGCGAAGGATGCGGGGTTGCTATGGTTGCGCCGATGGTAGAACTGGAAGTTTCGACAACGCGGAATGAATTGCTAGCAGCTCTTCCAGCACGGGGCGGAGAGTGTCCAATCGCAGCGCATTGGCTCCGTCGCTCTTGGCGCAGGTAGGGTTTTCGTGGACTTCGAGGAAGAGGCCGTCGATGCCGGCGGCGGTGGCGGCGCGGGCGAGGGTGGGGATGAACTCGGGCTGGCCGCCGGAGACGCCGTTCGCGGCTGAGGGAGTTTGGACGGAGTGGGTGGCGTCGAAGATGACGGGGGCGAAGGCGCGCATGGTGGGGAGGGAGCGCATGTCGACGACGAGGTTGTTGTAGCCAAAGGAGGCTCCGCGCTCGGTGAGAGAGACGCTGGGCTGGCCGGAGTCCTGGACTTTGCGGACGGCGTGCTGCATGTCAGGCGGGGCGACAAACTGGCCTTTCTTGATGTTGATGCCCTTGCCGGGATGGTGGCGGGTGGCTTCGGCGGCGGCGATGAGGAGGTCGGTCTGGCGGCAAAGGAAGGCGGGGATCTGGAGGAGGTCGACGGCGGCGGCGACGGAGGCGCACTGCTCGGGCGTGTGGACGTCGGTGAGGGTGGGGAGGCCGGTGGTTTCGGCGATAAGGCGGAGGATGCGGGTGCCTTCGGCGAGGCCGGGGCCGCGGAAGGAGCCGATGGAGGTGCGGTTGGCTTTGTCGAAGGAGGCTTTGAAGATGTAGGGAATGCCGAGGTCGGCGGTGATGCGCTGGATGGCGTCGGCGAGGAAGCGGGCGTGGGGTTCGGACTCGAGGACG
This sequence comes from uncultured Acidobacteriaceae bacterium, assembly GCA_964243475.1. Taxonomy (GTDB): domain Bacteria; phylum Acidobacteriota; class Terriglobia; order Terriglobales; family Acidobacteriaceae; genus Edaphobacter. The sequence goes on along the minus strand of CAXTEU010000004.1, from coordinate 102,222 downwards.
CAGGGGCCGGCGATTAGGAAGAGTTTGGGGCCGCCGATGGTGACGGCTTGGGGGCCGCGGCCGATGGGGAAGGGGGTCATGTTCTGTGATTTTATAGGGGCCGGGCAGGAGGGGCTTGCGGAACGGGCAAAGCAAGGCGAGAGCAGAGGCAGAGTTCGCTGCGGGAATAACAACTAGAACGGCAACGGCAACGGCAAGGGCAAGGGCAAGGGCAGGGGCAAGGGCAAAGCAGGTTCCCTGCGGGAATGACAACTAGAACGGCAACGGCAAGGGCAGGGGCAAGGGCACGGGTAAAGCAGGTTCCCTGCGGGAATGACAACTAGAACGGCAAGGGCAACGGCAGGGGCAACGGCAACGGCAAAGCAGGTTCCCTGCGGGAATGACAACTAGAACGGCAACGGCAAGGGCAGCGGTAACGGTAACGGTAACGGTAACGGTGATGGTAAAGCAGGTTCCTTGCGGGAATGCTCACTGGAACGGCAAAGGCGGTGTGAACGTGCTTCTGTTGTGGGATTTCGGCTGGGGGCGCTGGGCGGTAGCGTCGTTGCCATGGCGCGGCGTGAGTATCACTTCTGGGTGTATGTGCTGGCGAGTCGGTCTCGGACTCTGTATGTGGGGATGACGAACGATTTAGCGGGGAGGGTGGCACGGCATCGCGCGGGGGTGCCGGGGACGTTTACCGGGGCGTATGCCGTTGGCCGGTTGGTTTACTTCGAATATTTCCGTTATGTGCGGAGTGCGATTGCCCGAGAGACGGAGCTCAAGGGGTGGGCGCGGGCGTCGAAGGTGGATTTGATTGAGCGGGCCAATCCGACGTGGGAGGAGTTGGTTCCGGAGGTGGTGGGGCGGCAGGTGCAACGGCAGAAGCAGGTTCCCTGCGGGAATGACAACTAGAACGGCAAGGGCAACGGCAGAAGCAGGTTCCCTGCGGGAATGACAACTAGAACGGCAACGGCAACGGCAGAAGCAGGTTCCCTGCGGGAATGACAACTAGAACGGCAAGGGCAACGGCAACGGCGACGGCAAGGGCAACGGCAAAGCAGGTTCCCTGCGGGAATGACAACTAGAACTGCAGGTGCAATGGCGACCGCGAAGGCAAGACCAACGAGGGCAGGAGCGGGGTGTGCAGTGGGCTACTGCATTTTGGGGGCTTTGTTTTTCATGGATTCGCCGAGGCCGGAGAGCATGAGGGTGAGGAAGGAGAGGCCGCGGCGGCTGTCTTCGGCGTTGAGGCGGCGGATGAGGGTGAAAATGCCGGGGGCTTTCTGTTCCTTTTCCTGTTTGAGGTTGGCGAGGTCGATGGCGTTGGCGAGGCAGTTGAGGGCGTCGGGATCGAGGGAGCCGACGATTTTCAGGATGGCGAGGAGGTTGCGGATGCCGGCGACGGCTTCGGGGAGGGTGGCGTACTCGGAGATTTTGCCGGCGATGTGGTCTTTGGCGCCGACGAGGCCGACCAGGGTGTCGAGGACGCCTTCGCGGTGGGAGACGTCAAGGAGCTGGTAGAGGACGAGGAGGGCTTCGCCGTTGTCGACGGGGGCAGTGGAAAGGCGTTTTTGCAGCTCGTGCGAGGGGTTGACCGGTTCCGGCTTGAATTGGATTGGGTTTGCCATGGGGATCCTTAGGGGAAAGGTATGGGGTCGTGGGCTGAAGTGGTTGGCATGAGATTTGGCTCTCCAGCTCGCCAAGCTCACCTCAGCGGCTAAAGCCGCACTTTACTCGAGAGCTTATGGCACGGCTGAAGCCGTGCCCCTAACAGAATCGTTCCTGGGATTCTGAACCGGTACGGTTTTCCTGAAGCTGCACTTTTAGGTCCGGTTCCTTGTGCCGGCTTCGGGCGGTTAGACGGTGGTGGATTTGATCTGGACGAGCTGGTCGTTGCGGCCGGTGCCGGGGAGGTAGTAGTCGGCGCGCTCCCACTTTCGCTCGATCTCGACGCCCGGCTGCGGGGTGCGGTGGCCGTAGCGGAAGTTTCCGCGAGGAAGTGGGTTTTCACCCTGTTCGGGGAGGATGGTCATCTGGACCGAAAGCTCTTTGAAAGCGGGTGTGTGGGTGGCCCGATCAGTGTGGGAACCGGTGAGTTTGTTGACGGGCTCTTCGGTGGAGTTCATGGGCATGTAGAGCTGCTTGCCCTCGACGCGATCGGTGACGAGGACCTGGACGCGGAGGCGGCCATAAGGGCTGGTGAGCTGGACGTGGCGGCCGGTGGTGATGCCGCGCTCTTCGGCGAGCTCGGGGGAGACTTCTAGGAAAGTGCTGGGGGTGAGCTCGCGGATGCCGCGGGAGCGATAGGTCATGGAGCCCTGCTCGAAATGCTCGAGGAGGCGGCCGTTGTTGAGGTGGAGGTCGTAGACCTGGTTGACCTCCTCGGACGGGTTGAGGTACTCGACGGGGTGGAACATGGCTTTGCCGTCGGGGAAGGGGAACTTGTCCGTGAAAAGGAGCGGGGTGTCGGCGCCGTCTTTGGCGACGGGCCATTGGAGGGATTTGTAGCCTTCGAGGCGATCGTAGGTGACGCCGGCGAACATGGGGGTGAGGCGGGCGACCTCGTCCATGATGTCGGAGGGATGCTTGTAGCTCCAGCCGCCGGCGCCGCCGAGGCGCTGGGCGATGAGCTGGATGATCTGCCAGTCGGGCTTGGAGTCGCCGAGGGGGTCGAGGGCCTTGTAGAGGCGCTGGATGCGGCGCTCGGTGCTGGTGAAGGTGCCGTCTTTTTCGAGCGAGGGGGACGCGGGCAGGACGAGGTCGGCGTAGGCGGCGGTGGCGGAGAAGTTGACGTCCTGGACGATGAGGAAGTCGAGCTTGCGAAAGGCTTCGCCGATGTCGGTCTGGTTGGAATCGGAGGTGATGGTGTCTTCGCCTTTGATGTAGAGAACCTTGAGCTTGCCCTGGTGGATGGCCTCGATCATTTCGCGGTTATCGAGGCCGGTGGTGGTGGGAAGGGTGATGCCCCAGGCGGCTTCGAACTTGCCGCGGACTTCGGGATCGTCGACGTGCTGGTAGCCGGGGAAGATGTTGGGCATGGCGCCGAAGTCCGAGGCGCCCTGGACGTTGTTATGGCCGCGCAAGGGGTAGGCGCCGGCGCCGGGCTTCATGTAGTTGCCGGTAAGAAGGAGAAGGTTGGAGATGGCGGTGGAGGTGTCGGAGCCGCCGCAGTGCTGGGTGACGCCCATGGCCCAGAGGATGCAGACGCCCTTGGCTGCGACGATTTCGTGGGCGACGGCGATAAGGGTCTCGCGGGGGACGCCGGTAATCTTTTCGGTGTAGTCGAGGGTGTAGGGTTCGAGGGATTTGGCGAACTCGTCGAATTTGTTGACCCACTGATGGACGAAGTCCGTGTCAGCGAGGCCGTTGTCGAGGATGTACCGGGCGATGCCGGAGAGCCAGACGGCGTCGGTGGAGGGCTTGGGGCGGAAAAAGATGTCGGCGCGCTCGGCCATCTCGTGACGGCGGAGGTCGGCGACGACCAGGCGCTGGCCGCGATGCTTGTGGGAGCGCTTGACGCGGGTGGCGAGAACGGGGTGGGACTCGGCGGTGTTGGAACCGACGATGAGGACGAGGCCGGCGGTTTCGATATCGGAGATGGAGCCGGAGTCGCCGCCGTAGCCGACGGTGCGTTGAAGGCCCATGGTGGCGGGGGTCTGGCAGTAGCGCGAGCAGTTGTCGATGTTGTTGGTACCGATGACGGCGCGGGCAAGCTTCTGCATGAGGTACGACTCCTCGTTGGTGCATTTCGAGGAGGCGATAAAGGCGAGGGCGTCGGGGCCGTAGGTGTCTTTGGTGGCGGTGAACTTTTCGGCGATGAGGTCGAGGGCTTCGGGCCAGGAGATGGGGACGAAGGTGTCGCCCTGGCGCTTGAGCGGGGTGGTGAGGCGGTCGCTGGAGTTGACGTAGTCCCAGGCGAACTTACCTTTGACGCAGGTGGAGATGCCGTTCGCGGGGCCGTGCATGGGCTCGATTTTGAGGATGTGGCGGTCGCGGGTCCAGACGTCGAAGGAGCAGCCGACGCCGCAGTAGGTGCAGACGGTTTTGGTGCGCTTTACGCGCTCGTTGCGCATGGAGGCTTCCATCTCGGAGAGGGCAAGGATGGGGCCGTAGCCGGTGTTGGGCTCGACGCCCTTGACGACCTCGATCATGTCGTCGAGCACCTGCGCGGGAAGGTTGGTGAGGTAGCCGGCCTTGCCCAGCACGGACTTTTCCATAAGCGCATTGCAGGGGCAGACGGTGATGCAATGGCCGCAAGAGACGCAGGAGGAGCCCTCGATCTTTTCGCCGCCGTCCCAGAGGACGCGGGGGTTCTTGCTTTCCCAGTTGATCGTGAGGGTTTCGTTGACCTGGACGTTTTGGCAGGCTTCGACGCAGCGGCCGCAGAGGATGCACTGGTCGGGGTCGTAGCGATAGAAGGGGTTGGTGTGGTCCTGCGGGTAGGGTTTTTCGAGGTAGGGGCGGACCTGGTGCTTGATGTCGAGGTCGGCGACGGCGTTGTGGACGGTACAGTTCTGGTTGTTGTTGTCGCAGACGGTGCAGTAGAGTTCGTGGTTCTGGAGGATGCGGTCGAAAGCTTCGCGCTGGGCGATGTCGGCGCGGCGGCCTTCGGTGAGGACGTCCATGCCGGGTGCGACCGGGGTGGCGCAGGCGCGGACGAGCTGGCCGTCGACCTCGACCATGCAGGTGTCGCAGCTCTGGATCGGACCCATCTGCTGGAGATAGCAGACATGGGGGACTTTTTTGCTGCCGGTCTGTTCGGCGAGGCGATCGAGGGCCTGGATGAGGAGCTCGCCGGTGTGGGCGGGGGCGGAGCGGCCGTTGACGCTGATTTCGGTGTCCGGGGTGGTGTCTGGGGGAGTATTCAGCAGGGGCCTGGGGAGCGACATGCTGCGTAAGATGCGAACCGGCGGAAGGTGCGTTAGCCCCCAGGAGCTGCGGGGCGATGGGAGGTGCATCGAAGGAATGACCACGTGGAAGCTACACGCGGTTTCCACATAGGGCTGGCGAATGACCGAAGGGGCGAGCGGCAGGCGAAGGGGACGGATCCGAATCGGGATTTCGGGGTGGCGGTATACGCCGTGGCGCGGGGTGTTCTACCCGCCGAAGCTGCAGCAGCGGCGGGAGCTGGAGTTTGCGGCGGGGGTGTTTGACACAGTCGAGATCAATGGGACGTTCTACTCGCTGCAGCAGCCGAGCAGCTTTCGGCGGTGGCGGCGGAGACGCCGGAGGACTTTGTGTTTGCGGTGAAGGGGTCGCGGTTTATCACGCACATGAAGAAGCTGCGCGAGGTGGATGAGGCGTTTGCGAATCTGCTGGCGAGCGGGCTGCTGGCGCTGGGGCCGAAGCTTGGGCCGATGCTGTGGCAGTTTCCGCCGCAGCAGAGATTCGATCGAGAACGGTTTCGGGAGTTCTTCCGGATGCTGCCGCGGTCGATGCGGGCTGCGGCGGAGATCGCGAAGGGGTGCAGCGACAAGATGCTGCCGCGGTCGGTACTGGAGACGAGCCACGATTTACCGCTCAGGCATGTGGTGGAGATTCGGCATGAGAGCTTTGCGACGGCGGAGTTTCTTGAGTTGCTGCGGGAGCAGGATGTGGGTTTGGTGGTGGCGGACACGGTGGAGTGGCCGTTGCTGCTGGATGTGACGAGCGACCTGGTGTACGTGCGGCTGCATGGGTCGGAGCAGCTGTATGCGAGCGGGTACTCGGATGAGGCGCTGGATGTGTGGGCGCGGCGCGTGGTCGAATGGGCGGAGGGTGGGACGCCGGAGCCGGACGGGCGGGCTCGGCGGGTGGATGCGGCGGCGGCACCGGTGCGACCGCGGGATGTGTTTGTGTACTTCGACAATGATGCCAAGGTACACGCGCCATTTGACGCAGACAGCTTGCGGAGGAAGGTGGATCGGCTGTTGAGGATGCCGGATCGAGGGCGGGCGCTGGAGCGGTTTGGCTAGGGATTGAGGATCTGGTGGGCGGCTCGGAGGCCAGAGCGGACTGCGGCGTGGACGGTTCCCCAGTTGCCGGTGGTGTCGGTGTGTTCGCCGGCGAAGAAGAGGGTTTGCTCGACCGGCTCGGTAAGGGTTTGGGAGGCGTTGAGACCGCCGGTGGCGACGTGGCTGTAGGCTCCGTGGGCGTGGGGGTCGGCGGTCCAGTTGTGGGTGTGGATGGAGAGCAGCTGCTCCCAAACCCAGGCGGGTTCGAGGCCGAAGATGGTGGCGAGGGTGTCGCAGGCGTTGCGGGCGAGGATGTTGTCGGGTTGGGCGAGGAGTGCGGCGCTGCGTGGGCCGCCAACCCAGCCGGTAAGGGTGGCTGTGGGTTCGGGGTGGGAGGTCCACCAGACCGACGGGAGCTGGTCGAAGGCGAAGAGGAACGAGAGGTGCTGCATTTCGGGTTGGGGCTCCAGGTGCTGCCAGAAACGCTTGCGGAAGACGAGGGTGAAACGGCAGACGTCGCCCATGATGAGGCCGGTAAGGGCCTGGGTGAGGGTGGTGGGCTGGGGGTCGAAGCGGACGGCGCCGGAGTGGAGAACGCCGAGGGGAAGGGTGACGACGCACTGAGGGGCGGTGAGGGAGCCATGTGCGGTTTCGACGGTGACCTCGCGGGGTCGCCAGCGGATGGAGGAGACGGGGCAGTTGAGGCGGAGATCGGCGCCGAGATCGCGGAGGCGGGCGGCCAGGTACTCGGGCAGGCGGTTGTATCCTTCGCGGATACGAAAGATGCGGTTGCCTTCGGTGGCGTCTTCGGCCCGTTGCTGCGCGCCAAGGGCGAGGACGCTGGCCTGGGTGGCGTCGGCGGCGTTGAAGCCTTCCACGTAGCCGATGGCGGACTGGCGAGTTTCTTCGTCGATCTGCCCCCGGGCGAGGTACTCGGTGAAGGAGAGGTCTTCGCCGTGGTAGGTGCTGAGCTGCTCGAGCGGGTCAAACGTCCCGCTGCGGTCGTCGTCAGTCTGAGGGGTGAGGTGGCCATCCTCAAAGCTGAGGTGGTCGCCGGAGCGCTCGTAGAGGGTGCAGCCGGCCTCGGCGATGAGATCGAGGAGCTCGGGTGGTCGGCCGTGGACGAACTCGGCGCCGAGCTCGATGGGGAGATCGCCGACGCTGTGGGTGAGAATGCGGCCGCCGATGCGGGGCTGGGCTTCAAGGATGAGGACCTTGAGACCTTGCTGGGCGAGGGTGCGGGCGGCAGTGAGGCCGGCCATGCCGGCCCCGAGGACGAGAACGTCGGTCCGGGAGATTGCCGGGGTGGTCACTGCGGCTGCTCCTGCGGGGTGGGTGCGCCGAAGCGGCCGGCGATGAAGCTGAGGGCTTCTTCGGGAGTGTGGAGGGTGCCTTCGAGCTGGGCGTCTTCGGTGGCTTCGAGCATGGCTTTGAAGGTGGGTCCGGGTTGGTAGCCGGCGCGGATCAGGTCCCGGCCGGAGAGAAGGAGTTCCGGGCGGGTGTCGGGCTCGGGTTCGGCTTCGAAGCGGGCTTTCATGTCGTGCCAGATGCCGAGGCGGTTGTGACAGGCGGTGCAGTCGAGCCAGTGGAGATGGAGGTGCTCGTCGAATTTTGGGAGACGGAGGAAACGTTTGATGGTGGATTCGCGCATCTGGGGGACGTCGCCGAAGCGCATGTGGTGGTGGACCAGGGCGAGGATCTGGGCAGTGTCGTCGTTCGAGAAGCGGAGGCGGCGGAGGATGACTTCGGCGACGCGAACGCCGACCTCGACGTGGCCGTTGAAGCGGATGCGGGGGGCGGGGCCAGTTTGGTCGAGGTGGTAAGTGGCGGGTTTGCCGATGTCGTGGAGGAGGGCGCCCCAGGCGAGGGTGGCGGTGGGACGGGGTGGCAGGTTTTGGAGCAAGAGCATGGTGTGGGTCCAGACGTCGCCCTCGGGGTGCCAGTCGGGGGGCTGCTCCACGCCGTGCATGCGGACGGCTTCGGGCAGGACGTGGGCGAGAAGGCCGGAGGTGTCGAGGAGTTCGAAGGCGCGGCGGGCGTTGCCTTCGGTGAGCATGCGGGTGAGCTCTTCGCGGATGCGCTCGGCGGAGACCTGGTGGATTTCGGGGGCAAGTTGTTGGATGGCGGCGAGGGTGGCGGGGTCGAGGTGGAAGTGGAGGCGGGCGGCGAAGCGGATGGCCCGGAGCATGCGGAGTTTGTCTTCGGTGAAGCGGAGGTGGGGGTTGCCGATGGCGCGGAGGGTTTTGGTGGCAAGGTCTTCGCGGCCGTTGACGAAGTCGAGGACTGCGGGAGGGACCTGGCCGGTTGCTTCGAGGATTTCGGGATCGAGGAGCATGCCGTTGACGGTGAAGTCTCGGCGGAGGACGTCTTCCCTGGGGGAGGTGGAGAACTGGACGGCATCGGGGCGGCGGCCGTCGGTGTAGCTGCCGTCGTGGCGGAAGGTGGCGACTTCGGTTTGGATGGTTTGGGCGTTCGGGTCGTCGGGGTCGGTGCCGAGGCAGACGAGGATGACGCCGAAGTGGGCACCGACGGCGACCGTGCGGTGGCCGAGGGCGGTAAAGAGAGAGAGGACCTCCTCGGGGGTGGCGGAGGTGGCGACGTCGAAGTCTTGGGGGGGGATGTTGAGGAGGAGGTCGCGGACGCAGCCGCCGGCGAAAAAGGCCTGGTGGCCGGCTTGGCGGAGGTGGTCGACAACCGTGCGGGCGGCCCCGTAGCGCGGGGTGTTGAGGGCGTTCTGGAGATCGGCGGTCACTAGAATGATTGGATGCCTGAGGGTCGGAACGGTAGCGGCGCGGCGTGGAGCGGGACGGGTCTGATTTTAGGCATTGAGAGCTCGTGCGACGAGACGGCGGCGGCGGTGGTGCGGCGGGGGACGGAGATGCTGTCGAACGTGGTGGCGAGTCAGATCGAGTTGCACAGCAACTACGGCGGCGTGGTGCCGGAGCTGGCGAGCCGGGAGCATCTGCGGAACGTTGTTCCGGTGGTGCGGACGGCGGTGCGGGAGGCGGGGATTGGGTTGGGGGAACTGGAGGCGGTGGCAGTGACGCGCGGGCCCGGGTTGGCGGGGGCGCTGCTGGTGGGGATCACGTATGCGAAGGCGCTGGCGATGGGGCTGGGGGTGCCGCTGGTGGGGGTGAATCATCTGGAAGGGCATATCCATGCGGTGCTGATGGAGGTGGGGCGGGAGATGCGGGGCGGGGAGGACGCGCCGCTGCTCGCGCTGGTGGTTTCAGGGGGGCATACGCACCTGTATCTGGCGTGGGAGGAGGCGCGCGGCGGGTGGCGGTACCGGAATGTGGGCCGGACGGTGGACGATGCGGCGGGGGAGGCGTTTGACAAGGTGGCGAAGCTGCTGGGATTGGGGTATCCGGGGGGGCCGTGGGTGGATCGGCTGGCGATGCGGGGGGATGCGCGGGCGGTGCCGTTTGTGTTTGGGCCGGTAAAGCTGCGGGGCGGGGCTGGTCGCGGAGATGGGTCGGATGAGTTTTTGTTTTCGTTTTCGGGGATCAAAACGGCGGTGCTGCGGTATGTGCAGACGCACGGGATGGGGGAGCGGGTGGAGCGGCGGAGGTTGATGACGCACCCGCTGCGGCCGACGGCGGAGGTGGTGGAGCGGCTGATGCGCGAGGGGGTGTTGGAGCGGGAGACGTTGGATTTGGCGGCGAGTTTTCAGTTTGCGGTGGTGGGGAGTTTGTTGAAGCAGACCTTTCGGGCTGCCGAGCGCTTTGGGGCGCGAGGGGTGCTGGTGTCGGGTGGGGTGGCGGCGAATGGGGAGCTGCGGCGGCGGTTCCAGGCGGAGGCGGACCGGCGCGGGCTGCCGGTGGCGTTCCCGTCGGCGGCGCTGGCGACGGACAATGCGGTGATGATTGCGGCGGCGGGGTGGGGGCGGCTGTGTGCGGGTGAGGTGGCGGGGGACGAGCTTTCGGCGACTCCGCAGCTGCGGCTCGGCTAGAATCAGGCAATACTCTTCTGAGCACCGCGCACGCGGCTGCGGCAAGGCTTCCGGACGGCCCGTGGCAACTCTCCAACTGTTTAACACCCTGACGCTCACCCACGAACCGCTGACGCCTGCGGGCGCAGCGGAACTGCGCATGTATTGCTGCGGCCCGACGGTGTACGACTACGGGCACATCGGCAATTTCCGGACGTTTCTGCATGTGGATGTGCTGCAGCGGTTTCTGCGGCAGCAGGGTGTGCCGGTGAAGTACGTGATGAACATCACGGATGTGGATGACAAGATTATTCGCAATGCGGCGGCGCATGGGCTGCCGATCGGGGAATACAGCCGCAAGTATGAGCAGGCGTTCTTTGCGGACATGGAGGCGCTCGGGATCGAGGAGCCGACGCTGATTGCGCATGCCACGGAGTGCATTCCGGAGATGGTGACGCTGATTGAGCAACTGGCGGCGAAGGGCATGGCGTACCAGGCAGAGGATGGGTCGTGGTATTTCCGGGTGGCGGAGGACCGGAGTTACGGGAAGCTGTCGAAGAAGGACCTGGACAACATCGAAGATGGGGCACGGATCGATGTGGACGAGGACAAAGATGCGGCGCGGGACTTTGCTTTGTGGAAGGCGGTGAAGCCTGCGTTGAACGGAGTGGAGGAGCCGCGGTGGGAAACGGCGCTGGGGGCGGGTCGGCCTGGGTGGCACATTGAGTGCTCGGCGATGGCGGGGAAGTTTCTGGGGCCGACGTTTGACCTGCATGCGGGCGGCGAGGACTTGATGTTTCCGCACCATGAGAACGAGATTGCGCAGTCCGAGTGTGCGACGGGGCAAACGTTTGCGCGGCACTGGATGCATGTGCGGTTTCTGCTGGTGGAAGGCCGGAAGATGTCGAAGTCGGAGGGGAATTTCTACACGCTGCGGGACTTGCTGCTGAAGGGGTATCGTGCTTCGGCGATTCGGTTTCTGCTGCTGAGTGTGCCGTATCGGAACCAGATGAATTTTACGTTTGACGGGCTGACGGAGAGCACGAATGCGGTGGACCGGCTGCGGACGTTCCAACAGCGGATGTGGAAGCTGGCGGGGGAACCTGGGCCGTCGAAGGGAATGGTCGGGAGCGATGCCGAGATTGCACGCGAGATCACGCGGGCGGGGGAGATGTTTACGGCTGCGCTGGCGAACGATCTGAATACGGCGGAGGCGCGGGCAGCGATCTTTGACATGGTTCGGGCGGTGAACGCGGGTGCGGATGCTGGCCGATGCTCGCCGACCGATGCTGCGGATGCGTTGGGTGTGTTGAAGGTGTTTGATGAGATCTTTGCGGTGCTGACGGATCGGGACGCGGAGTTGACGCGGAAGGCGCTGGCGTGGGCGAAGGAGGAGGGGCGGCTGGATGAGGCGGACCCTGCGCTGGTGGCGACGCTGTCGCTTTCGGAGGCGGACATAGACGCGCTGGTGGCGGAGCGGACGTTGGCGAAGCGGCAGAGAAATTTTGCGCGGGCGGATGCGATTCGGAACGATCTGCTGGCGAAGGGGATCTTGCTCGAAGATGCGAAGGATGGCGTGCGCTGGAAGCGGAAGTAGCTGCCGAGCTCTGAGCGCGTGCTGAGTTGTTTGGAGGACGGCTGCTGTGGATGGAGCTCTGCTCGTCTCGCTGGTGGTGCTCAGCCTGTTGCTGTTGACGCATGATCTTGTTCCGCTGGGGCGGTGGAACAGTCTGCCGACGAACGAGATTGCGATGCCGAAGCGCATGGTGTCGACGGGGATCAACAGCCTGGCGGGTCTGATTCCGACGTGGCTGGCGTGGCGCAGCCTGGGCGTTTACGGACGAACTTCGGACCGGAAGACGATCACGATCTTTCTGGTGTGCCTGGTGGTGGGCGAGTTGCTGTCGTGGTGGGTTCCGTGGCTAACCGGATATAGCCCGATTGATCGAAAGAAGCTGACGGCGATGACGGCGGGCACGTACAGCTTTGTGCCGGCGCGGCACGGGGTTAGGCCGAATGCGCTGCACTGCGTGATTCACCTTGTGACGGTGATTGGGCTGGTGATTTCGGTAATTTGTCTGCGGCCTACCGTGGCTTGAGTGGATCGGCGAGGGCCGCGGTGGCGTCGGGGTCGCCGCGCTTGACGCGGGAGAAGATGACCAGGGCGACGGCCGCGACGATGATGGCCATACCGAGGAGTTCGGGTGTGTCGAGGCGCTCGCCGAGGAGCTGGACGCCCAGAAGGACGGCGACGACGGGGTTGACGAAGGCGTAGGTGGCGACCTTGGTGACGGGGACGTGCTGCAGCAGATAGGTGAGGCAGGTGAGGCCGACGACGGATCCGAAGACGCCGAGGTAGGCGACGGAGAGGATGCCGGAGCGGGTCCAGCGGGCGTGGTGGAGGTTGCCGGCGGCGAGGGCGATGGCGGAGTTGACGAGGCTGGCGGCGCCGAGCTGGTAGCCGGTGGCGACGAAGATGTCGACCTTGAGGGCGAAGCGGCGGCCAAGCACGGTGCCGATGGCGAAAGCGAGCGCGGCGACGAGAAGGATGGCGTAGGCGAACAGGTGAGTGCCGCCGGCCGGGGTTGGGCTTCGGAACCGGAACGAGGGGGAGACGAGGGCGACCATGCCGAGGGTGCCGAGAAGGAGGCCGGCCCAGCCGCGGCGGGTGAGGAGTTCGCCGCCGGGAAGAAAGGCTTCGATGGCGGCGACCATCATGGGCGTGGTGGCGACGATGAGGGCGGCGAGGCCGCTGGGCACCATGGTTTCGGCCCAGGTGAGAAGGACGTTGTTGACCGACATGAAGAGGACGCCGACGAGGGCGAGGCGCCAGATGGCGGAGGCGGGCAGGCGCAGGGAGGTGCGGCGGACCAGGCAGATGACGAGGAGGATGACGGTGGAGAGCAGGGTGCGGCAGGCGCCGATGAGCGGCGGCGGGAGGTGCTGGCCGGCGATGCGGATAGCGGTGTAGGTGGATCCCCAGAAGAAGTAGACCAGACCGAAGGCCACGAGGACGCTGGCCGAAAGGCCGGCGGAGGAGCGCGCCGGCGCGGAGGTGGCGGTAGACATGTCTTGATGCTACCTGCCGCCGCGATCGGGGCCTTTCCGGTGAGGCGCTTGTGTGCGAGCGCGCTGCTAGCATGTGGGGATGGCGACAGCAGCCGAGCATCGAGCGGAGAGCCGGGCCGATGTGGATCGGGGCGTGCTGCGTCGTGTGGTGGTGAAGCTGGGGACGAATGTGGTCATCCGGCCGGATGGGCGGCTGGCGCTGGGTCTGCTGTGCGGCCTGGTGGAGTCGATTGCCGCGCTGCGGGTACAGGGGCACGAGGTGCTGGTGGTGTCGTCGGGGGCAATCGGACTGGGGGTGGAGCGGCTTGGGTTGGTGGAGCGGCCGAAGGAGCTGGCGGAGGTGCAGGCGTGTGCGGCGGTGGGGCAGTCGCGGCTGATGGCGATCTATGAGGACGCGTTTGATCGGCTGGGCTGCCGGATTGCGCAGGTGTTGCTGACGGAGGATGACTTTCGGTCGCCGGAGCGTTATCGGAATCTGCGGGAAACGCTGCAGGCGCTGCTGCGGATGGGCGTGATTCCGGTGGTGAATGAGAACGACACGGTGTCGACGCAGGAACTGGAGCGGCCGGCGGGCGATGGGGTGGGGGCCGGGGCGCAGGAGCGGATTTTTGGGGATAACGATAAGTTGTCGGCGCTGCTGAGCACGCACATCGGTGCGGATCTGCTGGTGCTGCTTTCAGATGTAGATGGGCTGTTTGATCGGCATCCATCGCAGGCGGGGGCGCGGCTGCTGCCGCGGGTGGAGGATCTAACGGCCGAGGTGATGGCGCATGCGCAGGGGGGCAACGGGCGTGGACGCGGGGGGATGCGGTCGAAGCTGGAGGCGGCGCGGATGGCGACGGAAGCGGGGCTGACGGCGGTGATTGCGAATGGGCGGACGCCGCAGGTGCTGGAGCAGGTTCTGGCGGGGCTGGCCGGAGAGCCGGGTGGCGCCACCGGGACGACGTTTCTGCCGCGGAGGGATGCGGTGCGTCATGGCTGAGATTGGGGGCGAGCTTGTGGCGGAGGCGGTTGGCTCCGGGGTGCGCGCAGCGGCGGAGGCGGCGCGTGCCGCGGCGCGGCGGCTGCTGGGAGTGAGCGCGGCGCAGCGGAATGCGGGGCTGGGGGCGATGGCGCGCGCGGTGCGCGACGAGGCCGCGGAGATTCTGTCGGCGAATGCGCTGGACGTGGAGTTGGCGCGGGCGGCGCTGGCGCGGGGCGAGATGGCGCAGGCGACGTTTGACCGGCTGCTGCTGACGCCGGGGAAGCTGGACGAGATGGGTGCGCAAATGCGGGCAGTGGCGGCGCTGCCGGATCCGCTGGGTCGCCGGCTGGGCGCGATGGAGCTTGATCAGGCGCTGGAGCTTGAGAAGATCTCGGTGCCGCTGGGCGTCGTGGCGGTGATCTTTGAGGCGCGGCCGGACGCGGTGACGCAGATTGCGGCGCTGGTGCTGAAGAGCGGCAATGCGGTGCTGCTGAAGGCGGGTAGAGAAGTAGAGCGGACGGCGGCGGCGCTGGTGCGGGTGTTGCAAATGGCGCTGGCCGCGACGGAGATCCCGGCTGATGCAGTGGCGCTGCTGCTGGGACGCGAGCAGGTGCGGGAGCTGCTGGGGCTGACGTCCCTGATCGATCTGGTGATTCCGCGCGGCGGCAAGGCGCTGGTGGAGTTTGTGCAGGCGAATACAAGCATTCCGGTGCTGGGCCACTCGGAGGGGGTGTGCCACATTTTTGTGGACGCCTCGGCGGACCAGGACCTGGCGGTGCGGGTGATTCGCGATGCGAAGACGGACTACCCGGCGGCGTGCAATGCGGTGGAGACGGTGTTGCTCCATCGGGGAATCGCGGCGGAGATCCTGCCGGTGCTGACGGAGGATCTGCGGGCGCATGGGGTGCGGCTGCTGGGCGATGCGGAGGTGCGATCGCTGGTGGGGAATGCGGCGGTGGGCGAGGTGGCGGACTGGCACACGGAGTATGGCGACCTGACGCTGGCGCTGCGGGTTGTGGCGGGGATGGACGAGGCGATCGCGCATATTCATCGGTACGGATCGGCCCATACGGATGCGATTTTGACCGAAGACCTGGAGCATGCGGAGAGGTTCTTGCGCGAGGTGGATTCGTCGAGCGTGTTTCACAATGCCAGTACGCGGTTTGCGGATGGGTTTCGGTACGGGCTGGGGGCGGAGGTTGGGATCTCGACGGCCCGGGTGCACGCGCGGGGGCCGGTGGGGCTCGAAGGGCTGACGACGTACAAGTACGTGCTGCGGGGTGCAGGGCAGGTGGCGGGAGAGTACCGCGGTGCGGGTGCACGGGTGTTTACGCACCGGCAAATCTGAGCGGACGAGACACAGACAGCCGGCGCTGATAAGGCTGGCTTCTGTTTGTAACGGTGAAGGTTGCTTTTAGAAGTTGAAGGAGACCTCGCCGGTGACCGAGCGCGGTGTGACGTAGTGCGTTCCGGAGAAGGTGGAGAGGAAGTTGTAGAGGGCGTACTTGTCGGTGGCGTTGATGGCGGTGAGGCGGAGGCCGACCTTGTAGCGGTCTCCGTGGAGGAGGTTGTCTTCGCCGAGGGTCATGTCGAAGAGGTTGCGGGGCGCGATGCGGCCGGGATTTTTGTCGTCATTCTCGGTGCCGGGTTTTGGGATGGAGATCAGGTTGGAGGTGAGGCCGGCGGCGTCGCACTGCGTGAAGCCGGAGTGCGGTGTGGCGCGGGCGCCGTCGCAGAGGAGGCCGGCCTGGAACTGCTCGTCCGCGGTGAGATAGCTGAGGTCGACGCCGGGCTGGCCGTCGGCGAGGGTGACCGAGTGGCCACCGTTGACCGGGTTGCAGTTGCTGTTGGGGTCGGTGACGTTGTAGCAGGGGGCCGCGCCGGCGACGAGGCCGGAGTCATAGCGCCAGTTGAAGCCGTACCAGAGGGACTTGCGGAAGGGCAGGTTGTACTGGATGTGGGTGGTCTGGTTGAAGCGCTCGTCGTGGTCGATGCGGAAGGGGAAGGTGGACCCGCCGCCGGTGGCGACGGTCGCGCCGACACCGCCGACCTGCGGGTTGAAGAAGCGCGCGGCGACCGACGACATGTTGACGAAGGCGCTGAAGCCGTGGGTTTCGGGGACGTTGGCGCGGAGGACGAAGCCGGGGATCTTGGAGTTATGCCACTCGATGGGGAAGGTGATGGGGGTGTTGCCGAGGACGGAAAAGTCGTAGGCGTTGTGGGTGTATTTCCAGATGTACTCACCGGAGACGACGAGGTGCTTCGAGAAGCCCTGTTGGAACCCGACGTGGAACTCGTTGCGGAAGCCGGGGTTGAACGGGGCGGGCGTGCACTGGCCGATGGTGGAGAAGATGCCGTTCAGGACGGGGTCGAGGCAGCCGTGGGTGGAGAGGACGAGATTCTCGTTGAAGGGGGTTTCCTGGGTGCGGGCGTAGGAGGCACGAAGGACGGTGCCGGTTTTGGCAATGTTGTAGGACAGGCCGGCGCGGGGCTCTGCCTGGCGCTGGATGGCGAGGCCGTTGTAGAAGTCGCCGCGCATGCCGAAGGAGAACATCCAGCTTTTGAGCGTTACCTGGTCCTGCGCGTAGAGGGCGATCTGCTTGACGTCGGTGCGGCCGTGCCAGGTGTAGGTGGCGCCGCCGCGGGTGAGGTCGTAGGGAAGAAGGACGGGGTTGTAGGTGATGGATCCGGGAACATTCAGGGTTGGGTCGACGATGCCGAGGGTGTCGTTTTCGCGAAGAAAGGTTTGCGAGTACATGATGCCGGCCTTGATGTTGTTGACGCCCTTGGCGTAAGAGACGTCGGTATGAAGGCCGGCGTTGGTGAGCGTGCGGTACTGCCCGACGGTTTCCTGCTGGATGGGGCCGAAGTCTGCCAGCGGGTTCTTGCTGGGATAGTAATGGAAGCCGTCCTTGCGGATGTAGGGGCCGAAGTTGAAGACGGTGGCGGGGTTGAGGGTGCGGGTGTAGGTCGGGGCGATGTCGAAGGTTTCGATCTTGGAGCGCTGATCGGACGCGCCGACGGAAGCGCCGAACTGATCGAGGACGTTCGATGTGTCGTAGGTGTTGGGGTTCTGGAACCACGAGCGCGTGTACTGCAGATTCAGGTGGACGGAGTCTGCGTCGGTGAACTGGCGGTCGATGCGATCGAAGAAGTTGGCTTCGTTGCCTTTGTCGTGCATGACGGCGAACTCGGGGGCGTCGAGGAAGCGGCCGGAGTTGAGGCCGCTGACGGAGAGGAAGTTGCCCCAACGGTCGCCGCCGTAGGCGATGTTGCCGCTGAGATTGCTGGAGCCGAAGCTGCCGTAGGAGGCGTCGAGGGCGCCGTGTGGTGTCTTGATGCCCTGTCCGGAGCGGGTGGTGGCGACGATGACGAGGCTGGTTTTGTCGCCGAACTCGGCCGGGGGGGCGCCGTCGATGACCTGGAGCGACTGCACGGCGTCGGCGGGGAGCTGGTTCGAGAAGACCTTGCTTTGCTGGTCGGTGATGGGCTGGCCGTCGACCGAGAAGGAATTTTCGGCATGGTCACCGAGGCCGTGGAAGAGGCCGTTCGAATCCGCGGCGACGCCCGGTGAGGCGAGCGTGACGATGGAGGAAAGCTGCGACGAGGCGCTCTCGAGCGGCAGTTTGTCGATGGTGGAGCGATCCACATCGGTGTGCATGGTGGAGTCGTTTTCGACCAGGTCGCCGGCGGAGGTGACGTTGACGACGGTGGAACTGCCCTGGATGCCGAGCTGCAGCTGCACCGTGACGGGGACGACGGAATTGATGTCGACCGAATGGCTGGTGGAGGTGAAGCCACTCATGGTGGCGGCGACGCGGTAGCTGTTGAAGGGAACGTTGGGAAAGCGCCACTGGCCGGCGGCGTCGGCGGTGACGCTGCGGGTGTAGCCGGTGACAGGGTTGGTGATGGTGACGTTGGCATTGGGGATGAGGGCGCCGGTGGGGTCGGTGACCAGACCGGAGACGCTGCCGGAGTTGCCCTGCGCGCCGGCTGGGGTGAGGCCGGCCGAGAACGCAAGGATGCAAGAAAGAAAAATCAGGAAGCTTCGCTGCCGCATAGAGTTGACCCTTCGGGGGGAGAAAACGCCGTTGTGCCAGGGGCACATGTCCGGTGACGGTCTGGGGCGTGGATGCTCCAGCGTCGGTCCGGTTTACGCCTGCGTCTGTGGGAGCGCGGGCGGCGGTCGGCTGAAGAGGTCGAAGCTGACGCGCTGTACGCGCCTGGGCAGCCGCGCGACGAGGCTGGTTCGATGTCGCTGCCCGAGTGGCGCCGGAGCGACGCCGCGCGCGGACGGGATAGCCGCGTGCATCGCCATGCAGAGCAGGCAGCGGTCGGGCGCACTGCCCGGCGCGTTGCCGGGGGCGTTGTGTTGCGAGTTTGGCGAAGCCTTCCACGCCGCAGGTCCGCCGTCGTCGTGCACGTGGCAGGCCTGGATACACGCACCGAGCGTGATCAGAAGCACGCAAAGCAATGCCACGAGGCGCATGCTCGTCGGCTCCCCGCGATGCGGAGAGCGTGGGATGCAGGCGGGTGTGGGAGGTCGCGTCGGGCGGTGCATCGGCGTTCCTCTAGGGTTACACAGATCGGGAGTTACCCAGATCGGGGGGGGGTACCCAGATTTAGGTTCCCCGGATTGGGAAAGCTGCGTCCGGGTGCGGCGCGTCTAACGCTGGGAGTGCGCTGAGGTGTACTTGGAGTCCGTATGGGTGAGACGAGGCAGACGTGCGGAAGGTTCTGGGCGGGCCGGGGGCGGGCTGTGCTGGCGCTCGTGCTGGCGAGTGCCTTGGTGTCCGTGGCTGGAGCGCGGCCGCTGCAGGGGGATACCGGCCCGACACCGCCGCGACGCATTCACCTGGTGCTGAAGGACGGGTCGTTCCAGATTGTGACGAGCTACCGGGTGGTTGGGGCGAATGTCCGGTATGTCAGCGCGGAGCGTGGAGGAGCTGAAGAGGTGGTGCCGCTGGCGCTGGTGGATCTGGACGCGACGCATCGCTGGGAGCAGCGCCACAGCGTGGCCGCGGATGGCTCTCAACAGCCGCCGCCGATCGATCCGGAGCTGCTGAAGGAGGAGGCAGACCGGGCGGCGCTGACGCCTGAGGTGGCGCAGGATCTGAGTCTCCCGCTGGTGGGCGGCGTGCTGGCGCTCGACACTTACCAGGGCGGGCCGGAGCTGGTGCCGCTGCCGCAGAATGGGGGCGAGCTGAACCGCACCACAGGCCACAACCTCCTTCGGTCGGTGTTGAACGCTCGTGCGGCTCCGCACCCGATCGTGACGCTGCGCGGCGAACGGGCGATTGTGCAGCTGCATGTGGATACGCCGACGATTTTTGTTCGGCTTGGCGGCGAGGATGCATTTACTCCGACGGGCGGCGGAGCGCCTCTAACGGTGGACACGCATGGCGCGTCCGGCGCGCTTCCGCCAGCGAACGCATCCTCGGCCGATAGCCGCTACGCCATTGTGCGGACGGATGTGCGGACCGCGGCGCGGGTGATGGACAGCTTTTCGCTCGATCCGGCGCGGCCCCAGGAAGCGACGACGTGGACCTCGGTGCAGGTGCTGCCGGGTGGGCACTGGCTGAAGCTTTCGCCGAAGTCGCCGCTCAGCTTTGGCGAGTTTGCGCTGGTGGAGGTGCTTTCGGATCGGGAGATCAACCTGAATGTGTGGGACTTCGGCATCCATCCGGTCGCGCCAGACAATCGCGATGCGATCAAGCCGGAGCCGAAGCGTCGGAGGGACCTGGAACCGCGCCGGCCTGATTAGGGGAGCGCTCGGCTGGGTTACGGTCGGGGGCTCGCTGCGCCGCACTGTCGCTGGCCGGAATGTCGGGGGCTGGGGCCTCGGTTTCGGGCGTGATGCCACGGATGGCGACGAAGTCTCGGTGCGTCTTGGCTTCGTACATCATTTTGTCGGAGATCTTGATGATCTCGGTGACGGTGGTGGCGTCGTCCGGGAAGGTGGCGACGCCGAAGCTGCCGGAGAGCTGCAGGCCGAGACCGGCGCCTTCCAGGAAGCGCGCCGACCGAAGCTCCCGCCAGAGAGTCTCGGTGAGCGAGGCCGCCTGGAGCTTACTTTGGCGCGGCATCAGCGCCACAAACTCATCGCCGCCATAGCGGAAGCAGGCGTTATCCGGGCCGAGCACGCGCTTCATCAGGCCGCCAACCTCTGCCAGCAGGCGACTGCCGATCTGGTGGCCGTGCGTATCGTTGACGGTTTTGAAGCGGTCCAGGTCGATGAACAGGAGGCTGAAAACGGCGCGCGTTTCGACCTGCTCGGTCAGCAGGCTGTACAGGTGCCGGGCGTTGAACAGGCCGGTGCAATCGTCGGTGATGGTGAGTTCGTGGATGAGCGTCATCGCCTTCGCGTTCTGGATGGCGATGGCGGCGTAGTCGCACAGGATGCGGAGGAAGGAGATGGAATACTCGCTGAGGAGATCGAGTTTGCTGTTGAGCAGTTGGATGACGCCGAGGGTTTTGATTCCGGAGCGAATGGGCACGCAGGCGATGGACTGGATATCCAGCTCCGGATGCGCCCTGGCGTAGGCCGACCATTTGGGATCGAGCGACACGTCGGGAACGATCAGAGGATGGCCGGTGGCTGCGACCCAGCCGGCGACGCCCTCGCCCATCTTGACCTTGAGGCCGCGCAGGCTTTGTGAATTTTCGCCGACGGCGATCTCAAAGTTCAGCTCCGTTTCAGAGCTATCGACCAGCAGCAGAGACCAGCGTTCCGGGCCGAAAAAACCGGCCATCTTTTCCATGATGGCGCGGAGGATGTCTTCCAGTTCGAGCGATCCGGTGAGCGCCCGAGCGACATCGTGAAAAACCCGCAGATGGTCCAGCTGCCGGCTGTCGATGACCTCGTATTGTCGTTTGTCTTTCACCTGCTTAGGAAACGGTACCGCACTTTGCGTGGATAGAACGCACAATTCTGCCTAAAGTGAGAACTCTAGTTCCACCGGAATCGTCTCGACGCGGCGGACTAGCCACCAATGTGCACCATGCTTCGCGACGGCTGCTCGAAGCCGGCCTCGCCAATGTGGTGGCGGGCTTCCTTGCGGGCGATTACCTGCGTGATGTAGGCCGCGAGGTCGGCATCGGATGCGCCGCGACGCATGTGACCGTAGAGATCGTGGTCCGTTTGGGAGAAGAGGCAGGTGCGGATTTTGCCGTCCGAGGTGAGGCGTACGCGGCTGCAGTGGCCGCAAAAGGGCCGGCTGACTGGGGCGATAATGCCGATTTCGCCGATCCCATCGTCAAAGGTGTAACGCTTGGCGGTTTCGCTGGCGGCATTGGGGGGAAGTTCGACCAGGGGACGGACGGCGCCGAGCCGGGCCACGATCTCGTCCAGGGTGACGACGCGGTCGCGGCTCCAGGTGCGGTCTTCTTCAAGCGGCATCCACTCGATGAAGCGAACGATGACCCCCTCGTTGCGCGAGAACTCGGCAAACGCCTCTACCTGGGCTTCGTTGAAGCCGCGAAGAAGGACGCAGTTAACCTTGACGGGGCCAAGCCCGGCTGCGCGAGCGGCGCGAAGGCCGGCCAGCACACGGGGGTAGCTGCGCGGAACGCGGGTGATGGCGCTGAAGAGTTCCGGGTCCACGGCGTCCATGCTGACGGTGATGCGGCTGAGCCCGGCGCGCTTCAGCGGTTCGGCCAGCGGCTCAAGCAGGTGGCCGTTGGTGGTGAGCGCTACGTCAAGGGGCCGGCCCTCGCCAGATCCTGCCGGCGTGCCGTCCGGAAGGAAGCTGGTGCGCATGCCGGAAAGCTCCTCGACCATCTCGACAAGGCCAGCGCGCAGCAGAGGTTCGCCACCGGTCAGACGGATCTTCTCGACGCCGAGGGAGACGAACACACGCGCCATGCGCAGGTACTCCGCGATGCCCAGCTCCGCGAAGAGCGCGCCCTCATTGCCGGTGCGGCAGTACACGCAGCGGTAGTTGCAGCGGTCCGTGACCGAGATGCGGAGATCGGTAATGGCTCGGCCAAAACGATCGCGGAGTCGCGACCGCGCTGCAAACGCACCCGTCTCAAGTTGTCGGCTGTCAAGAAGAACCGGCGGGGTATTCGAGATGACGGGGAGTATGGTCAAAGCCATTCGGTGTCCGGGAAGCAGGGTCCGGCGCCTCGGATGAGAGGTGCTCTACGCGTTTGGATGCGTGTTCGGCATAAACGACCCGGCTTCGGGGTCGACGGCCGAGAAAGGATTGGCCTGACCCGGCAAAGCGGCTGTTCAGTAGCTCATGAACTCATTGGTTCCACGGCGCAGTCGCAGGCCATTTACGCCGAAGATGATGGCCAGCAGGACGGTGAGGGCGTTCCAGTAGAACACTGGCCGCTCCCATCCGGGCGAGTAGGTCAGGTCCTGTCCCGACCACAGCATCAGGAGCGTGGCCACAACGAGGCATTGCACGCTGATGACGAGAAAGAGCTGGCCTCGCCTCCGCCGCCGGTCGAGGCGCTCCACATCCTGAGGAGTCAGGAGACGTTCTTCGATCGGCAGAAGCGTGTTTGCCATGCTTGTTTCCGTCCTTATTTCGGTGTGCTGCGTGCGCACGGAATGTGATGGCCCTAGACTACACCTGCGACCGGCGTTCGCTGTCAGCCGATTCGCGGGCGGGTTGCGGTTTAGGCCAGGAAGGCCACCGACTGAATGCCGGCCACATCGAATCGCTTGCGGCAACGGATGTTCTTACAACCCACGATGTCGTCCCGGCGAACCATGTAGCTTTGCGCTTTGGCAAAGCGGGCGCGGTCGCGCTCATCGGCGCCGCGCGGAAGCTGGGCTTTCTTGCGCCGCACCAGCCAGCCAAGTTCATACTCATTCTGCTGCCCGCAATGCGGACAGGTCATCGGGTGCTTGCGCTGTTCTGCCCGCTCGTCAAAAAAATCCCGTTCTTCCACCAGAACCTCCCTGCAGTTCTGATTCTACGCTGTTGGCCCTCGCCCATGGCCGTGAGCTGAGGCATAATGGGCTACCGCGGACGAACCCGCTGGAGCAGGATGAAACGATGAAAGGTCCACGATCGCGATCGAAGCCGCAGACCTTCTCCAAGGTGAAGGCGGCAAAGCTGAACGCCCGCACGCGTGTGGGTTCGCCGCCGCCGGAGCGCGTTCTGCCCGACCCCAAGCAGAAGCGGGCATTTGGTCCGGAGAAGCACAAGACCACGCTTGCCGATCTGCTGACGGCGAAGCAAGACTAGACCCGAAAGGAAGACAGACTGCCATGAACGCTCTCCGCCTTGGTGCTTTCTTTGTTGCTCTGGTTCCGGCGCCTGCCCTCATCCCCGCGTGTGGCACCGCGCAGACGATCCAGGTCAGCAGTTCGAATCGCACGATCGACATCACGGCGACCGACAAAGTGATCGTGATGGCCGACGTGGCGACGGTGCACATCGGTTTCAGCACCTACGGCGCGACGAAGGACGCGGCCTACGCGGCAGGATTGGCGCTGTCGAACGGCATCGTCAAAGCGCTGACGTCGGCTGGGGTGGCGGCGGACACCATCGAGAGCGAGAACCAGTCGATCGCGCCGGTCCAGGCGTTCGAGGAGCCGAATCTTTCGCCGGAGGAGAAGGCACAGCGCAAGTTTCGTGTGGTGCAGACCTGGATGGTGCGGGCCTCGGCCGAAGCTGCGGCGCGTGTGCTGGACGTGGCAGTGAAGGCGGGCGCAAACCAGTCCGGGCAGATCGAATGGAGCCTGCGGGATGAGAATGCGGCCGATGCGGACGCTGGAGCCAAGGCGCTGCAGCAGGCGCGGGCAAGTGCGGCGCGAATAGCGCAGAGCCTGAATGCGAAGCTTGGGGCGTTGTTGTATGCGTCGAACCAGGTAGAGGAAAGTCCGCTTCGGCCAATGCTGCGCACCCTGGCTGCGCCGAGCGCGGTGATGGCGGAAACAGTGCAGGTCCTTTCGATCAACCCGCGCCGCATCGAACGCTTGGCCACGGTGCACGCAGTGTTTGCGCTCGACTGATTCCGGTCCGGTTCCGGTCCGGATCCGCTACCCTAGAAGTAGCTATGAACCAGCAAGTTGTCCTTATCGCGTTTCAGGCCGTTGTCCTGATCTTTGCTTTTTGCATCCACGAGTGCGCGCATGCCTGGACGGCGTGGCGGCTGGGCGATCCGACAGCCAAGATGCTCGGGCGTGTGACGCTGAACCCGGCCAAACACCTGGACCCGCTAGGGTCGGTGATTTTGCCGCTGATTGCGGTGTTTTATCACCTGCCGCTGATCGGCTGGGCCAAGCCGACG
This sequence comes from uncultured Acidobacteriaceae bacterium, assembly GCA_964243475.1. Taxonomy (GTDB): domain Bacteria; phylum Acidobacteriota; class Terriglobia; order Terriglobales; family Acidobacteriaceae; genus Edaphobacter. The sequence continues at coordinate 78,092 of CAXTEU010000004.1, read as the reverse complement.
CCGGTGGTGGCGCGCAACTTCAAGAACTATCGGCGGGACGACATCCTGACAACGATTGCCGGTCCGCTCTCGAACCTGCTGGTGGCGCTGGTGTGCCTGATGGGTCTCGTGATCCTGAAGCACACGCCCGGGGGAAAGATCGCTGTGGTCAGTGCGGTCGGTCTGGCGCTGCGTATTCCGGGCATCTCGACGCTGGACCTGCCGACGCTGTTCCCGATCGCGCTTCTGCTGTACTTCGGCATCTTGATCAACCTGGCGTTGTTTGTGTTCAACCTGATTCCGATTCCGCCACTCGACGGCAGCCACGTGCTGCGGCACTATTTACCGGCGCGCGCGCTGGCTGTTTACGATCGCATCGGAATGTTTTCGCTGATCCTCTTTTTTCTCGTCGGGGGCCGCATTCTTGGGTACCTGCTGGCGCCGCTGCAGAACACCTTCGATTCGCTTCTGTTCTCGCTCTGATGCGGTACGTCGCCCCCCCGTCGAACTCTTTTAAGGAGCTTGTTCCATGGCACTTTCTCTCGATTCCAAGCCGGATCAAAAGCCAGTTGCGCCGTATCTGTCGTACAGTCCTTCCGTGGAGCAGCCCGCCGCGGACGAGCACGTGATCTTCGACGAGCTGTCGCGCACCATGCAGCACATTACACGGACAATGGCCGCACGCTACCGGCATGCGTATCGACCGGTGCACGCGAAGAGCCACGGCCTGCTTCTGGGGACGCTGACGGTCGCGTCGGGGCTGCCGGAGCATCTCGCGCAGGGGCTCTTTGCCGAGCCGGGATCGCATCCGGTGCTGATGCGCTTTTCAACCAACCCGGGCGATCTGCTGGCGGACAACGTATCGTCGCCGCGCGGCCTGGCGGTGAAGGTGCTCGGCGTCGAGGGTGAGATGGTGGAGAACCACGGGGGCGAAACGACGCAGGACTTTGTGTGCGTGGACGCGGACAAGTTTTCTGCTCCGGATCCGGCGGGCTTTCTGAAGCAGATCAAAACCTTCGACAAAACCCTGACGACGCCCGAAGGGGTGAAACATGCGGTGTCAGTGACGGCGCGGGCAGTCAACGCAACGATCGGTGTTGTGGGGCTGCATTCGGCGACGCTTGAAGGCGTTGGCGCTCCGGCGGTGCATATCTTGGGTGAGAGCTTTACGACGGTGACGCCGGTTCGCTACGGCAGCTATGTGGCGAAGCTCGGGTTTGCTCCGGCATCGGAGAGTCTGCGCAAGCTGACGGGCGAATCGGTCGATCTCGGGGAGGATTACAACGCGCTTGAAGATCTGATCAACACGTTCTTCCGGCGCGAGACCGCGGTGTGGAATGTGAAGGTGCAGCTTGCGCTGGCGGCCAAGTCGGGAGCTGACGAGAAGGACAACAAGTTCCCGATCGAGGATGCCTCGAAGGAGTGGCCGAAGGACGATTCGCCCTGGCAGACGGTGGCGCAGATCACCGTCGGTCCGCAGGACACGTACTCCGACGCGCGACAGCTGTTCTTTGATGAGCAGATATCGTTCAGCCCGTGGCATGCGCTGGCGGCGCATTGTCCGCTGGGCGGCGTGATGCGGTCGCGACGGAAGGCGTATCAGGAGGCCGCGAAGTATCGGGCACAGCGGAATCAGCATCCGCGTGTGGAGCCGAAATCAGCGGCGGAGATCCCGGCGTAGGCGATTGCCGTTGGTCGGGGAAGAGGCGGCTGCGCGTGCCGCGTCTTCGCTCATTTACCATCGAACGCAACGCAATGTCCGACCCGAACTCCGCTGTGCCAACCGCCGACTCTTCGGAACGTCCTCGTGTTCTCTCGGGAATGCGCCCGACTGGCCGCCTTCACCTAGGCAACTACATGGGTGCGCTCTACAACTGGGTGCGCCTGCAGGAGATGCGGACCGAGGCCGGGGAGCCGCTGTATGACTGCTTCTTCTTTATCGCCGATCTCCACGCGCTGACCACCGACTACGCCGATCCAGCGGCGCTGCGGTCCAACATTCGCGATGTGGCGCTGGACTTTCTTTCGGCGGGTCTGGATCCGGAGCGCTCGACCATCTTTGTGCAGTCGCATGTGCCGCAGCATGCGGAGCTGTTTACGCTGTTCAGCATGTTTACGCCGCTGCCGTGGCTGGAGCGCGTTCCGACGTACAAGGACCAGCAGGAGCAGCTGCGCGAGAAGGACCTGAACACCTTTGGGTTTCTCGGATATCCGCTGCTGCAGTCGGCGGACATTCTGCTGTATCAGCCGGACTTTGTGCCGGTAGGCGCGGACCAGGTGGCACATGTGGAGCTGACGCGCGAGGTGGCGCGGCGCTTCAACCAGCTGTACTGCTCGCGGGCGACGCCGGCGATCGAGAAGGCACGTGCGGACCACTCGGACAAGGAGGTACTTTCGGCGGAGGTGAGCGCGAACGCGGTGGTGGACGCGATTCTGCCGGAGCCGAAGGTGCTGCTGACGCCGAGTCCGAAGCTGCCCGGGCTGGACGGGCGCAAGATGTCGAAGAGCTATGGCAACACGTTGATGCTGTCCGAGCCTGAGGCGGAGTTGCGGGCGAAGATCAAGACGATGGTGACGGATCCGGCGCGGGTGCGGCGGACGGACCCGGGAAACCCGGAGGTTTGTCCGGTGGGTGACTTGCACAAGGTGTTTTCGCCGGCGGAGACGAATGCGGAGGTTTGGCAGGGGTGCACGACGGCGGGGATCGGGTGCATCCAGTGCAAGACGTGGCTGGCGGACAACATTGTTCGGGCGATTCGGCCGATCCAGGAGCAGCGGCGGGCGCTCGAGGCGGATCCGGAGCGCGTCGAGGCGATTCTGTGGGACGGCGCGGCGCGGGCGCGGCAGCGAGCGATCCAGACGCTGCAGCATGTGCGGCACGCGATCGGGTTGGAGTAAGCGGCATGGCCGACGATGGACGACGGAGCTCCGCTGAGGCGGAAGCGAGTGCTGCGGAGGTGCGACCGAGCGAGGTCGACACGGTTGCGTCCACGTCCGCTGAGCCGTTTGCTCTCGAGCCTCCGCAAGCTCTGATGGCTGTGGCGGAGCCGAAGAAGGTTCCGGCGAAGCCGAGTGCGGCAGAAGCGTCGCAGTCGCCGTTCTCGGTGGTGGTGGGAAAGGTGTACGACGGACCGCTCGATCTGCTGCTGGACCTGATCCGGAAACAGAACATTGATATCTACGACATTCCGATTGGGCGGTTGACGGCGCAGTTTCTGGAATACACGCATCATCTGAAGCAGACGGATGTGGATGCGGCGGGCGAGTTTATCTACACGGCATCGCTGCTGATCCACATCAAGAGCAGGATGCTGCTGCCGCGGGAGACGACGGATCCGCTCGGTTTGGGGACGGATGCGGAAGATCCGCGGCGGGAGCTGGTGGAGCGGCTGCTCGAGCATGAGCGGTTCAAGGCTGCGGCGCAAATGCTGCTCGCAAAGCAGCAGGTGGAAGAAGCGACGTGGACGCATCCAGGCATGCCGGCGTTCCTGCGGGAGATCCATGCGGCGGCGCCGGAGGCGGCCGCGGGCGCGGAGCAGGAGATTGCGGCGGATACGAGCGACCTGATCCGGGTGTTTCAGAGCGTGTTGGAACGTCTGCGGACGCGTCCGGTGCTGAACGTGGATGAAGAGTCGGTGACGGTGGCGCAGATGATTGACTACACGAAGCGGCGGCTGCTGATGGAGGATCGGCCGGTGTCGCTCCGGCGGCTGCTGCACACCTCGCATACGGTTCGGGCGGTGATCTGCTTGTTTCTGGCGCTGCTGGAGCTGGTTCGGTTGCAGGCGGTGCTGCTGCACCAGCCGGTTGCGGGCGGTGATGTGCTGATCAAGAAGGCTGGCCGGTTTGATGAGGTGTTTGAGGACGGGAGCCGAATGCGGGACGACTGGCGATAGTTCAGGCTAAGAGGTTGCGGTAGATGGTTTCGGTTTCAGCGTCGAGTTGGGTGATGTTGCCGCGAACTACGGTCAGGTCCATGGATGGGCTGCCCGGGGGCAATACCCCTCCCCCTCGGAAGGGTATTTCCTGGATTAAAATGTCTCGAATCAAAGAGTTACCTGTTGCTTTCGGATGCAAGATGTTGATTCCAGGGAGTTTGCGTACAAAATTCCTGGAATGATGCACTTACGGGCGATGTTGCGGTTGCGACAGCCGCGCGAAGCGTTGCCTCACTTCCAAGTATAGGGTGTAGGGTGGGTTGGGTCGGCCAGGTCTAACCTCCTTGTTTTGATCCCGTTACGTTACAGGGGGGATTGACAGGACTTGGTGTCTGGATGGCTGCGATGGTGGGTCCTGATTCTCGAGCTGTGAGCTATGGGGATGGAGTCAATCCCACATTTGGGTCACGATTCATCGTCTGTTCACGGGACTGTCGCACTTCTTGCTTACCGTCTAGAAATACATCGGTTGTTTTGAGGTAATTTTCCCATGGCTACGACTGCACCGGTTGCGAATAGTTCTGTTCTGGATCAGAAGCTGAAAGACAACCCGCCTGCGAAGTGGGGGGTGGCCGTGTTTGGGCTGGTGTTGGTTTCGGGGATCATTTACATCATCTCCAAGCTGGCGCACGATCTTTCTTCGGTGCACCAGGCGTCGGTTTTCCCGTACGTGCTGCTGGGGACGGCGCTGCTGATCGCGCTGGGGTTCGAATTTGTGAACGGGTTTCACGACACGGCGAACGCGGTGGCGACGGTGATTTATACGCACTCGCTGGAGCCGCATGTTGCGGTGGTGTGGTCGGGGGTCTGGAATTTCATTGGGGTGTTGACGAGCTCGGGCGCGGTGGCGTTTTCGATTGTGGCGCTGCTGCCGGTGGAGCTGATTCTGAAGGTTTCGACGGGGTCGGGGTTTGCCATGGTGTATGCGCTGCTGGTGGCGGCGATGATGTGGAACCTGGCGACGTGGTGGAGGGGTCTGCCGGTGTCGAGCTCGCACACGATGGTGGGTTCGATCCTGGGTGTGGGATTGGCGAACCAGTTCATCAACGGGCACAGCGGGACTTCCGGCGTGGACTGGGAGCAGGTGGTGAAGGTGCTGAAGGCGCTGGTGTTTTCGCCGATTATCGGGTTTGTGTTGGCGGCGATCGTGCTGTTGATCTTCAAGGCGGTGGCGAAGGATCCGCGTTTGTACAAGGCACCGGAAGGGACGGAGCCGCCGCCGTTTTACATCCGGGCGCTGCTGATTTTTACGTGCACGGGCGTTTCGTTTGCGCACGGGTCGAATGACGGGCAGAAGGGCATGGGTTTGATCATGCTGATCCTGGTGGGCACGGTGCCGACGGCGTATGCGCTGAACCACACGGTGGATACGGGGTCGGTGGCAACGTTTGCGGCGGTGTCGACGCAGGTTGCGGGAGATCTGGGGCATTATGTCGAGCCTGGAACGGTGGTGGACGAAGCTGGGCCGGAGCTGGAGAAGTTTGTGTCGAGCCACAAGTACCAGCCGGGGACGATGCGGGCGCTGCAGCAGATGGTGCTGGACATCCGGGATGAGGCGGTGAGCTACGGGTCGCTGGGCAGCGTGCCGCAGAACATGCAGGCGAACGTGCGGAACCAGATGTACCTGACGAGCGAGACGATGCGGCTGCTACCGAAGTTCGGTCCGAAGATTTCGAGCATGGACCAGCCGGCGCTGACGGCGTACAAAGGGTTTCTGGATAAATCGACGAAGTACATTCCGACGTGGGTGAAGGTGGCGGTGGCGCTGGCGCTGGGGCTGGGCACGATGATCGGGTGGAAGCGGATTGTGGTGACGGTGGGGGAGAAGATCGGCAAAACGCACCTGACGTATGCGCAGGGGGCGTCGGCGGAGCTGGTGGCGATGTGCACGATCTTCGGGTTTGACCGGATAGGCCTGCCGGTTTCGACGACGCATGTGCTGAGTTCGGGCGTGGCGGGGACGATGGTGGCGAACGGGAGTGGGCTGCAGATGTCGACGCTGCGCAATATTGCGATGGCGTGGGTGTTTACGCTGCCGGCGGCGGCGCTGCTTTCGGGGACGCTGTTCTGGGTGTTCAACGCGATCTCGCGGTAGGGAGAGGTCACGACGAAACGCAGCGGTCACGGCGGGTTCGCGGTGGGCGCTGCGTTTCGATTTCTGACGGGGTGGTTGGCCGTGGCGGTGTGGCCGAGGGGCGGCTCGGATACACTAGGGCTCGTTCGCCGATGAGTTTGAAAGCCAAGATCGAAGCTGTTATTTATGCCGCGGAAGAGCCGGTGACGCTCGCGCAGCTGGCGGGTTTGTTTGGGGTGGAGGCGGCGGCGGAGCTGCGCCGGCGGGAGGGGGCGCAGAGCGAGTTGCCGCTCGAGGAGGCGGGCGCGGGGGACGCCGGTGTGTTGGCGGGCGACGCGGAGCTGCCTAGGGTGGAGACGATCGATCCGGACGCTTTGCGTGCCGAGGTGCTTGGGGCGATCGCGGCTGAGGCGGTGGTTGCGGAAGAGGCAGACACTCCGGTTGGCGAGGATCTCCGGGCGGCGGCGGCTCCGGGGGATGAGGCCGGTGGGAAAGCTGACGCGGTGGCCGGCCGGCGGGAGGAGCGGGAGCGGGCGCGGCGGGTGCGGGAGTTGCTGCGGGGGCTGCTGGAGGAAATGGTGCGGGAGTACGCGACGGGGGACCGTGGGCTGGAGATCCGGGAGGTGGCGGGTGGGTACCGGATGGCGACCAAACCGGAGTATCACGATGCGGTGCGGGGGTTTGCGCGGACGCTGAAGCCGCCGCTGAAGCTGACACTGCAAGCGCTGGAGACGCTGGCGGTGGTGGCGTACAAGCAGCCGGTGACGGCGCCGGAAGTGTCGGAGATTCGGGGGGTGGACTCGGGCGGGGTGCTTGGGTCGTTGATGGGGCGGAAGCTGGTGCAGACGGCGGGGCGGAAGCAGGTGATTGGGCGGCCGATTTTGTATAAGACCACAAAGGATTTTCTGCTGCGGTTTGGGCTGAAAGACGTTGCGGAGCTGCCGAGCATCGAAGAGTTTGAGAAGATGGCGGGCGAGATGGCGCAGGAGGAGATTTCGATGACGGCAGAGGGCATGGGAGCGGGTTCGGATGTGGATTATGGGGTTGAATCGCCGGGCGTGACGGGATTGGGCGAGGCGGGGACGGGCGAGGATGTGGTGGGGACGGGCGATGGTGGGGGGTCGGTGGACAGCCCGCCGGCGGGGAGTGGCCTCTCGGTTCCGCAGGCGGATGGGGATAGCGTGGATCTGCCGCCGGAGGATGCGGCGCCGCTGGATGGGCGGATGGCGGGACTGGATCCGCCCGATGTGGAGCCGGGCGGAAATGACGGCGTAGACTCGCCGGCGTTGGACGCCGAGGTGCAGAGCGGCGAGAAGGCGGGGTCGTGATGGGGAATCCCTTGTTGCCGAATGAGGGGGATCCGGGAGACTCGCCGGAGTCTCCCCAGGTGAATGAGCCGGAGACGGTCGCGACTCCGGAGGGCGACAACGAATACGCTCCGGACCAGCCGCTGCGGCCGGTGCCGGAGGGATTGCAGCGGACGCCGGCGATCGATACGAACAAGGTTTAGGGAACGGGATACGGAAGGTTTTCGGGAACCAGGGACGCAAGAAAGGCCTCGCTGTCAGCGAGGCCTTTCCCGTGTGCGGAGGGTGTGCGGTTAGACGTTTGCTGCCCGGTTGCCGGTGATGAGGCGAAGAAGGAAGGTGAGGATGACGGCGCCGACGACGGCAATGAGGATGGTGTAGAGCAGACCGCCCTGGCCGGCGAAGCCCAGAGCGCGCATGATGAAGCCGCCGATGATCGCGCCGACGATGCCAACGACGATGTCCATCAAAGCGCCGAAGCCGGAGCCCTTCATGATTTTGCCGGTGATGAAGCCAGCGATCAGACCAACGATGATCCACCAGAGGATGAACATGGGTATTTCTCCTTGCGGTACGTGTGTTTTGGGCCGCAATGCTTCCTCAACGCGCGAGGATGCACGGGGAAATTGCGCCATGAGTTAGGGGCCTGGCTGGCGGCGTTCGGGTCAATACCTGCGGCCACGAGCTTCGGATACGAGTTGTCAGAGGGGTAACGGGGGGATGGGGGTTGTGTGTGCGGCTGAAATTTTGAGCGGGGGCTTAGGTGGCGGGGAGTTCGGGAAGGCGCGGGATGCGGATCTCGGCCTGACAGCCGGGGTGGTTGGGGCGGTTGGTGAGGGTGAGGGTGCCGCGGTGGGCGGAGACGATCTGCTGGGCGAGGACGAGGCCGATGCCGCTGCCGCCAGGTTTGGTGGTGTAGAAGGGCACGAAGAGGTTAGCGGGGTTGGTGAGGCCGGGGCCGTTGTCGAGGAGGGTGAGGATGGCGACGGTGGGGGTGGAGGTCCAGGCGAGGGTGACAACGGGGGTGAGGGGCTGGGTGAGCGCGGCATCGACGGCGTTGCGGAGGAGATTGATGAGGAGCTGTTGGAGCTGGTCGGGGTCGGCGAGGACCGTGAGGTCGGGGGAGGGGAGGATGTGGACGGGGAGGCGGGTTTCGAGGGCGGCGACGCGTTGGGCTAGTGCTGGGAGGGGCGTGGGTTGGAGGTTGGGGGCGGGAAGGCGGGACAGGCGCTGGTAGGCCTGGAGGAAGCGGTTGAGGGAGTCGGCGCGGTCTTCGATGATGGCGAGGCCGCGGTCGAGGTCGGGGTGGGCGGGCGAGCTCGGCGGATGGGCGGTGAGGGACGGGATGCGGGTGCGGAGGCTGCCGGCGATGGATTTGATGGGGGTGAGGGAGTTGTTGATTTCGTGGCCGAGGACGCGGATGAGGCGCTGCCAGGCGAGGCGCTCTTCTTCGCGGAGGGCGGAGGAGACGTCGGTGAGGACGAACAGGGTGTGGGGGATGCCGTGAAGGCGGAAGGTGGATCGGCGGACGGACCAGCGGATGGGGGTTTGTGGTGTGGTTGCGGGAGCTTCGGGCTCGGGTTCGGGTTCGGGTTCCGGGGCGGACCGCGGGTCCGTCGGCTCGGCTGCGCCTTCGCTCAGGTTGACGGCGTCCGGAGAGAGAGGTTCTTGAGCAGGGGAATAGACGCCCCCGTCGGGGAGTTGGAGGAGGAGGTGGAGGTCGGGTGCGGTGCGGCCGAGGGCATCGGGCTCGGAGAGGTGGAAGGCGTGGGCGGCGGCGGGGTTGAGGAGGCGGAGACGGGACTGGGGGTCGAAGGCGAGGACGGGCGAGGGCATGGAGGTGAGGACGCGCTCGACGAGGGTGAGGGCGTCGAGGGCGGAGGCGCGCTGCGACTGGAGGGTGCCGGCGAGGGTGTTGATTTCGAGGGCGAGGTCGCCGAGGGAGTCGCCGCGGCGGGCACCGCGGGCGCGGAAGGAGAAGTCGTCTTCGCGGAGGGCGTTGACGACGTTGGCGAGGGTTTGAAGGGGGCGGACGACCCCGTCGAAGAAAACGGTGGTGGCGATGAGGGCGACGAGGGCGAGCGGGAGAAGGGTGAGCGCGGCGAGGAGGCGGGAGTGGGTGTGATCGTAGACGACGAGGGTAGCGAGGACGAGGGTGGGAAGCGTGAGGGCGAAGAGCCAGAGGCGGAGGCGGCGCTCGAACGGGAGGCGTCGGGGGTTGCGGCCGGAGAGGGCGAGGCGAGTGGGAAGGGTGGGGGTTGCGAGGTGGATCGCGGAGGGGACGTCGTGGGTGGGTCCGGTGGGCATCGACTTGGTTCGAGGATAGGTCGTGGGCAGATGTTTCGTCCGGAGTGGTGGCAGGGGCTCTTGCTATCAATCGCCTCTCAGGAGCGCTCTTCTTCGCGACTAGCAAATCCGATGGAGGGCTTGCGTGCCTCCAACGACGGCGTTGGTTACCAAGTGGCGATCAAAGGTCGCCAACTGCCCGCGATGGGCGCGAGCTAACGCCAGAAGATAGGTGTCCGTGACCTGAGCCGAATCGGAGAGGCGCTCAGAAAGGACATGATCTTCGTCAAGGAGCGTAATGTCGTCCGGCCAGAAGTGATGTCCTGGCAGAGAGCGGAGTTGGCGGAAAATCAGGGCGACTGCGGCCGGTGTTTTGGGTGAGTTTGGATATCGAGGGTGTCCCACGATTCGGAGGACACCGTTTTCCGTCAGCGGACAAGTTGCCCAAGCCCTTCTCCCGGTTTGAGCAAACCATTGATGGGCTCTCTCGTGTTGCACGTGGCCGGGATCAATAAGCGCGATGAGCACGTTCACGTCGAGCAGATACTGGATCAACGGAGTTCCTCTGCGAGCTGCTTCACCATCTCCGACGTCACCCTTGGTGCGTTCGGGTGGACGTTAAGGAGGGGCACACCGTTTCGTACGGTTCCGGGGGAAGCATCCGGGCGTAGGGCTCGCCTGACAAGAGAGGAGATAACTTCGCCGATCGTTTTCTGTTCGGTTTGAGCGATTTCCTTTGCGGCGGCAAGCACATCGTTGTCGATTGTGAGTGTTGTTCGGACCGTACGCCTCCTTTGAGCATCAAACATCACGCATCATACATCAGTCACGGACGGCTCGCGAAAGACCTTGGCGGGAGTAGAAGGTCTGTCTTCAGGTTGCGGCGAGCGCTTCAAATTCGCTCTGCTTTACTCGTCCGTAAACAGACAGCGGCGGCGCTGTCTGCGCCGCCACTGGATTTGTGCTGGTTGTGGTTACGGATACAACACGACGGTTCGGAGCTGGCCGGCGCTGGCCTGGTTGGCGGTGGCGCCGTGCTTGTTGATAACGTGGCTGATCTGGCCGCTGCCGCTGAGGAAGACGGTGCCGGTGTCGTGGATGGCGATGCCGGGGAGGTCGGGGACGGTCATGGCGTTGTCTTCGGCGATGAAGATGCCTTGGTTGAAGTTGGAGTAGATGCCGGAGCCGAAGAGCTGGTGGGTGTTGACGAGGTCGGAGACGACGTAGGCGGGGTATCCGCTGGCGGTGCCACGAGCGAGGGGTTCGGTCCAGGCGGCCTGCGAGGGCGGGTCGTAGGGGAGCTCGCTCTGATAGAAGAGGGTTTCGCCGGCGTTGCCGTTCCAGAGGACCTGCTCTTTCTGGTAGTGCTCGACGGCGAGGCCGAGGGCGGTGACGCGGTCTCCGTTGACGACGAGGCCGTGGTCGGCGGTGTTGCCAGTCCAGCCGACGCCGGTGCCGTGGTCGGCGCGCCAGGCCCAGATGTTGTCGAGGATGACGTCGGAGCTGTCGACTTCGAGGCTGGTGGTGGCTTTGCCGGCGGTGGCTCCGCCGATGCGGAAGTAGACGTCGTTGAGAACGGAGGGATTGTCGACGTGGGAGAAGAATCCGCCGCGGGGGAGTGGCAGGCCGAAGAGGCCGAAGCCCATTTTCAGGAGGACGGGGGAGTTTTCGGGGCCGGCGTCGAGGATGAGGCCGGCGATGTGGACGCCGCTGACGTCGGCGACGGTGATGGCTTCGTTGCCGCCCGTGGGGACGAGGGTGGCGAGGCCGAGGCCGAGGATGACGGTGTCGGGGCGCTCGACGACGATGGGGTGGGGGAGCTGGTAGACGCCGGGGGTGAGGATGAGGTCCTTGCCGAAGAGGAGGGCTGCGTCGATCTCTCCGATGGGGGTGGAGGGAGAGGCGATGAAGAAGCGGCTGATGGGGAGCTGCTGGCCGGGGGTGGCGGCCGTGGCGGACCAGGAGGCGCCGGTGAGGTCCCGCTGAACGGCGGGGACGAAGACGCCGTAGTTGCCTTTGCTGTCGACGGTGAGGAAGGGCTTTTCGCGGCTGACGGGGGTGCTGGTGAGGGTGGTGTAGGCGGGGTTGGGGTAGATGTGGGCGGGGGCAGTAGGGACGCCGGCGAAGACCTGGTTCCAGACGGCGTTGGACCAGCCGGTGAAGGTGGAGTTGCGGACGAAGAACTGCTGCTGGGAGCCGTTGATGATGTACTGGGTGGCGGAGTCGGCGATGAAGCCGCCTGAGGCGTATTGTGGGCCGGCGGTGCAGTAGTCCTGGAGGGTGAGGTTGCCGCCGGTGATGGCGACGCGGCGGATGGGCGAGGCCTGGGAAACGGCCCAGAAGTCGCCGGAGGAGCGGCAGCCGGAGAGGCCGGAGACGTTGATGGTGAGGTTGGAGACGGAGCGCCAGAAGTTATCGAGGGCGATGCAGTTCGGGGAGCCGTCGGGGTTGGTGAAGCACTGGTTGTAGACGTCGACGTGGCCGTTGATGGTGACGTCGGTGGGTGAGGCGCCGAGGCCGGCGACGTCGGTGTAATAGCCGACCTGGAGGATGAGGGGGGTGTCGGCGCCGTAGACGCCGGGCTTGAAGAGGAGGGCGTAGCGATCGGCGCCGAACTGGTTGGAGACTTGTTTTGCGGCGACCGCGTCGACAGCGGCCTGGATCTCCGCGGTGGGCATCGAGGGGTCGAAGATGAGGGTGTTGGGGCCGAGATTGGGTTGGGCGTGGGAGGCGGTGGCGGCGAGGGCGAGGAGAAAGGTGGCGAGACGGCAGAGGAGGGCTGGCGGAACTTTGCTTCGCGTCATCGGGAGGGGTCCGGGGCCAGAGATTGGAATGCGGGGGAACGGTAAAGGGCGGCGGTGGAGGTTGTCAAACGGAGGCGTGCGGGTGCGGCGTTGGTAGTTGCCAGGTGGGTGGGGGGGGAGAAAAGGGGCGGATCGGCGCCTGGATGGCGAGGGTGTCAGGGGTGGGGCGGGGTTGGGCTGGCGGCGGTGAAGTCGGAGCAGCAGGGCTTTGCGACGGGGGCGAACTCCATGAGCTCGACGCGGGTACCGTCGGGGTCGTAAAGGTTGGCCTGCCATTTGCCGTCTTTGCCCATGGCAGGACCGTCGTGGCGAGGTGGAAAGCGGTCGCCGAGCCAGAGGGTGGTGACGGCGGCTTCCATGTTGGGGACGCCGACCGAGAAGTGGTTGAGGACGCCGAGCTGGTTGGCGGTGACTTTTTCGAGGGGGGTGGTGGAGCCGTCGCCGACGAGCATGTATTCGAGCCAGTCATGGCCCTGATCAAGTCCGTCGGGGGTTTGCTGGGAGACCCAGTCGAGCTTGCCAGGCTGCGCGGCGCCGAACCAGTAGGGCTGGAAGTTGAGGAGGGTTTTATAGAAGGCGTCTTCGGCGGAGCGGCTTTGGACTTCATAGCCGATGTGGATGATGCGGGCGCCGATGGGGTGGAATTCGTCGGGAAGAATGAAGGGTTTGCCGGGCTGGTAGAACTCGACGGTGTTGCCTTCGGGATCTTGGGTGTCGAACCAGCGGCTGCTGTCGGCGGCTTGCTGGAGCTCGCCGACGTTGGGGGTCTTGTGGGCGAGCAGGTAGGTGCGCAGGGTGGCGGCGTCGGGCGTGGTGTAGGCGACGCCGGCCATGCGGGAGAGGGTGTGCTGGGCGGGGAGGGGGAGGACTTCGATGAACTGGGTGGGACTGAGATAGAAGCGGGCGCCGGCGGTGTTCTGGGGGTCGGGGCCTTTGGCGGCGCCGAGGATGCGGGTGTAGAAGTGTTCGCTGGCGGCGGGGTCGGCGGCGTAGACGGACATGTGGGAGATGCCGGTGATGGGTGGGCGGGATTGCTGGGCGAGGGTGGGGATGGAGGTGAGGAGGACGGTGGTGAGGAGGGCGCGTGTGGCGAGGTCGGGTCGGGTCATGAAGGAGGGTCCGCGGTGGAGGGGGTGGTCTGGAACGGCTGATCTGGAACGGCTGATCTGGAACGGCTGATCTGGAACGGCTGGTCTGGAACGGCTGGTCTGGAACGGCTGATCTGGGAGAACGGTAGAGGGTGCCTGGGGCCTTGTCAACGAGGGTGGGGATGCGCGGCGGTGAGGGACGGCGGGGACGGAACACGGGCACGAACCGGTGGGTGGAGCTCGGTTCGTGCCCGTGAGCGTGGAGCAAGTGTGCCCGGCTGACCGGGATCGGGGTTAGAACTTCAGCAGCGGTGGGTTGGCCTGCTTGGCCAGAGTGAGGGCTTCCTGGGGGAACCAGGATCCGGCGGCTGGGTCGTTGAGGCCCCAGAGGGGATCGAAGAGGGACTGGGCGGTGGGGTCAGTGGGCCAGCCGCGGAGGGTGTAGGCGGCGTAGTCCCAGGCGCGGGCGCCGCCGGCGGCGTCGCAGGTGCCGTCGGACTGGCCGGGGGTTTTGATCCAGAGATAGGCGTCGAGGAGGGGGACGCCGGTGTCCGCGGTGGAACGGGTGCCGAGGCCGCGGCCGGGCGGGTTGCACCAGCTGCCGTTGGCGAGGGTCTGTACGACGGCCGCGGGCTGATTATAGGGAGCGGCGGCGTAGACGCTGGCGTCAAGCGGTCCCTGGCCGTTGCGGCTGGTGTCGATGACGAAGTGCGTCGAGGGAACGGCGGTGCCGAGGTTTGCGGTGTACCACTGGTCGGAGTAGGTCCAGGTGCTGATGTCGTTGGGGTTGACGGAACCGTCGGGGGAGTAGTACTGGCTGGCGCAGTAGCTGTAGTTGCCGAGGCGCCAGCCACCGTCGGCGGGGTCCGTGCCGAAGGCGAGGCACTCGGAGATCCAGGTATCGAAGTGGGTTTCGTAGGTCGAGAGGCGGAAGTTGGAGACGTTCGAGAAGAAGCCCTGGGCGCGGAAGACGCCACCCGCGACGAGGCGCGTGGCCATGTCACCGACGGCGTGCCAGCCGCTGTTGCCGGCGTCAAGGTAGACCAGGGTCCCGGGCTTGGCTTCGAGGGCGGTAACGGCGAAGTTGATCTGGGTGTAGCGGTTGGCGGTGAGCTGCGCGCTGTTAACGGTGCTGGGGTAGCCGCAGTCGCTGGGAAGGTTGGCGAGGGCGTCGGGTTCAACGATGAGGATGGCTTTCTGGTCGCCGACGGCGGTGGCGATGGCGCTGATCCAAGCCTCGTAGGTGGGGGTATCCTCCGCGCCGCCGGCGGAGTAGCTGCCGCAGTCGCGGCCGGGGATGTTGTAGAGGACAAAGAAGGGAACGGCGCGCTGCAGTGTGGCCTGGCGCATGACGGAGACGACGGTGCCGTTGATCTCGGAGGCGGTGCCGCCGGTGAGCCAGACGGCCTGGGAGCTGGCCTCCATGGAGGCGAGGAGGAGAGCGTCCTTGAACTTGCCGTGTTTGGCGAGCTTTTCGATCTGCTGGGTGGAGCCCTGTGCGGGAGTGGGGACGAAGAAGCGGGTGTCGGAGGGGAGGGTGCGGGTGGTTTGGGCGGAGAGCGTGGCGGCGGCGAGGAGGAGGGGGAGGGTTGAGAGCAGACGTGGCATGGGGAGCCTCAGGTGTGGTTGGGTGCCGAAACAGGACCGGAGTTGTTGTAGAGGGTGGCGGGTACGCTTGTCAATGAAGGCCTGTGACGGTGGTCAGAGGCCATAGGTGGACTGAGGTGGCGCTGGCTGTTGCCAGTGGTGCGGATGTTGGCTACAAACGTGAGAAAGGACCCGGGAGAGGAATCCCGGATCCTTTCTGGGAGGGCTGGGTTGGGGGGGGGCGGCACAGCTCTACTGCGGGGGCAATGCGATCTCCTTGGTTTCGACCGGTGTCGCCAGGAAGGAGTAGGTCTGTTTGGTGGTGTTGTCCGCGCACGTTCCGACGAAGTCGCCGTGATTGTTGACGTGCCGCGGAAAGCAGGCGTAGGAGTTTGGGGGATCCGCGATGCTGGTGTAGGAGGCGCCGTCGTAGCGGAACATGACGGGCGGCGCCTGGGCGACAGGCAAATACCAGCCGATGATCTCGCCCGCATCGTTGATGCCGGTGACAACCGTGGAATACGCGCCGGGAAAGGCGATGGGCGTTGTCTGGCTGTCTTTGAGCACAAACGACTGCAACGGACCGCCGTTGATATTCCATGTGCCCGCAATGACGGCGAGGTTGTTGATCGCGACGAAGTTGGTGACGTTGCTGCCGGGGTAGAGGAAGCCCTTATAGGTTCCGTTCTGCAGAAGGAAGGCCGGGTTGTTGCCTTGCGCGACCTGACCCTGACCGACAAGGATGCCCGCTCCGTTGACGCCGCCTGGCAGAGCGGCGAAGTTTGGCGGTCTCAGGATGGTGACGCTTCCATTGGAGGTCATGGAAAAGCCGGAGTTCTCGTTGACGATGCCGTAGAGGGTGCTGCCGTTGATGGCTGTGACCTGAGCGGTTGTGTAGCCTGGGATGGTGATGGCGGCGAAGGTTCCGGCGGTATCGACAAAGCCATGGATGTGGATGTAGTCGGTGGTGTATCCGGAGATTCTTCCGTCGTCGGTTACCTCGTCAGCGACGGTGATCAGGCTGGGTGAGGCGCTGACTCGTTGGTAGGTGTAGGTCTGGGCGTGGCTCGAAACCCCGGCCAACAGAACGCTTGCGCCAAGTGCCGCACGCAGGAGGGAAGTCGTGTTCATGGTGCTTCTCCTATAACTCAACTCTTGTTAGGAGTGCTTATGGCTTAGCAGCTCTCGTATTGGGGTTCACGGCTGCGGCAGCTGAGACGTTCAGCAGCCGCGCCGTATCGCTTGCCTTCCTTGTGAGCCTAGGAGGGATATTCACGGGAGATGTCACAGGATTGTCGCGGCCGTGTCAGAGTTTTCCTGACGCTGCGGATTTTTTGCGGATACGCGTGGGGCGGCGGCGACGGGGGCCGCACGATGAGGCAGGCGGAGGCGTTGGGTCGTGTGTTGCGGAGATGGCCGGGGTTAGAGGCCGTATTTTTCCATGCGGCGGTAGAGGGCTCCGCGGGAGAGGCCGAGGGCTTCGGCCGCGTGGGAGACGTTGCCGTTGGCGCGGGTGAGGGCTTTGCGGATGAGGATGGCTTCGACGGCTTCGAGGGAGAGGTCGTCGAGGTTCGCGGTGGAGATGCGGTTGGAGATGGGGGCGAGGCCGAGGTCGGAGGGGGAGATGCGGGGGGAGCGGGCCATGAGGACGGCGCGCTCAAGGGAGTGCTCGAGCTCGCGGACGTTGCCGGGCCAGGGGTGGGAGAGGAGGAGATGGAGGGCGGGTGGGTCGAAGCCTTCGATTTGCTTGCGGTAGCGGCCGGCGTAGCGGGAAAGGAAGTGGGCGGCGAGGGCGGGGATGTCTTCGCGGCGGTCGCGCAAGGGGGGGAGGCGGATTTCGACGGTGTTGAGGCGGAAGAGGAGGTCGGGGCGGAAGCGGCCTTCGGCGGACTCGGTGGCCAGGTCGGCGTTGGTGGCGGATAGCATACGGACGTCGACCTTGCGGGTGGCCGAGGAGCCGACGCGTTCGAGCTCGCCGGTTTCGAGGACGCGGAGAAGTTTGGCCTGCTGACGGGTGGGGATGTTGGCGATTTCGTCGAGAAAGAGGGTGGATCCGTGGGCGAGCTCGAAGCGGCCGATGCGGTCGGCGCGAGCGTCGGTGAAGGCTCCTTTGACGTGGCCGAAGAGTTCGGACTCGAAGGTGCCTTCGGGGAGGGCGCCGGTGTTGACGGCGACGAGGGTGCGGTGGGATCGCCCGGAGAGGCGATGGAGGGTTTGGGCGACGACTTCCTTGCCGGTGCCGTGCTCGCCGGTGATGAGGACGTTGGCGTCGGAGGGGCCGATGCGCGAGACGAGCTCGAGGACGGGGTGCATGGAGGGGGCGGCGGCGATGAAGTCGGGGGTGTCGGCGACCCCGGCGCGGAGGATGCGGTTTTCGGCTTCGAGCCACTCGGAGCGGCGGTGGGCGCGGTGGAGCTCGACCTCCTTGCGGAGGATGGAGAGGAGGCGAGGGTTGTCCCAGGGTTTCTGGATGAAGTCGCTGGCGCCCTGGCGCATGGCTTGGACGGCGAGGTCGACGGTGGCCCAGGCGGTCATGACGATGACGGGGATGCGCGGGTTGTATTTGCGGATGGAGGCGAGGAGGTCGAGGCCTTCCTTGCCGGAGGTGGTGTCGCGGGTGTAGTTGAGGTCGATGAGGATGGCGTCGAAGTCGGCGGAGGCGAGGCACTCGAGGACGAGGGACGGGGTGCGGGCGGTTTCGAGGGTGTAGCCCTCGGGGCGAAGGAGGAACTCGAGAGCCTCGAGGATGTGGGGCTGGTCGTCGGCGATGAGGAGGTGGGGGGGTGTTTGGGTGGGCATGGGGTTTGTGGTGGTGCAACGGCAACGGCGAATGCGGGGGTCCTTCGCTGCGCTCAGGATGACGACGGTGAACAAACAACGGCAACGGCAACGGCAAATGCGGGGGTCCTTCGCTGCGCTCAGATGACGATGTAGAACAAACAACGGCAACGGCAACTACAGGGGTCCTTCGCTGCGCTCAGGATGACGACGTAGAACAAACAACGGCAACTGCAAATGCGGGGGTCCTTCGCTTCGCTCAGGATGACGACGTAGAACAAACAACGGCAACGGCAAATGCGGGGGTCCTTTGCTGCGCTCAGGATGACGACGTAGAACAAACAACGGCAACGGCAACGGCGGGGGTCCTTCGCTTTGCTCAGGATGACGACGGTGAAGCAAACAACGGCAACGGCAACGGCGAAGACAACTACAGGGGTCCTTCGCTTCGCTCAGGATGACGACGTAAAACAAACAACTGCAATGGCAACGGCGAGAAGCAGGTCCCCTGCGGGGAGGCTGGGTTAGGGGTGGGTGGTGACGGCGTGGTTGGTGGCCTGGTTGCCGGCTCTGGCTGATTCTATCGAAATGGAGTTAGCTTCGAGGGTTCGGCCGAGGGCTCGGTCGAGTTCGATGCGGGCTTTCTGGAAGGCGGTGCGGGCGGCGACGAGAGCGGAGTCGGCGGTGGCGAGGTCGCGCTGGGCGGAGAGGGTTTGGAAGGCGGAGCCGGCGCCGAGGGTTTGTTCTTTGCCGGTGATGTCGAAGGTTTTGGCGGCGAGGTCGCGGGATTTCCCGGCGGCGACGACGCGGGCCTGCGACTGGTCGAGGGCGTACTGGGCGTTGCGGACTTCGATGCGGATCTGTTTGCGGAGCTGCTCGGCGCGGAGCTGGGCCTGGCGGGTTTCGATTTCGGAGCGGTACTGGTCGGATTTGGCGATGCGGTTGCGCAGGGGGAGGTCGAGGTTGAAGCCGACGTAGTAGTCGGGGGCGGAGTTGTTGAAGGCGTTGCCGACGGTGCCGCCATAGCCGACGGGAGCGGTGGAGGTGATGGTGGAGGCGGGGTTGCCGGGTCCGCCGAGGCCGGTGCCGGCGTAGTAGCCGGTGAGGGTGAGGGAGGGAAGGAGGGCGTTGCGGGCGGCCGCGTTCGAGATGGCGCGGGAGCGGAGGTCGATCTCGGAGATGGACAGCTCGGGGCGGCGGCGGAGGGCTTCGGCGATGACGTCTTCGCCGGGGACGATGGCTTCGGCGGGGGTTCCGGTGGCAACGGTGGAGAGGTCGGTGGGGCGGACGGGCATGGCTTCGAGGGTGGGGTCGTCGAGGTTTTTGGTGAGGGCGTTTTTGATGAGGAGCTGCTGGAACTGGAGCTGGGAGCGGGCGATGGTGAGGTCCTGTTCGCGGTTGGCGACTTCGGCCTCGTCCTTGGTGACGTCGAGGGCGGGGATGGCCTGGAGGGCGAGCTCTTTGCGAGCGGTGGCGAGGGTCTGGTTGGCGAAGTCGACGGAGCTGGATTTGACCTGCTCGTCCTCGTAGGCGCTGACGAGGTCCCAGTACATGTTGGCGATCTGGGTGACGGTGGTGATGACCTGGAACTCGAAGGCCTGATCGGAGATGCGCTGGTCGTTCTGGGCGATGCGGAGGTAGCGGAGGTTGGGGCCGAAGCCGAAGCCGGCGAGAAGCTGCTGCTGCAGGAGGACCTGGTAGTAGGTGTCGAGCTCGGGGTTGAGGAAGGTGGAGGGGCTGTTGGTGGTGATGCGGTCGTTGTTGAGGCCGAAGGAGAGGGTCGTGCCGGTGGGGAAGGACTCGGTGAAGCCGACGTTGCCGACGATGGTGTTGTCGTGGAGGACTTTGACGCCGTAGATGGAGATGTTGGAGAGGGGCTGGGTGTAGTGGCGGAGGCTGGTATTGGCGGTGATGAGGGGGTCGTAGGTGTTGACGGCGGTGCCGGTGCCGAGGGTAGAGGAGACGAGGCCGGAGGCGCCGGAGCCGGCACCGCCCGCGCCGCCGTTGGTGCCGCCGGCGCCGGCCCCCGAGGAGCCTGAGCCGAAGCCGCCGACGCCACCGCCGGGGGTGTTCTGGACGACGCCGGTGTTGACGCCACGGAAGATGCCGCCGGCGCGGGTGCGGAGGACGTCGGCGGCGGCGATGGCGAGGTTGTAGCGGGCGATGGAGAGGTCGAGGTTGTTCTGGAGGGCGAGGGTGATGGCGTCGGAGAGAGAGAGATCGAGGACGCCGTTGTGGATGAGGTCATCGAGGTGGGCGGAGTTGGCGAGGTCGGGCTCGGGGACGTGGGTGGCGCGGTAGGCGCGGGTGGGGTTCCAGGAGTGGGGGACCTCGAAGTTGAGGGTGGGCGGTGTGGCGGGAAGGGGAGCGGCGGGGTCGGGCTGGAAGGTGGGAGCGGGGGCGGGCTTGGGAGCGTCGGGCTGGGGCTGTGGTGTGGGGGGGACAACCTGCGCGGGGACGCAGAGGGGCAGGAGAAAGGTGGCGGCGGCGATGGCTTGGAGGGCGCGTGCGGAGATCATTTAGGCGAGGGTCCCGGTGGTTGTGGGTGCGGTGAGGTTCGGGTTGGAGGTGTCGCGGGTGAGCCAGCCGTCGCGGAGTTCGAGCGTGCGGGAGCCGTAGCCGGCGTTGATTTCGGAGTGGGTGACCTGGACGATGGTGGTGCCTTCGTGATTGAGCTGGCGGAAGAGCTCCATGATTTCGGCGGCCTGGGCGGAGTGGAGGTTGCCGGTGGGCTCGTCGGCGAGAAGAAGGGAGGGCTTGTGGATGACGGCGCGGGCGATGCCGACGAGCTGCTGCTGACCGCCGGAGAGCTGGGAGGGGAAGAGGTCTTTTTTGCCGACGATGTTGAATTTGTCGAGGGTATCGGCGACGAGGGCCTGGCGTTCCGCTCGGGGGATGTCTTTGTAGGAGAGGGGGAGGTCGATGTTTTCGGCGACGGTGAGATCGTCGAGGAGGTGGTAGCTCTGGAAGACCATGCCAATGCGTTTGCGGGCGAGGTCGGAGCGCTGTTTGCGCGACAGGGTGTGGACGGGGGTTTGTTCGAAGAAGAACTCACCGCGCCAGGCGTCGTCGAGCATGGCGAGGACGTTGAGGAGGGAGGATTTGCCGGCTCCGGACGGGCCCATGATGGTGACGAATTCGCCGGGGTTGATGGTGAGGTTGACGCGGCGGAGGACCCAGGTTTCGGTGTGGCCGGTTTTGTAGGAGCGCTCGAGGTTGGTGAGATCGATCATGGTGGTTCTGTTCTCCATTATTCGGTTCTGAGAGCTTCGGTTGGTTCGAGATGGGCGGCTCGGCGGGCAGGGATCAGGGCGGCGGCGACGGTGGCGGCGAGCAGCAGCGAGGTGACGGCAAGAAGGACGGCCGGTTGGAAGGGGCTGGTCTGGTAGAGGAAGTGACCGAGAAGACGGCCGACGGCGAGGGCAAGTGGGATGCCGAGGAGGAATCCGAGGGCGGCCTGAGCAAGGGCGGAGCGCAGAAACATGTTGAGGATGGCGCCGCGCGTGGCGCCGAGGGCCATGCGGATGCCGACCTCGCCGGTGCGCCGCGCGACGGCGTAGGCGGTGACGCCGTAGAGGCCGATGGCGGCTAGCGCTAACGCGATGAGGCCGAAGAGGGAGGTGAGGTCGACGACCATGTGCTCCTGGGTGAAGTTGTCCCTGAGCTGTTCGGTGTAGGTGGTGAGGTGAGTGATGGGGAGGTTGGGATCGATGCTTTTGAGGGCTTCGCGGAGGGAGGTAGCGGCGGTGGCGCTATCGCCGCGGTAATGAACGATGAGGTTTCCAGCCGTAAAAGGAATGTTCTGGGTTATGGGAGTGAAGTACATCGGTGGGACGGGCTCGTTCGGATTGCGGTATTTGGTATCTTCGACGACGCCGACGATCTCCAGGTCGGAAGAATGCTTGGGACTGCTCCCGAAGCGCCCGCCGAGGGGTGATTTGCCTTTGAGGAACTGATCGGCAAAGGTTTGGTTGACGACGGCGACCTTTGGGCTGGTGGTGGTGTCCTGAGGGGAGATAGGGCGGCCGAGCAGGACGCGGGTGCCGATGGTCTGAAAGTAATCCTGGCTGACGGCGGTGTAGGAAGCGACGCCTTGTGTCGATGCAGCGGTTTCTGAGTCGCCAGGGAAGAAGACGAGGTCGCTCCAGTTGTCAAAGGCCATGGGGCCGTAGGTGGCGTACGCGAAGCTTTGGACCGAGGGCAGGCGGGAGAAGGTGTCGTCGAAGCGGGAGTAGAGGCCGGCAAGGCGGTCATTGGTGTAGCCAGCAGCGCCGAGGTCGATGGTGGCGAGCAGGCGGCCTTCGGGCTGGAAGCGGAAGTTCTGGTGCTCGAGGTGACGGAGGCTGGTGAGGAGGAGGCCGGCGGTGGAGAGGAGGGCGAGTGAAAGGGCTGCCTGAGCGATGACGAGGAGTCTTTGCGGCAGGGCGGTGGCGTCGCGAGTGCTGCGGTTTGCACCGCGAAGGGCGTCGGTGGGATCGGAGCGCGAGCCGATAAGAGCGGGGGCGATGCCGAAAAGGATGCCGGTGACGAAAGAGACGGCGAGGGCGAAGCCGAGGACGGGAAGGGAGGGGTTGGCGGCGAGTGGGTTGACTTCTACGCCTTTGAGGGCCAGGGCGAGGATGCCGCGCGTGCCGGCGTAGGCGACGACGATGGAGGCGAGGCCGCCGAGGATGGCGAGAAGGAGGGATTCCACCAGCATCTGGGCGACGAGGCGGCGGCGCGGGGCGCCGATGGCGGAGCGAATAGCGAGTTCTTGCCGGCGGGCGATGCCGCGGACCAGCATAAGGCTGGCCAGATTGGCGCAGGCGATCAGGAGTACCGAGCCAGCGACGAGGAACAAGAGAGTGAGGGAGCTGCCGTACTGGTCGCGGAGGTCGTTGATTCCGCCGCTGGCGGAGGCCAGTTCCGTCGTCTGGCGCGCGATGTCTTTGTCCGAGAGAACAGTGGGTTGAAATGTGTCGAGGTTGGTCAAGATCCACTGGTGAAGGCTTTGCCGAATGGAGGCCTCGACAGGGCGGACCTGCTTGGGATGTGGAATGCGAACGAGGAGATCGAGCCAGTGGCGGCCGGGAGAGGTGAGGAGCGGCCGGTCGGGGTCGAAGGTTGGTTCTTGCGAAAGCGGGAGCCAGAGGCCGGCAGGATCCCCAGTGTTGCGTTCGCCGAGAAAGCCGCGCGCGGCGATACCGACGATGGTGATGGGGTGGTTGGTAAGCAAAACGGTGCTGCCGACAAGGTGTGGATCGGAGGCGAATCGGGTTTGCCACAGGGTGTTGCTGATTACGGCGGCGGGTGCGGCTCCGGGGTGGTCGTCCTCCGGGGTGAGGAGACGTCCCTGGAGGGGACGGACGCCAAGGACAGAGAAGTAGTTGCCGGAGACGAAGCGCGCGTCGAGTGGCTCTGCTGCGGCCTGCTGGCCGGCGCGACGGAAGCTGACGTTGTCGGAGCCGGACTGTACCGCGGCAATGCCTTCGGTGTTCGGGGTGTGGTCGCGGAGATAGCGGTAGAGGTCAAAGGAAAAGATGTGCCAGTCGTCCTGTGTGCCGGTGTTGACGCAGCAGTCATTGATGTGGCCGACCTTGTAGAGCTGCTCGGGGTGGGCGACGGGCATGGAGCGGAGGATTACCTGGTAGATGAGAGAGAAGACGGCGGTAGTGGCGCCGACGCCGAGGGCGAGAGTGGCGACCGCGGTGAGGAGAAACGCGGGAGATTTGCGCAGCTGGCGGAGGGCGTAGCGGAGGTCTTGGAGGAGGTTGGTCATGGTGTGTCCTTTTTGCGTTACTCGGAGCGGAGGGCGGTGGTGGGTTCGAGGTGGGCGGCTCGGCGGGCGGGGAGGAAGGCGGCGAGGAGGCCGACGGTGAGGAGGAGGAGGGGGGCGGCGATGAGGGTGAGGGGGTCGTGGGGGTGGACGCCGAAGAGGAAGGAGCGGAGGAGGCGGGCGGCGGCGAGGGAGAGGGCGAGGCCGGCGGCGATGCCGGTGAGGAGGAGGGTGGCGGCGTTCCGGAGGACGAGGGTGAGGATGTCAGAGCGCTGGGCGCCGAGGGCCAGGCGGAGGCCGAGCTCGCGGGTGCGGAGGGTGACGAGGTAGGCGAGGAGGCTGTAGAGGCCGGCGAGGGCGATGAGGAGGGCGAGGGCGCCGAGGGTTTCGAGGAGGTGGGCGGCGAGGAGTTGTGAGCCGATGGAATCTTCGACGATTTGGTCCATGGTCTGGATGTTGGCGGCGGCGAGGTCGGGGTTGGTGGCGGAGAGGGCGTGGCGGAGTTCAGGGAGGAGGCTGGCGGGCGAGCGGGGAGAGCGGAGGAGGATTTCGGCGTGGGCTTTGAGGGTGGGCTGGTAGAAGGCGTCGGTGGGGCGCAGCTGGGCGGCGTTGAAGTCGAGTTCGGGCTCGGCTGGATCGGCGACGGTTCTCTGGTGGAAGTCGTCGAGGATGCCGACGACTTTGAACGCGCGGCCGTCGCTTCCGAGGGAGAAGTTGCCGATGTCGTCGCCGCCTTCGGCGTAGAGATTGGCGAAGGCCTGATTGACGACAGCGACTGGCTGCGAGTCGGGGTTGTCACTTGCGTTGAAATAGCGCCCGCGCCGCATGCGGAAGCCGAGGACCTGCTGGAGTTCTGGGCCGGCGGCACGGAGTTGCGCGGTGATAGTGTGACTGGCTGCTACGCCCTTTTCCCCGAAGGTTTGCTTGGTGAGCGTGAAGGTGACGCGGAAGCTTTTGTCGAGAGGAGCGACGGTGGTAATGGCGGTGGATTGGACGCCAGGAAGGGTGCTGAGGCGATAGAGCAGGGGTTTGTAGACGGTGCTGTTGGGATCGAGCTTTGCATAGCGGTAGGAGGGCAGGTTTGGGCTGATGACGTAAACGTGGTCGGTGCGGAAACCGAGGGGGACGTGTTGGAGGGCGAGGACGGTGCGGAGGAGGAGGCCGCAGGCGACAAGGAGGGCGAGGGTGAGGGCGAGCTCGCCGACGATGAGGGAGCGCTGGAGACGGTGTTGCGAGCGGCTGGTGCCGGACTGCTGGCCGTCCTGGCGGAGTGCCTGCTCGACGGGGATGCGAGAAGCGAGCAGCGACGGCACGAGGCTGAAGAGGAGGGCGCTGAGGAGAGTGAGGGCGACGAGGGCGAGGAGGACGCGGGTATCCGGGGTGAGTGGGAGCTCTGTGCCGATACCGCCGGTGAAGCGGGTACCGAGCTCTGTGGTGAGTCGGTGGGCGAAGAGGCGAAGCGCGGCTGCGGCGAGACTGAGGCCGGTGCCAGCGCCGAGCGAGGCGAGCAGGAACGATTCGACGAGGTTTTGGCGGATGAGGTTCCAGCGGGAGGCGCCGAGGGCGGAGCGGACGGCGAGCTCGCGGCGTCTGCTGGCGGAGCGGGCGAGGGTGAGGCCGGCGACGTTGGCGCAGGCGATGAACCAGAGAACGCCGACGGCGGAGAGGAGGGCGAGCAGGGCAGAGCGCTGGTCGGCAGAGGTGAGGCTCTGGCGGTAGGGGGTGGCGGTTACGCTGGCGGGGGCGAATCGCGCGTTGTCGGGATCGGTATAGATCGGAAGGAGGCTGTGCTGGACGGTGGAGAGCTCGGTGGCGACAGAGGCAGAGGTGCTGCCAGGGGCGAGGCGAGCGACGGCGTTGAAACTGGGTGACTCGAAGAGCTTGCGCGCCAGGGTCTTCGGGTCGAGAGCGACGGGAGTCCAGATCTGCTCGGCGGGCTGGTCGGCGGGGAAGACGAAGCCACGGGGCATGATGCCGATGACGGTGGTGGGGATGTCGTTGAGGCGAACTGTCTTGCCCAGCAGGGACGGGTCGGCATGGAACTGTGTGCGCCAGATGGTGTCCGAGAGAACGGCGACGGGGGCACTGCCGAGTAATTGCTCGGAGGGAAGGAAGGCGCGACCGAGCGCAGGGCCGGTGCCTAGGGTGGAGAAGAGATTTGCGCTGGCGGAGACGGCCATAACGCGCTGTGCCTGGAGCAGATCGGTGGAGCTGCCGAGGTAGGAAGGGTCGAAGTCGAAGTAGGCGACGTCGGTGGTGGTGTGGCTGCGATCGCGCCAGGCGAGGATGTCGGCGAGGTAGGCGAAGGAGGGTTTGCCAGCGGTGTCGCGGACGGAGAGAGTCACGAGGTTGCCGGGGCGGAGGTACGGAAGGGGACGGACGAGGGTGGCTTCGAGGACGGTGAACATCCCGGCGTTGGCGCCGATGCCGAGGGCGAGGACGCCGGTGACGCCGAGGGTGAAGCCGGGGGATCGGCGGAGCTGGCGGAGGGCGAAGCGGAGGTCTTGCAGCGTGTTTTGGAGGAGGTGGGACATGGGGGTCGTGGTCCTTTCGGCTATTCGGTGCGGAGGGCGACGGTGGGGTCGACGGAGGCGGCTCGTCGGGCGGGGATGAGGGCGGCGGCGAGGACGGTACCGGCGATGATGGCGATGGCGATGGCGAGGGTGAGGGGGTCGGCGGGGGAGACGCCGAAGAGCTGCGCGCGGAGGAGGCGGGCAAGGCCGAAGGCAACGGGGAGGGCGACGGCGATGCCGAGGGCGGCCAGGCGGAGGACGTCGGAGAGGACGAGGCGCGAGACGGCGAGGCGAGAGGAGCCAAGGGCGATGCGGATGCCGATCTCGCGGGTGCGCCCGGCGGTGGTGAAAGCGAGGACGCCGTAGAGGCCGACGCCGGCGAGAAGGGTGGCGAGGAGGCCGAAGGAGGTGGCGAGGAGCGAGATCATGCGCTCGTTCGAGAGCGAGTCGTCGATCTGGTTGTCCATGGTGCGGAGGGCGACGAGGGCGAGGGCGGGGTCGAGCTGCTGCATGGTTTTCCGGACGGTGGGGAGGAACTGTGCGGGTGGGGTGGCCGTGCGGAGGTAGAGGAACAGGTTGCCGGGTTCGGACTGCTTGAGCGGCTGAAAGACCGTCGGGTCGACGGTATCGCGAACGCCTTCGTGCTTCGAGTCGTGGACGATGCCAACAATCTCGATGTTGATTGGAACCTTACCGGCGCCGCGGCCCATTTGGCGGCCGAGACACGAGGGGATACTGCCGCCGCAGAAGTGCTGGACGAATGCTTGGTTGACGATCGCGACTCGTTGGCCGGTAGGACTGTCGGCTTCGGTGAAGCTGCGACCGGTAAGGAGAGGAATCTGAAGGGTGGAGAAATAGCCGGGGTTGATGGCCGCTTCTTCGATGTTCACGTTCTCCTCTGGGGCGGGCGTGTAGCCCTGCACGGTGATGTTGCCTCCTTGGCTGCTGCCGGCGAGTTCGGGGTCGTTGGTGGCGCCGACAGACTGAACGCCGGGGAGTGCGGACATGGTGTCGAGCACGTGCTGCTGCAGGGCGGGGATGGTGGCCGGGGCGTAGCCAGAGAGCTTGGGGCTGGTGCCGAAGGTGACAAGGTGGGTGGTGTTGAAGCCGACGTCGACGGAGCGAAGTTTCTGCATGGTGCGGACGAAGAGGCCGGCGCCGACCAGGAGAAGGACGGAGAGGCCGATCTGGAGGGCGACGATGAGACGGCGGAGGCTGAGGAGGCCGCCGGTGGGGGTGCCGGAGGTTTGGCGGAGGGCGAGGGTGAGGTCGGGGCGGCGGAGCTGGAGGGTGGGGGCGAGCGAGAAGAGGAGGCTGACGGCGACCGAGGCGAGGAAGCTAAAGGCAAGGAGGCGGAGGTCGATGGCGGGGGAGAAGGCGATCTGGGTCTGGTCGCCGGCGAGCTGGTGGATAAGGGTGCGGATGGCGACTGGGGCGAGAGCCATGCCGGTGAGGCCGCCGGCGATGCCGATGAGGAGGCCTTCGATGAGGAGCTGGGAGACAATGCGGCCGGTGGCGGCGCCGAGGGCGAAGCGGAGGGAGAACTCACGGACGCGGGCGGCGGAGCGGACGAGGAGGAGGCTGGCGACGTTGACCGACGCGATGACGAGGACGAGCAGGGCCATGGCCATGACGGCGAGCAGGGGGGCCTGGAAGCTGTCGCGCTGGTAGGAGAAGCCCTTGGCGCCGGGGACGAGTTTCAAGCGGGAATTTGTGAGGAAGTCGTCGGTGAAGTGCTGGGAGCGGTGGCCGAGGGCCTTGAGTTCTTCGGCGCGGAGGGCGTGCCAGAGGGGATTCATGGCGGCTTCGGCGTGGGCGCGGGAGGTGCCGGGAGCGAGGCGGCCGAGGATGTTGATCCACTTGTCGGTGTGGTCGGAGAGGCGCTTGCCGGCGCCGGGGAGGATCTGGTCGGTCATGGACATCGGAACGAAAAGGGCGGGGGTCTCGCCCCAGATGGCGGAGCGGAAGCGGGGGGCGGCGACGCCGAGGATCTGGAAGGAGTGGCCGTTGATGCCGACGGTGGAGTTGATGACGGCGGGGTCGGCGCCGAGGTGGTCGCGCCAGAAGTCGAAGGAGAGGATGGCGACGGGGTTCGCGTTGGGGGCGGCGTCGTCGGCGGGGGTGAGGAGGCGGCCGAGGGCGGGGGCGATGCCGAGCACGGCGAAGTAGTTGCCGCTGACGAGCTCGGCGCGAGTGGCCTCGGAGGTGTTGCTGTGGGTGAGGCTGATGTCGGCGGGAGCGGTGGCGAGGAGGCCGGAGAAGACGCGGTTTCCGTCGCGGAGGTCGCGGTACATGGGGACGGAGAAGTAGGCTTCCCGGTCGCCGCCGTGCGTGGAGGAGTGGCCTTCCCAGGCGGTGCCGGTGCCTTCGAGGATGACGAGGGCGGCGGGGTCGTGGACGGGGAGGGAGCGGAGCAGGGCCTGGTCGAGCAGGGAGAAGATGGCGGTGGTGGCGCCGATGCCGCCTGCAAGGGTGAGGATGGCGGTGACGGTGAAGGCGGGGGCGCGGCGGAGCTGGCGGAGGGCGAAGCGGAGGTCTTGCAGGGTGTTTGGGAGCGTGATGTGCATGAGCGGTGTCCTTCCTGGTGGGCTGTGGCGCTACTCGGCGCGGAGGGCGGTGCTGGGCTCGACCGAGGCGGCTCGGCGGGCGGGGATGAGGCTGGCGGCGATGGCGGCGAGGAGCATGGCGCCAGCGGCGAGGGCGATGGAGGTGGTCTGGCTGGCGAGGAGAGGTGTGAGGTCGGAGGTGCGGACTTCGGTGGCGTTGGCGAGGAAGCCGGCGATGAGGCGGCGGATGGCAAAGCTGCCGGCGATCCCGAGCGTGAGGCCGATGGCGGTGAGGGCGAGGCCGGTGCGAAGGACGAGGGTGAGGATTTGCGAGCGTTGCGCGCCGAGGGCCATGCGGACGCCGATCTCGCGGGTGCGGGCGCCGACCTGGTAGGAGAGGAGGCCGAAGAGGCCGATGGCGGTGAGAAGGAGGGCGAAGAGGGCGAAGGCGCCGGCGAGCCAAGAGAAGAAGCGCGGGGCGGCGACGGTGTGGTCGATGAAGGATTGCATGGGGGCGAACTTGCTGGCGGGAACTTCGGGGTCAACGGCGGTGACGGCGGCGGAGGCGGCGCGGGCGAGGTCGGTTGCGGGCAGGGCGCTTGCGGTGCGGAGGAGGAAGGTGGTGGGGAACCAGCCGTTGATCGTCTTGACGGTTTTGTCGCTTAGTTGGGAGAAGGGAAGAAAGATCGTTGGGTCGATTCTTTCCACGAGCGACGCGTTGTGTACGTCGGCAACGACGCCGATCACACGTTTTGGGGCGCCGCCTCCGGAGAGAACGAATTCCCCGAGGGGAGAGTGACCGGGGAACCACTTGTTTGCGGCTCGTTGATTGATGAGGGCGACCGGTTGTGTCGTGGCTGTGTCGGCTTCAGAGATGTCGTCCCCGGCGAGCAGGGTCATGCCGACCGCGTGGAGGTAGCCCGGCGTCATGAAGCGCGTTTGGCTGAAGCTGACCTGTTCGGGATGGGCGGCTGGGCCGCCGGAGTTGTTGAGGCCGCGGTCGAGTGGCAGCCCGTTGACGGCGGCGACGTCTTTCACGCCGGGGATGGCCCGGAGGCGGTCTTCGACGGCGGCGATGAACTGCTGGGTGTGGAGGCTTGAGTTGTAGACCGTGCCTTTGAGGTTGACCTGCAGGGCGAAGAGGTGTTCGGGGCGGACGCCGGAGGGTGTGGCGCGGAGGTGGAGGAAGGTGCCGAGGAGGACGGCTCCGACGGAAAGGAGGGTGGTGGCGAGGGCGACCTGGGCGACGAGGAGGGTTCGGCCGAGGCGCTGCTGCGGGGCGGAAGCGCCGGCGTTGCGGGTGCCGGCGATGGTGGCGGAGAGGGTTTGGCGGAAGATGCCGAGGACGGGAAGAAGGCCGAAGAGGAGGGTGGTGGCGCAGCCGGCGGCGACCGCGAAGAGGGCGGCGGGGAGATCGATGGTGGCGACGTGGAGGGCGGGGAGGTCGATGGGGGAGTTGGCGAGAAGGAGAGGGACGGCGAGGCGGGCGACGAGGAGGCCGAGCGCGGATCCGGCGAGGGCGAGGACGAGGCTTTCGGTGAGCAGGAGGCGGAGGGTGGAAAAGCGGCTGGCGCCCAGGGCGGAGCGGAGGGCGATCTCCGGGCGGCGGGCGGCGGAGCGGGCGGTGATGAGGCCGGCGAGATTGAGGCAGGCCATGAGGAGAACGGCGAGGACGGCGGCGGAGAGCGCGAGGAGGCTGGGCCGGGCGTTGGCGACGATGATCTGCTGCAGGGGCCAGAGGCGTTGGACGAGCAGGGGATCGCCCGGGCCGTTCCAGCGGTAGAAGATGGGGAACTGGCGGTAAAGGGCGGTGTTCAGGTTGGCGAGCTCGGCGGATGCCTGCGCGAGGGAGACGGCGGGCTTTAGACGCGCCACCAGTTGATAGTTTGTGCCCTGATAACCGGGATCTTTAGGGGAAAGATGTAGGGGCTGCCAGAGATCGGGGGTGTCGGCAGTGGCGAAGCTGGCGGGCATCACGCCGACGACCGTGTAGGGGTCGGCGTTGATGTGGAGGGTGCGGCCGACGACGTTGGGGTCGGCGTTGAGGGCGCGCCGCCACAGGGCTTCGGAGAGGATGGCGGTGGGCGCTGCGCCGGGGAGGTCTTCGGCTGGCGTAAAGGCGCGGCCAAGGAGTGGTGGAACGCCGAGCGTGGGGAGGTAGCCGGCGGAGATGCTTTGGGAGCGGACGGTCTGACTCCTGGTATTGCCGCCGTGTTCGCTGGGAATCGCAAGGTTCTGGCCGGATGGGCCGTCATCGGCGACGCCGAAGGAAGCGAAGCTCTTGGCGTTTCGGAGGAGGAAGTCGGCAGTCTCGCCCGTCTGATCGCCGTTGGGCGGCTCGGCAGGTTGCGAGAAGCCGATGCCGACAAGCTCGTTCGCGTGCGGGTAGGGCAGGGCTTCGAGAAGCGTTGCGCGGACGACGGAGTACATGGCGGTGGTGGCGCCGATGCCGAGGGCGAGGGTGAGGACGGCGGTGGCGGTGAAGCCGGGGGCGCGGCGGAGCTGGCGGAGGGTGTAGCGGAGGTCGAGCGAGAGGGTCGAGATGAGGGACATGGGGGCGGCTCCTTCTGCGGTCTGCTGTGCGGCTGCGTGCTGTCTGCTGTGCGGCTGCGTGCGGTCTGCTGTGCGGCTGCGGATGTTTTCTCGGGTGACGGCTCGACGTTCCGGGCTGCGGCTACTCGGTGCGAAGGGCGGTGACGGGTTCGACCGAGGCGGCTCGGCGGGCGGGGATGAGGGCGGCTGCGGTGGCGGCGACGAGGAGGAGGGCGACGACGGAGAGGAGGACGATGGGCTGGAAGGTGCTGGTTTGGTAGAGGGTGCTTCCGAGCAGGCGGGCGGCGCCGAGGGCGAGCGGGATGCCCAGCGTCAGGCCAATGGTCGCCTGGGTGAGCGCCGCGCGGAGAATCATGGTGAGGACGCCGCCGCGAGTGGCTCCGAGGGCCATGCGGATGCCGATTTCGCCGGTGCGCCGAGCGACGGAGTAGGCGGTGACGCCGTAGAGCCCGACGGAGGCGAGGATGAGGGCGACGAGGCCGAAGAGGGTGGTGAGGCGAACCACGAGCTCCTGCTGGGTGAAGTAGTTGCCGACCTGGTCGGAGTAGGGTAGGAGCTGGAGGATGGCGATGCCGGGGTCGATGCTATGAAGGGTGGCACGGACGGTGTTGGCGGCGGTGGCGGGGTCGCCTTTGTAGCGGACGATGAGGTTCGAGGCGAAATGCTCGTACTGCTCGTTTTTCGCGGCTTGCTCCTTGCGGTCGGCGGGCGCGTTGATGGCGTCGTAGGTGGTCATCTGCGCCATGGGGGTGAAAAACATCGGTGGCGGCGGGTCGGTGGGGCTGCCGTACTTGGTGTCGTCCACGACGCCGACGATCCCGTACTCGCCGGTCATGGCGCGATCGGGTCCGAAGTGCTCCCCGACCGGCGGCTTGCCCTTGAGGTATTTGTCTGCAAAGGCTTTGTTGATGACGGCGACGTGGGTGCTGGTGGAGGTGTCGCTTTCGGTGATGCCGCGACCGAGAAGGACGGAGGTGCCGACGGCCGCAAAGAATTGCGGGCTGACGGCGAGATAACTGGCGCTGTTCTGCGCGTTGGGGTCGCCGCCGGGGAAGGCGACGCCGGTGCCCCAGTTGTTGTTGGCCATGGGGCCGTACGTGGCGTAGGCGAAGTTCTGGATGGTGGGCTGCGCGGCGAAGGCTCCGTCGATGCGGCGATAGAGGCCGGCGAGCTGATCGTATTTGTAGCCGGCGGCCTGAAGATCGATGAAGGCGATGAGACGGCCCTCGGTTTGGAAGCGGAAGTTCTGGTGTTCGAGAGCGCGGAGGCTCGAGATAAGGAGGCCGGCGGTCGAGAGCAGGACGACCGAGAGCGCGGCCTGGAGGATGACGAGCGCGCGCTGCGGGAGGGAGCTTGCGTTGCCGAGGCTGCGGTTAGCGCCGCGCAGGGCTTCGGCGGGGTTGGCGCGGGACGCGATCAGGGCGGGTGCGGTGCCGAAGAGGATGCCGGTGAGAAGCGAGATGCCGAAGGCGAAGAATAGAACGGGCCAGGAGGGCGATGCGCTGAGCGGATCGATTTCCACGCCCTTCATGGCGAGGGAGAGCATGGCGCGGGTGCCGGCGTAGGCGACGGCGACGCCTGCCGCTCCGCCGAGCAAGGCGACGACGATCGCTTCCACCAGCATCTTGCGGATGAGGCTCGAGCGTGGAGCACCGAGGGCGGTGCGGATGCTGATCTCCTGCCGGCGGCCGAGGGCGCGGACGAGCATGAGGTTGGCGAGGTTGGCGCAGCAGATGAGCAGAACGGCTCCGGCGATGAGAAGAAGCAGATGGAGGCTCTTTTCGTATTGGCCGCGGAGGTCGTTGATACCACCGCTGGCGGGGGCGAGCTCGGTGGTTTGCTTGGCGATCTGGGCCTCGGTCTCATTGCCGCCGGGGCTGCGGTTGGCCCGGATCCATTGCCCCAGCTGCGTCTGCATGGACTTCTCGATGGCCGGCACGGCGTGTGGGTCGGGGATGCGGACGAGGATGTCGAGCCAGTGCGCGCTGGGGTAGGCGCGCAGGTCGCGCTCGGGCTCCATCACGGGTTCCTGCGCGATCGTCATCCAGACACCGGCGGGATCGCCGGCGTTGCGTTCGCCGAGGAAGCCCTGGGCGGTGATGCCGACGACGGTGACGGGGTGCCCGGTAAGGAGCAGGGTCGAGCCGACAAGGTGCGGGTCGCTGTGAAATTTTGTAGCCCAGATGGTGTGGCTGAGGACGGCGACAGGGCCTGCGCCTTCCTGGTCGTCGTCGGGGGTGAGCAGGCGGCCAGCAAAGGTGCGCACGCCGAGGAAGCGGAAGTAGTTGCCGGAGACGAAGCGAACGCCCAGCGGTTGCGCGGAAGCGTCGTGCTCGGTGCGCGCGCTGACGGTGTCGGCGCCGGCCTGGATGGCGGCCATGCCGTCGGTGCCGGAGGTGCCATCGCGGAATTGCTTGTAGAGGTCGTAGGAGAAGATGCGCCAGTCGTCCTGGAGGCCGCCGTCGACGCAGCACTCAATCGCCTTGCCGACCTTGTAGAGCTGCTCGGGGTGGGCGACGGGAAGCGAGCGAAGGAGGATCTGGTAGGCGAGGGTGAAGATGGCAGTGGTGGCACCGATGCCGAGCGCCAGCGTGAGGACCGCGGTGAGGGTGAATGCGGGTGATTTGCGCAGCTGGCGGAGAGCGAAGCGGAGGTCTTGGATCAGCGTTGGGACGACGGTCGACATGGTGCGTGGTCTCCTTGCGGTGCGGCTACGGAGCTACTCGGTGCGGAGGGCTTCGATGGGGTCGATGGTGGCGGCTCGGCGGGCCGGTAGGAGGCTGGCGGCGAGGCCGGCGAGGGTGAGGACGAGGGTGATGGCGGCGAGCAGGAGGAAGTCGTGGGCGGGGTGGAGCTCGACGACGGAGGCGAGGATGCGGCGGAGGGCGAGGGTGAGCGCCCAGCCGGCGGCGACGCCGACGAGCATGAGGGTGGAGACGCGGGCGAGGATGCCGCGGACGACGCGGGCGCGGGTGGAGCCGAGGGCCATGCGGACGCCGATGTCGCGGGTGCGGAGCTCGACCTCGTGGCTGGTGAGACCGTAGAGGCCGATGACGGCGAGGGTGAGGGCAAAGGCGGCGAAGAGGCCGAAGAGCCAGTTTTCCAGGCGCTCGAAGACGAGGCTTTCGCTGACGACGTCGGTCATGGTTTCGGGGGCGAGGAAGGGGACGGTCGAGTCGACCTGGTGCATGGCGTCGCGGATGGACGGGATGAGGAGTTTCGGGTCGGCCGAGGAGCGGACGACGAGGCTCATGTTGCCGAGGTAGCCGGGCCGGTCCTTGGGGTCGATCTCGTCGATGAGCCAGTCGAGCTCGGCCAGGGGCGGGGTGGAGAGGTTCTGGCGAACGTCGGTGACGAGACCGACTATGTTGTTCTTGTCACCCTCGTCGGTGTGGGCGCCGACGGGGTCGCCGCCCCCGGGGAAGAACTTTTTCTGGAAGGCCTGGTTGACGACGACGTTCGCGACTTTCAGGTCGGGGGTGTCTTCGGCGGGCGAGAGCGTGCGGCCGCGGAGGAGCTGGATGCCCATGGCATCGAAATAGCCGGTGGAGGCGACGCGGACCTCGGCGAGCATTTCCTGGTTGGGCGGGTAGGGTGGCTGGCCGGCGATGTGGATGTCGGAGTTCGAGCCCCAGTTCTGGATGGGGAGAATGTTGATGACGCCGGCGGCCTGGACACCGGGCAGGTGCCCGACGCGCTCGAGCAGTGGGCGGTAGAAGCTGGTGAGCGGGTCGCGGTGCTCGTACTCGCCGGGCGAGAGCTGGATGGCGGTGGTCAGGATGCGCGCGGGCTCGAAGCCGAGGGGCGTGTGGAGCTGGGCGCGAAGGTTGCGCAGAAGCAGGCCGGAGGTGACGAGCAGGATGAGGGAAAGGGCGACCTGCGTAATGATGAAGCCGGAGCGGAGGCGGTGCTGGCCGCGAGAGACGCCGGTGGAGCCGCCGGCGCGCAGGGCACGGTTGGGATCGGCGCCGGAGAGGCGCAGCGCGGGAGCGATGGATGCAGCGAGGCTGGTGGTGGCGGCGATCCCAATGGCGAAGAGCAGGACGGTGGGGTTGAGGTGGATGTCGGCGCCTCGCGCGACGGCGGTGATGAGGAAGGCGCGCATGGTGCTGAGGAGAACGGCGGAGAGGGCGATGCCGAGCGCGAGGCCGGCGGTGGAGAGAACGAGGCCCTCGGTGATGACCTGGCGAAGAAGGCGGGCGCGGCCTGCGCCGACCGCGGCACGGAGGGCCATCTCGCGTTCGCGTTTGACGCCGCGCGCGAGCAGAAGGCCGGCGACGTTGACGCAGGCGATGGCGAGCAGGGCGAAGACGGCGAGCAGAAGGGTGTGGAGCGGGCCGGCGGCTTCGCCGGTGACGCTTTCCTGCAGCGGGAGCACGTGGACGGTGCGGCCGGTGTCGGTGTCGGGGTAGGCGCGGCCAAGGTCGTTGAGGACGCGGGAGAGGTCTGCCTCGGCCTGCTGGCGGCTGACCCCGGGCTTAAGCAGGCCGACGGTGCGCATCCAGTGGGACCCGCGGCTGGCCTTCAATTTGGGGTCGGGGTTGAGCGGCTTGTAGATGGCATTGCGCGCCGAGAGCGGGAAACGGAAGCCGGCGGGCATTACGCCGATGATGGTGGAGGGTGCGCCATCGAGCCGGACGGTTTTACCGACGACATCGGCGCGCGCACCGAAGTTCGTCTGCCAGACCTCGTAGCTGAGAACGGCAATGCTGTCGCGGCCGGGCTGGTCTTCGCCGGAGACGAAGGTGCGGCCAAGGATAGGCTTGGCGCCGAAGGCGGTGAAGAAGTTGTCGGTGCCGCGGACACAGGCGAGCGAAACCGGGCCGGAGGGGGATTCGAGATTGATCTTCGAGGAGTCGGTGTAGCCCGCAAACGCGTCGAAGGTGTTGAGCTGGGCGCGTGCGTCGCTGTAGCTGAGCCAGGACCAGGGCTGCGTGTATCCGGCGCGGGCGTGGGTGTCGGGGAAGACAAGGCGGTCCTGGTGGGCGAAGGGCAGCGGACGCAACAGAGCGGCGTCGATGACGGAGAAGACGGCGGTCGCGGAGCCGATGCCAAGCGCGAGGGTGAGGATGGCGACGGCGGCGAAGCCGGGGGCGCGGCGGAGCTGGCGGAGGGTGAAGCGGAGGTCTTGAAGCAGGGTTGGGATCAGCGTTGGGAGGATGGTCGGCATACGTGGGTGGCTCCTTGCGGTGTTTGCGGCTTCGGCCGGGTCGAATGGGTCTACTCGGTGCGGAGAGCTACGATGGGGTCGACGGAGGCGGCTCGGCGGGCGGGGAGAAGAGCGGCGGCGACCGAGACGAGAAGCACGCCGGCAACGGCCAGGGCGAGGCTGAGGGGGTCGTGCGCGGAGAGCCGGTAGAGCATGGAACTCATCAGCCGGGAGCCGAACCAGGTGAGCGGCAGGCCGAGGGCACAGCCTGCAATGACGAGAAGGACGCTGTCCCGCAGCACCATGCCCATCACCGCAATGGCGACGGTGAGGGTGAAGGCGAAGACATGGGGATCGGGAGCGAGGCTGGTTTCGAACTCTGACCACGCGGCCAGGAGGCGAGTGGCTTCGACGGCAAAGATCCAGCCGAGAAGGACGCCGGCGGTGACCAGAAGAACGCTTTCGGCGAGCAGCTGCTGAAGCAGCGGCCAGGGGCGTGCCCCGAGAGCCAGGCGGAGAGAGAACTCACGCTCGCGGGCGGCGTTGCGCGCGGCGAGCAGCATGGAGATGTTGACGCAGGCGATGACGAGCACGAGCCCGACCATGCCCATGAGGACGCGGAGGGGATCGCGGTAGGACGCGCTGCCGAGGCCGAGGCCACGCGCAGGCGTGAAGGCGAGATCGAGCTTGGGAGCACCGGCCTGCGGAGGCGTGCCGAGGGTCTCATAGGCGGCGTGGACGAAGGTGTTGTTGGCCTGGGGAAGAGCGCGTTCCGGAGTGAGGCCAGGCTGCAGGCGAGCGATGAGCATGAGCGCCCAACAATTGGTCGTGCCGTAGAGATTATTGCCGGTGGCGGGCAGGCCCCAGGCGTTCAGCTCGGGGCGGTTCTGCAGCGGGACCCAGAGGTCGGTGGCGGAGCCGTCGGATTCGACGCCAAAGAAGCTCGGAGCGGCAACGCCGACAATCGTGAACGGGACACCTTTGAGGAAGACGGTCTTGCCGAGGACACCGGCGTCTTGGTGAAACCGGCGATTCCAGAAGCCGTAACCGAGCACGGCGAGCGGGGCGTGGCGGTCTTCGTCGGCGGGCGCGAAGGGCTGGCCGAGCGCCATGGGCACACCGAGGCCGGAGAAGAAGTTGCCGCTCACCTCGTCGGCGCGGGCCTCCTCGGGGGTACCCCCGAGGCGAACGGCCGTTTTGTTGAAGCTGAGCGGGACATACGCGATCACGTCGGCAAAGACGGAGCGATCCTCGCGCAGACGGTGGTAGACGTTGATGTCGTACGTGTAGCGCGAGTCTCCGGTGTCGGAAACCGGTGGGGAGTTCTCGTGCGGGAGATAGACGAGCTGCTGCGGATCGCGCACGGGCAGCATGCGCAGCAGAACGGCGTTCATGACGGAGAAGATGGCGGTGTTCGCGCCGACGGCGAGCGCGAGCGTGAGGATGGCGACGGCGGCGAAGCCGGGGGCTCGGCGGAGTTGGCGGAGGGCGAAGCGGAGGTCTTGGATCAGGGTTGGAAGGATGGTCGACATATCGGGGCCTCTCGGGTGCTGGTTTACTCGCTGCGGAGAACGGTCATGGGGTCGACGTTGGCGGCTCGGCGGGCGGGCAGGAGCGTGGCGAGGAGGGCGATGGCGAGGATGGCGGTGGCGGCCAGGAGGTAGGCGACGGGGTCGAAGGCGGGGAGCCGGCCGACGACGCTCGCCAGAACGCGGCTGAGCGAGAGGGAAAGCGCGGTGCCGAGGGCGAGGCCGAGAAGGACGACCGAGGTGGCTCCGCGGAGGACAAGACCGAGCACCTGCGAGCGGTTGGCGCCGAGGGCGAAGCGAAGGCCGAACTCAAAGCGGCGCTGCGCGACGGTGTAGGCCACCACGCCGTAGAGGCCGATGGCGGCGAGCAGGATGGACGTCGCGGCGAACAGGATGAAGAGCGTGGTGCGGAAGCGCTCCGGGCGCTCGACCTCGCCGACGTTTTCGCGCATGGTGGTGATCTTGACGGCGACCTCCGGGTGCGTGCGTTTGAGC
Organism: uncultured Acidobacteriaceae bacterium; assembly: GCA_964243475.1. Taxonomy (GTDB): domain Bacteria; phylum Acidobacteriota; class Terriglobia; order Terriglobales; family Acidobacteriaceae; genus Edaphobacter. The sequence goes on along the minus strand of CAXTEU010000004.1, from coordinate 39,711 downwards.
GACTGCCCCAGCGTTTCGGTCAGGCTGGCCGGCGTGAGCGCGGTGCGCACGATGATCTGCATGTCGTTGGCCCAGTCGGCGTGCTGCGCCGCGGGCATGTAGAGGGTGGGTGAGGGTGGATGCCCGGGGGAATCGTCGCGGATGTCGCCGACAACGCCGATGATGGTGGCGAAGTCGGTCGAGTTCTCGTCCAGGCCGCTGACGATCCCCTGACCGATGGGGTCGCCGTCGGGAAACATCGTGCTGGCCAGCGTGTGATTGATGATCAGTACCCGCGGCGCGTTCAGCCGGTCGGCTTCGGTGAAGAACCGGCCGCGCAGCAGAGGCACGCCGAGGGTGTGAAAGAGGTCAGGCGTTACCGGGCGGAACTGAGCAAACGGCAGACCCTCAAAGGGCGGACCAAAGACCTGGCGTCCCTTGATGGCGTAGCTTCCGTTGCTGCCGCCGGCGTCGCTCATGGGCGTGCCGTAGATGGCGGAAGCGGACACGACGCCGGGAACGCTGCGCACCGAGGCCAGCAGGGCGTCGAGGCGGGCCAGACGCGCCTCCGCGAGTGGAAGGATCTGGGCCCGGAAGGCGGCGATGGCGGCGGGCGAGGCAGTCTCCGGTGGGTCGTCCGGAATGGGCTCGCGTGTCGGAAGGACCGTGTGGGTGTCGAGCGTGAGCAGGTGCGCGGGCTCGAAGCCGAGGTCCTGCCGGGACTGCGCGATGAGCTGCCGGGTAAGGAGGACGGCGGCGACGGAGAGGGTGAGGGTGAGGGCGGTTTCGGCGACGATGAGGCCGTTACGAAGGCGGAGCGAGCCGCGGGACTCGGCGCCGCGGGAGCTGTCGGAGCGGAGGGCGGCGGCGGGGTCGATGTGCCACGAGCGCCAGAGCGGGAGCAGCGTCGCGAGGACCATGACGGCCAGGCTGACCAGGCCGGAGAAGACGAGGACGTCGAGGTTGAGGTGGACCTCGGCGAGGCGGGGGATCTCGGGTGGGGCGAGGCGGACGAGCAGCTTGAGCGCGGGGAGGACGAGCAGAACGGCGCAAAGAAAACCCGCGGTGGCGAGCAAGGCGGTTTCGGTCAGGGCGCTCAGGGCGAGGGTGCGCCGCGAGGCGCCGAGCGCGGTGCGGATGGTGACGGAGCGCAGCAGGCGTGTGGCGCGGACGAGCTGCAGGTGGGTGAGGTTGGCGGCGACGATCAGCAGAAGAACGATGACTGAGCCCATGAGCAGGCGAAGCGTGGGCCGGATTTTGCCGACAAGTTGCTCCTGCAACGGAATGGCTTCGAGGCTTTTGTGGCGGTCTTCGGGGAAGCTTTGCTGGAGATGGGTGGAGAAGGTGGCGAGCTCGGCGGCGAGCTCGGCGGGCGAGACGCCGGAGCGGCGGCGGGCAACGGCGGCATCGTTGTAGGCCGAGCGATGCGGGTTGCTGATCTGTGAGGGTCTTTCGACCCAGACGTCAGTCTTACCAGGGAAGGAGAAACCTGCGGGAAGGACGCCGATGACGGTGTAGGTGGTTCCTTCGAGCGTGACGGGCTGCCCGAGGGCGGCGGCGGCCGAGGAGAAATGGTCGCGGGCAAATGCCGCGCTGAGCAGAACGTCGGTGCCGGTCTGGTCGGACGGACGGAGCAGCCGGCCGGCGATGGGCTGGACGCCCAGGATCTCGGTGAATTTGGGGCTGACGAAGGCGACGGGGACGTAGAACGATGTGCTGCCGAGGCGGATGCCGTTCGGGTAGGCGCTGTAGTGGGCGGTGGCGTCGAGGCCGTGGATGTCGCGGGCGAGGTCGTTGTAGTCGTCGCCGCCGAGTCGCGGGATGGACCGGCCCTCGTCGTTGAAGTGGGTCTGGAGGGCGACGATGCGATCGGCGTCGTGGTAGCCGAGCGGGCGCAGGAGGACGTTGTCGACGACGGTGAAGATGGCTGTATTGAGGCCGATGCCGATGGCCAGCGTGCCAATGACGGTGAGCGAAAAAGCAGGCGACTGCCGGAGGCTGCGGAGCGCGTGGCGGAGGTGTTGGCGCATGATGGCGTTACTCCGATCGAAGGGCTTGCATGGGGTCGATGGCGGCGGCGCGACGGGCCGGGGGGATGCTGGCGACGAGCGCGGCGACGACCAGAAGAAACGCGGCGCCGGCGAGGATGAGCGGGCTTTGCGAGCTGTTTTCGGACCAGTGCGCGGAAGCGTGGCGGAGCAGGGCGGCGAGGAGGAGGCCGACGGCGGTTCCGCCGAGCACGGTGGGAAGGGTGGAGCGCAGAACCAGGCCGAGGATGGATTCGCGCTGCGCGCCGAGCGCCATGCGGATGCCGAACTCGCCGGTGCGCTGCGCGACGGCAAAGGCGACGACGCTGTAGAGGCCGACGATGGCGAGAGCGAGCGCGGCGGCGGCGAAGATGCCGAAGAGGATGGAGATAAGTCGCTGCTGGCCCCACTCGGGCGTTTCGTGGATCATGCGCTCGAGGGTGTAGGGATCAGACCAGAGCTTCTGGTTGGGGTTGAAGGTGTGGATGCTGGCCTGGATGGCGCGCATGCTGGCGAGGGGGTCGCCCTGCGTGTGGACGAGGTAGACGGCCGCACCGAAGAGCATCGACGTCGAAGGGATGTAGATGCCGGGGGCGATCGGTTTGTCCAGGCCGTCGTTGATCGAGTCCGCAACGACGCCGACGATCTGCAGCCTGTTTCCGGTGATGGCAGGCGAGACGGCAGGTGGGGGGAAGCCGGGTGGTGGCGTTTCTTTGCGGACCTCGTCGAACAGTGGCATCTCGATCTGTTGACCGACTGGATCGGCCCCGGCGAGATACCGTTTGGCGAAAGTTTCGTTGACGACGGCCAGCGGCAGGCCTTGGCGGTTCTCGGTTTCGTTCCAGACGCGTCCGCGGAGGATCGGGATATGCAGGAGCGCGAAGTAGTTCGCGCTTGCCTGAACCAGGCGAGTCGTCTGCTTTTGGGAGGTTGGCCGACCAACTACCGTGAACCCGTTCTCCCAGCCGTTGTTCGGCGGCGGATCGCCGGAGGCGACGGCGAGCACGCCGGGCGTCGTGGCGATCTGCTGTCCGAGCTGCTCGGTGTAGGCGACGCGCTCCTGCCAGCCGGGCAGCGTGCCTTTGGTGATGGGGCCGGCAATCAGGACGGTGTTTGTGGGATCGTAGCCGAGGTGCATACGAAGAAGGCCCATGAAGCCGGCGATAGCCGCTCCGGCGACGGCGAGCAGCACCAGCGTCAGCGCGATCTGGCCGGCAATGAGCGTGTTCAGCGTGGCCCGCGCGCCTTTGCTGCCGGTGTTGCGGCGGGCGCTCGCCTGCATGGTTTCGGAGATGTTTGGGCGGGAGAAACGAACCGCGGGCAGGAGGCCGAAGAGAATGCCGGCAAACGTTGCGACGATGACCGAGAAGGCCAGCACGGGCAGGTTGACGCGAACGAGGGCTTCGGTGGGAAAAACGGTGGGAAGAAGCTGCAGCGGCAGTTTGGCGAGGAAGTAGGAGAGCACGGTGCCGAGCGCCGCGCCGGCGAAGGAGATGACGAGGCACTCCACCAGGAGCTGGCGGATGATGCGGCCGCGGGTGGCGCCGACGGCGGAACGAATGGCGAACTCATGCGTGCGGGCGGTGCCGCGGGCCAGCAGGAGGACAGAGCAGTTGGCGCAGCCGATCAGCAGCAACATGATAACGGCGAGAAAGATGAGCGGAAAGGTGTGCGCGAGGCCGGGGCTGCCGCCGGTGCCTTTGGTGACGGGGTCGATCAGGTATTGCAGCCGCACATGAAAGTTTTTGGGATAGAAGCGCGGGTCTTCTTTGGCGAATTGATGAATAAGGGTATCGACCTGCGCGGACGCCTGCTCCGACGTGATGCCGGGCTTGAGCTTAGCGAAGTACCCCATGCGCGCGTTGGGCGTGGGGTTCAGCGTCGAGGGGACGTAGATGTCCGGCGTTCCCACGGTGAAGCGTTGCGGCATCACGCCGACGACGGTGAAGTCCCGGTTGTTAAGCTGGAGGTTGCGACCGACGATGCCGCGATCGCCGTTGAAGCGACGCAGCCAGTATTTGTAACTGAGGACGGCCACATTTTGCTTGCCGTCATCGGAGGGCTGGATGCCGCGGCCGACGAGGGCTGGAACGCCATTGAAGGTCGCATCGTTCGGCGTGAGATAGGTCACCCGCAGGTCTTCCGGGAGATCCTGTCCACGGAGTTCGTAGCTGTCGCCGCCAATCCCGAGGATGTCTTCAAAGGCGGGTGTCTGCTTGTAGGCAGCCGCCTGTGCTGGCGTGAGGGTGAACCAGTCCCAGTCTTTCGGGCGCTCGACATCGCGCACGATGGGATTGACGGTGCGCTGGTGGTCGGCGTAGGGGTAGGCGTCCAGCACAACAGCGTAAACCAGCGAGAACATGGCCGTGGTGGCGCCGATGCCGAGCGCGAGCGAGAGGATGGCGACGGCGGCGAAGGCGGGGTTCTTGCGAAGGCCGCGCAGGCCGTAGCGGAGATCCTGCCAGAGGGCTGTCATCGCGCGTCTCCGGCGGCGGCGCCGTCCGCGCGATTCGGGTTGATGGTGACGGTGGAGGGGTTGAATTCGGGCTCGGCGAGCAGGCGCTGGAGTTCGCCTTCGGCGACGACCTTGCCGTCGAACAGGTGCACCTGGCGACCGGCGTGGGCGGCGAAGCGAGGGTCGTGCGTGACCATGCAGATGGTCGCGCCCTCGTCGTGGAGCTCGGCCAGCAGCTTCATGACGGCTTCGCCGTTTTTGGAGTCGAGGTTGCCGGTGGGCTCGTCGGCGAGCAGGATGGAAGGCGATCCGGCGAGCGCGCGGGCGACGGCGACGCGCTGCTGCTGACCGCCGGAGAGCTGTGCCGGGTAGTGGCGCATGCGGTGCGCCATGTTGACGCGTTCGAGCGACCGCCCGACGCGGTCCTTGCGCTCGGAGGCGGCCATGCCGGAGCGGTAGGTCAGCGGCAGCTCGACGTTCTCGTAAACGGTCAGATCACCGATCAGGTTGAAGCTCTGGAAAATGAAGCCGATCTCCTGGTTGCGGATGCGCGATCGGTCGGCGAAGTTGAGGTTGGCGACTTCCTTGCTGTTGAGCGTGTATTGCCCGCCGGTGGGCGTATCGAGCAGGCCGAGGATGGAGAGCAGCGTCGATTTGCCGCAGCCCGAAGGGCCGGACATGGCGACGTACTCGCCGCGGCCGATGGAGAGGTGAACGCCCGAGAGCGCGTGGGTTTCGATCTCGTCGGTGTAGAAGACCTTGGTGAGCTGCTCGATGTGGATGAGGTTCGGGGTCGTGGCGGCGGTGGTGGCAGCGGACATTGGGGCGATCTCCTGAGTGCGGTTTGGTGCGGCGATCTTTACGGCGAAAGCTGGACGAGGAAGCTGGCCCGAACAGTGGTGGTTCCAAATGGTTATTGCAGTCGGACCCGGTCGACGGAGTCCCAGCGGGACATGTCGGAGAGCACGACGGTGTCTCCGGCGTTGAGGCCGTCGAGCACCTGGATCGAGTTGACCGAGGCGCGGCCGACCTTGACCGGGACGCGGTTGGCGGTTTTGCCGTCGGGCGAGACGCGGAACAGGGTGATGGTGGAGTTCTCGTTGCCGAACGCGGGTCGGCCGACATAGAGGACGTCGGTCATGCGGTCGAGGTCGATGGTGCCGTCGACCGAAAGATCGGGCCGCGCGCCCTGCGGCAGGGCGCCGAGCAGTTCTACGTCGACGGTGACGGTTCCGTTCTGCACGGCGGGATCGATGCGGGTGACCCGGCCCTGGATGATGCCGTTGTGGGTGTCGATCTCAGCGGGTTGGCCGCTCTGGATGTCACGCGCCTGGGTTTCGGGAATTTTCAGCGCGGCTTTGAGCTGATCGAGCTGGACGACCTTGGCGAGCGTGGTTCCGGGCGCGACATGCTCGCCTACCTGGTGGGGCAGCTCGGTGAGGGCGCCGGAGATGCCGGCGCGCACGCTGAGGGCGGCCTGCTGCTTTTCGTATAGGGCGAGCAGCGCCTGTGCCTGCTGCACTTTGGTCTGCTGCACGGCCATTTCGGTGGAGATGGTTTTGCCGTTGAGATCGAGACGCTGGTGCTCGAGGTCGTTGCGCTGGGCGAGCTCGTCGGCCTTGCCTTTGGAGGCGGAATACGTGAGGCCGCTGATGACGCCGAGATCGTAGAGGCTCTTGTCGGTCTGGGCCTGCAGCTGGGCCTGGTGCTGGTCCGCGCCGACGGTCGCGGCGCCGGCACGCTGCGTCATCAGGTCGCCCTGGAGGTGGGCACGGGTGTTCTGCAGGTCGGCCTGGGCGGCTTTCAGCTGGAGCTGGGCGTCGAGCAGATGTTGCTGCAGCGCAGGGTCGACGAGGTCCATAACGATGGTGTCGGGATCGACGTGTGCGCCGGGAAGGACGCGGATGCGGACGACGGTCGCCTCGGTCTCGGCCGGGATGAGGCGGATTTTGTCTTCGCGGGGAACGAGGGTTCCGGGGCCGCGCACCTGGCGCAGCAGCGGACCGCGCTTGACGGTGTCGGTGTAGACGGCGGCATCCACGGTGGGCAGGGCGGGTTTGAGGCGGAGCAGGGCGAAGGCGGCTGCGCCCGCGAGCAGAAGAACCGCAACGAGGGTGAGGATCGAGCGGCGGCGTTTGCGCTGCTTGAGGTCGGGGCGAGAGATGTCCATGCGCCCAGGCTAAAGCGCAATCGGGATGCCAAGGGATTGTGGCGGAAAACTAGCCGATTTTGCGGGGGTTTGGCCGCGGGCGAGTGAGGCGGCTGTTCGATTTTGGGAAAGAGGTGTCCGGAAGCGGACACCTTTTACTGCGCTGATCCCGTGCGTCTTGGATGCAGTCGTGGTTTCGCTATGGGGTTTGTACGGTCTGGGGTGGCTGCGAGACGAGCGTGTCGGAGCTGCCTTCCGCGTCATCCGGCGGTTGTACCAGCCAGTGGTCGTCGCCGTCGGCGATGGGGGCGTGCCAGCCGCCTTTGGGCATCACGCGGGCGTTGGTTTCCTTTGGACCCCAGGTTTGCGGCTTGTACGGGTAGACGGGCGTGTTGGCCTTCAGGACGGGGTCGACGATGCGCCAGGCCTCCTCGACATAGTCTTGCCGGGCGAACAGTGTGGCGTCTCCATTCATGGCATCGGTGAGGACGCGCTCGTATGCTTCCATCTCCTCCGGCCGCGGATGGCGGCTGGCGATCAGTTCTACCGCATTGCGCGGCCCGGGATCGTGTGAGCCGACGACCGACACGGCCATGGCGACCGTGACTTCCGGCGAGAAGCGAAAGCGCATGTAGTTCTGTGGATTGGCGGCTTCGGCCATGCTGGTCGCGGGCGTGCGGCGGAAGCGGGCGAGCACCTCCGTACAGGTAATCGGCAGGTTTTTGCCGGCGCGGATGTAGAAGGGAACGCCTTCCCAGCGCCAAGAGTTGATCTCAAGGCGGAGCGCGGCAAAGGTCTCGATGGTTGAGCCGGGCGCGACGCCCCTTTCCTCGCGATAGCCATCAAACTGGCCGCGAACGACGTTTTCGGCCGTGATGGACGGAATGGCCTTGAGGACCTTGACCTTTTCATCGCGCAGGCTTTCGCTGTCGTTGCGCGCGGGCGACTCCATGGCGAGGTTGGAGAGGATCTGGAAGATGTGGTTCTGGATGACGTCGCGGATGGCGCCGGTCTGGTCGTAGAAGGTGCCGCGGCCCTGGACGCCGAAGCTTTCCGACATGGTGATCTGGACGCTTTCGATGTAGTTGCGGTTCCAGAGCGGCTCCATGAAGGCGTTCGAGAAGCGGAACGAGACCATGTTGCGGACGGGGTTTTTGGCCAGGTAATGGTCGATGCGGAAGATGGACGACTCGGGGAAGGCGGCGAGCAGGATTTTGTTGAGATCCTGCGCGGAGGAGAGATCGTGGCCGAAGGGTTTTTCGACGATGATGCGCGCCCCGGTGGCGCAGCCAGAGTTGACGAGCTTCTGGACGACGGTGCCGAAGAGGAAGGGCGGAATGGCGAGATAGTGGGCGGGGTGCTCGGCCTGGCCGAGCTCCTTGCGAACCTGGTTGAAGGTGGCGTCGTCGGCGTAGTCGCCGTCGACATAGCAGAGGAGGCGGCTGAGCTTGTCCCAGGCGTCGGGGTCGAGGCCGCCGTGCTTTTCCAGGCTGTCCTTGGCGCGGGCACGGAATTGGTCGAGGTTCCATCCGGCCTTCGCGACGCCCACAACTGGGACATCGAGGTGGCCGCGCTTGATCATGGCCTGCAGGGCGGGAAAGATCTTTTTGTAGGCGAGATCGCCGGTGGCGCCGAAAAAGACGAGGGCGTCGGTTCGGGGTTGGCTCACGGAACTCTCCTTGGTGCGCGCATGGTTCTTCGGTGAGTTTACGATGCTCGGTCGGGACATCAAGTTACGCGCGGTTTGCACCTTTCCCGTGTGTCAGACCGGCCAAGCCGCGCGCCGGAGGGGCCAGACCTTTGGATGAGCTAGGCTGGGACGATGAATCAGTTGGTTTTGCCGGCGGGACCGTTTGCGGCGTTTCTGTTTGATTTGGACGGGACGGTGGCGGACTCGATGCCGCTGCATTACCTTTCTTGGGCGCAGGCGGTGGGGGAGGCTGGCGGGCAGTTTCCGGAGGCGATGTTTTACCAGCTGGGTGGGATTCCGCTGCCGCGGACGGTGGAGATCCTGAACGAGCGGTTTGGGACGGCGATGGATCCGGCGGCGGTGGTCGCGCGGAAGGAGGGGCTGTACCTGGGAATGCTGGACCGCGTGACGCCGGTGGGGCCGGTGTTGCGGGTGATGGAGGCGTGGGTGGGGCGGGTGCCGTTTGCGATTGTGTCGGGGTCGCCGCGGGCTTCGATTGATGGGACGCTCGAGCGGCTTGGGCTGGGGCACTACTTCGCGGTGATTGTGGGGGCGGAGGACTACCGGGAGGGGAAGCCGGCTCCGGAGCCGTTTTTGACGGCGGCGGCGCGGTTGGGGGTGGCTCCGGAGCGGTGTTTGGTGTTTGAGGATGCGGAGGCGGGGGTGCAGTCGGCGGTGGCTGCGGGGATGGAGTGGGTGCGGATTGAGCCGAAGCGGGTGGGGAACGCGCGGTAAAGGTACGGATTTGCGCGGTACCGCGGGAGATGGCTGATTGACGCGGGGGGATGGGAGGGTGCAGACTGCTGCTCTCGGCTCGGCAGTGCTTCTGGAGGTTTTATGCGGATGAGGTGGATGGTGGCGTTGGTGTTGGGGACGGTGCCGACCGTGGCGCGGGCGGATGTGCAGATTGTGTTTGAGGGCACGCCGGATCCAAGTTATTGCGATTACTCGCCCTTGCCGTGTAACGCGTCGCAAACGCTCACGGTCGTGCTGGCGACGCCGATTGTGCCGGACCCGGTGGTGGAGCTCGGGTTTACCGGGCCGGGCGTGTTTGATGTGGAGCACCCGAAGTATGTGTCGCGGTTCAGCTTTGGTGCGAGCGACTACCTGTTCAAGCGGGCTGGGGAAATCGAGGCGGTTGACGAGTTCATCGCGGATGCGTGGGATCTCAACTTCAATGCACCGAACGGCTTCTACACGGGGCCGGATACGGCTCCGGTGCTGACGACCGGGGTGTACCTGGACGCGGTACTGTATGACAACAGCACGCTGGGGGCGTATGACGGAACGGTGACGGTTTCAGATGTGGGGGCGACGGCGGCGACGCCGGAGCCGGGGACGTGGGGGTTGGTGGGGACGGGGTTGCTGGGGTTGGTTGGGGTGGTGCGGCGGCGCTTTGTGTAGGTGTTCGTGGGTATGCCAATGAAGTGGGGGCGGGCGGAGAAATGCAGATCCGTCGCTTCGCCCTTGCGGGCTGCGCTCCAGCCTTCGGCAGAGTGGATGGGCTTCGGGGGTGCGGGTTCAGCGGGGTGGGCGGTGGGTGAGGATCAGGACTGGAACGACGGCGAGGATTGCCACCACGGACGCGATGGTGGCGAGGGTGGCGGAGCGGCGAGCGGGGGCGAAGTCGGGGTCTGCGGTCTTGATGCGGCCGTACTTGAGCCACCAGCGGATGGCCATGACGGGGAGAGCGAAGCTGAGGCAGAAGTAGGCGACGCTGCCGATACCGCCGAAGAAGGGGACGAACATGACCGCGAAGGCGGTGAGGAGGGAGCCGGCGGTGATTTTGAGGAGGCTGGCGTCGTTGCAGGCGGCGCTGACGCGGGAAGTTTCGGCGGCGGCGGCGAGGGCAGCTGCGGGGTCGACGGGGGTGCCGCAGAAGGGGCAGGTTTGGGCGAGGTTGTTGATGGTCTCGCTGCAGTGGGGGCAGGGGAAGACCTTGACACGTTCGCGATCCGGGTAGTCGGACATGGGCGTGGCCTCAGGTTTGGAGTGGAAGAAGGCTAACACGGGCTTTTTCTGGTGAGGCGGAGGAAGGCCGGGGCGAGTGTCTTCGAGGATTTGTTCCAGGGTGGACCTGGCTTCGGGCGTGGCGAGGAAGGGTTGTCGGCGGCAACAGCTGAAGGGGAGGAAGTGGAACCGGTTGGTTTGCTGGTAGCGTTTTAGGCGGGTTGGCATGGTGGTCCGGGGAGTTTACGTTCCCACTCTTGGCGGTGCGAAGGATGGGGCACCGCCGTAGCCAAAGCGCTACACCAGCGTTATAGCCGTTCCAGAGCTGTGGGTGATACTTTGCACACAGGGAGCAAAACATGACTGATCATCTCGACCGGCTGGTGGAAGCAGCACGGAATAGACCTTTCTCGTTGGAAGAACGGGAAGCGCAGCGGCGAAGCTTTGCATACGGCAATACGAAGATTGAAAACGACCTCGTTACTCGCGAGATGGTGAACGAGCAGGATGAGCTCTTGAAGCTCGAAGCGCAGAGGTCGTAGTGAGTGAGGTTCGGCACAGCGAAGCTCATGAGGCTGAGATCCTGTCCGATCCGCAGTTGCGGGCACAGCAGGAAGTCCTAAACGGACTGAGACAATTCAAGCTTGTCACCGAAATCGTGCAAGCCACACTGGATACTGGACGGCCGTTTAGGTTGCGGCCGTCCCATTTGCAATCACTTCATCGGGTAGCCCTTCTTGGGCTGTCCTCCTACGCTGGAGTTTGGCGTCCCGCTGGCGTGACAATTGGTCAGAGCAAGCATCTCCCGCCAGACGCGTTTCTCGTTCCTGAACGGATCGAAGAGCTCTGTGATTATGTAAATGAGAACTGGAATCGGAGTGCTCTGCAACTCGCCTCTTACGTTATGTGGCGGCTGAACTGGATTCATCCGTTCACCGACGGGAATGGAAGAACATCACGTGCAGCGTCGTATTTGGTATTGTGTCTGCGCATGGGTTATCTGCTTCCGGGCCGCGTGACGATCCCTGAGCAGATCGAGTCTGATAAAACGCCATACTATCGAGCTCTCGAAAGTGCTGACAGGGCTTGGTCAGATGGGTTTATCGATCTCTCAGAAATGAAGCATTTATTGGGTGCGATGCTTGCCACTCAGCTTTTGGGCGTTTACGAAGAGTCCGAGCAGGATAAGTAAGTGATGCGGGAGGGTTCGTGCCGAAACCCGAAGATAGCTCAGAAAAGCCTTTGAGTCAGTCAAGACCAGTCTGCGGAATCATCATGCCGATTTCTGCGATTGACGGCTGTTCGGAGCATCACTGGCAGGAGGTGTTGGACATACTTGTCGATGCAAGTAGCGCCGCCGAATTCGATGCCAACCTAGTCAGCAACGCTGATGAGGTTGGCTTTATTAACAAGCGCATAATTGAGCACTTATACGAAAATCCTATAGCTATCTGCGATGTGAGCGGCAAAAATCCGAATGTGATGTTTGAGCTTGGTATGAGATTGGCCTTTGATAAGCCAACTATCATTATCAAGGACGACAAGACTACTTACTCCTTTGATATCGGTGGGATTGAACACTTGGCTTACCCAAGAGATCTGCGATACGCAACCATCTTAGAGTTTAAGCAACGCCTGAGTGACAAGTTGGCCGCCACCTTTAAGGCCGCGTCGACAGACGACAATTACACGACTTTCTTAAAACACTTTGGCGAGTTTACGGTGGCTAAACTGGATAAGAAGGAACTGCCAAGTCAGCAGTATGTATTGGAGGAATTGAAGGACATTCGTCAGATTTTGTCAGATCTTCAGCGCTCGCAGGTCTTAACGCATTCTAAAGCAGCGCGGTCTTCGCGCTCGGTTCTTGGTACATTGCGGTTCCCGGGTAAGTCTACGGACGAGGTGAAATCTGCAGTCAAGCGGATCCAAGACCACCCCCATGTCTCGGCATGTTACGCCGAGCGGGTGGGAAGTACTTATGTGGTTCGCTTCAAAACCGACATTGAGAATGTGGCAGCTCTGACTCGGCTGTTTACGACAGAGTTCGGGGCGACGGCAGGCACGGTAGAAGTGAAGAGGCTCTCTCCTGATCAGTAGCGCTACTCCACGGTGACGCTTTTTGCGAGGTTTCTGGGTTGGTCTACGTCGCAGCCTCGGCGTACGGCGATGTGGTAGGCGAGGAGCTGGAGGGGGACGACTTCGAGGATGGGGAGGAGGAGTTCTGGGGCGGCGGGGATGTGGATGGTGTGTTCGACGAGCTCGGTGATGGTGGTGTCGCCTTCTGTGGCGATGGCGATGACGCGGCCTGAGCGGGCGGTGACTTCCTGAATGTTGGAGAGGGTTTTTTCGTATTTGAGGACGGAGGCCGGGTCTGCGGGGTCTTTGGTGGCGATGCAGACGACGGGGAGGGTCTCGTCGATCAGGGCATTGGGGCCGTGCTTCATTTCACCGGCGGGGTAGCCTTCGGCGTGGATGTAGGAGATTTCCTTGAGCTTGAGGGCTCCTTCGAGGGCGATGGGGTAGTGGATGCCGCGGCCGAGGAAGAGGAAGTCGCGGGCGGTGGAGAAGGCGGCGGCGAGGTCCTGGCACTGGGCGTTGAGGGAGGTGCGCGGGGAGCGGCGGCGGTCGGGGGCGAGGATGGAGCGGCGGGGGTTGGTGGGTCCGGGATTTAGTTGAGCCGCGTCGTGGTCCGGGCTGCCGGGTAGAGAAGCAGGTCCCTCCGCTGCGCTGCGGGATGACAAACCAGAAAGACCGGCGACTCCGGGATCGCTGCTGAGTTGCATGTGGGCGGGTGTGCGGATGGGGGTGAGGGCGCCGGTGCCTTCGCCGCCGCCGGTGGATCCGGGGACGTTGAGGGCGAGCATGCCTTCGAGTTTGGCGGGGATTTTGGAGAGTTCGGTGACGTAGTGGAGCGATTCTGCGTCGGAGACGGTGCCGCGGACCTGGCCGAGGTGGAGGGCGAGGAGAAAGAGGGCGGTGAGCTGGGCGGTGAAGGCCTTGGTGGAGGCGACGCCGATTTCTGGGCCGGCGTTGGTGGTGATGGTGCCGGCGGCGCGGCGGGTGACGGCGGAGCCGACGACGTTGCAGATGGCGAGGGTTTTGGAGCCCTTGTCGATGAGCTCGGTCTGGGCGGCGATGGTGTCGGCGGTTTCGCCGGACTGGGTGATGAGGAGGCCGATGGCCTTGGGGTCGGCGATGGGGTCGCGGTAGCGGAACTCGCTCGCGTAGTCGACGTCGACGGGGAGGCGGGCCAGGCGCTCGATCATGAACTTTCCGGCGAGGCCGGAGTGCCAGGAGGTGCCGCAGGCGGCGATGGTGATCTGGCTGGCGGCGCGGAAGTCTTCGGCGGAGATATCGATATCGGGGAGGAAGACGCGGCCGGTGTCGAGGGAGACGCGGCCGAGGGTGGTGTCGCGGACGGAGCGCGGCTGCTCGTTGATTTCCTTGAGCATGAAGTGCTTGTAGCCGGCTTTTTCGGCCTGGATGGGGTCCCAGGTGACGCGCTGCGGCTTGAGGGTGTGGGGGGTGCCGGCGAAGTCGGAGAGGGTGATGCCGGCGCGGGTGAGGACGGCGAGTTCGCCGTCGGCGAGGAAGTAGATGTCGCGGGTGTGGTGGAGGATGCCGGGGACGTCGGAGGCGAGGAAGAACTCGCCGTCGCCTAGTCCCAGCACGGCCGGAGGACCAAAACGCGCGGCGACGAGCTTGTCGGGGTCGTGGGCGGAGAGGACGCCGATGGCGAAGGCTCCGGTGAGGCGCTTGACGGCGCGGCGGACGGCTTCTTCTAACGGGATGTTGGGGGTGGTGGAGTCGGTGACGGCGGCTTCGGACTCGTTGGCTTCGAGGGAGGCGGCTCCGTCAGATGACGGGGGAACCCACGTCTCAGAGGCGAGACGTGGGGCACCCGGGTTGGGGGTTCCACCTGCACCCGCGGCGAGTTCGAATTCGTCCTGGATGACGTGGGCGATGATTTCGGTGTCGGTTTCGCTGGAGAACTTGTGGCCCTTGGCGATGAGGGCTTTTTTGAGTTCGAGGTAGTTTTCGACGATGCCGTTGTGGACGACGACGAGGGTGCCGGTGCCGTCGCGGTGGGGGTGGGCATTTTCTTCGGTGGGCCGGCCGTGGGTGGCCCAGCGGGTGTGGCCGATGCCGAAGGTGCCTTGGACGGGGTCGGTGTGGAGGATGGCGTCGAGGTTGCGGAGCTTTCCGGGGGCTCGGCGGAGCTGGAGGCCGGCGGGGCCACCGGCGACGGCGATGCCGGCGGAGTCATAGCCACGGTATTCGAGGCGGGCGAGGCCTTCCATGATGACGGGGACGACAGCTTTAGGACCGATGTAACCGACGATTCCACACATAGGGGAGAGTTTAGCGGGTGCCGGGGGATTTGGGGGGTGGTGCTTTTGGGGGATGGGGGCGTGTGTCGGGGAGGATAATCAAGGAATGGCAAACGAACGGGATGCGGCGGCGATTGAATCGGGGGCTCGGCAGGTGGACGAGCGGGAGTTTATGGCGACGGGACACGAGGCGCCGCGGGATGTGAGTGCGGGGGAGCGGGAGCCGGAGGCGGGGCTGGACGGCGGGCCGGTGAAGACGGCGATGGGATCGATGCGGCTGAGCATGCTGGAGGTGGGGCACCAGGTGCAGGTGCGGGTGGGGGATCCGCGGAACTCGACGGAGATTTATGAGGGGCTGTTTCCGTCGGCGGATGAGGCGTATGAGGGGCTGCTGGGGGCGGGGGTACTGCGGGCGGAGCAGGTGGAGGATCGGGGCAAGGTGCTGGGAGCCGGGGTGGAGTTGGAGGGCGTAACGGCGGAGGAGCTGGGGGAGGCGGGGTTGACGCGGAAGGGTGGGACTACGTTCTAGGGCCGCGGTATACGTAGAAAAGGCCGCCCTTGTGGGGCGGCCTTTTCGGTTGGGGAAGGGTTAGGCTACGGCAGGTACCGGGGTGGACTGGAGCAGCGCACGGCGGATGCGGGGAGCGCCGGCGACTCCGCCGAGGGTAGCGGCGATGGCGCCGAGGAGGAGGGCGGCAAAGCTCCAGAGAGCCGTTTGCGAGACGCCGGAGGCGGTTTTATCGGCCGCGGTGATGGCGGTGGATTTGGCCTGGGTCGCGGCCTGCTGGATCTTGCTCTGCCAGGCGTTGACCTCGTTGTTGGCCTGGTCGGGGCTGACGCCCTGCTTGGTCGCAACGAGCCCGACCAGGTCTTGCCGGGCTTCCGGGGTGACCTGACCTTGTGAGACGGCCTGCGTGACAAAGGTTTGGAAGCGTAGGTCGGAGGCGAGATCGCCGGCCTGCTGCTTGACGTCGGCGGGGGTAACGCCGGTGGCCTGCGAGATCATGTTGGTCATCGCGGGAGCGGCGGATTCTGCCGATCTACCGGTGAGGGCGCCGGCGTGGGTGAGGAGCGAGGCGGAGCCGCCGAGGAGGCTGCCGATGGAGCTCGAAAGGAGGTACAGGGTGAGGATGGTGGTGATGCTCCAGGTGGTGAAGCCGTGAAGCATGCCGTCTTTGGAGTTGGGAACACCGGCCATGCGGCCTGCAGCCCAGCCGCCGACGAAGAGCGAGATGAGGGCGGAGACGGCGAACCAGATGCCGGCGCCGAGGGCAAGACCGCTGCCGGGTGCTCCATCCTCGCGGACGTTGACGGTGGAGGCGCCGATGCCAAGGCCGAGGAGGTTGAAGAGGAGCTGGAGGGAGAGGGCGATGGCGACGCCGGCGAGGATGGCGCCCCAGGAGATGCGGCGGAGGCTGGCGGGCGCGGGGATGTCGCTCTCGACGCGCGAGGGGGCGATGGAGGTGGTTGGCATTGCGATTCCTTGGGGGAGGGCGGGTGGGGCGAGCTTCGAGGGGGTTTGGGAGTGTGCCTTCGGGTGGATACCTGCGGCACTCCTGCAACGTTCTGCTCCGTTTGATGCGCGTTTGGGTCTGGGGTGGGTGTTGTGGCGGTATTTGGAGCTAGGGGCGCCGGAGCGCGAAGCTGACGGTGGGGGTTGGCGCGACGTGCCAGAATCGCTTGTAGGGTTCGTCTCCGCGCAGCATGTCGATGGCGTGAACGCCTTCCTTTGCCGCATGCTCGACCGTGTAGGCCGTGAGCAGGCGGCCGGGCTGCAGGGCGTCACGGGTGAGATCGAAGCCCATCAGGTAGAGGTACTGGGTGCGTTCCGGGCGCGACGGGGGATCGATGAGGGAGTACATGGTGGCGAGCGGATCGGCGCCGAGACGGAGGGTCATGAGGCGAAGCAGGCCGGCGGCATGGAGCAGGGGCAAGGCTTCGCGGTGCCAGGCGAGCACGGCGGGATCGGCAAGGACGCCGGCTTCGCCTTTCTCGTGCCAACGGGCGGTGTGGGTTTCGACAAGGTGGTCAAAGGCGGACGGAATGGTTTCGGTGGTGGCCGCAACCAGATCGAGCTTTCCGTGCGCGATGGCGGCGTTGCGGCAGAAGAGCACGTCTTTGCGCACTTTGGGGGGTAGCGCGGAGATGGGCAGGGCCGGGCAGCGCGAGGTGGGCTCGCCGGGGAAGCGCTCGACGGAGACGGAGCGGAGCTGCTCGATGGCTCGGACGAGGTATGACTCGGGCGGGAGCTGGGTGAGGAAAGCGACGTCCCAGGTGGCGTGCGCGGTGGCGTCCCCGAGGTCTGCGGCGAGCACGGTCTCGAGAGCAGCGGCGAGGTCGCCGGCGGGGCACTCCGGCGAGACGACGGCATCGAGGTAGTCCGACGTTCCAGCGCCTACGAGGAGGAGCTGGCGCTGCCCGGAGATCGGATCGCGGTAGAGGTAGAGCGGGATGAGGCCGAGCAAGGCGCCGTGCCGGGGATGCCTGAGCGTGATGACGCGGAGGTCCGGCTGGGCGAAGTGGCGCCACCAGGGAACCAGCCAGGCCGGATGCCCGAAGGGCGTGGCGAGGGGGGCGCGATGCCAGAGCTGGGTCCACTCGGGCACGAGCGCTTCGAGCGCGGCGGTGGTGCGCACGGTGGCAATCTGGAGCGGCGCGGGGTCGATTTGGAGCGGCGTGGGCTCAACCTGCAGCGGCGTGGGCAAGGCGATGGACGACCCTAGACGGGGACCTCATGATGCCCCTGCTCGATGTGGGTGATTTCGCCGTCGCGCATGTGGAGGATGCGGTCGGCGATGGCGGCGGCTTCGGGGTTGTGCGTGATCATGAGGACGGTCTGATTCAGCTCGCGCGAGGAGGTACGCAGCATGTTGAGGACCGCGTCGGAGTTCTTGGTGTCGAGGTTTCCGGTGGGCTCATCGGCGAGCACGATGGCGGGCCGGGTAATGAGTGCGCGCGCGATGGCCACGCGCTGCTGTTCGCCGCCGGAGAGCTCATTGGGCCGGTGCTCGAGGCGACCTGTGAGGCCGAGCAGATCGGCCAGGTGATTGAGCAGGGTGCGGTCGAGCGGCCCCTTGACGCCGGAGATTTCGTGCGCGAGCTCGACATTGCCGAGGGCGGAAAGGGTGGGCAGAAGGTTGAAGCGCTGAAAGACGAAGCCGATGGTGGCGCGCCGGAGCTGTGTGCGCTCGGCGTCCGATAAGGGGGCGAGATCGGTGCCGCGCACGGTGACCGATCCGCCGGTGGCCTGCGTCAACCCGCCCAGCAGATGAAACAGCGTGGATTTGCCGGAGCCGGAAGGTCCGACCACGGCAACGAACTCGCCGGGCGACACCGCAAACGAGACACCGCGCAGGGCGGGAACGGCGAGCTTGCCGTTGCGGTAGGTCTTGGTGAGGTCCTGGGCGACGATGATGGGCGGCGCCGACGCGGCTGGGTGGGCCAACATGGAACTCGCGAGTGGGGCTTGCGGTTGCATTCCGAATCCAGTGTATCGGACCGGGCATCGCGTTTGGGCGTTGCCCGGTTCGGTAGCGTTCGGCGCCCGAGGGACGCTGCCCCGACACGAGCAGGGGGCGGTCACCGGTAGGTGTTTGAATAGGAAGCATGAAGCTGGCTGAGCTGTTGCTGTGGGGGCTGGTAGGCTGGACGGCCGTCGGCCTCGTTGGCTCGCTGGTCTCGGGCGCACGCCGGGGGAACTGGCCGAAGGCGCGACGGGGGTTTGGATCCATTGCTGTGGCCTGGACGATCTACCTGGGGACGCTGCTGCTGGTTTCGCGGACTTCGCCCGAGAAAGTCGTTGCTGCAGGACAGGCGCAATGTTTCGGCAATCTTTGCTTCGCGGTCGATGGGGTGGACCACCTGACGGCGTTTGCCGGCCGGGGCCAGCGTGGAGATCGCCTGCTGCGGGTGCATCTCCGCATCCGCAACCAGGGGCACGATGGGGCGGAGAGCGATGGCTCGGTCCGCGCGTATCTGCTGGATGCGCACGGCGGGCGGTGGTGGCCGCTGCCGGGCCTGACCGGCGTGTCGTTCGGGTCGCCGGTTCCGTCCGGCGGGGATGTGGTGAGCGAGCCGGTGTTTTCCGTGCCGGAGCGCGTCGGTGTGGTGCGTCTGGTGCTGACGCATGGCGCCTGGCAGCCCGGAGCTCTGGTGATTGGCAACGGCGACAGTCTGCTGCACCGTCCGGTGCTGATGGAGGTCGGCCCTTCGTCACACTTGCAATAATTTGCACGGGGTAGGGTAAATAGGATGAAAACCCGCGTCTTTGTTGGGCAGAAATGAGGTAGACGGGATCGCGAGATTGCCTGCTACAGTGATCGCACCGTTTCAGGAGGCCTCCTTTGCGCACATTCTTGCGACCCTTGTCGCCTGCCGTCACTGCCTTGTTCTTTGGCCTGAGCAGCTTCTCCCACGCTCAGGTTCCGACGTCTCATAGCGCTCCACTCATTACGGACCGAGTGGACAACGCACAGCGTGTGGTGCTGCACGGCAACACGCGGCCGGAGGTGACGGCGGCGGGCGATCTGGGGCTGGTGAGCGATGCCATGCCGCTCGCGCATCTGCAGCTTGTGCTGAAGCGCTCCCCGGCGCAATCGGCGGCGATTGAGCAACTGCTGAGCCGGCAGGCAGACCCGGCGTCACCCCAGTACCACACCTGGCTGTCGAACGAGGCGGTGGGGACGCAGTTTGGCGCGAACGCCGAGGATGTGGACAAGGTGACGCTGTGGCTGCAGGCGGAAGGATTTACCGTCGATTCGGTGGCGCTGGCCAATGGCGTGATCAGCTTCAGCGGAAACGCGGGCCTGGTGCGCTTGGCCTTCCACACGCCGCTGCACACGGTCAGCGTGAACGGCCAAACGCACTTTGCCAATGTGAATGATCCTGAGATTCCGGCGGCGCTGGCGCCGGCGGTGAGCGGTGTGGCGGCGCTGAACAACTTTACGCCGCACTCGATGCTGCGCCCCAAGACAAAGGCCACCGCTCAGAGCATCAAGGGCTACTCGTCACAGTACGGCATGAACTATCTTTCGGCCGGCGACCTGGCCAAGATTTACAACTTCGATCCTCTGTTCGACATGGGTTTCTCCGGCAAGGGGCAAACCGTTGCCGTGATCGAGGACACCGACCTGTACAGCACGACCGACTGGGCCACCTTCCGCAAAGCTTTCGGCCTTTCTGCGCGCTTCCCGGATGCGACCCTGACCGAACTCCACCCAGCTGGGAAATCGGCCTGCCTTGCCCCTGGCGTGACCGGCGCTGACGGCGAAGCCGCCGTTGACGTGGAATGGGCAAGCGCGGCGGCCCCGGACGCAGCGATCGTGAACGCCGCGTGCAGCGACACGCAGACGCAGTTCGGCGGCTTCCTGGCGTTGAGCAACCTGCTGGAGGGGAAGAACCCGCCCAAGGTGATGAGCATCAGCTACGGCGAGGCCGAGGCGTCGCTGGGAGCGGCGGAAAACAGCTATATCAATCTGCTGTACCAGACCGCCGCGCTCGAGGGGGTCAGCCTGTTCGTGTCGACCGGCGATGAAGGCGCTGTCTCCGCGGATACGGACCAAACCCTCGCGTACCACGGCATCGGCATCAGCGGGTTCATGTCGACGCCGTACAACGTCTCTGTGGGTGGATCCGACTTCGGGTATACCCCGCTGAACTCTCCCGGCGAATACTTCACGATGAAGAACTCGCCGACCTTTGTGACGGCCCTCAGCTACATCCCGGAGATCCCCTGGAATAATTCCTGCGCGGGCTCGATCCTGTCGGCGTTCTACGGCGCGCCCCAGGTTGGCCCAGGAAACCTGTGCAACAGCTATCCGGGCAATCACACGACCGGCAGCGGCAGCGGCGGTCCGAGCGGATGTGCGCTTGGCGCGGCCACGGTCGGGGACGGCGTCGGTAACGTCGTCAGCGGCACCTGCCGCGGCTACGCCAAGCCTTCCTGGCAGAGCCATACCTTCGGCAACCCGAGCGACGGTGTGCGCGATACGCCGGACGTCTCCTTGATGGCGTCGAACGGTTTCTGGGGAACCTACTATGCAGTCTGTTTTTCCGACGTCGCAAACGGCGGAGCTCCCTGCGGACCCAACCCAGGGATCTGGGCTGGGTATGGCGGCACCTCGGTGTCGACCCCGATCTGGGCCGGCATTCAGGCGCTGGTGAACCAGCGAACCAAGGCAAGCTGGGGCAATCCGAACCCGGTGCTGTACACGCTTGGGCGCGGGGAGTACGGCAGCACCGGCAACCCGAACTGCGACGCGACGCTGGGCACGGCGGGCAACGCGCACTGCACGTTCCACGACGTGACGCAGGGCGACATTGCGGTTGACTGCCTGGGGCCGTACAACTGCTACCTGGGCGGTGGCCTGCTGGGCGTGGAGTCGGTTTCGGACACGGTGTTCAAGCCGGCATACCCTGCCACGAGCGGGTGGGATTTTGCCACCGGCCTGGGCACGGCAAACGCCTTCAACGTGGTTGCGGGATTTGCGCATTACACGCCGTAGGCACTATCTGCGGAACAACAAACAAAGCGGCCGCTCCTGGTTTCGGGAGCGGCCGCTTTGCCTTTGCGCCACACGCGGTTTGCCGGTGCGGCGTACCGTGGCCGGCGATGATGTTGGGTGAAAGACTGGTTCCATGATTCTCGGACTTGGCACCGACCTGATTGAAGTGGAGCGGATCGACGCGAGTGTGCGGCGCTTCGGCGATCGTTTCCTCGAGCGCGTCTTTACGCCGGCGGAGGTGGCCTACTGCCTGCGCAAACGCGCGGCGGCCGCGGAAAGCTTTGCTGCGCGGTTTGCAGCGAAAGAGGCGGGGGCGAAGGCGCTGGGGACGGGCATCAGCCGCGGGGTCGCGTGGCGCGAGATCGAGGTGCGACGGGAGCCTGGATCGGCGCCGACGCTGCACTGGAGCGGACGTGCGGCCGAGCGCGCGCGGGCGATGGGCGTGCGACGTGCAAGTGTGAGCCTGACGCACAGCCGCACGGCAGCGATGGCCGTGGTGCTTGTGGAGGATTGAACGGGAGTTGGGGCCGCTCTGGACGGCGGGAAAGACCGAGCCGAAGCGGGGCGTGGCGCATCTAGAACAACACCAGCAACGACGTGGTTCACCGGCCTTGAAGGCCCCGTCAGGGCAGGATGCGTCATGTATTCTCGGACATATCCGCGCGTTCGGTGTGTGGGGTCAGGATAAAAAGGCCCGGCAGACGTGGTGAGGTTCCGGCGGTCGTGACGTCCCGGAGCCGGAGCGAACAAGGAGATCTATGCCCAGTCAGCAGGAGGTGCGGTGGTCGCAGTTGAAGGTTGGCGTCATCGTGCTTGTGTCCACCGTGATCCTGATTACGTTGCTGTTTCTGATGACCAGTTCGTCGGGTCTGGGCCTGTTTTCGCACAAGCTGACGATTACCACGTATTTTGAAAATTCGGCCGGCCTGAAGGATGGCGCCGCGGTGAACCTGCAAGGGGTCACGATCGGCACGGTGAAAAGTGTTGTGGTGACGGCGGACCCGAACCGCAAGCTGACGCCGGTGCTGGTGACGATGAAGCTCGATGCCAAGTTTGCGAAGGACCTCCATAAGGACACGAAGGCGGCGCTGAGCACGGTGGGCGTGCTGGGCGATACGGTGGTCGACCTGAACAGCCAGTACTCGACCGGCCCCGAACTGCAGGATGGCGACGAGCTCCATACGCTCGAGACGCCGAATTTACAGGATGTGGTGAAAGCCAGCCAGGGAACGATTGAAAGCCTGAACGTGATTCTGTCGAAGATGAATACGATCGTCGACAACCTGCAGAGCGGCAAGGGATCGGTGGGGCAGCTGATCAACAACCCCGACCTGTATAACAAGGCGACCAATACGGTGGACGAGCTGCATACGCTGGCGGCGAACCTGAACAGCGGCAAGGGATCGGTAGGCAAGCTGATGAACGATCCCACGATGTACAACCGCCTGAACGACGCCATGGGCCGGCTGGACACCATGGTGGCGCAGCTGCAGAGCGGCAAAGGCACGGCCGGCAAGCTGCTGACCGATGAGACGCTCTACAACAATCTGAACGGAACGCTGGCGCAGGCGAATCAGCTGCTGTCTGACGCGAACGCCGGCAAGGGCGCGCTGGGCATGCTGGCCAAAGATCCGCAGTTCCGGCAGCAGCTGCAAGACACCGTGACCCAGGTAAACACGCTGGTGGCGGGGATTTCGCAGGGCAAGGGAACGCTGGGCAAGCTCGCGACCGACGACACGGCGTACACCAACCTGAATGGGTTGCTGACCGAAAGCACAAAGCTGGTGACGACCCTCCGGCAGGATCCGAAGAAGTACCTGACGATCCACCTGAAGGTGTTTTAGGGAGCTCGATGCAGTTAACGAACGCAGCGATCGCCGGTGAAATCCGCTGCGATCGCTGCGTTCGTTTTTTGCAAGAGCCAACGCGCCTGTACACTGCGCCTACACATCCGCTTCCCCCGAGATCCGCACTGTCAGGAGATCCATCTTGATCAAGCAAGTCGCCGTGTTTCTTTTGCCCCTGGTGAGCGGAGCCTGTCTGGCCCAGCACCTGGCCCAGAACCTGGCCGCAGCCCCGGACGCCGCCTCTGCCCCCACCTCCGAACCGAAAAAGCCGATCATCTTCGACCTGTCCGCGATCGACAAAACGGCAGACCCCTGCACCGACTTCTACCAGTACAGCTGCGGCAACTGGAACAAGAGCAACCCCATCCCGGCCGATCAGGTGCGATGGGGCCGTTTCAACGAACTTGGGGAGCGCAACCGGTATCTCGAGTACCTCGACATGAAGCAGGCCGCCGATGCCCCCAAGACGCCGCTCCAGCGCAAGTACGGCGACTTCTTCGCCGCCTGCATGGATGTCGCGCAGGTGAATGCCCTCGGCGCCAGGCCCCTTGAGCCGCAGATGCACGACATCGACGCCCTCCCGGACACGAAATCGCTCGCCGCGCTGAATGTCGCGACCGTCAAGCGCTTCGGCTCGGCCAGTCTGTTCTCCGTCGACATCGAGCAGGACCAGAAGGATTCTTCCAAGCAGATTGCCGACACCGGACAGGGCGGCCTAACGCTTCCGGACCGCGACTACTACCTGGCCGACGACGACCGCAGCAAGACCATTCGCACCCAATACGTCGACCACGTGACCAAGATGTTTGTGCTGCTGGGCGACTCCCCCGAGCGCGCCGCAGCCGAGGCCGCCGACGTCCTGCGTATCGAGACCGCGCTCGCCAAGGGGTCCATGAGCCGCGTCGAACGGCGCGATCCCGCCATGCGCTACCACATCATGACCATCGCCGAACTCCAGGCGCTCACGCCGAACTACGACTGGAAGCAGTACCTCGCCGGCATCGGCCTGCCCGAGGCGCAGACGCTGAACGTCAGCTCGCCCGGGTACGCGAAGGCCGTAAACGAACAGCTGCAAAGCGAGCCGCTCCCCGCGCTCAAAAGCTATCTTCGCTGGCACACCCTCCACGATGCAGCCCCGGCGCTCTCGGATCCGTTTTCCGGGGAGAACTTCAACTTTTTCAGCAAGACGCTCCAAGGCCAAAAAGAAGAGCTGCCGCGATGGAAGCGCTGCACCCGCGTCACCGACATTGCGCTGGGCGAGGCCGTCGGCCAGGACTGGGTGCGCCAGTACTTCCCGCCCGACGCCAAGGACAACATGGAAAAGCTGGTCCACGCGCTTGAGGCGGCCCTGGCGCAGGACATCCAGCAGCTTCCCTGGATGAGCCCGGAAACCAAGGTCGAGGCCAAAGAAAAGCTCGACAGCATCCTCGACAAGATCGGCTATCCCGAAACGTGGCGGAACTACGCCAAGCTCGAAGTCAAGCGCGACGACTACCTGGGCAACCTCGAACGGAACGACTTCTTCGAGATCGAGCGCGATTACGCCAAGTACGGCAAGCCCGTCGACGAGAAGGAGTGGGACATGACGCCGCCCACCGTCAACGCCTACTACAACCCCCCGCAGAACGACATCAACTTCCCGGCCGGCATCCTCCAGCCGCCCTTCTTCGACAACAGCAAAGACCCGGCCGTCAACTTCGGCGCCATCGGCGTCGTCATCGGCCACGAGATGACCCACGGCTTCGACGACCAGGGCTCGAAGTACGACAAGAACGGCAACGTGCGCGTCTGGTGGACGCCCGACGACCTCAAGAAGTTCAACGAGCGCACCGAGTGCGAGGCCAAGGAGTACGACGGCTTCGAGGTCGCGCCCGGCCAGAAGCTCAACGGCCACCTGACCCTGGGTGAAAACACCGCCGACAACGGCGGCATCCGCATCGCCTTCCAGGCGCTTGAAGAAACCCTGGCAAAGCAGGGCGCAGCGGCTGAACCCGGCTACGCCGACGGAAAGCGCGACGGCTACACCCCCCAGCAGCGATTCTTCATTGCCTTCGGCCAGATCTGGTGCCAGAACGCCACCGAGCAGAGCGCCCGCGTGCTTGCCAAAACCGATCCGCACAGCTCGGGCGAGTGGCGCGTAAAAGGCACTGTCCAGAACTTCGATGAATTCGGCAAGGCCTTCGGCTGCAAAGTCGGCCAGCCGATGATGCCTGTCAACTCGTGCCGCGTGTGGTAGACCGCATGGGCGTGGCCGCTCGGTGTTGCCCGCCCACGCCCCTGCGCCACCATCGCGCTCGATTCGGTCCGCTCCGGGACGATTTCCGCGCCCGCATTGGCGCAAACCGGCGCGAGCTTTTACAATTGAGGGCGGAAGCGTCTATCCCAGGTAGAGTGTCCGGTGCAGCCTGCAGCAGCGCTGCATAGCTCGTCCGAGGAGTAAGGAAGCACATGAAGTTGCGTAAGTTTGGCCGGCTGTCCCTGGCCGCTGTGGCAGCAGTTGCTTTGGGTCTGGGCATGTCGGCATGTGGCGGCGGAACGATCGGCTACATGTGGGTGTTGGGCGATACCCTGAACTCCGCCGGGCAGGGGCAAATCGCCGGCTACAAGATCGACAACTATACGGGAAACCTGACAGCCACCGTCGGTTCGCCGTACACGTCGGGCGGCGGATACCCGGTTTCAGTGGCGGTGTTGCCGGGTGGACGGTACGTCTACGTGGTGAACGCCGGAACGAGTACCTCGGAAGGCAATTTGGCGGTATTTACAGTCGGCGGCGACGGCGTTTTGACCTTTCAGACCAGCTACACGACACAGGGTGGAACGCCGGTGTGGGTGACGACCAATGCCGGCGGCAACTTCGTGTACGTGCTGGATTCGCTGGACCCGACCAACACACCGGGAAGCACAGCGGCAACGGGCAACGGCGATATTACGGTGTTTTCCGTGAACCCGGGCACGGGCCGGCTGACGCTGGTGACCAACCAGCAGGTAAAGAATCCAGACGGAACGCAGCTGACGTATTTCCCAGTGGGCAAGACGCCGAACATGATGCGGGTGGCTTCGGGCGGATGCCTGATGACGCTCGATCAAGGCGACCAGACGATCTTTCCATACACCACCAATAGCTCGACCGGGCAGCTGACCTTGACCACAAACTCGACGGTTTCGCTGGGCACCTCGAACGCGACGTCGGTGAATGTGGGCGGAAGTTATGTTTTTGTAACCGACGCCGGATCAAATGAAGTCTTCCCCTTTACCGTCGGCTCGTCCTGCGCGTTGAGCACGGTTGTGGGCGGCGCAACGGCCAACCTTGGTGCAACCGCGAACCCGGTCAATTCGCTGTATGTGGCGGGGAACAGTGCGACGAACTTCCTGTATGTGTTGAACCAGTCGACCACAAACTCGAACAACGCGAACAGCAGCATTTCGGCGTTCACCATCACCTCTACCGGACAGTTGCAGCAGGTTTCCGATCCGCTGAGCAATCCGTATACGGTCGGGTCCGCGCCGGTCTGCCTGGTGGAAGATCCATCGAGCAAGTACCTGTACACCTCCAACAACGGCGACGGGACAGTGACCGGCAAGGTACTGAACAAGACCAATGGCGAGCTGTCCAACCTGCCCCGCGGCACGAGTTTTGCGGCGGTGGGCAAGGCGACCTGTCTGGCGGTCACCGGGTCGATTGATTAGGCGTGGTCGGACGGCGTTCGACATGGCGTCAGCACACCTTACGGAAACAACGGAGGGTCCGCAGCCTGGCGGCCCCCGAGCAAGGAAACGCATGAAGTGGAATGGATTTGGCCGTGGAGCAATGGCCTCGGTAGCGCTTTTGGCAATGGGTCTCGGCGTGAGCTCCTGCAGCCGCGATTACACCGTCGCCTATGTGTACGCAACGGCCTCGACGACCGGCACGACCGCAACCCAGACGGGTGTGATCAATACATACGCGGTGGACTACCAGTCGGGCGCCCTGACGCAGCTGGCCGATTCGCCGGTGCCCTCCGGCGGCCGCAACCCGGTTTCGCTGGTGGCGACGCCTGATGCAAAGACCGTGTTTGTTCTGAACCATGACGATTCGTCAGTCGTGAATTTTGCCGTCGGCACGGACGGCAAGATTTATGCAAAGAACACCTACAACGTGGTCGGCAGTTTCCCGGTCGCGGCGGCGGTGGACGCCGGCGGCAAGTTTCTGTACGTCGTTTGCACCTTTCAGACGGGCTACACCACCGCCTCGCCTGGGCCGGGCGATGTGAACATCTTTCCCATTACGGTGGACAGTTCGGGTACGAGCAACCTGGGAACGCCGACCGTGGTCAACGTTGGATTCGCTCCGGTGGGTGTAGCGGCCAGTGCGTTCAACAACTACGTCTACGTGCTCGACCAGGAGAGCACGACGGGAACGCTGGGCGGGCAGATCTTTGCGTACACGGAGAACGTGAGCACCGGCGCCCTGAGCGCGATCGGTGCGGGGTACACGGCGGGAACTGTGCCGAGCGCGATCGTGATCGATCCCACGGCCAAGTATGTGTACGTGACGGACAAGTCGACGAACCAGATCTATGGGTACTCGATCGTGAACGGCGGCGTTCCGACTCCGATGGTGACGTCTCCTTTCGCTGTTGGCCTGTTTCCAGTGGCTCTGACCATCGATCCGCGCGGGGACTTTCTGTATGCCGTGAATTTTGGCGCGAACACGATTAGTTCGTTTGCCATTTCCCCCGCGACCGGAGCCCTGACTGGAACCACCGGAACGAATGTAGCGGTGGGAACGGGACCGACGTGCGTGACGATCGAGCCGGCACTGGGCATCTACCTGTTCACGTCGAACTCGATCGATCACACGATCTCGGCGGAGCAGCTGGACTCCCATTCCGGCGTGCTGAAAGAGGTGCAGAATACGCCCTTCCAGGCAGCGAATCTGCCGACCTGCGCCATTGCGATCGCGAATACAACGTACGGCCATGTGGTGCAGGCAGTTACACCTTAGGCGGTGCGGGCTCGAAGGAAAAAGGAAAGGTCCCGCGCGGAGCGGGGCCTTTTCCTTTTGGGGCGGGATGGTGTCGCGGGCGTCAGGCGGACGTGGGCTGCAGCCTGGGGTCAGGCACAGGCTTTCGGCCGAAGCGTGCCAGGATGACCCGGCGAGCGGGTTTCTCGACGAAGCGCACGGTTGCGTAGGCCAGCGCGAGGATGGTGAGGTAGGAGATCCATGGGTCGAAGCGGGTCACGTGGAGACGCTCCGGCAGATGGTAATGGTGGATGAGCTCGAAGACGTTGAAGTGCAGCAGGTAGAGGGCGAAGGTGGCCTCGCCGAAGGCGACCAGCGGACGCAGGGCGAAGGCCGACGCGATGGGGTTGGGGCCGGCAAGCCCGAGCACGAGCAGGCAGAACAGCGGCAGCAGGAGAGCGCCGTGGATGATGACGTACGGCACATGGGGCGCGCCGCGGTAGAAGAAGAGCAGAATGCCCGCGAGGGCGAAGCCGGCCATGAGCAGACGCTGGCGCGAGGTGAGCCGAAGAACGCTGTGCAGCCGCGCCAGCGTTTGTCCGACGAGAAACGTACACACGTAGGCCAGGGGGCAATACTTCAGCACACGGATCCAGAAGCCGCCGGTGAAGCGGTCGGCCCATCCGGGAAGGTGGTCCGGGTTGGTGAGGTGGTACCAGGTGTGCGGCGCAATGCCGAGCAGCCACAGCCCGAGGATGACTGCAATCAGGCGGCCCGGCCGGTCCAGGTGCGCCAGGCGCATCGCCCAGAAGCGCAGGAGGTACGGGAACAGGAAGTAAAGAAGGAGGTCGGCTGAGAGGGTCCAGGCGACGGTGTTCCAGAAGGTGGCGAGCGAGGGGCTCCAGCCCTGCAGCAGAAGCGGTGTGACCACGAGGCCGGTCCAGAACTCGGCGTGCGGGCGCGCCTGCCACTCCGCGAAGAGCAGCGGGGTCGAGAGCAGAAGCACAAAGGCGTAGGTGGGGTAGAGCCGGGCGAAGCGCGCCAGCCAGAAGTCGCGCTTGCGCATGTGCAGAGCGCGATCCGCGTAGTTGTAGGTGAGGATGAACCCCGAGATCAGGAAGAACGTGCCCACAAAGATGAACGAGTTATCGATGATGGGATGGATCAGATCGGAGTGGGGCGGCGTGAAGTGGAAGAGCAGGATGAAGATCGCCAGAAGCGTGCGGATGCCGGAGAGCGCGGGCAGCTCCGGCTTGCGGCCAGGATTCTGGGAGGTCGTCGTCACAGGAGATGAGCAGGCCCTCGTTGAGTGTACCCAAGTCCGATGAAGGATTGGGGACCCCCGGCAAGGGCCGCCATGGGGAGGCTGCTCTCCGGTATAGACCCGGCCGGATGGGGAAGGTTGTGGCTGGCGTGACCTGGGTTTTCCACCTGTCGCCACAGAATGCCTCCTTGACGCGCCGGGCCCACCTCGGCGACTCTAGACGCATACACCAGTCAAGGTTTTGGCCGCACGGGACGCCGGCACGCGCACACGCGACACCCTCCCGCACTGCCCGCCAGAACACTCCTTTCCCCATGGCCGCACGCACGCCCTCAGGAGATCTTTCTTGAACATTGCCTCCCTTTCTGCCGAACGCCTGCTTACCCTCTCTGCCGCCGGCCTGTTTGCCGCGGCCGCCCACGCACAGACCTCCGGTGTCGGCAACATCACGGGCACGCTGACGGATACGACGGGTGCGGCGATCCCGAATTCCACCGTGGTTGTGACCAACACAGACACGAGCATTTCGCGAACGCTGACGACCAACAACGACGGCCTGTACACCGCGAACTTTCTGCAGCCGGGGCGCTACGAGGTGATTGCGGGCGGGGGCAACTTCGGCAAGGTGGACCGCAAAAATCTGACGCTGACCGTTGGCCAGATTCTGACGCTTGATCTGGCGCTGCCGACAGGATCGGTGACGACGGAGGTGCAGGTGACGGCCGAGTCGCCGATTCTGGATACGCAGAAGACGGAAAACTCGCAGACGATTGATCAGACCCTGATCGGCAACCTGCCGGTGAACGGGCGCAACTGGTCTGATTTTGTGCTGCAGTCGCCGAACGTGGTGCAGGACGGCGGCACCGGCCTGATCTCGTTCCGCGGCATCTCCGGGCTGTACAACCAGAACTACGTGGACGGCGCGAACAACAACCAGATGCTGTTTTCAGAGGCGCGCGGCCGATCGTCGGGGGCGCCGTATGTGTACTCGCTGGATTCGATCAAGGAGTTTCAGGCGGAGATTTCGAACTACTCGGTGGAGTTTGGGCAGGCGGTCGGCGGCCAGGTCAATGCCATCACCAAGTCGGGCACAAACGCGGTGCACGGCGATGCGTTTTACTACCTGCGCTACCCGACGCTGAACGCGCTGGACCCGGTGAGCAAGTATAACGGCATCCACAACGACAATCCGTTTCTGCTGACGCAGCCGATTCACCAGCAGCAGCAGTTTGGCGGGTCGGTGGGCGGGCCTGTCCGGAAGGATCGGCTGTTTTACTTTCTGACCTATGACGGCTTCCGTCGTGTGGGGCGCGTGCTGTATTCGAATACGAACGATATTTCGCTCACGCCCTCGGGCGCGACGACCTCTTCGACGACCATCACGCCTACGCAGTGCCCGACCACAATCACCTCGGCGCAGTGCGCTTCGGCGATCCAGTTTCTACTGACCGAAGGCTCTGCCGCGCCTGCGCGCTATGCGCACCAGGACATCTTTTTTCCGCGGCTGGACTGGCATATTTCGTCGCACAACGATGCCTTCGTGAACTTCAACTTTGCCGATTTCGCGTCGGCGTACGGATATGCCGGCAACCCGACTTACTCGAACAGCTCGCCTTCGACGAACGGACCGACCGACTACCACGAGCGATTTCTGATTGCGGGGCTGACGACGCAGGTGTCTTCGCGCGCCGTGAACCAGATTCACTTCCAGTGGGGACGTGACCTCGAGACGGCGGGGGCGTATGCGTCGGGGCCTTCGGTGGGGGTCGGCAACCTGCTGACGTACGGGATGCCCAACGCGCTTCCGAGGATTGCGGAGCCGGACGAGCACCGCTACCAGGGGACGGATGTGTACTCGCTCGAGCGGGGACACCACTCGCTGAAGTTTGGCGGCGATGCCAACATCGTGCACGAGGTGATGATCAATCTTTTCCAGGGTGGTGGCGTGTACAACTACTCGGGCTCGACGGCTGTGCAGAACTTTCAGTCGTGGGCCTCGGACTCGTTTCGCGGCCAGGCCGGCGATACCGATCCGTACGCCGGCTACCACTACACGACGTTTGTGCAGACGATCGACCAGCTGAACACCGGCAATCGCCGCGGCGCGGACGACTTCTGGTTCAAGATGTTTGACGGCTTCTTTGAGGACAGCTGGAAGCTGCGGCAGAATTTCACACTGACGGCGGGCATGCGGTACGACATCCAGCTGACGCCGCCGCCGGTCAAGATCAACACCAACTACGCGCCGATCTCGACGCTGTACTCCTCGACGATCAAGAATGTGACGGACCGCGTGCAGCCGCGGGTGGCGTTTGCATGGAACCCGCTGCCGGGGACGGTGTTTCGCGGCGGGTATGGCCTGTTTTCCGGGCTGAATCAGGGATCGACGTACTATGCGATGCGGGTCGAGAATGGCGTCGTGCAGGTCAACTATAACTACACCAGCTGCGGAGCGAGTTGCTCCGCCGTTCCCGCGAATGCGCTCCAGTACCCGAACGTGCCCTTCGATCCGACCGGGCCGTCGCTTTCGTCGGCGCTTTATCCCACGGGCGGCGCTGCTCCTGCGGTAGGCGGACCGACGCTCAAAGGCCTGCAGAGCTTCCACGGACTGGATCCGAACTTTGTCCCGCCGCTGGCGCATGAGTTTGAGTTTGGCGTGGAGCAGGCACTGCCGGGCAAGATGTCGTTGGCGGTCGGCTATGTCGGCTCGCGTGCGTTGCGCCTGCCGTACTTCGTGGACGCGAACCTGATTGGGCAAACGCCGCACGGTTTGCGCTCGTACAACGTGCTGGATGGTGCGGGCAACCTGGTGAAGCAGCTGACCGTGCCGGTGTATCTGGTGTCCGATCGGCGCGACGCGGGCCTCCAAAGCTACAACACGGGGTTTTCCGGCGCGAACTCCTGGTACAACTCGCTCGCGGCCACGGTGCGCCGTCCGTTTGCGAACGGGCTTGAGTTGATTGCCAACTACACGTGGTCGCACGCCACCGACACCAACCAGGTGCAGGGCGCGTTCGGCACGTTCTACGGCGGCAACCCGGCGCTCGATCCGAACAATGTGCGGCTCGAGAACGGCAATGCGGACATCGATGTACGCAACCGGTTTGTGATGAGCTTTGTGTACCAACCGCGCCTGCTGCAGGACAACCGGTATGTGAGGCACATTCTGGATGACTTCCAGTTTTCCGGGACGGAGACGGCCTCGGCGGGTCAGCCCATTGTGGCCTCGATGTCCGGCACGGTCTACAACGGCGGTGCGACCTCGTACGGTGCGGACGGCAACATCTACGGGGGCGCGATGAGCTCGGGCTCCGGTCTGGCGACCACCGGACGGCCGCCGCAGATCGGACGCAACTCGATCATCGGGCCGGGATTCAACAATTTTGATTTCCGTATTTCGCGCGATATCCCGATCCACGAGGCGGTGAAGCTGCAGTTCATGGGCGAGGCGTTCAACCTGCTGAACCACACCATCATCTCCGGCGTAAACAGCACGTACTCGCAGTATGCGCCGGCGACGGCTGCGAGCAAGACGTGTACGCTGGGCAGCTCCGCGCCGACGGGAGCCCCGCTACAGGGCTGCATTTCGCCGTACACGGGGACGGGCAGCTCCGCGTTTGGCGTGCAGAGCACGACAACGAACACGCTGTACGGACCACGACAGCTGCAGGTTTCGGCGAAGCTCTTCTTCTAGCATCCTCAGCGATCTCGGGGTGGAGGGCGACTTCTACGGGAGCCGCCCTCCGTGCGTTGTTGTGCATGCGAGGCAGGATAGCGTGCGCGCGTACAGGAAGATTTCGGGCGTCTGTTTACAGGGTGAAGGCGGCGGGTTATCTGGTGGAAGATGCGAGCCTGGGCGGCATCCCACACCGTGACAACGAGGTTCCCGATCGAATCGCGGAACGTCATCGACCCCCACGCAGCACAAACGCCAGGAGCACGAAAACCCATGCCGACAACACGTTTTCAGACCACCATCGCCGCGATCAAGCAGGGCGCGCAGAGCTTCACCATTGAGAAGGCCACGACCAACATTGAGGGATGGGAAGAGTACCTGTCCAAGCACGAGCACGCAGGCGTGAAGAAAGTGGTGCAGGACCTGGGCAAGCTGAAAAAGCTGCTGCATGCCAAGGAGCTTGACGGCGAGGCCATTAAGAAGCTCGTGCAGATGTTGGGCAAGGACACCGTTGCCGTTGCCGGCGATGAGACGACGGGCGACGCCAAGCACATCAAGGAGCTCGGCGAGGCGCTTTCCGAGGCGGCGAGCGGTGCGGAAAGCAAGAGCAGCAGCAAGTCCGAAGAGAAGGTTGGCGCGGCGAAGTAAGGGTCCCGACGGGAACAGCCGGCGCGCCTTCTTGAGCGAGGCGCGCCGGTTGTGGTTAGTGGGCGCTGAGGGTATTGTTCGCGCGGTTGTCGTCGGGCAGCTGGTGGTCGGGGTCGACGGTGACGGAGGCGACCGGCTTGTCGCCGACCCACACCACTTCTCCTTTGGAGAGCCAGGTTTCGACGGGAACACGGAAGCGGGTGGTGGTGCCGTCGGTGAACCTGGCTTCGACGGTTGTCGGCAGAACCAGCTGGCCTTTGTTCTGGAGCGTGACCTGCTCGCCGGCGATTTTGGTGACGGCCATGTCGTAGCGCCAGTTGTTCATGTACCAGCCGCGCCAGAAAAAGCCGAGATCTTCGCCGCCCTCGCTTTCCATCGCGCGGAAGAAGTCGCTGGGCGAGGGGTGGTGGAAGGCCCACTCGGCGATGTATTTCCGGAAGGCCCAGTCGAAGCGCTTCGGGCCGAGGATTTGTTCGCGCAGCAGCACCATGCCGTAGGCGCCCTTGAAGTAGCTGACCGGGTGGCCAAGTTGCCAGGTGTAGGCGTCGGCCGGCATGAGGATGTCCGGCGCGGTGGGGTCGTCGAGGACCTTGAGGATGGTGTCGGGCGGTTCGCCGCCGGCGGAGTATTCGGAGTCGCGTTTGGGGCCGTATACGCCGTTCTGGAACTCGGCGGATTCCGCAATGTCGATGAAGGTGTTGAAGCCCTCGTCCATGAAGGCGTCCCGGCGCTCATTCGATCCGACGATCATGGGAAACCAGTCGTGGCCGATCTCGTGCGCGGTGATCCAGAAAAGGGTTTTGCCCTTGTCGTCGATGCCGTCGAAGACGATGCCGGGGTACTCCATGCCGGTGGAAAATCCGGCGACGTTGATGGCGGCGGGGTAGGGGTAGGGGTACCACTGTTTGGAGAAGCGCTCGACGGTGTCTTTGACGTACTCGGTGGATCGGCCCCAGGCGTCGTCGCCGACGCTTTCGGGCGGGTAGACACTTTCGGCGAGCGACGTTTTGCCGTCGGGGAGGTTGATGCGGGCGGCGTCCCAGACGAAGACGGGGCTGGCGGTGAAGACGACGTCGCGGGTCTGATCCATGTGGAAGTGCCAGGTGAGGGGGCTGCCGGATTTGGGGCGGCTGGCTGGATCTTTGACCTCGGCCGGCGTGCGGATCATAACCGTTTTGTCGCTGTGCCGGGCTTCGTCGAGGCGCTTGATTTCGGTGGCGGTGAGGACGTCTTTCGGGTTCACGAGTTCGCCGGAGCCGGCGACGATCATGTCGCTCGGCACGGTGACGTAATAGTCGAAGTGGCCGTACTCGAGATAGAACTCGCTGCCGATGTAGGGCAGGGTGTCCCATCCGCGGAGGTCGTCGTAGACGCACATGCGCGGGTACCACTGGGCGATATCGTAGATGTCGCCCTGCTTCGACGTGCCCCAGGAGGTGCGGCCGCCCCAAACTCCGGGAATAGTGTAGTGATAGCGGACGTGGAGCTTGAGGGTGCCGCCTTTGGGCGCGAGCGGCTGCCCGAGGCGGACCTGCATGCGGGTGTCGTCGACCAGGTACTCGGGGGTGTAGTGCCCCTTGCCGAGCTCGACCTCGACGGCCTCAAGCTCGAAGCCCGCGGTGGACCGGCCGCCGGAATTCGCTTCGTCGTCGGCGACCTTGCGGCGGCGGGGCTGGCCGCCGTTGGCGAGCTTGCCGCGGGAGTCGTTCCGGTAGATGTTCTGTTCCATCAGCACCCACAGGCTGGTGAGCGCATCAGGGCTGTGATTGGTGTAGGTGATGACCTCGTCGTTGTGCAGCACCTTGGCCTGCGTGTCGAGCGTGGCATGCATTTCGTAGTCGGCTGCGTTCTGCCAGTAGCCGGGGCCGGGCGCGCCGTTCGAGGACCGGTACGTGTTGACGGGGTCGGGGAGGGTAAGCGGGGCGAAGGTGATGCGGGGGTCGTAGGCGCCGTCCGGGCCGAGGCCAAGCGGCAGCTTGGGCGCGGTGGTTTGGGCGGCGAGCAGAAGCGACGGAAAGAGCAGGGCAAGGGAGATGGCGCTGCGGCGAAGGCTCATCGAATGGAGATCCTCGGACGGTGCGGTGTGAGATTGTTGGGTCTGCCCTGAGCATACCTGCATCGGCCGCGGCGATGGGTCTGCGACAATCGCGGCAGCGCTATGGCCTGGTACGAACTGACTGACCCGAACGACCCGAAGCTGAACGATCTGGCCAAGACGCTGGGGCTGCATCCGCTGTATGTGGAGGATGTGCGCAACCCGGAGGAGCGGGTGAAGGTGGAGCAGGAGGCGGCGTATACGTTCGCGATTCTGCGGCCGTCATGGACAGCGGCGGCCGACGGCAACGTGGATGGAAAGGCAGCGCCGAAGCCGATCTACTCGAAGCTGAGCGCCTTTGCCGGGGCGGGGCCAGATGGAGCGCCGTTTTTTCTTACGATTGCGGACCCGAAATGCCCGGCGACCGCGCAGGCGCTAGGGCGGGCGCATCGCGAACCGGCCGACGCGAAGCCGGCCCGGCTGCTTTACCTGATCCTCGACGCGGTGGTGGACAACTACTTTCCAACGCTCGATGCCCTCGACGACGGGATCGACACAGTGGAGGACGAGGTGATCAGCAGCCCGGAGCCGGCCGTGCTGCAGCGCATTTTTGCGCTGAAGCGGCAGCTGATCGATCTGCGTCGGGTACTGGTGAGTACGCGGGACGCGACACTACATCTGCAGCGCGATCCCAACTCGATTATCGATGCCGAGCACCAGCCGTTTGTACGGGACATCTACGACCATGTGGTGCGCCTGCTGGATTCGGTCGATACGGAGCGCGACCTGCTGAACAATGCGCTCGATATTTACCTCTCGTCGGTGGCGAACCGGACTAACGAGGTCATGAAGGTGCTGACGGTGATCTCGACGATCGCTCTGCCGGCGCTGGCAATCACCGGCGTGTACGGGATGAATCTGAAGGGGCTGCCGTTTGAAGATTCGCCGCATGGGGCCGGCATCGTGGCGGCGCTCACGTTGGCGTTTACGCTGTTGCTGCTGTACCTGCTGCGGCGGGGGCGCTGGTTGTAGCGGGTGGGCGCCTAGCCCATGTGCATGCCGCCGTTGACGTCGAGGGTGTGCCCGGTGATGTAGCCCGCGTGGTCGGAGGCGAGAAAGGCGACCGCATGGGCGATCTCCATGTCTGTGCCGGGGCGGCCGAGCGGGATGTGGGCGCTCATGGCCTTTTTCTGCTCGTCCGTCAGCACGGCGGTCATGGCGGTTTCGATGTACCCCGGGGCGACCGCATTTACCGTAACCGACCGGCTGGCGAGTTCGCGCGCGACCGACTTGGTAAGGCCGATCAGGCCGGCCTTCGAGGCGGCGTAGTTGGCCTGTCCGGCCTGGCCCATTTCGCCGACGACGGAGGTGATGTTGATGATGCGGCCCCATCGGGTGCGCAGCATGGAGGGCATCACGGCCTGGCAGAGCAGAAAGGCGCCGGTCAGGTTGGTGGTGAGGACGTCGTCCCAGTCGGCGCGCTTCATCCGCATGGCGAGGCCGTCGCGGGTGATGCCGGCATTGTTGACGAGGATGTCGACGTGGCCGAAGTCGGCGAGGACGGCTTTGACGCAGATCTTGATCGAGTCTTCGCTTGCGACGTCGAGGGGAAAAACTTTTGCCGTGCCGCCGGCGCCGGTGATCTCGGCCGCGACCTCCGCAAGTTTGTCGGCGTTGCGTGCGGCAAGGGCAACGCTGCGCCCCTGCTGGGCGAGCGCCAGGGCGCATGCGCGGCCGATCCCCTGGGAAGCTCCTGTAACCAGTGCGACTCGACCTGCGTCACCGCTCATTCCCATCGCCTCCAAGCAAACTCTCAGCTTATAGGAAGAGCGGCGTGTAGAAGAGCGGTGGGGCGCGGGTCGTTCAACGGTGGAGGTCGCTTTGGTCTGCAGGCTGGTCTTCGCGCAAGGCCCAGACATAAACCTCAAGGTGGGCGGCGAAGTGGAGCAGGGGCGCGGTTGCGTGGGGGAGGCGGAGGCCGTTGGCTTCGGCGAGTCGGTTCTGGGCGAACTCGGCCTCGGCGTGCTCGAGCGGCCAGGGAAGGTGATGGATGTCGCCGACGAGCAGGCGGCCGCGGCTGGAGGTAAAGAGGCAGTAGCGTTCGGTCAGGAACGCTTCGACAGAGCCGGGCGTGCTGGGCTCGACGACGCCGCTGCCGCAGTAGGTGGCGACGAAGTCCCCCCGCTGCCGGCCGAGGATGCGGCGGCTGCGGTAGCCGACCGCGCCGTCGGCGGCGCGGCTGGCGTGCATGCGCGCCCAGACGTACGGCAGGTGGAAGAGCGTGCGGGCGCCGAGGACGGCGAGCAGGCTCGCGGCGTCGAGCGAAAAGAAGTAGACCCCGGCGAGGCCGGTGCGGCGGGAGCGGACGTAGGTGCGAAGGTTGAGTTCCGGGAAGGCTCTGGCTCCGAGCAGAGGCAGGGCGAGGTTGCCGGGTAGCCGAGCCTGCACACGATCCATGGTGAAGGGGACGACGCCGAGCCAGGCCGTGCCGTCATGGAGGTCAAGGTCGAGGCCCGGCGGAATGCGGTCGCGGAGGAGGTCCGGCGGGACCGGCCAATGGGCAAAGAGGAGGTCGTTCCAGCGTTGCCGCATCAGCCAGGGACGGGCCGGCAGCGGAGAGGGCCGGTGTCCTGTCGTGGCGAGAACGTCCATGTTTCAACAGATGCCGGGCGTATCCTGAGCGAAGCCATGGAAACGATCGAGCAGGGGGCGGTCTCAGCCGACACACACCAGCGGCCACAGGATGCGGCCGGCCAAACCGACGTGTACGCCATTCACGGCGCGGACCCGGAGGTGCTTGCCTACGCCATGGCCAAGTATTCGCGGTCGGCGCTCTCGCTGCGGGAATCGCTGGCGGAGATCAGCGCGCAACGGGCCGAGCAATTCCTCAATACCTTCTACTTTCAGTACGGGCATCGCTCGATTGCCGACCTGGCGCACATCCCGATGGCGATCGAGCGGCTGTCGCTCTTGGCGGCGATCGAGCTGGTCGATGAGCAGCGCTGGGACGGCCAGGAGCGGTCAACGCGGTACCAGAATTTTCGCAGCTCCGGATGGTACACGCCGGCAGATCTGGGGGCGGAGCTGCCTGGCTACACGGCCGCGGTGAAGGCGTTGTTCCGGGCGTACGAGGAGCTTGGCGCCCAGACCTTGGAGGCGCTGAAGTCGCGGGTGCCCCGGCCGGAGGCGATGAAGCCGGCGGACTACGATCGGACGCTGAAGGCACGAGCGTTTGACTCGGCCCGCTATCTTCTGCCGCTGGCGACGAACACATCGTTAGGGCAGATTACCAATGCGCGGAGCCTGGAGACGCAGGTGTCGCGACTGCTTTCGAGCGAGTTTGCCGAGGTGCGGACGCTGGGGATCAAGCTGCGGGCAGCGGCGACCGAGCCGGCGTGGAATGTGGCCGACGCGCGTGAGGTGCGGTTGGCGCCGACGCTGGTGAAGTATGCGGAGGCGAACGCCTACCAGAGTGTCGCGCGGTCGGAACTGACCGAAGCGGCGAAGGCGCTGATGGGCGACGCGCCCATCTATCCGGCGCCGGTGGTGGATCTGCTGGACGACGATGAGGAGCTCGAGGTGGAGCTGGCGACGTCGCTCTTGTATGGGCACACGCATTTTTCCTACCGGCAGCTGCGCGGGCATGTCGGGGCGCTTCCGGAGGCGCGGCGGACGGAGCTGATTGCGCTGGGGACGCGGACCCGCGGCCGGCATGACGAGCTGCTGCGGGCGTTTTCCGCCGGGCATGGATTTCGGTTCGACATCCTGATGGACATCGGCGGCTTCCGCGACATGCACCGGCATCGGCGCTGCATTCAGCTGATCCAGCCGTTTACGGATGCGCATGGGTGGGAAGAGCCGGTGTGCCCGGGTCAGCCTTGCCTGGGCGAGACGGGCCTGGAGGAGCTCTACCACGACGCGATGCGGAGCGCGACGGTGAGCTGCCGCGCGCTGCGGGGGGCCGGGATTCCGGAGGCGAACGAGTCGGCGCAGTACCTTCTGCCGCTCGGCACGCGTTGCCGGGCGATGTTCAAGATGGACTTCGCGGAGACGCTGTACATCGCCGAGCTACGATCCGGGGTGGCCGGGCACTACAGCTATCGACGGGTCGCGTGGGACATGTTTCAGGCGGTTGCGGCGCGTCATCCCTCACTGGCGTCGCTGTTCCGGATCGAGGATGTGACCCGGCCAGTCGACCTGCTACAACGATAG
>CAXTEU010000003.1:125071-310741 GCA_964243475.1 uncultured Acidobacteriaceae bacterium | reverse complement strand
AGAGCAACGGCAGAAGGCAAGAGCAACGGCGAAAGCAAGAGCAACGGCAGAAGCAGGTCCCCTTCGGGGATGACAAGCAAGAAAGGCAAGAGCAACGGCGGAAGGCATGTGCAACGGCGGAAGCAGGTCCCCTTCGGGGATGACAAAAAAGAAAGGCAAGAGCAACGGCGGAAGGCAAGAGCAACGGCGGAAGGCAAGAGCAACGGCAGAAGGCCAAGAGCAACGGCGGAAGGCATGTGCAGCGACGACTGCGGCTGCTGAGTTCAGGGGCTACTGACTTCAGTATAGAAGAGTGCGGAAGGTGGTTGCGCCAGTTGTAGGTTGTTGCGTGCGCTCGGGTTGCGCGTTTTCCGGGATTGACAAAGTCAGGCCGCGGCGGTGTGGGTGGGAGATGTGGGGCTAGGTGGCGGCGGTGGTGTTTTGGAGGGGGTGGTGGGGGATCCACTGGGAGGATTGGCACCAGCTGGTTTCGAGCTCGGGGATGGTGAGGAGGCCGTGGCCGCGGGTGCAGGCGAGCTCGGTGCCGTTCCACTCGAGGAGGTTGCGGGAGGGGCGGCCGACGCGGGCGGGGGCGGCGAGGGAGCGGAGACAGACTTTGCAGCGCCCTTCGCTGTCGGCGACGGCCCAGCGGAGGGCGACGAGGGCGAGGAGGACGAAGGAGAGGCTTTGGAGGAAGTCGGCGGTGAGGGGGTGAGGGGTGGTGAGGGGGGCGGTGAGGTCGGTGCTGAGAAGGAAGGCGGTGAGGAGCAGGAGGAGGAGTTTGGCGGTGAGGAAGAGTTGACGCCGGAGCCAGAGGAGGGGGTTGCGGGTGGATGGCTGGCGAAGGGGACGGCTGCGAGCGACGGAGAAGGTGACGAAGAGGACGAGGGTGGCGGCGAGGGCGGTGCGGGGGAGGAGATCGGCAAGACGTGCGGCGATGGCGCTCGGGCCGCCGTACAGGGCGAGGCCCACGAGGGTGGCGAAGAGGCAGAGACCGAGGAGCTGTGCGAGGCAGAGGGGGGCGGTGCCGCGCAGGACGCGGTTCCAGCTTTCGCCGCGAAGCCAGAGGGCGTCGCGGAGGAGGCCGGGGGCGAGGTCGGCGGTGGGCCAGGGATTTCGCCGACGAGCGGAGGGGCGGAGCGGGGCCCGGGAGGTCCGGTTGCGTTTATGCCAGAGCTCGGCTTGCCAGGAGCGGCGCCAGTCGGGGCGATCGGGGGCGGGAACGAGGCGGCCGGCCAGGCGGAGGAGGGCGCGGTCGATTTCGGGAAGGGTGCTGGGTGGGGCTGGAAGATTGCTGGATGACTCGGGAGGTGCGCTGGGTGGTGGAAAAGCTCGCGCTGGGAGGGCGTGCCGTGGACCAGCTTGCGGATGGCGGGTTGGGTTGGGGTGGCTCACGCGTGCTTCTCCGAGGCGAGATGGGCGAGGAGGGGGTAGCGCTCGGTGGCGGCGCCCGCGGCGGCTTTGCCGGCGGCGGTCACCTCGTAGTAGCGGCGGGCGGGGCGACCGGCTGCGGTGGCTTCGGTGTCGGGCTCCCATTTGGACTCAACGAGTCGGTCGCGTTCGAGGCGGCGGAGGGCGGGGTAGACGGTGCCGGAGGGAAGGCCGGTGATGTCCATGATTTCGAGGCCGAAGCCGTGGCCGAGCGAGAGGGCCTTGAGGATAAGCGCGGCGGTGTGGGAGAGGCGGGGTGGGGTGAGCATGTTGACGGGGCCTGGCTATGTAGTATGCTAGCACGAGTTCGAGGAACGTAGTTTGCTACCTAGGGGTGCAGGGATGCTGGAACTGAGGCATGTGTCGAAGCGGTACCGGAGCATTCCGGCGGTGGCCGATGTGAGTTTCGTGCTGCGGGAGGGTGAGGTGCTGGGGTACCTGGGGCCGAACGGGTCGGGCAAATCGACGACGGTGAAGATGGTGATTGGGGCGATCCGGCCATCTTCGGGGAAGGTGTTGTTTGAGGGACGGGAGATTGGGGAGGACCTCCATGGGTACCGGGCGCAGCTGGGGTATGTGCCGGAGGAGGCGCAGGTGTACACGCATCTTTCGGGGCTCGAATACCTGCAGCTGGTGGGGCGGCTGCGGGGGATGGAGGAGCGGCTGCTCGAGCACAAGGCGAGGACGCTGCTGGGGCTGATGTCGCTCGAGGCGGCGCAGTACTCGGCGATCTCGGAGTACTCGAAGGGGATGAAGCAGAGGGTGCTGCTGGCGGCGGCGCTGCTGCACGATCCGCGGCTGATTGTGTTTGACGAGCCGCTGTCGGGGCTGGATGCCGTGACGGCGCGGCTGTTCAAGGATCTGCTGGTGCTGTTGCGGAAGGAGGGGAAGGCGATTTTGTATATATCGCACGTGCTGGAGGTGGTGGAGCGGGTGTGCGACCGGGTGATTGTGTTGGCGAAGGGGCGGGTGGTGGCGGATGCGGCGCCGGGGGAGCTGGTGCGGCTGATGGCCTTGCCGACGCTGGAGCAGGTGTTTGCGCAGCTGGTGCAGCAGCGGGATACGGAGCAGGTGGCGCGGGAGGTGGTGGGGGCGATGCAGGTGCGGCATGCGTAGGGGGGTGGTTGGGATGCTGACGGGGCACTTTTTCCGGCGGTTCTTCGACAACGACACCGTGCAGGTGGAGGGGGACACGGTGACGACGGCCGTGCGGGCGGTTGCGGCGGTGGCGATGCCGGGGGTGACGGTGGCGTTCTTTTTGCAAAATCAGTATCCGTCGCGTCCGCTGTGGGGGAGGCTGGCGGATCAGCTTTTCTTCGTGGTGCTGTCGTTTTGCGTGATGGGATTGGTGACGATTCTGGAGTGGGAGATGCTGTTTCCGGATCGGATGGATTTCCTGATTCTGGGGCCGCTGCCGATCCGGGCGAGGGAGATGCTGGGGGCGAAGGCGGCGGCGCTGGCGGGGTTTGTGGGACTGTTATTGGTGGGGACGAATGGGCTGAGTGGGCTGATGTATCCGATGGTGGCGAAGGCGGGGTTCTGGTGGCCGGCGGTGGCGCACGCGACGGCAGTGGGGATGGCGGGGGTGTTTGCGGTGCTGGCGTTTCTGGCGTTGAGCGGGGTGCTGCGGTGCGTGCTGAGCCCGGGGTGGTTTCGGGTGGTGTCGCCGGCCGTGCAGATGGTTTCGGTGATGGGGCTGGTGCTGGTGCTGCTGGGGTATTTGCGGTGTGCGGACTCGCTGGAGGCGCCCCTTTCGGGGGGGATGGGCCGATTGGCTTTCGTGCGGTGGCTGCCGCCGGTGTGGTTTCTGGGGGTGTATGACCGGATGCTGTATGGGGCGGGGGCACCGGGGTTTGCGGGGGAGGCGGCGCGCCATGCGGTGTGGGGGACGGCGGTGGCGGCGGGGGTGGCGCTGGTGACGTACCCATTGGCGTGGGCGCGAATGCGGCGGTCGGCGGTGGAGGGAGATGCGGGGCGGCGGCGGGCGCCGGCGGCGTGGTGGGCGGGGTTGGTGCACCGGGTGGTGCGGCGTCCGGGGGAGCGGGCGGTGTTTGGGTTTGTGGGGCAGACGATGCGGCGGAATACGCGGTACCAGGTGTACCTGGCGATGTACTGCGGGACGGGGCTGGCGCTGGCGGTGGCGTGCGGGGTGGCGGTCGGGCCGGGTGGGTTGGGGGTGTCGGAGCGGGGGGTGCGGGCGGTGATGCCGTTGCTGCTGTTCTGGGTAGTGGCGGGGCTGCGGACGGCGTTCGCGATGCCGCTCGAGATGGGGGCGCGGTGGGTGTTTCGGATGGCGGGTGGGGATGGG
Organism: uncultured Acidobacteriaceae bacterium; assembly: GCA_964243475.1. Taxonomy (GTDB): domain Bacteria; phylum Acidobacteriota; class Terriglobia; order Terriglobales; family Acidobacteriaceae; genus Edaphobacter. Next base: position 307,023 of record CAXTEU010000003.1, on the reverse strand, counting down.
GTGGGGGCGATGGCGGCTCCGCGGAGGTGGGCGGTGGCGGCGGCGATGGGGGTGGCGGGGGTGGTGCTGCTGGGGTTGTGGGGGGTGGGGATGGGGTGGCGGGGGATGGTGGTGCAGGGGGTGTTGGGGGTGTGTTTGGGAGTGCTGCTGGGGGATGGTTTCTTTTTTCGGCCGCGGGTGCCGTTTACGCAGCCAAGGATGCCGGGGAGGGTGAATTTTCCGCTGACCCTGACGCTGTATGTGGGGGTGCTGGGGCCATTTTGTTTTGCCATGGCTTGGATGGCCGGGTGGATGGAGCGGGATCTATGGCGGCTGATTTGGGTGGTGGTGGGCACGGCGGCGGTACATGCGGGGGCGCGGTGGATGGCGCGGGGGCCGATGGAGGTGGAAGAGGAGATGGAGGGGTATGAGGGGGAGTTTCAGCTGCTGAATTTGGGGTGAGGGACGCGAGGCGTTGCGCTGAGCCGGATGCGGTGCGTTCTCGCGGCAAAAGATCAGGTCAGACGTGTGAGAGTGCGTCGCTCGTTTACTGTGTGCGGTGGTCTTCGAGGTGGAATGCTCTTGGCGGACCGCTGGGGCCGGTTACCTCAGGCCGGAAAAGCAGCCAGGCTATGGTGCCGAGCGGAAAGAAGAAAACGGCGACGAGGGACACCAGGAAAGGAGATTTGCCTCGACGCATCGCATCCACAGCGAAAAATCTAAGTGCGAACGCGTAGATCGCGAGAAGCAGCAGAAGAGGAACGATCCGGAACAGGTCATTCAACAAGTCAGGCATGTTTGCGACCTCGGCCAAAGGATACCTGATGGTTGAGGATGCGTGGGCTGCGGACGCGCATCCTAGCTGGTATGGAATACAGACATTTGGGACGGTCGGGGTTGAAGGTGCCGGTGCTTTGCTTCGGTGCGGGGACGTTTGGTACGGGCAGTGAGTTCTTCAAAGCCTGGGGCGAGACGACGGACGAGGAAGCGAGGAAGATCGTCGACATCTGCATGGAAGCGGGCGTGAACTTCTTCGATACGGCGGACGTTTACTCGATGGGCGAGAGCGAAAAGACGTTGAGCCGGGCGCTGTCGCACTTGAAGCGCGAAGATGTGCTGATCTCGACCAAGTCGACGTTTCGGGTGGGAGCGGGGCCGAACGATGTGGGGTCGAGCCGGTACCACATCCTCCAGTCGGTTGAGGCCAGCTTGAAGCGGCTGAATACGGAGTACATCGACGTGTATCACTTGCATGCGTTCGATGGGTCGACTCCGGTGGAGGAGACGCTGCAGGCGCTGAACCATCTGGTGCTGGCGGGCAAGGTTCGGTACATTGCGGCGTCGAATTTTTCCGGGTGGCACCTGATGAAAAGCCTGTCGGTTTCGGAGCGGTATGGGTGGGCGAAGTATGTGGGGCACCAGGTGTACTACTCGCTGGTAGGGCGGGATTATGAGTGGGAGTTGATGCCGCTGGCGGCGGACCAGGGAGTTGGGGCGCTGGTGTGGTCGCCGCTGGGGTGGGGCCGGCTGACGGGCAAGCTGCGGCGCGGGCAGGCGAAGCCGGAGCAGAGCCGGCTGCAGAACAAGACGGTGAACGATGCGGGGCCGCAGGTTGCGGAGGAGCACCTGTTTCAGGTGGTCGATGCGATTGATGAGGTGGCGAAGGAGACGGGGAAAACCGTGGCGCAGATCTCGTTGAACTGGCTGCTGCAGCGGCCGACGGTGGCGACGATCATTATTGGAGCGAGGAACGAAGAGCAGCTGCGGGCGAACCTGGGGGCGGTGGGATGGACGCTGACGCCGGAGCAGATGGCCAAGCTCGATGCGGCGAGCCGGGTGAACCAGGCGTATCCGTACTGGCATCAGGTGCAGTTTGCGGAGCGGAATCCGTTTCCGGTGGCGCAGGAGATGAGCCGGGCGTAATGGACGGAACCATAGGCGGTGCCGGTCGGGTGAGGATCGGTACCGCGGGATGGACGATTCCGAAGCAGTGGGCGGCGGAGTTTGCGGGCGAGGGCTCACACCTCGAGCGGTTTGCGCGGCGGATGGGCTGCGCCGAGATCAACTCTTCGTTTTACCGGTCGCACCGGGCGGCGACTTGGGAGCGTTGGGGGCGGAGTGTTCCGGAGGGGTTTCGGTTTGCGGTGAAGGGGCCGAAGCGGGTGACGCACGACGCAAAGCTCGAGCGGTGTGGGGGGATGCTGCAGGAGTTTTTTGGGGAGATCGGGGCGCTGGGGGAACAGCTTGGGCCGGTGCTGTTTCAGATGCCGCCGAAGCTCGGGTTTGATGAGGGCGTGGTGCGGGAGTTTCTGGGGACGGTGCGGGAGATTTGGCCGGGGCTGGTGACGATGGAGCCGCGGCACGCGACCTGGTTTGAGGCGGGGGTGGGGCAGGTGCTGCGGGAGTTTGAGGTGGCTCGGGTGGCGGCGGATCCGGCGAAGGGTGGACCCGGGGCGGGGGGTCCGGGTGGGTGGGGTGGGCTGGTGTACCGGCGGATGCATGGGTCGCCGCGCGTGTACTACTCGGGGTATTCGGAGGAATTTCTGCGGGGCGTGGCGGAGGCGGTCGGGGCGGAGCGGGCGCGCGGGGCGGAGGTTTGGTGTGTGTTTGACAATACGGCGGCGGGGGAGGCGGCGGGGGATGCGATGGAGTTAGATCGGCTGCTGGGGTGATGTCGATCCTGCGGACCGCGTCGGGAATCGGATGTGGGGCGGAGATTTGTTGGGACAACGGGAGAGGGCCGAGAGCCTCGGTTAGACGCATCTCGGTCCCGGTGGAGCGGTGACGGCTTTTCGGACCTAACGGGAGGTTGCGCGGCGAAGCTTGCGCCGAAGTGCGCCCAAGGCTCCGATGGTTCCGGTGCCCAGGAGAAGGACGCTGGAGGGTTCGGGCGTGGTTGCACTTGGCGGAGGGGTTGGCTCGTTGCCCGAGAAGGCAATAATTTGCAGATCGATTGGTGGGGCATACTCCGCGTGGTCGCCCAGCGTGAAGAAGCTGGCTGGAAGGGTGTAGCTCTGCTCCGTGCCGGTGGCGGAGAACACATTGATCATGTCCTCTGTCGGATTGATGTCGATTGACGAGCAGGTGAACGTGCTTGGGGACGCCGTCGCACATTGCGCAAAGTTGGTAAAGCTCATGTCCGTGGTGATCAGAGTTGGGTTGTTGAGCGTGAACTCCGTCGGGCCGAGGGTGGCGGCGAATTCATAACGGAAGTAGGTGGCGTGGGCGGTGCCCGTCGAAGTCAGGACTCCAAGCAGGGCAAGGCAGGGGAAAGACAAGCGCATCGTGAGTTCTCCAGGGATCGAGAGAAATGGTATGGACCGCCATCCCGGGGTGTCCACCCATGTTTGGAGTCGGCCTGCCCTTCTGTACCCACAATGGATTACCGCTGGTGCTACAACCGCTTCCCGCTCTCCACGTGTTTGTTCCGGAGAGGCGGAGCAGTTGCTGGGTGAGGCTGGTAGAACTTGATGGATGACGATTCAGGAACAGTTTGGGCAGATTGATATCTATGTGTTTGACCAGATACTGCGGGGGAATCTGACGGCGGGGATGCGGGTGGTGGATGCCGGGTGTGGGTATGGGCGGAATCTGGTTTGGCTGTTGCGGGAGGGGTGCGAGGTGTGGGCGCTGGACGCGAATGCGGAGGGGGTCGAGCATGTGCGGGCGCTGGCGGCGGCGCTGGGGACGGGACTGCCGGCGGGGAACTTTCAGGTGGGGATGATTGAGCGGATGCCGTTCGCGGAGGGGATGGCGGATGCGGTGCTGTGTAACTCGGTGCTGCACTTTGCGCGGGATGAAGAGCAGTTTCGGGCGATGCTGGGGGAGTTGGTGCGGGTGGCGCGGCCGGGTGGGTTGATCTTTTGCCGGCTGGGATCGCGGATCGGGATGGAGTTTGAGCGGCTGCCGGGCGGGCTGTTTCGGGTGGGCGATGGGTCGGAGTGGTTTCTGGTGGATGAGGAGATGCTGCTGGACCTGACCGACGAGATGGGGTGCGTTCTGGTGGATCCGCTGAAGACGACGGTGGTGCAGGATTTCCGGTGCATGACGACGTGGGTGATGCGGAAGGGGCGGTAGGGGTCACTTCCGGTTTGGCGGGTTGGTCGGCTGCGACCAGGGGGGCGTGATGCCGTTTTCGCGAGCATAGGCAATGAGTTGGCCGAGGTGCTCGTTGTCGTGACAGATGATGCGCAGATACATGCCATCGACCGGGACGGTCTTTCCTTCGATCTGCACTTTGCGATCGCCGTCGCCGGGCCGGAGCTGGGCGCGGGCAGATTTGACGGCTTCGAGAGACCGCTTGAGAGCGGCGACGACCTCGGGCTTGGAGGTCAGCGTTTTCTCGAGGTCGTTGTGCTCCATGTCGGGGGGCATCTTGGGGCCGGTGACGCTGAGGAGGTAGAAGTTGGCCTGGGTGATGTGGACCAGGACCTCGCTGACGGATCGGACTCCCGGGGCGGGTCGCCAGGTGTATTTTTCGGCGGGAATCGCCTCCGCGAGCGAGACCAGGAGACGGGAGACGTAGCGCCACTCTCCGTCGTACCCCTCCCAGTTGCCTTCATTTGGATCTGCGATTGTTGCTTGTTGGGCGTGGAGAGTTCCCGCGCAGACGACCAGTGCCAAAACCAGGGTTCTCCAACGCATGTGAGGACGATAGCAGAGGATGTCTGGTTTGCTGCTTTGGCGGGATTCGAGCGGTGGGGGTTGCGTGCTAGACTCGGCTTTCTGTCGGGGCTTGGGCCTGGTACAAGGAGCGCGGATGCATCCGGATGTGGCGAAGCTGATCGAGCTGCAGAAGCTGGACGTGGAGATGAAGGGGCTGCGGGAGGAGCGGGAGGCGGTGCCGCGGCATCTGGCGGGGGTGGCGGCGCGGTCGGCGGCAGCGCAGGGGGAGCAGGTGCGCCTGGGGGAGGCGGTGGCGGCAGAGGAGAAGCTGCGGCGGGGGCTGGAGAGCGACGTGCGGGACCTGCAGGCGAAGATGGCGCGGCAACGGAAGCAGATGGATGCCGTGACGACGACGGCGCAGGCGGCGGCGCTGGAGCACGAGATAGCGTTTCTGGCCGGGGAGGTGCGGGGGCGAGAGGATGCGGAGCTCGACAGCATGGTGCGGTCGGAGAGCTTTGAGGTGGAGCTTGGGCGGGCGAAGGAGGCTGCTGCGGGGGCGGAGGCGACGCTCGAGCGGGAGCGGATGCGTGGGGCGGAGACGACGGAGCGCGGGCAGGCGCGGATGAAGGAGGTGGACGCGGAGCGGGCGCGCGTGCGGGCTGGGTTCCGGGCGGGTGCGGGGGAGGTGTTGCTGGGGCAGTATGACCGGATCGCGAAGACGCGGGGGACGGCGATGGCGGAGGGGGTGGATGGGGGGTGCTCGGGATGCCGGATGAAGGTGCGGCCGCAGATGTGGAACGAGCTGCGGGATCGGGGGAACGAGGAGCGGATTTTTACGTGTGAGAGCTGTGGGCGAATGCTGTACTGGGATCCGGCGCGGGATGCTCCGCAGCGGAAGCCGGCGGAGCGGGAAGAGAGCATTGCGGCGCGGATTGTGCGGTCGCTGTAAACGGGTGGGCGAGGAAGCCGGGAGAACGAGACGATGAAGCGGATTTGTGTGGATATGGATGAGGTGATTGCGGATGCGGTGGCGGAGCATCTGCTGCGGTATAACCGCGACCATGGCGAGGCGCTGACAAGGCAGGATCTGCGTGGGCGGTTTCTGTGGGATGTGGTGCCGGTGGAGCGGCATGGGGTGCTTGAGGGGTATCTGCGGTCGGAGGATTTTTTTGAGGTGCTGGAGGTGATGCCGGAGGCGCAGCGGGTGCTGCGGCGGCTGCAAGGAGAGTATGAGGTGTTTATTGCGACGGCGGCGATGGAGGTGCCGACGTCGTTTCACCCGAAGTATCGCTGGCTGGCGAAGAACTTTCCGTTTATCTCGGCGTCGCACATTGTGTTTTGCGGGGATAAGAGCATTCTGCAGGCGGACTACTTAATTGATGACAATCCGCGGCAGCTGCGGCGGTTTCGGGGGGAAGGGATCCTGTTCGATGCACCGCATAATGTGGCGGTGACGGAGTTTCGGCGGGTGCGGGATTGGGTGGAGGTGGAGCGGATGTTTCTGGGGTAGGGTGGGCATTTGCGGCAAACAATCCTGTGGCAGCGTGTGACTGGTGGGCCGGGGAGGGCAAGGTTATTGCACGACCGGACCGTCGACCGACGGCTCCATGGTTTTGGCTTCCCGAGATGAGTCGTGTCAGCGACCGATGAGGTAGGAGGCGGAAACCACGCCGTTGGGGAAGGTGTGGCTCTGTTGCAGCCTCAGCGAGAGAGGAGTGGGGAGCGGGCCGAAGAGCGGCGTGCCGATGCCGAGGACGACGGGCATGATGTGGAGATCGAGGGTGTCGAGTGCACCGGCCTGATGGAGGGATCGTGCCGCGATGCTGCCGCCCATGACCCAGATGTCTTTGCCCGGGGTGGCCCGCAGGTTCGAGACGAGGCCGGGAAGGTCCGAGGTGACGGAGGTCTCCGGTGGGGCACTGTTGATGGTCCCCGAGGTGAGGACGACGGTGCGCATGCCGGTTCCTTTGCCGCCGGTGAGGGCGAGTGTGTGCTCAAAGGTTTTGCGGCCGGCGATGGCGGTGTCGACCGATGCCATGAAGGTGCTGAAGCCGTAGTCTGTGGCGAAGAACGGGGTGAGCCAATCGACGCTGCCGTTTCGGTCTGCGATGAAGCCGTCGAGAGAGGTTGCGACGTAGTAGCGGAAGCGGCGTTGGGCTTGCGGTTCTTTTGGCAAGGGAGCCTTGTTCGCGGTGGGCCGGGTATTCAGGCGTAGAGGGCGGCTTCGAAGCGCTTGATGGCGTCCTCGTTCCAGGCGTGGGTGTTGCGTCGCCAGCGGTCGCCGCGTTCTTCGAGGAAGTTGGGGAAGTCGGCGCGGCAGGAGCCCATGCGGGCGTGGAAGTCGAACATGGCCTGGGCGGTGCCGTCGAGGTAGAGGACGGCCTGCTGTCCGTCGCGGGACCACTCGATGGTGGCGAGGCGCGGCTCCTCGGGGTTGGGCAGGGACGCGACGTTGTAGAGGAGCATGGCGTCGAGGATGCTGTCTTCTTCGCGCTGCTGGCGTCGGTCGCAGGCGTAGAAGTAGCCGGCGACGCCCTCGTCTTCGAAGAGCACGGTCCAGGGCTCCGCGGTGGAGTGCGACGACAGAAACGCGCGGCCGGGGGTGAACGACAACGACTGCATAGTCCACACGATACACTCGTGATCTGGCGAGGTTGACGGTTGGGGTCAGGGTTTTTGGTGCGAGGCGAAGCGGGCGGCGGCGGATGCCCCCGTCGACGCGAATGAGAGGTCCGGCGTTCCATGTCGGGAGGGCGCAGCAGCTGGCGGCGGGGCTGCTGCTGGTGTTTTTGCTGGAATGCGGGTGGGTGATCAGCCGGCAGACTGTTTCGCCCGAGGACTACCGGTACGCGCGCTGCGGACGCGAGATGTGGGAGCGGCCGTCGCCGCTGGCGGGCTACTTTACGACGTGCGGCAACATGAATGGCGATGGGACATTTGCGTACCGGCTGGCGGGGCTGCCGCTGACGGTGGAACGGCTGGTGCTGCTGGGAGTGGACCGGCTGCGGGCGCCTGCGGATCGGCTGTACGCCGGCGGAAGTCTGAATGGGTCGACGTGGGAGGCGCGGCACGAACTGGTCGGCATCCTGTGGCTGGTGCATGGGCCGTTTGCCCTGTTTGCGACGTGGCTGGGAGCGGGGCTGTGGTGGGTGACGCGGCGGCTGTTCGGCAACGAGGGCGGGTTTTTGGCGCTGGGGCTGTATGTGTTTTGCCCGACGGTGATCCGGCACGCGGTGCACCCGAATAATGAGGTGCTGGCCATGTGGGGGCTGTATGGGCTGCTGTATACGGCGATCGGCGTGGCGCACGCGATGCAGGGGCCGCGGCGGAAGTGGCGGCCGAGGATTGCGCTGCTGACGATGGCGCTGGGGTTGACGGCGGCGGCGCATCTGCTGGCGGCGCTGCTTGGGTTTTTCCTGGCGGGGGTGCTGATGCTGTACCTGGCCGAGCGGCGGCGGAGCTACGTGATGCAGATCCTGATCTTTTCCGCCATCGGCGCGCTGGGGATGTTGTTTGCGTTCTTTTCCTTTCGTCCGGCTCCGTTTTCGTATGTGTTCGCGGGCGGTGGGGCGCGGTTCTGGGTGTCGCTGGCCGGTGTGCGCGGCTTTGCGATGAGCCTGGGCAACGCGCCGATTACGGTGGCGCTGCTGACGTCTGTGCTGCTGTGGCTGGGGGTGCGCCGCAGCCGGTACGTGGGCAACACGGTTCCGCTGGCAATCGGGGTGCTGCTGCTGCCGTTGGTGACGACGCAGGTGGTGTCGAACCCGGTTCTGTGGGGGCTGCCGTTTCTGCTGACGTTTGTGGCGGGGGTGTTTGCGGATGCGCTCGAAACGCGACAGCGGCGGCTGTTTCTGCTGGTGACGGGCGGTGTTTTGCTGACGCAGGCGCTGGTGTGTCTGGCGGCAATTCCCACTTTGGAACACCTATGATGAGGGATATGCGGATTTTTCAAGGTTCTTCGCGGGGGATGTGCGAGACTTTTGTCGAGGCGAAGATTTTTCGAAGACGTATGAGACGATCCCGGTTGCGTGAGTTTGGGCCTGCGTGGGCATTGGTTTTGCTGCTGATAACGAGCGGATGTCGGGCTCATCGAAAGACGGTGTCTGCCCCGAACTCGACCGACTATGCGCCGCAGCTGCAGGCGCTGGCGGGGCAGAGCCAGATGCCGGCACTCCGTTGGCCGAATTACGCGGATTACCAGAACGATGTGAAGACGTTCTATGACGACCGGAACTCTGAGGTGGCCTGGACGCGCGACGGGAAGCCGACGGCGGCGGCGAATGGCTTTATCGAGGCGTTTCGGGCAGCTGACCGAAAGGGGCTGCGGCCTGCGGACTACGATGCTGACCGCTGGGACGGGCGCGTGAGCGCGCTGCAGGGCAAAAGTGCCGACGCGATCGCGACGTTCGATGTTGCGATGACGATCAACGTCATGCGCTTTATCTCCGATCTGCGTATCGGCCGGGTGAATCCGCAGCACTTTAATTTCGATATCGACCTTCAGAGCAAAAAGTACAACTTGCCGGAGTTTGTCTCGGACCAGGCGGTCGATGAAACGGACGTCCCGAAGCTGGTTTTGAGCGTTGAGCCGGACGCCGAGGAATATCGCAAGACGGAAGAGGCGCTGGCGCACTACCGGGATTTGGCGAAGCAGCAGGCCGCCCAGCCCGCGCAGCCGCTGCCCGATGTGGCCAAGGCGATTGGTCCGGGTGGGCATTACCAGGCTGTGGGAGAGCTGTGGCAGCGGTTGCAAATGGAGGGCGATGCGGCCAGCGGAGGCGCGGCGCCGGCGATCTACGACGACCAGGTCTCCCAGGCGGTGAAGTCCTACCAGGCGCGGCACGGTCTGACGTCGGACGGAACTCTCTCGGAGGCAACGGTCAAGAGCCTGAATGTGCCGTTATCGGACCAGGTGCTGAAGCTCGAAAGCTCGCTTGAGCGCTGGCGCTGGCTGCCGGATCCGTACCTGCATCCGCGGCTGATGGTGAACCTGCCGGAGTTTGTGTTGCGCGGGTATGACGAGAGCCACAAGGAGCAGTTCAAGATGAAGGTGGTGGTGGGCAAGAGCGTGGGCGAGCACGACACGCCGGTATTTGCGCACATGATGAAGTACCTGATTTTCCGGCCATACTGGAACGTTCCGACGGACATTGCAAAGAAGGAACTGGTCCCGCACATGGAGAAGTCTCCGGGATATCTGGAAGCGCACAACTACGAGGCGGTCAACAGCAAGGGCGAGGTGCAGAGCGACGTTACGACCGCGAAGGTGGAGCATGCGAATGTGCTGGTGCGGGAAAAGCCGGGTCCGAAGAACTCGCTGGGTCTGGTGAAGTTCATGTTCCCGAATCAGTACGACATTTACCTGCACTCGACCTCGCAGCAGGAGCTCTTCAGTCGATCCAAGCGCGACTTCAGTCATGGTTGCGTCCGTGTGGAGAAGCCGGCGGACCTGGCGGCCTGGGTGCTTGAAGGGCAGAAAGACAAGGACGGGCAGGACTGGGATCTCGAGCACGTGAACGACGCGATGCAGACTGGCGAGGACAATCACCAGGTGAACCTGAAGACGCCATTGCCGATTGTGATCTTTTACCTGACCGCCCGCGTGGACGAGAACGGTAATGTCGACTTCTTTGATGATTTGTACGGGTACGACGCGGACATGCAAAAGGTGCTGGACAACGGACCGCCGTACCCGGTGAAGCCGGATCCGTCGGACAAGACGGCGCAACCTGGAGACACGGCCTGACGCGCAGGTCGGTGCTAAGGAGGTTGGTGTCGCCCGTAAGATGATGCTCATCGCGGTCAGGCTGCGTCACAAGGAGAATGGATTCATTGGCACCGCAAAAAGCCGAAAGCCGCGCCGGTCGAGAGATGGCTGCAAACAGTCGGTCGGGGGAACGGCAGAGCTCCGGGGTATCGACGGAGGTGAGCGCCGTGGACCAGCGCATCGGAGCGGCGGGCGCGTTTGCGCAACCTGTTCTGCGTCACCTGCGGGCGCTTGTCCATCGTGCCTGCCCGGAGGTGGAAGAGGCTGTGAAGTGGAACCGGCCGGTGTTTCTGTACCGTGGCCGTATGCTTTGCTTCATGGCTGCTTTTGCCCAGCACTGCACGTTCGGGTTTTGGGGAGCGGAGATGTCCGGGGTTTTGGGAGCAGCCGGGATGCCTGTGGAGGACGCGGGCGGATCTCTGGGTCGGCTGCGGAGCCTGGCCGATCTTCCTCCGGATGAACGGATATGCGGTTGGATCCGGCATGCGGCGGCGCTTGCGGACGCCGATGCGGGAAAACCGCGGAAGCGGGTCGCCCGAGCGCCGGTCGAGCTGCCGCAGGAGCTGCAGGAGGCGCTGGTGCAAAGGCCCGAGGTGCTGATGAAGTTTGACGGTTTAACGCCCGGGTGCCGGCGGGAGTATGTGACCTGGATCGCTCAGGCCAAGCGTCCCGAGACGCGGGCGCGGCGGGTTGCAGAAACGCTGGCGCGGGTGGCAGCCAGCGAAGCGCGGTATGAAGGCCGATCGGGCTAGCGTGGATGAGCGCACGAGCAGCAGCTTCGGAGCACCCCACAGCACTGACGCCCAGTCAGGTTTCTGAATTTCGGAAGCGGCTGATGGCGTGGTACCGGGTATATGCCCGAGTGCTGCCGTGGCGCGGTGTGCAGGATCCGTACCGCACGTGGGTCAGCGAGGTGATGCTGCAGCAGACGCGGGTTGCGGCGGTGCTGGAGCATTACCAGCGCTTTTTGGAGAGGTTTCCGACGCTTCTGGCGCTGGCGTTGGCTCCGGAGGCGGAGGTGCTGGCGGCGTGGTCCGGCCTCGGATACTACCGCCGGGCGCGCATGCTGCACCGGGCGGCGCAGTTTATTGTGGCCGAGCGGAGCGGCGTACTGCCGGCCACGAGCGCGGAGCTGCGGACGCTGCCGGGGATTGGGGAGTACACCTGCGCGGCGATCAGCAGCATCGCGTTTGGCGAGAGCATTGCGGTGGTGGATGGCAACGTGGAGCGGGTGCTGCTGCGGGTGATCGGCCGGCCGGAAGAGCTGACGGCGGCAGGACGGGCGTTTGTGCGCGAGGTGGCGTCGCTTTTGGTGCCGTTAAAGCGGTTCGGAGCGCGTACGAACGCGGCGGGGGACCATAACCAGGCGATGATGGAACTTGGCGCGACGATCTGCCTGCCGCGCGGGCCGCTGTGTTTGCAATGCCCGGTGTACGCGCTGTGCCAGACGCGCGGCGAGCATGTGACGGCGCCGCGGGACAAGCAGCGAAGCCGGCCGATGACCGTTTTGCTGAGCGTGCGGAAGGTGGGCACGGCGACCGAGGTACTGCTTTCCGTGCGTGGGACCGAGGTGAGCCTGATGCCGGGGATGTACGAGCTGCCGCCTCTGCCGGAGGACGCCGTCGGGGGGCGGGAGCCGGTGTTGCGGGTGCGGCACGCGATCACGAACACGAACTACTACGTTCGCGTATTTGCGGAGTCCGGGCTGGAGGAGACGACGTTGCGCGAGGCGGTGCCGCTTGCCCCGGAGGCGCTGGTGTGGGTGCGGCAACGCCGGCTGGGCGACCTGCCGCTGACGGGGTTGACGCGCAAGGTGCTGCAGCGGATGGGGGTGATGAGCGCCCCGATGGGACGTCAACTGCAAACAGGATCAGCGCGGCAGGGGGATGGCGCGCCGGCTGCGGGAACGCCGAGGGAGGGTACGGATGAGTTTGCGGAGGCTGAGATGGACGAAAGCTGAGGCGGGTGTGGTGAGCTATAGGACGTTGCACAGCAGCAGGTGAGCGAACGTAACAGCCGGCGCCCTGTTGTGATGTTTGCTTCAAGACGTACGTTGGTGGTCGCGACCTCGGGCCGGTCGCTCCGATGCTTTCCCGAACAAGCAGATTGGGTATGGGCGTCAAGTGACTTTCGTCGGCGGCAAGGCTAGTAACATGCACGTTGCCAAGAAAGCCCGTCGCATCACTGGTACCGGGACCAAAGACAAGGCTGCCGTCATGGGCATTCTCCAGCGCGGCGGCAAGGTCGTGACGACGGTTGTACCTAACCACAAGAAGCACGCGCTGCAAGCCGAGGTGAAGAAGCATGTTGAGGCGGGATCGGCGCTGTATACCGATTTCCTGCTCTCCTACGAGGGGCTGGCGGGGCAGTATGCCCATCAGGTCGTAGACCATGCTGTCGAATATGTGAACGGTCGGATTCATACCAATGGCCTCGAAAACTTCTGGAGCTTGCTCAAGCGCAACATGCACGGCACCTACGTTTCGGTTGAGCCCTTCCACCTGTTCCGCTACTTGGACGAGCAGACGTTTCGCTACAACTACCGCAAGAATATGAACGACCAAACCCGCTTCGAGAAGATGATGGGCAACGTCGCGGGACGGCGGTTGACCTACTCCGAACTGACCGGCGTCGGAGCCGCCACGTCACACTAAGGATCGGCAAGGGCGTGGACAGCACAAACGCTAACCCTTGCTGGCTTTCTTCGGTTTGGCCGCTGGCTTCGGAGCATCTTTCGCGGTAGGCTTGGGTGCGCGAAAGAGCTTCGCTGCCAGTTTGTTGAACTTCTCCAGAGCGTCTGGCCCTTCGTGGTACTCAGCTTTCATTGCACCCCCAAGACTTTCTCAAACACACCGAGCCAGGCATGAACCGGAATAGCAAGGCTGAAGACCATCATCGCAGAGCCGAGCAGTATCTTCGCAATCTCGGAAGCTCGTACCCTCTCGACGCAGAAAGCGGATTGCACCAACCAAAATGCGACCATGTTTGTCAGGGTATATACGTACAGGTGTATGGCCAAAAGGAACAAGGTCGGCCAAAGTCCACTCGCGCTGAAATCAGCATCGCCTTGCTCACCGCCGTTGGCGAAGTGATTACCCTTTTTACTCTCGTCGGCCTCTTCTTGACGGTACTTTTTCGTTCAAGCAATGGGACGAGGCGCACCGTACTGCCGACGCAGCCGTGTCCTCCACAAGCATCGCTTCCGACACTCTCGGAGAAACTAGAAAAGCGCTGGAGGTTAGTAAGCGGCAGTTTGTTCAGGATGAGCGACCTTATTTGTGCCCCAGTAGCACAGTCGCTTCGCCAGGAGTTGTAACTGGAAGGTTCCTTCGAGCAGACGGAGGACCCTATAACGGGAAACTTGTATACAATTTTGTGTATAAGAATTTCGGCAAGACGCCTGCCCTTCACGTTTCCGCCGTGGCTGAAATTCGATTCTCTCGAAGTGACGCTGAAGGGCCGATTAGCTTTACTAGACCGAGTAAGATCGGCGGTAACACGCTCCCCCCGACCGACGTGGGATTCGCCACGGGTCGATCTGTAGACCTCGCTGACAGCTACACGGTTAGCATCCTTCAGCGCGGCTTTCCGGATGCCACATTGCCTATCGTTCTTCACGGCAAAATCTGGTACTCCGATCCTACCGGCAACGAGTACACGAGCGAGTTCTGTTTTATTTTCAATTCGACCGACACAGTGGGTACGTGCCCAAAGTACAACATAATGCGATAACGCAAATCCGACTAAAACGAGCAGCAACATGTGTGTCAAGTGTGTTACTGCCAACACAAGGTCTATACAAAGCGTTTTCTAGCCCTGCTTCGGTGAGATGACGTTCTGGTTCAACACCGTGATCACTCGTTCTTTTGCTTCCTGACACCATGCTCCCATTTATTTAGGCACCGGTGCTGAATAATGTAAAAAGCTGACAACTGCCTAGTTCGAAACACTTGGCGGCCCCAGTGCTTCCTCCAGCAGATAGCGCCTAATGGGTCGCATCGCGAATACTCTATATTCTGCTTGGATCAACCTCCTTAGGCACCATGATGAGCGCATAAGCCGTACCATGAAACCTTTCTACTTCTTTGCGAAACTGTTCCTTCCATGGTATTCGGAGAAAGATAAGACCACGCGAGATCCCGACGCGTCCGCTCGTTGAAAAGTTCATTCATCTTTTAGGGTGTTCGTCCCCGGCGAAGTGAAATGAAACGGCGATCAGGTAATAACTCTTGGCATAAATGGTAAGAAGATCGCCATTCATTCAACGTAATTTTCCGTAGCCACTTATCTTTGCCAGCTTTACCCATTTCGTCTGGTGATCCCCGATTGGGCGCCACCTCGCACTTGCGTCCTGGGAGTTTGGTTAGGGCGGTGACTGGTCGCTCCAACGAAAGTCGTGGGGGTGAGGTTCGTATAAGCTGGAGGCTCCGGCACAAAGGGGGATTTTGCGATGAGGTTTGCGGGACGTTTGCGTTTGGTGTGGGCGGTGGGGAGTCTGGTGTTGGGAGTTTCGGGGGCTGTGGGGCAGAAGGCGATTCCGCCGGCGGTGAAGACAGCTGAGGCGGGGATCGACCCGGAGCGGATTCGGGCGCATGTGCGATTTTTGGCGGACGATCTGCTGGAAGGGCGCGGGCCGGGGCTGCGGGGGAGCGAGATTGCGGCGAAGTACATTGCGACGGAGTTCGCGCTGGACGGGCTGAAGCCGGGCGGGGACAACGGGACGTATCTGCAGCAGGTGGCGTTTGTGGGGGTGAAGGCGGACGCGGCAAAGACGACCTACCAGATCGACCCGGCGAAGGGTGCGCCGATCGATCTCCAGTATGGCAGCGACTACACGGTGAGCAATCAGCAGCACCAGCCCGTGGCGGAAGTTGATGCGCCGATTGTGTTTGTGGGGTATGGGGCGACGGCGCCGGAATTTGGCTGGAACGATTATGCGGGCGTGGATGTGAAGGGCAAGGTGATTCTGTGCATTGTGGGCGATCCGCCGTCGGACGACCCGAAATTTTTTGGCGGAAAGGCGCTGACCTACTACGGCCGGTGGACGTACAAGTTTGAGCAGGCGGCGCGGATGGGGGCGGTGGGTGCGCTGATCATTCATCGGACGGACCTGGCGAGCTATGGGTGGGGGGTGGTGGAGCACTCGAATACGAGCGAGAAGACGTACCTGCGGGATGATGCGAACCCGAAGCTCGAGGCGGCGAGCTGGGTGCAGCTGGAAGTGGCGCGGAAGATTTTTGCGGCGGGTGGGATGAACCTGGAGGGGGAGATGGACGCGGCGGGCAAGCGGGGGTTCAAGGCGGTGGAGCTGCCGGTAAAGCTGAAGGCGCATGTGGAGTCGGCAATCCGGCCGTTTGATTCGCCGAATGTTGTGGGGATTTTGCCGGGGGAGGCGCCGGGGCAGGCGGTGATGTATACGGCGCACTATGACCACCTGGGGTTTGTGCCGGGGATGGCGGGCGACAATGTGTATAACGGCGCGGCGGACAATGGGACGGGCTGCGGAATCCTGCTCGAAGAGGCTCGGGTGTGGGCTGACCTTGCCAAGCCCGCCGCGGCGGGCGGGATGGGGGTGAAGCCGCCGCACGATGTGATTTTTGCGTCGGTGACGGCGGAGGAGCAGGGGCTGCTGGGGAGTGAGTACCTGGGGCAGCATCCGCCGGTACCGGCCAAGCAGATCTCGCTCGATATCAACTACGACATGATCCTGCCGGTGGGTGTGCCGCGCGAGATCAACGTGAACGGGGCGCAGCGGACGACGTTCTTCCCGGAGGTGCAGGAGACGGCGAAGCGGTTTGATCTGGCGATTGTGCCGGATCCGCGGCCGGAGGCGGGGAGCTATTACCGATCGGACCATTTCAGCTTGTCGCGCGTGGGGATTCCGGCGTTTTCGGTCGATCTGGGGACGCTGTATGAGGGGCACGACCGGGCCTGGGGCGAGGCGCAGGAGAAAGACTATAACGAGCACCGATACCACAACTTCAGCGACAACTACACGCCGGAGATGGACTTCCGGGGGGATGCGAAGCTGGCGCGGTTTGGGATGGAGCTGGGGTGGGAGGTGCTGCGCGCGCCGCACACGGTGGAGTGGAAGGCTGGGGATGAGTTCGAGGCGGCGCGGAAGGCGAGTGAATAGATCGAAGCCGAGCCGGGTTTCGGTGGGTGATCCGTTCTTGCGGCCCAGATGACGGGCCTGAGAGGATAAAGGGCATGAGCGCCCTCCTTCTTCTGCTCGCCAGTGTGGTTGGGATGTTTTCAATGCGGGTTTGCACGTTTGTCCAAGAGGCTGGCGGCTTGCCGGAAGCTCCGAAGAGCTCGCAGACGGCACCGCCCAGCGGAGTTCCGGATGCCAAGGGCATCTACCGAGTTGGCGGTGTTGTTCGAGCGCCGGTGTTGGTGTACCAGGTCGATCCTGAGTTTTCGGAGCGGGCGCGGAAGAAGAAGATCTCGGCTGACCTTCAGGTGAATCTGGTGGTCGATGCGAAGGGCGTGCCGCGGGATCTGGTCGTTGCGAATCCGGTCGGGTATGGATTGGATGAGGCGGCGGTGAAGGCGGTGAGTCAGTACCGGTTTAAGCCTGCGCTGCGAGAGGGTGTGGCCGTCCCGGTTTACCTCACGATTTCTGTGAGCTTCCGAATCTACTGACACCCCGGACGAGTCGCCGTCTCCTGTCGACGGAGGGGAAACACAACTTATCCGGGTCGGAGTCGCGGCGTGCAGCGGGACGGGTAAGCTGTTGCTCGCGAGAGACTAGTGGGGCTGGTTGGCCTGTTCCTGCTGGTCGGTGGCTTTGTTTTGCTGCTTCAGGGCGTTGGACTGATCTTTGGAGGCGTTGGCCTGGTCCTTGGCGGCCTTGGCGTTGGCTTTGTCAGCCTTTTCCTGATGCTTCTGCTGCTTGCGCTGGGCCTTGAGCTCGGACTTGGTGAGGGGCGTGGTGGTGGTTGTGGTGGTGGTGGACGTGGTGGTGCTGGGGGCGTTCTGATTGGTGACGGGGGTCTGGCTGGTGATGGGGGTGGTGGTCGTGGTGGGCTCCTGCACGTGGGCGAGGGCGAAGCCGGAGGCGGTGCTGAGCAGGATGAGGGTGGCGGCCTGGGCGAGAAGGGTTTTGGTGCGGGCGATGCGTTTGCGGGTCATGCGGGCTCTCCTTGAGGGTCGCAACGCAGGGGCGGAGCCGTGGGATGACTCGGTGCGCCTGGGTTGTTGCTCTGCTGAGGATGAGATGGTACTTGCGCGCGGGATGATGCATGGGTTGGGGCTTGACTGGGCTGGTGCGGTGGGCGGGGGACACGCGAACGCAACGGCGCGAGGGGTACGCAACCGACCGAAGAAGACGGGTGCGGGTAGCGGCGCATCCTATGGGCAACAGCCGCCTGGAGCGGCACGAGGAGATGTGCGATGGATCGGAGTGCGCAGGCGGTTTGGCATGGTGGATTGAAGGACGGCAAGGGGACGCTGACGACCGAGAGCGGGGTGCTGCGGGAGACGGCGTACAGCTTTCGGACGCGGTTTGAGAATGAAAAGGGAACGAACCCGGAGGAGTTGATCGCGGCGGCGCATGCGGGATGTTTCACCATGGCGCTGAGCGCGCAGCTGTCGGATGCGCAGATGCCGCCGGAGAGCCTGGAGACGACGGCCGTGGTGACGATGGAAAAGACCGACGATGGGCCGACGATCACGAAGATCCATCTGGTGACGCGGGCCAAGGTGCCGAATGTGGAGAAGGAGAAGTTTGACGAGCTGGCGAAAAAGGCCAAGGAAGGCTGCCCGGTGTCGCGGCTGCTGAAGGCGGCGGAGATTTCGCTGGACGCGCAGCTGGTGTAACGGCCGGGGGCGCCCGAACAGAAGGGCTGGAATGGGAGAGCGAGAGCAGGAAGGCCTCGGACAGAATGGCTGGAACAAAACCCGGCGAGTCTAGATGAGATGTCCTGTCTGCTTTCCTTCCCCATTTGTCCGTTTGTTCACCGTTTTTTGGTAACCGTTTTGGTGTCGGCTTTGTTTTCTGTTGCGCCGTTCTCGACTGCTCTACACTTCTGACAAGATTGGTGTGCGGCCTGGGGAGCGGAACGAACGATGATGGCGGCAACGGGGGATCCGGTACGGTTTCGCCTGGCAGAGTTTGGGCTGAGCGACATGATTCAGTGCGGCCGGGCGCTGCGTGGGGCACCGGCGGCGGAATCGATGGAAGAGGCCGCGGAGTGGGTGGTGGAGCTTCTGTGGCGAAGCCTGGTGGGGGCTGAGGGCGAGCGGGCGTGTGCGCTGCTGCGATGTTTTAAGACGCACGCTCTGAGCCGCCTTCCGGGGGATCTGGCGGAGGTGGCGCGGGCGGCGCTGGTGGGGGACGAGGCGGCGGAGAGGGACGTTCTCTGCCTGACGCTGCTGGCGAGCCGAGGGGACGAGCCGGAGTGGATGGGGCGGCTGGGGTCGCGCGGGCACAGAGCGATTCCGCTCGAAAGTGTTGCGGTGGTGGAGCGGGCGCCGATGATTGCGCGGCTGATCCAGCAGATGGGGATGGAGGTGCGCGATGTGCTGGCGCCCACCCCCGACTTTCTGCTGGATGCGGAGCAACGGGCGTTTGGGGTGTTTCACGTGGCGGAGGCGCGCGGCAGCGGGTACGTGCCGGCGCAGGGGTTTGTGACGGAGCAGGGGATCCGGTCGGTGCTGGGGTTTGGCGGCTTGCTGCCGTCGGGCGATCTGTTTGCGGTGATTCTGTTTTCGCGGGTACGGATCGCGCGCGAGGTCGCCGACCTGTTTCAGACGATTGCGCTGAGCACGAAGCTGGTGCTTCTGCCGTATGTGCGGGGACCGGTGTTTCAGGGGGAGACGGCGTCGCCGGAAGCGGCCGGCGATGGACGGGCGCAGGAGCGGCAAAGGGCGGAGATCGCGACGCTGGGGCTGCTGATTCCGGCGCTCGAGGATGTGGCGCTCGAGCAGACGCGCCGGCTGCAGGCGGCGGTCGGAGAGGCGCAGCAGCGGACCGAGGAGGTGCGGCAGCTGAACGCGGCGCTGGAGACGCGGGTGCGGGAGCGGACGGCGTCGCTGGTGACGGCGAATGCGGAGATGGAGGCGTTTTCCTATTCGGTATCGCATGATCTGCGGGCGCCGCTGCGCACGATTGAAGGCTTCAGCGTGGCGCTCGAAGAGGACTGCGCGGCGGAGCTGAGCCCGACGGGCAAGGGCTACCTGGGACGGATTCGGCGGGCGACGGTGCGGATGGGGGAGCTGATCGACGCGCTGATGGAGCTGTCGCGGGTGGCACGGGCGGAGCTGTCGCGGTCGGCCGTGGACCTGAGTGGGCTGGCGGGGGAGGTGGCGCAGGAGTTGCGCGAAGGCCAGGGTGGGCGCGAGGTGCAATGGCGGATTGCGCCGGGGATGGTGGCGGAGGGCGACCGGAAGCTGCTGCGGGCGATGTTGGCGAATCTGCTGGGGAATGCGTGGAAATTTACGGGTCGGCGGTCGCCGGCGGTGATCGAGGTGGGTTGGTCGGCGGGAGACGGGGCGTTCTTTGTGCGCGACAACGGCGAGGGGTTTGCGATGGAAGAGGCGGGGCAGCTGTTTCAGCCGTTCAAGCGGCTGCACGCGCTGGAGGAGTTTGAGGGGACAGGGATCGGGCTGGCGACGGTGGCGCGGGTGGTGCGCCGGCATGGCGGCGAGGTGTGGGCGACGGCGGAGGTGGGGGTGGGGGCGACGTTCTGGTTTCGGCTGGGGCCGGAGAGGCATGCGGATCGGGCTTTGCCGGGCGGTGCGCGGTAGCAAAGGAATGCGAACCGGCGCGCGGGATGTTGCGATGGCCGGATGCGGGGACGGTGGTAGCCGCCAGCGCTCGGCGTGCGCGCGTCTAACGCTCGGCCTGGGCACGTCTAACGGGATGAGTTCATGATGCCGCCACGCTGTTCCAGCCCCCGTGCCGATCTGCGGCCGCCGCGCACCTCCGCCAAGGCCATCCGGCTGATAGCGGTGCTGCTTCTGCTTGGCCGGGTGGGTCGTGCCGGGGCGCCGCCGCCGCCCACCGATACGGGAACATGGTCCGTGTATGGGGCGGACCTTGCCGGCACGCGTTTCTCGACCGCGACGGACATCGGCGCGGCGAACGTGGGGCAGCTCCAGCCGGCGTGGACGATTCGTACGGGCGCGTTGAACGACCGACGCACGTGGCAGGAGCGTGCGTCCTTTGAGGCGACGCCGATTCTGTTTGGAGGGACGCTGTACCTGGCGACGCAGTTCGACCAGGTGTTGGCGCTCGACCCGGCGACGGGTGCGGAGCGGTGGCGGTTTGACCCGCATGTGGGTGACCCGGAGCGCGGCATCCTTACGTCACGTGGCGTGAGCGCGTGGCCGGCGACGCCGTCGGCGCACGGGGGCCGGGAGCCCTGCGGCACGCGCCTCTTCCTGGGGACGCTCGATGCGCGGCTGCTGGCGATCGATGCAGCCACGGGGCAGCCGTGCCGGGACTTCGGCAACGCCGGCGCGGTGGATCTGCGGGCCGGCATGGGCGGGGGTCCGAAGGATGAGTACGAGGTGACCTCCGCGCCGACGGTGGTGGGTGATGTAGTGGTGACGGGGTCATCGATCGGGGACAACCACGGCGTCGAGGAACCGCGGGGGACGGTGCGTGGATTTGACGCGCGATCGGGCCGCGAACTGTGGCGATGGAACCCGCTGCCGTGGGCCGAGGCGGCGCGGCTGCGAACCGGCGGCGGCAACGCGTGGAGCACCCTTGCGGCCGACGCCGAGCACGGCATCGTGTATGTGCCGACGTCCAGCCCGAGCCCGGATTTTTATGGCGGCTTCCGGCTGGGCGATGACCGTGACGCCGACTCTCTGGTGGCGCTGGACATGCACACGGGACGGAAAATTTGGGCCTTTCAGGTGGTGCACCACAACCTGTGGGATTATGACCTGGCGGCTGAGCCGCTGCTGTTTTCGTTTCGCGGATCGACGCCCGCCGTGGCGATCGCCACCAAGCTGGGAACGGTGTTTGTGCTGAACCGCCTGACCGGCGAACCGCTGTTTCCGGTGACGGAGCGGCCGGTGCCGCAGAGCGATGTTCCGGGCGAACGTACCAGCGCGACGCAGCCGTTTTCCGCGCTTCCGCCACTGGTGCCGCAGGGGCTGCCGGCCGACGCGATCTGGGGTCCCACACCGGCGGACCAGCAGTTTTGTCGCGACAAGATGGCGACCCTGCGCTCGGAGGGCGTGTTTACGCCGCCGTCGACGCGGGGGTCGCTCCAGTATCCGGGCTCGCTGGGCGGCGTGAACTGGGGGTCGGTGGCGTTCAATCCCGCGACGGGTGTGATGTACGCGAACACCAACCGTCAGCCGTTTCTGATTCGCCTGGGACCTGCGGAGGAGGGCTGGTGGCATGACGATGTGGTGCTTCCTCTGTCTTCGTGGATGAACGAAATTCGTACGCCGTGGCTGCGCGACAGCCGCATGTTTCACTGGCTGCTGGCGCGGTTTTATCCCGACGAGGCGTTTCAGCCGGATCCGGAGACGAAGATCAGCAAACCGCATTTTGGCAAGGAGTATTCCCCGATGGGCGAGACGCCGTACACGCTGGTACGCGAGCCGCTGACGTCGCCTTCCGGCCTGCCGTGCAGCCCGCCGCCGTGGGGCACGCTGAATGCGCTGGACCTGAACCGCGGCCAGCTGCTGTGGCAGGCGCCGCTGGGCAGCATGGATGGCTACGCCGCGCATGGGTCGATCGGCCTGGGCGGACCGATAGCGACGGCCGGCGGTCTGGTGTTTACCGCTGCGGCGCGCGACCCGCATCTGCGGGCGTTTGATGCCACGACCGGTCAGCTGCTGTGGACCGGGACCCTGCCGGTGCCGGCCCAGGCCACGCCGATGACATACCGGTTTCAAGGCACGCAGTACGTGGTGATCGCGGCCGGCGGGCACGGTTCGTTCGGGACGCAGCAGGGAGACTTTGTGGTGGCCTTCCGGCTGCCAGCGACCGGAACCGCGAAGCGTCCGTGACCGTGAGGGATGCGTGAGAAGACGGAAGTGTGGTGCGTGTGCGTGAACATCCGGGATGGCCGCGGAGGGAGTTTCTGAGGTGGGCCGGTGCGGCCTCGGCTGGTGTTGCCGTGCGCCCGGGGTGGGCTGCCGCGGTGGAAGGCGGAAAGCGCACGGCCAGGGTGTATGTGACGAGCGACAGCAGGAAGCATGCGGCACTTTCCCCGGTGGTGTTCCGCCAGCAAGCGGACGCGAGCGGGCCGGGCGACGTCCTGGTGGTCGACAGCTCGCAGAGCTTTCAGCCGATGCTGGGATTTGGCTGCGCCTACACCGATGCCAGCTGCTTTCTGCTGAGCACGATGTCGGCGGAGGCGCGGCAGGCGTTTCTTGAGGACACGTTTTCGCCCGCGGCCATGAACCTGAACATGGGGCGCACCACCATCGGCGCGAGCGATTATTCGCGCGACCTGTACAGCTATGACGATGTGGCGGGCGATGTCGGCATGCAGCACTTCTCGATCGCGCATGACGAGGCCTACATCCTGCCGGCGCTGCGCGCCATGCGCCGCATCAATCCCCAGCTGTTTCTGCTGTCCACGCCGTGGAGTCCGCCGGGGTGGATGAAGACCTACGGATCGATGCGGGGTGGATGGATGCAGTCCCGGTTCCTTGGGCCGTATGCGGTGTACCTCAGCCGCTTTTTGGAGGCGTATCGCGCGGCGGGCGTTCCGATCGATGCGGTTACGTCGCAGAACGAGCCGGAGGCGGACCAGGGCGGGTCGATGCCGGCGACGTTGTGGCCGCCGGAGCTGGAGAGCGACTTTGTGCGCGACCACCTTGGTCCGCTGCTGCGGCAAACGGGCGACCGAACGCAGATCTGGCTGCTGGACCACAACTACAACCTGTGGAAGCGCGTGCGCTGGCAGATGCAGGACCCGGAGCTGCGGAGGTACGTTTCCGGTGTGGCGTGGCACGGCTATGCCGGCACACCGGACATGATGAGCCGGCTGCACGACGCGGAGCCGGAGCTGCCGTTTTACTGGACCGAGGGCGGGCCCGACTACACTGACCCGCACTCCCTCGAGGACTGGACGCGCTGGGGATCGATCTTTACGGCGGCGATCACGAACTGGTGCGGCGCGCTGATCGCGTGGAACCTGATGCTCGACCCGGAAGGCAAGCCGAACATCGGGCCGTTTTCCTGTGGGGGGCTGGTGACGCTGCGCGCGGACGGCAGCCTGCTGCGCAGCGGCCAATACTGGGCGTTGCGCCACTTTTCCGAGCACGTGCGACGCGGGGCGGTCCGCCTGGGGAGCCACACCGACGCGGCCGAGCTCGATGCCGTCAGCTTCCGCAATCCGGACGGATCGCACGTTGCGGTGCTGACCAACAGGGGCGAAGAACGCACGGTGCGGCTGCACGATGGCACGGCCGCAGCCAGTATCCCGTTGGACAGGCGGTCGATTGCGACGGTTGTTTGGTAGTTGCCCGGCGCTCGGATTTGGATCGCGAACGAACCGGGTGAGCTGGTTCCGGCATCGCCCAGCTTCGCGGGTTCGCGAACGTACCCTGGAACTCGTCGAAAAAGGTTCTTGGCGGAGGGCGAGGGATTCGAACCCCCGTTACCCGTCAGGGTAAAGCGGTTTTCAAGACCGCCTGTTTCAACCACTCACACAGCCCTCCGCACACGTCCTGCGCGGATTTCCTCATCATAAACCCCGCACCGCCCTCGCCGGTTGGGAGCGGATGGGGGCGGCTTTCTCGCCCATCGAGGGTGGCTGCCCGGTCAGGGGCGTTGGCCGTGGTTGGTGGGGGTGATGGGGGTGGCGGTGGGGGTGGCGGCGCCGACGAACTCGGTGACGGAGTTGGAGGTGAAGTTGGCGACCCAGACGTTGCCGGAGGCGTCGATGGCGATGCCGCGGGGGCCGGAGAGGAGGGGGTCGGTCAGGGCGGAGGTGGGGGTGATCGCGGCGCCGGTGTTGGCGAACTCGGAGAGGGTGTTGCCGGCGCGGTTGGTGACCCAGACATTGCCGGCGCCATCGACGGCGATGCCGGCGGGGGCATTCAGGCCGCCACCGGTGTAGCCGCCCGGGGGCGAGATGGCGACGCCGTTGGGAGCGGTTTCGCCGAGGGCGTTGTTTTTCAGCGAGGCGAACCAGAGATTGCCGGCAGAATCCATGGCAGTGGGAGTGGTGTCGTTGGCCGGGCTGGTGGTGGAGCGGGTGTAGGTGGAGGTGGTCGAGGGGAGGGTGTGGCGGTAGAGGGTGGCGCCGGTGCCGAGGGTCCAGGCACGGCCCGAGCTGTCGAGCGAGATGCCGGAGTTGAAGGCGGCGGTGGGGAAGCTGCCGAGGGAGCCGCCGGCGGAGGTGAGGGCGACCGTCTGGGATTTGCCGGAGATCCAGAGATTGCCGGAGGTATCGACGGCGGGGAAGAAGCACTCGCCGGGGCAGGGAAAGGTGGTGGCGGAGGGCACACCGCCGGCGGAAAAGCGGGAGACCGTGGAGGCGCTGACATTGAAGTTGACGACCAGGGCGTTGTCGGAGGGGTCGATGGCGATGGCGTAGGGCTGGGCGAGGCCGCCGCCGGAGAAGCCGTGGGCGCCCGAGAGATTGTTGCCGAGGGGGTCGAACTCGAAGAGGTTGTTGGTGGCGTAGCCGGGCACCCAGAGGTCCCCGGCGGAATCGATGGCGGGGTAGTAGGGGCCTTGCAGGAATTGGGCGCGAAAGGTGACGGCGAGCGACCAGTCGTTGGGGGCGATGGAGAGGGAGGGCTGGAAGGGTGGGGTGGGGGAGATGATGTTCCAGAGGGTGGCGACGTTGAGCGCGGGGCTGTGCGCGATGTTGAGAGCGGCGGTGGTGGTCTCGGTGGGGATGCCGCCGGCGGCGTTGTGGGCGGCGTTGAATAGTGCGGTGCAGACCAGGGCTGAGCCGTTGGAGTTGATGCAGGGGGAGAGGACGTCGGCTAAGCTGTTGATTTTGCTGGCAGGGATGGTGCCATTGCCCTGGCTGGCGGAGACGGTGCGGGGCTCGCCGGCGCTGAGGTCGACGAGGTTGGCGAAGGTGGCGAAGGCGTGGGCAAGGCCGAGCTGCGCGGCGGGCGAGCCGGGGGCGGAGACATGGGTCACATCGGTCATGAAGCCGGCGAGGGCGAAGACGGCGCCGACGGTGGAGACCTCGTTGATGTTGACGTAGGCGACATGGCCGGCGAAGGTGCCGTCGGACGGGCAGGCGCCGAGGACCGAGATCATGGTGAGGGCAGCGTTGCTGGTGCCGGCGGCGAGGCCGGGATTGCCGCCCTGGGCGAGGAGGTAGACCTGCTGGCCGGCGGCGCAGGAGTAGGCCCCGGAAAGGTTGAAGTTACCGTTCTGGTCGGTAAGGACGTAGCCGCCGAGAGCGTCGGTGTAGACGCCGGGGACGCTGCCGTTCAGCAACGAGATGGAGTTATAGCCGTAGCCGTAGGTGCTGGCGGCGAAAAGGTAGATGTGGGCGCCCTCCACGACCTGCTGACCGCCGTGGACGCGGCCCCGGAGGGTGGCCGTCTGGGGGGTTGGCGTGGTGGCGGTGGTGGCGAGCTGGGACGGGGTGACGCCGCAGCCGCCAAGCAGGAGCGGGGCTGCGGCGAGCGAGGCGAGGACGACGAGGAGCGAGCTGCGGCGGCGACGAGCGCGCGATATCGGGGGAGTCATGATCCGGAAGAGCTCCTGGTGTGCGGGGGCCGGGGAGGGGAGGTGCAGCACACGGTTGCAGGAGAAGGGTAGAGCGGTGGTGTGCCTGGGGGCACTCCCACGGAGGTGTGACGGCTTCGTGGGGATCTTTCCGGTTTTTGGATTGGGGAGCAAGGAACGGGGTGCGTCGCCACGGGAGCCGGGCCCAGAGTGAAGACATGCATGTGCGCGTGGAGCCTTCGATCTTGTATTTCGGGACGCCGGTCGTCTTGTTGAGTACGCTCAACCAGGATGGTTCGGTGAATGTGGCGCCGATGTCGTCGGTGTGGTGGCTGGGGTGGAACTGTATGCTGGGGCTCGGCGCGAAGGGGCATACGGCGGGCAACATGGAGCGGGAACGGGAGTGCGTGGTGAATCTGCCGTCGGTGGGAATGGCCGAGCAGGTGAACCGTCTGGCGCGGCTGACGGGGTCGGACCCGGTGCCACCGCACAAGGTGGCGATGGGGTACCGGCACGAGCGCGACAAGCTGGGAGCGGCGGGGCTGCGGGCGGAGGCGTCGGAGCTGGTGCGCGCGCCGCGGGTGCGGGAATGCCCGGTGCAGCTGGAAGCGGTGGTGGAGGCGGTGCACCCGTTCGGCACGCGGCCGGATAAGCCGAGCACGGCGCTGGCGTTTGAGGTGCGGGTGGTGCGGGCGCACGTGGACGAATCTCTGCTGGTGCCGGGGTTGCCGGACCACGTGGATCCGGACCGGTGGCGTCCATTGCTGATGAGTTTTGGGCAGCTTTACGGGATGGGGGCGCGGGCGGGCGCGTCGACGCTGGCGGAGATCCCGGAGGAGCGGTACCGGCCGGCGGCGAGGATGGGGCGGTGACGCGGATGACGACGCGCGAGATGACGGAACGGGCGGCGGCGGCGGCCGCGGTGGTGGCGGATGCGCGATGGGCGCGGGTGGTGGCGCGGGACGCGGCGGCGGATGGGCAGTTCTGTTTTGCGGTGGTGACGACGGGGGTGTACTGCCGGCCGAGCTGCCCGGCGCGGCGGGCGCGGCCGGAGCATGTACGGTTTTTCGGCGATGCGGCGGCGGCGGCGCGGGCGGGGTTTCGGGCGTGTCGGCGGTGTGTGCCGGACGGGATGTCGATGCGGGAAGGGCGGGCGGCGGCGATGGCGGAGGTGTGTCGGCGTATGGAGCGGGAGGTGGCGGAGGGTGGCGAGGCACCCGGGATGGAGGCACTGGCGGAAGCGGCGGGGATGAGCCGGTTTCACTTTGGGCGGGTCTTTCGGGAGGTGGTGGGGGTGACGCCGAAGGTGTATTGGGCGGGGCTGCGGAGGTCGGCGGTGCGGGCGCGGCTGGGGTCGGCGGGGTCGGTAACGGAGGCGATTTTTGCGGCGGGGTACGGGTCGAGCGGGCGGTTTTACGCGGAGGCGGACGGGGCGCTGGGCATGACGCCGACGGCGTTTCGGGAAGGGGGTGCGCGGGCGGAGATTCGGTTTGCCGTAGGCGCGTCGGCGCTGGGCGTGGTGTTGGTGGCGATGTCGGAGCGGGGGGTGTGCGCGATTTTGCTGGGGGAGGATGCGGGCGAGCTGGTGCGGGAGTTGACGGTGCGGTTTCCGCGGGCGGCCATGGTGGGCGGGGATGCGGCGTTTGAGGCGTATGTGGCTGAGGTGGTCAGGTTTGTGGAGCGGCCGGAGGTGGGGCTGGGGATGCCGCTGGATGTGCGGGGGACGGCGTTCCAACAGAGGGTGTGGGCGGCGCTGCGGGCGATTCCGGTAGGGGCAACGGCGAGCTATGCGGAGGTGGCCCGGCGGATGGGGGCTCCGGGTGGGGCGCGGGCGGTGGCGGGGGCGTGCGCGGCGAACGCGCTGGCGGTGGCGATCCCGTGTCATCGCGTGGTGCGGAGCGATGGGGGCCTGTCCGGGTATCGGTGGGGGGTGGAGCGGAAGCGGGAGTTGCTGCGACGAGAGGCGGCGTTGTTGGGGCCGCAGCCAACTTCAGACAGCTAGGTGGACTGGGCGGGGCGGTTGAGGAGGAGTGCGACGAGCACGAGGGGGATGGCGGCCCAGTAGGCGCGGTCCTGAAAGTGCGGGGCGAGGGCGGCGCCGACGATCACGCCAACGAGAAAGGCGAGGGTGGCAAGGAAGAGGTCGCGAGCCTTTTGCCGGCCGCGCCGACGGGTTCCGGGGTTGGCGTCCGGGCCGTGGTCGAGCGCTTCGAAGAGGCCCTCGGTGGCGTCGCGAAGATTGCCGGTGACGAAGGTGGAGCTGTAGGGGAGGCTGTCGATGCGGCGGAAGTTGCTGATTTGAAATGCTCCCGCGAACGCGGCGGAGGCGACGATGACGGGGCCGGGAAGGTGGTGGGTCAACAGGCCGCAGAGCAGAAGCAGCGCCGACTCGAGCAGGAGCGACAGGGTGACGGCGCGTGCGGCGGGCTCGGTCCGGATGGCCCGGGCGAGAAAGATGCCGAGGAGGGTGGCGGCAATGGGAACGAGGTGGCGCAGGGCCTGGGCCGGGTCGGGATGGAGGAGGTTGACGGCAAGCAGGACCACGTTGCCGGAAAGGGCGCTCGAAAAAACGCCGTGGTGGACGAGGTAGGTGACGGCGTCGAGCAGGCCACCGGAGGCGGCGAGGAAAAGCGCGGTAAGGAGGCCCGGACTGGAGGGTTTGGCCGAAGGCATGCTGCTGGGATGCGGGTGTTTTCCGGCGTGGTCTGGGTTGCCGCAATGTCCGGAGGGGTTGCCGCAATGTCCGGAGGGGTTGCCGCGATGTCCGGAGATGGATGGGACTTGCCGCGTTCCTGTTTGGGTGGGGCGTACGATGTTCGATGGCACACGTCATTTTGTGGCCGAAAGTACGTCCATCACCGACTACTTCAAGGAGAAAACGACGGGGAACCTGAAGGTGGCGTTCCGGCCGGCGGTGGAGCAGGCGATGAGCAGCAACGGGGTGACAGGGCAATACGACGAACTGATGGCGAAGGCGCCGACGATGCCGTTTGGGCAAGGCAAGCGGCCAAGCATCGACGACTATGTGATTTCGAAGGCGTTGGACGGGCTGTTTTACGTGCTGGCGCAGCAGGAAAAGGAGATCCGCACCGATCCGTTGGCGCGATCGACGCCGCTGCTGCGGCAGGTGTTCGGCAAGGGCTGATGGGTCAGGCTGCAGGGTCCGGATGCGTGGTGAGGACGACGGAGGTTTCGATCTGCCGTTCGGGGATGTGCCAGTAGCGGCGGAGCAGGGTGGCTTTCCGGTCGGGTGGGACGAGGTGGAAGCCGTGGCGCCGGTAGAAGCGGACGGCCCAGGCGGCGTCGGCCCAGGTGCCGACCAGGATGGTGCCGGGGGCGAGCGTGCGGAGGTGATGGAGGAGATGGGCGCCGATGCCCTGGCCCTGGTGGTCGGGGTGGACGTAGGCGTGACGGATGAGGGTGACGTCCTCGACGGGCTGGAGGCCCATGATGCCGACGAGGGCGCCGTCCTGCTCGAACCCCCAGAAGTGGACGCCGGCGGCGATTTCGTGGCGGAGCTCGGCTTCGGGCATGTAGGGGGTGGGGAAGCGGTCGGGCGGGATGACGCCGCGGTAGGCCTCAGCGGCGGCATTGACGATGGTGAGCAGGGTGGGGAGGTCGGCTTCGGTGCAGGGGCGGATGGGGTCGGGCATGGTAGAGGCGATCCTAATCGTGGCAGTATGTGAGTGCGATGATGTCATATTTCTGTATCCCGCTAGGCGCAGATGCATCTATTCTGTAGGGCGCTGGTGAGTGATGCCTGTGAGTTCTGGTTGAGGAGAGAGATGATGGCGATCAAGTGGGATCGGTTGACGGTGAAGAGTCAGGAAGCGGTGCAGGCGGCGCAGGGGTTGGCGGGGGAGAACGGTAATCCGGAGGTGATGCCGACGCATCTGCTGCATGCGCTGCTGGAGGACAAGGACGGTGTGGTGCTGCCGGTGCTTGAGAAGATTCATGTGCCGGTGCAGCAGTTGCTGTCGACGACCAACGGAGCAATTGGGCGGCTGCCGAAGATTCAGGGCGGGTCGCAGCCGGGGCTGGGGCAGGCGGCGCAGCGGGTGCTGGAGGGGGCGTTCAAGGAGGCAGAGGGGTTCAAGGACGAGTACGTGTCGACCGAGCACATGCTGCTGGCGATGACGCGGGCCCAGATCGGACGACAGCCCGAGCCGGTACAGGCGGCGTTGGCTGCCGTGGGCGCGACCCACGAGGCGGTGCTGGGGGCGTTGAGCCAGGTGCGCGGGTCGCAGCGGGTAACGGACCAGAACCCTGAGGGCAAGTTCCAGGCGCTCGAAAAGTATGCGAAGGACCTGACGGAGCTGGCGCGGCGGGGCAAGCTCGATCCGGTGATTGGGCGCGATGAGGAGATTCGGCGGGTGGTGCAGGTGCTGAGCCGCCGGACGAAAAACAATCCCGTCCTCATCGGAGAACCTGGCGTGGGCAAGACGGCGATTGTGGAGGGGCTGGCGCGAAGGATTTTTCTGGGCGATGTTCCGGAGATTCTGCGCGGCAAGCGCGTGTGCTCGCTCGACCTGGGCGCGATGGTGGCCGGGGCGAAGTTTCGCGGGGAGTTCGAGGAGCGGCTGAAGGCGGTGCTGGGCGAGATCGAGGGATCGAACGGCGAGATTATTTTGTTCATCGATGAGTTACATACTCTGGTCGGCGCGGGCGCGGCCGAGGGAGCGATGGATGCGAGCAACATGCTCAAACCCGCGCTGGCTCGGGGCACGCTGCGGGCGATCGGCGCGACGACGCTGAACGAGTACCGGAAGTACATCGAGAAGGACACGGCGCTCGAGCGGCGGTTCCAGATTGTGTACGTGGGCGAGCCGAACGTGGAAGACACGGTGGCGATTCTGCGCGGGTTGAAGGAGCGGTATGAGTCGCACCACAAGGTGCGCATCAAGGATGCGGCGATTGTGGCGGCGGCGACGCTTTCGCACCGTTACATCTCGGATCGGTTTCTGCCGGACAAGGCGATCGATCTGGTGGACGAGGCGGCGGCTGCGCTGGCGATCCAGATTGGGTCGGTGCCGGTGGAGATTGACGACCTGGAGCGTCAGGTGACGTCGCTTGAGATCGAGCGGGCTGCGCTGCAGCGCGAGCTGGATGCGAACTCGCAGGAGCGGCTGGGGGTAGTGGAAAAAGAACTGGCCGAGATCAAGGAGAAAGTGGCCGGGTTGCGGGCGCGCTGGCAGCAGGAGCGTGGCGCAATCGGGCGGATTGCGGAGCTGAAAGAGGTTCTGGAGGGTCTGCGATTTCAGCAGCTGGAGGAGACGCGGAAGGGCAATCTGCAGCGTGCGGCGGAGCTGCAGTATGGCGAGATTCCGAAGGCGGAGGCGGAACTGCGGGCGCTGACGGAGGTGCAGGAAGCGGCCGTGGCGGAGGATCGTGCTCAGGAGGACGGTCGTGGGCTGCAGGTCTCAGACGCGAGACCTGGGGCACCCGCGAACAGCAAGGCGACGCCGCGGCGGATGCTGAAGGAGGAGGTCGACGAAGAGGATATTGCGGCGATCGTCTCGAAGTGGACGGGCATTCCGGTGTCAAAGATGCTTGAGGGCGAGGTGCAGAAGCTGGTCGAGATGGAGGATCGTCTGCGGGCTCGGGTGGTCGGGCAGGACGAGGGGCTGACGGTGATGGCGAATGCGATTCGGCGGTCGCGAGCGGGGTTGTCGGATCCGAAGCGGCCGATCGGGAGCTTTATCTTTCTCGGGCCGACGGGCGTTGGCAAAACGGAGACGGCGCGGGCGCTGGCGGAATTTCTGTTCGATGACGAGAACGCGATGGTGCGGATCGACATGAGCGAGTACATGGAGAAGCACGCCGTGGCCCGGCTGATCGGCGCGCCTCCGGGGTATGTCGGGTATGACGAGGGCGGGCAGCTGACGGAGGCGGTGCGCCGGCGGCCCTACTCAGTAGTGCTGTTTGACGAGATCGAGAAGGCGCATCCGGATGTGTTCCACGTATTGTTGCAGGTGCTCGACGATGGTCGATTGACGGATTCCAAGGGACGCACGGTGGACTTCAAAAACACGGTGCTGATCATGACGTCGAACGTGGGCGCGGCGGCGCTGACGTCGGCGTGGGCGGAGGGCGAGGATGGATTCGACGAGGCGAAGGAGCGCGTCATGGACTCGCTGCGGCAGCAATTTCGGCCGGAATTTCTGAATCGCGTGGACGACATTGTGGTGTTCCATCCCTTGGGCGAGGAGCAGCTGACGCACATTGTGGATCTGCGGCTCGCGGACCTGCAGCGGATGCTGGCGGATCGGAAAATTACGCTCGATCTGACCGACGCGGCGCGCAAAGCGATCTTCCACGCGGGGTACGACCGGGTGTATGGTGCTCGGCCGATGAAGCGGGCGATCCAGCGGATGGTGCAGGACAAGCTGGCGGTCAAGATCTTGGACGGCAGCGTGCTGCATGGGGATCGCGTGCGGATCGACGTGGACGGAACGGGGGCGCTGCGGTTTACCACACTGGTGCCGCACGCCGCCGAGCCCGCGGAGGTCGCCTCAGCGTAGCGCGGCGCGGCATGCTCCTGAACGGCCGGGGCGAGGACCTCGCGGGGAGGTCTCGGCCTCGGTGTTCGGTCGGGTAGTGCGGCGATGCCCTGTCTTGTACTATTGGCCTGATGCTGCGACCCCATTTGGAAAGGATTCTGATTACCGGCGTGACGGGGACGCTCGGATACAACATCGTTCGCCAGCTTGGGAAGCACCATCCGGAGAGCGATCTGCTGGTGCTGATGCGCACGGTGGACGAGACGCTCTTTGCCGACCTGCCGAATGTGCGTATCCGGCAGGTGAACATGCTGGACACGGACCGTCTGGTGGAGACGGTGACGGGGTTTGCGCCGAACGCCGTGATTCACTCCGCGGCGAGTGGCGTGCGGCCGTCGAACATCGACTACTTCGAGCTGATCGACCTGAATGTTTCGGCGACGCTGCACCTGTTTCGCGCGACCTGCCCCCTGCCGAACTGCCACTTCATCAACGTCAGCACGGGGCTGGTGTATGGGCAGCAGGATCGGCCGTGCCGCGAGTCGGACGCGGTGAACACGCTGCATCCGTACGGCGCGAGCAAGGCGGCGGCGGATTGCCTGCTGCGCTCCGCGGCGGAGCGGCTGAGCCGGCAGCTGACCATTGTGCGGCCGTTTTCGTTTACGGGCCTGCATGACGGCGGCGATCGCCTGTTTCCGTCGCTTCTGCGGGCGGCGGCGGAGGGCAAGCCGTTCCTCATGTCGCCGGGCACACAGCTGCGCGATTTCTGTGCGGTCGGCGATGTGGTGGACGCGATCCAGCTGATTCTCGAAGAGGGCGATCATCCCGGGCGCGACATCTTCAACGTGGGCAGCGGGCGGTCGATTTCACTTGGCCGCATCGTGCACTCAGTTGCCGTGCAGCTGTCGCTTCCTGTAGAGATACGGTTCGGCGCACGACCGTTTCATCCGCTCGAGCCGACCCAGCTGGTGGCTGATATTTCGCGCACGGAAGCGCTGGGATGGACGCCACGCACCAACCTTGCCTATGCTGTCTGGCAGCTGGCGCGGGCGGAATTCCCGAACCTCAAGGTCTCAGAACCGGAGCAGTATCGAGAGCGACCATGAGTGATCCCGTTTCCGTTTCGAGCGCGGCGCAGCCTGCGCTGACCATAGCCCTGCCGGCGTATCGCGAAGCCGAAAACCTGACCTTTCTGTTGCCGCAGATCAAGGCGGCCGCGGCCGCTCTGACGCCCGCCTACGAGATCCTGATCGTCGATACGGAGCAGGCCATGGACAACACGGCCGAGATCTGCGCGGCGCACGGCGTGCGGCACGTCTATCGTCGCGGCGGCAACACCTACGGCGATGCGATCCGCACCTTGATCGGCGCCGCTGGCGGAGAGTACCTGCTGTGCATGGATGCGGACGGCTCGCACGGACCGCAGTATTTCGCCAGCATGTGGGCGGAGCGCGAGCGCTACGACATCACCATCGGCTCGCGGTATGCGCCGGGCGGCCACACGGAAAATCCGGCTGTCTTGATCTGGATGAGTTACCTGGTCAACTTGACGTTTCGCGTAGCGTTTTCGATCAAAGCCAAGGACATCACCAACAGCTTTCGGCTGTACCGGCGCGCCGTGCTCCAGCCGCTCAAGCTGGAATCCAACGACTTCGACATCCTGGAAGAGATCCTGATCAAGGCCAGCATTCAGCAGCCGGGGCTGCGGATCGGCGAGGTTCCCGTAACGTTCGCCCGGCGCAAAGCGGGTGAGTCGAAACGCAAGCTCCTTCAGTTTGCCTTTGGGTATCTTGACACGCTGCGACGGCTCCGTTCGTTTGCCCGCTCCGCACGCAAGGAAATGACGAAATGAAAGCATTGATTACGGGTGGGGCAGGATTTGTTGGATCGAACCTGGCTCGGTTTCTGATGGACCGCGGCGATGACGTGGTTGTGTTCGACTCGCTGGCGCGGCATGGCGCGAGCGAAAATCTGGCGTGGCTGCGGTCACTGGGCGAGGTGACCTTTCTTCACGGCGACGTGCGCAACGCCTTCGACGTCGAGCAGACGGTCAAGCAGGTGGGCGCGGACGTGATCTTCCACCTCGCCGGCCAGGTGGCCATGACGACCAGCATGCAGAGCCCGCGTCGCGACTTCGAGATCAATGTGCTGGGGTCGATCAACGTGCTTGAGGCGGTGCGGCAGTATGCGCCGAAGACGGCGATCATCTATGCCTCGTCGAACAAGGTGTACGGCAACCTCGATCATCTGGACCTGGTCGAAGCGGCGACGCGCTGGCAGCCGCGGGATGCGCAGAAGGGCGTGGATGAGCGGACGGCCATCGAGTTCCACACGCCGTACGGCTGCTCCAAGGGCGCCGCGGATCAGTACATGCTGGACTACGCGCGCGGCTTCGGCCTGAACACCGTGGTGTTTCGTCACTCGACCATCTACGGCGGTCGGCAGTTTG
Source organism: uncultured Acidobacteriaceae bacterium (assembly GCA_964243475.1). GTDB lineage: Bacteria > Acidobacteriota > Terriglobia > Terriglobales > Acidobacteriaceae > Edaphobacter. The sequence continues at coordinate 272,104 of CAXTEU010000003.1, read as the reverse complement.
CGACGTACGACCAGGGTTGGGTGGGCTGGTTCTGCCGGCAGGCGATCGAATCGCAACAAAAGCCGGACCGGCCGCCGTTCACGGTCTCCGGCGATGGCAAGCAGGTCCGCGATCTGCTCCATGTTTCCGACGCCGTGAACGCTTATTTGGCGGCCTACGAGCACATCGCGGACGCGCGCGGGCAGGCTTTCAACATCGGCGGCGGTGTGGAGAACAGCATGTCGCTGCTGGAGCTGCTGCAGTTTTTGGAGGGGCGGCTGGAGACCGAACTGCACTACACGCACCTACCCTGGCGACAGAGCGACCAGAAGTATTTCGTGGCGGACAACGCCAAGGCCGGGGAGCTGCTGCGCTGGTCGCCGCAGATGTCGAAGACGCGCGGGATTGAGGACACAATTTTGTGGGAGTCGCGCTGAACGGGGCATCGTCTCCTCCACGTAGGCGCGGTGTGGCGTTTGCGGTCGTCATCGCGGGCGTCAGCTTGCTCGTCTACTTCGCGTGTCTTCATCATGCGTTTGGGGAGCTCTCGCAGCGGCGCATCTTTGCTCTGATGATCTTCCAGACACTGCTGCTGCCACTTGGGTTCTGGATGGCGCTTGAAAGTACGCGCACACCCGCACAGACGCTGCTGCCCGAGGGCTCGATGGAGCCGAGGCTGGTGCGGGTGTTACTCCCGCTGAGCTGCGTCTTTCTGGCCGGCTTTATTTTCCTCGTCGGCAATCATCAGTTTGGCGCGTGGGACTTCAACGTCATCATCGATACGGGTTGGCGTCAGATCTCTGGGCAGCGTCCGTATGTCGACTTCATCACGCCCAATCCACCGGGATTCAATCTCGGCGCTTTCTACGCCTTCCGGCTGTTTGGGGTGAGCTGGAATGCGATTCTCCTGTGGACCGGTCTGTTTTCGATTGTGATCTTTTGCTGGTCGTATGCCCTGTGCCGCGCCCTGACGATGCGTCCTTTTGCGGCGTGGCTGACCGCGTTTTTCCTCGAAACTATCACTCTCATTCCGACGGATTTCTGGTGGTACAACAGCGCCACGGCTCTGTTGGCGTGCGTGTTTCTGCTGTCGCTGTTTTTGTGCGCGCAGCGGCGGCACTATGCTCCGGCGCCATGGATGTCGTATGCCTTGGCGCTGGGTTTGCTCGTTCTCCTGAAGCCGAACATCGCCGGTCTACTGGGTGTGGGCGGCGCTGTTTTGCTGCTGGTGGCCGCGCCGGCACCGCGGTGGAAGATGCTGCTGTGGACGGCCGCAGGCGGGGCACTTTCGCTGGTGGTGTTGTGGTCCCACCACGTCTCTGTGGTGGCGATGCTAGGCGCGTATCGCGCTGCCGCCATCGAACGGGGCGGTCTGAACGCTTTCGCCCTCAAAGGGATCGGTTGGCCCGCGCGACGGCAGCTGCTCATCACGCCGGCATTGGCCAGCCTCCCTGTTCTTGCGGCGGCTCCCGCTTTTTGTCGCGCGGTGCGTGCGCGAGACTGGCGCACTGCTGCGCGCTATGCGATGCTGTTTCTTCCTATTCCGGTGGCGCTGTACGGCCTGGCCACAGATGCGGAGATCCGCGAGAACGAGTCGGCCATCATCTTTGCGGCGGCCGCGACGTCGACGTTTGGGCTGCACCTGGTACGTCCGCGCCTGACGCATCTGCTGTTCGCCACGCAGTGTGCGCTGATCGTCGCCATGGTGGTGCTCGGCTACCAGCGGGATCGTGTCCGAGGTATCGGCCCAAAGATGTTCTTCGAACCGTCTGGAAATCACACACCGATCCGCGACGACTTCTTCACCTCACTGAACGCAACGCCGCGCATGTTGCGCGTTCAGGATGAGGTGCACCGCGCGGCACGGGAGCTATCGCAGCCTATCTTCTTTGGGCCGCGGCTTGAGTACGAGTACGCCGATCTTCGTGTGCCATCGCCGCGCGGCTGGACGATCTACTACCAGCCCGGCACCTCGTTTGCTCGCAAGGATGTTGCCCGGCTTGATCAAATGTGGGACGAGGAGCCGTTCCAGACGCTTATCTTTCTCGGAAACGATCGAACTTTTTACTCGCCAGAGATGCTGGCTGAAATCGACCGCGACTATCGGCCGATCTCCGGCTTTTCTGAACTTCAGGTCTACGTTCGTCGTCATCCATAAGGAGCTCTCGCGCGGGTGTCGCCTTGCCGGCCGATTTCCGTTCACCATGGCAGGGTAGGGCGGACGATCTGCCGTAAAATCAGCCAAAGACAGGACATGATGGGAAGACGAGCGATCATCATCGGGGCAGGACCTGCGGGGCTGACGGCGGCGCTCGAGTTGGTGCGGCGGTCGGACATCGTTCCGGTGGTGCTGGAGGCCTCGGGCGAGATTGGGGGCATCTCGCGGACAGTCCGGTACAAGGGCAACCGGATGGACATTGGTGGCCACCGCTTTTTTTCGAAGAGCGACCGTGTGATGCAGTGGTGGGCGGAGCTGATGCCGCCGGAGCGTTCCGAGGCCTTGCCGGGCGGCGCGCCTGCGGACGATTTGACGATCCGCTACCAGGGTAGGGAGCGCGTGGTGGCCGTGCCCGCGCGGCTGCCGGAAGAGCCGGTGCTGCGCGGTGCCGGACCGATCGCCGTAGACGCAGGACCGGCAGAGGCCGAGCTCTGCCACGGCGAAGACAGCGCCGAGGCGACCGGGTGTACGGAGACGCTGCTGCTGACGACCGAGCCGCCGAACGAAGATCTGGTGATGCTGGTGCGGCCACGCAAAAGCCGCATTTACTACCTGCGGCGGTTCTTCGATTACCCGATCTCACTGGGTCGCACGACACTGGCAAACCTGGGGCCCACGCGCGTGCTGCGCGTCGCGTGGAGCTATGCCGTTTCGCGCGTGCGCCAGATTGCGCCGGAGCAGAGCCTGGAAGATTTCCTCATCAACCGATTTGGGCGCGAGCTGTACCTGACCTTTTTCAAGAGCTACACGGAAAAGGTATGGGGCACGCCATGCCATGAGATTTCGGCCGAGTGGGGCGCGCAGCGGATCAAAGGCCTGAGCCTGATGGGCGCCGTGAAGCACTTCGTGCGTGGTCTGCTGCCGAGTTGGCGCAAGCGCCGCGGGAACCTCGCGCAGAAGAGCACGGACACCAGCCTGATCGAGCGATTCCTGTATCCGAAGTTCGGTCCCGGGCAGCTGTGGGAGCGCGCGGCGGAGCTGGTGGACGTGGGTGGCGGCGAGCTGCATCTCCAGTGGACCGTGGACCATGTGCACACGGAAGGCGACCGCGTTCTGTGGGTGGAGGCGGTGCATCCGGCGGAAGGGCGCCGGCGGTTTGAGGGTGATTATTTCTTTTCGACGATGCCGATGAAAGAGCTGGTGCGGGCAATGGACGCGCCGGTGCCGGCGAACGTGCGCCAGGTGAGCGAGGGGCTGCAGTATCGCGACTTCATTACCGTTGGCCTGCTGGTGGACAAGCTGAACGTGCAGGAGCGCGACGGTGGTCTGCTGCGAGACACCTGGATTTACGTGCAGGAGCCCGATGTGCAACTGGGACGGTTACAAATTTTCAACAACTGGAGTCCACATCTGGTTGCAGACCCGAGCAAGGTGTGGATCGGCCTCGAATACTTCTGCTACGAGACGGACGCGCTATGGGCGATGCCGGATGAGGATCTGAAGCGCTTCGCCATCGGCGAGTTGGCGACCATCGGCATCGTGAACGCGGCGGACGTTCTCGACGGGCACGTCGAGCGCGTGCCGAAAACCTACCCGGCATACTTCGGGACGTACGACCGCTTTGACGAGCTGCGCACGTGGACGGACCGCTTTGAGAACTTGTTTCTGGTGGGGCGGAACGGGATGCACAAGTACAACAACCAGGATCACAGCATGCTGACGGCGATGCGCGCGGTGGACGGCATTCTCGATGGCCGGGTGGATAAGGCCGCGCTTTGGGGCATCAACACGGAGCAGGAGTACCACGAAAAGAAGCGTTAGGAGCGAGCGCGATGCGGAAGTTGCTGGTGCTGCTGGTGGTTGTGTTCGTGGTGTTGGTGGCGGTGTACCGGCAGCGGCTGTACCTGCGGGATCCGCTAGGCAAGGTGGAGCGGGCGGGGGTGCGGGAAGAGGGTGAAAAGGTCTTTATCAATTACGACAACGATGTCCTGCTGCAGGCGTCGGATGGCACGCAGTCGATCCTCGTCCAGGGGCGTGGCGCTACGCCGGGCATGCCGGAGCATCTGTTCTGCGTGCGCGAGCTGATGTGCCTCACCGATGCGGACACGGCGCCGGTGCAGCCGCTGACGGGCGCGGGCGCGGTTCGGCAAGCGCCGGTGATGACGAGCGATGAGGTACACTTCAACGATGCGAACGGAGTGGGTGTGGCAGTCCAGCTGCGATAGTTTTACGTAACTGGAGCGATTACAAATGGCCGGCGTTGCGATCGCCGGCCTTTTGTCGGCGTCACTGGCGGCTGGGGTAGGTGGCCTCGAGCGTGAGGATCTCGTAGGGGTGGATGGGTGCGGTGATGGTGTCGCCGGACAGCTGCGCGGGGTGCGGCTCGGGCTTTTCCATCAGGTTGGTTTCGGCGGCCGCGGTGGCTCCCGCCGGGATGTGAAGTTTGACCTCCGACTCCTTGCCGGCCCACTCGACAAGACGGAAAACGAGCGCGTCGGAGTCTTCAGCTTTCTTGACGGAGGTAAGAGTGACGTTGGGGTTGTCGACCGCGATCCAGGAGTGCTCGGGCGGCAGGCTGCCGGCGTGCGCGGCCACCTGTACGTGGTAGATCGGGTAGTTGAATTCGTAGCCGCGGTGCATTGTTTCCGCCTGCTTCCACGAGCCCGCGTGCGGATACAGCGCGTAGCGGAAATCCTGCGGGCCGCGGTCGGCCTGGGGGTCGGGCCAGGTTGGCGAGCGCAGAAGCGTGAGGCGAAGCACGTTGCCGGCGGCATCGTAGCCATACTTCGAATCGTTCAGGATGGAAAAGCCGTGCTGCTCGTTGCCGAGGTCGGCCCAGCGCATGGCGGGCACCTCGAACTGCGCCTTTTGCCAGGTATTGGTGCGCTCGGTGGTGCGCTCGATCGAGCCGTACGGAATCTCGTACGAAGCCTTGGGGCCGCTGGCGGACAGCGGAAACGCGGCCTTCAGCAGCACGTGCGTCTCGTGCCAGTCCACGTGGTTTTTCACGATCACCTGGTCGGCACCGGCGTCGAGTGAGATATCCTGCGCGAACTTCGAGGACTGCCAGGTGCGCACGATGTGCACGGTCGCGCGCAGCGGTCCGTGGTCGGTGAGGGCAATGGAATCGACCTGGCTGATGATGGTGGGTGGCACGTCGAGGGTGCCCGGATCGATGTTCCAGGCGTCGTATTGCGTCGGGGTATCTTTGAAGGCCTGCAGCTGGTTGCCGCAGCTGTTGGGGGCAAGGGACTCGGTGCCGGTCTTGACGTCTTTGATGCTGGTGATGCATCCGTTTGTGCCATCGATGGTGAGAGAAAGGTGGTCGTTAGCGAGCGTAATGACGCTGCCTTGGCTGGTGGCGGCAAGTTTTGTATCGGGTCCGGTTACAGATTTCGCTTCGCCGGCTTCGGCATGAATCAATTTGTAACCCAGAGAGGGCAAATCCTCCGCACGGGCAAGAACGGTGAAAGTATTCGTGGCGTTATCTTGATGAACAACCTGGGTGAGCAGCGGCTTGTTGTGGCTGTCGAGCAGGCGAACGTTGTCGGCGTGCTCTGGAAGCTGCACGTCGAACTGGGCGGTTCCGGTTCGACTCCAGGCGAGCGGGTTGAGCAGCACGACCGGCGTGTCGCCTTTTACGCGCGTGTCGATCTGCGCGGTGAGTGTGTGCAGCGCGTCCTCGCTGATGTCACGGTCGGAGTGGAAGACGGTGTCGTAGTCGGCTTGCGCGTCCTTGTAGATGATGCCAATGCCGGAGCCGGCGGCGAGATCGTGGAAGGTGTTGAAGGTGATCTTTTTCCAGGAGTCGGTAAACTGATCGTTCGGATAGGGTCTGCCGGAGATCCAGGCCAGCGAGGCGAGCTTCTCGGCATCGATCGTGGCCACCTCGCTGCGACGCATATTTTCTTTGTGTTTGGCCTGCGTGGTGAAGATGCCGCGATGGTATTCGAAGTAGAGCTCGTCGCTCCATGTGGGAATCGAGATCTGCCCAGCGGGGGAGGCGTCGAGTTTGTAACCGGAACCGATCTTGTCGTAATTCCACGTGGGCGAGGTGGCGTTGAGCTTCGGCTCCACGATGTCGAAGTAGTGCTGTGCAGTGCCGAAGCGCATAGAAGGCATCGCGAGGTCCAGTTGTGGCTGCCCAGCTTCGGCGCTGGTGGCGGCGATATAGTGCTGGCCCTGATCGAGAATGGCGCGGGTTGGGCCGCCGCCATGGTCCCCGACGCCGTAGAGATCCATCATGTCGGTCAGGCCGGGGTTGCGCTCGACCGACTGCGCAAAATCGCGTGACAGGCGCACGGGATCAAGGTCTTCGTGGGCGTAGTCCGTTGGGAAGTAGGTGAGGACCTTCGAGCCATCAGGCGACTGCCACCAGAACATGCGGAACGGCAACTGGTTGGTGTCGTTCCAATGCATCTTCTGCGTGACGAAATAGTCGAGACCAGAGCGCTTGTAGATCTGAGGGAGCTGCCAATTGTAACCAAAGGAGTCCGGGTTCCAGCCGATGCGGGCGACGGTGCCGTACTGCTTCTGAAAGAAGCGCTGGCCAATCAGGAGCTGGCGCACTTCGGTCTCGCCGTCGGGCAGATTGAGGTCGGGCTCGACCCACATGCCGCCGACAACCTCCCACCGGCCGGCTTTGATCTGCTGGCGGATCTGCTCGTTGAGCTGCGGATATTTGTCCGCCATCCACGAGTAGTACTGGGCGGCAGACTGCGAGAAGGTGTAGCCAGGATATTCATCCATCAGCTGGACGGCGGTGGTGAAGGTGCGCTTGACGACGTCGACGGTTTCGGTGGCGGGCCACAGCCAGGCGGCGTCGATGTGGGCGTTTCCGGTGAGGGTGTAGCCGACCTGCGCGAGCAGCGGCTTGAGCGGCTGGAGGATGGCCTGGGCTCGACGGAGCGAGGCGTCGAAGCGTGTCTGGTTGGCGGAGGCGAGCGCGTCCGTGTCGACCGCGGCGACGGCCTGCTCAAGGGTCGCGGCGAGCTCGGGGCGTGGTGTCGGCAGCACGGGAAGGAGGTTGGCGGCCGAGAGGAGCTCCACCCGAAGGTCCTGCGGGTTGGGGCGCGCGCTGGTGGCGCCGGTGGGCTCGATACGCAGCGTGACGCCGCGGAAACGCTTTTGGTCGACCGTGTGCAGCAGCTTCACGGCGACATCGATCTTGTCGCCAGGGCGCGCCGGTTCGAACAGGATAATGGGCTCAAGGTCGTCGCCGAGCGCGACGCGGCGGCCGTTGAAGTAGATGATCTCGGGCATGGGCCCGTTCGCGTCGGCGTTGAACTGAAACGTGATGCGCGAGCCGGAGATGTCGTAGCCGTTCAGTGTCTTGGGCACCTCGATGACGCGGCGATACCAGACGGCCTCATTGGGCGCTTCGGTGTGCCCCTGCACGACCGGCCAAGAGCTGTCGTCGTCGGTTTCGCCGTGCGGAAGATCGCCGGCGTGGAAGTGCCAGCCTTCGGCGGGCAGGGTGGTGAGGGTCTGGAGGGTGTGGAGCTTGGTCTCGGCAGCGGGGGAAAGCTTGGCCTGCGGATGCTCGCGCAGAAAGGACTGCGCAGGCGCGAGGGGGACGGCGGCGGCGAGAACAAGGGCAAGGCGAACATGACGCATGCGCGAAGAGTATCAGGCCTGGGCCGCTGAATCGAGGGAAGGCAATCGCTTGCCGGCCGGGAAGCGCGGAACGCACGTCAGGGATGAACCGCCAGAGCAACGCGCGCGATGGCCTGGAGATCGTCAAGGAAACGAGGATGACGCCAGCCGGCGAGCAGATGGGCGAGGTTGTCGCGTTGCCCAGCTCCGAACTCCAGCGCGAGCAGGCCGCCGGGGGCGAGACTTTGGGCTGCCTGCGGAATCAGCCGGCGGTAGAGATCGAGGCCGTCGATGCCGCCGCCGAAGAGCGCGCTCGGGGGTTCGTGGTCGCGCACCTGCGGGTGGAGGCCGGCGCGATCGGATTCGGGAACGTACGGCAGGTTGGCGAGAATCGCATCGAACGGGCCGGGCTCGGCGCTGAGCAGGTCTGCATGGCGAAAGCGGATGCGGTCCAGCACACCGTGAGTGCGGGCGTTTTCGCGTGCGATCTCCAGAGCGGCTGGGGAGTGGTCGAGGGCAACGACGACGGCTTGTGGCAGGTGCCAGGCGACGGCGATCGCAATGGCGCCCGAGCCGGTGCCGACGTCGACGAGGCGCAGGGGCCGTTCGCGCGGCAGATGGGCGAGCGCGGCCTCGACCAGCAGTTCGGTCTCGGGACGCGGGATGAGCGTGGCCGGCGTGACATGGAGCGCAAAACCGAAGAACTCTTGTGTGCCGCTGATGTATTGCACCGGCTCGTGCGCGAGACGGCGAGCGATGGCGCTGGCAAAGGCCGTTTGCTCGGCGGCGGTGAGGGCGCGCGCGGCATCGGTATAGACCGCCGTGCGTGGAAGCGCGAGGGTATGTAACAGCAGCAGTTCCGCATCGCGCGCGGCGGTGGATGCGAGGTCCGGATCAAGCGCCATCTGCTCCGCGGCAGCGGCGATGGCTTGGCGAAGGGTCACTGGGGCGCGCCTGTCGTCGCGGGGACGATGGTCGAGGTCACCTCGAGCTTGTGATAGCGGGTGTAGTCCGCGACGGACTGGAGGTACTCGGAGCTGCCGGCGCGAAGCAGTTCGCTGCGGATGTTGGACGGGGTATAGAACGTGCCGTCTCCGAGGCGCACAGGGGCAAAGGTTACGGTCCAAACCAGGCGGTTCCACTTCTTTTCGTTGACGCCGGGCGGGTGGGGAAAGCTGGAGCGGATCTGCAGTACCTGATCGGTGGCCGCGTCGATCGTCAGGTCTCCGCTGCGACCGGCGTCGTACGCGGGGCAGGTGGTGGGCAGGCTCCCTTTGGCGAGGTACGTGAGGCGCACCTGCGATGGGTCCTCCGACGCTGCGGGGACGAAGTCGAAGCAGGCGTACGAGGTTGTCAGCAGGCCGAGCGCGTGGTCGAACCCGCCGTCCAGGGTGTAGGGTCCTTTGATCCGGTCGCCGTGCGCGGGCGCGCCGTCGATCTCGCGCACGACACGGGACTCCCGCGACGGGCCCGCGCCACGCTCGACACGGAAGGTGGAGAGGGTGGAACGGGAGTCGGTCTGGTGGCCGTCGGCAAAGCGTTTGGAGGTGTAGCGCTCGTCGCAGAACAGGCTGGGCAGCCGTGCGGTGTAGGCGTCCACGTTGGCGCGAACGCGTGCTAGCAGGTCTCCTGTCGAAGACGTGTTCTGCCCGGGAAGGGCGGCGACCAGGGCGAACGGAAGACCGCTCAGAAGACCGGCCCGCCGTCGCCAACGCGAAGCAGCCTTCATGCGGCGGCGGTTTCGCCCTTCAGCTTCTCGGCGATGTCGTGCGCAATCAGAGCATCCACCGTGGGCTGCAGCATGCCTTCCATCACCATCGCCAGCTGGTGGTTGGTAAGGCCGATCCGGTGATCGGTCATGCGGTTCTGCGGGAAGTTGTAGGTGCGGATTTTTTCCGATCGGTCACCGGAGCCGACCTGGGCTTTCCTGGTCTGCGCCTCTGCCTGGTGACGCTTTTCTTCCTCCACCTCATACAGGCGGGCGCGCAGAACCCGCATCGCCTTTTCCCGATTTTTGATCTGCGACTTTTCGTCCTGGCAACTCACCACCGTCTGCGTGGGCAGGTGCGTGATGCGCACGGCGGAGTAGGTCGTATTCACCGACTGGCCGCCCGGGCCCGACGAGCAGAAGGTGTCGATGCGCAGGTCCTTCGCTTCGATCTTGATGTCGACCTCTTCGGCCTCGGGCAGAACCGCAACGGTGATGGCGGAGGTGTGCACGCGGCCCTGCGTCTCGGTGGCCGGCACGCGCTGCACGCGGTGCACGCCGGATTCGTACTTCATCTGCTGGTACACCTTGTCGCCTTCAAAGATGGCGGTGACGTCCTTCAGTCCGTGGCCGATGCCGGTTTCGGATTGCGACAGGATCTCGACCTTCCATCGGTGCTGCTCGGCGAAGCGGAGGTACATGCGAAAAATCTCCGCCACAAACAGCGCCGCTTCGTCGCCGCCGGTGCCCGCGCGCAGTTCGATGACGATGTTCTTTTCGTCCTTGGGGTCTTTCGGCAGCAGCAGAACCTTGATTTCGTCTTCGAGCGTCGCAAGGCGCGGCTCAAGCGTGGCGAGCTCATCCTCGGCCATGGCGCGCAGTTCGGGGTCGGCGGCCGTTTCCGGGTCGGCCATCATGCCGCGCGCGTCGGAGATGGCCGTCTGGACGCCGCGGTACTGGCGAAACTTGTCAACCACCGGATCGAGGTCGCGGTGCGCCTTGGCGGTGGCTTGAAAGCGCTTCTGGTCATTCACCAGCGTGGGGTCGGAAAGCTGCCGGCCAAGGTCTTCGTAGCGGGCTTCGAGTTGGTCGAGGCGTTCGAGCATGGGATACGGATCTTTCTCCTGCGTGGCGGCAGGCGGGGGTAGCGAAGTTGTGAGGGGGAAGTCGAGGCGCGCCGTTGGGCGTAGCTAGGCAAAGTCGTGACGGCCGGGGTTCTGCTGGCCGATCGCGCGGGGGGTGCTCACCGGGATTGCCGATCGCGAATGCATCGCTCATTGGATGGTATCGCGGGCGTCAAGATGCGCGACTTTTGGGGTGCGCACACAGCGCCCGGCAGAGACAACCGAATCGAGCGCAAAATGAGGCGGGCGCGATGGCGAGGAAGGGGCCGCAAACCCTACGCTGGACCCATTCCTGTTCGCCATCAACGGCATCACGCAGAACGCCGTCCTTCAAGGGAGGACGCGGTGACAACCGGACCGGACACGATCTCGTCCTGGGTGGCCCCGTGTATCAGATCGGCGAAAATCCGCGGTTTGGGGAGACGGGGGGAGCTCCCCTACGCGCCTTTGAGCTCGACGCTGACGATCTGCAGGATGGCGGTGCCGACGTTTTCGAGCGTATGCGGCGGCATCGCGGGCGACCACACGGCGGAGCCCTCGGTGGGCGGCGGGAGCGTGCGGCTGTCCATCAGCACGGCCCCGTCGGCATCGCGGCGAACGAAGTCGCTCCATCGGCGCAGGTACAGGGTGGCCGGCCAGCAGTGCGTGTGCAGCGGAACGGTGTGGCCCGGCGGAATGCTGATGTCGAGCACGCGGACCAGATCGTTTTCGAGCAGAAGAACGTGGTGCTCGGGCGCCGCCAGAACGGCGTCGAGGTGGTCCGGCCATTCCCACACAGGCGGCATGAGGCGGATTATAGGCGGAGCCGCGGAGCTTCGGCGACGGCGGTCTGGACTGCGATGGGGGGTTGACCTCGCAGGCGCCGAGCCCGGCGATGCGGGCGGTCTGGCGTGCGTTTGTAGGTCTGGCGTGCATCTGTACAAGAGCGGCCGGTCCCACGCGACGAGAGCGCCCGGTCGGCGGTTGGGGAGAGGTGTGCGATGGCATTGTTTCGGGACGTGGCGCGGCTGGCGGAAGAGCTCGCCGGCGAAGGTGGTCGGCTCAAAAAGCGGGCCGCCATCGCGGAGGCGATCGGGCGCATCGCTGACGACCGGCGATCGGACCCCGAGGTCCAGCATGCGGAATCGCAGGACCCGGATCTTCTCGACCCCGATCTGCGCGACCCCGACCTGCGCGACCCCGACCTGCGCAATGCCGGGCTGTTTGCCCTCTACCTGGCGGGCACCCCGTTCGCCGAAGCCGACCAGCGCAACCTGAACGCGGGCGGTGCCTTGCTGTCGAAGGCGTTGAGGGAAGTGTCGGGCGCGACTGACGCGGAGTTGGGCGCGGCCTACCGGCGGCACGGCGACCTGGGCGCGGCGGCATTCGACGTGCTGGCGAGCAAGGACGCCGGGAAAGAGCCGGTGGTCACGCTCCTCGAGCTGGAAGCGGCCTTCGCCGGCATGGCCGTGGCAGCGACGACCAAAGTGCGGGCCGGGCTGGTGGAGGGTCTGCTGCGGCGGGCAACGGCGCTTGAAGCGAAGTACCTGCTGAAGCTGATGCTGGGCGACATGCGGATCGGGGTCAAGCAGAGCCTGGTGGAGGAGGCGATCGGCGTTGCAGCCGGCGCGGACGTGGCGGCGGTGCGGCACGCGGTCATGCTCGAAGCGGACCTCGCCGGGGCAGTCGGTCGGGCGTTTCGCGGCACCCTGGGCCAGGCGCGCATGCGCCTCTTTCACCCGCTCGGCTTTATGCTGGCGAGTCCCGTCGAAACGCCGGCCGAGGCGGTGGAGCGCTTTACCGCCAAGCCACGGAAAGTGGTCGCACCACCGCCGCCGAAAAAGAAGCGCGTCGCTAAGAAAAAGAGCAAAGCTGCGGCCGTCGAGGACGCGGCGGAGCAGTTCGCCGACGTGGGAGAGTTGGACGTCATCGCGGCGCCGGCGGAGGTTGAGACCGAGCGCCTTGCCGTCGAGGATCTGCCCCCGGGTATTGCCGCCGCCGCGGGCGAAGGCGGCGCGCCGCCCGGCCAGGTGGAGGCCTACCTCGAAGACAAGTACGACGGCATGCGGGCGCAGGTGCACTGTGGCGATGCGGCGCAGCCCGGCCGGGTCGCGATCTACTCGCGCAACCGCGACGAGGTGACCGAAAGCTTCCCGGAGCTCCAGGAAGCCTTTGCAGAGGTCGCCGCGGCCGCAGTCGACAGGACGGCGATGGGCGAAAGCGGCGTCATTCTGGATGGCGAAATCCTCGGCTGGGACTTTGCCGAGGCAAAGGCGCTCCCCTTCGCCGTTCTTGGGCAGCGCATCGGTCGCAAGCGCGTCGGCAATGACGTGCGGCGGTCCATCCCGGTGGTGTTCATGGCGTTCGACCTGATGTACGCCGAGGGCGGCCTGACCCTTGCGCTGCCGCTGCGCGAACGGCGGCAAAGGCTGGAGCGCGCCGTGTCGGCTATGGCGGCGGCGGCGGTCGCTCCGGTGGAGCTCCCCGAGCCGCCAGGGGCCGCGAAACCGAAGCGCGGCAAAGCCAAGGCGGGTCAGGGGGAGATCTTTGCCGGCGACGCGCCGGAAGCGGCTCCGGCCAACCCGTCGCCCGCACTCCCGCGGCTGATGATCTCGCCCGCGCGCCTGGTCGAAACCGCCGCCGAGATCGACCAGGCGTACGCCGAAGCCCGCGCCCGCGCCAACGAAGGCGTGATGCTCAAAGCCGCCGGCAGCCCGTATCTGCCAGGACGCCGCGGCCTTCTGTGGGTCAAGCTGAAGCGCGAGCTGGCCACCCTCGACGTCGTCGTCACCGGTGCGGAGTACGGCACGGGGCGGCGCTCGCAGCTGCTCAGCGACTACACCTTTGCCGTGCGCGGGCCGGCCGGCGAACTGCTCAACGTAGGCAAGGCCTACTCCGGCGTCACCGACGTCGAAATTCTCGAGCTGACCGACTGGCTCAAGGCCCACACCCTCGAAGACTTCGGCCACTTCCGCACCGTGGAGCCGCTGCGCATCTTCGAGGTCGCCTTCAATAACGTCATGCGCAGCGACCGCCACAGCAGCGGATTCGCCCTTCGCTTCCCGCGCATCGTCCGTCTGCGCGACGACAAGCCCGTCAGCGAGATCGATACCCTCGCGCGGGTCGAAGAGGTGTATCAGTCGCAGGTCGACAAGCCAGCGGCTTCTGAACCGGACGCCTGAACGCCCGACCGAGGAACCCGTCCGCACCCGCCTGCGTACGAACTGGTAGTCTCAGGAAGCCGGCGGTCGAACGTCCCCATGGAACCCAAGGAAGCATTCCGCATCGCGCTGCAGTCGCTCTGGGCGAACAAGCTGCGCACCGTGCTGACGCTGCTCGGCGTGGTCATCGGCGTCGCGTCCGTCATCGCCGTCGTCACGCTGGTCAACGGCGCCAACGTCTACGTCGCCACGAAGGTCAACCGCTACGGCGCAGATGTGTTTTCCATCTCCAAGCAGCCCGCCTTCATCACCTCCTACGAGCAGTACGTCGCCATGCAGAAGCGGCGCAACATCACCCTCGACGACTACCATGCCGTGCGCGATGGATGCACCGCCTGCGGTGCCGTCGGCGCGTTTCAGTCCACCCTGGGCAAGATCGTCGTCGGATCGCAGTCCAGCACCGACTCCACCGTGCGCGGCTACACCTGGCAGATGCCCGACCTGCAAAACCTCAACATCGTGCAGGGCCGCGGCTTCACCCCCACCGACGACGAGCACGCCTCCCGCGTCGCCGTCGTGGGCTCCGACATCCAGGAAAACCTGATGAAAGGCGAAGACCCCATCGGCCGCGAAATCCGCGTCGACGGCATCCTCTACACGGTCGTCGGCCTCGCCGAAAAGCAGGGCAAAACCCTCGGCCAAAGCCAGGACGACTGGGTCGCCGTCCCTCTCAACGCCTACCAAAAAACCTACGGCACGTCCAAAACCGTCACCATCTACGCAAAGGCCCAGAACGGCAAAGACCTCGAGGGCGCCAGCGACCAGGCCCGCACCATCATGCGCTCCCAGCGGCACGACCGCCCCGGAAGTCCCGACGACTTCGAGCTCGAAACCAGCGACACCCTCGTCGGCCTGTGGAAGCAGATCTCCGGCAGCTTCGAAGCCGTCGCCGTCGCCATCGCCGCCATCTCGCTCGTTGTCGGCGGCATCGTCATCATGAACATCATGCTGGTCTCGGTCACCGAGCGCACCCGCGAAATCGGCGTCCGCAAGGCCCTCGGCGCGCGCCGCGGCGATGTCCTCCTGCAGTTCCTCCTCGAAAGCGCCACCATGGCCGCGGTGGGCGGCGTTCTCGGCGTCCTGGGCGGCGTCGGCGTTGCCAAAATCGTCACCGCCCTGCTCGACTTCCCCTCCGCCATCGCCCTCTGGAGCGTCTTCGCCGGCCTCCTTGTGGCCGCCTCCGTCGGCATCTTCTTCGGCGTCTACCCGGCTCGCAAGGCCGCGGACCTCGACCCCATCGTGGCTCTGCGATCGGACTTCTAGTGGTGTCTCCAGCAGGCGAAATCCGCCACCCACGCAGATCAACCGGACGGCCTGCATGTCTCAGGACGAGCAGCCTCCTCTTTCTGCTCAGCGTTCTTCCGTCCTGCTTCGCAGAAGAGGATGCAAGGGCGTGCCGCGATCTGCGTTCGGCGATGCGCCAGAGTCATATTCCGCAGGTCGCTCTGGCCGTCTTCTCTCCCGCCGGCACGCACATGCACTTCTGCTCTCTCACGCAGCCGCCGCCCCCGCCGGACGCGATCTTCGAGGCCGCTTCGCTCGGCAAGCCGGTCTTTGCCGCGGCCGTTCTGACCCTGGTGCAGGGCGGCAAACTCGACCTCGACGCGCCACTATCGCACTATCTTCGTGAGCCGTACCAGCACAGCAGAAATCCGTTTGACCCGCGTTCGCCGCTCGATCCGGTAAACGATCCTAGACTGGATCGGGTCACCGCCCGCATGGTGCTGTCGCACACCACCGGCCTACCGAACTGGGATCACTCCACCGCACTCCACGTCAACGCCGACCCCGGAGAGCGCTGGGAATACTCCGGCGAAGCCTTCCTCTACCTTCAGCGAGCAGTGGAAAGCATCTCCGGAGAGCCGCTGGATACGTTCGTCCGTCATGCTGTCTTCACGCCGCTGGGCATGACGCACAGCAGCTTCGTGTGGTGGCCGGCATACGCCGGGAAGGCTCTGAGCGGGCACACCAGGGCAGGCAGCGCCCAACCTGTCGCCCAGTACACGCAGGCGCTGGCGCCGTCGACTCTATACACCACCCTTGACGATTACGCCCGCTTTGTCGCTGCGCTGCTGAACCGTCAGCCTGGCTCTGTCTACGCAACCGAGCAGACTTCCCAGGTTGCGGTGCGACAGGACCTCCGACTGGCCTGGAGCCTCGGCCTCGCGCTTGAAACCACCACCGAAAGCGTGTTTCACTGGGGCGCGAATCCCGGCTTTCAGAGCTTCTTTTTCGTCACGCCCTCAAACCGGCGAGGCATTCTGTTCCTGACGGACAGCGACGCCGGCCTCGATCTTGTGGATAGGCTCGTGAACGCCTACGATCCGGGGCGTCACCCCGCACTCCAATTCCCCATGCTGCACCCGAACGACTAGGCTAAGAAGGAGCGCGCGATGAAGCTCAGCGACCAAAAAGAATCCGTCCGCATGGCCCTCGACACGCTGCGCACCAACAAGCTGCGCTCCGGCCTCACTATCCTCGGCATCGTCATCGGTGTCATGACCGTCATCGCCATTTCGTCGGTCATCAACGGGCTCAACAACAGCGTCAGCGGCATGGTCTCGGCGCTCGGCACCAACGTTCTCTGGATCTTCCGCTTTCCCGTCATCGGCGTCCGCCCGACCACCGAGATGCTCACCCGCAAGCAACTCACCTTCGACGACGCCGAAGCCATCAAGGCGTTGCCGCACGTGGTCGACGTGGTGCCCTCGCTGCGCTACCAGAACTTCCAGTTCAACGGCGGATCGGTCTCAGTCAAGTACGGCAACAAGAAATCCGAAAACGTCTCGGAAGAAGGCGTCACCGCGTCGAACGCCCGCGTCTACGACCTCAGCCTGCTCCAGGGCCGCTACTTCAACGACGGCGAAGAGCAGCGCGCCGCCAACGTCGCCGTGCTCGGCCACGACACCGCCGACGACCTCTTCGGCGGCGCCAATGCGGTCGGCAAGGAGATCACCGTCGAGGGCAAACCCTTCATCGTCGTCGGTGTGCAGGACAAGGAGAAGTCAGCCTTCGGCGGCGGCAAAAACGCCGAAGACAACATGGTCCACATGCCCATCACCACGTTCCACCACCTCCACCCGGAGATCCTCGATTACTGGATCTCGGCCAAGTTCGACGACCAGGTCAATAAAGGTCTGGTGGACGACGAAATTCGCGAGCTGCTCCGGCGCCGGCGTAAGGTGCACAACGACCAGGACGATAATTTCGCCATCTTCGGCGCAGACTCCATCACGCGCCTCTGGAACCAGATCACCAGCTCCCTCTTCCTGCTCATGTTCGGCCTGTCCGCGGTCGGCCTCATGGTCGGCGGCGTCGGCGTCATGAACATCATGCTCGTCTCCGTCACCGAGCGCACCCGCGAAATCGGCGTCCGCAAAGCCATCGGCGCCACCCGCCAGACCATCCTTCTCCAGTTCACCACCGAGGCCATGACGCTCTGTGCCGTCGGCGGCGTCATCGGCATCGTCCTCGGCAGCCTCTTCGGCTTCGGCCTCCACTTCCTCATCTCGTCCTCCATCTCGGTCGGCTGGATCGTTTTCGCCTTCGTCTCCTCCTGCCTCATCGGCCTCGTCTTCGGCATCTACCCGGCGTGGAAGGCCGCCAACCTGAACCCCATCGAAGCTCTCCGCTACGAGTAGCCGCGTCCCCGCAGCATCGCTCGCCGGCCCGGCAGGCGCGATACAGTAGAACGGTGCTGGCCACCGCAATCGAAGCCTTCATGGCGCTGCTCACCCTCGCCGGCCTCCTGTACACCCTGCTCGCCCTGTGGAGCGCGCGCGCCTTTAAGCTCGATCTGCAGGCACGGCGGCAGCGGCCCGCCTTCGCTCCGGACGTCACCCTGCTCAAGCCGGTCAAAGGCGTCGACGAGCGCATGTACGCCGCACTTTCCAGCCACTGCCAGCAGATCTACACCGGCCGGGTCCAGATGCTGTTCGGCGTCGGCAGCCTGGACGACGACGCCGTCCGCGAGGTCGAGCGGCTGCGCCTCGAGTTCCCCGCCCTCGACATCCAACTGGTCGAGTGCCCCCAGCGCCTCGGCAGCTCCGGCAAGGTCAGCAGCCTCGTGCAGCTGCTGCCGCTCGCCCGGTACAGCTTCGTCGTGGTCAACGACAGCGACATCGTCGTCTCGCCCGAGTACCTCGATCGCATCATGACCGGCTTCGCGGACCCCTCCGTCGGCATGGTCACCGCACCTTACATCGGCCGCGCGCTCGGCCGTTTCGGCCGTCCGCCCCGCCTCTGGGCGCGGCTCGAGAGCCTCGGCATCTCCACAGAATTCATGCCCGGCGTGCTCACGGCGCGGCTGCTGGAGCGCGGCCTCCACTTCGGTCTCGGCTCCACCCTCGCCATGCGCCGCGAAGCGCTCGATCGCTCCGGCGGCTTCGCCCCGCTGCTCGAGTCCCTCGCCGACGACTACCAGCTCGGTGCCCGCATCGCCGCCGCCGGCTACCGCGTGGAGCTGTCGAGCGAGATCGTCGAAACCACCGTGCCCGCCTACTCCTGGCGCGCGTTTGCCCTTCACCAGCTGCGCTGGGCTCGCTCCACGCGGGATTCGCGCCGACTCGGCTACTTCGGCCTCGGCCTCACCTATGCCGTTCCCTGGGCGCTCGCCACCGTTCTCGCCAGCGGCCTCGCCCTGTGGAGCCTCACCCTGCTCAGCATCGTCCTTCTCGCCCGCATCGCCCTCGCCCTCACCGTCGGCGTCGGCATCCTGCGCGACCCCCAGGTCCTGCGCGACCTCAGCCTCGTTCCCCTGCGCGACTGCTGGGGCCTCTTCCTCTGGCTGTGGAGCTACGCCGGCGACACCGTCGTCTGGCGCGGCGAACGCTTCCGCCTCCGGCAGGGCCGGCTCGAGCCCATTCGGTGAAGAGCAGATCCCATCGAGCCGCCGTGCATCGTTGGAGCACGCACACCTCGCTTGTCCTTCATCGAGAATGGCGGGTCTACCCAGCTGCCGCAACAACGGCAATCGGTGCTACGTTCACCGTCGCGCTCACTCCGGAGACTGCGGCACCCGGTGCGTCTGCTGGAAACGGTCCAGGTGCGTAAACATCTCTCCCCACACCCGCGCCGTATCCACCGCCGTGATCACATGGACCGTCGCTCCCGGCGCTCCCGGCCGGAACGTCATGCTGTCGTCGAGCTCGGGCCGCGGCTGCGCGGTCGCGGTGGCCAGGCCGCGCACATACGCCAGCGTGATCACATCCCAGATCACCCACGGCTTTGAGAAATCATTCACGCGCAAAGGTTTTACATTGGCAAAATACCAGGTCTGGTACTCCTCCCACAGCCACGCCGCCACCGGTCCGTGGCCGGCCAGCAGGTCGCGCGCCTGCGCAAAGTTCAGCCCCAGCGTGCGCTCGCACACCTCGCCCGTCCCGACGGTCAGTGGCACGTTGGAGTGCAGCAGCACCTGCCACGCGTGCGGGTCGTTCTGTTCGTTGTACTCGTTCGCTCCGCCTGGGCCGAAGTTGCGAAACGCCATCGCCACCACACGGATCCGCTCGGCCAGCGTCGGATCGGTGATCAGCGCAGACGCAACATCCGTCGCCGCCCCGATCACCAGCACCGTCAGCGGATGGTCCGGCGTAAACCCGCGCGACTCCGCCAACAGGAAATCCGCGGCGCCGCTCTTCTGCGGAGTCACCCGGCTGGTCAGCGGCACGCTCGCCCCCTCCAGCAGCGGCGGGTGCTCCGCCAGCCCGAGCCGATGTTCCACCACGTCGCGCAGAATCCGGTAGCTCGCATGCGCCGAAGGATCCGGCAGGCTGGGCGCGTTCGCCGATAGAATGCCGCGCACGTCAAACGCGGGATCGGTCAGCAGCCACACGATCGCCCACTGGTCGTCGATCTCGTTGCCGACATCGGTCGACAAAATTACCGGCGTCGGCGCGCCGGTTTCTTGTGCGCTCGCGGTGGAAACACAGGGGGACATCGAACACCAGAGTAAGCCGAACAGAAGCGCCGCGGCCCATGTTTGTCGGTGTGGGCGGGCGCGAAACGGAGTTGGTATGCGCAGCGTCATAGGAGTCGATCTCCACAAGCGGGGTCGGTCTGAGTGTACTGTGCGCGCTCCGGCCGACCGCACGCTACGGCAGGTTGGGCTGGTTCGACACGATCTCCTTGCCCCCGCTTGCCGCAATGGGAAACACACTGCCCTGCGGCAGCGATGGCAAATTGTCCGGGTCGGTCCATAGAAAAATCCGCTTCGGCGAGCTCCACTTCGCCGCCAGCGAAGCATCGTCCTCAAAAATCAAAGGAGCATCCGTAAAGAACGATCCGTACCAAAGGTTCGACGATCGCCCATGGAGGATGTGGATCGGCGGCGCGCTCGGGCTGGGTGTCGGATATGTGCCAGTGCCAGTTACATAACCTGGACGTCCGAGGTAAAACCCAAGCGTGGACCCGGCTTCGTACTCACCGTTGATCACCACGAGATCGCCCGGCTTCAGCTGCGGGGCGATCGCCCGCGCCAGCTGCGCGGACGAGAGCACCGGCGAAAACGTGACCAGGCCCGCATGCGCCGCGAATAAAAACAGGAACGCACCCGCGGTCAGCGCATATGTGCCCGTTGCAGGATCAAATCTCTGCCGCGCCACGTAGCAGAGCAGCGTGCCTCCAAACAGCGCTATCGCCGTCACCGCCAGCGGCCATCGAAACGCTCCCATGGCCTGCGCGTTGAGGTCAAGAAAGTGACCGAACGAAAGCGCATACTCGCCCGGATTCTGCTTCAGCAGCGTTGCCAGGTCGGTTCCGGGGTCCGGCGTGCGCGTATGCAGGATGAAGAACACGCACACGATCGCCACCAGCAATCCCAGCCCCAGCAACACGCCGCTGATGCGCTGCCCGGCGCGCACCCGAGTGCCCGGAACGGCAAACGCCGCCGCCTCCGTCGTTTCTTCCGCAAACCATCCAGCCAGCAGCAGCACCAGCGCCGGGATAGACGGCAGCACGTAGTACTCCTGCCGCGTGGACAACGAGAAAAACAGCATCGGCACCGCCGCCCAAAGCCCAAACAAAAGGCGGCTCTGATCAAGGCTCGAAAGCGCATCCGGTGCCACGGACTTTGTCGAAAACAGCGGCGACGTGGCAAAAGCCCGCCGCCACGGAACCGCTCCCACCGCATGAAACACAAACGCGCTCCAAGGCATCAGCCAAACCAGCAGCAACCCCCAGAAAAGCGCGAGCGGAACCGTGTCATAATCGCGCGGCACACGCAGGTTCAGGTACCGCAGCACGTGCTCGTTCATGAAGTAAAACCACGTCCAACCGTGCACATTGCCGGTCGTCGGCAGCGGCACCACCCAGTGCCCGTGCGCCATGTGCGGGCTGCCCGGGCTGCCTTCGGTCGGGTTCGCCAGGCCCGCCGCCAGGTGCCACGGAGCCGCCATCGCAAGAAAGACCACGAGGCTCGACCCGACGTGCATCTGCCGCAAATCCCGCAGCGTTGCCCGCCATCCGCCTGTTAGCAGCAGGTGCAGCAAAACGATCGCGATCGGAAACACCAGCCCGATCAATCCCTTCGTCAGCACGTTCAGCGCGCAGCACGCCGCAAACCCCCAACTCCACCACCGCGAGGGGTGGTCCATCTCCGTCGCGCGCCAGTAGCAGTACATCGCCAGCGTCAACCACAGGCACACCATCGCGTCGGGAATCGTGATGCGCGTAAAAATGAAGATTCCAAAGCTCGACATCGCGATCAGCGCCGCATACAGCCCGGCCGCCGCAGACCGAAACGCCCGCCGCGCAAACCCTTCGAGCCCCATCGCCAGCGCCAGCACCGTGAACGCAAGCGGCAAACGCGCCGCGGCCGCCGTCGCGCCAAACACCCGCATGCTCGCCGCCATGGACCAATACAGCAGCGGCGCCTTTTCGAGGTAGCGGATGCCGTTCGCATACAGCGTCACCCAGTCGTGGCGCAGCAGCATCTCGCGCGCCACCTCCGCGTGCACCGAGTCCGCATCGTCCAGCAGCGCCGGCCGAACCAGGGTAAAGCTCGCGTAGAACAGCACCCACAGCGCGACCGTCACGATGCGGTTGCGCGCGGCTCCGGGCGCACGAAGCGCTTGGAAAGAGAGCATAGGCCCATTGTGGCAGGAGCGGCGGCGCCATCGAACCAGCACGGCGGCGATGCCGGCCGGCCGCGCGCGCCGCAGGCCTCGGTGGCGTAATCTTAAGCGTGATGCCCGAGGCGTTGCACACCATCGTCGCGGCCCCCACAGGCCCGCCCACGGAGCTGATCTTCGGCGACTGGTACCCCGCGCTGCGCACCTCCACGCTGCGCCGCGGAAAGGCCGCCAAGACACTGCTGCTCGGCATCCCCCTGCTCGTCGGCCGCAAAAACGACGGTGCCCTGTTCGCCCTGCGCGACCTCTGCCCCCACCGCGGCATCCCGCTCTCGGCCGGCTGGTTCGACGGCGAAACCGTCCAGTGCAAATACCACGGATGGAAGTTTGAACCCTGCTCCGGGCAGTGCGTTGAAATCCCTTCGCTCGCCTCCACCGACACCCTCGAGCCCAGCAAAATCTACGCCAACGCCTTCCCCGCCGAGGACCGCGACGGTCACGCCTGGGTCTACGTTCCCGCCGCCGGCAGCGGTCGCCTGCGCGGCTCCCTTCCCCCCGTCCCCGAGCTCCCCAAGTTCTCCGCGAAATTCCGATCCGCCCACCTCGTCGCCGACCTCCCCTGCAACGTCGACCACGGCATCATCGGCCTCATGGACCCCGCCCACGGCCCCTTCGTCCACCAATCCTGGTGGTGGCGGTCGCAGGCCTCCATCCACGAAAAAACCAAGCTTTTCGAGCCCATCCCCGACGGCTTCCGCATGAGCTCGCACGCGCCCAGCGCCAATTCCGCACCCTACAAACTCCTCGGCGTCTATGGCCAGCCCATCACCACCACCATCGACTTCCAGCTGCCCAACCGCCGCATCGAAGCCATCCGCGCCGGCGACAAATGGTTCTCGTCGCTCACCACCGTCACGCCCGTCACGCCCTCCACCTGCCGCATCGACGTAGCCGCCGCCTGGAACATCTTCTACCGCGTCCCCCTCGTCCCGGCCGTCGCCCGCTGGTTCGGTGCACGCTTCGTCGGCCAGGACCAGCAGACCATGATCGAGCAGGCCGAAGGCCTTCGCTCCCGCCCCTCCCTCATGCTCATCGACGACGCCGACAAGCCTGCAAAGTGGTACTTCGCCCTCAAGCAGCGACGCCTCGAAGGCAAGGGCGAACACCCGCTCCCCGGCCCCGTCACCCTGCACTGGCGCAGCTGACGACGCAGCGAAAGCACCGCAAGAAGCCATGCGCGCACCGGCGCAGCCTCGGACGCCCGGGGCGCTCGCAAGCAAATTGCCGTAACACATTGCCGCACCGTGATCGCGCTTCGGACGTAGAATCATGGACAGTACCGATATGCCGAATTCCTCAACCAGCGTACGGCTTGACAACGAAACCAAGCAGCGGATGTACCGGCTCGCCTCGGCCCGGCGGTGCAGCGCGCAATCCCTTTTGCAGAAGGCTGTGCAAGAGTACGTCGCCCGCGAGGAAGTACGGGACCAGCTGCGGCAGGACGCCCAAACGGCGTGGACACACTTTGAAGCCACAGGCCTTCACCTTACGGCGGAAGAAGCGGACGCCTGGATGGCGAAGCTTGAAGCCGGTGAGGACGCTTCCCTGCCTCCTTGCCACGCCTAGTCTGGTCCGCGGCGGCGCTGGACGATCTGGTTCGGCTTCACAGCTTCCTGCACCCGAAAAATGCTGATGCTGCGAGACGAGCCATCCAGGCCATTCGGCACGGTGTGAGAGAGCTTGCCAGGCACCCTGAGATCGGTCGGTCAGTCGAAGACCTGCCGACTGAATTTCGGGAGTGGGTCATCAAGTTCGGCCACGGCGCGTATGTTGCCCTGTATCACCTCGCACCGGGCCAGGTCGTTCTTCTCGCTGTTCGACACGGACGGGAAACCAGCGAGTAAGAGCCGGCAGCGCTGGCGTAAAAACCGTTCACGTCCGCGAATCATGCGGGCACGCATCCAAACCCCATGCATGGATTCACCGAGCACGAGCTCCTCGGCACCTTCCTCGCCATCGCCACCCTGCTCTTCGCCGCCCGCGGCATGGCCGAGCTCACCCGCCGCCTCGGCCAGCCGGAGGTCCTCGGCGAGCTCCTCGGCGGCTTCCTCATCGGCCCCTCCGTCCTCGGCGCCATCTTCCCCGCCACCTTCCGCCTCCTCTTCCTCAACGGCACCGTCTCGCACTCGCTCCAGCTGCTCTCCTGGATCGGCGCCATCCTCCTTCTCATGATCGCCGGCATGGAAGCCGACCTCGACATCCTCCGCGAAAAAGCCGTCCCCGGCCTCCTCGCCGCCGGCGGCGCCATCGGCTCCGCGCTCGCCATCGGCACCTTCATCGGCCTCCACAGCTTCGGCGTGGAGCCCACCACCGCGTTCTTCCTCGGCATCGTCCTCTCCGTCACCGCCGTCTCCGTCGTCGCCAAGCTGCTCATCGAGCGCGAAGCCCTCCGCCGCGATTACGCCCAGGTCATGCTCGCCGCCGGCATCGCCGCGGAGGTCGTCGTCTGGCCCATGATCTCGGTCGTCTCCTCCGTCCAGCACCGGGCAAACCCCTTGGTGGCGGGCACCCGCGCCACCCTCCTCGCCATCGGCTTCTTCGCCTTCATGCTCACCCTCGGCCGCCGCTTCACCTTCTGGGCCATGCGCCGCGTCGCCGACGTCACCGCCATCGCCAACGGCGAACTCTCCCTCGTCCTCGTCCTCCTCGCCGTCGCCGCCTCCGCCACCACCGCCATGGGCCTCCACCCCCTCCTCGGCGCCTTCGTCTTCGGCGTCCTCCTCAGCAAAGCCCCGCGCGCCACCACCGCCCTCAAGGAGCGCATCCAGGCCCTCACCATCGCCCTGTTCGCGCCTATCTTCTTCGGCCTCGCCGGCATGCGCGTCAACCTCTTCGAGCTCCGCGGCTGGACCTCCATCCGCGGCATCCTCGTCGTCTTCCTCTTCGCCGGCCTCGCCAAAACCCTCTTCGGCTTCCTTGGCGCCCGCCTCGGCCGTCTCCCCACATGGGAAGCCGCCACGGTCGGCGTCGGCCTCAACCTCAAAGGCGGCACCGACGTCGTCGTCGCCATCGTCGGCACCGAGCTCCTCCTCTTCTCGCCCGACCTCTACACCATGTACGCCGTCGTCGCCATCCTCACCGTCGTCGTCAGCCCACCCCTCCTCAACTGGATGGCCGCTAAAACCACCCCCGGCGACCTCGAGCTCCAGCGCCTCAACCGCGAAGAAGCCCGCAAACTCGCCTACCTCGCCGACATGGAGCGCGTCCTCCTGCCCATGCTCCCGGAGCTCCTTCCCGCCCTCACCGCCCGCGTCATCTCGGCCATGGCCGCCGGGAAGCACAGCGAACGGGAGCTCTTCGACATCACCGAATTCCGCGTCGGCGAGGACACCTCCCTCGAACAGCTTGGCACCCCCGACACCGTCATCTACGCCGGCAGCACCCTCGCCACCGCCGCCGAGGCCAAGCACGTCCAGGTCGAGCGCTTCATCGCCACTGAAGACGAAGACCTCTTCGCCGCCATCTGCCGCGCCGCCGACGGGCAGCAGCTCATCGCAATGGGAGCTCCCGGCGTCACCGGCGAGCTCGCCCTCTCCTTCGGCCCGCTCCAGGACCGCATCCTGCGCGAAATCGCCGCAGACATCCTTGTCACCGTCGCACCCACCGAAGATCTGCTGGACCTGCCCGGACTCGCCGAGCCTCCCGCCGCCAACCTTCCCGACCCCGCCGCTGCACCTCCCGACCCCGCTGCCGCGCCTCCCGACCCCGCCGCCGCGTCGCCGCAGGCCTCTCGCCGCATCCTCGTCCCCATCAACGGCCTCGGCCACTCCCTCGCCGCCGCCGACGTCGCCGCCTACCTCGCCAAGGGGCTCGACGCCGAAGTCGTCCTCATGAGCATCGTCGCCCCGCGCCTCGGCCCCCTCTTCTGGCGCGAAAGGAAGCACCGCGACCTCCTCCAGGCCGGCTACACCATCACCCGTGAAGCCGAATCCCGCGTCGCCCGCCTCGACATCCGCCACTCCGACCACGTCGTCCTCGCCGCCGACCCCGCCGAAGCCGTCCTCGCCGAACTGAACCGCCAGCCCTACCACCTGCTCGTCTTCGGCGCCGTTATGCGCTCAAGCGAAAGGGGCATCTCCCTCGGCGGCACCGCAGAACGCCTCCTCAGCGGCACCGCCGTCCCCCGCGTCCTCCTTGTCTCCCGCAACGCCGACCAGCCGCTCGGCTAGCCGCCCCAACCCTTCCCTCCCGCCCGCATCGTCCCGAACCAGAGGCAGGATCGCCAACCCCACCCTGTCCGCGTTCCCATGGCACGTCGTCCTCCCCGCGTCAGCCGTCCCTCACGCGCCGTCGTCCCCAGCCCGGCGCCAGCCGGCGCTCCGCAGCCCGCGCCTCACCCAGCACCGCCGCTCCGCGCCCGTGAACTTTCTTCCGGGCACCCTCCGTTTCTGCCGTAAGCTGAAACGGACCATGGCCGCCTTCTCAGGAACTTCGCGCCC
Organism: uncultured Acidobacteriaceae bacterium; assembly: GCA_964243475.1. GTDB lineage: Bacteria > Acidobacteriota > Terriglobia > Terriglobales > Acidobacteriaceae > Edaphobacter. The sequence goes on along the minus strand of CAXTEU010000003.1, from coordinate 245,772 downwards.
ATCCCCAAACCTCGGCGCCGGCGCCTCCCTCGCCCCACCCTGGCAGCGCCTCCTCATCTGGGTGCTGCTTGTGCTCGCCGCCCTCCAGTGCGGACGCTCCATCTTCCTCGATAACAATTCCTACCTCGACCTCCCCCGGTACGCCGCCGGCACCGAGCGCGCCCCCTACCAGGACCGCGTCGGCATGATCCCCGTCCTCCGCTGGGCCGAGCACTCCCCCTCGCTCGCCCGCGCCGCCGCCGCCATCAATCACAGCCAGCAGTCCACCCCGCAACACGCCTCGCACCCCGAGGTCATGTCCGCCGAGAAGCTCGCCTGCGTCCTCGTCGGCTGCCTGTCCGTCGTCCTCATGACCCTCGCCGCCACCCTCGTCACCCGCCGCCGCTTCCCCGAGATGTGGTGGATCGGCGGCGTCCTTGTGCTCGCCATCCTCTTCACCAGCTACGCCGCCCGCGCCGAGCTCAACCTCTGGTATCCCTACGACCTCCCCCACTTCGCCGTCTTCGGCCTCGCCACCCTCGGCATCCTCGAAGGCGAGTGGGGGCTCTTCTTCCTCTGCTTCCTCCTCGACATCCCCCTCCGCGAAACCTCCATCTACCTCGCCCTGCTCGGCGGCGCCGTCGCCCTTTCCCGCCGGCAAACCCGAATCGTCGCCGTCACCGCCGCCATCGCCCTCCTCGTCTGGCTCCCCACCCGCCTCCTCATCACCCGACACTTCGCCGACAACAGCAACGAGGTCGGTGTCCGCTGGCACCAAATCGCCCACGCCATCCTCGATCCCCTCCACTGGCCGCAGGTCGCCAGTGCCTTCGGCTTCCTCCTCATCCCGCTTCTGCTCGGCCGCCGCTTTCTCCGCCCCGATCAGCGCATCTTCCTCCTCGCCGCCGCCCCCTGCGTCGCCGTCACCCTCATCTTCGGCCTCTGGTACGAATCCCGCATCTTCGGCGAGTGGACCGTCCCCCTGGCCCTCCTCCTCGCCCACGAACTCCGCGGCTTCCTCCACGCCCGCGGCCCTGAAGCCGCAACGTTGAGCAAAACAGCAGTCCCCTAAACCGGGTGCGCGCGTGCGGGCGTGCAGGTGTGGGTGCCCCACATCTCGATTCTGAGATGTGGGCTCTGACACGTCACGCTATCCTCAAAGCGATCCGTCTTGCGCGCCTCCGAACGCTCCCCACCCGGCGCAGATGCTATGAAAGAAGGCGCCGGGGTGCGGGTGCCCCACATCTCGATTCTGAGATGTGGGCTCTGCCCCGTCACGCTATCCTCAAGCGATCCGTCTTGCGCGCCTCCGAACGCTCCCCACCCGGCGCAGATGCTATGAAAGAAGGTGCGAATGCGACTTGCTGCTCTGGTCGTCGCTGGAATCATCACCGGGGCAACCTCGCCCGCCACTCCCGCCCAAACCCCCGCCCAAAGCCAAGCCAGCTCCGAAGCCCGCGCCGTCCGCGCCTTCGACCGCGCCAAAGCGAACCCCCTCGAGCTCAACGCCTTCCTCGAGCGCATGCCCAAAGGCGGCGACCTCCACATGCACCTCACCGGTGCCGTTTACGCCGAAACCTTCATCGCCGACGCCGCCGCCGACAACCTCTGCGTCGATCCCCTCACCCTCAGCCTCGTCAAAAACCTCGGCACCACCCGCAGCCTCCCGCCTCACCCCGTCTGCCCCGAAAAGTCCGTCGCCGCCGCCACCGCCCTCACCGACCAAACCCTCTACGACGCCCTCATCAACTCCTTCTCCATGCGCTCCTTCGTCCCCCACGCCGGCGTCTCCGGCCACGACCAGTTCTTCACCACCTTCGACCGCGTCAACGGCCTTGGGAAAGCCCACCTCGGCGAGTGGCTCGACGAAGTCGCCACCCGCGCCGCCGCGCAAAACGAGCAGTACCTCGAAGTCATGCACACCCCCTCCTTCGACGTCGCCCGCAAGCTCTCCTCCGAGATCGGCTGGCCCGCTTCCGACAAACCCGACCAGTTCGGCGCCCTTCACACCGGCCCCAGCTCCCACACCAGCGAGGCCGACCAGGACCTCGCCGGCACCGACCCCGCCACCCTCGCCAGGCTCCGCGATCAGCTCCTCGCCCGCGGCCTCCGCGACGAAGTCGCCACCGACCGCAGGGAACTCGCCGACGCCCTCGCCCAGCGCGACGCCATCGAGCACTGCGGCGAGCCCCGCGCCCTGCCCGCCTGCGCCGTGGCCATCCGCTGGATCTACCAGGTCCTCCGCTCCTTCCCGCCCCAGCAGGTCTTCGCCCACACCCTGCTCGCCTTCGAAGTCGCCGCCGCCGATCCCACCGTTGTCGGCCTCAACTTCGTCCAGGCAGAAGACCGCCGCGAAGCCATGGCCGAGTACGGCCGCCAGATGCGGGTGGTCGGCTTCCTCCACACCCTCTACCCGGCCGTCCACATCACGCTCCACGCCGGCGAGCTCGCCCCCGGCCTCGTCCCCCCCGCCGGCCTCCGCTTCCACATCCGCGAGGCCGTCGACATCGCCCACGCCGAGCGCATCGGCCACGGCGTCGACGTCCTCTACGAAGACGACCCGCAGCTCCTGCTCAAGGAAATGGCCGAGCGCCACATCATGGTCGAAATCAACCTCACCTCCAACGACATCATCCTTGGCGTCAAAACCAACCAGCACTCCTTCCCCGAGTACCGCGCCGCCGGCGTCCCCGTCGCCCTCTCCACCGACGACGAAGGCGTCTCCCGCATCGACCTCACCCACGAATACGTCCGCGCCGCCGTCGACTTCGGCCTCACCTACCCCGACCTTAAACGCGTCGCCCGCACCTCCCTCGAGCACGCCTTCCTCCCCGGCGCCTCCCTCTGGGCCGCCCCCGACGACTTCACCCGCCTCACTCCCACCTGCGCGAAAGACCCCGCCGGCGCCGACACCCCCTCCGCACCCTGCCTCACCTTCCTCCGCGCCAACCCCCACGCCGCCCAGCAGTGGGAGCTCGAGCACCGCTTCCGCCTCTTCGAGTCCACCCTGCCGTGACCCGCAAGCGGTACGCGCCTTCGGATTGCGTGTGCGCTGGCGCTCGACGATGCGCGCGGCCGACGCTCGGCGATGCACGTAGCCGGCGCTGGGCGATGGTTGCTCCACAGGTAACCTCTTGTCCATGCTGCTTTCGTCGCAGCGGAGTGCACCGATGGGATCTTCTCGCCGGTCATGGTAGCGGGTAATCTTTGCTGGACTTGAGGGACGCAGAGCTTGATCCCTCGGCAAACATCGCTACGGACGGCCACGGTCGGCGCAAACAGGCCCACCAGAACGCCGCCAGTTGGATTACCGCTACCGTCCGGGCATGCCCGGCTTGCTCCACTTTCTCCCAAGGACTCCACTGCCATGAGTGCTGCGTTTCGTTCCCCTTCCTCCTCCCACTTCGACATCTCCGCCCGCACCGTCGCCTACTTCTCCATGGAGATCGCCCTCCACCCAGACCTCCCCACCTACTCCGGCGGTCTCGGCGTCCTCGCCGGCGACACCCTCCGCTCCGCCGCCGACATCGGCACCCCCCTCGTCGCCGTCTCGCTCGCCCACCGCCGCGGCTACTTCCGCCAGTCCCTTAGCCCCGTCGGCCAGCAAACCGAAGCCGACGTCCCCTGGTCCCCCGAGCGCCGCCTCCCCTCCGCGGACCGCACCATCGAGCTCTGGATGAACGGCCGCCGCGTCCTCGTGGAGGCCTGGCGCTTCGACGTCGTCGGCGCCACCGGCCACATCATCCCCGTCTTCCTCCTCGACACCGACGTCGACGGCAACGACCCCTGGGACCGCACCCTCACCGACAAGCTCTACGGCGGCGACACCTTCTACCGCCTCTGCCAGGAAACCGTCCTCGGCATGGGCGGCATCCACATGCTCCACGCCCTCGGCTGCCGCCCCGAAGTCCACCACATGAACGAGGGCCACGCCGCCCTCCTCTCCCTCGGCCTGCTTGAAGACGGCTTCGGCCCCATGGCCGGCCGCCCCCTCGACCAGGCCACCGACGCCGACTTTGACGAGGTCGCCCGGCAGTGCATCTTCACCACCCACACCCCCGTCCCTGCCGGCCACGACCAGTTCGGCCCCGACCAGATGCTCCAGATCCTCGGCCCACAACGCTCCCGCGTCATTGAGCGCGCCGGCGGCATGCACAACGGCTGCATGAACATGACCTACATCGCCCTCCGCTTTTCGCGCTTCTGCAACGGCGTCGCCATGCAGCACGGCAAGGTCTCGCAACACATGTTCCCCTCCGCGGCCGTCCACGCCGTCACCAACGGCGTTCACGCCGCCACCTGGCTCTCCCGCCCGTTCCAGCAGCTGCTGGACGCCGAAATCCCCGCCTGGCGCACTGACAACCAGTACTTCCGCTCCGTCTACGGCATCGCCCCCCGCCAGATCGCCGCCACCCACCGCCTCGGCAAAGAGCGCCTCTTCAACATCGTCCGCGATCGCACCACCCATCGCCTGGACCCCGAAATCCTCACTCTCGGCTTCGCCCGCCGCGTCGCCACCTACAAACGCGCCAGCCTCCTCTTCCACGACATCGATCGCCTCTCCGCCATCGCCGAGAAAATCGGCGGCCTCCAGATCCTCTACGCCGGCAAAGCCCACCCCGCCGACAACCTCGGCAAGTCCCTCATCCGCGACGTCTTCGCCGCCGCCGGCCGCGTCCAGTCCCCCGCCCTCCGCGTCCTCTACCTCGAAAACTACGACTGGGAGCTCGGCGCCCTCCTCACCCAGGGCGTCGACGTCTGGGTCAACACCCCGCTCCGCCCCTACGAGGCCTCCGGCACCTCCGGCATGAAGGCCGCCCTCAACGGCGTCCCCTCCCTGTCCACCCTCGACGGCTGGTGGATCGAGGGCTGCGTCGAAGGTGCCACCGGGTGGGCCATCGAAGACCGCGAAACCGAGGCCGAAGAAGCCGCCAGCCTTTACGAAAAGCTGGAACACGGCATCGCCCCCCTCTTCGCCGACAAGGGCAACTGGGCCCGCATGCAGCAACACTGCATCGCCCTCAACGGCTCCTTCTTCAACACCCAGCGCATGCTCGAGCAGTACGTCCGCAACGCCTACTTCCCCACCGGCCTGGCCCCCAAAACCGCCAATCTCCCCGACTTCACCCACCAACCCCTACGCACCGAAGACCGCACCCCAGCCCTCACCCAATAACCAGGGATTCTAGCAAACGGCACCGCGAGCACCCCACACGAGTGCTCGCCGTTGCCCTTGCCTTGCCCTTGCCTTGCCCTTCTTGCTTGTCATCCCCGAAGGGGACCTGCTTCTGCAACAGCATTGCCGCTGTCGCTGCCCTTGCTGTTGCAGTCGCTTTTGCCTTTCTTGCTTGGCATCCCCGAAGGGGACCTGCTTCTGCAGTAGCATTTGCCGCTGTCGCTGCCCTTGCTGTTGCAGTCGCTTTTGCCTTTCTTGCTTGTCATCCCCGAAGGGGACCTGCTTCTGCAACAGCATTGCCGCTGTCGCTGCCCTTGCCGCTGCCTGTTTTGACGTTGTCATCCTGAGCGCAGCGAAGGACCCCCGCATTGGCCGTTGCCCTTGCCTGTTCTCCGTGACCCGCGTCCCCTCAAATCCGCCGCAAAACCCGCACCGGCAGCAACACCAAAGCCCCCACCAACCCAAACACCCCACCCACCACCACCCCCACCAACCGAAGCGGCAGCGCCACCAGCCAAACTAACGGATACACCACCACCGCCAGCAACGCCACCGGCCAGCAAACCACCAGCAACAAACACCACACCAGAAATCGCACCGCGGCACCTCCACCCAACCATACGCACGGCTCCCGCCCCACGTTCCCTGTCAAGCCCCCAAACCTCCCTCCTACCTCCCAAGTACCTGTAAACAAAGGGCATCGCCTCACCACGAACATGGCGCAGCAGGTCTCCGCCGCAAGCTACACTGGAAACAGTTCGTCGCTCCAAGCGAGCAATCCACGACCCATCTTTGCAAATCGCCGTAAGTTCCTCAATCCAGAGATTTTGTGAGCAAAGTCCCTGGTTTCAATACGTTAGGCTGCACCGCACGTCGTAACTCTTTGTTTCGACGAGTTTTGCTCCCAAAATGACCTCTGGGGGAGGGGGTACGGGACGGTGGGCAAGCCCCGACCGGTCAACCTCCTTGCCGTTCGCCTCTTCTTCTCCTACTATCGCAACGTGCCCGACCTCCTCACCGCCGCCAGCCTCCGCCGCGACCTCTCCGCCCGCAACCTCGATCGCGCCCACGGACACCCGCACGAGCTCACCTTCGGCCAAACGCCCTCGGTCGTCTACACGCCCGACCCCGCCCAAACCCACGGCAATTTCCTCCCCGCCAGCTACCGCCGCATCCTCCGCAACCCCGCCTGGAGCGCCCGCCTGGCCAAGTCCTACACCAGCTCCGCCCGCATCCCGCGCCGCCACGACCGCGCCCATCGCTCCGAGCTCGACTGCGCCGCCAGCTCCGACGCGCTTCTGATGAACGTCTTCTGCTTCCCCGGCGTTCTTCGCCGCCCCGCCGTCCTCCACCTCCTCGGCCTCGCGCCCGGCCTTACGCCCAGCTTCGGCGTCCGCGCCACGCTGCCCGTCACCGGAACGCTGCCCGACCGCACCGAGCTCGACCTCGTCGTCGGCGACCTGATCCTCGAAAGCAAACTCACCGAAACCGGCTTCGGCCACGCCCGCGCCGCCCTCGTCACCCGCTTCCGCGACCTCGCCGAAGCCTTCGACCCCGACGATCTGCCCAAAGTCGCGACCGGCACCGCAACCGGCAGCTTCGCCCACTACCAGCTCCTCCGCTCCGTCCTCGCCGCCCACGCAACCGGCAACCGCTTCGCTCTCCTCGCCGACAGCCGCCGCGCCGACCTCCACGAAGCCTGGTTCCAGGTGCTCCGTGCCGTCCGCTCCGCCGATCTCCGCAGCCGTCTCCTCCTGCTCACCTGGCAAGAGCTCGCCCGCGCGCTCCCGCCTGCACCGCAGCACTTCCTCTCCACCAAGTACGGCATCCAGCCCAGCTAGCCGCCGCTCCGGTCTTCCTCCGGCTCGCTCGGTTCTTCCTCCATCGGAACCTGCCACGCGCGCAGCAGCTTCCAGATCGCCGTCGAAGAGAAGCCCGCGCGCAGCAGTCGCCCCATCACGCGCGCCGTCTCCTTCGGGTTCGTTGGCACCGTCATCCGCTTGCGCTCCGAGAACTGTCGCGCCAGCACCACCTCATCCGTCTCCGCGTACGCCCGCTCCACCGTCGTCGCGATCAGCTCCTTGCCGATGCCCTTCGCCTGCAGATCCTGCCGAACCCGCCTCTGCCCAAAGCTCTGGCCTTCCTGCCGCAGCCGCGTGTAGTCCTGGGCAAACCGCTCGTCGGACAAGTACCGCAGCTCGCGCAGCCGAGCCAGCACGCGCCCCACGGCGTCCACGTCCGAGGCCTCCACGCGCGCCGCCAGCAGCCGCCGCAGGTCGCGCTCCGACCGCATCCGCCGCGTCAGCGACCGGATCGCATAGTCGAACAGCTCGGGCTCGCCGAGTGCAGGGGCGGATTTGGGTCGTTGAAAGGCCATTCGCGGCGAAGCCTCGCTGTCGGTCACGTCCACGCAACCGCCAGTCTCCATGCACTCTACCGCAATCGCGACGGGCAGGATGCGCGATGGAACGAGGCCAACGGTAAACTGGTGTGACCTTGCCTTCAGCGAGGTTCACTCGGGTATTGGGTCGGCGCCGGCGAGGTCCACTTCCTTGCCCGACTCTTCTTCTGTAGGTTGAGGGACTTTACGGAATGGCGAAGTACAGGGTTTCCCGTAGACTGACGGCGTGTGCGTGGGTTCTGGCAGTTTGGTGCGGTCTGGCCGCGAGCACCTGGGCGCAAACAGGAACCACGTCCTTGCGCGGCGTTGTGACCGATCGAACCGGAGCCGCGATCGCCGCGGCGCACGTCTCGCTCGACGACCGGCAGCGCGGAACGCACCTCGATCAGACCTCGGGCGACACCGGCGAATACCTCTTCCAGCAGGTGCCGCCAGGCAGCTATACCTTGACCGCCGAAGCTCCAGGCTTTGCCGCGCGCACGCAAGCTGTGCAGCTGCTGGTCGCCCAACCCGGAACGCAGGACCTCGCGCTGACCGCCGCGGGTGCGGCGACGGAAGTCACCGTCGAGGCAAGCTCGCCCGCGCTCAACACCACCGACGCAACGCTGGGCGATGCGCTTGAGAGCACGGCCGTGCAGCAGCTGCCCAGCGAAGGCCGCAACGTTCCGGATCTGCTGAGCCTGCAGCCCGGCGTGCTCTACCTCGGCCACACCATCAACACCAACCTCGACAGCCGATCGGGCGCAGTCGCCGGAGCGCGCTCCGACCAGGGCAACGTGACCCTCGACGGCGTGGATAACAACAACCAGGTGCAGGGCTTCGCCTTCACCGGCGTGCTGCGCTCCACGCTCGACTCGGTGGATGAGTTTCGCGTGGTCACGACGGGCACCAACGCGGACACCGGCCGAAGCTCCGGAGCGCAGGTGGAGATTGTGACGCGTTCCGGCACAAATGCCGTTCACGGCAGCCTGTACGAGTACAACCGAAACACGGATCTTTCCGCCAACAATTGGTTCAACAAGCAGGGCGAGCTGACCGAAGGCCTGCCGAACCGCCCGGGCAAGCTGATCCGCAACACCTTCGGCGCGGCGCTCGGCGGCCCCGTGCGCAAAGACAAGCTGTTCTTCTTCGGCAACTACGAAGGGCAGCGAACGGCCGAGAATGTGCAGACCACGCTGGTCGTGCCGACATCCGCGTTTCGCGCCGGAAGCATCTCGTACACGAGCGGCGGCAACGCGGTAACGCTAACGCCGGCGCAGTTCGCGTCGATGGATCCGCGCTGCTCCGCGCTGGGCACGTGTCCGCTCGGTCCGGGCGCAAACCCTGCGGTGCTGGCCGTGCTGCAGCAGTATCCGTTGCCGAACGGAAGCGTTCTGGGCGACGGCCTCAACACGGGATCGTACTCCTACGCGGCGCCGCAGCCGGGATCGCTGAACACGGGCATCGCGCGCTTCGATTACCTTGCGACGGATCGCCATCGGTTGTTCGTGCGCGGCGATCTGCAGGATGACACCACCGCGGGCCCGTCGGAGCTGCCGGACACGCCGGCGGCGAGCCGGACACGCGACAACAGCAAGGGTCTGGCCGCGGGATGGACCTGGACGGCGACACCGAACCTGGTGAACAACCTGCGTTTCGGGTATGTGCGGCAGGCCTACGGAGATCGCGGGATTGGCCAGGGATCGTACGTCAATTTCGACCCGGCGACGATCTCGAATCTCCAGGCGGAGACGCGAACGAGCCTGGTGAGCGTGCCGGTCGAGAACTGGGTCGACGACCTGACGTGGACGGAGGGACGTCACACCTTCGGCTTTGGCGTCAATGACCGGCTGGTGCACAACCAGCTGTCGAGCGATGCGCTGAGCTACGATTCGGCGGCCACCATCGGCTTCGATGTTTCGCAGTCCGGGTTCGCGGGAACGGGCCAGAGTTTCGACCCGGCGGCCTTCGGGCTGCCGGCGGTGGATGGTCAAGTGTTGCCGAATCTGTCGACCTACAACCCGCAGCTGCCGTCGTTCGTGACGTCGTATAACTCGGCGGTGGCGGATCTCGCGGGCATCATCTCGCAGGTGACGAACCAATATAATTACACGGTGTCGAAGGACGGAACGACGGGAACGCTGGCGCCGCAGGGTGCATTGATTGCGCATGATTTCAAGTCCAATGAGCTCGAGTATTACCTGCAGGACTCTTGGCGCGCGCGGTCGAACCTGACGATTACGTTCGGGATCCGCCACCTGCTGGCGCAGACGCCGTACGAGGTGAACGGCCAGCAGGCACAACCGCTGAATGATGTGCATGCGTGGTTCCAGGCGCGCGCGACGAACGCGGCTGCGGGCATCCCGGACCTGACACCGTTACAATTTGCACCATCGGGACAGGCGCGCGGGTTGAAGCCGTACTACCCCATGCAGAAGGCGAACCTGGCGCCGCGGCTGGCGATTGCGTTTGCACCGAACGACCGGACGTCGATCCGGGCGGGATTCGGCATGGTGTACGACCACTTCGGGCAAGGCCTGGTGAGTACGTTTTCGCAGTATGGATCGTACGGTCTGCAAGGGTTCAAGCAGACGCCGAATGATAAGCTGTCGCCGGACGACGCGCCGCGGTTCTCAGGCCTGCACAGCATTCCAGATGTAAACGGGCCGACGCCGGCAACGGTGCAATACCCGTTTACGCCGTCGACGGATCCGCTGACGACGGGATTCGCGACGGCGGTGGGGTTGGACGATCACCTGAAGACGCCGTACAGCTACACGATGGATTTGTCGGTCGAGCGGCAGCTGCCGCGCGGATTCACGCTCGAGGCGGCCTATGTGGGCCGGCTGGGGCGGCATCTGCTGGAACAGACAGACCTGGCGGCACCGGCGGACTTTGTCGATACGGCGAGCGGTTCGGATTTCTACACGGCGGCGCGAACTCTAACGCTGGCCGGCGATGCGGGGCAGACCGCGGCGTCGATTGCGCCGGTGCCGTACTTTGAGCACCTCTTTCCGGACGCGGCGGGAGCGGGCGCGGATGGGTCGGGAACGCCGGGCTATTCGGCGACGCAGAACATCTATAAAAATCTGTTCCTGAACAATCTGGTCAATGACAGTTACATACAGTATTCCCTCGATGTGCTGTGTTCGCCGGGGTGCGGTGGGACGCATGGTAAGTACTACAATCCCCAGTTCAACTCGCTGTTTTCATGGACGTCGAACGGGACCAGCAACTACAACGCGCTGCAGCTGATTCTGCGGCACCCCATGAGCCACGGACTACAAACCGATGTGAGTTACACATTGTCGAAGTCGCTCGATCTGGGGTCGGATGCGGAGCGGACGTGCCTGCAATGCGGGGGTAATGGAGCGAGCACCTTTTCATGGATCGTGAATGCGTTTCGGCCGTCACAGAATTATGGGCCATCGGACTTCGATACGCGGCACCTGGTAACGGCGGATTGGCTGTATCTGCTGCCGGTTGGGCGCGGGCAAAGGTTTGCCGGAGGCGCGGGGCGCGTGGTAGATGGGGCGATCGGCGGATGGCAGCTGAGCGGCATCGCGCGATGGACGAGCGGGCTGCCCTTCAGCGTGTTGGACGCGACCGGCTGGGAGGTGGACTGGTCGAAGGTAAGCGCGCTGGTGGTGACGGGACAGAAGGACGTGAACCATGTGCTGCGGACGCACACGCACCAGGATCCTGCGACCGGAGCTCCGCAAGCGTTTGCGAATCCGGCGGCGTTTCTGGCGGCGATCGGCAATAACGGGCCAATCCGGAATCCGCTGCCGGGTGAATCGGGATCGCGAAACGCGTTCCGCGGGGATGGATACTTCGGCGTGGATGCTGGTTTGTCCAAATTTTTCGCGGTGCACGGCGAGCAGAAGCTACGAGCTTCCTGGGAGGTGTTCAACGTGACGAACTCCGTGCGATTCGACACCAACCCGATCAACTCGCTGCAGAACCAGACGGGGATTGGGTCGTTCGGGGTGTATGGGGCGACGTTGACGCAGCCGCGGATTCAGCAGATTGCGTTGCGTTATCTGTTCTAGGTTGACGAAGTGGTGCGGCATCGCGAACGCAACGGTCGCACGATCGCAGAGAACGACAGCAGCGTGAGCGGCATCGGGACGGCAAGGACGATGCGTCTTCGCTCCGCCAGCGATGACGGATGGCTCGAGCTTTAGACTACGGAGATGGCACGACGACGGAAAGCGGAGGAGCTGGACCTCCTGGAGTGGATGCGGGGGCTGCCGAAGGCCGAGCTGCATTTGCATCTGGAAGGGTCGATTACGGCGGAGACGCTGGTCGATCTGTCGGCGCGAAATGATGCGACGCCGCTGACGCTGGACGAGGCGCAGAGGATGTATCGGTACACCGACTTCGCGAGTTTTTTGATGAGCTTCAAGGCCGTGACCGAGCGGCTGCAGCACGCGGACGATTATGAGCGGATCACGTACGCGATGGTTCGCGACCTGGCGGGGCAGGGCGTGCGGCATGCGGAGGTGTACATCTCGTTCGGCATCCTGTACCGGTTTGGGCGGCTGGACGTGGACGACGTGGTGCGGGCGATGGAGCGCGGACGGGTGCGCGGGGAAGAGGAGTTTGGCACGACGGTGCTGTGGTTGATTGATGCGGTGCGGCACTTCGGGGCGGAAGAGGGTCTGCGAGTGTTTCGCAAGGCGGCGGAGCTCAGGGCGGAGTTTCCGGCGATTGTCGGCATCGGGATCGGTGGGGACGAGGCGCGTGGGCCGGCGGAGTGGTTCAAGGAGGCGTATGCCGAGGCGCGGGCGGCGGGGCTGCGGCTGACGGCGCATGCGGGCGAATCGACCGGCCCTGAGAGCATCTGGGCTGCGCTGAATATTGGGGCGGAACGGATTGGGCATGCGCTGGCGGCGCAGGGCGATGCGGAGCTGATGGAGGTGCTGGCCGAGCGGCAGATTCCGCTCGAACTGAATGTAACCAGCAACGTGCGGACGGGGTGTTGCCCGTCGGCGGACGCGCATCCGTTGCGGCTCTATTTTGAGTCGGGGCTGATGGTGACGCTGAACTCGGATGATCCGCCGATGTTTGGGTCGGATCTGTTGGGAGAGTACGTGCTGGCGCAGCGGACCTTTGAGTTCAGCCTGGACCAGATGCGGGAGCTGGCGGCGAATGGAGTGGAGGCGAGCTTCCTCGGGCCGGAGCGCAAGCTGGCGCTGCTGGGCGAAATCGAGCGCTATGGCTGGTAGAGACAGCGGTGCGGGATCAGCGACCGCGCTGTTGCCGTGGGCAGAGTTCCGGGACCCGGTGCTTTGGGCGCTCGAGACGACGCAGCGGGAGCTCCGGCGGGCGCGCGGGGCAGCCCTGCGGTATCGCGGGGAGGTGGCTCCCTTCGCAGCGGTGCGGGAGCCGACTGCGGAGGCGATGCGGGATCTGGCCGCGCTGATGGAGCCGGCGGAGTCGGTTTGGATGTTTGGGGAGCAGTTGCCCGAGGGTGCGGGGGTACGCCGGGTGGAGACGCTGGAGTGCCTGCAGATGGTGTTGCCGGCCGAGGCGCCGGCGCCGCCCGGGAGGACAGGCGTGGTGGAGCTAGGGGAGGCCGCCGCGGGCGAGATGGTGGCGCTGACGAACGTGGCGTTCCCGGCGTTCTTTCGACCGCGGACGGTGGAGATGGGGCGGTACTTTGGGGTGAGGGACGGGGCTGGGCGGCTGCGTGCGATGGGTGGGGAGCGGCTGCGGATGCCGGGGTACGCGGAGATCAGCGGGCTATGCACGCATCCGGAGGCGCGGGGACAGGGGTTTGCGGCGGGGCTGATCGGCCGGCTGGTGCGGCTGCATCGGCAGGGGGGTGTGGTGAGCTGGCTGCAAGTGGGCGCAGCGAATCGAAAGGCGGTGGCGCTGTATGAACGGCTAGGCTTTGCCCAGGCGCGAAGCCTGCCGCTGAACCGGATGCTGCGGGACTAGTGCGTGGGCCGGAGCTCCGACACAACGGCGCGCTCGGGCCTGGCGGTCTGGATCTGGCGAAAGGCGAAGCGGAGGGCCTGGTCGGGGGACAGTTCGAGCGACCGGGCATAGCGGAGGTGGCGGTCGAACTGGTCCTGCTGCCACTCGGACAGGGTGGGTGCGGGGAGGTGGGCGGCGTTTGTGCTCTCGACGGGATCTGCGGCGTTGGGAGTCATGGTGGAGTTCATGATGACGGGTTCCAGCCGTGGCGGATATGACCCGAAAGGATCACGAGAGTGTGGCGTGGGGCAGGTTTCGGTCGTCCGGTGGTGCGGTCTCGTGATGCGGACTACCGGCCTGCGGGGGCGGGCACCATGACGGCGCTGGGGTCGACCTTGGGGATGCCGAAGTGGCCGGACAGGTGGATGAGGTCAAGCGGGCGGAGGTCACCGGCGACCTGGACGAGGTTCATGGTCCGTGGTCCGCGGGAGAGGACGGCGACGTCATCGATGTCGGTGCCGGTGAAGTGGAGCCAAAGGTCGGTCATGGGGTGGTCGGGCTGGGCGCTCTGGCCGGGCGTGACGTGGGCGTTGACCAGGTGCTTCCAGCCGTTGGCGTCGAAGGTGGCGACCAGCGCGGACATGGCTCCGGGGGTATAGAACGCGGGCTGCGAGAAGCGGTAGGTGTCGACCGTGATGGCGGTGAGGCCGGCGACCACGCGACGGGCTTCGGGGTCGTTGCCGATGATGCCCTGGGCGGACTGCAGCATGGAACGGTCGAAGGTGAACGAGGTGTGGGTGGCGGGCTGTTCGGAGAGCGTGGCGACCTGCTGCGGGATGGTGGGGAGCGGCGGCGGCGGGCCGTTGGGGCCGGGCTGCTGGGCCAGGAGGGGTGCAGTGAATAAGGTGGTCGCAAGAACAAGCGCGCGGGCGTGGAGGGGCATGGTTGGTAGGCCTCTTCGGGTTAGACACAGGCGGTGGCTGGAGGTTTCGTTTTGGCGGACGAGGCCATCGCTCGCTTAGCAGAACAGCGCCAGAACAGCAGCGGCGGCAGAGGTTACAGGGGCTTACCCTCTCGCTGAGGGCGACGGGCGCCTCACTGCTGGCGGGGAGCGAAGTAGCCCTTGCGCGCGCGGACGTGGTAGCGAGGGTCGATGGCAGTGATGTAGATGGTGCGAAAGGCACCGTCGGCCTTGAAGTCTGCCGGGCGGTACTGGAGGGAGTACTGCGAGCGGAGCTCGAGCTCGATGTTGTGGAAGCCGGTGGCGACGTCTTCGATCTTGGTGGGGTAGAAGGGCTGGCCGCCGGTGGCTTCGGAGATTTGGCGCAGCACCTCGTCGCCCTTGTCTTTGGACGGGGAGACGTTGGTCGAGATGGAGTAGACGATCGTTTCGGCGCGCTGGCACATTTTGATCGCGTCGGACTCAAGCGCGCGCGAGTAGTTGTCGTCGCCGTCCGAGACCAGGATGACGGCGCGGCGGACGGCGTTCTCGTCACGGAGCGTGAGCATCTGGTCGCGGCAGGTCTTGTAGAGGGCGTCGTAGAGGGCGGTGCCGCCGCCGGGGCGGAGCTTCGTGATGCCCTGGTTCAGGAGGCCGACGGAGTTGGTGTAGTCCTGTGTGAGCTCGGTCTGGATGTCGAAGCCGGAGACGAAGGCGCGGTCGTTGGCATGGAGGACCTGGAGGAAGAACTCGAGCGCGGACTGCTGCTCGAACTGGAAGCGCGAGCGGATGGACGAGGAGGTGTCGAGCAGGATGCCGACGCGCAGCGGCAGGTCGGTTTGCTGCTTGAAGCCGGTCACGGCAAGGGGCGGGTATCCGTCGTCGAGGAGGCCGAAGTTCTGCTGGTGGAGGCCGGTAATGAAGCGGCCCTTTTTGTCGGTGACGGTGAAGACGAGGTTGACCTCGCGGGCCTGCACACGAATGGTGGCGACGGCTTCGTCAGGACCGGTGGCTGGGGTGGGAGCTCCCTGCTGCGTGGGCTGTGCGGCGGAGGTCGGCGTCTCCGGCGTGGGGGCGACCTGTTGCGGGGAAGGTGCGGCGGAGGGGGGTGCGGGGCGCGGTGTGCCGGGGGCGTCGGGCAGCGACTGCTGTGGGGTCGCAGTCTGGCGTGGCGACGCGGCGGCATCTGGAGCAACGGCCAGAGCGGGGGACAGCAGCAGAGCTGTAAGCAGGGCCGAACGGCAGAGGGCGATCACGGCCTCATTCTACCGGAGCCGGGCAGCGGCTGGTTTGGCCGCGCGGGGGCGAGCCGGTGGCGTCAGGGTGACGGCGGCCATCGAGCGGAGAACTTCAAGGAAGGCGACCAGCTCCGGCGGGAGCGGGGCTTCGAGGTCGATGGGCTTGCCGGTACGCGGGTGGGTGAGCGCGAGGCGGGCGGCGTGGAGGAAGTTGCGCGGCAGGGTGAGGGGCTCGGCGGCGGCGACGGAGGTGTGGCGAATGCTCCCCGGTGCGCCGTAGAGGGTGTCGCCGACGACGGGATGGCCGAGCGCTTGGAGATGAACGCGGATCTGGTGTGTGCGGCCGGTCTCAATGGTGACCTCGACCAGGGTAAAGGGGCCGAAGTCGGTTTGGAGGCGATCGAGCACATGGACGTGGGAAACGGCGGAGCGGACGCCGGGAGCGTCCGGCGGGCGGCGTGTGGTCATGCGGGTGCGGCGAAGGAGGTCGCGGCCGATGGGCAGTTTGACGGTGGTGTCGTCAAGGCGAAGGTGGCCGTGGACGAGGGCGAGGTAGGTTTTGTGGACCCCGCGGGCGGCGAACATGTCACCGAGACGGCGGTGCGTCAGGTCATCTTTGGCGACCAGGATGAGGCCGGAGGTTTGCTTGTCGAGGCGATGGACGATGCCGGGGCGAAGTTCGCCTCCGACGGAGGAGAGCTGGCCGGTGAAATGATGCAGCAGCGCGTTGACCAGGGTTCCGGAGGAGCGCGGGTCTGTTGCCGTGCTGCCGGGCTCGGTGGCTTCGGGGTCTGCGTCCGGGTCGGGGTTTGTGTCCGGCTCGGAGGCGGGGGCATTGCCGGCGTGGACCATCATGCCGGCGGGTTTGTTGATGACGGCGAGGTGCGGGTCTTCGAAGACGATGGTGAGGGGGATGGCTTCCGGGGTGGCTTTGAGGGGTTCGGGGCGGGGGCTGCCTTCGATTTCGATCACCTCGCCGGGGCTGAGGGTGTGTTTGGGCTTGGCGCGGGCGCCGCCGACGCGGACCTGGCCGTGCTCGATCAGCAGCTGGACGCGGGCGCGGGAGATGTCGGGGATCGCCTGGGCGAGGTAGACGTCGAGGCGCTTGCCGCGCGCTTCGGCGGGCGCGACGAAGCGGATGATTTCGCCGGGGGCGCCGAGGCCCAGGTCCATAAGGGGGATGGCGGGGTCGAGGGCGGGCTCGACGCCGCGGGTGGCGACGTACTCGGGGCGCACAGTCTGGCGGCGCTTACCTTTGGGGAGCATGTTTTTTGAAGGCATAGGTTAGTTTGCAGTTTCCGTCTGAGTGGATGCGGGTGCGGCGGCGCGAGGGGCGGTGAGGAAGAGCACGGTGTTGGCGAGGATCATGCCGAGGGCGAGCCACTGGATGGGGTCGAGGATGCTGGTGAAAGGCGGTTCATAAAGGAAAGGCTGGCGGAGGAAGGTGAGGAGAAACTGCGCGATGCCAACGGTGGCGAGGGCGAGGGATGCGGTGCTGCCGGGCGGGGTGGTGGGGCTGGAGAGGCGGTGGTGGCGAAGGAGGTTGGCCGTGAGCGCGAGGGCGATGACCGCGGCGAAGAGGGCGACGGGATACAGGCGAAGTGGCGATCCGGGCGTCGGTGGGAGGCCGAAGGGATGGCGCGCGGGAAGGCCGGGGTCAGAGCCTTCGGCGAAATGGCCGAGGGCCAGAAAGGCCCACAGCAGGGTCGCCGGGGCGGCCCAGGCGTCGAGCATGCGGCGGAAGGAAAGCTGCCGGAACCAAAGATAGAGGCTGGTGGCCACAGCGGTGAGGGCGAGGCCGAGCGGCGTGAGCGACGGCACCATCAGGAGAAGGATGGGGTAGGCGCGGAAGGAGGGGAGATTGGTCACGACGAGGAGAAGACGCGATAGAAGGAAGGCGGCGAACACCGTGAACAGGCCGGCATTCCAAACGCGGTCAGGGTCGAGCCCGAGGTGGCGGGCGGTGCGGAGCGAGAGGCTGAGCGCGGCCATGAGGCCGGCGGCGGCGAGGACGCCGAAGGTGGGAAGGGTGAGGTGGCCGAGGTGGAGGAGGGTGGAATGCACGCTCCTCCAGTTTAGGCCGTTGCGGTTGTTTAGAGCTCAGTGACGGTCAACGTGATCTGCGGGGCAGAGGCGGGATGAGTGCCGAGTTTTTCGTCGCCGGGTTTAAGGTAGGTGAGCTTGAGTCGGTTCGTGATGGTAGTGGGGGTGCGCAGGGCGACGTCGACCTGACGACTAAAAGTGAGGTCGCCCTGCCTCGGTTCGGCGGCGCCGGTGGAGAGGGTAACGCTGTCTGCAAGGAAAGTGATCTGAACTGCGAGTCCAGTGAGCGTTCGGTGCACGTCGGTGCACTTCAGCGTCTGCGCGCGGCTGTTTTGCGAAGTTCCTGCTTCGCCGGTGAGAGTGCTCATCGCTGCCACGCCGGGGTGACCGTCCGCGACCGGAACATCCACGGTCAACGTCTGGGATTCTGGCTGTGCCTCTGAGTGGGCATCGGGGTAGGTGAGGAGAAAACTCAGGCGGAAGTATCTGGCTGTAGCAGCAGTTTGTGGAGCCGCGGATGGGGTTGACTGCGCTGCGCAAATTGCGCCGCAGCAGAGGGTAACGGTCGCAAGTGTTTTGAGGATTTTGGTCATCGATGCCTCCATAGACTTCGGTGGGTTGCGAAGTTGAGGCTTTGACCGAGTCGTCGCCGGAAGGAGAGCAGCGGAATGGTTGCGTGCGCAAGGCGGCGACGATGACAGATCAGTAGCAAGATGCTTGAAGATTGTGGAAGAGAAAGGACGAAACCGACCCGCGGGGCCGTGCGTCGAGTCGCTGGTGAACCCGTCTTAGACGGTGGGAACTCGCCGTGGCTCTTTAGGCATTCCGGACTGGCGGACACTGCACACCGAGCCATGTATACGAGCAAGGACCCTGTTCAATGAATATTGGTTCAACCAGCGTTGGTCGCGCACCTGCTTAGCAGGCCGGTTTCATAGGTTGGATGCTACCGGCGATGCCGGGTTCTGGCAAGTCAAGTCCCGCGGGGCAGATACAACGAAAGTTCTGTTGAGCCGATGGATGTGGTGTGGCAGGCCTTTGTTGAGACACCGATCAGCCTTTGGACGTTACAGCCGTGTGCTTCATGCCTATCTGTCGAGGTGTGCGGGCGTGTCGAGGTGAAGTTGCCACGAATTGCCAGTCCAGACATCCCCGGCTCGCCCCACACGCAATGCGAGAGCGGTTGGGGGAACAGCCGATGTCAGCTGGCGTGGCTGCGTATCGCGAACACGGCACACACAATGGTGGCTGTTGCCAGAACCAGCAAAACGATGCCGAGTGCGCGGCGTTTATAGCGATCGTTGATCCGATTGCGGGCGCTGAGGTAACGCTGGATGGCGGCGTGGCGAAGAGACTGGGCGTCGTGATGAATGGTGGACAAAGTAGGCCTCGCGGAAGACCGCAAAGGTATCGTCCGACGAGAGGCAGTAAAGAGAACGTAAAAGGCGCATCAGGACTTCATCAAAAAACGTTTGCATGGCAGCCCTGTGCTGGACGTGTCAGGCGGATTGGTCGGATATCCCGGGAAAGAACTCGGTGATCGGACGCATGTCCGTGTCCTTCCAGCTGTCGGGCATGAGGAGAAAACCGCGGCGAGGCGGGAAGTACCAGAGCAGCATGCGGCAGCGCGCGCCGGCAACTTCGGGGCTGTCGAAGTCGCTGAGCTTCCGGTTCAGGACGAGGTTGCGCGTGGGCGTCATGGTGGGGCTGACGAGCAGAGCGATGCGTGGGTCGGCGAGCTTCCAGCTTTCCGTGAGGTGGCGATGGAGGGCGCGGGCGGTGTGAGCCGGCAGAAGCGTCGGCGCGGGCGAGCCGACCATGATCGTCTGACCGCTGGCGTCGATGGTCTGGAGACCGCCGGACGATGGAGGCTGCTGCGGCGCGCGGGCGAAGTCGGCGAGGTCAGCCGGGTCGCCCAGCCAGGAGCCGTAGGTGAGCAGGCTGTCGACGAGGCCCATGCTGAGCACGAACTCGGGCTCGGTGGCTGTTGGTGAGGCGAAGATGGCGATGCCGTGGGCGCGCTCGACAGCCTGCCGGGCGAGGTTGCTGACGCAGTTGGATTGGAAGGGCTCAGCGGGTGTGGGCAGGTGGAGGCGAACGTAGGGGAAGAGGTCCGGGCCGTGGAAGACGGGGTTTTGGGGGAGCTCGAGCGAGGCGTTCCAGAGGGCGGGGAAGAAGGCCGCGGCCCAGGCGTTGGAACGCCCGTTGCGCGGTGTGGCAAAGAGCTCGTGGAGGGCTTGCGTCTCGGTAAGGTCGAACATCCGGTCGGGGTCGACGGCGAAAGGGTTTGCCGGCGGAGACGGCTGTCGGGCGGGATCGAGCATGGTGGCTTGGATGCGGGGCGTCCGGCGAGCTTGCCGTGTGCGAAGATGGGGCGGCGCGAGTCCGCGGGAGTTTAGCTGCATCTCAGAGGTGTGCGCCTGCGATGGGAGTTGCATCCGCGGCGCGAAGGAGCAGCGTATGGCGAAGTTGCAGAGAGCGGTTTCTGCCGAGGATCACGTGCAGGGCGACGCTGGGGCGGCGGTGACGCTGGTGGAGTACGGCGACTTCCAGTGTCCCGATGCCGGAATGGCGTTTCCGATGGTGAAGAAGCTGCAGAAGCACTTTGGCAAGAAGCTGCGGTTCGTGTACCGAAACTTTCCGCTGATCGACATCCATCCCATGGCGGAGCCGGCGGCCGAGGCGGCGGAGTTTGCGGCGGCGCAGGGCAAGTTCTGGGAGATGCACGATGCGCTGTTTGAGAACCAGGATCGGCTGAGCGAGGGAATGCTGGCGAAGGTGGCGGAGCGGCTGGGCATGGACGGCGAAGCGGCGAGCGAGGCGATCGAGAACCAGCAATTTGAAGAGCGGATCGCGACGGATGTCGACGGCGGCGCGAATAGCGGCGTGCATGGAACGCCGACGTTTTTCGTCAACGGCGAGCTGTATGGCGGCGAGTGGGAGTTTGAGGATCTGAAGGCAGCGATCGATGAGGCGATGTAGACGTCACCGAGTGGGCTAACCCCTCCCCCGGCCACGGATGTCCTTGCGCGGAAAATCTTTCCTTGCAGTTACTTACGCGTGGTTGGTATCTCCAAAATGTTCATTTCAGGTAACTTACATGCAAAGTCCTGAGTCGGTTGGGTTTACGTCCTCGTTCCACCTGTATGCCGAGCGGTGTTGCTGTTCCGATCCGTGTTCTAAGGACAGCGGGTGGACCGGGGTGATTGCGCCATGGTGGGGGTAGGCAGAAGTCGTTTTGTGTGAACGGGTTGCGGTTCGGGTGGGACGTGGTAGGGGTTGACAGGCCTTTTGGCCAGGGCGCGGGAAGGTGGAGTCCTGGAACGAGCATAGCCGTGGGTTCGTTGGCGAACGGTGGTCCCCTGTCTGGTTTTCGCAAGGGCAGCTAGACGGCGATGCGGCGACGGAGAGCGGCGCCGAGGCCGAGGAGGCCGGTGCCGAGCAGGGTGAGGGTGGTGGGCTCGGGTGTGGCGGTGGAGATGGTGAGGGTGCCGGGGTTGCCGTTTTCGTAGAGGGTGGTATTGCCGAGGTTGAGGGTGGCGGTCAGGTTGGCGTAGTCGGGGGTGTAGATGCCGGCTCCGGTGAAGCTGTAGTAATCGTAGTTTCCCGTGGAGGTGTCATAGAAGTAGAGATTGATGCCGCCACCTTCCGGAGCAAGCGCACTGGCGTAGCTGGGAACCGTGCCGTCAAAGGTGACATCGATCGGATCGAAGACGAGGTAGGGTGGGCGGCCGTTGTAGGAGAAGGTGATCGGGTCGTCGTAGGTGAAGGAGAAGGAGTCGGTGTCCGTGCCGGAGAAGGTGAAGGTGATGGGTTGGTAGTCGGTGGGACTTTGGGCGTGGGCGGCGAGGGGGGCGGCGAGACAGAAGGCGAGGGGCAGGAAGGACTGCAGGCGCATGGGGTGCTCCGTTGCGAGGGATGGGGAGCTTTATAGCATGGCTGCGTGTTGTGCGCGTGAGTTTTGTGAGCGGCGATCAACAGATGCAGCGTGGGGCGTGCTGGCGGTGCGCTAGACTGGCGGGCACTTCCGTGAAAAGGTGTTGCGATGCTGGGGAGCTTGACTGTGCCGGTTTCGGTGCTGGCGGTGGTGCTGGTGGGGTTGATTGCCGGGCTGCTGGTAGGGACGGAGATGGAGCAGAAGACGCTGTAGGTGCTGGAGGCGGACGCGTGGGTGACGGCGCGGCACAGCACGGATGCGGTGTTCAGCCGGGTGCTGCCGCCGTGGTGGAATGGGTCGCTGCTGCTGCTTTTCTTTGCGGCTTATCTGCATGCCGGGACGGGGCGGTGGATGTTTGTGGGGTCGGGGCTGCTGTTGCTGGCGGGGATCGTGGTGACGCTGGTGATCGAGGTGCCGATCAATCAGCAGGTGGTGGTGTGGCAGGCGGGGGCGATGCCGGCGGGTTGGAGGGCGCTGCGGGACCGGTGGTGGCGGTTCCATGCCGTTCGGTCGGGGATGGGGGTGGGGGCGTTCTTGTTTGCGGGTTTTGGGGTTGGTGGGGTGACGGGTGCGTAATGCTGGTGGTCTCGGCGGGGGAGGCGTGTTAATGATGAGAAGTTCGTGACGGTGCTAGAGCCGTGGCTGGGTGTACGGAGAGACCGGAAGTTGCAACATTTTTAGTGCGAATCTTGTAGACGTAGAAGCAGTCTGCCGTCCATACTGCGTCAAACGAATCGGTACACTTCAGGTGTGTCAGAGCGCCAGTTTGAGCGCATCTCTATTCGCGCCGCGAGAAACAGAGCACAATGGCTCCTCCCGAGCAGTACCAACTCGACCATCAGTACCGCATGCAGCGCCTCCGCGTTATTCAGAAAGCCCTACTCTACGTAACGATGGCGGTGTTCGGGTGTTTTGCTTGTTACTGTGTGTTCCTTTGCGTGAGAGAACTGGCCGGCAGGCAAACAACAGCATCTTTGCTTGTGCGCCTGTATGCCACGCTGAAGGCACCGCGGGCACTCGCGATCGCGATCGCGTATCTCCTAACCGGCGGCACGACTGTGTGGGCTCTTGGAGAACGAAGGAGCAAGAAGAAGTTGATAGCTCGAACGCATCCTCTCATCCGAGATGCTCAGCGTAATCTCGACCCCGGCAAAGGTTCCAGCAACATAACCCTAGAAGGCAATACCAAGCCAGAGGATCTATGAATTCTGAAGTGTTCTACATGAGTTCAGTAATCTTTTCAGGTAGCTGTATCTTTGCACTCTGGCATTTCGCCATTAAGGAATTGATGCTCGACAATTTTCGAGACTCAGTGTTCGTAATTAGAGATCGTCTGTACTCCCTCGCCAAAGATGGAAAGATTGCTTACGATAGTGACGCTTATCGAGCAGTAGAACTATTCCTCAATGGCGTCATCCGCTACGCACATCGTTTTTCCTTCTCATCCTTCGTCCTAATCAGTTTTGATGAAGAAAAGGCCTACGCTGATGCGAGTCGCCCATTTGAAACCATAGTAAGCAAGATTGCAGGTGTTGAAGATCCAGCAGTCCGAGTTCAGCTTCAAGATATGTTAGGTGAAGTTGCCCTTCTCTTGCCTCGCTATATTGCGAAATCCTCTGTAATGTTCATCCTCAGTAGCATCGTTTACTACGCTTTTCGTTCGGTCAGTACACGCGTTGAAGATAGTAAGCGTAAAGCGATTGAGGCATTTGAAAGCGAAGCTGTGAGGGAAGCCGGATCTCCTCTTTACGTTGCCGCTTAGTAGATGTCAATAAAGCCGGTTGACTTAGCGGAGCTCTGAGCAGAATGGCGTCTGCGGCGATGGGAGCGCAAGGGCGACTCGTATTACGGGTAGATTCTGTTGAGGGTTCGGGCGAAGGGGATGGTTTCGCGGACGTGGTCGAGGCCGCAGATCCAGGCGACGACGCGTTCGATGCCCATGCCGAAGCCACCGTGGGGGACGGAGCCGTAGCGGCGGAGGTCGAGGTACCACCCGAAGGCGGCGAGGGGGAGGTTGTGGTCTTCGATGCGCTGGCGGAGGAGGTCGTAGCTGTCGATGCGCTGGGAGCCGCCGATGATTTCGCCGTAGCCCTCGGGGGCGAGGACGTCGACGCAGAGGGCCTTGGTGGGGTCGGCGGGGTCGGGCTGCATGTAGAAGGCCTTGATGGCGGCGGGGTAGCGGTGGACGATGACGGGCTTGGTGAACTGGGAGGAGATGTAGGTTTCGTCGGGGGAGCCGAAGTCTTCGCCGTAGGTGTGTCGGGTTTCGATGAGGCCCTTTTGGAAGGCGTCTTCGAGCATGGCGTGGGCTTCGTCGTAGGAGAGGCGCGGGAACCCACTGCGTGGGGGCGGGGTGCCTTCGGTGTGGCTGCCCGATGCGGCGCCGGAAGACGAAATGCGGGGGTCCTTCCCCTTCGGCGAGCTCAGGGTCAGGATGGCGGCGGATGGGGTGGGGTCGTCGGGGGCGAGGACGAGCTCGAGTTTGGCGATGTCGCGGCCGATGACTTTGAGGTCGGCGCGGTGTTTGGCCAGGACGGCGGTGACGATAAAGGTGAGGTAGGCTTCGGCGAGCTGGAGGATGTCTTCGAGGGTGGCGAAGGCGAGTTCGGGTTCGACCATCCAGAACTCGGTGAGGTGGCGGCGGGTTTTGGATTTTTCGGCGCGAAAGGTGGGGCCGAAGGAGTAGACCTTGCCGAGGGCGAGGGCGGTGGCCTCGATGTAGAGCTGGCCGGACTGGGTGAGGTAGGCCTTGCCGTCTTCGAAGTAGTCCATTTCGAAGAGTTCGGAGGTGCCTTCGCAGGCGTTGGGGGTGAGGATGGGTGGGTCGGTGCGGATGAAGCCGTGGGTGTCGAAGTACTCGGCGGCGGCGCGCATGATGGTGGCGCGGACGCGGAGGATGGCGGATTGGCGGGGGGTGCGGATCCAGAGGTGGCGGTGCTCCATGAGGAAGTCGACGCCGTGCTCTTTGAGGGAGATGGGGAAGGGGTTGGCGGGGTCGACGGGGGAGAGGATGTGGAGGTCGTGGACGTCGAGCTCGAAGCCGGAGGGGGCGCGGGGGTCGGCGCGGACGAGGCCGGTGACGGTGAGGGAGGACTCGAGGCCGAGGGCTTTGAGGGAGGTGAAGAGGTGTTCGGGAACGGTGGCTTTGGGGACGATGCCCTGGATGGTGCCGGTGCCGTCGCGGAAGGTGGGGAAGAGGAGTTTTCCGGAGGAGCGGAGGTTATAGAGCCAGCCCTGGAGCTGGACGACTTCCCCGACGTGGGCGCCGATGGCGGCGATGGTGGTCATGGGGGTGGTGGTGAGGGGAGATACGGGGGCTTGCGGGGTCGGTGCGGGGAAGGTGGGGATTTGCTCGCTCATGGGTGGTCGTCTCAGGGTAAATGAGCGGGTGTTGGGTTTTCGGGTATGGGGTATGGGGTATGAGGTATGGGGTGTGAGGTGTGGGACGTCGGGTTCAGGTGTGGGAGGGGATTGGCGCCGGACGCTGGCGTTTGGGCGTCCGGCGCTGTTGGAGGTGCGGGTTAGTTGGCGGAGCGGAACCAGAGGGTGATGCTGCGGTGCGTCTGGGGGGTGGTGGATGTCGGGGCGGTGGAGGTGGCGGCGGCTTCGGCGTTGGCGGCTTTGAGGGCGGCTTCGGCCTGCTGTTTGTTGGCGAGGGGGTCGAAAATGGTGGCGTCGGCCTCGGTGCAGGGGGGCTGGGTGGCGGGGTTGTAGGTGCAGGAGCGGACGACGCTGCCGCTACTGGATGTGGAAGAGGTGCTGGCAAGGCACGAGACGCCGATGTTGAGGTTGCGTGCGTCGGAGCTGGTGTTATTGATCAGGCAGAGGCCGTAGTTGTTCCGGCCAGGATCGAGCCCGGCGTAGTTCAGGACGACGTTGGTCTGATCCTGTTCCTCGGTTTCGCTTTGGTAGCCGCAGCTTGCGGAAACGACGACTTCGGCCGATGGACACGCATTCACGTACGCACCGTGGCTGTTTTTGGGCAGAGTTTTGGTATCGAAGTAGGTGTGAATGGTATAGCCGGCGCCTGATCCGGCGGGGCCTTGTGGGCCGGTTGCTCCGGTTGCTCCGGTTGGACCTTGTGGGCCGGTCGCTCCGGTGGCACCGGTGAGGCCGCGTTCGCCGATCGGTCCGGGGATGCCTCTGGGGCCGGTGGGACCGGTTGCGCCAGTTGCACCTTTGGGTCCGGCGGGGCCTTGCTCGTTCCATTGAACGATGTGTTCGAGGCCGGGCTGGCAAGCGGCGGGGCTGGCGACGATGCGGGAGACGCCGGACAGGTTGGAGACGCAGGAGGTGATGACGGTTGTGGACTGGGCGTGAGCGCTGGGGACGAGCGCGGTGGTGGCGGAGAGAAGAAGGCGGGATAGCGAGAGGCGCGACAAAGTCATGGTGAGTCTCCAGGGTATGGGTGGGCCGAGTAGGGGTGAGGTGGTCGGCGGCGTGGATTTTGGGAGGGTATCCGAGCTAGGTGGTGGCGCGGCGGAGGAGGCCGGCCATGCCGAGGAGGCCGGTGCCGATCAGGAGGAAGCTGGAGGGTTCGGGGGTGGGTGTGGCGGTGGCGGTGAGAGAACTGGAGTCGGCGAAGGTGAGGCTGCCAAGGGAGGTTGCTTCGTCGGCGCCGAGGAAGAGGGGACTGCCGGAGACAGCGCCGGAGATGGGCGTCAGGGCGTAGCTGCCGAGGGCTTCGTCATAGACCCCTACAGCGAAGTTGTTCGGGATGTCGTAGAACGCGAAGGTGTTGAATTCGGACTCGACGCCGAAGGCAGGGCTAAGGAAGGTGGCGGTGCCGATGCCGGCGACGTTGAGGGTGGAGGTGCCGACGGTGTTGGTGTAGAAGCCACCGCCGAGGTTTCGGATGTTGCTTGTGTTGCCGGAGAAGGTGAGGGTGGCGGCGCGATCGAAGAAGGGAGTGTTGCCGGTGTTCGTGGCGAAAAACCCCGTGAAGACGCCGGAGAGGGTATAGGTGATGGGTTCGGCGTGGGCGGAAGCCACGGCGAGGAGGACGGGGGTGAGAAGCATTGTGACGCTGGTAAGGATGCGAGGACGCATGAGACCTCCGGGTGAGTGCAGGGTGGTTGGGGTACGGCATCGATGCATAGAGCGGAAGGCGAAGTCGCGGTTGTGTTTGAAGAGGTCCGGTGTTGCCTTTGGACCGAGTTTGGCCCGGTCCGCGACCCTCCACTTCGGAGGATCGCGGATGTGGGCGTGCTGCTGGAAAGCACCGAGAGGACCAAGGCAGAACCGGTTTTGCGACCGGTTCCAGCGGAAGCCCACAAACGTGGGTCAGTGATACGAGAGCAACAGTAAGGCGGCGCATGGGGGCGGGCAATCGAGCGCGGCTCAATTCCATCTCAATTCCGGATTGCGGGGTCGGTTCCTGAAAACGCCGGCGGCCGGGGTATCCTCGTGGGACGCGAGGAGCTTGCGGTGGACGTGCGGGTGTTTGTGTTTGGGCCGTTTCGGCTGGATGTGGATCGGTATGAGGTGACCGAGGGCGGGAGCGCGTGTGTGTTGCCACGGCTGGCGATGGAGCTGCTGCTGCTGCTGCTGCGGAGCGGCGGTCGTCTGGTGACGCGGAACGAGATTGCCAGGGCGCTTTGGCCAAATTACTCGGACCCCGAGGATGCGACGCCGAGTATTAATACGGCGGTGAACCGGATCCGGCAGGTGCTGCGCGACGATCCGGGAAGGCCGGCGTATGTGCAGACGGTGATCGGCAAGGGATACCGGTTCGCGGCGGAGGTGCGCTCGGGAGACGAGTCGGCGGAGCGCTTCGGCGACGAGGTGCGCGTGGGGGCGGCGAATCCGCTGGCCGGGGAGACGGTGGTGACGCCGGTCTCGCTCGAGGAGCTGCATGCGTGGTATGTGGCGGGGGCGCCGGTGGAGGTGTCGGCGTTGCGGATCGATGGGGCGACCAGCGTGATGACGGTGCGTGGGACGCTGCGGCTGGGGCCGGGGCTGAAGATGTTGGAGGTGCAGCTGGTGGCGGAGATGGATCGTGGGGTGCGGGCGCTGGTTCTGGATGTGGCGGCGGTGCCGATGGTGGACAGCGCGGGGCTGGGTTTGCTGCTGCACCTCCATGGGCAGATGGGCGAGCGTGGCGGGGTGCTGCGGATGTGCGGCGTGACGGAGCGGGTGCGGGAGCTGTTGCGGATGACGCACACCGAACGGCTGCTGCCGATGGATGCAGATGTGGCGGGGAGCCTGGCGGCGCTGGCCCGGCGGGGTTAGGGGTTGGCGGAGCGACGGCGGAGGCGTCCGTCGAGGCGTTTGCCGAGCGCGATGGAGGGCTGCTCGACCGTGCGGAAGAAGAGGTCGGCGAGCCCAAGGGTAACGAGCAGGGCGAGGGCGAAGACGGCGAGGTGGGGGAGGCGCGACCAGAGGAGGGTGGCGAGGGTGAGGAGCACGGGGAGGTGCAGCAGGTAGAAGGAGTAGGAGATGCGGCCGAGGTGTTCCAGGTGGCGATGGCGCAGGAGGCGCGAAAACCAGGTGCCGGAGATGCCGGCGAGGAGGAAGACGGAGCAGGTGAGGGCGATGACCCAGTCGGCGGCTTCGTCGGGCTGAAAGAGGGGAAGGAAGAGCGTGAGGCCATAAGGCCGGCTGCAGGCGAGCAGGCTGAGGAGAATGGCGAGGAACTGCAGGGGGCGGCCGGCGCGCTGCCACAGGGCAATGAGGCGCGCGTGGTGGGCGGAGAGGATGGCGCCAACCAGGAAGAACGCGGCGTAGTGAAGCGTGGCGAGCGGGAAGTGGTGGTGAATGGCGTGCATGCCGGCCGAGGCAAGGGCGGACGCGGCCACGGCGACGAGGAGGGAGACGGGCCAGCCACGGCGGCGCAGAAGGGCGGCGAGCAGGGGGAAAAGGAGCGAGATGCGGAGCTCTTCGGCGAGCGACCAGGTGGCGCTGTTCCAGTATTCCCGGTGAAACGAGCCGAGAAACAGGATGTGCTCAAGCAGCAGAACGAGGATGTCGCGGACGGACATGCGGCGCCAGCTGAAGAAGACGGAGATGCCGTGCGGTGGACCGAGGGGAAGGAAGACGGCGAGGTAGAGGAGAACGACGACGGCGACGCCGGCGAGGTAGGGCAGGTAGATGCGGCAGATGCGTTTGGCGGCGAACGGGAGGTAGGGTCGGGGGGCCGGGGTGGGGAGCGTGTGGGGAAGGTAGAGGACGAACCCGCTGAGGAGGAAGAAGAGGATGACGGCCTGGCGGCCACCGATGAGGAGGAGCGCGAGGGGGGTACTCTCCGCAACCACCAGCCAGTGCGGGCGCACGGCCAACAGAAGAAAGGCGTGGGCCGAAAAGACGACCAGGGCAGCGAGGCCGCGGAGGGAGTCGAGTTCGAGAAGGCGTGGCGGGTGGTGGTCAGCGAGAGGCAAGCTGGGGGGATCTCGGCGGGTGGTGGTGCTGGTGTGAGGGTAGCAGGTGGTAGGTTGTGCGCTGTGAAGAGGATGACGCGGCGCGCTGTGAGGCGGAGGACTCGGTGCGCTGTGAATTTTCACGAAGCGGAGAAGCAGACGGACGTGCTGTGGGACGGTTTCTCAGCATCACATGGGCACGCGTCTTGGTTCCAGCGAGCGACAGATGAGGAAGGATTTGCTTCCCTGTGTGGGGCAGACCGGCTGTTGCGCACGAAGCTGATGGACGATGCCCTGATGTTGCACAACCGAGCTTTCTGGAGTGTTTCCGATGTTTACCCGATCCGAGAAGTTACTGATTCCGCTCGAAAAGCCTGCGAGTCCCGATCCGAATGGAGCGGCTGCGATCCAGGAACTGCTGGGCGGGAAGTTTGGCGAGATGTCGACGCTGAACAACTATCTGCACCAGTCGTTTGGGTTTAAGGAAAAGAAGAAGTTGAAGCCGTTTTATGACCTTGTCGCGAGCATCACGGCCGAGGAGCTGGGGCATGTGGAACTGATCACGGCCGCGATCAACCTGATGCTCGAGGACTCCGTGCCGGAGGGTGAGCCGGTCGATGCGCCGATGGCGGATGCGAAGAACTGGCGCAATACGCACCACACGATTGTGGGCGGGGGCGGGCACCAGGTGATGGATTCGATGGGGCATTTCTGGAGTGGGGAGCACGTGTTTTCGAGCGGCAACCTGGTCGCGGATCTGCTGCACAACTTCTTCCTCGAAACGGGTGCGCGGATGCACAAGCATCGCTGCTACCAGATGACGACGAACCAGGCGGCGCGGGACGTGATCGGCTACCTGATGGTGCGTGGTGGCGTGCATCAGGCGGCGTACGCGATGGCGCTGCGCAAGGTGACGGGCGTGGAGGTGACGAAGATGTTGCCGACGCCGAACATCGATGACGCGAAGATCCCGGAGGCTCGGAAGTGGCAGGCGATTGGGAGCCACCGCAAGCTGTACACGTTTTCGGACACGGACTACGCCGACGTGTCGGGTGTGTGGTCGGGCCCGGCGGACTGGGCGGACGGCGAGCCGCTGGAGGTGATCCAGGGCGTGCCCGAGTATGCGGCGGAGGGTCCAGTTGTGGGCGAGTGCCGATCGATGTTTTCGCCGGACTATGCGCCCGAGGAGATCTACGAGATTGCGGGGCAGCTGATGGCAAAAGGCGGCATTTCGCCGTTGCAGCCGGGGGATGGGAAGCATTCGCGGTTCCAGGGCAGCGTTGCGGATTCACCGGGAGCTTCGGCGCAGCCGGGGCGCAAAACGGAGCCGAATCCCTCTGCGGCGGCAAGCAGCAAGGCGAAGAAGAAGTCGAAGGAGTAACGGTTGGGCAGGGAGGGGCGGCCAGGGGCTGCCTCTCCTTTTTGTTGAACGGGTGGGGGGCTGGGTGCGTACCCGGCTTGGACCTCAGGTGTGGGCGGCTACGCTCGCTTGTCCAGCAGTGGGCTAGCAAGCTGAGACTGGCGGCTGGCTCTGCAACCGCGGCGGATTAGCTGGCGTTTGCGAGCAGCAGCTTTTGTTCCAGCAGGTTCAGCAGAGTCCGTTCTTCTTCGCGCAGGGCGTGCGTGTGCTCTTTGATCTCTTCTTCGATCTCGTGTTTCGCTTCGGCAATCTTGGACTTGGCTTCGCCGGGCGGCAATGCCGTCAGGTAGTGCTCCAGCACGGCCGGATGCACATAGCACTTGCGGCACACCGAGGGTGTGTTGCCGAGCCGCTCCGCAACCCGCTTGATCGCCTCGACGACATTTTTCTTTGCCTGCGTCGCGGTCGTCCACGGCTCAAACTCCGACAGCAGATTGGCCGCCAGCACCGATCCGGCCCAGGTGCGGAAGTCCTTCGCCGTGAAGTGCTGGTGGGTGATGTCGCGCAGGTAGTCATTTACGTCGGTGGAGTCGATGGTGTGCGGATTGCCGTCCTGATCGAGGAAGTGGAACAGCTCGTGCCCGGGGATCTCTTCGCAGCGCTGGATGATTTTCGCGAGACGCTTGTCGCGCAGGTCGATGGTGTGGTGGACACGGCTTTTGCCCTGAAACGAAAACGTGATGTGCGAGCCGTGAACGTCGACGTGCTTGTCCTGCATGGTGGTGAGACCGTAGGAGTGGTTTTCGCGAGCGTATTCCTCGTTTCCCACGCGGATGTGTGTCTCTTCCATCAAACGGACAATGGTCGCAAGAACCTTGTTTTTGGGCAGGCCGGGGAGCGCGAGATCATGGTCGACGCGCTGGCGGATCAGCGGCAGGGCTTCAGCGAAGTGGGCCATGCGCTCGTACTTGGTTTCGTCGCGGATTTCGCGCCACTTCGGGTGGTAGCGGCTCTGCTTGCGGCCGCGGGCGTCGCGGCCTGTGGCCTGCAGGTGACCGTTGGCCAGCGGCGAAATCCACACGTCGGTCCACGCCGGCGGGATCACCAGGGACTTGATGCGGCCGAGCGTTTCCGTGTCCTTGACCGACGCGCCTTCGGACGTCGTGTAGCGGAAGCCGGTCCTGGTGTTCTTGCGGCGCAGGCCGGGTCGCCGGTCGGAGATGTAGCGCAGGCCGGCGGCCTTGGCGGAGGCCGCGGGATCGAGGGCTGGTTCCAGGTCAAGGGTGGGGTCGGGAAGGATTTCGAGCGCGGACATGGTGGGTGGGATGCGGCATCGCGAGACGAAGTTCGCGTGCGCGCGACGGCGATTGCGGTATGGTCGAAAAGGCTCGCGCACAAAAAAGGCGAGCGATGGAGACATGATGCGATCAGTTGTACTCAGTTGCCTGTTGTTTGTTGCCGGTGGCACAGCGGCCCTGGCTCAGGGCCCGAATACGGGCGTAGCGGTGCAGATTCAGCCGCGAACCGGGAATGGGCAGTTCTGCCTGGACGCGCGGCGCGACCAGGAGGCGGATGGCACGCCGGTGTTTATCTACCAGTGCCACGGCTCGGAAAATCAGCGATGGACGATCACGGCATCGCCGAACAACCAGCACGCCATTATCGGTACGGGCGGGTATTGCCTGGATGTGCGCGGAACCAACTCCACCGGAAACGGAACGCCGGTGCAGCTGTGGAAGTGCCACTTCGGCGAGAATCAGCGGTTTGCGACGGATGCGGACGGTCGCATCAAGGAGATCCGGTCGGGCAAGTGCCTAATCGCGACGGCGGCAAAGGATGCGGCGCCGCTGGTGCTGGACACCTGCAAGAACTCGCCGCAGGAGCTGTTTCTGGTTCGCCACTAACCTCCGGTTGTTTGCTGGAGCGGGTTCTCGTGCCCGCTCCAGCAGGCGGTCGCCGCCCGGGCGGACCTCGATTGGGCTAATCGAAGCTCCGCTCGGCAAACCGCCGCTGCTCGTCGAAGAAAGCCTGCGCCTTCCCGCGCACCTCGTCCCGGGTGGGCTCGGGATCGTGGGCGATTTCGAGGATGCCGCGTGTCTCGGCCGGCAGATGCGCGATCCGGCCTTGCATCTGTTTCCAGTTGATCCCCTTGCCGGCCGGCGGTGTGCCGGGCCAGCAGTGCTCGTCCTTGACGCCGCCGTTGTCGTGGAGGTGCAGCTCCGCAAGGCGCGGTCCGAGCAGCTCCAGGGCATGCTCGAGCGCGGGTCGCGGCCGACCTTCCGGGTTGCCGGGCGTGGGCTCGGAGGTGGGTGGCTGCAGGTGCGCATGGCCCACGTCGAGCGTCACGCCTACCGAGTCAAAGTGGCCCGTGCGCAGGATCTCGCCGAGTGACTCCGGGCGGGTCACGTCATTCTGCAGATTTTCAAGCAGCAGCTGCACCCCGAGCGGGCGCGCAAAGGCGAGGAGATGTTCGACGGCGGTGAGCGACAGGTCGAGCGCCCGCGGGGTCCACGGCTCGTCCTTCTCGCCCAGGTGCAGCGTGATCGAGCGAAACGGAATCCCCTCGGCCGACTCCAGGGCGCGCTTGGTCTCGTCCGCCGCACGGATGCGCCGACGCTTGTCCGGATCGATGAGGTTCAGATCCGCAGCGACGTGGCGCGACCAGTGCTCGGTGGAAAACAGCGGCTGGTGCAGCGACGCCGCGAGCCCCGCATCGCGAAACCAGCCGGCGATCTCGCGTACATGTGCGCGGTCGGTGTAGTCGAAGTGATGGCGCGCGGCAAAAATCTCAATCGCCTCCGCGCCGGAGCGGGCAAGGCCATCCAGAAGCGAGGGCGAAAGGCGCTGCGGAAGAAAAACGTGGGTAGAGATGCCGGGAACCATGGTCCTCTTCAACGTACAGGAACGCACGGTGGATGCGGTGTGACGTTTGCTGGGAACGGAAGGTACCGCTACTGACCCAGAATGGCCGAAAGCGGGATGGCGGCGGATTGGATGCCGTAGCCGATGCCATTGGGGTGGAAGTTATCGTTCGAGTAATACTGCGGCATCATGAAGTCGGGATGCGTCGGGAAGAGCAGCGCCTTATCGAAGTCGGCAATCGCGACCACGCCGGGGAGTGTCGCACCGGTGCCGCGGATCCAGGCGTTGACGAGGTTGCGATTGGTGGACCCGGGATTTTCCGGCCCGGGATTGATGTCGCCGGCGTAGGGGTTTGCCGTGGAGGGAAGCAGGCTGCTGTCGCTCGAGAGGCAGTATTCGGACGGTGGAATCGTGGCCAGGATCACGCGCACGCCGGCCGTCTGAGCCTGCGCAACCATATTGGTCAGCGAGGCTTCGACGTCCGTCGCGGCGACGCAGTCCGAGCGGAGATCGACGCCGCCGAAGTAGATCACGACGGCCTTGATGCCGGCCTGCGCCAGCACGTCGTGCCCCATGCGATCGATGCCGGCGACGGACGTTCCGGATGCGGTGACGCTATCGGGGGCGGCCGGGTCGCCAAGTTCTCCGGCGTTCAGCACGCCCATGGTGTATCCGGCGGCAACCAGCTGTCGCGCGAGCCAGTCGGACGGCCGGTCGTTGTCCTGCGAGGGGATGGCGACGTTGGGTGTGGGGTAGCCCTGCGTGTTCCCGAAGTTGGAGTTGTGTCCATCGACCGAAGACGATCCGAAGATGGCGACTGTCCCCTGGTACGGCCCGTAGAGGTCCACGCCGGTCAGCAGATACCACTCCGTGTTGGCGGTGGTGAAGCTGGTTCCCGCGGTGTCGGTCGTGGTATTGCCCGCCCCGGTGGCCGACGCGTAGTTCGTGTTGACCTGCGACTGGTGCTGCGTGAGTGCGGGAAAGGTGCCCTGGACGTACACGGACACGGCAAGTTTTTCGCCAAAGGCGTACGTGATGTTGACCGGGTCTGAGACGATCTCGGCGCCGGCGGCAAGCGTGACGGAGGTCGCGCCGGAAAACGTCAGCGCGATGTCGCGCGTGGCATCAACGGCCGGCGCGGTCGTGGCGCCCGCGGCCGAAAGCCTTGCCGCACCGACCGTGATCGGGGTCGTCCCGAAGAGATTCGACAGGTGCACACGCTCTTCCGTGCCGGCCACGGTTGGATAGAAGAAGTTGCGGAAGCTTTGTTCGGCGCCGCCCGGGTTCACAGTGCTTGTCAGCGCGTTTTCGGGCGAGGCGCCCCAGGCAACGACCCACTGCGAAGGGAGCGCCGGCTTTGCTGCGGCAGCCGAGGTGGACGAGCTGGAGCAGCTCACGAACAGCGAAAGAGGAGCAAGCAGGACAGCCGGAAGGAGACGCTCCAGGGCGGATCGCATGTTCCGAAGACAGTGTTTGCCGGAAAAAAGTTGCGACGTTCCTTCATGTTTTTGCCAGCCGCCGCGAGGGCTCGAAACCGCTATGGCGCCTGTGGCGATGGGACCAGCAAAGCGTACGGAATCACGTCGGCTTCGGCCTGGTATCCAGCGCCGGTGGGGTGGTAGTTGTCGCCGGAGTTGTAGGGCGGGAGAAGGAAGTCTGGCCGCGCCGGGTCGGCGAGGGCCTGGTCGAAGTCGGCAATGCCGGCGACGCCGGGCAGCGTGACGGCGGTCGACCGCAGCCAACCGTTGAAGGCAATGCGCTGGAGCTCGCCGCCGTTGGCCGGACCAGGATCGGCGCCGCCGGCGTAGGGATTGCCGGGGCTGGGTGTCGGGCCGTAGTTGGGCTGGCTGGGGTTGGTGCAAAACGCCGACGGCGGGATGGTGGCGAGCAGGACGGGAACGTGCGCGGCCGCCGCCGTCGCGATCATCTGCTGCGTGGAGGCTTCAATGGCCGGGGCGGACTTGCAGTCCGGCGAGCGAATGTCGATCGAGCCGAAGTAGGTCAGCACGCCGAGCAGGTTGGGTAGGCCAAGCACGTCGCGGTGCATCCGGTCGTTCGCGTTCTGCACGTCGTTGAGCGTGTTGGTGATGTCGGGCGTGACCGTGTCGCCGGGGACGCCGAGATTGACCACGCCGACTTCCATGCCGGCGGCGTTGAGCCGGCGCGCCAGCCAGTCGGAGAGGCGGCTGGTGTGCTGGCCGGGAACGGGCACGTTGGGCGTTGGGTACACCTGGTCGGAGCTGTAGTCGGAGTGGAAGCCGTCGGTGGTGGAGGAGCCGAACAGAGCGATGGTGCCTCCGTAGGCGCCGAAGACGTCGACGCCCGAGATCAGCAGCCAGTCCGGAAGCGTTTGCGTGAGCGAGCTGCCGCCCACATCTGCGGTGTGGTCGCCGGATCCGGGCGCCGATCTGTAGTTGGTGATGAAGATGGAGTTGTGCCGGGACAGCGGGCCGAAGTTGCCCTTCAGGAAGACCGAAATGGCCAGCTGCTGGCCGAAGGAGAAGGTCAGGTGAACCGGATCCGACGTGAGCACCTGCCCGGGAACAAGCTGCGCCGAGGTTTGCCCCCCGAACGTGAGCGGGGCGTCGTACGCGGGGTTGATGGCAGGCGAGCCATCCTTGCCGAGCGAGAGACGGGCCGCGCCGAGGGTGACCGGACCCCCACCGAACGGGTTTGCGAAGCGCACGCGCTCCTCGGTGCCGCCGACGGTGGGCGTGATCAGGAAGCGAAAGGTCTGGTCCGTGCCGCCGGTGTTGTCGGCGGTGGGGGCGGCGTTGTCGAGGGCGTCTCCCCAGGCGCCGGCCCAGAGCGCCGCGGGAACGACGGCGGCGGCCGGAGCTGCGGTCGCGCCGCTCACACCGCTGCCGCAGCCGGCGGTCAGAAACACCGCACCCGCCACCAGAAACAAACAGGGAACAGCTCGGAGGGAGACCCTTTGCATACCGCGGGCCAGTCTAAACCTCCATTGTTACGGGAAGCGATACCACTTTGGGGGGACGAAACGCGGGGTACCAGCGGGTGGGTGGGGACGTCGTGCGTTTGCGCCTCGGGTACACCGAAGTTTGTACCTGCCGGTGCCGTTGAGCAGGTCGTGCCGGGTGTGGGATCATGGCGAGGTTGCGATTCGGGATCGACGTCCTGCCGCCCCGGCAAAGGATGCTCCCGATCGCGTTCGAGAGCCTCCCGCGGTCGCGGCACGCGGGGCCCTTCTGCCCTGGACATACTTGCCCCGAGGATTGGTATCGACGATGGAGCTTTGGAACGACTTTGAAGGCAAGACGGTTGCGGGCCGGTTTCCGCTGGAGCGGCTGCTGGGGCCACAGGGGCGAAGTGCGTTTTTCGCCACGACGGTGAGCGGCAGCGGAGCGGCGGTGATCCGGCTGATCGAGACACATTTCGATGAGGAAGAAATCCTGGCGCGGTGGCGCGTGGTGATGGGGCTGACCGAACCCAACCTGCAGGCCCTGACGGTGTGCGGGGAAACGACGCTCGAGGGCACCAAGCTGGTGTACGCCGTGCTCGAAGCGACGGACATGGAGTTGAGCGACGCGCTGCGGGAGCGTCCGCTGACCGCGGCGGAGACGCGGCAGGTGGGCGCGGCGGTGCTTGGGGCGCTCGAAACGCTGCACGGCGCCGGTCTGGTGCATGGGCACGTGGAAGCGGCCAATGTGCTGGCGAAGGGAGACGCGGTGAAGCTGCGCAGCGACTGCGTGCGCGACGCTCCGGACGAGGGCGCGGTGGCGGCGCGGTCGGCCGATGTTCGCGGTCTGGCGCTGCTGCTGGCCGAGTGCCTGACGCAGGTGCGCGACGCGAGCCGGTCGGCGACGCTGCCTGCGCCGTTTGCCGAGATGGTGCGGCGGGGGGCGAACGGCGAGTGGGGTTTGGCGGAGATGCGGGGGGCGCTGGACGGGCCGGTGCTGGTTCGCCCCGGTTTCGCGGGGGTTCCGGTGAGCGGTTTGGGAGCCGGCTCGGCAGCCAATTCGGTGAGCGCAGCCAGCCCGTTGACCGGCTCGGCAGCCAGCCCGTTGACCAGCCCGGCAGCCAGCCCGTCGGCCGGCGCGGGGCTGCGGCCGGAACCAGCGATTGCGGGGCCTGCGACGACGCTGGGACGCGACGCTGTGGCTCGGGTGGTGTCGGCTCCGGCGACTCGGGGGTTGGCTCCGGCAGCTGCGGCGGCCGTGGCGACCGAGCCTGTGCGGTCGACGGTTTCGGAGGTTTCGGCAGACGCGCACTCGCCCGCGGCGGTGGCGGCGCGCTTCGGGCCTCCAGTGGAGCCGAGGGATGGTGCGACGCTGGGCCGGACCGGGGCGATATCGGGGCGGACAGACGCGGAGGCTGGGCAGCGCTTCGGTTCGCCGGGCGCCGCCTCGGTCGGCGGTGCGGACCGGATTGTGCTGGAGCCGGTCGAGGAGGAGGGGCGGCGCGTCGGGTTGTGGGCTGGTGTGGGGGTTGCGGCCGTGGTGGCGGTTGGATGGCTGGGTTGGCACATGACGCATCGGGCACCCGCGAGCGCGGCGCCGGCACCGGCGGCGGTGAGCGCACCGGCAACGGCGGGTTCGGCGGAGACGGGCGTTGCGGCTCCGGTTCCGGTTGCGCGGAAGGCTCCGACGACGACGGCGCGTGGCGAGGTCGCGACGACGACGGCGCGGGGCGAGGCGGGCGGGCACGGTGGATGGCGCGTGGTGGCGTTTACCTACAACCGGGAAGACCAGGCGCGGCACAAGGCGCAGCAGCTTGCCGGGCGACACCCGGCGCTGCGGCCGGAGGTTTGGTCGCCGAGCGGGCGAGCTCCGTGGCTGGTGGCGCTGGGCGGATGGATGGACCAGCGCGAGGCTGAAGGCGTGGTGAGCCGGGCGAAGCGGGATGGTTTGCCGCGGGACACGTTTGCGCGGAATTACCGGCGGTAAGCATCGCGGGGTGGGCAAGACAGAAGCGATGCGTCGAAGATCTCGACGCATCGCTTTCTGTGTGAGCTGTGAGTTTCTGTGTGAGCTGTGAGCTGAAATCCTGGGTTACTGGACGTCGCCGGCTTCGAGGTGGGACTCGAGGAAGTAGAGCTGCTCTTCGGCGTCGACGATGAGCTGGTTGAAGAAGTCCGACGTCGGCTCGTCGCCGATGTCGTCGATCTTGCTGGAGGCGTCGCGAAGGGTTTTGGCATAGTGGCCGAGCGAGGCGGCGAGCGCGCGGACGTGGTCCATACCGGCGATCACGTCGACGTCATACTCGGGAATGGTGGAGGTGCAGGACGCCTGACGAACGGTGCCGTTGGCGACGCCGCCGAGCTGGGTGATGCGCTCCGCGATGGGATCGACCTGCTTGCCGATGACCTTGGCGACGTGATCGAAGACGAGGTGGAGCTGGTAGAAGTTGTCGCCTTTGACGTTCCAGTGCGCGAACTTGGCCTGCGAGTACAGGTCGAGGGCTTCGGCGAGGGGCGCGGCCATGGCCTGCGTGACCTGCTTCTTGACGTCGTCGGAGAGCGCAACGTGGTTCGGATACATGCGGTCGACGATGTGGGTCGTGGGGCCGGCGGGCTGCGCGGATTTCTTCTTTTCGGATGTTGGCATTGGGTGGTTCCTTCCTGCGAGTGCGGGCTCGCCCAGGTGTCGGGGCGGGCCGGATGAGCCTGGTGGAGGTTGGTGCTTGCGCGACGGCTATGTTCCGCAAGTCGCCGGCTCCCTTTCTCTGATGCAGGCTGGCCAGTGGAGGGTCGGGGCCACCCCAAGTGGAGGTATCGAGGCGGCCAGTGCCTCGCAGGCAGGCGATTCGTCAGAGGGCGGGTCCGCCGGGCTTTGCGGGGACGGGAAGGCCGAGGGCCAGGCGGGTTTTGCGGGGGAGTTTCGCGAGGGTGCGGGTGTGGGCTTCGCGGAGGAGGTCCTGGAGCTCGGGGGTGGTGAGAGCGGACCAGCGGTCGAGGGCGATCCAGCCGATGCGGGCGAAGTAGGGTGCGGGGCGGAGGCCGTCGCGCTCGGCGAGCTCGGCGAAGCGCTCGGGGTGGGTGGGGAAGGAGAGAAGGGCGTGCTGGTCGGGCGTGAGATTCAGCAGAGCAAACATTTTGCCGCCGATGGATTTGTCGCCGACCCAGAAGACGAGGTTGTCGCCCCACTGGAGGGTCTCAACGACGTGGGGGAGGGAGAGGAGGAAGGCGCGGGTGGATTGCTGGTTCATGGCGGGCTCGGGGTGGAGTTGCGGTGCGCGTGTAGTCTACGGTCTCCGTGCGGTGGGAACGGAGCTTCGGGGGCGCGGCCCGGCGGCGGTTCGCTAAGCTCTGCCCCCCTCCCATATAATCGGGACTTCCCCAGGTCCAGCACATGGGGCGTCATCACGAGAGCAGTGAGGGTGTAGTTATTTTTACCGTCAAGCACGAGGGCGCGAGCCCGCTGATTCGTTCAACCCTGAACGTGCGCACGACTTTTGGGCGCGTTGGACTTGCGTTAGGTTTGCTGCCCGCGCTGATGGCGGCGAGCCCCGCCGTGAGTGGGGCGCAGACCTCGGCGAGCGAGACGCAGAACGCGCCAGCCCCGGCAACACCGGCACAGACGACACCGACTATTCCGGCGACTTCGAGTGTGTTTCAAACGCCGCCGCAGCCGGGGGCGGAGACGCTGTGCCAGCCGCAGGTGGTGGGCAACCGGCGGATCCCGAAGGAGAGCGTGCTGGCGCGGCTGTTTTCGCACCAGGGCGATGTGTTCGACCCGGTGGTGGTGGAGCGGGACTTCAACTCGCTGTGGAACACGGGCTACTTCGACGATGTGCGGGTCGAGCGGCAGGACACGGCCACGTGCGTGCAGCTGATCGTATTTGTGCGGGAAAAGCCGACCATCAAGGACATCAACTACAAGGGCATCAACGCGATTTCGCAGTCCGACATCCTGGACCGGTTCAAGAAGGAGAAGGTCGGCCTGACGGTGGAGAGCCAGTATGACCCGACGCGCGTGAAGCGGGCCGAGGTGGTGCTGCGCGAGATGCTGTCCGAGCACGGGCACCAGTATGCAACGGTTCGGACGGAGATCAAGACGATTCCGCCGGCGGGCGTGAGCCTGACGTTTTCGGTGAAGGAAGGGCCCACGGTAAAGGTGGGCAAGATCGCGTTTCAGGGCAACAACAGCATCAACGACCGGACACTGCGGGCGGCGATGAAGAACCTGAAGCCGATCGGTGTGCCGCACTCGGTCATTCTTGAAGATTTGTTTGCGCGGACGTATGACGCGACCAAGCTCGATGAGGACACGGAGCGGGTGCGGCAGGTGTATCGCGAGCGCGGCTACTTCAAGGCGCTGATGGGCGATCCGACGACGCACATCCGGGACGTGGGCGGGATCAATCCGTTTACGCTGCGGCCTTCGCAGGGCAAGCGGGTGGACATTCTGATGCCGGTGGAAGAGGGCGAGCGATACAAGCTGGGCGGGATCAAGTTTACGGGCACCAAGGCGGTGACCAACCTGCGGGTGCTGCGGGCGCAATTCACCCAGAAGGATGGCGAGTACTTCAACGCGACGCTGTTCTCGAAGGGTCTGGACCAGCTGCGGAAGGCGTACGGATCGCTGGGTTACATCAACATGGTGCCCACGCCTTCGCCGGTGTTCGATGAAGCGAAGAAGGCGGTCACCTGGAATATTGACATCGACGAGGGCAAGCAATTCTTTGTGTCGCGGATTGAGTTTACGGGCAACAACATTACGCGCGACAAGGTGATCCGGCGCGAGCTGCAGCTTGAAGAAGGGCAGCAGTACAACTCGCAGGCGTGGGACCTGTCGATTCTGCGGCTGAATCAGCTGGGGTACTTCGACACGCTGAAGGCCGACCAGGACTCCGAGAGCCGGTTGAACAACGATGACGGAACGGTGGATCTGCTGCTGAAGCTGAAGGAAAAGGGAAAAAACTCGATCGGCCTGAACGGCGGGATCTCGGGGCTTTCGGGAACGTTTATCGGGTTGAACTACGAGACCAACAACTTTCTGGGTCTGGGCGAAACGCTGAACCTTCAGGCCAACATCGGCGATCTTTCGCGGCGTGTGTCGTTTGGCTTCAACGAGCCGTACCTGCGCAACAAGCCGGTGGCGTTGGGTTTCCAGGTGTTTACGCAGAAGTTCGACTACAACCCTGCAAGGAGTTACACGGCGAGGGGCGCGACGGCGGGCAATCTGACGACGGCGCAGCAGTCGTTGCTGACGAACTACAACCAATCGACGACGGGTCTGACGACGACGGTGTCGGAGCCGCTGCGGCACCTGTTTGCGCATACCGGCGTGGCGCGCGTGGGCTTGTCCTACTCGTTGTCGCGGTCGTCGATTACCACGTTCAACTCGAACACGCGCAATGTGTTTCAGTCGCTGGCGTTCCGGTCGGGCGTGGCAGGGCAGAATCAGCTGAACGGCATTGTGACGTCGGTGCTGACGCCCAGCTTTACGTACTCCAGCCTGGATCGAGCGGTGGGTCCGCACCGCGGCAAGGACTTCAACGCAGCGTTGCAGATTGCGGGCGCGGGCGGCAACGTGAAGTACTACTCGCCGCAGCTGAGCTACCGGCAGTTTTACCCGATGAAGCTGCTGAAGATTTCGCCGGAAGGCCACAACGTGCTGGGATACCGCGTCCAGCTGGCGCACTCGTCGGGCTTTGGCGGCGAGGTGGCTCCGCCGCAGAACCGCTTCTATGGCGGCGGCGAAACGTCGATCCGCGGATTTGATATCCGTTCGGCGTCGCCGTATGTCTTTATCCCGAACAACGTGGCGTTCAACCTGACGAACCCGGACGGGTCGACGGTGCCGCGCGATCCGACCAACATCCCGCTCGGTGCGGTAACGATTCCGCTGCCGGTGTATCGTTTGGTTTCGATCGGCGGCGACACCAGTCTTACGTCGAACCTGGAATACCGGATTCCGATCGTAAACCAGGTGACGTTCGCGTTCTTCACGGACTTTGACCTAACGTTTGACGCGCAGGCGGGCCAGCTGCGGCAGAACGCGGCCGGGCAGTCGCTGATTACCAGCCCCCTGTACGGCTGCGCGACGGTGGTGAACGGCGCGTGCGTGGGCGGGCAGAAGGTGGATTTCCCGTACCTGCTGAAGACGGTGCCGGGCACGAACTTTGTGCCGCGCATGTCGAACGGCGCGGAGGTGCAGGTGATTCTGCCGGTGGTGAATGCGCCGTTCCGGATCTTCTACGCGTATAACCCGCTGCGGCTGTACCGCAATGTTCCCTCGTCACTAGGCTTGCCGGCGAGCTGCGGCAGCGGTGGTCTGGGAAGCGGCACGGTGGGCACGCAGTGCTTCCGGCAATTCTTCCCGGACACGGCTGCGGGGGATTTTACCTACGCACAGGCGCTGCAGTTGTATGGGGCGAACTATACGCTGCGGGAGCCGCGGAAAACGTTTCGGTTAACGGTGAGCACCACGTTCTGAGGAGAGATGGTGTGAAAAGGGAAAAGCCCGCGGATGCGGGCTTTTCCCTTTTGGCGGACGACAGTCGACCGGGCAATTGCAACGGCAACTACAGGGGTCCTTCGCTGCGCTCAGGATGACGACGGTGGAACGGGCAACGGCAACCGCGATGGTAATGGAGACGTGGAACTCAGGTCTCCAAGGCGAGATCTGGGGCACCCGGGTTACGCAAGTTGTGGGTTTGTCGCTAGTAGGCGCGTTGGTAGATGCGGGACATGCGGTCGTGCCAGCCGAGGCGGTCTTCGTCGAGACACGCCCACACAAATCCCAGACCGATAGGCACGGCGGACAGGAACATGGCGAAGAGGCGGCGGCGCATGGCGCGGCGGGTCGGGTTCTCGTCGGCAAAGGTACAC
This sequence comes from uncultured Acidobacteriaceae bacterium, assembly GCA_964243475.1. Classification (GTDB taxonomy): domain Bacteria; phylum Acidobacteriota; class Terriglobia; order Terriglobales; family Acidobacteriaceae; genus Edaphobacter. Next base: position 202,781 of record CAXTEU010000003.1, on the reverse strand, counting down.
AGGCCGATACGGGCGTAGCGCATGCCGGCGGTCTGGTCGCCGAAGGTGAAGGAGAGCAGGAGGTAGAGCACGGTGAGCGCGGCAAAGGCGCCGCCGACGGTGGCCGCGGCGAAGGGCAGCGATACGCGGAGGGGGGCTCCGTGGGTGACGAGCAGGTGCGCCTGGGCGGCGGTGGCGAGGAAGACGAGCGTTCCGGTGGTGATGACGGCGCCGTCAACCAGGCCGGACATGAGGCGGCGCGCGACGGACGCGGTTTGCGGGACAAGGGTGGGGCTGCCGTCGCCCCAGACGGCCGGTTCGGGCGCGGTGGAGGGCAGCGCGGCGAGGGTGATGGAGGTCCACTCGGGCGTGACGGAATCGCTGGCGGGGGCGGCGGAGAGTTGGTCGGCCTCGACCTCGAAGATGCGCAGCTGCGAGGTGGCGTCGGCGGCGGTTTCGCCGTCGAGCAGGGGGCCTTCGGCGCGGCGCGGGCGGGCTTTGCGGGCGGCGATAAGCTGACGGGGAAACTCGATGAGGTTGCCGGGGATGGGTTCGGGGGCGGTGTTTTCCTCGAACCAGGGATCCTTCCGGAAGGCGATTTCGTCGTCCAGAACTTCGCGCTCGGCGTCGCTGTCGTCGAGGTCGAGGCGCGGTGTGCCGCCGGCGCGACGGCTGCCGGTGGAAACAACGGGGCCGACGTCTTCGTAGAGGCGCACGGTGAAGGTAGGGGTGGCGACTTCGTGGACGGGAACGGGGGCAGGCGCGGCGGTGCGGGTGGCTGCGGCGTGCATCCGGGTGACGACGGCGGCGGCCGCTTCGGCAGCGCCGGCGGTGGTGTGGGGCTCGGCGGCGGAGGTCCACTGCCACTGGTCGAGATCGGCCAGCAGCTGCTGCTGCGCGATGGCGATGGCCTGGGCGTTGATGGTGGCGATCTCGGCGGCGGCGTGGGCCTGCTGGACGGAGCGCTCGGCCTCGGAGGCGAGAAAGGCGCGGTAGGAGGGAGAGTGCGCGTAGCGCTCGGCGACGGCGGCGGCGATGCGGTTGGAGCGGGAGCGTGTGGGGCGGGCGTCGGCGGCGGTGTGCGCGTCCGGCGTGGCCTCGGCCGCGGTGTCGGCGGTGCGGCGGCGGGCGCGGTGGGCGGCCAGGCGCTGAGCTACCTGCTGCCGGAGGGCCAGGGGCTGCGGTGGGGCCGGGTGTTCGAGTGCAAACGGCGGTGGCGTCTCGGCCTCGGGGTTGTCGAAGCCGGGGGCGAAGTCTGCGGGGTCGGAGCGGAGCTGGGCAGAAGAGTTCATGGTGCGAAAGGAGCCGCCTGGGTCGAAATCGGTTAGCCTCAAAGAGTGGCAAGTCTGGGCAGCCGTGAAGTTGGGGATGCGCAAACGCGGTGCGATCGGTTCTGGTTCGTTCGATCCGAAACGACGCGGTGGGCTGCGTCCCGCTGGGGCTGTGGGGTGAACGTAACGACAAGGACGCGGGTGCTGCGGATCCTCATCGTCCTTCTAGTAACTATCACGGGGTCCGAGCTAAGTCACGGCCGCGCTGGGGCGCAGGAGGTGACCACTCAGGCACCTCGGCCGGAGACCGCGGCAGGCATGCCGGACGCACCGGGTGCGGGGGCGTATCCGGATGCGACGGTGGTGGAGGCTCCGGGGTCGGTCGCGGAGCCGCAGCTGAGCTATGACACGCTGACGCGACAGGGCACGCGCTACACGCTGGACGGGCATGTGCGGGTGCATTACGAGGACCGGCTGGTGGAGGCGGACCACGTGGACTACGACGCGGGAACGGGCGAGCTGAACGCGGCGGGGCACCTGCGGGTGACCGGCGGGCCGAACGATGAGGCGATCGCCGCCAGCCACGGAACGCTGAATACGAAGACGCAGACGGGGCGGTTTTACGATGTGACGGGCTCGGTGGGGCTGAAGCGCACGGGGAGCCACCAGACGGTGTACACCAACGGCAATCCGTTTCTGTTTACCGGCAAGGTGGTGGTGAAGACGGGGCCGGCGAGCTACGACATCTACGGCGGAACGGTGACGAGCTGCGAACTGCCGCATCCGGACTGGCTGTTTTCCGCGGGGCACTTCCGGGTGAACGACGAAAAGGCGACGGCGCGCAACAGCACGTTTCGCCTGCTGAATGTGCCGCTGCTGTTTTTGCCCTATGTGTCGCATCCGGTGGAGTCAGGCGAGCGTCAGGCCGGTGTGCTGATCCCGGTGCTGGGGCAGTCCTCGACCAAGGGTTTTGTCATCGGCGAGACGATCTACCTGCCGTTGAACCGGAGCAGCGATCTGACGGTGGGGGCGGAGTATTTTTCGCGGCGCGGGTTTTCACAGCTGGCGACCTTTCGGTATCGCGGTCTGGGCGACGACTTTGCGCAGGCGCACTACACGGGGTTGCTGGACCGGCAGAACGGTCCGCTGGGGACGAGCCTGGCGAACCAGGGCGGCGAGGACCTTTCGATCGGCGGGCGCCACGATTTTTCGCCGGAGAACCGGGTGGCGGCGCAGATCGAGTACCTGAGTTCGTATGTGTATCGCGAGGCGTTCTCCGAGAGCTTCAACCAGGCGGTGTCGACCGACATTACGTCCGTGGCGTACGGCGTGCACGAGGCGGACGGCTTTGCGGCGGCGGTGGAGGCGGATCGGTACCAGGGGCTGAAGCGGGTGCCGGTGGATGCGACTGCGACCGCGCCGGCCGAGGCGGGCGAAGAGGTGCGCATCTTCCATGTGCCGCAGGTGAGTGTGTTCGGCATGGATCATCGGCTGGGGGACTCGCCGTTTGTGTGGAGCCTGGATACCGCGGCGGCCGGGCTGAAGCGCGTGCAGCCGGATTTTGCGACCGGCGGCGTGGTGGAACGGCTGGATCTGCATCCCGAGCTGAGCCTGCCGGTGGGTGCCGGTGGGTGGCGGCTGTTTGCCTCGGCCGGCGTGCGGGAAACGCTCTACAGCCGCAGCCGCACGGCCGACCCGACGGGCGACACGACGGGGGAAAATACGAAGGGCCTGAGCCGGTCGTCTTTCGACGCGGAGCTCGAAGGTCGGACGCCGGTGCTGGAGCGCGAGTTCGACTCGCCCTTTCTGGAGCGGGTGTTTGGCGGCGAGGTACGGCACACGGTCGAGCCGGAGATTACGTATCGGTACGTGACGGGGATCAACAACTTCAGCAGCGTTCTGCGGTTTGACGATCGCGACATCGCGAGCGACACCAATGAGCTCCAGTACGGCGCAACGCAGCGGCTGTTTGTGCGAGGGGACCGGCCGCAGCGATGCGATCCGCGGGGGACGGTGACGCCGTTTGGAACGGCCGGCTTCAACTCTCCGGTGCCGGTGGAGAACGATCTGCCGGCGCCGGCGAACTGCACCACGCATGAGCTGCTGAGCTGGACGTTGACGCAGAAGTACTTCTTCGATCCAACGTTTGGCGGCGCTGTGGTGTCGGGGCGGAGAAACATTTTCGACACAACGCTCGATCTTTCAGGCGTTGCGTTCTTGACGGAGCCGCGCAATATTTCGCCGGTGGTCTCGCGGCTGCGGCTGCGGGCCAACGAGCACCTGGATCTGGAGTGGGACGCGGACCTGGATACGGGCGCGCGGAAGTTTACGTCGAATGTGCTGCTGGCCGATGTGCACCGGGGGTCGATGTTTGGCGGGCTGAGCTACGCGCGGCTGAACGCGCCGGGGCGATCGTACGTGGAGGGCGTGGCCAGCCTGGTGGCGGACTTCGACCAGCTGCGCTTTCTGGTGGGGTTTGGCAACCCGGCGCGCCGCGGTCTGAGCGTAGCTGCCAGCACGGGGCTGGACCTGAACAACACGCAGGTGCAGTACGCGACGGTGCAGGCGGCGTACAACTGGAACTGCTGCGGGTTTTCTGTGGAGTACCGCAAGTATGAGTTGGGGTCGGTGCGGAATGAGAACGCGTACCGGTTCAACTTCACGCTGGCGAACATTGGCAGCGCGGGCAATATGCGGCATGCGGACCGGCTGTTTTGACGCTGGGTGTTGAGGCCTGGGCGGCGATCTTCGCAGGATTTGCGTGAGATAATCGGGTATTGTGTTGATCGCTGCCCGGCCACTTCGTTCGCTGCTGTTTCTCGCTTCGCTGACGGCGCTTGGCTGTCATGCGCAGATGTCAGGGACGCCGGTGGCGTCGACAGTCGACCATCTTTCGCCGGAGCTGGCGCGGCGGGTTGAGGTCATGATTCGGAGCCGGGCGAGTGTGCCGGCCAATTACGTAATCAACATCGGGGCCCGGCAGCCGAGCGACATCCCCGGGTACAGCCAGATCATGGTGTCGTTTGCGGCGGATGGCAAGACAAGCGCGCCGGCGCCGTTTCTGCTTTCCGCCGACGGCAAAACGCTGGCACAGTTTTCAAAGTACGACATTGCAAAGGATCCGCGGGACCTGGTGAGCGATGCCGGTCGGCCGGCGCGCGGTGGACCGGCCAATGCGCCGGTGGTGATTGTGGGTTTTGACGATCTGGAGTGCCCGTTCTGCGCGAAGCTGCATGCGCAGCTGTTTCCGGCCATCACGGCGCGGTACGGCAACCAGGTGCGCGTTGTGTACCGGGATTTTCCGCTGGATCAGCATCCGTGGGCGATGCGCGCGGCGGTGGACGCGAACTGCGTGGGCGCCGAGAGCACGCCGGGATACTGGAACATGGTGGACTACATCCACGCGCATGCGGGCGAGCTTGGCGGCGAAGACAAGAGCCTGGCCAAGGCGAACGAGCAGCTGGACCAGATGGCGCGAGACCAGGCGAAGCAGCTGAAGCTGGACGCGACGATGACGACGGCTGTGGATGTGTGCGTGAAGAAGCAGGACGACGGTGTCATCAAAGCCTCGATGAAGCTTGGGGAGCAGCTCGGCATCTCCGCGACGCCGGTGCTGTTTATCAACGGCGAAAAGCTGGAGGGGGCGTACCCGATCGAGGATGTGTTTCGCATGATTGATGGGGCGTTGGTCGCCTCCGGGCAGACACCGCCGCCGCCGTACAAGCCGGCCGCGGCGGCCGCGGCTAAATCGGGCAGCTAGGGTGAACGAGATCGGCACGAGCTGGGGGGTGGTGCGTGGGCTGGTGGCGGTGGCGGCGTCTGCGCTGCCGCTGGCAGGATGCCACAGCACGCCGAACGCGGATGTGCTGGCGACGGTGAACGGGCACGCGATAGCCCGGCCTGAGGTGGAGCGCATGTATGCGGCGCAGGTGGGTGAGGCGCCGGGGCAGCAGCCTTCGCACGACCAGGCGAGTGCGGTACGGCTGCAGGCACTGCGCGAGCTGATTGACGAAGAAATTGTGGAGCAGCGCGCCGCGAAGATGAACCTGACGGCCACCAACGACGAAGTGGACGCGAAGCTGGCGGAGATGAAGGCGCCGTACACGGAAGAGCAGTTTGCGCAGCGGCTGAAGGCGTCGAATCACACGCTCGATGAGGTAAAGCACGACCTGCGGCGATCGCTCACAATCGAGAAGCTGCTGAACAAGGAAATCAACTCCAAGATCACGGTGTCGGATGCGGACATCAGCAACTATTACGCGGCGCACAAGGCGGAGTACAACCTGATTGAACCGGTGTACCGTCTGGCGCAGATCCAGGTGACGAGCCTGCCTTCGGCGCAGCCCGGGAATCTGCAGGGATCCAAGGCCACCAACGACGCTGACGCGAAGAAGAAAATTCAGGCGATCAAGCTGCGGCTGGACAGCGGCGAAGATTTTGGCGAGCTGGCGGCGAACTACTCCGAGCGGCCGGAGACGGCGTCAAACGGCGGCGATATGGGGTTTGTGACGGAGTCGCAGATGCGGACCGATCCGGCGGTGTTTGGGGCGGTGGCGGGCCTGAAGGCTGGGCAGACGACGGACATATTGCCGGTGATCGATCCTCAAACGAGGAAGCCGGGGGGCTACGCCATCTACAAGCTGATCGCGCGTGGGCCAGCGGGGCAGCGCGACCTGAACGATCCGGCGGTGCAGCAGGACATCCGGCAGCGGCTGCATGACGCGCGGTCGCAGCTGCTGAAGAATGCGTACCTCGAAATGTTGCACGATCAGGCGCGGGTGGAGAATTTTCTGGCGGAGCAGATTTTTAAGAACGACGCTCGCTGAGCTGTTAGCGCTAGGTGTCGGTCAGACGAACTGCTTTGGTTACATACGGCACGGAATTGAACCGGTCGCGGTTACAAAACGTCGTAATTTGTAACCGTTTCAGTTTTCGTTGCGATTAGGGTGTGGTTGGGAGGATGGACGCATGAGTGGATCTCGGGTTCGGTTTGCGATTCTTGGGTTTGGACACCATGCCGTGAGGCGGCTGCGGCCGGCGTTTCCGATGTCGGAGCGGGCGGAGCTGGTGGGCCTGTGGCGGCGGGATAGCGCGGCCGGCGCGCGCAATGCGGAGGAGATGGGGATCCCGAGAAGCTTTGCGAGCCGGGAAGAGCTGTGTGCGTCGCCCGACGTGGATGCCGTGTTCATCACGTCGCCCGATGCGATGCATCGGGAGGATACGCTGCTGGCGCTCGGGCATGGCAAGGCGGTATTGTGCGAAAAGCCGCTGGCCATGCATGCGGCGGAGGCCGAGGAGATGCAAGCGGCGGCGACGCGGGCGGGGCTGCAGTTCGGCGTGGCGCAGAACTTTCGCTGGAACCGGTCGCTGGAGTGGATGCGCGACCAGGTGCATGCCGGCGCGATCGGCGAGGTGCAGCTGGCGCATGCGGAGTTCTCTTACCCGGCGCAGACGGCGCCGCGCAAATGGATCACGGATCCGGCGCTCGCGACCGGCGGCCCGATCGGCGATGTGGGCGTGCATTGCCTGGATGCGCTGCGGTTTGCCACGGGGCAGGATCCTGTGACGGTGAGCACGTTGGCGGCACAGGACGAGCTTTCGGGCGCGGTGGAGGCGTGGGCGTCGATGCAGTTTGGGATGTCGGGCGGCGCATTCGCCACCGTGGCGACAAGCGCGCGGGCGAGCTATCGGACGTTGGTGGAGATTACGGGAAGCGACGGAGCGCTGGTGGCGGAGAGCGCGCTAACCGTGGATCGGCCGGTCGAGGTGCGGCGGCTGCGTGGGGGCGAGCTGGTGGAGCAGGTGACAGTGTCCAACGAGGATGGCTATGCGCGGATGCTGGATGCGTTTGCGGAGGCGATGGGGGGCGGCGCGCCGTTTCGGGCGAGCGGCGCGGATGGCGTGCTGAACATGCGGGCGATCGATGCAGCGTACCGGAGCTGGCGGACTGGTCTGCGGGAGATGGTGTAACCGAGAACGGACCAGAAGCCTGGACCAGAAGAATGGATCAAAGAGCGGTGAACCTTTAGGTCTGCTGCTCTTCGGCGGAGAGGGAAACGCCTGCGCTCACGGCAGAAATGTTGCGAGCTAGCGGGCGGACCAGGCGGTTGGGTTGGTGGCGCCGGGAGCTTCGGTGGCGAGGTAGCGGCCAGGGCTGCCGGGGACGGGCAGCGGAGCGGACGTACGGTAGGCGCTGATGTGGAAGCAGGCCTGTTGGAACTCTTCTTCGACGTCGATGTGGCCGCCCTCGATGAGGGGAAGGAGGTAGCCGCGCATCCAGGAAATCTCGGCGAGCGGCATCCAGCGCTTGGCGATGTCGATGGCCTGGCCGGTGAGGTGCGGAGAGGCGGTGTCGCCTTCGGCGGGGGCGGCGTTGCCGTTGACGTGGAGCAGGTGCTGCTGGAACTCGACGGTGCGAACGGCGGAGTTGACCTGGAGGGGCGTGTGGAAGCGGGCGTAGTGCGCCTGCGCCATGGCCGAGAGAAACTGCGCGACCCATGGGCGGCAGAAACGGCGGTTGAGGGGGAGGCGCTCGTCGACGCGAAGGCCCGGGCTTTCGGGGATGGGCACGAGCTGGCCGGAGCGGCGCTTGTCGAGCAGGTCGTCGTCGTTCAGGATGCGGTCGAGGCCGTCCCGGTCGGCCATCAGGTTCTGGTGGACGAGGATTTCGTGCGAGCCGTAGAGCGGGGCAATGGTGCTGCGGCGGGTGCGGTCGGAGGAGAGTTGCGGCAGGACGAGCGGGTCGCCGGCGGCCTCGGCGAGGGATTCACTCTGTGGGCGGTCGGGGGTGCGCCGGGTGAGGCTGACGATGCCGACAGGCTGGGCAGCGGCCGGGCGTGTGGCGCGCCCTGGGGGCGAGGCGTGGCTGCGGGGGTCGCGTACGGCGTCGAGGAAGTCGGCGGGTGTGGCGGATCGGCCGACTCCCGAGGTCTGCGAGGGCTGCGGGAATTGCCGGGTGTTGGCGGCGTAGGCGCGATCGTTGCGGCTGACGCGGCTGCGGGCGAGCCCTCGGCGGGATGCGTGGGCGGGTTGGGGGTCGAGGCGGGTGCGGGAGCCGCGGCGCAGGTCGTGGGTTTTCGCCGCGGCGCGCTTCGGAGCGGTGCGCGCGGAGGCGGCCTGGGCCCGGGTGCGGCCGGCGGCGCGTGCTCGGCTGCTGCGTGAGGCCGGGGTTGCCGCAGCATCCCCGTGAAGTCCGTGGGCCGAGACGCGGGCCGGCGAGGTGCCTGGGCGAACCCTGGTGTGGGCGCCCGCGGCCATGGGGACAAGAAGAGCCGCAAGCGCGAGGACGACCAGGGCGGGGGAGCGAAGCATAGGGATTGTGGAGGCGCCGCGAAGCGCCAGAGCGAGTCCTATCCTAGCGGGCATGGCGCGCGCCTCCGAGTGGCGAGGCGGGTTCCTGGGGAGGCGCGCCTCGTATACTGAGCTCTGCTGGAGGGTACGGCCTGTGGGCGGATCTGGATTTCGATGGGTGCTGGTGGTGGTGGTGGCGCTGGCAGCAGCGGGGTGCGGTGTGCGGGGTGTGCGGGCGGCAGAGGACGACGCGGCCAAACCGGAATTTTACGCGACGCGGGTGAAGCCGATCTTTGACCAGAACTGTGCGCGCTGCCACGGCGGCATGAACCACCGCGGCGGTCTGAATCTGGACACGCGGGCGGGGCTGCTGAAGGGCGGCCACGATGGCGCTGTGGTGGTGCCGGGCGACCCGGACCGGAGCCTGCTGGTGCGGCTGATGCGGCACCAGGGGCCGGCGAACGACCCCATGCCCATGCCGCCGGCGCCACGGCCCGAGGTGTCGGATGCGGAGATCGACGTGGTCGCGCAGTGGATCAAGGCGGGCGCGGTGATGCCGGCGGACACGCCGAAGCCCTAGGTTCCGGCGCGGGGGCTCCCGGCAGCTTTGTGCATCACACTGCCGTGTACGGGTGCGGTCTGCCTGTCCGGAGGAACGGAACGTATGGTCGAGATGGGCTGGGGGAAGACGGTCGCGCGGTTGGGTTTGGGAGCAGCCGCGTTGCTGGGGTTAAATGTGCTGACCGGATGCGTGGCGGTGGGGTACAGCACCGGCGGCGGATGGTTTGTGTGGCCGGGTGGGCTGGGGCTGGTGGTGCTTCTGCTGCTGCTGTTCTTCTTGCTTCGCGGACGTCGCTAGCGGCACGACGTGCGCAGAAGGCACCTACCGCTGTTACAGATGCCCGTGCGCGTTGGGGTCGCCCGATTTCACGTCGTCGGGAATGGCGACGCGATCAAAGTCGGCGGCGAGTTTCGCGAGGCCGCTGGCCACCTCGCCTCCGGAGAGCGGCTTGCCGTGCCCGGGAGCGACCGTGGCCGGGTTCAGCTGTGCGAGCTTCTGGACGGAGGAGCGGGCGGAGGCCCAGTCGGGCGTGAAGTAGGACGGCGGCCCGTGGAGTTCGGGATGCTGGATCAGCGCGGCCTCAAAGAACGACTCCGGCTTGGTGGTGCAGAAGGCGTCGCCGACCAGGAGCGTGCGGTCGCTCTCACGGAAGAACGAGACGTGGCCGGGCGTGTGGCCGGGCGTGTGGAGCAGCGTCCATCCGGGCAGCCCGGCCAGGGCAAGTTCGCCGCCTTCGCCGGGAAGCGCGCGGAGACGTGGCCGGACGTCGATGGGATCGCGCGGGTAGGTGGGCCCGAGCAGCGGCATCATGCCGCCACCGGCTTTCCAGTTCGGCGGGTCGTACGCTTTCTGGCCGGTCAGGTAGGGGAACTCGAGCGTGTGCGCGTAGATGGGAACGTCCCACGCCTCGGCCAGTTCCTGGACGTCGCCGACGTGGTCGAAGTGGCCATGGGTGAGGACGATGGCGGCCGGCGCGCGACCCCCGTAGGTCTTCTCGACCCAGGATCGGACGAGGCCCGCGGTGTGGGGGATGGCGGCGTCGATCAGCGTCCACGTGCCGTCCGGCGCCGTGACGCCGAAGACGTTGACAAAGGCGATGCGCAGGCCGGCCACGCCGGGGGCGACGGCCTCCATGGGAACAACCAGATGTTCGGGAACGGGGACCTTATCCATCGCGAAAACTCCTGCATGGTGCGATGCAGATGGGCTCCGCGGAGATCGCTGCGGGTGCGAGGGGCTCAGTTCCCGCCGGCCTGTTGCGCGGGGGCGGGGGCGGTAGCGCGGGCCTGGCGCGGGCGAGCAGCTTCTTCAGCTTGCCTTCCACGTTTGAGTCTTCGCCCAGCATCTCGGCAGTCAGAACGCCGTCGGCGTCGATGGCCGGAAAGCGGTCAAGCAGGTACTTGGGAAAGGCGTGGGCTTCGCGCGACGCGGGTACGCCGGCGAAGCCCGGTGCGGCGCTATCCGGCGATGCGGCGGCGAACGAAATTGACAGCGCCCAGGGCTCCGGTGCCGAGCAGAAGCAGGGACGCGGGCTCCGGTGTGGCGGAGACGGGAACGGTGGTGATCTTGAGTTTGTAGGAGCACGCGTCGGCGTCGGCCGAAACGTCCTCATCGACGCCGCAGGCGGGGCCGCCGGTGAGGGTAAATTTGCCTTTCTTGAAGGTGGGGTCTTTCACCGTGCCGGTGAAGAGCTTGGGGCCATAAAAATCAAGCCCGTCGATATCGAGACCATTGCTGTCGACCAGGTCGAACCCGCCACCATTGGCTTTGTTGTAGAAGTACACGTCGTCGGCGGTCATGCTGGTGCCGTTTTCGGTAAAGGCGATGTTCCCGAGAAAGAAGTCCTGGTGCGGGTCAACGCCGTCCGGGGTGGGGCTGGTCGGCAGGGTGAAGGTGAGCGACAAGCCGTTGCCGTCGATCGAAAAGGAGCTGTCGGTCTCGGCAAAGGCGGCGGCTGGGAGAGCCAGGGCGGAGAAAAGGGCAAACACAGAGACGATGGGGCGCATGCAGTGCCTCGCAGGTGAGATAAGGATTGGTCTGAGTTATACGAACCGGACGTTACTCGAAGGTACTGTGCAAAGGCAAGGCTGGGATTTGGAACGGCAGTTCCCAGAGGCGAGCACGCGGCGGGCCCAGCCGGTGCAGCGGCGGGCTCAGCCGGCGCGGCGGCTGCCCGGGCCGTCCAGTACCTCATCCAGGAGACCGGCGAGCGATCCGGTGCGGGAACGTACCTCGCTCTGGGTCTGCCGCAGGTTCTGCGTGGCGGCGTCGTGGCGGGCGCGCAGCGTGAGGAGCTCGTCGGCCAGGTTCAGCGCGGCCAGAACGGCGACGCGCAGCGAGTCGACCGTGGTTCCGGTGCTCGCGACGGCGCGCATCTTGGCGTCCACCAGACCGGCCAGGCGTTCAAGGTAGGCGGGGTCGGAGCCGCGCAGATGGTAGACCCCGTCGTAGATATCGACGGCAACGGCCGCGGTCTGCTCCGGCTGGGCGTCGGTGGGGATGGGCATGCGGCTCCTTTCGTCGGTCGGGGGGCAGTTCAGGGGCTCGGCCGGGCTACAGCAGTTCGTCCATCTGGTGCAGCATGCGCTCGATGCGCCCGCGCACCTCGGCGCGCTCGTCGTTCAGGGTGGCCAGCTCGGTGTGCGCGGCTTCGGCGGCCAGGCGCTGCTCGGTATGTTCCCGCTCCAGCCGATCGATCTCGGCAGCCTGCTCGGCCACGCGCTGCTTCAGGCGGGCGAGCTCCGCCTCGGCGGCCACGCGGGCTTCGCGCTCGCGCCGAACCACCTCGATCGCGCGCAGCACACGCTGCTCCAGCGCGTGAAAGTCGTCGGTAGCGAAGGAGGACGAGGTGCTCGCGAGGGGGCTGGATGTGCTCATAGACGCCGGGTCTCCTGGCGGCCCGCTGGAATGAGGGGCTCGATCGAAGTATACGGGGGTTCGGGTGGGGTGCGATTTGCAGATCTTTCGTTGAGGGCGCCCTCGCATTTGCAAGCGAACGGCCCGCCTACCTCCCCTTACTTGGAGCGCCTGTTGTCGCCTCGCGTCCCAGGCGGATCGCGAGCACCTACGTAAGAGGCCGAATTTCCCGGTCGGAGGACACGGGCAAGGGATCTGGCCTGGATTTCGGCCGGGGTTTAGGCCCGCTGCCTTCCGCCCAGCGCGGTAAGCGCCTCCGTGATGCGGCCGGAGTGTGCAGCCAGCTCTTCTTCGCGCAGGGTCCGGCTTTCCGACTGAAAGACGGTGCGAAGCAGAAGCGAGTAGTGCCCGGCGGGGACGGATCGGCCCTTGGGATCGCGGAAAATCTCGAGGGGCGCGAGCTGCTGGAGGTCGGCGAGGGAGAGTGCGTGGATGGCTTCGGCGGCCGTGCGCCAGGGCATGGTGTCGGGAAAGAGGAACGAAAAGTCGCGCTCCGCGGCCTGGAAGCGCGAGAGTTCGCGGGCGGTGACGCGGCCGAGCGGCTGCTCGAGGAGGTGCTCGAGCGCGACCGTGGCGAGGTAGACGGGCTGGCGCAGCTTGCGGCGTGCGGCCTCGGCGCGGGCGAGCTCGCCGAAGGGGGCGAAGGGGCGATTGTGCAGCAGGGCCACGCCGGAGCGGCCGGGCTCGAGCCACGCGGGCGTGCCGGCGGTGGTGAACGAGAGCGCGTGGGGGCCGCCGGCCGGGGCAAACAGGGACACGATCCCCTCGATCGCGCCCTTGAGCTCAAAGATGGGGGCGTCCTCGGCGGAGTGGAGCGGCGTGGCGCGGGCGGCGACGGCCGTGAGGCCCAGGGTAAGCGAGCGCGCCTGCTCCACCGCGGCGATGTGCGTGGGCGTGGAGGCAAGGGCGTGGAAAGTCTCGCCCGCCTCAAACAGCCGCGCTTCCAGCACGTCGCGATTCAGGTTCAGCGCCAGCATGGACAGCATGCCGGGCACCAGCGACGGGCGCAGAGTGCGGGCTTCGTCCGAGAGCGGATTTTCCATGCGGACGTGCGCCGCCTCGGCGGTCGCCGGGGCGAACATCGCGGAGTCGGCCTCGGAGGCGAAGGTGGAGGAGACGGCCTCGGTGTAGCCCATCGCCAGAAGGCGGCGGCGAACGGCGCGCGCGGGTTCGTCCCCGGTGTGCTGCACGACCGGGAGCGGTCGCGGCAGCGTGTTGCGAAAGCGGTTGTAGCCGAAGACGCGGGCCACCTCTTCGATGAGGTCGATGGGGCGCTCGAGGTCCAGCCGCCACGAGGGCAGACCGACCTCAAAGGTGGTCTCCGGCAGCGCGACGGCGGCTCCTCCGCCAGCGAAGCTTGGAGTGTGGTGCGCGGCACTGCGCAGAGCGGCGTCGTCGAGCAGCGGCGTGATGCGGCAGCCGAGCGAGCGGAGGTACTGCTCAACCAGCTCGGCCGTCAGGGCGGAGGCGTCGGCGGTGTCTTCGACCGTGGCGCCGAGGTGGCGACGCACCTCAGCTACTGGCAGCGCCAGGGTAGGACGGCCGGCGGTGCGCGCCTCCGTCTCCGGCATGACGAGGTCGACGAGCTCGCCTTCCAGCCGGCCGCCGCCCGAGGCCAGGATCAGCTCGGCCACCAGGTCGTTGGCGAGCGGCGCGGCGTCGAAGTCGGCGCCGCGCTCAAAGCGATGGCTGGCATCCGTATGCAGCAGGTGCCGCCGCGAGGAGCGGCGGATGCTGGCCGGGTCGAACCAGGCGGATTCAAGGAGGATGCTGCGGGTTTCGGCGGTGATCGACGAAGCGAGGCCGCCCATGACGCCGGCCAGCGACAGGGCGCCCCGCTCGTCGGCAATGACCAGGTCGTCGGTCGCGAGGGTGCGTTCGGTGCCGTCGAGCAGCGTGAGTGTTTCGCCCGCGTGGGCGAGGCGGACCGTGATGCCGCCGTGGATCTTCTCGAGGTCAAACGCGTGGGTCGGTTGGCCCATGCCCAGCAGGGTAAAGTTCGAGGCGTCGACGGCGTTGGAGATGAGCTTCTGGCCAAGGTCGGTGAAGAACTCCGCTACCTGGCCGGTGCTCGGGCCGATGTGGACGTCCCGCAGCACCCGGGCGGTGAAGCGGCCGCACAGGGCCTCGGCCTCCGGAGCGATGCGCACGGGGAACGCGCTGGCCGCGGCAACAGGCGCGGGCAGCATGGGCGCAAGCGCGGGCAGATCGAGGTTCCAGATGGTCGCTGCCTCGCGCGCGATGCCGAAGTGGTTCATGGCGTCCACGCGATTGGTGGTGATGTCCATCGCAAACAGGTGGCCGCGGCCCGAGGGCAGCTCCTGGACGCCTTCCACGGCGATGCCGCGCAGGGTCAGCGCCTCGGCCAGGTGGCGGTCGTCCAGGTCGACCGGAAGAGAAGGGAGATAGGTGCGGAGCCAGGCAGTCAGGATCTTCATGAGGAATGGGGAGCGCGAGATTTTAGTTTACCCAACCCCGCAGGTACGGTGGCCGACGGAGCCGATGAGCCGGCCGGGAGGCTACATGGGACCGATGGCGAAGTACGACGTGCACTGCTGGCTGCCGTCGTAGGCGGACGCAAGCTCGAGCAGGCCGGAGCGGACGGGCAGCAACGCCGAGGAGTAGTTGGGGCAGTAATTGTCGTACGCGCCGGGAACCTCGACGGGCGCGGGGCGCGTAAGCCAGGCGCCGGCGCCGGGGTTCGCTGCACCGGTCGCGGGTTTCTGGAAAAGAAGGAGCTTGCCGTTCTGTGGGGAGACGGTTCCGTCTTTTTCGTAGACCATCTGCGAGACGACGAGGAGCTCGCCGGTCTGTGGGAGGAAGAAGTTGGCGGGCGTGTGGGCGAGGTACTGGCCCGTGGCGGTGACGATGGGCGTCCCGAGATTGGCCGGATCGCCGTAGTGGGCGCCGTCGGCGGAGGTGCGGCTGTACACCTGGCAGTGGTGGATGGGGCCGCAGACCTCGTACGTCATGAAGTAGACGCCGCCGGGGAGGACGGAGACGATGGCCATGCCGGGGCGCTCGGTCGGAACGGTGCTGGCGACGAGGTCCTGCTTGGGGGTCCACTGGACGCCGTCCCGGGTGTGCATGGAGATGAGTTTCTGGGAGCAGCAGGCGTCGGTTTCGTCCGAGACGAACATGACCAGCGAGCCGTCGCGCGCGACGCTGAATTCGGGCTCCCACAGGCCGTGCTGGGCGTCGCCCGCGCGGAGCGGCGTGGCCACGTACTTCCAGGTGACGCCTTCGTCGGAGGAGGTGTAGAGCTCGATGGCGGGGACGCCGCCCGAGAAGAAGGAGCCGGCGTACAGAAGGGTTCCTGCAGGCAGGGGGCCGATGGCTTGCGGGAGCTCGTAGACGGTGGAGCAGCAGCGCTCCTGGTTGTTCGCGGGGCTGCCGGCGACGGTGGGGACGGAGGTGAGCGGGGTGAAGGTGCGGCCCTCATCGAGCGACCGGAAAAGCTTGTTTCCGGTCTTGGCGAGGATGCTGTCGGTGAGTGGGGCGGGGGCGTGCCGGAGGCTGATGAGGCGAGGGTAGAGGGTGCTGCCGTCGAGGTGGGCGCCGGTCTGGGCGGTGGCTTCGGCGGGCGTTGGCGTGGCGAGCTCCACGGCGCTGCCGCAGCCGGGCAGCAGCGAGAGGAGGGCGGCAAGGCAGACGGCTTTGAGTGAGTCGGGCTTTCGGATCACGGGACGAGCCTCCGCTCGGATGACGTTACGGGAGCAAGCCGTCCCTAGGCAAACTGCTCGAGGAAACGGAGGTCGCCGGAGAAGAACAGGCCGATGTCGGTGACGCCGTGGAGGATCATGGCGATGCGCTCGACCCCCATGCCGAACGCAAATCCGGAGATGCGCGCAGGGTCGTAGGCGTGCGGGCCGTGCTCCGTCTCAAGCCCCGTGCGGATGCGTTCGGCGGTGACGGCGGCAAAGACGGCGGGGTCCACCATGCCGCAGCCCAGAAGCTCGATCCATCCCGAGTCCTTGCACTTGCGGCAGCCGGAACCGCCACAGAAAATGCACGAGATCTGCACGTCGGCCGAGGGCTCCGTGAAGGGAAAGAACGAGGGGAAGAAGCGCGTCTTGACGTCCGCTCCGAAGAGCGCCTTCATGGCGTGGTCGAGCGTGCCCTTGAGGTCGGAAAAGGTGATGTCGGTCCCGACCGCGAGGCCTTCCACCTGGTGAAAGATGGGCGAGTGCGTGGCGTCGGCGGCATCGTTGCGGTGCACCTTGCCGGGAATCACAATGCGGATCGGCGGCGCCCGCTCGACCATCGTGCGGATCTGCACGGGCGAGGTGTGCGTGCGCATCAGAAGGCGGTCGCGGGACGGTTTGGCGGCCTGGTGGGCGATCAGCAGCGTGTCCTGGGTGTCGCGCGCCGGGTGGTTCGGCGGAAAGTTCAACGCCTCGAAGTTGTAAAAGTCCGTCTCCACCTGCGGCCCCAGGTTCACCGAGTAGCCAAGGTTTTCGAAAACCTTCACCACGGCGTGGATCGTCTCGATCAGCGGATGTGGTGTGCCGGGGCGCGGGGCGGTTCCGGGCAGGGTGAGGTCGAGGGCGCGGGCGGCGCCTGCGGTCGGCGCGGCGGTCGGGAGAGGTCCGTCCAGGGCAGCCTCGAGCACCTGTTCGATGTCCGCCTTCAGCTGATTGAAGCGCATGCCCAGCGGCCGCTTCGCCTCGGCGGGCGCGGCTTTCAGCCAGGCTTCGGAGACTAGCTTCAGCCGACCAGCCTTGCGGCCAAGCCAGTGCAGACGAAACGCCTCCTGGGCGTCGGTGGTCGCGAGAGTCGACGCGCCCTCACGCACCTCGGCAGCGAGGGCGGCGAAAGCGGTATCGAGGGCAGGTTCGTCGAAGGAGGTGAGCTGGGGAATGGTGTCCGGCATCGCGTTCCTAGGGTACGCCAGGTCGACGTTCGCGCGGAAAATACGCGCCGTAGCCGGATCTAGCATTTTGGATCGCGGAGGCCTTCGGTGTAGGCGTTGAAGAGGTATTTCCCCCCAATCCGGACGTGCTCCGAAAACCGCGCGCTAAAGCGCCGAAAGCACCACCAGCGCGACGATCACCCCCAGCAGCAGCGACCGCTTATCCGTAATCGCGTAGACGACCGGGTCTTCGTCCAGATGGCCGCGCGAGGCGAGCAGCCAAAGGCGGCTGATCCACAGCAGAAGCACCGGTACCAGCAGCCACAGGCGAATGGTGTGGCGATACAGGTGCTGCGCTTCGAGGGTGGAAATGTAAAGCGTGAGCACGACCACCGAGGCGTACCCCGAAGCGGAGCCGAACGATCGAAGCTGCTCAATGTCGGAGACCTGGTAGCCGCGACCTGTCGGCTTGACGCCGCCGCGGAGCCGCAGCGATTCGAGCTCGGCGAAACGCTTCACAAAGGCGAGCGACAGAAAGAAAAAGATGGAAAACCCGGCCAGCCAGGTGGAGATGGCGATGCCGGTCGCGGCCGAGCCGGCCAGGATGCGGATGGTATACAGGCCGGAAAGCACGATCACGTCCACCAGAACGGCGCGCTTCAGGCGCAGCGAATAGGCCAGCGTCGTGACCGTGTAGACCCCCAGCCAGAAGGCGAAGTGGAAGGGCCGGAAAAGCGCATGGTCGGGCGAGAAGCCGGCGACGACGCGCGGCACCAGCAGGGCCAGGATGGCCGAAAGCACAAAGAAGAGCACGACCACGGCAACGCCCGAGATGGCCGACAAGTCGCCTGAGGCAAACGGCCGCCGACGCTTTCGCGGGTGGTGCCGGTCGGCCTCGATGTCTAACAAATCGTTGATGATGTAGGTGGCCGAGGCGCACAGGCCGAAGGACAGGAACGCGACCAGAGCGCCGGCCACCGTACCGATCGCCCAGCTGTGCGCCAGCAGCAGCGGAAGAAAGATCAGAACGTTTTTCGACCACTGATGGAGCCGGATGGCCTTCAGCCAGGCGCGCAGGGGTGACGTGGTCTCAGAAAAAGTCCGCGCCGGGATGACGCCCGCGCGCCGCAGGCCGGAGCGCAGGCCGCGGGTCGGGTTCGCGACCATGGGGCCGGTGCCGGCCGCCGAGCAGGCGCTCAGCAGCGAAATGTCGGGCGACGCGTTGCCGATGTAGCAGAAGCGATCTCCGAAGCGGGCGTGAAACGCGGCCAGCTTATTGCCTCCGGCCAGGTTGGTGGTGCCGTCCGAGGCCAACACCCCGGCAAAGATGCCCAGGTGCGCGGCCACCCGCTCGGCCAGTGCCACGTCGGCCGCGGTGGCCAGGTACAGGTGCCGCCCGCGGGCGTGCTCCTGCTCCAGAAACTGCAGCAACTCGCGGTTATAAGGCAGGTGCGGCACGTCCAGGGTGACGGCAGAGGTGATGTGCCGCTTCAGGGCGGCCTTGCCTTCGCTCAGCCATCCCGGCAGCCGCAGCAACTCGGCCGGATGCTGCCGGGCCAGCGCCAGCGCGGAATCGACCAGGGTGTCGGACTTGACGAGCGTTCCGTCGAGGTCGACGCAGAGCGGAACATCGGTCGCTGTGTCCGCGGGGGCAAACGACGGGGTCAAAAGAGCATCCCTCCTAGGGGATCGGGAGATCGCAACGCGGGCGCGTCCAGAGACCCGCTGCTCCAGCGGGAAACTCGCAGCCGTGCTGTTTCGACATTATGATGGATCGTGGGCACTCCGCGGTAGTGAATTCACGCCAAACGACGTGCCAAGGGAAGAGGGTACCGCGCCATGGCGCCAGAATCCGTCACCGAGCCTGAGGTTCACGCACCTCCGACCCCGCCCGACCCGCACCGCACCCTGCCCGCCCACGCCGGCGACCCTGTCCCAGCGCCCACCCAGCCGCGCACTGGCAGCCGCGTCACCAAGTGGATCGTGCTTCTGGTGGTTCTGGCCGCCGTGGCCTTCGCCATCTGGCGCATCCGCAACAACAACCGGGAGCAGGCCGCCGAAGCACAAAAAAGCGCCGCCGCCGCTGACCGTCCGACTCCCGTGCTCACCACCGCCGTCGTCCAGCGCCCCATGCCCATCTATCTCACGGCGCTCGGAACCGTCACCGCCTACAACACCGTCACCATCAAGTCCCGCGTCGACGGCCAGCTGTTGCGCGTCCTGGTCAACGAAGGGCAGGCTGTCCGGCAGGGCCAGCTGCTGATGGAGATCGACCCCCGGCCTTACCAGGCCGTGCTTGCCCAGGCCCAGGGCCAGCTGGTGAAGGATCAGGCCACCGCCGCCAACGCCAACGCTGAGGCCCAGCGCTACACCGCGCTCTTCCAGGCCGGCGTCGTCTCCAAGGAGAGCCAGCAGTCGCAGGTCTCCGGTGCCGGCCAGGCCACCGGCGCCATCCAGGCCGACCAGGCCGCCATCCAGGCCGCGCAGGTCAACCTGGCCTACACCCGCATCACCTCGCCCATCAACGGGGTCGTCGGCCTCCGGCAGGTCGACGCCGGCAACATCGTCCACGCCGCCGACACCACCGGCCTCATCGTCGTCACGCAGGTCCAGCCCATCGCCGTCATCTTCACCCTTCCGGAAGATCAGCTGCCCGACGTCCTTTCGCGCACCCGCTCCGGCCAGCGCCTTCCGGTCGAGGCGTACGACCGCTCCGAAACCACGCATCTCGCATCCGGCAGCCTCCTGACGCTCGACAACCAGATCGACACCACCACCGGCACCGACAAGGTCAAGGCCGTCTTCGACAATCGGGACGGTGCCCTGTTCCCAAACCAGTTCGTAAATATCCGCTTGATCCTGCAGCAGCGGCCCAACTCCATCCTCGTTCCCGCCGCCGCCATTCAGACCGGATCGCAGGGATCGTTCGTCTACGTGGTCAAGCAGGGCGAACCCCCGGCCAACCAGCAGCGCGCCAACCGCGCCGCCGGAGACGCCGCCGACCCCACCTCCGCCAACGCGGCCACGCCCGCCGGCGCGGGAGCCTCAGGCGGCGGTCCCGCGACGGGCGATCAGGCAAACGGACCGTCCTATTACGTTGAGCCGCAGACCGTAAAGGTCGACGTCACCGAGGGCTCGCAGGTCATCCTGGCCGGCGGCGTCAATCCCGGCGACCAGATCGTCGTCGACGGACAGGAAAAGCTGCGGGCCGGCTCACGCGTCATCCCGCACGTCACCAAATCCAACCTTTCCGGCGCCGCAGGCAATGGCTCCGCCAGTCTGCCTGGGACCGCCTCTGGACCGGATCAAAGCTCCGGTCCGAAACCATCCCGCTCCGTCGGATCGGCGAGGCAGCCGTGAGCCCGTCGCGGCCATTTATCCTCCGGCCGGTGGCCACCTCGCTCCTGATGGTGGCCATTTTGCTTGCCGGCTTCGTCGCCTACCGGCAGCTGCCCGTCTCCGCCCTGCCCGAGGTCGATTACCCCACCATCCAGTGCATGACCTTCTACCCCGGCGCCAGCCCCGAGGTCATGGCCTCCTCCGTCACGGCGCCGCTCGAGCGCCAGTTCGGCCAGATCCCCGGCCTCGCCCAGATGACCTCCACCTCCTCTGGCGGCGGCTCCGTCATCACCCTGCAGTTCTCGCTTACGGAGTCCATCGACGTCGCCCAGCAGGACGTGCAGGCCGCCATCAACGCCGCCACCAGCTACCTGCCCAAGGACCTGCCCAACCCGCCCGTCTACAGCAAGGTCAACCCCGCCGACGCGCCCATCATGACGCTGTCGCTCACCAGCGACACCCTCCAGCTCTCCCGCGTCGAAGACCTCGCCGATACCCTGCTCGCCCAGAAAATCTCGCAGCTCTCCGGCGTCGGCCTCGTCTCCATCAACGGCGGCCAGAAGCCCGCCGTGCGCGTCCAGGCGAACCCCACCGCCATGGCCAACTACGGCCTGTCGCTGGAAGACGTCCGCTCCGCCCTCGGCACCGCCAACGTCGACCAGGCCAAGGGATCGCTCAACGGAACCCGCCAGGCCTACACCATCGGCGCGAACGACCAGCTGCTCACCTCGTCCGACTACAACAACGTCATCATCGCCTACCGCAACGGATCGCCCGTTCGCCTGTCCGACATCGCGCAGGCCGTCGACTCCGCCGAAAATCTCTACCAGGCCGCCTGGATGGGCACCGCCGCCCAGCCCGCCACCAAAACCTCCGCCGCCCGCGACGCCGTGCTCAAGCCCGCCGTCATCGTCAACATCCAGCGGCAGCCCGGCGCCAACATCATCGGCGTCGTCGACGAAGTCACCGCCCTCCTGCCGCAGCTGCGCACCACGCTTCCCGCCAACGTCGACCTCGAAGTCCTTACCGACCGCACCAACACCATCCGCGCCTCCGTCAAGGACGTCGAGTTCGAGCTCGTGCTCACCATCGCGCTCGTCGTCATGGTCATCTTCCTCTTCCTTCGGTCGGTCGCCGCCACGGTCATCCCCGCCGTTGCCGTTCCGCTCTCCATCGTCGGCACCTTCGGCGTCATGTACATGCTGGGCTACTCGCTCAACAACCTCAGCCTTATGGCGCTCACCATCTCCACCGGCTTCGTCGTCGACGACGCCATCGTCATGATCGAAAACATCGACCGCTACCTCGAGATGGGCGACTCGCCCCTCGACGCCGCGCTCAAGGGCTCCGAGCAGATCGGCTTCACCATCCTGTCGCTCACCATCTCGCTCATCGCCGTGCTCATCCCCCTCTTGTTCATGGGCGATATCGTCGGCCGCCTCTTCCGCGAGTTCGCCGTCACCCTCGCCGTCACCATCCTCGTCTCGGCCGTCGTCTCGCTCTCGCTCACGCCCATGATGTCGGCCAAGCTGCTGAAGCACACGCCCGAATCGCAGCGCAACGCCTTTTACCGCAAGTCCGAAGAGTTCTTCGAGTACGTCATCGCCCGCTACGCCACCGGCGTCCGCTTCGTCCTGCGCCACCAGGTGTGGACGCTCCTGGTCACCCTCGCCACCTTTATCCTCACCGTCTACCTCTACATCATCGTCCCCAAGGGCTTCTTTCCGGTGCAGGATACCGGCGTCCTCCTTGGCATCACCGAAGCCCCCGAGACCATCTCCTTCGGCGCCATGGCCACCCGCCAGCAGGAGCTCGCCCGCATCATCCTCCAGGATCCCGACGTCGACAGCATCTCCTCCTTTATCGGCGTCGACGGCACCAACATGACGCTCAACAGCGGTCGCATCCAGATCAACCTGCGCGACCGCGAAAATCGCAAAACCAGCGCCGTCGACGTCATCCGCCGCCTCCAGCCCAGGGTCTCGCAGATCGACGGCATTCAGTGCTTCCTGCAGCCGCTGCAGGATCTCACCGTC
This sequence comes from uncultured Acidobacteriaceae bacterium, assembly GCA_964243475.1. GTDB lineage: Bacteria > Acidobacteriota > Terriglobia > Terriglobales > Acidobacteriaceae > Edaphobacter. The sequence continues at coordinate 180,536 of CAXTEU010000003.1, read as the reverse complement.
GAAGATCGCGTCAGCCGCACGCAATACCAGTACTCGCTCGAGGGCGCCAACGCCGACGAGGTCGCGCAGTGGTCCGATCGCATGGTCGACGAGCTCCGCAAGAGCCCCGTCCTCACCGACGTCGCCTCCGACCAGCAGCTCACCGGCCTCGAAGCCGACCTCGTCATCGATCGCGACACCGCGTCCCGCCTCGGCGTCACCCCGCAAAACATCGACGACACCCTCGACGACGCCTTCGGCCAGCGCCAGGTGTCCACCATGTTCACCCAGCAAAACCAGTACCACGTCGTCCTCGAGGTCGCTCCCAAATTCCAGCGCAATCCCTCCTCGCTCGACAACATCTACGTCAAAAGCTCCAACGGAACGCAGGTCCCGCTTTCCACCTTCACCCACTTCGTCCCGCGCCTGTCCTCGCTTGCCATCAATCATCAGGGCCAGTTCCCCGTGGTCACCCTGTCGTTCAATCTCGCCCCTGGCAAATCCATCGGCGACGCCGTCAAAGCCGTCAACCAGGCCAAGGCCCGTCTCCACGTTCCGCCCAGCGTCACCGCGGAGTTCCAGGGCTCGGCGCGCTCCTTCGAGGCCTCCCTCTCGAACGAGCCCATCCTCATCCTGGCCGCGCTCATCGTCGTCTACATCGTCCTCGGCGTCCTCTACGAAAGCTACATCCACCCCATCACCATCCTGTCTACGCTGCCCTCAGCCGGCGTCGGCGCCATCCTCGCCCTCCTCCTCTTCCACGTCGACCTCTCCGTCATCGCCCTCATCGGCATCATCCTCCTGATCGGCATTGTCAAAAAGAACGCCATCATGATGATCGACTTCGCGCTCGAGGCCGAGCGCGAGCAGGGCATGGCCCCCGAAGAAGCCATCTACCAGGCCTGCCTTCTGCGCTTCCGCCCCATCATGATGACCACCATGGCGGCCCTGCTCGGCGGCGTTCCCCTGGCGCTCGGCACCGGCACCGGCTCAGAGCTCCGCCGCCCCCTCGGCATCACCATCATCGGCGGCCTCGTCGTCTCGCAGATCCTCACCCTCTTCACCACGCCGGTCGTCTACCTCTTCTTCGACCGCATCGGCCGCAAGTATCTCGGCACCGACGAGGCCGACCGCGAATACCTCGAGCACCTCCACGAGGCCGAAGTTCTTGAAGCCCACGAAACGCAGGAAGCCCACATCAGCGCCGACTGAGACCCCATGAACTTCGACCCCGAACCCGGCGACTCCCTCCCTCACGATCACGCCCGCCCCGGCGACCTCGCCAAGCTCAGCGGCCGCCTGCAAACGCGCGCCGGCGACCACGCTCCCCACGACTACGCCACGGCCGCCGACCAGCACAAGCTTGACGCGCAGCTCCGTGAAGAAGGCACGCCGCTCGAGTCCGGCCCCGGCGGCGTCCACTTCTCCGCACCCTTCATCAAGCGCCCCGTCGCCACCTTTCTCCTCTCCATCGCCATCCTCCTTGCCGGCGCCGTCGCCTACAAGCTGCTGCCCGTCGCCTCCCTCCCGCAGGTCGAGTACCCCGTCATTTCGGTCGGCGCCAGCTTCCCCGGCGCGGACCCCGAAACCATGGCCTCCGCCATCGCCACACCGCTCGAACGCCAGTTCTCCAAAATCGCCGGCGTCAACGAAATGACGTCGTCCTCCTCCACCGGCTCGGTCGGCATCACGCTGCAGTTCGATCTCTCCCGCGACGTCAACGGCGCCGCCCGCGACGTGCAGGCCGCCATCAACGCCGCCCGCTCGAACCTCCCCTCGAACCTGCCGTCAAACCCCACCTACCGCAAGGTCAACCCCGGCGACTCGCCCATCCTCATCCTCGCCCTCACCTCCGACACCATGTCCGTGCCGCAGCTGTACGACTCCTGCGACAGCATCCTCGCCCAGAAGATCGCGCAGGTCGACGGCGTCGGCCAAACCTTCTGCGGCGGCTCCGCCAAGCCCGCCGTCCGCATCGAGGCCAACCCCACCCAGCTCTCCAATACCGGCATTGGCCTCGAAGCCCTGCGCGCCGCCATCGCCTCCGTCAACGTCAACCAGCCCAAGGGCTACTTCACCGACCAGGACCAGCGCTGGAGCGTGGGCGCCACCGACCAGCTCTTCGGCGCCGCCGCCTACGCCCCCCTCATCATCGCCACCGACCGCGGCCCCGTCAGCTCCGCCGCCGCCTCCACCGGCCTTCCCGCCTCCATCGCCAGCGCCGTCACCTCGTCCTCCACCACGTCCTCGAGCGGCAGCGGGGGCGTGGCCGGCACCGCCACCTCCGGCGGCACCAACAACACCGGCAACGCCTCGGGCGCCGCGGACACCTCCACCACACCCGGCGCCAGCACCACCCCCACCGACAGCGCGCCCACCGGAGCCCCCGCCGCCGAGCACGGCATCGTCCGCCTCCGCGACGTCGCCCAGGTCATTGACTCGGTCGAAGACATCCACACCGGCGGCTTCTACAACGGCAAGCCCGCCATCCTCGTCATCGTCTTCAAAACTCCCGAAGCCAACGTCATCGCCACCGTCGACAACGTCCTCCACATGCTGCCGACGCTCAAAGCCTCCATCCCCTCCACCATCGACGTCAATGTCGCGCTCGACCGCACCACCACCATCCGCGCCTCCGTCAAAGACGTCACCCGCACCCTCATCATCTCCATCCTCCTTGTCATCGTCGTCGTCTTCGTCTTCCTCCGCGAAGTCCGCTCCACCCTCATCCCCTCCGTCAGCGTCCCGCTCTCCATCGCCGGCACCTTCGGCATCATGTACCTGCTCGGCTACACGCTCGATAACCTCAGCCTCATGGCCCTCACCATCTCCACCGGCTTCGTCGTCGACGACGCCATCGTGGTCATCGAAAACATCTCGCGCCACCTCGAAGCCGGCATGAGCCCCTACCGCGCCGCCATGGTCGGCTCGAAAGAAATCGGCTTCACCGTCCTCTCCATGTCCGTCTCGCTCGTCGCCGTCTTCATCCCCATCCTCATGATGGGCGGCGTCGTCGGCCGCCTCTTCCGCGAGTTCGCCGTCACGCTCTCGGCCGCGATCTTCGTCTCGCTCATTGTCTCCCTCACCACCACCCCCATGCTCTCGGCCAAGTTCCTCAAGCCCATGTCCGAGCGCACGCACAACCGCTTTACCGTCCTCGGCGAGCGCGCCCTCAACCGCCTCACCTCGGAGTACGAGCGCGGCCTCCGCTGGGTGCTCCGCCGCCAGCCCCTCGTCCTCCTTGTCACCCTGCTCACGTTCTTCCTCACCATCTATCTCTTCATCCTCGTCCCCAAGGGCTTCTTCCCGGAGCAGGACACCGGTCGCATCGGCGGGCAGGTGCGCGGACAGCAGGATGTCGCCTTCGACACCCTCAAAAAACAGGTCTTCCAGCTCGTCGACATCGTCGGCAAAGACCCCGGCATCCAGGACGTCGTTGCCTTCACCGGCGGCCAGGGATCGGTCAACTCCGGCTTTATGTTCATGTCGCTCAAGCCCGATGCCGATCGCGAGAAAGTCGGCGACACCGCGCAGGTCATCGTCAATCGCCTCCGCCCGAAGGTCAACCAGATCCCCGGCACCGAGCTCTACCTCCAGGCCTTCCAGGACCTCCGCATCGGCGGCCGCAACTCCCCCGCCGAGTACCTCTACGCCATCACCTCCGACAACCTCAAAGAGCTCAACGAGTGGTCGCCCAAGCTCTACGAGGCCATGCAAAAGCTGCCCGAAATCAAGGACGTCAACACCGACCAGGAAAACTCCGGCCTCCGCGCGCAGGTCGTCATCGACCGCGATACCGCCAGCCGCCTCGGCATCTCGCCCCTTGTTATCGACAACACCCTCTCCGACGCCTTCGGCCAGGCCCAGGTCTCCACCACCTATAAGGAGCTCAACCAGTACCACGTCGTCATGGAGGTCTCGCCGCAGTTCCAGCTCGACCCCGGCGCCTTCAAAAACATCTACCTCAAGGCCAACACCGGCGCCATGGTCCCGCTCTCCGCCATCGCCCACATCGAGTCGCAGCGCATCCCGCTCTCCGTCAACCACCAGGGCCAGGCCGCCGCCACCTCGCTGTCCTTCAACCTCGCCCCCGGCGTCGCCCTCTCGCAGGCCACCGCCGCCATTGAAAACGCCCGGGTCGAGATCGGCATGCCGTCCTCCATCCACGGCGCCTTCGCCGGCACCGCCCAGGCCTTCAAAGCCTCGCTCGCCTCAGAGCCCATGCTCATCCTGCTCGCCCTCGTTGCCGTCTACATCGTCCTCGGCATGCTGTACGAAAGCTTCATCCACCCCCTCACCATCCTCTCCACCCTTCCCTCCGCCGGCGTCGGCGCTCTTCTGTTCCTCCTTCTCTTCAAAATCGACCTCTCCGTCATCGCCATGATCGGCATCATCCTGCTCATCGGCATCGTCAAAAAGAACGCCATCATGATGATCGACTTCGCCCTGGTAGCCGAGCGCGAACAGGGCAAATCCCCCGAAGAAGCCATCTACCAGGCCTGCCTCCTCCGCTTCCGCCCCATCATGATGACCACCGCCGCCGCCCTCCTCGGCGGCCTTCCCCTCGCCCTCGGCCACGGCACCGGCTCCGAACTCCGCCGCCCCCTCGGCATCACCATCGTCGGCGGCCTCATCGTTTCGCAGTGCCTCACCCTCTTCACCACACCCGTCGTCTACCTCTTCTTCGACCGCCTCCGCGAGCGCATCGCCCCCGCCAAACGCCCCACCGCCGTCGAGCAAACCCCCCAGCTCATCGCCGGCGACTAACCCCGAACCACCCCCAACCGATCTCGCCTCCCACTCCTCACTCGCCTCCCTCTCGCCGCCGCCGTGCCTTTCTTGCTTGTCATCCCCGCAGGGGACCTGCTTCTCGCACTTGCACTTGCACTTGCACTTGCAGTTGCAGTTGCTCGTTCCACCGTCGTCATCCTGAGCGAAGCGAAGGACCCCTGTAGTTGCCGTTGCACTTGCCGTTGTTCTTGCCCTCCTTGCTTGTCATCCCCGCAGGGGACCTGCTTCTCGCCGTTGCTCTTGCTGTTGCCTTTGCCGTCGCCTGTTCCACCGCCGTCATCCTGAGCACAGCGAACGACCCCGCATTTTTCCTTGCCGTTGTGATTGCCGTTGCAAAAACGGCGAAGCACCAACCCCCAAACACCCTGTCATCCTGAGCGAAGCCGAAGGACCTGCGTCTGTCCCGCCACGGAACGGCTTTCACCCCACTTGATACACTCGCCCTCACCGACGCACCCCCACCCGGAGAGGACACCACCCCGCCCCATGCCCACCCCCCGCACGGCCTTCAAACCCTTCGTCCCCCCCTCCGCCAACCTCCCCGAGCTCTCGATCCGCGCCCTCCTCCTCGGAGCCGTCTTCGGCGTCCTCTTCGGTGCCGTCACCGTCTACGTCGGCCTCCGCGCCGGACTCACCGTCGCCGCCTCCATCCCCATCTCCGTCCTCTCCATCTCCATCCTCCGCGCCTTCGGCAAATCCTCCATCCTCGAAAACAACATCGTCCAAACCACCGGAAACGCCGGCCAGTCCATCGCCTCGGGCGTCATCTTCACCCTCCCCGCCCTCGTCTTCCTCGGCTTCGACCTCGAGTCCACCCGCATCTTCGCCCTCGCCCTCTTCGGCGGCTGGCTCGGCGTCCTCTTCATGATCCCCCTCCGCCGGCAGCTCATCGTCGAAGAGCACGAAACCCTCCTCTACCCCGAAGGCACCGCCTGCGCCGACGTCCTCGAAGCCGGCGAGCGCGGCGGCTCCTTCGCCTCCCGCATCTTCGCCGGCCTCGGCCTCGGCGCCGTCTACACCCTCTTCCAAAACGAAAACCTCTTCTCGCTCTTCCCCGCCACCCCCAACTACGCCCCCGACCTCGGCCCCCAGCACCTCCTCCGCGGCGCCGCCATCCGCACCGACGTCACCCCCGAATACCTCGGCGTCGGCTACATCATCGGCATCCGCACCTCCGCCATCATGCTCGCCGGCGGAGCTTTCTCCTGGCTCGTCCTCATGCCCGCCATCTCCTTCTTCGGCGGACACCTCACCACCCCCCTCTATCCCGGCACCATCCCCATCGCCCAAATGTCCCCCTCGCAGCTCTGGAGCACCTACGTCCGCCCCATGGGCGCCGGAGCCGTCGCCGCCGCCGGCCTCATCACCCTCCTCCGCACCCTACCCACCATCGCCGCCGCCCTCCTCCCCGCTCTCCAAAACCTCCGCAAACCCAACCCCGCCCCCTTCGCCCAACCCCACAAACCGGGTGCCCCAGGTCTCGCTCCTGAGACCTGGGATCCAACCAACGCCCCCACAGGGCATCCCCGCGAAGCCTCCGCCCGTGCGGCCAGCACCGAAGCGATCGCCCGTCCGGCGAGAACCGCCCACGACCTCCCCCCCACCGTCCTCTTCGGCGGCTCCGCCCTCCTCATCGCCCTCCTCTGGATCTTCCTCCAGTTCCACCCCGTCCCCGGAGCCCAGGTCGGCGCCCTCGCCAACCTCGCCGCCGCAGGCCTCGTCGTCCTCTTCGGCTTCCTCTTCGTCACCGTCTCCGCCCGCATCGTCGGCATCGTCGGTTCTTCTGCGTCACCGGTGTCCGGCATGACCATCGCCACCCTCATGGCCACCTCCGCCATCTTTCTCGTCCGCGGCTGGACCGCCCCCGCCTTCGGTGCCCTCGCCATCACCATCGGCGGCATCGTCTGCATCGCCGCCTCCAACGCCGGAGACACCGCCCAGGACCTCAAAACCGGATACCTCCTCGGAGCCACCCCCTGGAAGCAGCAGCTCGCCCTCATGATCGGCGTCGTCGTCTCCCTCTTCTCCATCGGCGCCACCCTCAACGCCATGAACCGCGGCCTCGAATCCTTCCAACCCCTCCCCCACCCCATCCCACTCAACCTCAACCAACTCCCCGACGGCGTCCGCTCCTCCGGCCACTTCACCCGCGACCACATCCTCCTCACCCTCCCCCCGAACCAAACCATCTCCGCCGGAGCCGCCCCCGCCTCCCGCGCCGTTGCTGTGCCGTGGAATTACGTCTACTACGGAACCATAATTCCCGCGCAATCTGCAGGCAAAGCCTCTGCTTCTCAACCACAAACGCCCAGCACTCCTCTACCGACGACCACCCCCAACTCCGTCAATACCCCCGGCAACCACGCCGTCGCCAATCTCACCCCCACCAACCCCGACAACAAAGTCGAACTCCCCAATACCTCCGCCTACCTCCTCCTCAACGCCATCGGCTCCGCCACCCTCGAAGACGGCAAATACCTCTACAACCCCGCCACCGGAGCCATCGAAGTCCAGTGGATCCAGGGCATCGGCTCAGAAAAAGCCGCCGCCCCCCAGGGCCGACTCATGGCCACCGTCATCAACGGCATCCTCACCCGCAAACTCCCCTGGTCCCTCGTCCTCCTCGGCGTCGCCCTCGTCCTCGCCGTCGAGCTCCTCGGCATCCGTTCGCTCACCTTCGCCGTCGGCGCCTACCTCTCCATCGCCACCACCCTCGCCATCTTCACCGGCGGCCTCATCCGCTGGCTCGTCGACCGAGCCCTCCTTCACCACGCCGCCCGCCACCGCTCCGCCACCCAAGCCGCCTTCCAACAACGCTGGCAAGACACCTACACCCGCTGGCTCGCCACCAACCCCACCTCCCAAGCTGCGTCACGTCCACGCGAACCGGGTGCCCCAGGTCTCGCCTCTGAGACCTGGGATCCCACCACCCTCCCGATCCATCCACGCGAAGCGGGTGCCCCATCCATGACAGCTTCATCCTCATGGGTGGGTTCTTCCGGTGACATCCCCGGACAACCCCCCAAACCGGGTGCCCCAGGTCTCGCCTCTGAGACCTGGGTTCCTACCCCCCACCCCATCCAAACCTTCCTCACCGCCCACCCCGAACTCACCCCCTTCCCCGGCTTCAACCCCACCAACCCCGACCACCTCGACCCCGCAACCAACCTCCCCATCCCCACCGACGTCACCCCCTCCCTCGACCTCGAATCTGAAATCTCCCCCGGCTCCCTCTACGCGTCTGGTCTGATAGCCGCAGGCGGCATCGTCGGCCTCCTCGGCGTCCTCATCAAGCTTTACGAGTCCGCCACCGACCAAACCCTCCCCCGCTTCCCCCTCACCAACCCCCTCCACCACGACTCCGTCAGCGTCCTAGCCTTTGCCGCCCTCGCCTTCTCCCTCTACTACTTCGCCCGCAAACCCCTCAACTCAGATAATCTTTGAAGGCGAGAGTTCGATGCTGAAATGGATTGTGGCAAACAAGGACCTACTGTTCTCCGGGCTGGGTGTTGCGGTAGGAAGCTGGCTCTTGAGGACCATCTTTTCAGGTCCTGCTGAACCCAAGAACAGGATGTCATCCAGAATCAACGCAGATCACATCACGGGTCCGATGGCGATTGGCAATCAAGTGATGCAGACGCTAAGTATCCACCACCATGGTGCCGACTTATCAGATAACTTAGCCTCTGACGTAGAGGCTGAATCGGGTCCCAGCTTGCAAAGAATTTATACCGATGTAGGTAGAGCTTCTCTCTATATCAAGTCAAGTATCGAGCAAGCCTATGTCGGCCAACCGGTGGTATGGAACCTGGCATTAGCCAGTATGGATACGACAGGTACTTCCGAGGGAAAGCTTAGAGTTCACGCCAGAGACGTAGACGACAGTTCCCGTATATCAGTGTTTCTGACTGTTGATGAGGCGACTTATCCCTTTCTCAAGTTAGTAGAAGAAGGAGATCAAATTCGAGTCGCTGGAAGGATCGCAAGGCTCAAACACAACATCCTCGACCTCGAGGTAACAGATCTAAAATTATTAAGCAATGAGCCTAGCCGATAGTAGCAACCCGGGGTGTTCCCCTTGCCGATCTATCGAAGAGATGCACCTACCGCACTCGGCAATCAGTTCAAGCCACACCAATTCCATCCTAAGTCTATTCGCCGCAAAGTTCACCAACGCTACTGGCCGAGCATCTTTGGCTTAGGCTCTGGTAGGATCAGTTCTCGATGCTCATGGAAGACGCCACCCAATCCCGCTTTCGTCAAATCGTAAGAACAGTTCGGTCCTGCTTAAGCGACGAAAAAGACTGCGTCTACATTATGCACACGCCTATCGGCATAATCACGGTTAGTCGATGGAATTACTTCTCTTCTGGTTTCGTAGCGGTGATGGGAGAGGACGAGCACAAGAAGTTCCGATTCGTGGTGTTTTCAGACGAACAAGCTTGTTCATTTCCTCTGGAAGTCAAACGGAAAAAGCTGGAGCCCTCGAAAGGAACGCTGGGGTTTGCTCATCCCCTGCGGGAGGGGACGGAAGACGAAGTTTAGAGGATACATTAGGAAACAGGAGCGAACACCGGTGCGCGTTCAATCCAATTATCCCTCATGAGTGAGTTGCAGACCCACCCCTCAAGCCGCATCCAACTCCACCCTAACCCGCCAACCCAACTTAGTCGCAATATTCACCAGCGCATCCATCGAGAACAAACTGACCCGCCCCCGCAGTAAATCATTCATCCGCGGCTGCGTCACCCCACACCGCTTCGCCGCCTCCACCTGCGTCCCTCCCTCCTGCTTCACAATCTCCCGAATTTTGTGCATCAACTCCGCCCGAGCCCGCAGGTTCGCCGCCTCTTCCGGCGTATCGCTGATCGCATCCCAAACACTCTCAAACCGCTCCGCCTTCTTCATCGCCTCTCCTCCATCAACGTCCTGAACCGCTCTCGAGCCTTCTCGATCTCCCGCTGAGCCGTAGCCTGCGTCTTCTTCTGAAAGGCATGCAGCACATACACCGCATCCTCCAGCCGAGCCGTGTAGACCACCCGGTGCGTCCCCGTCTCATCCCAAACCCGCAACTCCTCCACACCACGCCCAATCATCGGCATCGGCTTCGAGTCCGAAGCTGGCAAGCCACGCTGCACCGCATCCAGCTCAAACCCCGCATCCCGCCGAGCCTTGTCCGGAAACCGCCGCATAGCCCGCAAAGAGTCGCCAAGAAACTCAATCGGCTTCATCGTAGAAATATATCAAAGTCAGTATACGGAGCTCGCCGCAGACAGAGGCAACACACCGTTGTCTCCCCGGGTCCACTCGGGTGCCCGGCGGGTACCCCATTCATGCCACCCAAACCCCCACACCGCCTCCTGCGTCCGTCCCCGCAAAAGAAGAGCCCCGTCCCCCCTCACCATCAAGGCAGGACGAGGCACCCAACCAAAACCTACGGCTGCCCTTTCCCCCCACCCGCCCCGTAAATATTCCCCGTCGTATACGAAGCATCCTGCGCCGCCAGCTGCACATAAATCGACGCCAGCTCCGCCGGCTGCCCCGCCCGCGCCAGCGGATAGTCCGCCCCAAACTCCCGCCAGTGCTTTTCCGTCGCCCCACCCGAAATCTGCAGCGGCGTATAGATCGGCCCAGGCGCAACGCCGTTCACGCGAATGCCCTTCGGGCCCAGCTGCTTACCCAGCGACTTCACAAAGTTCATCGTCGCTGCCTTGGTCTGCGCATAGTCATAAAGATCCGCCGCCGGGTCATACGCCTGTTCCGACGTCGTCGCGATAATCGTCGATCCCGGCTGCAGGTGCGGCAAAGCTTCCCGGATAATCCAGAACGGCGCATACAGATTCGTCTTCATCGTCCAGTCGAAAAGCTCCGTCGTCATGTCCGCGATCGACTGCACCTGGTGCTGCCGCCCCGCGTTCGACACCAGGATATCCAGCCCGCCAAGCTGCGACACAGCCTTCTGCACCAGCTGCTTGCAGAAGTCCTCCCCGCGCAGATCGCCCGGAATCAGCACCGCTTTCCGTCCAGCCTGCCGGATCAGCTCGGCAACCTGCTGTGCATCCGGCTCCTCCGTCGGGAAATAGTTGATCGCCACATCCGCACCTTCACGCGCATACGCGATCGCCGCCGCCCGGCCCATGCCGGAATCGCCCCCGGTAATCAGCGCCTTGCGGTTCAGCAACCGGCCGGAGCCCTTGTAGCTCGTCTCGCCATGGTCCGGCGGCGGCGTCATCTTGCTGGCAAGCCCCGGCCACGGCTGAAAAGCGCTGGTGTACGGCGGCTTCGGGTACTTCGATGTGGGGTCCGACATGGGCTGGGCGGTGGACGTGCTTTGCGCCTGCGCTGCTGGGGGAAGGGCAGCGGCCGCAAGACCTGCGCCGAGCGTACCGACGAGCTTGCGCCGCGAAAGGGTGCTATCTGATGAAGACATGGGGGAAAACCTCTGAAGGAAGGCTCGTTGGAGCGTGGCGACGTTCACACGCACTCATAAACCTTCAACACAGTTGGTTGCGCATCGCCGGAGATGGGGTTGTGTCCGCCCAATACTTGCCGCGATGCGCCACCCCTGCAAGCCTCACCGTATGGACGGCGAAGCACCGTCGCAACGGCGCGAAGCGTCTCCTCCCCGTCAACCCCAACCAACCCCCATCTCCAACAAACGGGACCACTTTCACGTGGCGCAATACCTGACGCCACAACGTAGACTAGAGATAGCTCATTCAGCAGGCCGCAACCCGCTCGCCGGAAAGGGCTTTGAGGAACAGCCTGTAAATGATTCATTCCAGAAAACTTGCATACAAGTCATCTGGAATCAATATCTTGCGGCAGCAACCCTCCCGTAACTCTTACAAACGGAACATTTTCCGCCCAAGACAACCCGGGTGGGGTGTGGGGGGACAGCCTAGGGAGCCACGTCCGTCGCTGACGCCGCGCTCAGCTGATGAATCGCGTTCCACGTATTCGTGAATGCGTTCAGCGCATCGCTCGTCGAGCTTCGCGCATCCCGCAGCGCATCCAGGTAGTCGATCAGCGCCAGCCCGCCGTGCTGGAACGCATACTGCGCAATGCTCAGCACATCGCGGCTCTCATCCAGATAGTGGCCGGAAAACCGGTCCGAAAGCCCTTTCGCCTCCGTGTACCCGACCCAGGCCTGATCCACATCCGAGATCACCTGGTTCCGCGCCGCCGTTTCGGTCGACCGCGACGCATTCGCCTGGAAGCGCGCGGTCTCCTTGTTGCCTTGGTTGCGGTCAAAGATGCGCAGCGGAACGTTGATCGAGAAACCGGCCGAGTTGTCCGGTCCAGTTCGGTCATACTCGCCCTCAAGCGTCGGATCCGCCGTCCCGTTTGCCACCGCCAGACGAGCGTTCGCCGTCGCCGCAGCCACTGCCGCGCGCGCAGCCGCATAGTCAGGCCGCTTCGCCAGGGCCTGCTGCAACAGGTCGGCCTTCGTCGCCGTCAAGGTCGGCGGAACCACGTCGCCGCGGACGTCGAAGTCCTCGGTCGGCGTTTCCACTCCGATCAGCGTCTGCATCTGGTCGCTCGCCTGCGCGAGCGCAACCCGGTTGTTCGAGGCGTCGCTCTCAAAGCTGCCCAACTGCAGGTCCAGCCGCTCGAAGTCCAGCTTCCCAAGATCGCCCGCCTTGTAGCGGTCGTTGGCGATCTCCACTTCATGCTGGTAGTCCTTCAGGCTCGCGATGGAAAGCTCGAGCGCCAGCTTCGCGACCAGCATCTTGGTGAAAGCCTGCTTGATCGTCAAGACTGTTTGCCGGATGGTGTCGTCGAGTTGGGCCTGCGTCTGCTCCGTTGTCGCCCGCGCCGCATCGATGCGCCATCGCCGCTTCTCCCCGCGCTCAAACAGCCGCGACATCTGCGCCGAATACGCATACGGGTTGTTCGCGTCTTCCCCTAGCGTCACGTTCGTCCCGTACAACGTGACGTACGGATTCGCCCGCACCGCGGCCTGCAGCTCCTGCGCCCGCACGGCACGCAGGTTCTCTTCGGCGGCCAGCAGCGTCGGGTTGTGCGCCTCGGCCATGCCCACGATCTCAGACATCGAGTACGCGCCGGGCTTCGACACCGGCGGCTTGCGCGGATCCGGTCCAGGGGTCGCGCCTGCCGCGTACGCGGCAGCCGGGCTCTGCGCCGTTCCCGCCTGCTGCGCGCCTTCGGTCGGCGTCGCGCTGCTCTGGCCATTGGCCGAAGCCGCGCCACGTGAAGCCGCGCCCGCCGCTCCGGGCGCGCCCGCCGCGGAGCCGCCCGCCGGCGCCGATACGCCGCCGCTCGCCTGGGCCAGCGCGGTGTGGGCAAACGACGCTGCCAGCAGCAGAAGAACAGCCGCGGATCTCCGATGCGCGGAAAAGGATGTTTGGGGGAACACAGTCGGTCTCAATTCTCGAACTCCGGCTGCCGCTCGGGCAGAACGTCCTGCTCGCGGGCTGCCCAGACATACAGCGTCGGCAGGAGGAAAACGCTGATCGGCAGCGCGCCAATCAGGCCGCCGACGATCACGATCGCGAACGGCCGCTGCGAGTCGGAGCCAATGCCGTGCGACATGGCCGCGGGCAGCAGGCCGAGCGTAGCGACGAGCATGGTCATCAGAATCGGTCGCAGCCGCAGCACCGCGCCCTCGACCGCGGCATCTTCGACGCTGTGTCCACCGGCGCGCATCTGGTTGATGTACTCGAGCATGATGATGCCCGTCTGCACGGAAACCCCGAACAGCGCCAGGAAGCCGACACCGGACGAAACGCTGAAGTGCGTGTGCGTCAGGAGCAGAGCCAGCATGCCGCCGAACGGCGCCATCGCCACGTTCGCCAGGATCAGCATCGCCCACTTGAACGATCCGAACATGCTGTAGAGCACGATAAAGATGATCAGGATGGTGATGGGCAGAACCAACATCAGGCGGCGCGAGCTGCGCTTCTGGCTCTCGTACTCGCCGGCCCAATTGAGCTTATAGCCCGGAGGCAGCGCGACCTCTTTGTTGACTTTGGCAATGGCCTCTTCGACGGTGCTCCCAAGATCGCGGTTACGCACGCTGTACTTGATGGCGACATAGCGCAGACCGTCTTCGCGATATACCTCTTCGGCGCCGTCCTCGATCTTTTGTTTCGTCACCTGTGCGAGCGAAACGCGCTCTCCACTGGGCGAAACCAGGCGGATGTTGGCGATCGCCTCCGGCGTGGACCGGAACCCGGGGCTGTAGCGCGGCGTGACGTCGTAGCGCGCGTCGCCCTCGAGCACCTGCGTGACGGCGTTGCCGCCAACGGCGCTCTCGATGGCGTCCTGGATGTCGGCGACATTGATGCCGAAGCGTGCCGCGGCTTCGCGGTCGATAGTGAAATTGAGGTTGGGCTGACCGAGCACGCGGAACAGGCCGAGATCCGCGACGCCCTTGATGTGCGACATCACCTCGACGATCTGGTCGCCCTTGGCTTCCAGCGTTTTCAGGTCGGTGCCGTACAGTTTGACGGCGAGCTCGCCTTTGACGCCCGAAACGGCCTCTTCGACGTTGTCCGAGATGGGCTGCGAAAAGTTCCAAACGACGCCGGGCGACTTCGAGAGCTCGCGGTTCATGGCGCCGATCAGGTCTTCCTTGTCTTCGCGGAAGACCGATCGCCACTCGGCCTTGGGCTTCAGGTCGACAAAATATTCGGTGTTGAAAAAGCCGGCGGTGTCGGTGCCGTCATCGGGCCGGCCGATCTGGCTGACGACCTGCGTCACCTCCGGGAAGGAGCTGAGAACCATGCGGGCGTGATCGGCGACGGCCTTGGAAGCAGTGGGACCGGTGCTGGGCGCGAGCGTGCCACGAACCCAGATCGCACCTTCATCGAGGTGTGGCAGAAACTCCGAGCCGATAACGCCGGAGGTGCCGAGAAACACGGTGACGGCAAAGGCGGTGAGCGCAACGCCGAAGGTGATGGGGCGATGCTCGATGGCAAAGACGGCGGCTCGGCGGTAGCTGCTGGTGAGCCATCGCAGTATGGGATTTTCCCACTCGGTGGTGCCCTTGCGGAAGAAGAAGCTGGCCAGCACGGGCGCCAGGATCATGGAAAAGGTGAGCGCGCCGAGCAGGGCAAACGCAACGGTCCAGGCCATCGGCTGGAAGAGGCGGCCTTCGACCGACTGCAGCGTGAAGATCGGCAGGTAGGCCGTGATGATGATGCCGATCGCGTAGAAGACGGGCCGCTGCACTTCGTAGGCCGCTTCGCGGATCTGCGTGATGACGGGCAGATCTTTGCGCCGGCCGTGGCTGAGGTGGCGGACGATGTTTTCGACCATCACCACAGCGCCGTCGACCACCATGCCGAAGTCCAGCGCGCCGAGCGAGAGCAGGTTTGCTGGGATGTGGCGCAGGTCGAGGCAGATGGAAGCGAACAGAAGAGAGAACGGAATGGTGAGCGCAACAATGAGCGCGCCGCGCAGGTTGCCGAGGAACAGGAACAGGATGATGGCAACGAGGACGATGCCTTCGGTGAGGTTATGGAGCACCGTGTGCGTGGTGAGGTGCAGCAGATCGCTGCGATCGAGGAACGGAACCACCTTGACGCCGGGCGGGAGGATGCGGTGGTTCAGCTCGTCGACCTTGGCGTGAATGCCTTCGAGGGTCTCGTCGCTGTTGGCGCCTTTGTGCAGAAGGACGATACCCTCGACAGCGTCCTGATCTTCGACCATCTTGCCGCCCTTGGCATGATAGGTCTTGCCGATCTGGCCGAGACGGATTTTGGGGCCCTCGACGACGGTGGCGACATCGCTGACGCGCAGAGCGGTGCCATTCTGGGCTTTGAGTACGGTCTGCGCGATGTCGGCGACGGTGTGGTAGAGGCCGATGGCCTGCACGTTGATCTGCTGCTGGCCGACCTCGATAAAGCTGCCGCCGGCGTTGACGTTGTTGGCGACCAGCTGCTGTTTGACCTGGGCGACGGTGAGACCGTACTGGATGAGCTTATCGGGGTCGAGAATGACCTGGTATTCGCGCGTTGGACCGCCGAAGCTGGACACGTCGACGACGCCGGGGACGCTGCGGAACTGGCGCTCGAGCGTCCAGTCTTCAAGGCTCTTGAGCGCCATCGGGTCGTAGGCGGGGTTCGAGCTTTCGAGCGTGTACCAGTAGATCTGGCCGACGGGGCTCCAGTCGGTGCCGATCTGCGGCTGGAGGTTGTTGGGCAGCGTGACCTGCGACAGGCGTTCGAGAACCTTTTCGCGATTCCAGTCGTCGATGCTGTCGTCGTCGAAGGTGAGCTTCAGATCGGACAGGCCGGCCAGCGAGAAGGAGCGCAGGCTGGAGGTGTGCGGGATGCCGGCGAGGGCGATTTCAAGCGGAACGGTGACCTGCTGCTCGACCTCTTCGGCGGCGCGGCCGGGCCACTGCGTGATGACCTCGACGTAGTTGTTGGCGACGTCCGGGTAGGCTTCCACCGGCAGGTTATGAAACGAGATCATGCCCCAGGCAAAGAGCAGGACCGCGACCACCAGAACGATGAAGCGGTTGTTCAGCGCGAAATCGACAACCTTCCGAATCATCTACTGCGTCACCGTGTTCTGCAGTTCGAGTGCGTTCGCGACGATCTGCTGTCCGGCCTGAAGGCCCGACGTAATCTCGACGAAGTTGCCCGGAAGACTGCGGCCGGTGACAACGCCGGCGGTGCGAAAGGCGCCGTTGGCGTTGGCGGGGGTGAAGACGAAGGCGCGGTCCTGGAGGTGGAGCACGGCGTCGCTGGGGATGGCGATGACGGCGCTCTGCTTCGCACTCTGGAAGGTGGCGGTGGCGAACATGCCGAGGCGCATGAGGCCTTGCGGGTTGGGCACCTGGATGCGCACCTTGGCGGTGCGGATGGACGGGTCAAGGATGGCGCCGATGTCGCCGACGGTGCCTTGCAATACCTTTCCGGGGTAGGCGCTGAGCCGGATGTCAGCCTGGTCGCCAAGATGGACCGAGGCGAGATCGTTTTCGTAGACGTCGCAGATGATCCAGACGTGCGACAGGTCGGCAATGATGAGCGATCCCGCAGATCCGGCGTAGGAGACACCGGCGGCGGCGGCGGCGGTGGCGTTCTGCGTAATGACGACGCCTGAGGTGGGGGCGTCGATGGTGACGGTGTCGCCGGGGTGGTTCTTGTCGACGCCCAGGATGCGCAGCTGCTGCTCGGAGGCGGTCAGCAGCGCCTGTGCGTCCTGCTCGCCGTTTTCGGCCAGTTCGAGCTGGGTCTGCGGGATGGCGCCCTTGTCGTAGAGGCCCTTGTCGCGATCAAGCGTAATGCGGGCGAGGTGCTCGTCGTTGACAGCCTTGATGTAATTGCCGAAGGCGGCGGAGATGTCGGGGCTCTGCACATCCATGATGGGCTGGCCTTTGCGGACGGTATCGCCCAGGCGAACGCGGAGGTTAAGAACACGGCCGTTGGCGAGCGAGAGGACGGGAAGCTCGCGGGAGACGTCGGGGTTAACGCTGCCCGTGGCGTCGAGCGTGCGGTAGACGTTGCGGACAGTGGCGGCGACCAGCGGGAACTGGTTGGGATGATCGACCTGGACGGTTCCACTCTGGCCGGAGGCGACGGAGGTTGGCGGCGCGGGTGGCGCTTCCTGCGCCTCCCGTCCGGCTTCGTCCTGCTTATGGCAGCCGGCGAGGCTGACGGCCATCAAGCCGCCCAAGGCAGCCGCGTGAAGGAGGCGACGGTTGCCCCCAAAGCCCTGAATCACTCGAGTCACAATCAACGCGCGCCTTTCGGCGCCGTTCCCAGAGCTGCAGAGGCGCATATCTTCATACTAAGCTGCCACGCCTGTCTAAGACTAGGCGAGCAATCGGATGGGGCGGGCCCAAGGCGATGGGGGAAACGGGAGCCTGCAATGCCGGGAGTGCTGACCGATGCGGGCGCAATGACACTCAAACACTGTGGGAGCGGTGGCAGAGCCGCCGTAAAACAAGACATGCAACCTCACAACCATCAACTTCATTCCACCCGTTGTGGCTGTAAGAAGTCCGTAGGCGCTTCATTAAGATTCCGTAAGTTTGACGTGCAAGGCTCAGGGAAGACGCACGGGCGCGCGTCGCACGCAGCGCGTTCGGTGCGCTGCTGGAGACGGGGCTGCGCGGCGCGAGCTGGCCTGTGCGAATGGAGGGTTATCTAGGCCGAGCGCTGGGCGATCTCCCGCATCAGCTCATCGAGCGCACTGAGGGGAGCGGCGACCGGCGTGTCTTCGGACGCTCGTCGCTCACGCGCCTGCGCCAGCTCGAGCGGCGACACCACCACCGGTTGCTGCGGGATCTGTCCGCCGAGCGCGGTTGCGGCGGGAGCCGAAGCAGGCCGAGTGACGGTCCGGCGTTCTCGTCGGCCGCGCGGCTTCAGCACGGTGACCTGCACGGGAACGGCTGCGTCGCGGCTGGCGGACGTGGCGGATCCGGGATTCGACGCCATGGCCGGCTCTCGCGTTTGCATGGTCAGCACGCGCGCGTCCACGGCTGGGCTTTCGGTGTCGTGCTGGAGGGAAGCGAGGATCTCTCGAGCGGCAGACAAGCGGGCAATCAGAACGTCAATCTGGGCAACAATGCGGGCCGACATACAGCGATCCTACGAGAGATCGCGAGGCGCATCAATGCGCGAAAGGCTGGTGTACCCCGGTCATCAATCAACGGGACCGGGAAAAGCACGTGCGGCATGGAAAGGGTGGAGGTCCACGCTCGGGGGCGATGCGGGGTAGTGAGGGGCGAGCGAGGCGGTAACGGGTCGGCGACGGGCGTCAGATTCTGCTCCGGCGGAAGCTCGCCGTGCATCCAAGCAGCGTGAGGAGAGGCCATCTCCTCGAAAGGAACCGCGTGATCTGTGATATTGCTGTCCGGGCTGCCCACTTCCAGGTGGCTGTGCAAGCGACCAAGGAGCTCCTGTTTGAGAACCAGATCTACCAGCCTGAGCATCAGCGGCAGCTGGACCAGCACGCGAATTTTTTGATGCAGGACTGCGAGATCCATTCCTACGAGCAGGGCGTGGAGTGGGTGCGTCTGAACATCTCGCGGCTGCAATCCGTGTTGGCGGACGCGATGCGTCCGGTGTTGACGCCAATGGGCTGGCAGATGCTGTGGGTGCAGGCGGTGGAGATGGAGAGCTGGCAGATTGGGTTGGAGCCGGCGAACGGGGATCCGCGCAAGGATGAGAGCTTCGTCCAGGTACCGAAGGTTTAGGCTCCGTGGCGACGTGAGCATGATGTGGCGGTAACCGGCATGCTCCGGTGACCGGCGAGATCGGCGCGTGCGCTAATGGGCGTGGCTGTGGTCGTGATGGTGATGGCCGTGCGCGGAGGGTACTTCAATTGGTGGTGGGGCGGCGCAGCCGTGGGTGGTTTCGCAGCCGCGGGTTTCAAACTGGATGGTGGTGTGGTGGATGTGGAAGCGCGCGCCGAGGGCGGAGCGTAGATCTTCGAGAATGCCTTCGCAGGTGCTCATGGGAGCGTCGGCGATAGTGACGTGGCTGGCGAGCGCGTGGGAGTTTGAGGTGAGGCTCCAGATGTGGAGGTCGTGGACGTCGAGGACGCCGGCGACGGAGCTCATGGCTATCCGGACCTCGGCCAGCTGGACGGAGCGAGGTGTGCCTTCAAGAAGGATGTGGAGGGTCTCGCGGACGATGCCGACCGACGACCAGAGGATCATGGCAGCGATCAGGAGGGACAGGGCCGGGTCGATCCAGGTGAGATGGGTGAGCAGGATGGCGGCGCCGCCAAGGATGACGGCGGCGGTGGAGAGTGTGTCGCCGAGCATGTGAAGGAAGACGGAGCGGATATTGACGTCGCCCGAAAAGCGCCAGAGGAGAGTGGCGATGGCTCCGTTCATGACGACGCCGGCGGCGGCGACGGCCATCATGAGTCGGGGCTGAGCTTGCGCTGAAAACGGCACGGGAGTCGATAAACGGTGGAGGGCGGCGATGACGATCCAGAGGGAGAGGACGACTAGGGTGAGGGCGTTGACGAAGGCGGCGAGGACGCCGGCGCGCTGGTAGCCGAAGGTTTTCTGGTCGGTGGCGGGGCGGGTCTGGAAGTGGACGGCGACGAAGGAGAGTGCGATGGCGAGGAGGTCGGAGAGGTTGTGGCCGGCCTCGGAGATGAGGGCGAGCGAGTGGGCGCGGAGGCCGAAGACGAAGGTGGCGACGACATAGAGGGCGGTCGCGGCCATGGAGATTTTGAGGACGCGCCCCATGCCGCGGGACGGGCTGGCGACCATGTGCATGATTTGAGTTTATGCCTCGGGGATGGAGGAGCAAGGCGATTCAGTTGAGTGGGGACGGCAGCGGTTGGATGGGGTGGATTGGGGGTCGGGTAGTACGGGCGTCGACGAGATGCAGGTTTGTTCGGAAAGGACAACAAGAAAAGCAAAGACGGGCACGGGAAAGCACGGTCGCTGCGAAGCGGAAGGCTTCGTTGCGCTCAGGATCGCGGCGGTGTTTGGCGAGAGGTGGAGATTGGGAAGGGGTCGTTGAGATCGGCGCGGAGGCCGGACCAGGCTTCGGCGACGACCATGGAGTCGGCGGGGTTGCGGGGGTCGAAGCGGACCTGGATGGGGAGGTCGATGCGGATGTGGCGGAGGTGGTCGGCGAGCAGGTGGACGTCCTGGGCGCACTCATAGGTGACGCCGCCGATGCGGTACTGGTAGAGGAGGGTGTGGGGGGTGTCGGCGGCGGGGTCGTCGGACCAGTAGGTTTCAAGGATGGTGCCGTCCGTGATGCGGCCGACGGCGGAAAGGAACTCGCGGCGCTCCCCCTCGAGCTCTTCGGGGGTGGGTTCGACCTGGGTGCGACGCCAGGCAAACCAGGCGGCGACGGCAGCGATGGACACGCCGATGAGGGTGAGGGTGCGCGGGGCGCGCAGGGCGGAAGCGAAATGCGATGTCGCCGGTGGGAGCAGCATGGGCGTTGCCTTGAGGATAGATGATGTGGGGGAACGCGCGACATGGCATCCGAGCCGGGTGAGGTCGAGCTAGGAGGCGCGAGGGTCGCGATCTATACTGAGAGATGCGCATGATGAAACGAAATGAATGTGAGGTTGGGCGATTGGCGACCGGCCCGGCCGTTGGCGGGAGAGTCGCGAGTGGTCATCCACTCGACTTGGGCGAGGGCCGGCGGGTTCGGTCGACGACGGTGATCTGCGTTCGGCGTGGGGATGCGGTGGTGATGGCGGCGGATGGGCAGGTGTCGCTGGGCGGGACGGTGATGAAGCACTCGGCGAGGAAGATTCGGCGGCTGTACCAGGACAAGGTTCTGGCGGGGTTTGCGGGGTCGACGGCGGATGCGTTCAGCCTGTTTGCGCGGTTCGAGACGAAGCTGGAACAGTATGCGGGGAACCTGGGTCGGTCGGCGGTGGAGCTGGCGAAGGATTGGCGGACCGACAAGCTACTGCGACAGCTGGAGGCGCTGCTGATTGTGACGGACGCGAAGCAGACGTTTGTGCTGAGCGGGAATGGTGACGTGATCGATCCGGATGAGGGGATTGCGACGATCGGCAGTGGCGGGAGTTATGCGCTGGCGGCGGCGCGGGCGCTGCTGGATAACACGGAGCTGAGCGCGCGCGAGGTGGCGGAGAAGAGTTTGTTGATTGCGGGGCAGATTTGTTTGTATACGAATGACCGGATCACGATTGAGGAGTTGAAGGCGGAGTGACGGGCCTGGGTCCGGGGCGGCGGTTGGGCGCGGCCTTCGCGTGTGCCTTATTGCTGCTGTGTGCGTTTGGGCGGGCCGGAGTGGCTCAGCTTACGCGGAGTTCGGCGGCGACGGGATCAACCGTGCGGGAGCTCCGGTGCCGGACCCGATCGTGAAAGGCAAGCGAGCGTTTATCTCATACGAGATGGGTGACGTGACGGCGTTTCCGCAGGCGTACAGCGGTGGTCCGGAGCGGGCGTATAGCGAGTTCTATGCGGCGATGAAGGCGTGGGGGAGGTACGAGCTGGTGAGCAATCCGAAGGATGCGGATGTGATCTTTGCGGTTCGGTTTGTGGCTCCGCCGGAGACGCTGCCGCAGATCCGGATCGGCATTCTGGATCCAGGTGGACGGGTGTCGCTGTGGGGTTTTGTGGAACAGGTAAATGCGGCGTTGCGGAAGAAAAATCGGGACGTGCAATTTACGGACACCATCGCGCAGCTGATGACGGACATCAAGATGCTGGTGGAGCCGGACGGGCCAACAGCTGCGGGGAGTGCTCCCTAGCAGAGTGGACGTTGGGCAGCAGATCCTCTTAGGGATGGACAACGGGAAGTGCAAGAACAGGTTTGAGCAGAGTGGGATACAAGGGGTTAGATGATGGCGATTTACCTGCCGGGAACGGCTGAGGATCAGGCGTTGGCGATTGATGAGATGACGCCGCGTGAGATTGTTTCGGAGCTGGACAAGTATGTGGTGGGACAGGCGGCGGCGAAGCGGGCGGTGGCGATTGCGTTGCGCAATCGGATGCGCCGGCAGAAGCTCGCGCCGGAGCTGGCCGAGGAGATCATGCCGAAGAACATCATCATGATCGGAGCGACGGGCGTGGGCAAGACGGAGATTGCGCGGCGGCTGGCGAAGCTGACGAACTCGCCGTTTCTGAAGGTGGAGGCTTCAAAATTTACCGAAGTCGGGTATGTGGGGCGGGATGTGGAGTCGATCGTGCGCGATCTGGTGGAGATCGGCATCGACATGGTGCGCGAAGAGAAGCTGGAAGAGGTGGAGGACAAGGCGGAGCTGGCGGCGGAGGAGCGACTGCTGGATTTGCTGCTGCCGCCGCCGACGGTGACGCCGGCGGAAGCGGTGGCGAATGCGGCTCCGGGTGGTGTCGACCGGGTGGCGGGATCGACGGGCGTGAAGCTGGTGAGCCCGGAGGATGTGCGGGAGAACAAGGTGGTGGAGCTGCCGGTGGAGGTGGAGGACGAGCCGGGGCAGCATGACGGAGCGCGAGCTCGGCGGGAGGCGGCGGCGGAGAACGCGGGTGGTGGGAGCGAGAGCTACCAGCGGTCGCGGGAGAAGATGCGGCAGCAGTTTCGCGAGGGCAAGCTGGATGAGCGCATGGTGGAGATGGATGTGCGCGACCGAAACCAGGCGAGCTTTGAGGTGGTCTCGAACGGGTCCGAGGAGATGGAGTCGAACTTCAAGGAGATGCTGCCGGCGATCTTTGGGCAGCGGACGAAGCGGCGCAAGATGAAGGTGTCGGATGCGTTCGAGTACATGGTGTCGGAGGAGGAGTCGCGGCTGATCGACATGGACCAGGTGACACGGCTGGCGGTGGAGCGGGTGGAAGACTCAGGCATGGTGTTCCTGGACGAAATCGACAAGATTGCCGGGCGCGAAGGTGGGCATGGGCCGGATGTGAGCCGGGAGGGCGTGCAGCGGGATATTTTGCCTATCGTCGAGGGGACGACGGTCAACACGAAGTACGGCATGGTGTCGACCGACCACATTCTGTTTATCGCGGCGGGGGCGTTTCATGTGTCGAAGCCAAGCGACCTGATCCCGGAGCTGCAGGGTCGGTTTCCGATCCGGGTGGAGCTGCAGCCGCTGACGGTGAACGACTTTGTGCGCATTTTGACCGAGCCGAAAAGCTCTCTGGTAAAGCAGTCGACGGCGATGCTGGAGACCGAGGGGCTGAAGCTGGAGTTCACGCCGGAGGCGATCCAGGAGATGGCACAGTTTGCGTTTCGGGTGAATGAGACGACCGAAAATATTGGCGCGCGCCGGCTGCATACGATTCTGGAGCGGGTGCTGGACGAGATTTCGTTTCAAGCGCCAGACATCTCGAAGGCTCCGCGGAGCGAGACGACGCAGGAGGGCGTGGTGGCGGAGATTGGCGCGTCGGCTTCGTTGACCGGCGAGCCGCCCGTGCCGTCGCCGCCGCTGCCGGTGATTGAGCGGCAGACGGCGAACGGGGTGGAGAAGGTGATCGTGGTGGATCCGGAGTATGTGCGGCAGCAGGTGGCGTCGATTGTGAAGGATCAGGATTTGAGCCGGTACATTCTGTAACGCAGAGCGTTCCATGATGGACCGGCTTCGGAGTTAGTTGGCGACGTTGATGGTGACGGCGGGAGAGATGGTGGTGTTGTTGGAGGTGTCGTGTGCCCAAAGCTGGAGGGTGTGGGTTCCGTTGGTGAGCGTGGTGGTGTTGAGGGGGTAGGTGTAGGGGGCGCCGGTGACGCGCTGGGTGCCGACCTCGACGCCGTCGACCAGGAGGTAGCTGCCGGCGGCGTCGAGCGAGAGGGTACACTGCCCGGTGGCGGAGATTGTACCTGATACGGTTGCATTTGCGGCGGGTGAAAGAATCGCGAGCTTGCTTGTGGAGGATGCGGCGGCGTTGACGGTGAGGGCTACGGTAGCGGCGCGGGTGGTGTAGTCCGTCGTGTTGGTGGGGGTGAACGTGGCGGTGAGGGTTGTGGGTCCGACTGCGAGGACGGTGCCGGCCCCAGGGCTGTAGGTGAAGGTGCCGGGGACGTCGGCGGTGGCATTGAGCTGGGTTGCGGCGAGGGCTGTGCCGTAGGGGATGGCTGCGGGTGTGGCCCAGGTCAGGGTGGGGTTCGCCTTGATGATGGAGAGTGTTACTGTTGCGGTTACAGATTTGTAGGTGGAGGTATCGGTGGGCGTGAAGGTTGCGAGGAGGGTGTCGGTTCCGGCGTTGGGGACGACGCCTGTGGATGGGGAGTAGACAAGGGTTCCGGCGACGTTGGATTTGGCGTTCAGCTGGGTTGCGGAAAGGGCTGTGCCGTAGGGTATGGCTGCGGGTGTGGCCCAGGTGATGGTGGGTGTGGTCTGCGTGGTGGTGGTGGGAGCGGTGACGCCGGCCGCTGAATAGATCTCGCGGATGGTGGGGTCGTTGGCCTGCCAGTAGTCGGCGTGGCCCATGAGGATGTCGCCCTTTTCCACCGCGGCGGCGAGTTGCGGCTGGTAGGTGGCGAGGGTGGTGGCGGAGACGTCGTTGATGAGGTTGGCTCCGAAAGCCCGGGGATAGAAGCCGTAGATGGAGGCGGGTGTGCCGAGCGTGGTGTGGAAGAGGAAGGAGTAGAAGGGAGCGGTGTAGGCGTAATAGCGCGGCGTGCTTTCTTCGGGGATGAAGAGGAAGCTGGGGAGGTCGGTGATGAGCTGCTGGAAGATGGCGGGGTCGAGGGTGCCGCCGTTGGGGTCGACGGTGGAATCGACGTAGAAGACGGTGGCTCCCCAGCGGGTGTGGGCGTACTTTGCCTTGGTTTCGAGGTTGGCGATGATGGCGGCGTCCGTGGTGAGGAAGACCTGGCTGGCCGTGCCGTTGGCGGCGAGGGTGAAGACCTGTGGGCGCAGGCAGAGGCCGACGCGGAGACCGGCGGCGGAGATGGTTTTGAAGTAGGCGTTGTCGAGCTTTTGGCCGTAATAGGCGGACGTGGTGTCGGAGACGGTGGTCTCCATTTCGGGGGCGACGGCGGCGATCTGATCGGGGGAGCAGACGTAGCTGGTGCTCTGCGGGTATTGCTCGCCTTCGATGTCCCAGGTGATGACGCCCTGGGCGCTGAGGGCCTGCGCGTTGCTGGCGATGGAAGCGGCCTGAGCGAGCATGCGGTCCTGGAAGGCGCGGAGGCCGGCGGCGGTGGTGATGTCGACGGTGGGATCGTTGAAGTAGCGACGGGGGTTGGTGGGGAAACCGCCGGGCTCGGTGATGTCGCCGGTGCCGGCGGGGGAGCTGGCGAGGTAGGCCGTGCCGAGGGCGCGGTGGTCGGTCCAGGTCATCTGGCTGGGGTAGGTGGCGGCGAAGCTGGCGTACGCGTCGGCGGCGGAGGCGGGGGTGCCTTCGGGGGTGAAGCGGAGCGAGAGGGTGTAGGTGAAGGTGCTGCCGGGGCTGACAGGGACGTTGTTGCTGGGGAGGAAGGTGGCGAGGCCGTCGGGCGCGGTGCTGGTCATGATGGGCGTGTAGGTGTCGGCGCCGGCGGATTTCCAGCCGGTGTAGAGGGCGACGGACTCGTTGGGGAGCACGGCAGTGACGATGCCGGTGCTGAAATCGGCGACGCTGACGCCGGGCTCGAGGGTGGTGATGGCGTACTGGGTGTAGCCGGAGAAACCTGCGGGGTCCTGCGGGAAGTGGAGCGCGAAGGGGTAAATCTCTGCGCCGTCGACGAGGACGCCGGAGCCGGGGTTGTTGGTTTCGGTGACGACCAGGTTGAGGGTGTTGCCGGCCTGGACGAACTGGGTGGCGAGGGTTCCCCAGGCGAAGGTGTAGGTTTCGGTGTGTGTGCTGCTGTTCCAGGATTCGCCGAGGTTGGTCTCGCCCCAGCCGTCCTCCGAGAGGACGTCGCCGTCGAGGTCGGTGACGCGCATGTGCCAGATGTGGAAGGCGTCACTGGGGTAGGCGGCGACGTTTTCGAGGGTGGTGCCGGCGTAGGCGAGGGTCTGGAGACCTTTGGCGCCGTAGGCGATTTCGAGGCCGGTTTGGGCGACGGATGGGCTCGCCATAACGGCGGCCATAAGAAGGAAAAAAGTGGCGGCGATGCTGCGGGTCCCGGTCACGAACAACTCCTGTTTCGACGAGGAGCCAACGGACGCGACAGAACCACTGTCAAGCCTGTTGGACAAGAAGGGCAAGGAGGCAGACAAGCAGTTCAGCTAGCGCGCGTTGCAAAGCCGGGCGAGTGCGACACGAGGAGTTTACAAATTTCACGTTGGGCAGATATGACACGTTCGTTGTAGGAGCCTTCCGTTATGGTCTGCGGGCAGGCTACGGGGAACGCTGGACCCGTTTGGCGAACTTCCATCCAACCAGGCATGAACATATCGAATTGATCGCACCCCGTCTTGACGCGTTTCGTGCCAGCACTTTCGCGCCCACGAAGGGATCAACTACAAGTCCACCTCCAACTGGGCGGATGAGGTGCTTCGTCTCACGGACGAAAGGTGCTGACCTTGCGCTTGAGACAGGAGGCGCGGAGACGTTTCCGCAGTCGATCCAGTCTGCGGGACTTGACAGCACGATCTTCAAGGTAGCGATTCGGTTCCGTAGGTGGTCGTGGATTTGAGCTAGGACATTCCGGTGATGTCGCCCTGAGCGTCTACGTCGATGTTCATGGCGCGGGAGGCTTTGGGTAGGCCGGGCATGAGCATCATGGCTCCCGAGGTGACGACCAGGAAGCCGGCCCCGGCGGAGAGCAGGATGTCGGAGACGTGGAGGGTCCAGCCGGTGGGAGCGCCCATGCGTTTGGGGTCGTCGGTGAGGGAATACTGGGTTTTGGCGATGCAGATGGGAAGATCGCCGAAGCCCCAGCGCCGGTATTGGGCGAGGTTCTGCTGCGCGGCTGCGGAGATCTCGACGGTTTCGGCGCCGTAGATCTGGCGGGCGACTTTAGTGATTTTCTCGAGGATGGAATCCGTGGGCGCGTAGGTGGTGGAGAGCTGCGGGGCGGGGTTGGCATCGATGAGGTCGACGACGCTTCTGGCCAGCGCTTCGGCGCCTTCGCCGCCTTTAGAGAAGGCTTCGGAGAGGGCGAACGAGGCGCCACGGGCTTCGCAGAACTGCCGCAGGGCTTCGAGGTCAGCTGCGGAATCGTGCGGAAAACGATTGATGGCGACGACGACGGGGAGGCCGAAGCCGCGAACGATGCCGATGTGTCGTTCGAGGTTGGGAAAGCCGCGATCGAGCGTGCCCTCGCCCTGAGTGCGTAGACTTTGCACGGTGGTGACGAGAACGGCGGCGGAGGGCTGGATGCCGCACGACGGCATGACGAGGTCCATGTACTTTTCGAAGCCGAGGTCGGAGGCGAAACCGGTTTCATTTACTACATAGTCTGCGAGGCGCAAGCCGACTTTCTGCGAGATGACGGAGCTGGTGCCGTGGGCGATATTGGCGAACGGGCCACAGTGGACCATGGCCGGCGTTCCGTCGGTGGTCTGGGCGAGGTTGGGCTCGATGGCCTCGGCGAGCAGGGCCATCATGGGGCCGACGGCGCCGAGGTCGGACGCGCGGACGGGTTCGCCGGTGCGGTTGGCGGCGACGACGATGCGGGCGAGGCGGTGCCGGAGGTCGTCGCGGCTGTGCGCGAGCGAGAGGATGGCCATGATCTCGCTCGCGGCGGTGATGACGAAGCCGGAGGTGCGATTGCTGCCGTCGCGCTGCGTCTTGCCGGGGGCGGTGGCGCTGGTGACGATGTGGCGCAGGGCGCGATCGTTCATGTCCATGGCGCGGGGCCAGGTGACGGCGTCGGGGTCGATGGCGAGGTCATTGCCGTGGAAGAGGTGTGCGTCGATCAGGGCGGCCAGCAGATTGTGGGCCGAGGTGATGGCGTGGAAGTCGCCGTGGAAGTGGAGGTTGATTTTTTCGGCCGGCTCGATCTGCGATTGTCCGCCGCCGGCGGCTCCGCCCTTCATGCCGAAGACGGGGCCGAGCGAGGGCTCTCGGGAGGTGATGATGGCTCGCTTGCCGATGCGTTCGAGCCCCTGCACCAGACCGATGGAGGTGACCGTCTTTCCCTCGCCGGAGACGGTCGGTGTCGTGGCGGTGACGAGGATGAGTTTGCCAGGGGCGGCCTCCCGGCCCGGCAGGCCGTTGAGCAGATCGAGGCTGAGCTTCGCGGTGACGGGGCTTCGGCGCTCGTAGAGGGAGTCGGGAAGGTTGAGCTTGGCGGCGACGGCTTCGATGGGCAGCAGATGCTTCAATAGGGTCCCTTTGTGTGGAGTGACGGTGGGCTGGCGCGGCGACGGCCAGGTGCTGTACAGACCAGCATGACAGAGAGAGGAGGCGGACGCCAACGCGCCGGGCGCGGAGTGTGTGGATGATCGTCGGAGGTGTGTCGGATTGGGTGCCGTGCCGGGTTATCCACAAGGGGTAGATGTTGCGTCGGGGTGTTCCTCAAGATAGAGTGGGACCCATCCGATGGTTCTTTCGGCGACGAAAGATGAAAAGGGAATCCGGTGTAAGACCGGAACTGCCCCGCAGCGGTAAACAGGGACGAACGCCACAACGACACTGGGTGCGGGATGCACCTGGGAAGTCTGGCAAGTAGGGTTGCACCTGTGAGTCCGAAGACCTGCCACGGAAACATTCGCTGACGCCTCCGAGGGGGGGTGAGGTGGCAGTGCTTCGTCCCCGCCCGACCGGTGCGGCGTGTCGCTGTTTTCTCGCACTGCCTCGTGAGGCCAAGGAGACGCTCCGTGGCTGCTCATACCTTTTCAAGTGCAACATCATCTTCGACTTTTCCGATGTCTGCTCCGATGGCGGACGGGACCTCTGCGCTTCAGGTCGTGCGGCGTGATGGATCGCTGTCACCGTTTGACGCGGGCAGGATTTCGGTCGCGATCAGCAAGGCTTTTGTCGCGGTGGAAGGAACAGGGGCTGCGGCGTCGAAGCGGATTCACGAGGCGGTGGAGACGTTGACCACGGGCATTGTCGAGCGGCTGGAGCGGCGCTCGGGAGCGTCGCGGGCGATCGACCTGGAGCAGATCCAGGACCAGGTGGAGCTGGCGCTGATGCGGTCGGGCGAGCACAAGGTGGCGCGGGCGTATGTGCTCTACCGCGAAGATCGGGCGCAGCAGCGGCGCCAGGCGGAGGCGGAGACGGCGGTGCCGACCGCGCGCGGGATGACGGTGACGCTGCCGGACGGGCGTACGGTGCCGCTCGATGAGGCGCAGGTGCTGCAGCAGGTGGAGGACGCCTGCCGTGGGCTGGACGGTGTGTCGACGGCGGCCGTGATGGCCGAGGTCCGGCGCAACGTGTACGACGGTATCCAGCTGCATGAGCTGGCGCTGGCGCAGACGATGGCGGCGCGGGCCCTGGTGGAGGGGGAGCCGAACTATGCGTTTGTGAGCGCGCGTCTGCTGCTGAACAGCCTGCGCGCGGAGGCGATGGGATTTGTGTTTCCGGCGACGGTGGCTGCCTCCCCGTGGCCGGTGGAAACAGGCTATGTGGAGTACTTTGCCGACTACGTCCGGAAAGCGGTGACGCTGGGATTGCTCGACAAAGAGCTGCTGCGATTTGATCTGCCGCGGCTGGCGGCGGCGCTGAAGCCTGAGCGCGATGGCAACTTTCAGTTTCTCGGGCTGCAGACCTTGTACGACCGGTATTTTCTGCATGCGGGTGGAGTTCGGTTCGAATTGCCGCAAGCGTTTTTCATGCGCGTGGCAATGGGGCTGGCGGCGCGTGAGATCGATCGTGAGGCGCGGGCGATCGAATTCTACGAACTGCTCTCACGGTTTGACTTCATGTGTTCGACGCCGACGCTGTTCAACGCAGGGACGCCCCGGCCGCAGCTTTCTTCTTGCTTCTTGACCACGATCTCCGATGATCTGGATGGGATTTTCAAGTCGATCAAGGACAATGCGCTGCTTTCGAAATATGCCGGTGGGCTGGGCAATGACTGGTCGGGCGTGCGTGGGCTGGGGGCGCACATTGTGGGTACGAACGGCAAGTCGCAGGGCGTTGTGCCGTTCATGAAGGTGGCGAACGATACGGCAATCGCGGTGAACCAGGGCGGAAAGCGCAAGGGCGCGGTGTGCGGGTATCTCGAAACGTGGCACATCGATGTGGAGGAGTTTCTGGACCTTCGCAAGAACACGGGGGACGACCGGCGGCGCACGCACGACATGAACACGGCGAACTGGGTGCCGGATCTTTTTCTGGAGCGGGTGGAGGCGGATGGGCCGTGGACGCTGTTCTCGCCGGATGAGACGCCGGATCTGCATGACCTGTATGGAAGGGCGTTCGCCGAGCGGTATGCGTGGTACGAAGCGAAGGCGGGGCGCGGCGAGATGAAGGTAAGCCGGACGGTACGTGCGCTCGATCTGTGGCGCCGGATGCTGACGATGCTGTTTGAGACCGGGCATCCGTGGATCACGTTCAAGGACCCGTGCAATCTGCGATCGCCGCAGCGGCATGTGGGCGTGGTGCACTCGTCGAATCTGTGCACGGAGATCACGTTGAACACCAGCGCGCAGGAGATTGCGGTGTGCAATCTGGGATCGGTGAACCTGGCGAATCATGTGACCCCGGCGGGCATCGATGAGGATCGCTTGAAGCGCACGGTGCGGACGGCGATGCGCATGCTGGACAACGTGATCGACATCAACTTCTACACGGTGCCCGAGGCGCGGTCTTCGAACCTGCGGCACCGTCCGGTGGGACTTGGCGTGATGGGGTACCAGGACGCGCTGTATACGCTGCGGGTGCCGTTTGCGTCAGAGGCGGCGGTGCGGTTTGCGGATACCAGCATGGAGCTGGTGAGCTTCCATGCGATCTCGGCGTCGGTGGATCTTGCGGCGGAGCGAGGCAGGTACGCGACGTTTGCCGGGTCGCTGTGGAGCCAGGGCATTCTGCCGATCGATTCGGTTGATTTGCTCGAGCGGAGCCGGTCGCATGCGATCGAGGTCGATCGATCGTCGACGCTGGACTGGGGCGGCCTGCGCGAGCGGGTGATGACGACGGGGATGCGGAACTCGAATACGCTGGCGATCGCGCCGACGGCGACGATTTCGAACATCTGCGGCGTGACGCAGTCGATCGAGCCGACGTACCAGAACCTGTTTGTGAAGTCGAACATGAGCGGCGACTTTACGGTGGTGAATGCGGCGCTGGTGCATGACCTGAAAGGGCTGGGGCTGTGGGACGAGGTGATGATCTCGGACCTGAAGTATTTCGATGGATCGCTGGGCGCGATCGATCGGGTTCCGCCGGAGCTGAAGGAACTCTACGCGACGAGTTTCGAGGTGGAGGCGACGTGGCTGATCCAGGCCGCGGCGCGAAGGCAGAAGTGGATCGATCAGGCGCAGTCGCTGAATCTGTACCTTGCAGAGCCCAGCGGAAAGAAGCTGGATGGGCTTTACCGCGAGGCGTGGCGCGCCGGTCTGAAGACGACGTATTACCTGCGGTCCAGATCCGCGACGCACGTCGAGAAATCAACACTGCGGCGCACCGACGGCAAGCTGAACGCTGTGGCGGTTGCCGCCCCGAAGCAGTGCGCGATCGACGATCCGACCTGCGAAGCGTGCCAGTAACTCACAAACCCTTACCGAGAAAAGAGACATGATGCTGACCTGGAATGAGCCCGCCGAAGTTCCCTCCGTCCTTGTGCTGACGCAGCCGTCGGCGGCCGACCTTGCGGGCCCGGAGCCCACGGGCCTCGGTGCGATTACGCGGGGTGCTGCACGCGTTCGCGTTGATGACAAGGCCATGATCAATTGCCGCGCCGACGTGAACCAGCTGCTTCCGCTGAAGTACCGTTGGGCGTGGGAGAAGTATTTGTCGGGGTGCAACAATCACTGGATGCCGACGGAAATCTCGATGCAGGCCGACATTGCTTTGTGGAAGTCGACCGATGGCCTGACCGACGAGGAACGCCGGGCGATCAAGCGCAACCTGGGGTTTTTCGCGGCTTCGGAGTCGCTGGTGGCGAACAACATCGTGCTGGCGATCTATCGTCACCTCACCAACCCGGAGTGCCGGCAGTACCTGTTGCGGCAGGCGTTTGAGGAGGCGGTTCACACGCACACGTTTCAGTACATCGTGGAGTCGCTGGGTCTGGACGAGGGCGAACTGTTCAACATGTACCGCGAGGTCGGTTCGATTACCGAAAAGGCTGCTTGGGCGATCCAGTACACCCAGCACCTGAGCGATCCGGCGTTCCAGACCGGCGAGAGCCATACCGATCAAGCGTTTCTGCGTGACCTGATTGCGTTCTACGTGGTCTTCGAGGGAATGTGGTTTTACACGGGGTTTGCGCAGATTCTTTCGTTGGGGCGAAGGAACAAGATGGTCGGCATTGCCGAGCAATACCAGTACATTCTGCGCGATGAATCGATCCACCTGAACTTCGGCATCGACGTAATCAACCAGGTGAAGGCGGAGAATCCGCATCTGTGGAGCGAGGCGTTTCAGACGGAGGTTTGCGGCATGTTGCGGCGTGCGGCAGAGCTCGAGGCGGCGTATGGTCGCGATACGATGCCCAATGGATTTCTGGGGTTAAGCCCTGCCTTGTGCGAGCAGTACATGCACTTCATCGCAAATCGTCGATCGAGCCAGATTGGCTTGGAGGCCGTGTTTCCGCCGACCGAGAATCCCTTTCCGTGGATGTCGGAGGCGATGGACCTGAAAAAGGAAAAGAACTTCTTTGAGACGCGCGTGATTGAGTACCAGAACGGTGGCTCACTGATGTGGGAGTAGCAACGCTGCGCCAAGCTGTCGCCCGGCCGGTGTCTGTGTGACCTGACAAAGCGCGCCACACACAAACACCCCAGCAGCTACGCCTGGGTAAGCGGAAGCTGCGTTTCCGCGGGCGGGATTGTCGGCGGAAGAATGCGGCGGCTGAGTGAAAGCGCGGGCAGCTCGATGACGTAGCGGGAAACGAGCGAAGCCGCAGTGGTCACGGCGAAGGTGACCAACAGCCGCACGAAGTACTGTCGCGTGTCGCCGGGGACGAGCGTGCCGCGCCACCGGTCGTACAGCACCAGGACGTAGACGTGTGTCATGTAAAAGGCGTAGCTAATGAGGCCGAAGAAGCCGAGCACGCGCGATCGAAGCATGCCCTGAGCGCCAGGCTGACCGTGGTGGGCAATGATCAGGCCAAACAGACCGGTGTAGGCGATGATCATCCCCGTAAAGTCGAGCGCGCGAGGAACGTACTGCGGCTTGGCAAAGGTGCCCATAAAGTGCGAGCCAACGGCAAGGGCGGCGCCGGCAACGAGGGTCAGGCTCATCCAGCGATTTTCTTTGCGCCGCAGCTCCGGCGTGGGAACGCGCTGGTGAAAATAGCAGGCCAGCCACGCGCCCAGGGCAAGGCCGTCGACACGGAAGAAGGTGAGGGCAAAGTCGTTGTGGCCGGCCATCGCGATCCCAAGCCGGAGACTTGCCGAGACAATTGCGATCATCAGTGAAATTCGGCGCAGCTGCGTCACAGAGCGATGGTGAATCACCGTGGGCCAGAGCAGGTAAAACTGCTCCTCAATCGCCAACGTCCAGAAAGGACCGTCGATCGGAATACGAAAGAAACCGTTGAAGTTCGCCATAAAGAACGTGGCAAGCAGCACGTAACGGCCGGAGTGCGGAATGATCAGCAGGGCACCCAGGAGGCAGACGCAGTAAAGCGGCAGGATGCGAAGAACGCGGCGCAGGTAGAAGTTGCGAAAGTATCGTGGCTTGCCACGCCGGCCAAGCAGAATGGTCGTGATGAGGTAACCGGAAAGAACAAAGAAGACATCGACCCAGGAGTTGAAGGATCGCGCAATCGTGTTCATTCCGTTGACCATCACTCCCCAGTGCGGGTCGGGGGAGAAGTAGCCAAGTGTGTGGGCGAGGAAGACGATCAGCGCGGCCAGCCCGCGGATCCCATTCAGCTCGCGCACGGTATGGAGGCGCGCCATGGCAGGGGCGCTCAGAACGGCGACTTCGACGGGCGGGGCGGCCATACAGGAAAGGAAAGAAGCGTGAGACGGTGGGTTGCGGCCGATTCTTTCCCCTCACCTCGGTGGACGACTCAACGACAAGGTTGGCAGAAGGTCCGGCCATAGCGGCTCAGGCGGACTGTG
Organism: uncultured Acidobacteriaceae bacterium; assembly: GCA_964243475.1. Lineage (GTDB taxonomy): Bacteria > Acidobacteriota > Terriglobia > Terriglobales > Acidobacteriaceae > Edaphobacter. Next base: position 146,303 of record CAXTEU010000003.1, on the reverse strand, counting down.
AGGCTCCGCCGAAGCCGCTGTGACGGGCTACTTGGACGCCATGGCCGGCGCCTTCCCGGCGGCGACTTCGGCGACCCGCTTGCTCAGCATCTGTTCGAGATCCTCAAGCGCCTTCGAGAAGCCTTCAATGCCCTCTTTCAGCTTGTCGTGAGCCATGCGATCTTCCGCATGCATCTTCTCGAACGTCGCCTGATCCATGGGAATCTTTTCGATGTCCATCGACTGACTCTTCGACGGGTCGAGCTTGCGCTCCAGCGTCTCATCGGACTTGCTGAGCTCGTCCAGCAGTTTGGGGGCGATGGTCAGGAGATCGCATCCGGCCAGCTGCTCGATCTCGCCGATGTTGCGGAAGGAAGCGCCCATCACCTGCGTCTTGTAGCCGAATTTCTTGTAGTAGTTGTAGATGGTGGTGACGGAGTGAACGCCTGGATCGTCCGCGCCCTGGTAGTCCTTGCCGGTGTCCTTCTTGTACCAATCGAGAATGCGGCCAACAAAGGGTGAGACCAGCGTCACCTTCGCCTCGGCGCAGGCGATTGCCTGGTGCAAGCCGAACAGTAGCGTCAGATTGCAGTGAATGCCCTCTCTTTCAAGGATTTCCGCAGCCTTGATGCCCTCCCACGTGGAAGCAATCTTGATCAGGACGCGGTCGCGCGGGATGCCGGCCTGGTCGTACTGCTGGATGACGTCGCGCGCCTGCTCCAGCGTTTTTTCGCGATCAAACGACATGCGCGCATCGACCTCGGTCGAGACGCGGCCAGGAACGATGTCGAGGATTTTGCGGCCAAATGCGACGGCAAGCGTCTTGAACGCCTGCGCGGCGACTTCCTTGTCCGAGGCGTGATCCCCGGCCTGTTCGCGCGCGGTTTTCAGAACGTCGTCGACCACCGACTGGTACTCGGGCATCTGCGCTGCCTGTTCGAGCAGCGAAGGATTGGTGGTCGCGTCCTGCGGACGGAACTGCTTGATCGCATTGAAGTCTCCCGTGTCGGAGACGACAGTGGTCATGCCGCGGAGCTGATCGAGTAGGGTTGCCATGGGGAAGACTCCTTCAAAGGCTGTGCATGATGGTAACAAAAGGGGGGTCGCGGGATGCGGAAAAATCGAATCGCCGGTAAAGTGTTCCGCGATCATTGTCCCGAAATGGTCTCGGGGGCAACGAGATTTTCGAGTTGGCCAAGGCCCTCGATAGAGATTTGGATGCGATCGCCGGGCGAAAGGGCTCCAGCACCCGCCGGCGTTCCGGTGGCAATCAGATTCCCCGGCATCAGCGTCATTACGGCAGAGATGGCGCGCAGCAGCGTTGGATCGTAAATATTTCACGTTGCAGCTTCGATTGTTCGATTGTCCGATGAAGCCGCGCCGCTACGGCACGGCTGCGGTCTCCTCGAGGGGTGTGCTCGGAGCGCTCTGGTTGCCTGCAACATCAACGGCCAGAATGCGATACGCATACCGATGCCCACCTACGACGGACCGATCCCTGAGTGCGGGAACGGTCACGGGCGTCGCGGTAATCCGTGTCCAGGCGAGCTGGGCCGAGGTGGGGTGTGTCCCCGCGGGAAGCTCCGTACGCTCAACCAAATAGCCGGCAAGGTCGGCTTCCGCATTGGGGTCCCACGAGAGTTCAATGGCTGCGACCGCTTCGCCGGGCGTGCCCGGAACCGAGGCAAGCCCGGTAGGCGCCGCGGGCGGAAATATATCGTGAATCCGGACCGTCACGGCAGGAGATGGCTCACTCAGCAGACGCACGGCTTGGCCATCCAGATCCGCCGTGCGGAGGCGCTGGGCGGTGTAACGGTACGTCCCACCTTCGATCGCGGTCCGGTCAAGCACACCGCCTGGATCCTTTCCGCCCGGGTCTGCCGCCTGGAGGTCCGTGTCCGCCGGGGCGCTTCCGCGATGCTGCGAGCTGTTGGCGGGAGGCGGCGTCAGCAGCGTCCGGTGCAGCAGAACGGGATCGCCGCCTCGCACGCGCGTCCATTCTAGGCGGGCTCCGCCCTGCATCGCCTGTGCGCGAAACTCTGCCGGTAACGGTGGCGGGGGACCCACGGCGGTGAACGCGGGCGCGGAAAGATCAGCCGAGCGGCCGGCCGCGTTACGCAGTCGCACGCGCACCACCAGCAGCGCCGTCGGTCCGGTGACCAGGGCCGGCGGAAGCAGAAGCGCGGCGTGGCCCGGGCCGGCGGGAGCGGGAAGGGTCAGCACCGGTTTGCACGCGGCTGCATCCTGGTTGGGCGCCTCGCAGATCTCGGCCGTCACCGGCCCCTTCAGCGGCAGGTCGTCGGTCGATTTGCCCGGCGTTGTCCAGGAAAGGTCGATGGTGTCCCCGACGCGGCTGGCAAGCAGGTCGCGGACCGGCTCGGGAAGGTTCAGTGACGGCGGTCGGGGTGGGCCGGGGTTGGCGCAGCCGGCAGCCAGCAGCGCCAGTGGCAGCACCGGCGTCCGGATCGGCGCCCAGATTGATGCCCAGATCGGCGCCAGGCTCGTCCGAATAACGCCTGCAACGCCGGCCGCGATCGCTCTCCCTGGTCTGCTGTGCTCGCGTACGTTGCCGGCCGAAACCATGGAGGTCAGGCTAGCATCCGCGCACGTCGGCCGTTGCACACATCCGCCGCAACGCTGCGACACGCATCCTGCGCACCCGCATTCGCAGCCCTTCCCAAAACGGAACGACCCAGCGGGAAAATGGGGGGACGCTCGGAGAGAATTCGACGCAGCGTAAATCTTTTCGCCGACCGCCGACGTCTGTCTGTGTGACAGCGGACATCACTCAATGGCGACAACCACCAGGCGTATGGGAGAGATAGCGACGGAGCACGAGATGGACGCGCCTCCGCAAACAGACATAGCAGAAGCCGCAGCGGAGGCGCCGGGGCAGGTCGCCAGCGAGGCGGCGGAGGCCTTCATTGAGGAAAAACGCATCGGCGAGCGAATCAAATATCTGCGTCTGAAAAAAGGAATGGGGCTGGTGGAGCTGGGCCGCCACACCGGCCTTTCCGCAAGCTTCCTGTCGCAGCTGGAGACTGGCCGCGTCGTGCCGACCCTGCGCAACCTGGCGCGTATCGCCATGGTCTTTTCCAAAGACCTCAGCTACTTCTTTGAGCCGGAGCCGCAGGCCATGCTGCGCATCCATCGCGCCAAGGACCGCGTCCGCAAGCCGCAGACCGGGGCGGACGACCCGGACTATTTCTTCGAGAGCCTCGGCTACCTCGTCCCGGAACGTGGCCTAAACCCTTACTTTGCAGAGTTTTTGCCCGCCAAGCCAGGGCGGGAGGCGCGCGCCCACCAGCACCCAGGCTGCGAGTTCCTGTACGTGCTGTCGGGCGAAATGGACTTGCGGCACGGCGACGTGACCCACCACCTGGATTCTGGGGACGCCGTCTATTTTGACGCCACCACAACGCACACCTACCTGTGCGCGAGCGAGCAGCCCGCCCATGCGGTCATCGTCACCCTGCAGGGCAATGCGGCGCAGCAACACACCGGGCCCGCGGTGCGACCCACGACCGTGCGAACGCGCACCACCGTCGTCAGCAGCGGTTCCAAGAGCGGTAACTCCGACGGGAGCCATGTGAAAAGCACAGCCCCCTTTGCCTGAGGGAGGAAGTCGGACCACGCGCAGCGACGAACGCACATCCATACAGGTATCCCCGCCCGAGCGCGAGATCGCGGCGCAACGGCGACTTCCGGGACCCTGGAGATGGAAGCGATGGCAACAACAGCAGAGATCGTGGATACGGGCGCACCGAAGCCGTTCCCCAAGGCAGCACAAACCGGCGCTCACTACGCGCCGCTCCCGAAAAAGGACAGCGATGGCCGCGTCGTCTCGCACGCCGTCCAGACGATTTTGGTCGATCCGAAATCGCTCTACGATCTTTGGCGCGACGTGGAGTCGATTCCGCTATGGCAAGAGCACGTCGTCTCCGTCACGAAGCTGACCGATACCAGGAGCCACTGGGTGATGGGCGATCCCGAGGATCCGAAAGGCAAGCGCATCGAGTTCGACTCTGAACTGACAGAAGATATTCCCGGTAAAAAGATATCCTGGGCATCTGTGACCGAAGGCGTCGACCAGGGCGGAGTCGTCACCTTCGAGCCGCACTATGGCGACCGCGGAACCATTGTTACGCTGGTGCAGGACGTCAAGGTTCCCGGCGGGATGCTGGGTGCCCTCGTTGGTGCCGTGGTGGAGCGCGGGCCCGACCAGACTGTGATCGAAGATCTGCGGCACTTCAAAGAACTGGCCGAAGCCGGCGAAATCCCGACAGGCGAAGGCCAGCCGCACGGTCCGCGCGGAGCGGTCGGCAACATCAAACGCTGGATGTATGGCGAAACCAATCCAACGCCGGTGGGAACACCGTCCCAGGCCTAATCGTACGTCTCTAGCGTCACTTCGCCCTTTTTGCTCCGGGGCAGCATCGCACGCACGCCTGACACCGACCGGACCTCGCTTTTAGCGCGAAGGCTCCGCGATGAGGAATCGTATGAAGGCAGTTTGTTGGATGGGAAAGCAGTCGATCGAGGTCCATAACGTCGAGGATCCCAAAATCACGAACCCGCAGGACGCAATTATCAAGATCACACGTACCGCCATCTGCGGCAGCGACCTTCACCTCTACGATGGCTACATCCCGACCATGATGGCGGGCGACATTGTTGGCCATGAATTCATGGGCATCGTGGAAGAGGTCGGCAGCGAGGTGAAGAAACTGAAGCGCGGCGACCGCGTCGTTGTGCCGTTCACGATCGCCTGCGGCAACTGCCTCTTCTGCCAGAAAACGCTCTGGAGCCTGTGCGACAACTCCAATCCCAACGCGCACATCGCGGAAAAGATGTATGGCTACGGCGGATCCGCCCTGTTCGGCTACTCCCACATCTATGGCGGATACGCCGGCGGTCAGGCGCAGTATGCCCGCGTTCCCTTTGCCGATGTGGGCCCAATCAAAATCGAGAGTGACATCGCCGACGAAAAGGTGCTCTTCCTCTCCGACATCTACCCGACCGGCTACATGGGCGCAGAAAACGCCAACATTCAGCCCGGCGACACCGTCGCGGTCTGGGGTTGCGGTCCGGTGGGCCTGTTCGCCATCGCCAGCGCCTACATGCTCGGAGCCGCCAAGGTCATTGCCATTGATCGCTTCCCCGAGCGCCTAAAGCTCGCCCGCGACTATTGCGGCGCAACCACCATCGACTACAGCCAGGATGACGTGCTCGTCGTCGAAGCCCTGCGCGACCTGACCGGTGGCGTTGGCCCAGACGCCTGCATCGATGCCGTCGGCATGGAAGCCCATTCCAACACCCTGGTCGGCGCCTATGACACGGTAAAGCAGGCGGTGATGCTCGAAACCGACCGCCCCTTCGTTCTTCGTCAGGCCATCCAGTCCATCCGCAAGGGCGGCACGTTGTCCATTCCCGGCGTCTACGGCGGTGTTCTGGATAAGGTCAACTTCGGTGCGGCCTTCGGCAAGGCGATCCACATGAACATGGGCCAGACCCACATGCACCGCTACCTCAAGCCGCTGCTGGAGCGCGTTGAAAAGGGCGAGATTGACCCTTCGTTCCTCATCTCGCACCGCATCGGCATCGAGCAGGCGCCGGAGTTCTACAAGATCTGGCAGAAGAAAGAGCAGTCGGTCACAAAGATCGTGATTGATCCGTGGCAGGACACCATCGCCAAACCCGATATCCGGGTGGCTTAGTCGATCCTTCCCCTCACCGGAACCGGGGTTCGCCGACTTTGGCGAGCCCCACTCTTCTTGGAGACCGGGGTGTGTGGCCGTACGCCTCATCGCTCACCGTCGCCGGAGTATGTCGCGTCGGCATGGCCCATAGTTTCCGAAAAAGCGCATCCACCTCCCCTGTCGCCAAATCCCGCTCGGAAAACACCCGGTGTCCCTGCCCCAGCGTCTCCGCCACCTCGCGCAGCCGGTGCAGCCGTGTGGGGATCGCCACGGCCTCCGCGCCGAAGTAACGGAACTCCGTTGCAAACAACGTGCGCCCATTGCGGTAGTACGGATACTGGCCAAGGTCTCGCGCGCGGTAAGCCTCATCGGCATGCAGCGGCGTCCGCCCGGTGTGGCGCAGTTCACCGTTCGCCCGGTGAAACTGGTAAATGCAGTCTGGCCGCGACCGAAACGGCGAGCGCGCCGCATAGTAGTCGCGCGCGTCCTGCGCCTCCGAAACGATCGCCGCATAGATCACCGCATGCAGCGGATACCCGTCACGCGCAGCCAGCGACTGACTGGTGAGGCCGAGGATGCGGTCGCCCGGCTGGGCCGTTCGGCGGATCGCCGGCTTGCAGATGGACAGCGTCAGCAGCGGGCCATCCCCGGCACGCGCCGGCGGAGCACACGGTGCGCCACCTCGGTCTGACGTCAGTTTGTAGAGGTAGGTGCGCGGCATACGGCTCAGAAGAGGGGGGAGGCTTTAGAGCGTGTCTTTGCTCCGGCCGAACAGATATCCCAGAAGCAGCGTCGCAATGGGCACAGCGGTCTTGGTAATCAGCAGGTCGAAGATGTCGTTCAGCGATTCGTTCCACTGGTCCAGCAGCATCTTGTGGTTATCAAGCGCGTTTTTCACCTGGTCGCCGGTAAGGCCATTCAGGTTCGGCATTGGCGGCTGATGCGCCAAGTAGTATGCCACCAGACCGCTTCCGGTCAGCAGGATCCATCCACCAATCCACGCCAGAAACACCACACCCCAACGCTCGAGAAAGGTCGGCGGCTCCGCCTTGACGGCGCCAACATCGATCGCGGACGTTTCAGCCGTTCTGGGGCGTGCAACCGCGGTCTCAGCCATGCGCCGCTACGGAAGAACAACATCGTTCAGAACGTTTCCCGCCGCGTCCCGGATCGAGATCCGCTTTCCGTCCGACCCATTCACCTCTGACTTGAAATACTTATAGCTTTGAATGGCGCGGCGGATCACCTCAGCTTTGGTGCTGCCCTGCGCGAGGTCGGCCAGCGTCTGGTTGAACTTGTCGTCCATATCCAAGGTCATGCGGGGCATCGCAAATCTCCCGTTCGGAATACTGCAATTGTACTGCAAAATGCAGTACCTCCACGCCGCCCAGCCTACGATCTTTCCGTGTGAGATGCTGTGTCCACGCCATACCGGAGCTTGGGGCAACGCAGGATGCGACGATCCGAAGCTCTGAAGCGTCGAAGCTCTGAAGCTCCGAAGCTCTGCGGCAATGTGCGCCAGGTTCTCCTCTGGCGATTTCTTGAAGAGGGGAGGGAAGGGCGACGGAATGGCAAACAAGCTCGCCGAAGAGATCGAGAGCGCTGAACCCGGCCGGGTGATCTCGGCCGGCCGCCGGGACGAGGAAGACGCCTTCGAACTGAAGCTCCGGCCGCATTTCCTGCGGGAGTTCATCGGCCAGGAACGCGCGAAGGAGCAGCTGGCCATCGCTCTCGAGGCAGCCCGCACCCGCGGGGAAGCGCTCGATCACGTGCTTCTGTTCGGTCCGCCTGGCCTCGGCAAAACCACCCTTGCCACCATCATCGCCAACGAACTCGGCGTCGGCTTTCAGCAGACCTCCGGTCCGGCGTTGCAGATCCAGGGCGACCTCACGGCCATCCTCACGAACCTGCGTGAGCGCCAGGTTCTCTTTCTCGACGAGATTCACCGCCTTCAGCCCGTGCTCGAAGAAAAGCTCTACACCGCGCTCGAAGATTACAAGCTCGACATCATGATCGGGCAAGGACCCGCGGCGCGCACCCACGTCATGGAGCTCAAGCCATTTACGTTTGTGGCCGCGACCACGCGCTCCGGCCTGCTGAGTTCGCCGCTGCGGTCGCGCTTCGGCATCCTTCTGCGGCTCGAGTTCTACACCGAAGACGAACTCCGCTACGTCGTCGAGCGCTCCGCCGAGGTCATCGGTGTCCCCATCGACCGCGATGGCGCCGCTGAAATCGCCATGCGCTCCCGAGGAACACCGCGCATCGCCAACCGCCTGCTCCGTCGTGTCCGAGACTTCGCCGAGGTGCGCGGAAACGGGTCGATCGACCGCGCGACCGCCCTTAAAGCGCTGGGAATGCTCGAAGTGGACGCCCAGGGCTTCGACGAGCTCGATCGCCGCCTCCTCCGCTGCATCGTCGAAAAGTACGACGGTGGTCCCGTCGGCCTCAACACCCTGGCCGCCGCGCTCGGCGAAGAGCAGGACACGCTCGAAGAGGTGTATGAGCCGTATCTCATCCAGCACGGCTTCCTCGACAAAACCCCGCGCGGCCGCGTCGCCACCCGCCTGGCGTACGAGCACCTTGGGGTCACCATGCCAAGACGCACCGGAAATTTGTTCGGCTAAACGTCCGTGATCCAGCATTCCACGCCTTGGCGAGGCGACCATCGATTGTGTCCGCGCCTTTGCCGAGACGGATTTCCGGACCGATTGCGCGGCCATACTCGTGCCCATGCTGATCATCCACGGAAGCAGCGATGCGACCGTGCCAATCGACACAGCAGGGCCCGGAGCGGCCAAGCTGATCTCCGGCTCGACGCTGATCGAGAACGACGGCGCGCCGCACGGCTTGTTTGCCACCGAGCCCAACCGCCGAACAAGGACCTGCTCGAGTGCCCGGGTGATCCTCGATCGCCGCTCAGCAGCCCCGTGCTGAGCTAGGCGGCTCTGACGGCACACGCGGATGCGGCGGAAGGGAGTCTCCCTTCCAACGCAGCTCTGCCCTTAGGACGTCAACGCATTCCGCAGAACGCCGCTTGCACGCTTGAGGCGGGCCGCGGCAGCCGCGTACGGCAGGCCGAGTTGCTGCATCACAATCGCCACCTTGAGCGACGCGGCCTCGGCCAGAAGTTGCTTGGCGCGTGGCTCGTCCAGTCCCGTGATCGCCATCAGGATGCGGAGCGCGCGGTCCTGCAGCTTGGCATTGGTCGGCTGCACGTTCACCATCAGGTTGCCGAAGGTCGCTCCGGTGCGGATCATCACGCCGGTTGAAAGCATGTTGAGTACCATCTTGGTCGCGGTGCCGGCCTTCATGCGAGTGGAACCGGTGAGGACCTCGGGACCGGTGAGCGGGGCGAGGGAGATCTCGGCGGCCTGCGCCATGGGCGAGTCCGGAACGCAGGTCAGCGCAATCGTAAGTGCTCCGATCGACCGCGCATGCTCGAGTGCGCCGAGGCAGTACGGGGTGCGGCCGCTGGCGGCGATGGCGACCAGGGTGTCTGCGGTGGACGCGGCGCCAGGCGGAAGCTGGCCGAAGCCGGCGGCGAGCAGGTCGCCGGCGCCTGCTTCCGGAGAGTCTTCGGACTGCTCGGAGGAGCGGCGGAGGGCTGGGTCGCCGCCGGCAATCAACCCCTGCACAAGGGTTGGCGGGACGGAAAACGTCGGCGGGCACTCGCTCGCGTCGAGCACGCCGAGGCGGCCGCTGGTTCCGGCGCCGAGATAGAAGAGGCGGCCGCCGCGCGTAAACCGCTCTGCGATGCGGTCGACCGCTTCGGCAATGTGGGGAAGCTCAGAGCGCACCGCGGCGGCGACCGAGGCGTCCTCGTCGTTGATGACGGTGAGCATGTCGAGCGTGGGGAGCTGGTCGATGTGCTCGGATCGGGGGTTGCGGGCTTCGGTGAGGAGGTTGGCGAGATCGGGCATCGGTTCCTCGATCATCTCCGGCGCGGGCCAAGGACACAAGACAGCAGGCGGCGTCGATCCGGCAGAGACCATCGGGTTTGTGGTTGCCGTAAAATCATCGAGGCGCATGGATCTGCGTCGCGGCGATCGGAGGCAACGGTGCAGGAGACGGGGACGAAGCTGGAGGAGCAGGTGCAGCAGGCGGCGGGCGAAGCTGGCTTGACGGTGGTGCGTGCGGAGGCGGGAACGGACTTTGCCGGGGCGGCGACGCTGCGGTCGACTCTGGCGTTGCGGAGCGCGCCGGCTAAGCAGCTGCTGCTGGAGCTCGGCGCCGGGATCGACCTCGATCAGGCGGCTGTGCTGAGTGGTGTTCGGAGCTTTCTGGCAGAGACGGCGATCCGGTTGCGGAATCCGCGGCCGGACTGCTATCTGACGCTGACGGGGTTGCCGTTGAGCTTTGGGAAGTTCGCGTGGCCGTTTCACCACTCGACTTCGGGGGCGGATACGTCGATCGTGCACGGCGAGGTGCGGCTGGAGGACGGTGAACCGAGTCTGCTGCATGCCAAGGTCTCGGCCTCGATGACGGTGACGTTTCGGGATGTGGTGGTTGCGCCCGAGCAGCCGTTTGCGGAGAGCTTTATCTACAACGCGGTGCGGAAGACGATGGATCAGGGGCAGCTGGAGCTGGTGAAGAGCGGCAACCGGCAGCCGGTTCCAGTGACGACGCGGTACTACAGCGCGAAGCAGCAACGGTTCGTGTTTAACGACACGACCGAGACGCAGCGGCAGGAGTATCTGGCGGCCAAGACGTTCTGGATGTCGGGCGTGCTGGGCGGGTCGGAGCCGGTGTGGCTGGCCGATCCGCGGGATGCGCAATACCTGAACACGACGCCGGAGGCGCTGGCGAAGACGGCGGAGGCGCTGGCGAGCGAGGGGCTGGTGCGGCTGGCGGCGGATGTGGCGTTTGCGACACCGACCGAGGCGCTGATGGGGCATCGGGCGAAGTATGTGGGCGAGATGACGGACGCGCTGCAGTTTCTGAAACCGACGTTCAACGAGCAGATGCGCGGTGGACACACCAATATGTAGGGTGACCGTACGGGGCCCTCCTCCTCTCTCCCCTCCCCCTGGGAGGGGTATTTTGTAGCCAAAATGTTTGGATTGTTCGAGTTGCGACCCGGGTGCGGATCTAAGATGTTGAATCGGGGAAGTTTGCCGACAAAATATCTGGAATCAGGTGGTTACGAGGTGTGTCCTGAGGCTTGGGCCGGTGTTTTCTGCGATCTGTTTCTATTGTAGCGAGTTGGGCTAGGAAGTACGCCACGGGTTTTCCGGTGGGGTAACGGTGCTTCCAAAAGCAAGAGCAAGTGCCAATGCGGGGGTCCTTCACTTCGTTCAGGATGACGACGGTGGAACAGGCAACGGCAACCGAACTGCAACTGCGAACCGCAACGGCGACTGCGAACCGCAACTGCAATCCGCAACTCGCAACTGCGAACCGCAACGGCGACCGAACTGCAACTGCGAACCGCAACGGCGACTGCAACCTACAGCCCGCAACGGCAACTGCAACCTGCAACTGCAACTGCGTTGCAACGGCAACGGCAGGTGCAGGTGATTTGCAAGGTCAGAGGCAATTGCGAATGCATGTGTGCGAGGGTGGTTCCGTTTTGGGAGGCGTGGTTAGAAATCCGTAGAACGAGGGCATCCTCTGGTTTGGGATGGGGTTCTATGAGTGTGAGGTAAGAACGATGATGATCACACTTAGGAAGATGATGTGGACCGCTCCGGTATTCGCACTGGCACTTCTCACGGGCGGCGCCGTTTCGGCGCACGCGCAGTATGGGCCGCCTCCGGGACCGCCGCCGCAGGGGTACCAGGGCGGGGGATGGGATCAGCCGCCACAGGAATTTCAGGATGTGCAGCGGCAGGGTTTCCACGATGGAATCGTGGGGGCTCAGAAAGACTTTGAGAACCACCGGGCGCCGAATGTGAACAACCGGGATGAGTTTCGGCATCCGTCCTTTCGTGGTCCTGATCGACATGCGTACCGGCAGGGATTTCGCCGGGGGTATGACGTTGGGGTGCGGCACCTGACACAGGGAGGACCTGGGCCGCGGCCTTACTAGGCAGAAGGCAACGACAAACGCCGGCGGGCGCGGCAGATGCCCGCGGACGATGGACCTTGGAAACGCCGGGAAGTAGACGGCGAAACGCAAGGGGTTATGAAGTTTTACGCAAAGGTTCGCGATGTCGCTTCCCGGGCATGGCAGACGCGATTGCACTTTAGAATTGGCCTGCAAATGCCTTCGGGGGTTTGCGGGCCTTTTCAATTCTTGGGTGCGGAGCGGGTGAGCGCGTGCGGACTTTTGCGGTGTACGGGGTGGTGGTTTTCGGTTTGGGGATGTTGCGGGTTGGGACGGCCTGGGCGCAAGGGAATGGGGTGGTGCAGGAGGCGGAGAAGACGGGGGTGGCGAAGCCGGTGGGGCGGGTGGAGGCTCCGGCGGCTGGGCTGGTGCGGCGAGATGGGGACACGGTGGCGGTGGCGTTACCGGGCGGCGGTGGTGCGGGTGGTGGCGGCGTAAAAGCGGCGGAGCTGCTGTTGCACGGGTTTTCGTTCAATGGGGAGGTGGTGCCGACGTCGAAGCTGCACCTGCGGCAGCTCCAGCCGGGGATGGTGGAGGTGACGAGCCTGGCGTACTCGGTGGGGGAGTGGGGATTTTCGGTGAAGGATGATGCGAACTTCTACGGGATGGGAGAGCGGTTTGACCGGCTGAACCAGGCGCGGCAGATTGTCCGGAATGTGTCGCAGGACAACGGCGGAGCGAAGGGCAACGCGGCGTACAAGCCGATGCCGTTTTTTATGTCGACGACGGGGTACGGGATGTGGGTGGATACGACGGCGGAGGCGGAGTTTGATTTTGGGGTGTCGGTGAAGGGTGAGGTGGGAATTACGGTGCCGGCGGAGAAGCTGCGGGTGGTGGTGTTTCTCGGGCCGGAGTTTCCGAAGATTCTGGAAGGGTTTACGGGGTTGACCCAAAGAGCGGCCGTGCCGCCGATGTGGGCGTTTGGGCCGTGGATGGGGCGGGATTTTGACCTGAGCCAGGCGGAGGTGGAGGGCGATGTGGATCGGGCGCGAGCGCTGGGGCTGCCGGGCGACGTGCTGCTGATCGATTCGCCGTGGGCGACGACCTACAACAGTTACCTATGGAATCCGAAGCAGTTTGCGGATGCGGCGGGGATGGCCAAGCATGCCCACGGTGCTGGTTACAAACTGGTGCTGTGGCATACGCCCTGGATCAACAACAACTCGAACACGCATGAGACGGGGTTTGAGGGAAAGATCGCGGCGCACTCCGAGCTGTATGACGAGGCGGCGGAGCGTGGATATTTCGTGAAGAACACGGAGGGCAAGCCGTACGTGGGGCGGTGGTGGAAGGGTGAGGGGTCGATGGTGGACTTCACGAATCCGGCGGCGAAGATGTGGTGGCAGGAGAAGCTGCGGGGGGCGATTCGGGCGGGAGCGGATGGGTTCAAGGACGACGATGCGGAGGGGAATTTTCAGAGTGCGGGGGTGACGCCGCAACAGGTGAAGTTTGCGGACGGGACGGATCCGCAGCTGATGCGGGGGCGGTATGCGGTGCTGTACAACAATGCGGTCGAGGAGGTGATCCAGAAAGAGCTGAAGGGCAATGGGGTGGTGTTTGCGCGGAGTGTGACCGAGGGGGCGAACGGATTGGGGTTTTTGTGGGCGGGGGATAACGAGTCGAGTTTTTCGCCGGAGAATGGGTTGCCCACGGTGGTGACGGCGGCGTTGAACGCGGGGATGAGCGGGATGCCGCTGTGGGGGTGCGACCTGGGGGGGTATCTGAAGACGGCGACGACTCCGGACGTTGCGGTGGAGGAGCGGTGGACGGAGTTTTCGGCGTTTTCGCCGATGATGGAGGTGTTTTCGCAGACGAATGCGATGCCGTGGGATTGGGACAGGGGGAAAGGGACGGCGGCGCTCGAGGTGTACCGGCGGTATGCGGTGCTGCACATGAGTTTGTTTCCGTACCGGTATGGGGCGGCGCTCGAGGCGGCGAAGACGGGGATGCCGCTGATGCGGGCGTTGCCGCTGGTGTACCAGAACGACGCGGCGGCGCGGGAGGCGCCCGACGAGTATCTGTTTGGGCCGGATTTTCTGGTGGCTCCGGTGGTGGATGAGAACACGCGGCGGGTGGTGTATCTGCCAGCGGGGAGTTGGGTGGACTACTGGACGGGGGCGGTGACGGCGGGCGGGCAGACGTTGGTGGTGGATGCGGGGCTGGAGCGGATTCCGGTGTGGGTGCGGGCGGGGGCGGTGGTGCCGAAAATTCCAGAGGATGTGATGACGCTGGTGCCGGCGGCGGAGAGTGGGAATGCGGCGGTGAAGGGGATGGATGAGCGGCGGGTGTATGAGCTGACGGGGGCGGCGACGGGGGAGTCGCGGATGGTGGACTTTGAGGGGCGGACGGTGGTGCGGAGCGGGTCGACGATGACGATCACGGGGGACAAGGCGGGGCGGGTGACGGTGCGGTGGAGGTTCGCGCGGGTGGGGGGCGTGACGGTGAATGGGGCGGCGGCGAAGATGGTGACGACGGCGGAGGGGAGTTCGGTGGAGTTTGATTTTGCGAAGGAGGCGGTGGTGCGGTGGCAGTGACGGGGTTTAGGCTGGGGCTCGAATGTATGCGGCGAGTTTCCAGTGCGGCGGGTGTTTTTCGTGGGTGGAGACGACGGTGGATGAGTCAGGTGGGTCCAAGCAGGTGTATGTGGAGGATTGCCAGGTTTGTTGCCAGCCGAATGTGCTGACGGTGCGGTGGGATGCGGGGGAGCGGGAGTTTTGGATTTCGGCGGAGCTGGAGAGCTGAGGGGTTACGGCTCTTTGGGGGTAATTTTCGGGGATTGTGGGTGGTTCCCGGAGCCGGGGCGGGTGTGCTGTATGCTTGGGCCCGCACCCAAATCCAGCTTTCCCTGGCGGTCTCGATGACATGCAGGTACCTCCTTCCAGCAGCCCTTCTGCTCCTGAGCCTGCCCCGGATGGCGCAGGCGGACGTGACGTATACGTACACGGGAAACGACTTCAGCTACATCGCCGGAAATCTTTACTCGACCTCCGACTTCCTGCATGGTTCGCTCACCTTTGGTGACTCGCATTTCTTCGATGACTCGACGAACCTGACGAACTACGACGATCTCGTTGGCTACGATGTGAGCGATGGCGTTTTCAACTACACCTTCCAGAATGCGGACGACAATGTGAATGCGTTTGTGGGGGTGAACGGCCAGGGGCAGGTGGTGCAGTGGAGTTTTTATCTGGAGAGTCTGGTCGGTGCTGGCGGGTATACGGCGGTGAGTACGTTTACGGTTCCGTCGGAGCTTAATGATGATTTTGGGGAGTACTACAACCCCACTACCAACGCGCTGACGTATGGGGAGGTGGACAACGATCCTGGGACGTGGAGTGGGCCTGCGACCACTGCGGCGACGCCGGAGCCTTCGAGTCTGGTGCTGCTGGGGACGGGGTTGGTAGGGGTCGTTGGGGGTTTGCGGAGGCGAGGGGGTTCTGGTTGGCTGCGGCGTGTGTAGACCACGACAACCGACAGGGCGATTTCGCCGGAGGGATCGTGGCAGCCACGACACGGTAGACCGACGACTGCGAGGTGGCCGTGAGCTGCGTGTCCGCAAGGGACCGCGCGGCTGAGGCAGCTCTTCTCGGGCGGGCTCGATCAGCAACCGTAGATTGAGCGCGACGACGATGTCTGGGATAGTTGGGCCAGCTAGGAATCTTCCCAGTGGTTTCGCTGGTCTTGCCGCGCATCTTATCTGCATGAGCCCAGAACCAGTGTCGTTCAACCTCTGCAGTCTACTCGGATGGTCGGCCAAGGTAGCTGCGGATGGCCGATCGGGCACCATTGAGCACATCGAGTTCGACGGTGAACCTAGCACGAGCCCCGACGAAGCGCTAAACCACTGTACTGTGACGCTGAGGTTCATAGAGGGGTACCGGGTGGATGTGCCCGGTGCAAGCATAAGAAAACTCAAGCCGCCAATCGCCGGAAAAGTCGCCTGATCAGTTTGGGCCGGTACCGTGGGGTTTGAGGATCTGGTCACTTGCGCCTCTTCCGAGGGCCTGAGAGCATGGGTGCATGGAAGATGACAGGCCAATCAGCTTTGCTGCGACCCGGCAAGACATCAATCGTACTGGCATTGAGCTGCTGCTGACCGATGCGAGCGTTGCCTTGACGTTCCTCTCGATCGTGGATACGACGAGTAACCGCGAAACGGCGGAACGCAATATGAAGAATGCACGTAAAGCTTACGATTCGGTCCAGCACCTCCGCGTCGGGCATCTTCTCACCGACGCAGAAACAGTGACCCTGGACTCACGTCTGGCCGAAGTCAAGCTGCGACTGGAGGCTCTAGGAGAGAAGTTCTAGAGCGTCAACTTCCAGTTAGATTCCCGGCACCAACATTTATGACAATGGTCTAGTTTTCAGGCCGTGGCTTCTGCTGCTGGGGAGAGAGCTGGGGCTAGTTGGCGCGCTTGCCCGCATTCTTTTCTTCGCTTGCCCGCATTATTGCTTATAGGCGCGCCGGTGTTGACTTACTCGTGGTGCTGCGCCCGAGTTGAGATGATGGAGTGCTTCGGGGGGTTATGCGGTTTAGTAGCCGGCGGCCTTGCCGTAGTTGCGGCGGTGGTCGTGGCCGCCGAGGAGGTCGTGGGTTTTGGGGTCGACGGCGATGAGTTCGGAGTCGCCCCAGGTGCCGGGGTGGTGTTCGTCGGCGACGGCGGTGCGGTTGACCGTGTAGCCCATCTGGGCGAGCTCCGCGGCGACGGACGGGGAGAACCTGGTTTCGAGGTCGATGCGGTCGGGGAGGTACTGGTGGTGGAAGCGGGGGGCGTCGGCGGATTGCTGGATGTTCAGGCCGTTTTCGACGACGGAGAGGAAGTCGTTGGCGACGGTGGTGATGATGGTGGATCCGCCGGGGGTGCCGAGGACGAAGCGGAGTTCAGGGGGGTGGCCGGGGGTCCCGGTGGTGGTGACGATGGTGGGGGTCATGGCGGAGAGAGGACGTTTGCCGGGGCCGATGGCGTTGGCGGGGCCCTGGATGAGGCCATACATATTGGGGACGCCCTGTTTCGAGGCGAAGTCGTCCATTTCGTTGTTCATGAGGAAGCCGAGGGGGGCGACCGTGACGCCGGAGCCGAAGCCGCCGTTGAGGGTGTAGGTGTTGGAGACGGCGTTCCCTTCGGCGTCGACGACGGAGAAGTGGGTGGTTTGGGTGGGTTCGGCGGCCGAGTGGGGCATTTGCGGGGGTGGGGGGAGGAAGCCGGCGGGGCGCTTCAGATCTTTCGAGGGGGTGGGTTTGGTTGGGTCGATGGAGGCGCGCCAGGCGGCGGCGTAGGCGGGGTTGAGGAGCTGGGCGGTGGGGATGGGGGTGAAGTCGGGGTCGCCGAGGTAGTCCCCGCGGTCCATGTAGGCGCGGCGGAAGGCCTCGACGAGGGTGTGGACCTGCCCGGCGGAGCGGTCGGGACCTAACTGCGGGAGGTTGTAGGTGGAGAGGATGTTGAGGATTTCGAGGAGGACGATGCCGCCTGAGGAGGGGGGTGGGGCGGTGATGAGGTGGTAGCCGTGGTAATCGCCTTCGACGGGGCGGCGGTCCCGGACGGTGTAGGCGGCTAGGTCGGCCGGGGTGATGAGGCCGCCGCCTCCATGCATTTCGGAGGCGATGGTCTCGGCCATTTTGCCGAAGTAGAAGGTGGCGGGGTCCCTGGCGATTTGTTTGAGGGTTTCGGCGAGGAGAGGTTGGGTGAAGCGGTCGCCGGCGGCGTAGAAGTTGCCGTCGCGCTGAAAGATGTGGGCGGAGGCGGGGAACGCGGTGAGGTTTTTGGCGTGGAGGTTGGCGGCTTCTTCCCCGGTGAGGACGAAGCCTTCGGTGGCGAGGCGGATGGCGGGGGCCATGTCCTGGGCGAGGGAAAGCTTGCCGAAGTTTTTCTGGGCGTAGGTGAGGCCGGCGACGGTGCCGGGGATGCCGGAAGCTTTGTAGCCGACGGTGGACAGGTCCGGGATGATGTTTTTGTTGGCGTCGAGGTACATGTCTTGGGTGGCGGCGGCGGGGGCTTTTTCGCGGTAGTCGAGGAAGTGGGTCTCGCCGGAGGCGCGACGGATGAGCATGAATCCGCCGCCGCCGAGATTGCCGGCGGCGGGGTAGACGACGGCAAGGGCGAAGCCGACGGCGACGGCGGCGTCGACCGCGTTCCCGCCGGCGCGGAGGATGTCGAGGCCGGCGTCGGTGGCGCCGTGGTGGATGGTGACGACCATGGCGTGGGGGGCGCGGACGGGGAGGTCGGTGGGATCGGGGAGGTTGGGGGTTTGGGCGAGGAGGGAGACGGGGGTGAGGACGGCGCAGGTGAGGGCGAGGGCGCGGGTGAGGGGCAAGGGGGCTCCGCTGGAGTGCTGTGGGATGAAGAGAGGATACATGGGGCGAAAAAAACGGCCCCTCATTGCGTGAGGGGCCAGTCTGCCTTGGTCTCTCTCTACCGGAGATATGGGTGAGACGTTGGGACGGGGAGAAAGGGTTATGTGGGCGGGTGAGAGTGGGATCCGGGTGACACGAAGGGGGGATTACGAGGAGGGTACGCCGGGTGGGACCATGCCCCCATGATGCGCTTTAATCTTTTCGCCAAGAGTTCCCAACCGCTGGTTTCGGAGCGGCAGACGATTCCACTACAGATGACGATGAAGACGGCAACGGGTCTGCCGAGTACGTTTGAATACCAGACGAGCAGCGCGGAGCTGCTGAAGATGCTGCGCGAAGAGGGGCAGATGTCCCCGTATGCGCTGGATCTGTTTTTGGAGGGGCTGCGTCGGAGCCGGAACACGCCGCTCTATGGGGTGAAGTTGACGGACAAGGCGCTGACGGAGCTGGGATACCTCATCGACTGAGGGCCTGCCGGTGAGGGCGGGCACAGCGGGCCTTTGCGGCGGTGTGCGGCCGGGGGTCTTGGCGGTGTGGGTGTTCGGGCGGGGTGCGGCGCCGCGCGGGATGGCGGCTACCAGTGGGAGACGGTGGCGGCTCCGGCGATGAGCGTGGGGCGGAGGATGTGGGCGGGGGTCATGGTGCGCTGGGAGGCGAGGGCCTGCTGGTGGCGGAGGAAGTTGGGGTCGGGTGGCTCGGGGAGCTGGTCGGGTTGATTGAGCCGGGCCATGGCGGCGCCGGCGTTGGGGAGGGTGGGGATGGAGATCTCGCGCATGGCCAGAGGGTAGGAGGCGGGAGGGGTGGTGGCAATGACGCCTTTGGGGGAGTGGCTCGGGGGTAACGGGCAAGTGCAGGGCAGTGAGCGGCAGCAATGGAACAGCAACTACAAGCGCAACCGCAACTGCGGGGGTCCTTCGCTTCGCTCAGGATGACGACGAGAAACGAACAATAGCAAGGGCGACCGCATAGCGACTGCAAGTGCAAGTGCAACAGCAACAGCGAAAGCGATTACAAGTGCAACTGCAACCGCGGGGGTCCTTCGCTTCGCTCAGGATGACGACGAGAAACGAACAATAGCAAGGGCGACCGCAAGAACGACGGCAAGTGCAACATCAACAGCGAAAGCAAATTACAAGTGCAACTGCAACTGCGGGGGTCCTTCGCTTCGCTCAGGATGACGACGAGAAACGAACAACAGCAAGGGCGACCGCAAGAACGACGGCAAGTGCAACAGCAACAGCGAGTGCAACTGCAACAGCAAGTGCAACAGCAACAGTGAAAGCGATTACCAGTGCAACTGCAACTGCGGGGGTCCTTCGCTTCGCTCAGGATGACGACAAGAAACGAACAATAGCAAGGGCGACCGCAACAGGAAGGACATAGCACGTGAAGGGTTCATCGCTGCTCAGGTGAGGACGGACGGGGAGAGAAGGTTGTGCCCCGATCGCGGGTGGCGCGACCGGGGCAGCTTTTTGGCTACTTGTTGAAGGCGGTGGCGAGGACGGTTCCGGCGTAGGCTTCGGCGGTGCGGGCTTTGGCGACTTCGGAGCCGAGGCCGAAGAACTCGTGGGTCATGCCGGTGTAGAGCTGGTAGTCGACCACCACGCCGGCGGCGGCGAGCCGAGTGGCGTAGACCTGGCCGTCGGAGACGAGAGGGTCAAACTGGGCGGCGATGATGGTGGTGGGGGGAAGGCCTTTGAGGTCGGCGTTAATGGGTTGGATGTCCTGGTTGGTGACCATGTCGGGGTTGTAGTTCTTGAAGAAGTAGGGGAGCGCGGGGGTGTTGAGGGGGAGGATGGGGCTGGTGTAGAGGAGGTCGGACTTCTGGTCGAGGTTGGTCGAGGTGACGGGGTAGATGAGGAGCTCGTAGACGGGCTTGGGGAGGCTGGCGCCGCGGACGTGGAGGGCGACCTCGGTGGCGAGATTGCCGCCGGCGGACTCACCGGCGACGGCGATTTTGTTGGGGTTGCCGCCGTAGGTGCGGATGTTGTCGACGACCCAGGTGTAGGAGGAGTCGGCGTCGCGGAGGGCGTCGGGAAAGGGCTGCTCGGGGCCCTTGCGGTACTCGACGGAGACGACGATGGCGTTCGCGTCGTCCGCGAGGTTGCGGGCGCTTTCGTCGTAGGTGTCGATGGTGGCGACGACGAAGCCGCCGCCGTGGAAATAGAGGACGACGGGGTAGTAGCCGGAGGCAGGAGGCGCGCTCTTCGGGACGTAGATACGGACGGGAATCTGGTGGCCGTCGATGCCGGTGGCGGAGACCTGGTCGTAGATTTTGCCGACGGGGGTGGGGGCGAGCTGGTCGCCGGTGTAGCGGGCGATGAGCTTGGCGGTGTCCTGGATGGAGATCTGCTGGCGGGCGTCCTGGGGCGTGAGATCGATGATGGGGGTGCCGCGGAAGATGTCGTAGTAGTGAACGACGGTCTGGAGGTCGGGGTCGAGCTGGGTGATGGAGGTGAAGGGGACGAGGGGGGCGAAGGTGGGGGCGGCGGTTTGGGCGAGAAGGGACGGGCAGGCGGAGACGGCGGCGGCGAGGGCGGCCGGGCGGAGAACACGGGTCAGACGAGACATGGGTGGTTCCTTGGGGAGATTTGCCAGATCGTTTCGTGCAGGCTTTGTTGAGGTAGATGCTGAGTGGGCTGGGGTTGGGGCGGTACGTTGGTAATGCGGGGGGGGGGTGGGTTGCTCCGGAGTTGGTGGCGAGCGACTCACAGTCTGCGGAGGTGGACGGTTTACGGGGCACCCTGAGGTTTGGCTTGATGGTGGATGCAGGGTGCTTCGCTGCGCTCAGGTGAGGGGGTGGGCGGGGTAACCGCAAAATGCGGGGTCCTTCGCTTTGCTCAGGATAGCGGCGGTGGAACGGGCAAAAGCAACGGCAGAAGCAGGTCCCCTGCGGGGATGACAGGCAAGAAGAGCAAGAGCAAGGGCGAGGGCGAAAGCAAGGGCAGAAGCAGGTCCCCTGCGGGGATGACAAGCAAGAAGGGCAAAAGCGAGGGCGAGGGCAAAAGCAAGGGCAGAAGCAGGTCCCCTGCGGGGATGACAGGCAAGAAGAGCAAAAGCGAGGGCGAGGGCAAAAGCAAGGGCGAGAGCAAAAGCAAGGCGAGGGCAAAAGCAAGGGCAGAAGCAGGTCCCCTGCGGGGATGACAAGCAAGA
>CAXTEU010000003.1:0-124971 GCA_964243475.1 uncultured Acidobacteriaceae bacterium | reverse complement strand
GGCGAGGGCAAAAGCAAGGGCAGAAGCAGGTCCCCTGCGGGGATGACAAGCAAGAAGGGCAAGAGCGAGGGCGAGGGCGAGGGCGAGGGCGAGAGCGAGGGCAGAAGCGGGTCCCCTGCGGGGATGACAGGCAAGAAAGGCGAGAGCAAGGGCAGATGCAGTGGGGTGGTCGGCGTCTAGAAGGTGGGGACGCCTTGTTCGATGACGAGGTGGTCGACGGAGATGGAGAGGGCGAGGCCGAGTTTGCGGAAGCCGTCGCGCCACTCGGGGGACCAGGTGGTGACCGTGGAGCGGCGCATGAGGTCGTTCCAGATGTTCTGGGCTTGCCAGAGATTGACTTCGAAGGGGAAGGTGCGGAGAGAGCCGGCGATGGTGAGGGCATTCTGGAGGGCGGCGATGGCGAGGTTGCCGTCGAGCGAGGAGGCGGCTTCAAGGGCGATCATGGCGCGCTTCATGCGCCCCGCGGCAGCGAAGGCGAGGGTGGCGGTGTCGAGGGTGACCTGGTCGGATTTGGCGCGGACGAGCAGGGCTTCGACCTCGACGGTGTTGTAGATGTCGCCCTCGATGGCGGAGCGGAGGCTGGCGTTGATGGCGAAGTTGGCGGCGAGGGCGAGGGCGGCGGGGACGGGGACGCCGGACTCGGTGAGGAAATGGAGAAGGGAGGCGTGGTCTTCGTAGATGGTGCGGAGGGATTGCTCCATTTCGGAGAGGGTTCGGTCGAGGATGGTGCGGAGGATGCGGGACTGCTCGTCGGCGAAGAGGGAGTTGAGCGAATAGGTCATGCCGCCGAAGGATCGGTCGATGAGGCGGATGACCTCGGGGAGATTGGCGCGCTTGATGGCCTGGAAGACGTCGGCGGCGAGCTTCTGGTAGGCGATGAGCTCGGTGGGGTCGGCGGGGTCGACGACCTGGACGGCGGCGGACAGGTTCTGGTCGCCGAGGTGGAGGACGGCGTAGGCGACCTCGCAGGTTTCGTCGGTGATGCGGGAGAGGATTTTGGCGCGGCCGAGGGCGACCTTGCCGCGGCCGGAGGCGAGGACCTCGTGGTTGTCGCGGCGGACGTCGAAGCAGAACAGGGTGCCGATGTCGGGGTAGGAGCGGAAGACGGAGGAGATGGCGTAGTGGGCGCCGACCTGGAGGATGCCGATGCGGAGGCCGTCGACGTAGCGGCGGTAGACTCCGGCGCCGGTCGCGAGGTCGGGAACGTTGGACTCGGCTTCGGCGAGTTTGCTGAGGAAGGCGGCTTCGAGGCGGGCACCGGTTTCGGCGCCGAAGAGGTTGGCGGCGAGCTGGAGGACACGTGCGGCGTAGGCGATGATCTGGACGGTTTCGATGCCGGAGATCTCGTCGAAGAACCAGCCGCAGGAGGTGTACATGAGCTGGGACTGCCGCTGGAGCTCGAGGAGCTCCCAGACGGCGGTGCGCTCGGCGAAGGAGAGGGTTTTGGCGGCGTGGTGGAGGAGGAAGCGGTCTTTGACGAAGTTGGAGCGGTCGAGCATGACCTCGATGTAGTTGTCGCGGGCGGTCCAGAAGTCGATGAGGAGGGGACGGGCTTTTTCTTCGGCGAGCGGGGCGATGCTGTCGCGGAGGCCGTCGAGGGCTTCGCGCAGGGGACGCCGCCAGCGCTGGTTCCAGCCGGGTTTGCCGCCATTGCAGCCGCAGTCGGAGCGCCAACGCTCGACACCGTGGGCGCAGCTCCAGGAGGAGTTGTCGACGACCTCGGCTTCCCAGGTGGGGGGGAAGAGCTCGAGAAATTCGCCGTAGTTGGTGAGGGTGGCGTGCCCGTTGTCTTCGATCCAGTGCATGGCGTAGGAGAGGGCCATGTCGCCGAGCTTGTGGTGGTGGCCGTAGGATTCGCCGTCGGTGGCGACGTGGGAGAGCTGGGCGGGGTCGTCGGGGTTGGCGTCGGAGGAGCCGAGGTGCTTGATGAGGGATCGGCCAAAGGTTTCGCCGTCGTTGAGCAGGCCTTCAAAGGCGATGGCGCGGGAGGCAGGGCCGTTGTAGAAGAAGACGTCGATGGAGCGGCCCTCGTCGAGGAGGACGCGGTAGGGGTGGGAGGTGTCGACGGCCGAGTTGGGGGTTTCGCGCCAGGGATCGGGGTTGGGTTGGGGGGTGCCCGATGCGGGGGCGGGAGCGAAATGCGGGGGTCCTTCGACTGCGCTCCCTCCGGGAGCTTCGCTCAGGATGACGGCTGGTTTTTGGAGTTTGCGGATGCGGGCGCACTGGTGGGGGGCGAGGATGGTGTAGCGGATGCCTTCCTGGGCGAGGAGGTCGAGGGTGCGGCGATCGACGGCAGTTTCGGCGAGCCACATGCCTTCGGGTTTGCGGTTGAAGCGGGACTCGAAGTCGGCGATGCCCCAGCGGATCTGGGTGCGGGCGTCGCGCTCGGAGGCGAGCGGCATGATGATGTGGTTGTAGACCTGGGCGATGGCGGAGCCGTGGCCGGAGAAGCGGGCGGCGCTGGTCTTGTCGGCCTCGAGGATCATGCGGTAGGCGCGGGGGGTGCTGTCTTTGAGCCAGGACAGGAGGGTGGCGCCGAAGTTGAAGGAGATGCGGGCGTAGTTGTTGGAGATGCGGATGATTTCGTTGGCGCGGTCGGTGATGCGCGAGGCGCCGTTGGGGGCGTAGCACTCGGCGGTGATGCGGTCGTTCCAGTCGTGGTAGGGGGCGGCGGAGGCCTGGGTTTCGACGGTTTCGAGCCAGGGGTTTTCGCGCGGCGGCTGGTAGAAGTGGCCGTGGACGCAGACGAAGCGGCGGAGGGTGCGCTTGGGGTTGAGGGCGGCATCGGCGGTGGGGGTGGTGGCCGGGAGTTCGGGTGCGGTGATCACTGTCCTGTATTAGACCCGAAGTTGGGGATGGGGAATAGCCGGAATGGGGGATGGGGGGGGTGAGAGGACGGCCGCGGCGAGGCATGCCGATCAGTGGATTTGTCTCCCTTCCGGATCCGCAGCGTTTTCCACCACAAGCTTCAGAAACGCATGTGCGGACAGCAGAACGGAACCACGAAGGCGGACCGTGGCGATGGTTTCGACGACCGCGGGGTGGAGGCCAACGAACTGGGGCGTCTCGGGATGGGGCTGAACCCAATCGGCCAGGACAGCGCCTGCGCTGCGCTCCATGAGGAAGTAGAAGGCCAGGACACGCGCGCAGACGGCGGCCTGGAGCGGATCTCCGTCGTAGTGGCCGCACAGGGTACGGAATGCGACAAAGAGCGTGGTCTGGAAATCGGGCTGGGGAGGGCCTGCTGTGGGAGGGGTATCGACGTCGGCGCACAGGATGCTGAACAGGTGATGGCACACTTCATCGACCTCCCCAGGCGATATGGGGAGAGGGATGCGTTGATTGGCGGCCTGGACAAAAATAGTGAGCGCGAACGCCATTTCGTCGCTGGAGACCGAAGCGAAGTCGGGGGATGAAGTTGTGGGTTTGATGAAACACCTAAGTGCGAGGAGATTGCAGCGGCTGGGGCCCGGCGAGACGACCGCGGCAGGCTCGCGTGCAGCCATGCTGAGTATAGAGAGGATAGGGGAGGCCAGCGGGCCGGCAGCGGCGGTGCGCGCGGCTGCCGGCAGACCGGCTACTTTTGTTTCAACGGGTGCCCCTGATCGGCCAGCAGTCCCTTTTCTCCTTCCGCCACATCGAAGGCGACCACATCGCGCTCTTTGAGCAACCTGTAGCCGGCGCCCTGGATGGCGGAGCCGTGGGGGAACACCTCGACCCCGGCGACGTTTCGACCGAGAACGCCGTACCCTTTCGCGTCGTTGAACCACTTCACGGTACCTTCGAACTGAGCCATGGCAACCTTTCGTTTCGCTGAGCGGGTTGGGCGGTCGGTGGAGTGGACGAGCGTGTGCACGGCGGAGAGGAAGACCTCGGGACCGTTGCTTGTGTACAACACCTGGGCGAGCGGGAGATCGACGGTTCCGGACGCGCCTTCTTGCAAAGCGAGCAGATGTACGGCGGGCAGGAACGAAGTCGCGAGCGAGATGCCGGCTACCCTTTCGCCTCCCGACAGGGAATGGCAGAGCACGAGGAGGATGTAGGGCTTGACCGCCAGACAGGATTTCAGTTCAACAAGGTTTGTGACTGGGTCGACTCCGAGGCCGTGTCTTTTCAGGAGGTCGCATCGCGTACGTTGGAGCGCCGCGTCGTGTCCGAACAGCAGTATGTCAAGAGTTGAAGGCATAACCGTGCTCTTACCTACCTATGATGACGGAATGGGGCGATCCGTTCCACCTGGTACCGGGAATTGTTCCTGAGGGAGAGAGACGCGCCTCGTTCCACGACGCAGAGCAGAGCCGATCTTGACGTTTCGCCTTGAAGTGTTGAACGCAGCAAGCCAGCTACAAGAGCGCGATTCTGAGCCGTTTTGAGTCGGACGCGATTGAGCGGCTGAGGGAGAAGGAACGCGCGGGCTCCGCTGCGTCCCTTCTCTGTTTGCTAGCGGAGTTTGCTCACGGGTCCAGCGCCAAGCAGCGGCCCTGGCATGGTTTCCGGTGAGGGTTTGTAGGCAACATCGTGAAGGACCCAGATGTTTCCTGCACGGCTTATCGGAGTTCCTGTCACGATGACGTAAGTCTGTCCCTTGCTCTCGAAAGAGACGCGGTTGAGCTGCACTTTGGCGGGGATCGCGCCTTCGATCGGCGTTGGCGAGAGGATGAAGCGTCCCTCGCCGGGTATGTACAGGAAGACGCCGCCTCCGGCCTCGTCCGTACCCGCGTTTCCGTTAGCCATGTCCCCCACGACTTGATTGTTTTTCAGCAGCAAGGGTGAGGTCAGCCTGATCTCATTCGGCCCCGGGTCGAGCAGCTGCTTACTTCCGCCCGTTACCGGGATGTGGTCGGCCCATTCTCCCGTAAGCGCAAGTTTCAACTCCCCCGTGCCTGGCACCGAAAAGGTTTGTCCAGGAGTGAACCAGGACTGCATCTCTGGCAAGGTGCTCTCCGTGTCGGGACCGTAGCCGCCAGGTCCCAACGGCCCAACTTTGGACCGGATCGAGAGCAGCACACGATCCCCTTCCTTCCTTAGCGCTTTGATGGAGTAGGTCAGGTCGCTTTGATCGATCTGGGCAAACCCGGCGCAGGTATGGTGGTCCGTGTCGAGCGTCGGCACGAAGCATTCAATGCTGTCACCCTGCGCCGGCGTGAGCTTCAGCATCAGAACGGAGCCATCGTCATGCGCGCGGACCTCGACCAGCGCCAGACGTGAGCCCAGACCGACAAGCAACAGAACAAGACAGGCGAACGCTATCCTCGGGATACGCATCATCTGCAAACCTTTCTCGAACCATGTGGATCTTTCTTCTCTTGTTGTGAGCCATATGCGATCCGGGACCGGTTCCGCGATCAGGAGGCTGCCGTAGCTGCGCAGCGTGGCCCCCATCTCCGCGTACCCTTTCAACAACTCCTGGCAATCGGCACAGTGGGCCGTGTGTTCGGCCGCTTGCGGCGGCACGGTTTCTCCGTCATAGATCGCTGAGACGAACTCCTTGGCCTCATCGCACCTCATGCAACTCTCCTTTGGCTGCGCCGAGCCAGATTGCCCGGATCGCCTGCCGCGCCATAAATAATCTCGAGCGAACCGTTCCTACGGGGATGTCAAGGATGACGGCGAGCTCGGCGTAGGATTGACCTTCGACCTCGCGTAGCCATAACAAGGTCCGTTGTTCTTCCGGCAGACGTCCGAGGGCGTCCGCTATGACGGATCCACGCTCCAGATCGCCCGCCGTACACCTGTTGTCTTCGAGTGGCGCCTCCGGTTTGCTACGCCGCCACCATTCCGCGGCCCGGTGTTTTCCTATGCCGAAGAGATAGGCCCTCACACTTCCGCGAAGGGGATCGAATCCGTCCGGTTGTCTCCAAAGCTGCGTGAAGATGTCCTGCGTGAGGTCTTCGGCAGCTTGAAAGGATCCGACGATCTGCCGCAGAAAGGCTCGCAGTCGGGGTGCGTTCTCGCGATACACCGCATCGAAAGCCTCGGCATCGCGCGCCCAATCCTTCCTGACCTTCGGATCTGCGGGCATGTGTGGTCTCCAAACTGATCTTCGGCCTGAAGAGCCAAAAAGTTCACCTGGGGGCCAAAACGAGTCTGTTCGACGCATGCAAATCGGACACGTCGTTGCGGCTAGGGTGTCCGTGGGCTAGGTGGCACCTGCGTTGACTACTTGGGGGTGGGGGAGGCGAGGTCGGCGGCGCGCCAGAGGTACCAGGAGGCGACGGAGCGGAAGGGTTGCCAGCGTTTGGCGCGGCGGAGCATGAGGTCGGCTTTGGGGAGGTCGGCGGGCGTGACTTTGATCTGGCCTCCGGGGGCGGTGGGCTTGAGGCCGAGGAAGGTGAGGGCGAAGCCTTTGCGGATGCCGTAGTCGTCGACGGGGAGGAGGTCGGGGCGGCCGAGGGCGAACATGAGGAACATTTCTACGGTCCATTTTCCTACGCCCCTGACTTGGGTCAGGTGCGATATCAGGTCGTCGTCGGACATGCGGCGGGCGCGGGCGAGGGTGGGGACGGTGCCGTCGAGGGCTTTGGCGGCGAGGTCGCGGAGGGCGAGGGCTTTATTGGCGGACAGGCCGGCGGAGCGGAGCTGCTCGTTGGGGCAGTCGAGGAGCTGCTGGGGGGTGGGGTGGGGACCGAGGAGGTCGGTGGCTTCGGGGTTGGGCGCGAAGGATTGGATCATGCGGTTGTGGATGGCGGCGGCGGCCTTGCCGTGGAGCTGCTGGTAGATGATCGAGCGGACGAGGGATTCGAAGGGGGAGGGGCTCAAGGGGAGGCGGAGGGTGACCGGGCCGACGCGATCGATGAGTTTGGCGAGTTTCGGGTCGGCGGCGTGGAGATGGGTGGTGGCGGCGGCGGCGAAGGGCAGAGCGCGGGTTCGGCCGGTGGGGGTGGGCATGGGGGGATGATACGGGGTGGGTGGGGCGTGTGGAGGGAGGTGAAGTATGAGCCGTGAGGTATGCGGGTTGCGTTTGAGGGAAGACGTATCCGGTTTGGCATAGGGGAATGGTGCAAAACGAATCGGTGGTGCTGATTCGCAGTGTCCGGGTGGGATCGAGGTCACGAACTCGGACCGCGTGACCTTATGTATGAGGCGGATACAGCGTTGTGGGGCCAGATGTCGAGGTAGGGAGGTGAGGGCCTGCACAAATGGTGGTGCAGGAAAGATTTCCTGTTTCGATAATCGAAACAGGACGGGGGAAAACGCGGATCGGGCCGGATTCGTTCCCCGGAAACGGGGGGTCCTGTTGCTATACTCAAGTTTCTCGTTCGACTCCCGTTCACGAATCCAGGTGCCCCGGGGGGTTTTGATTGACTCCCCGGGGATGGGATGACAGGATTTCACCGGTAACGACCGTAACCTCCTCGTACGCTAAGGGGAAGCAGGACTAGAGAGCATGGCGCAAGTATTTGATCGAAGCTCAAACGCGCTCGCGCGGGCGAGTCTGGTGCTGACGGGCTTGATTGTGATCGCGCTCGGCGTGGCGCTGGACCAGCTGCAGCGCTCCCCGTGGGTGACGCGGCAGGGCCAGCGGCCGGACCAGCCGGTGCCGTTCAGCCACAAGCACCATGTGGAGGGTCTGGGGCTGCAGTGCCAGTACTGCCACACGCAGGTGGAAAAGGCGGCGTACGCGGGCATTCCGCCGACGAAGACGTGTATCAACTGCCATGCGCAGATCTGGACCAATGCGCAGCTGCTGGAGCCGGTGCGGCAGTCCTGGGCGACGGGGGCGTCGATCCAGTGGATCCGGGTGCATGATCTGCCGGATTATGTGTACTTCAATCACTACATTCACGTGAACAAGGGCATTGGCTGCTCGTCCTGCCATGGTCGCGTGGACGAGATGCCGCTGATGTACATGCAGAACACGCTGCAGATGGAGTGGTGCCTGAACTGCCATCGCAACCCCGCGGCGAATCTTCGGCCGACGAGCGAGATTTACAACATGGCGTGGGCCGGGCCGAGCGGCGACAAGCCGGTATGGTGCGCGCAGACGGGGTCGGGCTCAAACAACGGGCAGGCGACGGCGCAGCAGGTGAGCTGCACGACCAAGGATCCGAGCGGCAACGGCGGGCCGGAGCTGGCGCAGCTGGTGGAACGGAGCCCGGGCGGCAACGGAAAGACGCAAAGCGGAACGCAGCTGAACCCGCACCCGACCGAGGGCGACGCGAAGACGTATAGCGATGTGCCGAGCGGAATTGCGATGCCGGCCTCGTACCAGAAGTTCACGAGCCAGGAGCAGCTGGGCAAGTACCTGACGGCGCGCTACCACATCCGGCAGCCCAACGAGCTGGCAAGCTGCGAGACGTGCCACCGATGACCATGACAGGAACCGACGAGACGATGGCTGAGATGAGGACGCCCGCGGGAGCGCAGGTGGTGACGGAGATCCCGGCGGCAACGAGCGCCGCGCCGGACGCGCAGGTGGTGACGGCGATCGCTCCGGCGAAGCTGACGCTGGCTGCGGTGAGGGCAAAGCTCGACGGGAAGTCGGGTCGGCGCTTCTGGAAGAATTTGGATGAGCTGGCCGAAACCGAGGAGTTCCACGCGCTGATGCGGGAGGAATTTCCGCGGCAGGCGGCGGGCTCGGAATGGGTGGACGGGGTGAGCCGGCGCGGCTTCATGAAGGTGATGGGCGCGTCGATGGCGCTGGCCGGTCTGGCAGGGTGTACGAAGCAGCCGGACGAGCCGATTTATCCGTATATCCGGCAGCCGGAAGAGCTGGTGCTGGGGCAGACGATGCTGTTTGCGACGGCCCATCCGTTCCCGACGGGAGCGGTGCCGATCCTGGTGAAGTCGGACGCGTTTCGGCCGATCAAGCTTGAGGGCAACCCCGAGCACCCGATGTCGAACGGCAAGTCGGACGCGCTGACGCAGGGAACGTTGCTCGATCTGTACGATCCGGACCGGTCGCAGCATCCCCTGGCGCGTGGGCAGAGTGCGACCTGGGCGGACTTCGGGATGGCGTTCGCGCGGGCGGCCAAGGCGCTGCCGAACGGCGGGCAGGGGCTGTACTTCCTGTCGGAGACGATTACGTCGCCGACGCTGGCGGGGCAGTGGAAACAGGTGCAGGCGCTGTATCCGCAGGCGAAGCTGGTGCAATGGGATCCGGTGAACCGGGATTCGGCGCGGGCGGCGTCGAAGGCGGCGTTCGGCAGCTATGTCGATGCGCAGTACAAGCTCGAAAATGCGGACGTGATTGTTTCGCTCGACGCGGACTTTCTGGGCGGGATTCACCACCCTGGGTTCCTTCCGCTGGCGGGGGCGTACGCGGAGCGGCATCGGTACGAAGAAGACAAGCCGATGAACCGGATGTACGTCATCGAGACGATGCCGACGGTGACGGGCTTCAAGGCGGAGCACCGGCTGAGTGTGAAGCCGAGCCGGCTGGTGGCGATCGCCGAGGGGCTGGCGGGCGGAAATGCGGCGGCGGGCGATGCGGGCGAGCAGCGCTTCCTGGCGGCGCTGCTGGATGACCTGAAAAAGAGCGGCGGTCGCGCCGTGGTGATTCCGGGCGAGCAGGCGCCGGCCGAGGTGCACCTGGCGGCGATCCGGATGAATGAGCAGATCGGCGCGGTCGGCAAGACGGTGGTGTACACCGACACCGTGAACCCGCTGCCGACCGAGCAGAATGCCGACCTGCGGGCGCTTGCGGGGGACATGGCGGCGGGCAAGGTGGAGTGGCTGGTGATGCTGGGCGTCAACCCGCTCTACAACGCACCGGCGGACGTGCACTTTGCCGACGGGTTTGCGAAGGTGCCGCACACGGTGCACCTTGGATCGCACGTGGACGAAACGGGTTCGGTTGCGGAGTGGCACCTGAACAAAACACACTACCTCGAAAGCTGGACCGATGCGCGGGCGTACGACGGAACACTGTCGATCGTGCAGCCGATGATCGATCCGCTCTACGCGGGGCGGAGCGCGCATGACGTGCTGCAGTCGCTGCTGGCCGATCCGGAGGCTTCGGCGTTCGACGCGGTGCAGGCAAACGCGAAGCAGTACCTCCCCGGGGACTTCGCGGCTGGATGGGCAAAGGCGCTGCACGACGGATGGATTGAGGGGACGGCATTTGCGCCGAGGCCGGGCGGAGCGTCGGCCGGAGCAGGATCCGGAGCGGGAGTTGGAGCCGCGGCGCAGGCATCCGGCGCGGGAACGATCGAGATTGTGTTCCGGCCGGATTCGTCGATGTATGACGGGCGCTATGCCAACAACGGATGGCTGCAGGAGCTGCCGAAGCAGGTGACCAGCATGAGCTGGGACAATGCCGCGCTGATGAGCTATGGGCTGCAGGAGCGGCTGGGTCTCGAAGAAAACGAGGCGGTTGAGCTCGATCTGAACGGGCAGCGGGTGGTGGTCCCGATCTTTGTGGTGCCGGGGCATCCGGACGACACCGTCACGGTGCACCTGGGATTTGGCCGCGGGACGCAGGTGGGCCGCGTGGGCGCGGGTGTGGGGTTCAATGCGTACCTTCTGCGGACGTCGGCGCGGCCAGGGTATGACACGGGCGTGACGGTGACGCGCGGCAAGGGCACCTACGACCTGTGCGTGACCAAGGTGCACAACATCGAGCATCGCGGCGCGTTTGCGCAGCATGATCTGGAGCAGCCGAAGTTCGACAAGGAAGGCACGTATTCGCTGGCCGGGCACGAGGCGATGGAGCGATCGATCATCCGCTACGCCACGGTGGCGGAGGTGAAAAAGAACCCAAACTTCGCGCACGAGGGCGGGGCGAGCGGAACGCTGATCGACAAGGTGGGCTACGCTCCGCAGGGCGAGACGCCGGGCCACGACGAAAGCTTCTTCCCGAACGCGTGGCGGTATGACCACACCGACGAAAGCTCCGAGAAGTTGCAGAACGCGTGGGGCATGGCGGTCGACATGAACTCCTGCATCGGCTGCAATGCGTGCATTGTGAGCTGCTACGCGGAGAACAACATTGCGGTGGTGGGGCGCGAGCAGGTGAAGGTGGGGCGCAACATGCAGTGGCTGCGGATCGACACCTACTTTGAGGGAGATCTCCATGCACCGCAGGCGCACTTCCAGCCGATGATGTGCCAGCACTGCGAGAACGCGGGGTGCGAGCAGGTGTGCCCGGTGGGCGCGACGGTGCACACGCCCGAAGGCCTGAACACGATGGTGTACAACCGCTGCGTGGGAACGCGGTACTGCTCGAACAACTGCCCGTACAAGGTGCGCCGGTTCAACTTCCTGCTGTACTCGGACTACGAGACCGAGAGCCTGAAGTTCATGCGCAACCCGGACGTGACGGTGCGGAGCCGCGGCGTGATGGAGAAGTGCTCCTACTGCGTGCAGCGGATCGAGGCGGCCAAGCTGATGGCCGACAAGGAAAACCGGGCGGTGCGCGACGGCGACGTGATCACGGCGTGCCAGCAGGCGTGCCCGACCGACGCCATCATCTTCGGCAACAAGAACGACCCGACCAGCAAGGTCGCGAAAAAGAAGGCAATGGAACGCGACTACCCGGTGCTGGCCGACCTGAACTACCGACCGCGCACGACGTACACGGCCGGCGTCATCAACCCGAATCCGGAGCTTGCATAAGATGGCAACCAAGAGCCCAATCCAACAGCCCAGCAACGATCCGGTGCTGGATCCGATGATCGACCCGCGCACCGGCGAATACGCGGTGATCGCGCCGGGGCACAACTTCAAGTCGGTGACGCAGAAGATTGCCGGCATCGTGCTGACCGGAAATACGCCGCTCGCGTGGTTCTTCGGCCTGATTCTGGCTGCCGGCGTGGCGCAGGGCCTGGTGATCGGGGTGACGTGGCTGGTGCTGAAGGGCGTCGGCATTTGGGGCGTGACCATCCCGGGCGCGTGGGGCTTCGCCATCATCAACTTTGTGTGGTGGATCGGCATCGGCCACGCCGGAACGCTGATTTCGGCGATCCTGCTGCTGTTCAAGCAGAGCTGGCGCAACTCGATCAACCGGTTCGCCGAAGCGATGACGATCTTTGCCGTGGTCTGCGCGGGCATGTTCCCGCTGATCCACATCGGCCGCCCGTGGCTGGGGTACTGGCTGTTTCCGTACCCCAACACGATGAACCTATGGCCGCAGTTCCGCAGCCCGCTGTGCTGGGACGTATTTGCGGTGTCAACCTACGCGACCATCTCGATCGTGTTCTGGTATGTGGGCATGATTCCGGATTTCGGAACGCTGCGCGACCGGGCGACGCTGCCGTTTGCAAAGTACATGTACGGCATGCTGAGCCTGGGATGGAGGGGATCGACGCGGCACTGGATCCGGTACGAGTCCGCCTCGCTCCTGCTGGCCGGCCTGTCGACGCCGCTGGTGCTGTCGGTGCACACGGTGATCTCGTTCGACTTTGCGGTGGCGGCCCTGGCGGGTTGGCACACCACCATCTTTCCGCCGTATTTCGTGGCGGGCGCGGTGTACTCGGGCTTTGCCATGGTGCTGACGCTGGCGATTCCGATCCGCAAGTTCTATCACCTCGAAGACCTGGTGACGCTGCGCCATCTGGACAACATGGCGAAAGTGATGCTGGCGACAGGATCGATTGTGGCCTACGGGTACGCCATGGAGGTCTTCATGAGCTGGTACTCGGCCTCCCACTGGGAGTTCTTCATGATGTGGAACCGCATGTTCGGCCCCATGGGCTGGGCGTACTGGATCCTGATCCTGACCAACATTGCGATTCCGCTTACCACCCTGTGGAGCCGCAAGCTGCGCGTCAACGTGGGGTACCTGTTCTTCCTGTCGTTTGTGGTGAATATCGGTATGTGGTTTGAGCGCTTCGTGATTGTCGTCACGAGTCTCTACCGCGACTACCTGCCGTCGAGCTGGGGAACGTACCGCGCGACCAAGTGGGATTACATGATCTTTATCGGCACTTGGGGTCTGTTTACAACGCTGTTCCTGTGCTTTGCACGGTTCCTGCCGATGATTCCGATGTCGGAGATCCGGATGATGCTGCCGCAGACGAAGGTCCGCAAGGGCGGCGCGGATGCGGAAGAAGTTGTCCAGGAGGCGCTCTGATGCCGCCGCGCGAGGGAATTTACGGGATGTTGGCGGAGTTCAACACGCCGAGCGAGCTGGTGCACGCGACGCACGAGGCACGGCTGGCGGGGTACCGGCGCATGGAGTGCTATACGCCGTATCCGGTCGAGGAAGCGGCCGAAGCGCTGCACTTTCACAAGACACGGGTGCCGCTGGTGTGCCTGCTGGGCGGCCTGATGGGCGTGACGACGGCGTTTCTGATGGAAAGCTGGATCTCGGCGATCTCGTACCCGCTGAACATTGCGGGCCGACCGCTGTTTTCGTGGCCGGCATTCATTATCCCGGCGTATGAGTGGACGATTCTGTTTTCGGGCTTGTCGGCCGCGTTCGGAATGATTGCGCTGAACGGCCTGCCGCAGCTCTACCATCCGGTGTTCAATGCGCCGAATTTCCGCTCGGGCGCAACGACGGACAAGTTTTTCCTGTGCGTGGAAGCGAACGACCCAAAATTTTCGCTCACCGACACGCGAGCGTTTCTTGAGAAGTTCCCCGCCGTTTCGGTGGTGGAGGTAGACCACTGATGCGGAACCGAGGGAGCTGGAAACAGAAAACAGAAAGCCGCGCACTGCTTTCGCGGTCCGTAAAGCGGCTGGGCGCGCTGGCGGGTGTGATGGTGCTGGCGGGATGCCGGCAAGACATGCACAACCAGCCGAAGTTTTACCCGCAGCGCGGAACCGAGTTCTACGCCGATGGACGGTCGGTGCGACCGCAGGTGGAGAACACGGTGGCGCGCAACCAGCTGCGGCAGGATGCGTATTTCTTCAGCGGGTTCGATGGCGGCAAGGAAGGCGACGGCATGCCGTTCCCGGTGACCGAGGCCGTGATCCATCGCGGGCAGGAGCGCTACAACGTGTTCTGCACGCCGTGCCACTCGCGCGTGGGCAACGGCGCGGGGATGATTGTGCAGCGCGGATATGCGCAGGCGGGCAACTTCCACACGGCGCGTTTGCGGGCGATGCCGCTGGGCCACTTCTTCAACGTGATTTCGAACGGCTACGGCGCCATGCCGGACTATTCCGCGCAGCTGACGACCGAAGAGCGATGGGCGGTGGTGGCGTATGTGCGCGCGCTGCAGCTGAGCCAGCAGGCGACCGAGGCGGACGTGGCGGAGGGCGGCCACATGGAGACGCTGGACGCGATTGCCGAACAGGCCGGGTTCACCTCGGCGTTTGCGTACGACTGGGGTCTGCCCGGGACGGCGGTGAAGGGCACGCCGAGCGGCGACGATTACAACATCCCGACCGGAACGATGAACGGACCGAACGGCGGATCGGCGGGCGCGGCGGCCGCACGTACGCCATCGCGGCAGCAGGGCCTGACGGCCACCGAGGGCTCGAGCGAGGGCGGCACGGTGGGTCCGCAGTACAACACGCCGATCCAGAGGACGCAGGGCGCGAACACGGCGACGGGCAAGCAGTAGGTCGGTAAAGGCGGAAACGCTGGACCGAAGTAAGACGGGCTGAGAAACAAGACGGGCTGAGAAGTAAGCACGAGAAGAGCGACAGCAGAGCAGAGGCGGCGACAGAGCATTTATGGCATCGGTACACGAACAACACGAGCACGCGCACCACGGGCCGAAAGCGCTTCCGGCCAGCCTTCTGCCGCCGCCGGCACTTGCGGCATGGCGGCTACGGCTGATCGTCGTTTCGGCGGTCTTTGCCCTGCTGTCGCTGCTCTTGTTTGCATGGACGCACGACGGCCGCAACCACCTGCTGCGCGCGTACCTGCACGGCTACATGACGTGCTTCGGGTTTTGCGGCGGCGGTCTGGCGTTTCTGATGCTGCAGTATGTGTCGGGCGGAAAGTGGGGTCTGCTGCTGCGTCGACCGTTGGAGGCGATGACGCGCACGCTTCCGCTGATTGTTGTGCTGTTTCTGCCGATCGGGTTTCTGATGAAGCACCTGTACCAGTGGGCGGCGTTTCCGACCGTGCAGGCGGAACTGAACGCGCGCGCCGCACACCTGGTGACCGACGAGCAGTCACTGACGGCGATAGCCAAGATCTCCATGCTGAACCCGGTGAGTGTGTGGATCCAG
Organism: uncultured Acidobacteriaceae bacterium; assembly: GCA_964243475.1. Classification (GTDB taxonomy): domain Bacteria; phylum Acidobacteriota; class Terriglobia; order Terriglobales; family Acidobacteriaceae; genus Edaphobacter. Next base: position 109,902 of record CAXTEU010000003.1, on the reverse strand, counting down.
TCGCTCGCGATCTTCGGCATCATGGGGCTGTTTATTTTTGTGCTGAACCGTTGGTCGCTCGAGCGCGACGCCGACCCGATGGCCGGGACGGAGCGCTCCTACAACCGGTGGCAGATACGGTTTGAGAACCTGAGCGGGCCGGGAATTTTCATTTACGTGGTGCTGCTGACGGCGGCGTCGATTGACTGGATCAAGTCGCTCGACGTGACCTGGTACTCGTCCATCTATGGCCTGCAGTTCCTGGTCGGCCAGGGGTATTCGGTGCTGGCGCTGGGCATCCTGACGGTGGTTCTGCTGAGCCGGTACGAGCCGATGAAGACGCTGCTGCGGACGACGGAGCAGCACGACCTGGGCAAGCTGGCGTTCGCCTTCACGATGCTGAATATGTACTTCACGTTTGCGGAGTTCCTGATCATCTGGTCGGGCAACGTGCCGGACGAGATTCCCTGGTACCTGAACCGCATCCACGGCGGATGGTGGACGATCTGCTCGCTCGATGTGACGTGCCACTGGCTGATCCCGTTCTGCCTGCTGCTGAGCCGCGACCTGAAGCGCAGCAAGGTGAAGATGATCTGGCTGACGTGTTTTATGATCTTTGCCCGGTGCGTGGATATGTTTTGGCTGATTGAGCCGAACTTCCGAAACGCCGCCGGCAACCTCCACCTGGCGGGCAACGGCAGCATTCTGGCCTACATCACGGTGCCGATTGCGGTGATGAGCCTGTGGGGCTGGTACTTCCTGGGCGAGCTGCAGAAGCGGCCGCTGGTCAACACGAACGATCCTCACCTTGAGGAGATGCTGGAGCCTGAACATGCCCACTAATCCTGATAACAAAGACGCCGGCGAAGATATCTTCGGCGGCAAGCCGAAGCCCTCGACCGAGCGGGAGGGGGGAAGCCCCGGGTACGAGACGACGGACGTCAACGTTGGCGGCGTCGTCGTATTTCTGGGCGGCCTAGCGGCCTTTCTCGCGATCTTTTTCGTGTTTTGCTTTGTGATGGGCAAGGTGATCAACTCCGCGTTTCTGACGGAGGATGGACCGGCTAACCGGTGGAGCCAGGACCATATGATCGCGGGCGCGCCGGGGGAAAAGGGCAAGCGGCAGGACCTGGCGCCGAACCCGGAGATGGAGCAGCGCCAGCTGCAACGGATGACGACCGACTTTCCCGGGCCGCGGCTGCAGACCGACGACGGCAACCAGGACACGGCCGACCTCCACGCACGGGAAGACCTGCTGCTGGACCACTACAGCTCGGACCCGAAGAGCGGCGGAACGATTCGGATTCCGATCGATCGGGCGATGGACCTGATTGCCCAGCGCGGCCTGCCGCTGCATGGGGGGGTGACCACAACGGCGGGAGCGGGGGAGATGGCGGGCGACGCCGAGCGGCAGCTGACGACCCCCTTGACGAACGGATTTGCACGGACGGGGTACGAGCTTGATGTGATGGAAGCGCGGGCGCAGCGTTTGAGCTATGGCCACGCGGAAGGGCAGCAGGCGGAGAACAATCCTCCGCGGTAGGGCCGGGCGGGCGGCACGCGGCACGCGGTTCCGGTAGTCTTAAGTGTTGGCAGAAATAGGGAAACATGACGTTCCGCACACCAATCCGGTCAGTGGTTTCGACGCTGGTGCTGGCGCTGGGCACGACCCTCACCGACGGCACGCCGGCGCACGCGCAGGTGACCGACTACGGCGCGAAAAGCACGGGCGAAAACACAGGCGACCAGCTGCCGAGTGTGCTGCAAAAGGTGTCGGTCGCACAGCACCTGAATGCGCAGCTGCCGATGGCGGCGACGTTTACCGATGAGACGGGCAAGCCGGTGCGGCTGGGCGACTACTTCGGGGCGAAGCCGGCGATTCTGGCGCTGGTGTACTACAACTGCCCGATGCTGTGCTCGGAGGAGATGGACGGCGTGACGGGCGCGCTCGAGATGGTGCATCTGACGCCGGGCAAGGACTTCAATGTGGTGGTGATGTCGATCGACCCGAGCGAGACGCCGGAGATGGCGGCGCACTCGAAGGCCCTGAACGTGAAGCGCTACGGCCGGCCGGAGACGGCGGACGGGTGGCACTTCCTGGTGGGGCCAAAGACGTCGATCGACGCGGTGACGGACGCGGTCGGTTTCGGGTATGTGCGGGTTCCTGGGCCGGACGGCAAGCTCGACCAGTTCGCGCATGCGAGCGCAATTGAGATCATGACGCCGCAGGGGCGAATCGCGCAGTACTACCTAGGCGTGGAGTACTCGCCCAAGGACGTTCTGCTGGGGCTCATCGACGCCTCGGGCAACAAGATCGGGTCTCCGGTCGCCAACATCCTGACCTACTGCTACCACTACGATCCACAGACCAACAAGATGTCCCTCCGGGTGGCGCGAGTGGTGCAGTTTGGCGGGATGATCACGATGGCGGGGCTGGGCGGGTTTATGTTTCTGATGTTTCGGCGCGATGTCGAGCTCGGGCGCGAGCACGACCTGACCAAGAAGGGCAACGGGTAGAAGGGATTCGATGCATATCAGTCCGGTATTGTGGCAATTTCTGTTGAAGTGGCTCAACGCGTCCGCGCTGTTTCCGCGCGAAGCGTCGACCATTGCACCGTACACCGACGCGCTGTACTTCTTCCTTTTGGCGATGACGCTGTTCGGCGTCGTTCTGGTGGGTGCACTGGTGGTTGGTTTCTCCATCCGCTATCGCAAGGAGCGGAGCCCGGTGGCGACACACATTGAAGGATCGACGCTGCTTGAAGCGACGTGGACCATCATTCCGCTTGCGATTTTTTTGGTGACGTTTGTGTGGGGCGCTCTGCTGTATTTCCGCATCTACACGCCGCCGGTGAATGCGATGAACGTGTATGTCGTGGGCAAGCAGTGGATGTGGAAGGCCGAGCACCCGGGCGGGCAGCACGAGATCAACGCGCTGCATGTTCCGGTGGGGCGGCCTGTGCAGCTGACCATGATCTCGCAGGATGTGTTTCATTCGTTCTCGATTCCGGACTACCGGGTGAAGCGCGAGGTGATTCCGGGGCGCTACTCGACGGTGTGGTTTGAGGCGACCGAGCCCGGGGTGTATCACCTGTTCTGCACGCAGTACTGCGGTACGCTGCATGCGGGCATGATTGGACAGATCACGGCGCTGAAGCCGGACGACTACGAGAAGTGGACGCGGGAGTCGACCAGCGGCATGAGCCTGGCGCAGAACGGAGAGCGGCTGTTTGCCTCGCTCGGATGCATCTCGTGCCACTCCGGCAATGCGGCGGCGCGCGGGCCGAACCTTGCCGGCGTGTATGGATCGCGGGTGCAGCAGGCGGATGGAACGCAGGTGTTGGTGAATGACGCGTACCTCCGCGATACGATTTTGAACCCGTCCCAGCATGTGGTGGCCGGATACGCGCCGATCATGCCGACGTATCAAGGGCAGGTGAGTGAAGATGGCCTGATCGACCTTGTGGAGTACATCAAGAATCTCCAGACCAACTATCGTATTCAACAGACGCTGACCACGTCGCAGTCTAACCAGGCGGCAGGGGCCGCAGCAGGAACGGTGAAGCCATGAGTGTCACTCCGTCGACGATCGTCAACCTTCCCGATCAGAAGTCGGCCGCGTTGCCGAAGCGAAATTATCTGAACAATGAGCACGGCCTGATGAGCTGGCTGCTGACGGGCGATCACAAACGTATCGCGATCCTGTACCTGATCTCGATTACGTTTTTCTTCTTTATCGGCGGCGCGTTTGCGGGGCTGATCCGGCTGGAGCTGCTGACGCCGCAGCCCGACCTGGTGGCGTCCGACACGTATAACAAGCTGTTTTCGATGCACGGCATCATCATGATCTTCTTGTTTCTGGTGCCGTCGGTTCCGGCGACGCTCGGGAACTTTCTGATCCCGATTATGCTGGGCGCGCGTGACCTGGCGTTTCCGAAGATCAACCTGCTGAGCTGGTACCTGTACCTTATTGGCGGCACGCTGACCCTGGCGGCGCTGGTGCTGGGCGGTGTGGATACGGGGTGGACGTTTACGACGCCGCTCTCGACCCACTACCTGAACACGCACGTGATTACGACGGCGGTCGCGATCTTTATTGCCGGGTTCTCGTCCATTTTCACTGGGCTGAATTTTATTGTGACGATCCACCGGATGCGCGCGCCGGGCATGACGTGGTTCCGGATGCCGCTGTTTGTGTGGTCGCACTATGCGGCTTCGGTGCTGATGGTGCTGGGAACGCCGGTGCTGGCGATCACGCTGGTGCTGGTGGCGCTTGAGCGCACGATCGGCATTGGCGTGTTTGACCCGACCAAGGGTGGCGACCCGCTGCTGTTTCAGCATCTGTTCTGGTTTTACTCGCACCCAGCGGTGTACATCATGATCCTGCCGGGCTTCGGTGTCATCTCCGAGGTCATCTCGACGTTCAGCCGGAAGCGTGTGTTCGGCTACACGGCGGTGGCGTTTTCCTCGGTGGCGATTGCGGTGTTCGGGTTTTTTGTGTGGGCGCACCACATGTTCATCATGGGCGTGTCGAACTACTCGGCGCTGGTGTTTTCCCTGCTGACGATGCTGGTGGCGGTACCTTCGGCGATCAAGATCTTCAACTGGTCGTTTACGCTTCAGAAGGGGTCGATCACGTTTGAGACGCCCATGCTGTATGCGTTCGGGTTTATCGGTCTGTTCACGATCGGCGGTTTGACGGGCGTGTTTCTGGGATCGTTGGGCATGGATATTCACCTGACGGAGACCTACTTCATCGTGGCGCACTTCCACTTCGTGATGGTGGGCGGCATGCTGATGGCGTTCCTGGCGGGTGTGCATTTCTGGTGGCCGAAGATGACGGGGCGCATGTACCCCGAGTCGCTGTCGAAGCTGGCGGCGGTGACGACGTTTATCGGCTTCAACCTGACGTTCCTGCCGCAGTTCATCCTTGGCTACCTGGGCATGCCGCGGCGATACCACGCGTATCCGGCGGAGTTCCAGGTGCTCAACGTGCTTTCGACCGCAGGCGCCACGGTGCTGGGCGTGGGCTATCTGATGCCGCTGATCTACCTCGGCTGGTCGCTGAAGTATGGCGCGATCGCGGGCAACAATCCTTGGCAGGCGACCGGGCTTGAGTGGCAGATCCAGTCTCCTCCGCTGACGGAAAACTTCGCGGAGATCCCGGTGGTGGATCACGAGGCGTATGACTATGAGTGGCTGGCCAATAAGACTGCGAACGAGGTGACGACCGTTGGATAACACACTGGCCGTATCCCATCCTGTGTCCGCGGAGATGGATCATGTCCACAGCGAGCACATCTCGACGCCCCAGCACCGTCACCATTTTGAGACGGAGCAGCAACAGCGGGAGGCCGGCACGTTTGGGATGTGGCTGTTTCTGCTGACCGAGATCATGTTCTTCGGCGGGCTCTTTTTCGCTTACCTGCTGTATCGCAACTGGTATTATCCGGCGTTTGCCGTGGCGTCGAATCAGCTGTCGGTGCCGCTGGGCGGACTCAACACGGTGATCCTCATTACCTCCGGTTTTTGTATGGCGCTCGGCGTGTGGGCGGCGGAGGTTCGCAACAAGTCGTTTCTTGTGCTGATGCTGGTGCTGACGACGTTTTTCGGTCTTTGCTTCCTGGGCGTGAAGTACGACGAGTATCACGAGAAGTGGGAGAAGCATCACATTCCGGGGCCGAACTTCGACATCTCCGAGTTTGTGAATCCGGCGGCGCACGGGATCAAGAATGAACGTCCGTTGCCGGTCGATGCGGCGGAGCGCACGCAGGTGTTTTTCTCGCTCTATTTCGCGATGACCGGGATGCATGCGGTGCACATGATTATCGGCATCGGTCTGCTGGTCTGGTTGATTCATCGAGCGCAGCGGGGTGATTTCACGACCGGCTACGTGGCGCCGATCGAGAATTTTGGGCTTTACTGGCATTTTGTCGATATTGTGTGGCTGTTTCTCTTTCCCCTGTTGTATCTGATCAATCGGCATCCACTGCACTGATCCGCTTAGCCCGAGCAACGATACTGAACTGTAGACGCAAAAGAGGAAATTGACTCAATGTCTGATACACACGATCCGACGAATGTTACCGATCCGGAGCATGCTGAGCACCACCTTGTTACGCCGTTTCAGTACCTTCTGGTGTTTGCGACGTTGCTGGTGGGGACGGCAATTACCGTGGGCGCGGCGTACATCGATCTGGGTCCGCTGAATCCGATTCTTGCGCTCGCGATCGCCACATTTAAGGCGGTGGTGGTGATTCTTTTCTTTATGCACGTGTACTTTCAGTCGCGGTTGATCAAGATGACGGTGGCCGCGGGATTCTTTACGTTTTTGGTACTGATCACGATGACGATGGCCGACTATATCAGCCGGGCATGGGGCACCTGGTAAGGAGATCTTTGGGGGGATCGGGATGCGGCCTCCGGGCCGCATTTTTGCTTTTGATGAGCAAGCCGAGGTCCGGGCGGGCGGGACTACGACTTTTGCGGAATGGGTGGACCGGGTGGAGTCTCTCTAGACTCGGGCTCGAAGGCAGTGGCGGCACCCCTTCCGCGTATGACAACGAAATCCATGGTGATGAGCGATCGGCGCTGGCGGGCGGCATGGGCTGCCGCACTGCTGTGTCTGGCGTGGGCGACGCCGGCGTGGGCGCAGGAGGTGTCGACGGCCCCGGCGAGCGTTGCGGCACAGCGGTCTACGCCGGCCGGTATGCGGCGGGCGCGGCAGTTTCTGCGTGGACGGCATGGGGCGGCGAGCGCGGCGATGTCGGCGGCGCGGGCCGAGCACGCGGCCATGGCGCCCGATGCGGGACGGCTGCGGGCGATGACCGGAACGACGGGCCTGAGCGCGACGTGGCAGCCGCTGGGGCCGAGCAGCCTCGGTAGTTTGCAGTACGGCGCGGTGAGTGGACGGGTGACGAGTGTTGCGGTGGACCCGGCGGATGCGACCGGCAATACGGTGTATGTGGGCACGACCGGTGGGGGTGTGTGGAAGTCGACCAATGCGGCGGGGGCTGCGGGGAGCGTTTCGTTTGCGCCGCTGACGGATACGCTGCCGGTGTTCAGCAACAACGCCGGAACGACGGCGACGGCGTCGTTGAGCATTGGTGCGCTGAGTGTGGCGAACGGCGTTCTGCTGGCGGGCACGGGCGACCCGAACGATGCGACGGATTCTTACTTTGGCAGTGGGTTGCTGCGCTCGGCGGACGGCGGTCTGACGTGGACGTTGGTGCAGAACTCGCAGGACGGCGTGGCAGGCACGCACTCCTGGATGGGGCTGGCGTTCGCGGGGTTTGCGTGGAGCACGGCGACGCCAAACCTGGTGGTTGCGGCGCTGACGCAGTCGGTTGAGGGTGACGTGGTGAACGCGTCGGCGCAGGCGACCAAGGGGCTGTACTACTCAACCGACGCGGGCGTGACGTGGGGGATGAGCACGATCATGGACGGCACGCAGACGGTGCAGACGCCGGAGCCGCTCGAGGAGAACCTGGGCGGCAACGCGGTGACGTCGGTGGTGTGGAATGCGGTGCGGCAGCAGTTCTACGCGGCGGTGCGGTACCACGGGTATTACCAGTCGGCCGACGGTGTGACGTGGACGCGGATGACGCACCAGCCGGCGACGACACTGAGCCTGACGGCGTGCCCGACGGACCCGGGTGGCACGGGCAACACGAACTGCCCGATCTTTCGCGGGACGCTGGCCGTGCAGCCGGTGACGGGCGACCTGTTTGCGCTCACGACGGACGGCAATAATCTGGACCAGGGCTTGTGGCAGGATGTGTGCGGCTTGACGAACGGCAGCTGCGCGTCCGCGGCGGTGATGTTTGGGACGCGACTGACGTCGACGCCGCTGGAGGTGGGCGGCGGAAATTCGGCGATCTTCCAGGCGGACTACGACCAGGCGCTGCTGGCGATGCCGACGACGACGGGCAACGCGGCGGATACGACGCTGCTGGTCGGTACCGACGACCTGTATCGGTGCACGCTGTCGGCGGGCTGCTCGCTGCGCAACACGACGAACGCAACGAACGGGTGCGCGGCCCCGGCGATGGTGGCTCCGGCGCAGCATGCGGTGGTGGCAGCGGGCGTGGCCGTGCCGGGGCTGCTGTTTGTGGGCAACGACGGCGGTTTGTGGCGATCGACGGACGGTGTGGCGGAGACGGGGTCGGCGTGCGCGGCGACGGATGCGAGCCACTTTGACAATCTGAATGCGGGGCTGGGGTCGTTGGGCGAGACAGTGAGCCTGGCCGAGGATCCGTCGAATGCGGATGTGGTGCTGGCGGGCTTCGGCGCGATGGGCACGGCGGCGACGACGACGGCGACCGGCGGGACGGGCAGCTGGCCGCAGCTTTCGGACGGCGAGGGCGGGTCGGCGATGATCAACCCGGCGGACCCGACGCAGTGGACCATTTCGACGGGTGCGGGCGTGAATCTGCTGACGTGCGGTCACGGATCGGCGTGCGCGGCGGCGGACTTTGCGGGATTGCCGACAATCGGCGCCAGCCAGACGGACGGGGACAGCTCGCTGCTTGACGCGCCGTCGCTGCTGGACGCGGCGGTGCCGGGCGATGTGCTGGTGGGCACCTGCCGGGTGTGGCGCGGGCCGGCGTCGAATGGTGCCGCGTGGTCGAGCGCGAATGCAATCAGCCCGCCGCTGGGGGCGCAGACGACGAGCGTGTGCACGGCTTCGAGCGCGATGGTGCGGTCGTTGGCGGTAGGTGGAACGGCTGTGGGGGGCACGGGCGCAAGCAGCGCGGATTCGCCGGTGATCTATGCGGGGATGGCGGGGCTGGGCGATGGTGGGGGATCGCTGCCGGGGCATCTGTTTGCGACGGATACGGGCGGTGTGGGCACGGGCGCATGGGTGGATGTGGCGGCGAACCCGGTGAGCAATGGGCAGGGCGTGACGGCGACCTTCAATCCGCAGGGATTTGACGTGTCATCGGTGGCGATCGATCCGCACGACCCGACCGGGGCGACGGTGTACGCGACGGTGATGGGGTTTTCCGAGCCGGGCGCGACGACGCCGCATGTGTACCGATCGACCAACGGCGGTGGGAGCTGGACGAACGTTACGCGGAACCTGCCGAATGTGCCGGCGAACAGCATCGTGGTGGATCCGAACGATGCCAACACGGTGTACGTGGCGCTGGACACCGGCGTGTATGTGACGACGTCAGTTACAAGCTGCGCGACGGCGAACTGCTGGAGTGTGTTCGGCAGCGGGTTGCCGCAAGCCCCGGTAACCGAGCTTGCGGTGGGCGTGAACATTCCGACGGGCGATGGGCGTACGGGCGAGCTGCGCGCGGGGACGTATGGTCGCGGCGTGTGGCAGGCGCCGCTGCTGACGGCGGGGTATCCGGCGAAGCCGGTGATGACGGTGTTGCCCACGTCGCTTGTGTTTGGGGCGCAGAGCTCCGGGACGGCTAGCGCGGCGCAGACGGTGACGGTTACAAATACAGGGAACGCAACGCTGACGGTTTCGCAGGTCGCGACAACGGGAGATTTTTCCGAGACGAACACGTGTGTGGGGACGGCAGTTGCGATCGGCGCGAGTTGCACGGCGCAGGTGGTGTTTCTGCCGACGGCGACGGGGGTGCGGACGGGCTTACTGACGATCTACGGCAATGTGGCGGGTGGCCAGGCGACGGTGACGCTTTCAGGGACGGGAACGACGGCGGCTTCGATTGCCCTGACGCCGTTGTTTTTGAATTTTGCGGCGACGACGATCGGCAGCACGGCGAGCAACAGCACGGGAAGTGCGCCGTTTCTGACGGTGTCGAACACGGGCGGGCAGACGGCGACGCTGGGCGCGCTGACGGTGACTGGGGATTTTGCGGTGACGCAGAACACGTGCGGGGCGACGCTGCCCTCGCAGACGGGATGCACGCTGAGCGTGACGTTTACGCCGACGGCGAGCGGGACGCGGACGGGGACGCTGACGCTGGTGACGAGTGCGGGGACGGTGACGGCGGCGTTGACCGGCATTGGCGTGGCGCCGGCGACGGATGCGCTGGCTCCGCTTTCGCTGACGTTCGGGACGGTGGTGCTGAACACGGCGAGCGCTGCGAAGACGGTGACGCTGAGTAACAGCGGCGATGCGGCGCTGACGCTAATTACGGCGCAGGTGACGGCGGGCGACTTTGCGGCGGTGAACACGTGCGGCAACAGCCTGAACGGGCACTCGTCGTGCACGATCAGTGTGCTGTTTCAGCCGAAGAATGTGGGTGCGGAGACGGGCGTGCTGTCGGTTTCGGACCAGTATCGGACGCAGACGGTGGTGCTGAACGGGACGGGAATTGCGCCGGCAGGTGTGTCGCTGGCGCCGACCTCGGGGCTGAGTTTCGCGGCGACGGCGGTGGGGATGAGCTCCGTGGCGCAGACGGTGACGCTGACGAACAACGGCGGTTTGCCGTTGACGATTTTGAGCCTGGCGAGCTCGGGCGATTTCGGGATGGCGGCGGGCGGAACGTGCGGAACGGTGCTGGCGGCGGCGAGCTCGTGCACGCTGCACATTGTGTTTTCGCCGACTATCGGAGGGGCGCGTACGGGGACGCTGACGATTACGAGCAGCGCGGCGAACAGCCCGCACACGCTCGAGATGACAGGCGCGGGAGTGGACTTTTCGCTCGCGATGAATGGGAGCTCGACGGCGACGTTGGCGAGCAGCGGGATTGCCGGGTATCCGCTGCTGCTGAGCTCGGTGGCGGGTGTTCCGGGGACGGCGACGCTGAGCTGCCTGGGGCTGCCGGCGAATACGACGTGTGTGGTTTCGCCGGCGAGTGCGGCGTTGGGCGGCGACACGCAGGTGCTGGTGAATGTGGCGACGGGCGTGAGCGCGAGCGCGGCGGCGCGGCCGGTGGTGGCGGGACGCGCGCTTGGACGTGGTGTTTGGGTTGCGGGGTTGGCGCCGTTTGGGTTGCTGCTGCTACGCCGGCGACGGCTTGCGGGTGTGCTGTGCGCGCTGGTGATGGCTGCGGGTTTGGGGCTGAGTGGATGCGGCGCGGGGCGGACGATTCCTGCAGACGGCATCGGCGGTGGAGGCGGTGGAGGCGGTGGATCTGGGGATGGGGGGACGACGACGCTGACCCCGAGTGGGACGTATACGCTAACGGTGAATGCGACCAGCGCGGGGCTGACGAGGACGGTGACGCTGACGCTGGTGGTGCAGTAGGCGAGCCCGAGAACAGAAGGGCGGCGAGCGGAAGGACGACGAGCCGAGGAGGTTAGAGGCTGCGGCCGGCGGCAGCGGCGGAGGCCCAGGCCCACTGGAAGTTGTAGCCGCCGAGCCAGCCGGTGACGTCGACGACCTCGCCGATGAAGAAGAGGCCTGGAACGGCGCGGGACTGCATGGTGCGGGCGTCGAGGGCGTCGGTGTCGATGCCGCCGGCGGTGACCTCGGCCTTGGTGTAGCCTTCGGTGCCGCTGGGCTGGAGCTGCCAAGCGTGGACGTGGTGCTCGAGGGCGGCGAGGGCGGGGTTGGACCAGCGGTCGGGGGCGTGGCGGGCGAGCCAGCGGTCGGCGAGGCGGGCGGGGAGGTTGGCGCGGAGACGATCGGCGGCGGCGGCGGCCGTGCGTGGGGAGAGGTCGGCGAAGGGGGTTTGGCTGGGGGCGAGGTCGAGGGTGAGGGTGGAGTTCGCTTCGGTGAGGTAGGAGGAGACCTGGAGGATGGCGGGACCGCTGAGGCCGCGATGGGTGAAGAGGAGCTTGTCGCGGAAGGCTGGAGGAGCGGAGCGAGGGTTGCGGGGGCGGTTTGGGTCGGGTGATGCGGTGGCGATGACTTCGGTGGCGACGCCGGCGATCTCGCTCCAGAGGGCGAGGTCGGCTGGGGCGAGGGTGAGGGGGACGAGCGCGGGGCGGGTTGGGACGATGGGGATTTGGAAGTGCTCCGCGATCTCGTAGCCGATGCCGGTGGCGCCGATCTTGGGGATGGAGAGGCCGCCGGTGGCGACGACGAGGGTTAGGGCGCGGAGGTCGGCTGGTTGGCTGTTGGGCTGGTCGTTGCGATGGATGGAGACGACGAACTCGGTTCCGGTGTGGCTGGCGGAGAGGATGCGGGTTTGGAGCTGGAGGGTGACGTTGCCGGTGGCGGCGCACTCGCGCTCGAGGAGGGTGACGATGTCGCCGGCGGAGCGATCGCAGAAGAGCTGACCGAGGGTCTTCTCGTGCCAGGGAATGCGGTGCCGGTCGACGAGGGCGAGGAAGTCGAGCGGTGTGTAGCGGGCGAGGGCGGAGCGGGCGAAGTGGGGGTTTTCCGAGAGGAAGTGTTCGGGTCCGGTGTTGAGGTTGGTGAAGTTGGAGCGGCCGCCGCCGGAGATGAGGATCTTGCGGCCGGGGCGGTCGGCGTGGTCGAGGACGAGGACCTGGCGGCCGCGACGGCCTGCAACGGCGGCGCAGAAGAGGCCGGCGGCGCCGGCGCCGAGGATGATGGTGTCTGGTTTGGGCAGGGCTGATCCTTTCTGAGAGACGGAACGGACAGCCCGGCTCGGCGACCGGGTGGGTGTGCCCCTCCCACCCGGGTGGGGTATTTCTTTGCCTAAGTCCACTCGATTGAGAGAGATATGGCCAACGGTGGACGGCAAAGTCTTGAATCGAGAGACTTTGCGTACAAAATCTCTGAAATGAAAGGCTTATGGCTGGTCCGTACCGAACAGGGGTGGGGAACGCCGCACTGCCGGTGTTCTCCCGCTCCGGGGACTTCTCCTATTTCAAGGATAGCTGGTTTGCGAAGAAACTACGCCACGGAAGATGACCCGCCTTTTCGATCGGCAGATCCTGGCGAACCCTTCCGGATCTGGGATATGTGGGGCTGTGCCGATATGTCAACCGTGGCCGAGGCGGCGACGAAGGCCGGTGAGCGTGGTGAGAAGGCCGGTGCCGAGAAGGGCGAGGGTGGAAGGTTCGGGGGTGGGGGTTGAGGGAACCGTCTCGATGCTGGAGACGGTGATGTAGCCGTCGACGTTGGTTGGCTGGCCATTGACGTCCTGTTCAAAGTTGAACAACCCATTTCCGTCGTAGAAGTAGTAGTACGTGGGATATTTTGGGCCCGGGGTATAGATGTCGCTGTAGAAATACTGGTCCCCAAGATTGCCGAGGCTGTCGAAGATGACGTCGGCCTGCGCGGCTTCGGGGGAGGCCAGCGTGAAGGTGTTTCCGTCGAGGTTGAAGGTGAGGGCTTCGAGGACGTAGGGGCTGGAGTGGTCGGCCGGGGATCCGTAAAAGGTGTGTAGGGGGTCAAACGGGCCAGAAGGGTCGGTTGGTGGTGGGATGTTGAGCAGGAGGGTTCCTGTGCCGGGAGGAACGAGGCTGTCGTAGGGAGGGTTGAGGAGCTCGGGGGTGAGGACGAGGTTATAGAGGACGTCTGCGTGGAGGGCGGGGGCGAGAAAGAGAAAGGTACCTAGCAGGGCTGGGAATTTCATCGGAGACCTTCGAGTACGACGGGTGACTCGGCAGGAGGTGCGACCGGGGCTGGACGGGCTTGTCCCGCGTGACGTAAGGGCAAGGGTTTTGTGACGAGAGGAGATTAGCTCGGGCGACTGACCAATGCAAGTGGACGTGCGTGCGCCCCGTCTCCGCGCACAGGTTACGAAGGGGTCATTACAGTAGACGAGTACCACCAGCGTTCATGCAGAGCGGGCGTGGTCGGGATTTGCTGCGGTTGAGACCGCTGCCGAATGGAAGGACGGAGTGGACATGACGACAGAGACAGACCTGGACGGGGCAGTGGGGATGGCGGGCGAGGGTGCGGGGGTGGTGGTGGGGGTTTCGCGGCGGGCGGCGGATCGGCTGCGGGCGGGGCATTTGTGGGTGTATCGGACGGAGCTGCTGCCGGTGGCGGTGGGGGCGGAGCCTGCGGCGGGAGCGGTGGTGACGGTGGTGGACGGGCGGCGGCTGGCGCTGGGGACAGGGATGTACAGCTCGGGGTCGGAGATTGCGGTGCGGATGGTTTCGGAGCGGCCGGGGATGGCGCGGGGGGAGATGCTGGAGGTGGTGCGTTTGCGGGTGGGGGAGGCGATCGGGCTGAGGGAGGAACTGGCGCCCTGGACGGAGGAGAACAGTGCTCGGCGGCTGGTGTTTAGCGAGGCGGACGGTCTGCCGGGGCTGGTGGTGGACCAGTACAACGATCTCCTGGTGGTGCAGCTGCTGACGCAGGGGATGGCGCAGGGGGATGTGCGGGAGGTGCTGCGGGAAGCTCTGCCGGCGGCGTTCGGTGGGCGGGGTGGGACGGTGTGGGAGCGGGCGGACGCGCGGGTGCGGGAGTTGGAGCGGATTGCGGCCGGTGGGGACGCGGGGCCGATGGCTGTGGTTCCGGCGGAGGGTGGGGATGCGTCTGCCGGCGGCGGCCGCGATTTGGCAGAGGACACCGGCGTCTCGGCTGCCGATGGTGGAGCTGCGGCGGAGAACCGTGGTGCGGGCAGCGGGGCACGGTCGGAGACGGTGTTTCGGCTGAACGGGTTGCGGTTCCAGTATGACGTGGGGGCGGGGCAGAAGACGGGGGCGTTTCTGGATCAGCGGGAGAACTACCGGGCGGCGGCGGCCTATGGGCGGGGGCGGGCGCTCGATGTGTGCACGTACCATGGCGGATTTGCGCTGCACCTGGCGCGGGTGTGCGAGCGGGTGACGGGGGTGGATGCGAGCCGGGCGGCGCTGGAGGTGGCGGACCGGAACCTCCTGCTGAACCGGGAGGCGGTGCGGGCGGCCGTGGACTGGATCGAGGCAGATGCGTTTGCCTTGCTGCGGGCGTTTGCGGAGGCGGGGGAGAGGTTCGATACGGTCGTGCTGGATCCTCCAGCGTTTGCGAAGAGCAAGCGGGCAGCGGAGGGGGCGATGCGGGGGTACAAGGAACTGAATCTGCAGGCGATGCGGATGTTGCGACCGGGGGGGACGATGGTGACGTGCTCGTGCTCGCACCATGTGCCGATGGGGGAGTTCCAAGAGGTGCTGCGGGAGGCGGCGGTGGATGCCGGACGGCGGGTGCAGGTGCTGGAAATGCGAGGGGCGGCGCCGGACCATCCGGCGGTGGTGACCTTGCCGGAGACGAGTTATTTGAAGTGCTTGATTTGCCGGGTGGAGTGACGGGGGAAGACGAAGTTTGTTGCGCCCGACGCAAACGCCTGAAACGGGGGCTGCGCCAGGACGCATCCAAGCAGGAAAAAGCAGAGAGGGGGATCCCCCATGCACAAATTTGGTATTTGGGCGCCGACGGCGGAGGCGATGTCGTTGCAATGGCGCGATCGGGTGCTGCCGATGGACGGTCCGAACCGGCGTGGATGGTGGACGCTGGAGGTGCCGGAAGCCGGCTGCGGCGACCGGTATGCGTTTCTGTTGAATGGGGATACGACCCCCTATCCTGACCCGCGGTCGCTGCGGCAGCCGGAGGGCGTGCATGGCCCGTCGGAGCTGTATGACCACAGCAACTTCAAGTGGAACGACCAGCTTTGGCGAGGCTCCCCGAAGACGGGCGCGATTGTGTATGAGCTCCACATCGGAACGTTCAGCGAGGAAGGCACGTTTGATGGGGCGATTCCGCATCTCCGCTACCTGGCGGACCTGGGCATCACGCATGTGGAGGTGATGCCGGTGGCGGCGTGGGCTGGGCAGCAGGGCTGGGGGTACGACAGTGTCGCGCTGTTTGCCACGCACGAGCCGTACGGTGGGCCGGATGGGCTGAAGCGCTTTGTGGATGCCTGCCACGGGACCGGTCTGAGCGTGATTCTGGACGTGGTGTACAACCACTTCGGTCCGGTGGGGAATTATGCGACCAAGTTCGGACCGTACCTCAACCAGGATCGCAAGACGCCCTGGGGCGATGCCGTGAACCTGGACCAGGAGGGCAGCGATGCGGTGCGTCGTTTTTTTGTGGACAACGCGCTGATGTGGCTGAAGGACTACCACTGCGACGGTCTGCGGTTCGACGCCGTGCATGCGTTTATCGACCTTTCCTCGGTTCACTTTCTGGAGCAGATCTCGATCGAGGTCGAGCGCCTGGGCGCGACGCTCACGAAGGAGTTTTACCTGGTTGCCGAAAGCGACCTGAACGATCCGCGGATTGTGCGATCGCGTGAGGCGAACGGCTACGGCATGGATTCGCAGTGGAGCGACGACTTCCACCATGCGCTGTTTACGGTGATGTATCAGCCGAAGGAGGGCGACACCGGGTACTACAGCGACTTCGGCCAGTTCGACGATCTCGAGAAGGCGATCAAGAACTCCTATGTGTACGACGGGCAGTACTCCGGGCATCGGAAGCGGCGACACGGCCGAGCGCCGAGCGGACTTTCGGCGCATCACTTCGTTCACTTCGATCAGAACCACGATCAGGTCGGGAACCGTGGGTGGGGAGAGCGGCTGGAGCATCTGGTGGGACTCCATGCGGCGAAGGTGTCAATTGGCCTGCTGCTGACGGCGCCGTACATCCCCATGCTGTTTATGGGGGAGGAGTGGGTGACGACTTCGCCGTTTCTGTACTTTGCGGACCATGACGATGCGGAGATGCGGCGTCTGGTCGCGGAGGGGCGACGGCGTGAGTTTGCGGCGTTCGGCTTTGGCGGGGATGTGCCGGACCCGGAAGACCGGAAAACGTTCGCGATGTCCAAGCTGAACTGGGCGGAGCAGAGCGAGGGCAAGCATGCGGAGATGCTGCTGTGGGTGAAGGCGTTGATCAAGCTGCGGCGCAGCCACATTGCGTTGAATGACGGGGACCGGAACACGCTGCTGGTGACGACGGACGAAACGAAGCGGACCCTGGTGATGGAACGGGATGAGGCGCGGGTTGTGATCAATCTTGGCGATACGCCCTACCGGTTTAACCTGCTCGAAGGGGAGAAGCTGGAGCTGATCTCGCGGGACGGGATTGCGGCGGAGGAGAACTTCCTGGAGCTTCCACCGACTACGCTGGCGGTGCTGATGTCGACGACGGAGGCGGTGGAGGACCGCCAGGTGGATCGGCGCTCTCAAGCTTAGGGAACGGGGTTTATTCGGAGGGCCATGGGACAACCGTGGGCCTGCGCGGGTGGGCGAAGGTTCGGCATGGCGAGGAGATCGTGGGTATGTCCGAAGGGCTTGACCGGGTGCCGCGGGTGGCGTTCTTTCCGGACTCGTTTCATGAGGTGAACGGGGTGGCGCATACCAGCCGGAATTTTGTGGCATTTGCGAGGCGGCGGGGGCTGCCGTTTCTGGTGGTGCGGGCGGGGGGCTCGGCGGTGACGGACGGCGTGGATGGGACGATGGAGGTGCTGGAGCTGCCGCGGTCGGGGGCGGCGGTTTCGGTGGAGCGGGACCTGGCGTTTGATCCGCTGTTTTGGCGGCACGCGGGGCGGGTGGGGCGGGTGCTGCGGCGGTTTCGGCCGGAGGTGATTCACATTACGGGGCCTTCGGAGCTGGGGATGCTGGGGGCGTGGTTTGCGTGGCGGATGGGGGTTCCGCTGGCGGCCTCGTGGCATACGAATGTGCATGAGTATGCGGCGCGGCGGTTGCCGGGCTTTGCCGGGGCGAGGATTGCGCGGTGGACGGAGGCGGCGGCCTTGTGGGCGACGGCGCGGCTTTATCGGTTGGCGCGGGTGTTGTATGCGCCGAATCCGGAGCTGTGCGGGATGCTCGAGCGGACGACGGGGCGGCCGTGCCGGTTGATGGAGCGGGGGGTGGACACGGCGTTGTTTCGGCCGGAGCGGCGGCGGCGGGCGGAGGGGGATGGGGAGTTGGTGCTGGGGTATGTGGGGCGGATGTCGGTGGAGAAGAATGTGGCGCTGCTGCCGGTGGTGGATCGGGCGTTGCGGGCGCGGGGAGTTCGGGTGCGGTGGGTGGTGATTGGGCAGGGGGCGGAGGAGGGAAGGCTGCGGCGGGAGTTGCCGGGGGCGGAGTTTCGGGGGGTGTTGCGGGGGGAAGAGCTGGCCAGGGCGTATGCGGACATGGACTTGCTGGTGTTTCCGTCGCATACGGATACGTTTGGGAATGTGGTGCTGGAGGCGCTGGCAAGTGGGGTGCCGGCGGCGGTGACGCCGGATGGGGGGCCGCGGTTTATTGTGCGGGACGGGGTGACGGGGGTGGTGCGGGAGGATGCGGGGTTTGCGGGGGCGATTGCGGAGTTGGCGGGGGGTGGGGGGCGGCTGCGGGCGATGGGGGTGGCGGCGCGGGCGTATGCGCTCGGGTGCTCGTGGGACAGTGTGTTTGAGCGGGTGTATGCGGGGTATGGGGAGATGGGGTAAGTGGTGGGCCCGACGCTTCGGTGGGCCCACATCTCAGGGGCGAGATGTGGGGCACCCGCATGGGGCACCCGCCTAGCACCCGCCTGGGTGGGTGGCTCGGCTGACGGCGTGGGTGGTTAGCGGCTGAGCTCGCCGATGTAGACGCCGAAGGGCGGAAGGGTGACGGCGGTGAGGGGCATGGCGCCGAGGCCGGGGTCGGAGCGGGAGACGGTTTTGAGGAAGGTGCCGCGGAGGTGGAGGCGGGCGAGGTCGTCGGCGAGCGACAGGCGAAGGGGGGTGGGGCGGAGATTGCAGACCACGACGAAGGTGGCGCCGGTGGGGCCGCGGCGGAGCCAAACGGCGGCGCTTTCGGGGGTGTGGTCGAGCGGCGTGAGGGGGCCGGTGAGGAAGGCGGGGCGGTCGTGGTGGAGTGCGGTGAACTGTCGGAGCTGGTCGGCCGGGGTGTAGCTGGAGACTGGTCTGGAGGTTGGGTTTGGGGCGGTGTCCGGGAGGACTTTGGTATTTGCGAGGAGGGACGCACCGGGGGCGGTGAGGAGGACGGTGGCGGCGGCGACGCGGGCGAGGTCGGGTGAGGTGGGGCCGGCGGTGAGGAGCGGGGTGACGGGTGCGCTAGGGAGGGCGGTGAGGGCGGCGAGGAGCTGGGAAGGGACGGATTGGGGAGCGAGGCCGGCGATGGGGGTGAGCTGGAGGTCTGCGGGGAGTGTGGATGGGGCGGTGCTGATGAGGAGGCGCTCGCCGGGAATGGCGCGGAGGGCGGAGCGGAGGGAGCGGAGGGTTTCGGGGGTGGTGGCGGGCGGGAGGAGGAAGCCGGCGGCGCCGCGGGCGGCCCAGCTGCGGGCGGTGGCGGCGACGGTGGCGGGGGACGGGTTGGCGGGAAGCTCGATGAGGACGCGAAGGCTGCGACGGCTCGCTTCGCGGAGGAGGTCGTCCGGGTTGCCGGCGGGGGTGTTGGCGGAGGCCGGGTCTGGGTTGCCGGCGGGGTTGGTGTTGGCGGGGTTCGGTGTTGCGGGGAGGTTGCGGAGGAGGAGGGCGTCGATGCCGAGGGAGCGGAGGGTGTCGAGCTGGTCGGGGTTGGGGAGGGTGGCGGTGGCGGGGACGTCGAGCAGGACGGCGTGACGCCACCAGCGTTCGACGGTGAGGCCGGAGCCGACCCAGCCGGGGCGGGCGAGGGTTTGGGCGGGGAGGAGCGTGGCGGCGAGGAGGACGAGGGTGGCGGCGACACCGAAGGGACGGAGCGGCCGGCACTGTGGCGGGTGGGGGAAACAGGGGCGTGGGAGTTCTGGGTTCACCCTAACGATGGTAGCGGCTGGAAGGGTTTGGAGCGATGAGCGGTGACGCACAGCGTTGCCGAGCGAAGCCGGTGATGTTTGAGTGGAGGGGCCGAACAGCGAACGTAAAGGACCGGACGGTTGCGCAAATGGGGTGCGAAGGAAGGCGAACGCGGTGAGCCTGCCGGACGGGGTGCGACGGGGTTCCGGGGAACGCCGGGTTTTGAATCCGGGGCAGCGGATCCTCGTCCAATAAGGGCAAGGGAGGGAATGACGATGAAATTGAAATTGGCTGTGGCTCTAGCAATCGCGCTGTTCCCAGCACTAGCCCTGGCCCACCCGACGGACGCGTCACTGCACGCGCACCGGTCGTTGAGCGAGCATGCCGGGAAGATGCACAATCACGCCACGGTGACGCGCCGCGCGTAACGTTTCTCTTGGTTTTGACTTCGTCAGGACCCCCCGGCGCTGCTGCTTTCTGCGGCGACGCGGGCGTTCTCGACGAAGAGCTTGAGTTTACCCGGGTCTTTTTTGCCCGGGACCTGCTCGACACCGGTGGCCACATCCACTCCCCAGGGGCGAAGGATGGTGATGGCCGCGGAGACGTTTTCCGGGCGTAGCCCACCTGCGACAATCAGGCCGTGCCGGCCCTGCCCGGCGTGGAGCACCTCGGCGGCGTCGCTCCAGCCGAAGGGGACGCCGGTGCCTCCGGAAACGGGCCCGACACGCGAGTCGATAAGGACGCGGCAGACGGTTGGCTGGGCGTCGATCTGTTCGAGCGCATGCTCGACCTCTTTGGCGGCAGTGGTGCGGTCGCCGACGGCCCAGGCGACGGTCTGGATGATGCAGATGTCGGAGCCGAGTCCCTGGACGAGGCCGGCGACCAGAGCGGCGTCGAGCGGGCGGTGCAGCTGCACGCCGGAGAGGTGGGCGTGCCGGACGGTGGCGATGATTTCGGAGGCGGTGTGGGTGTCAAAGACACCGATGCGCTCGATGGAGTCAGGCAGGTGGGCGGTGATGGCGGCGGCTTCGGTGGCGGTGACCTGGCGTCGGCTGCCGGCGAAGACGAAGCCGAGGGCGTCGGCACCGAGGGTTGCGGCCAGCTGGGCGTCTTCAAGGTTGGTGTTGGCGCAGATTTTGATCCACATGGCGGGCTTAGAGTTCGGACGAGATGTCGCGTTTGAGCAGGAGAGCGAGGGCGGCGGCAGGCTCTGGCTGGCGCATGAGGGCCTCGCCGACGAGGAAGGCTTCGTAGCCGCCGGCGCGAAGGTGGTCGATGTCCTCGGCGGTGCGGATGCCGGATTCGGCGACGCGCAGGACCTCGTTGGGGAGGAGGTCGCAGAGTTCGAGCAGGCGGTTGGTATCGACGGCGAAGGAGCGGAGGTCGCGGCTGTTGACACCGATGATTTCGGCTCCGGCGTCGATGGCGCGGGCGATTTCGTCGGCGTCGTGGGTTTCGACGAGGACGTCGAGCTCGAGATCGCGGGCGAAGGTGTGGAGCAGGACGAGCTGGTCGTCGGTGAGGGCGGCGACGATGAGGAGGACGGCGTCGGCGCCGGCGGCGCGGGCTTCGAGGACCTGGAAGGGGTCGAGCAGGAAATCCTTGCGCAGGCAGGGGATGGAGACGTTGGCGGAGGCGGCTTCGAGGTCGGCGAGCGAGCCACCGAAGAACTCTGTGTCGGTGAGAACGGAAAGGGCGGCGGCTCCGGCGGCGGCGAGGTCGCGGGCGAGCTCGACGGGGCGGAAGTCGGCGCGGATCAGGCCGCGGGAGGGGGAAGCTCGTTTGATTTCGGCGATGACGGCCGGGCGGGTACGGGTGGCGGCGCGGAGGTGCCGGGCGAAGCCGCGGGGGCGGTGGGCGGCGGCGCGGCGCTCGAGCTCGGGCAGGTCCGCGGCGGGTTTGCGACGGCTTACCTCGAGGAGGGTGTGCGCAAGGATCTGGTCGAGCTGCGTCGGCATGGTTTTATTTTAGATGGCGGGTAGGGGCGTTGGTTCCAGGTATGCCAGGCAGAGCGAATGTGCCGCAGCGGACGGGGAGTGAGGGTTTGAACGAGAGAGCGGGCCTGGCGCGGTGCGCTTGTCCGGCGCCGGGCGAAACCCGCAGGGCGCCGACACCGGGTACACTACCTTTTGATGAATCCGCGCAAGGCTCTTCCCTTTCCTTTTCTGGTTGCTCTCGCGCTTTCCGCTTGTGCACGGGCCCAAACGAGCATTTACGGGACCGTTACGGTGGACCATGTCACCGGCATCAAGTGTCAGCAAGCGTCCTGCGGAAGCAACGACGGCACCATCAATCCCCTCGGCGGCATTGGGGGTATCTCGCATGATCTTCGGTTTGTGGGACCGTTCCGTTTGGGCGTGGACGTGCGGGGAGGAAGCGTGGTCGGGAACAAGAATGCGGCGATTTACGCGAACTCGCCGAAGCCGAGGCTCTTCTCCGTTCTTGGGGGTGTTCGGGCGTCGGCAAGAACCCCGATCTTCCACGTGACGCCTTACCTTGAAGGCCTGGTCGGGTACGGACGGAGCACCCTGAACGGTACTGCCCTCTACTCCTCCGGTGTGGAGTTCCACGGGCTGGCCGGGGTTGATTTGTCTCTGTTGCCGGCGCTGGATTTCCGGGTTGTGGAGCTTGGCGCGGGCAGTGTGCACAGCGCCGGGAGTAACTACCCGGTGGAATCCATCAGTAGTGGGCTGGTCTTTCATTTGCCCTTCTAGCATCTGCCCTTCTAGCATTTGCCGTTCTAGAGGGAAGGCAATCTCCCCGGAGTACGAGAGGTGTGGCTGGAGAGATGTCGGGCAGGGTTTTGCCGTGGTGTCGCTGTAGGTCGTTGGTGCCGAAGAGAGGACTTGAACCTCCACACCCTTGCGAGTACATGGACCTGAACCATGCGCGTCTGCCAATTCCGCCACTTCGGCACAGATTCACAGGAGATCGGCCGGGCGGCCGGATCATGGCAGCTGTGACTTGTTGAGTCTCGCAAAGCTACGGGGGGATGTCAAACCTTCGGTTGCGGCGGTCGGGTGAGGCGGGCCGAGAACGGCGTCCTTTCGGCTCCGGCGGACGTCCTGCCGTAATCGCCGGTGACACTCCGTCGATGGGGCGGGTGCCCGTACACTGGTGCGTAAAGGAGCGGCCATGGCAGAATCCGCAGTTTCCGACGGTGGTAGCGACGCGGGACAGATTCCGGAAGAGCAGGCGCTGGAGATTCGCAAGCTGGTGCACGATCTAAGCAATGCGCTGGAGATTGTGGTGCAGACGAGCTACTTGCTGGGCCTGGCGGAGCTGAAGGAGCCAGCGTCGGAGTGGCTGAAGATGCTGGACGGCGGCGTGACCAAGGCGCTGGAACTGAATGCGCGGCTGCGCACGTATGTGCGGGAGCACTCGCCGCAGTAGGTCGCGGCGGGTTCGTATGGGCGACCTTGCGGCCCCGCGATGGCCCCTAGGCGCTGGCCAGCTTTTTCCCGGTCCCGGACTTTTTGGCGCTCTTCACGACCTCGGGTGGGAGGCCGTCAGCGAGGGAGGCGTTGGCGGGAAGGGCGTCGAGCGCCTTTGCGGCGGCGCTGTCGGGCTTGCCGGGGCCGGCGGTCTGACTGGCCAGCTTGGCCAGTTTGGCGGCGTGCGAGGCGAAGAGCTTTTCGATCTGCTGCAGCAGGATGCGGGTATGGGTGGCCTTGACGAGGATTTTGTCGGGCGCGACGCCGTCCCAGCTGTCCTCGTCGATGGGAAACGCGGTGAGCAGCGCGACGGCGGGGTGGTAGGGGGCGGAGCGCGCGGCCTGGATGACGTCGGCGCCGGCGGCGTCGCTCTCCATGCGCATGTCGCTGATGACCATGTGGTACTCGCGCGATCGGACCTTGGCCTTGGCCTCGCGGGCGGAGGCGGCGGTGTCCACATCAAAGCCGCTGATTTCGAGCACGGCCTTCATCGTAAGCAGAATGGCGACGTCATCGTCGACCAGAAGTATGCGGCGCTTCATGTTCCGGGAGAGACCTTTCCGCTGCCGGCGGGCCTCGTCGTGCCTGCGCGTGCCTGCTGCTCTCCCACTATAGACCGTCGCGGGTTGGGCGGGCGAGCGGAGGCTGGTCGGCGGGTCGGCTTCGGACGGGAGACGTCCCGATTTGGAATGCCTGTGGCTATTTGCTTTGAAAAGTGGATGAAGGCGAGAGATCCGCTCCTGCCATGGGATGTCCAGGTGCTACACTACGAAATGCCGTGCGCCCATCACGGGTGCTCCCCTTTCCCATGCATGGTCGCGTTCACCGCGGCTTGGAGGCAACACTATTCCGCCGATCGATAAGCGTTCCGCGAAGTCTTTTATCCGTACCAACGAACGTATCCGCGCGCGTGAAGTTCGTGTCATCGATGAAAACGGTGAGCAGTTGGGCGTCATGGTGCCATTTGAAGCGCTGAAGATGGCGCGGGAGCGGTCCCTGGACCTGGTCGAGATTTCACCGAATGCCGTGCCGCCGGTCTGCAAGATTCAGGATTATGGCAAGTTTCTGTACGAGAAGGACAAGAGCGATCGAGCGGCGCGGAAGAAGCAGAAGGTTATCGTCATCAAAGAGGTAAAGTTCTCGGTGACGGTCGACGAGCACGATTACCAGACGAAGAAGAATCAGGCAGTTCGGTTCCTGATCGACGGCGACAAGGTAAAGGCGTCGCTGCGCTTCAAGGGTCGGCAGATGGCTCATCGCGACCTGGGCTATAAGATCATCAATCGGCTGATCACCGACATCGGCGAGGCTGGCCTGGTGGAATTTATGCCGCGCATGGAAGGCAATACGCTGCACGCTATTATGGCGCCGTCCAAGAAGGCCGAGCCGGTTGCCAAGAAGCCGGCAGTTGCACGGCCGGACAGCCTGGCACCTGTCCAGCAGCAGCCGGCCAACGCCGCACAGGGTTAGGCCGCAGAAGGCTGGCTTAGGTTTTTGCGCGAGCAGCGACAGCGGTCCTTTCTCTCACAGGCTAGTAGAACGCGAAGGTTGCTGGCTGGGGTGCGTCCGTGACGGCACCGTGAGCGGGACTCGGCCGCGAGTGTCTCGTAACTACCCTCTCAGGGTGACGCGACACTTACGACTGGGTATAACGAGCGAACTTATAGATTGGATTGGGCTGGTTTCTGGCGTGCCTTGCTCTGTTTTCGCGCTGGGAGGAGTGCCGAGTTGACACTGAATCGGTCTGGCGCGATACGAAATCGTTCATTTAGAAGGACTTCGGTTCCATAGCAGAGCAAACGTGAAGACTTTGTTACCATAGTAACGTAAAACGTTGAGTGCTTACTCAAGTTATTCATGCGGCTGGACTTACGCTAAATCTGATTTTATGGTGTGTGTATCGCAGTTGTCCAGCGAAATTGGCTTTCCGCACTACAACTTTAGGAGCAGACCCCTATGAAGAATCTCGTTCGCGCCCTTACCCTCGCCCTTGCTGTTACCGGGATCGCTGCCACGACTCAAGTGCCTAAAACTTATGAGAAGGGCGTCGCTGGAAAGGTTGATATTGTTCAGGTCCCAAAGTGCCCTCCGGATGATCCAGGCGCGTGCGGTTTGGCCCCCACGAAATAGAGTTACTCCCATATTGGGAAAACTGACCGTGCAAAACATGTAAGGGCGAATAAGTTGTTGTGTCCGTCCTCACGGTGCGCTAGGCTCGAAATTGGCCTGAGGGGCGCTGAGGACGGACGACATGGGAAACGTGGTTCTCAACCTGCTAACAATGTTAGAACCTGCACTCTATGCTGTAACTCTTTTCTTCCTTTTATGGAGCCGTTCAACAAGGAAATTTCTATTTCTTACCTGTTTTCTGCTGATCCGCTCCAGCGCAACCGTAATCGGACTGTCTGTACTAAGGTTGTCTTCAAGCAGCGTTGAACCGCATCTTGCGTACAGGATCTTCTTTTACGTTTACTGGGGCTCGTATGCGGTTGAGTCGGTGTTGTCGTTGCTCGTTATCTACAGCATCTTTCACCTGGCGATGGCTCCCTTGAAGGGATTGCAACGGCTCGGAACCCTGGTGTTTCGGTGGGCAGGAGCCATTTCAGCCGCACTGGCGATCGCGGTCACGTGTAGCTCCCAGATCTCCGGGGGTAAACTACTGTCGGTAGTTGTGACGCAGATGCAGGAAGTATCGAGCATCTTGACTCTCTGCCTGCTCCTGTTTGTTTGCTTCGCGGTTCGACCCCTTGGGCTTTCCTATCGGGACCGGATCTTTGGGGTAAGCCTCGGCTTGGGTATTCTGGCGACCACCAGCCTTGTCGACGCAGCCTGGATCACGCGCGGCCCCAATAACATGCAGACAATGCTGAGCTTGGCAAATGGTGCTGCGACGTGCCTGACGCTTGTGATTTGGTCGGTGTACTTCGCGCTTCCAGAGAAGCGGCAGCACATCATTATGGTTCCCACAACGTCGCCTTTTCTCACCTGGAATCGGATCTCCGAGGTGCTGGGCGATAAACCTGGGTACGTCGCGCTGGGAGGCGTTTCGCCAGAGGCTTTTGCGCCGGCCGAGATGGAGATGATGTTTCGGGCTTCGGCGAAGATGGCCGAATTGGATCTGGCCGAGAGCCTGAGGCAGGCTGGGGCGCCTGCTGACGACAACGCGACTGCCCGATCCTTGATCGCTTAGCGTTGCGGTCCGAACTACGTGTCAGGTGATGGATGCGGCTGTGCTTCGCTGTGCGGTGGATACCCGTTACGGATTGAGACGGAAAGAGGGACTGCCGGAGCAGCCCCTCTTTGTTGTGTCAGCGCGCTTGGCGATTACTCGCGTTCGGAACGCTTCCAGTTAATCAGGTCGCCGAGCGTGGTGCTGCTGCTGGAAGAGGAGCTGTTGGCGTTCGCCGTCTGTTGACCACTGCCGCGCTCTCGTTCCTTGTAGCTTTCGACTTCGGACCGGCTGGCTTCCTCGCCAATCGCCTTGATGCTGAGACCGACCTTCTTCTCGTCCTGGTTCATCTTGACGATGCGGAACTCGTGCTCGTCGCCGACTTCGAGCTTCACCGGTTGGTGGCTCTCATCGACCGCCTCGGAGACGTGGCACAGACCCTCGACACCTTCCGCGATTTCGACGAAGGCGCCGAACTGCGCGGTGCGGAGAACCTTGCCCTTGACGACGTCGCCGACGCGGTGCTGCGCGAAGAAGGTGTCCCACACATCGGGTTGCAGTTGCTTGACGCCGAGCGAGAGGCGGCGATTTTCCGGCTCTACCCCGAGAACGATGGCGCGCACCTTTTCGCCCTTCTTGAGGACCTCCGACGGGTGCTTGATGCGCTTGGTCCAGCTCAGGTTCGAGACATGGACCAGACCATCAATGCCGTCTTCGATCTCGATGAACGCGCCGAAGTCGGTGAGGTTCCGCACACGGCCTTCGATGATGGCACCGGTGGGGTACTTGTCCTCCAACTGCTCCCAGGGGTTGTCCTGCAACTGCTTCATACCGAGGGAGATACGACGATCGTTGGGGTTGACCGAAAGGATGATCGTGTCGACCTCATCACCTGGCTTGACCATTTTGGATGGGTGCTTCATCCGCTTGGACCAGGTCATTTCGGAGACGTGGACCAGACCTTCGATGCCCTGCTCGAGCTCGACGAAGGCGCCGTAGTCGGTGACCGAGAGGACGCGGCCGCGGACCTGTGCGCCGATGGGATACCGCTCGGTGGCGTCAAGCCAGGGGTCAGGCGTCAGCTGCTTGAAGCCGAGCGAAACGCGCTGCTTGTCCTTGTCGAACTTGAGCACCTTGACCTGGATTTCATCGCCGACGTTGACCAGATCGCGCGGGTGAGTGAGGCGACCCCAGCTCATGTCGGTGATGTGGAGCAGACCGTCGAGGCCGCCGAGGTCGACGAAGGCGCCGTAGTCGGTGAGGTTTTTGACCGTTCCAGTGAGGATCGAACCCTCTTCAAGGGTGGAGAGGGTGACAGATTTCTTCGCGTTCTGCTCTTCTTCGAGCAGCTCCTTGCGGGAAATGACGACGTTCCCGCGCTTTTTATTCAGCTTGATGACGCGAACTTCGATCTCGGTGCCGATGTAGCCGTCGAGGTTGCGGACCGGCCGGACTTCCACCTGCGATCCGGGCAGGAAGGCCTTGATGCCGATGTCGACGGTGAGACCGCCCTTGACGCGCGACAACACCATGCCCTTGACGGGGACCTTGTCGTTGGCGGCGGCTTCGAGCTTATCCCATACCTTGTGGCGGAGGGCCTTGTCGTAGCTGACGAGGTAGCCGCCTTCGGGCTCTTCGCGCTCGACCACGACCTCGATCTGGTCGCCGGGCTGGAACTTGGGCGTGCCGTCGGGGTTCAGCGCCTGCTCGATGGGGATCAGACCCTCGGACTTGAGGCCGATATCGACCACCACGTGCTTATCGGTGAGCTTGACGACGGTGCCCGTGATGAGGGCCTCTTCGGCGGTGAGGCTCTGCGCGGCGTCCTTTTCGGCGGCCTGCTCGCGGTCGAAGGAGGCCAGCGCCGCGGCGAAGTCAGCCGAGTCGTAGTCCATGTCGTCGGCGGACGCGAAGACGTCGAGGCCGGCAGCCGGAACTGCGTGGCCGGCCGGCGCGGGGGCGGGGGACTCTGCCGGCGGGCTCACCAGGATCTCGTCGTGCGTTGCGGCGGCCGGCTCGGTGCTCGCGAGCTGAACTGTCTCGGCTTGGTTCCCGACTTGGTTCTCGGCTTGAGTTGCGATTTGGGGGGTTGGGGTGGAGTCTGTTGACGGAGCAGCGTTTTGCTGTTCGGTCGCCTCGGGTGCCAGGGTTTCCAGTTGGGTGTTCAGGGGTGTGCTCTCGTTGTTGTCGGAATAATGGTGGTCAACCATGATCATGCGAACTCCGGGACCCAAGCTTCATTCCGTTTCTGGCGAACAGGGAAGCCGGGTCGACGCCCCGTTGGCCGGTGGCGTTGGCCAGACCTCACACCATGCTGGGGGGAGCAGGGTTCGGACGGGCGGAACGAAGTACGACTTTTCAGAGGAGCGGCTGCCTCGGATCCCACGCGCAGGGGCTCATTGGCGAGCATAAGGCATCTTCGACGTTTCGTCAATCACTCTTCCGGGGATGGTGGGGGCAGTGACACGGACGCCCTCGCTATACTGGCCGTATGGATCGCCTGTGGACTCCGTGGCGTTACAGCTACATTACCGGAGCGGAGCGCGGCCGCTACCCGGGGGTGCCGGCGGCGCTGGAGGGCTGGCCGGGTCCGGATCGGCGGTGCGTGTTCTGCAATATGATCGCGGCGGTGGAGTGGGCGATCGGGCAGGGGATGGCGGCCGGGGAGGCGGAGCGCGCGGCGTGGATTCTGGAGCGCGGGCCGGATAGCTACCTCTGCCTGAACGCGTACCCGTACTCGTCGGGGCACGTGATGGCGGTGCCGTATGCGCATGAGGCGTCGCTGGCGGCGCTGCCGGCGGCGACGGCGACGGCGCTGATCCTGGCGGGGCAGCGCACCGAGCGGGTGCTGCGGGCGGTGTACCGGCCGGATGGGCTAAATCTGGGGCTGAACCTGGGGGAGGCGGCCGGTGCGGGCGTGGCCAACCACCTGCATTTCCACATTCTGCCGCGGTGGGTGGGCGATACGAACTTTATGACGACCGTGGGCGAGACGCGAATTCTGCCGGAGACGCTGGACGCGACGTGGGAGCGCCTGCGCGGCGAGATGGCGCGGACAACGTAGGCTGCCAGGCGGGATGTGCGGGTGGGGGCCGGGGTGGAGAGGCCGGGCTGGACCGGATTTGTTGGCATTCGAAGGTGCGGGCCGAGGTCCGCGGCGGCTCAACTGGGGATGCGCGTGACCTCGAAGTTGGTGATCTTCCAGGCGCCGCCAGGCTGGTGAAGGTAGACCCGCGTGTAGCGAAAGCTGCCCCGGAGCGGAGCTCCCGCGCTGGTGCCGTCCACCTGAGCACGGCCGGTGACAACGGCAACCTTGCCCAGCAGCTTGACGTGGATGTCCTGGAGCTGGAGGTGCGTGAGCACGAGCGAGCGGCTGCGGATGCGGTCCAGCTGCTGCGCCTTGGTGTTGAGCTCGCCGCTCATGGAGATGCCGACGAAGTCGTCGGACAGCAGACGGTCCATGGTGGGGACGTCGCCGGAGATTTCGGCAACGCGCAATTGTTCTTCGAGCGATTCCACCTGCCGACGCTCACTGTGCTTGTTGTCCCGCCCCTCGTGGGCGCGGGCGGGGGGCGCAACAGCCAAAAGACCGATCAGCACCAGCACGGCGCTGCCGCATCCCACCCGGGACTGGCGCTGCGCGGAGGGTTGACCGTGGAGCATCATGATGTAGCGGGATGGTAGTCGCGCCCCACCCCTGGCGTCAAAGCAACATTAGGGCGATTGCGTGGGTGGCTTCGATGTGCTTGCCGGGCGAAGGTCAGGCGACGGCGATGAGGGTCTCGACGTGGCGGTCGAGCATGCGCTGGTACAGGCCGCCGATGGCGTATTGCTTGAAGTGCGGTGTGGCGCGGTGGGCCTCGGCGGCGGCTTCATCGGTGTACTGCTCATAGATGAGCACGAGGCCGGCGTCGCCGTCGACAAAGTGCGGCACGTAGGTGATGCAGCCGGGCTCTTTCCTGGAGGCGGCGGTGAGCTGCCGCAGGATCTCGGCGATCTCGTCGTGGTTTTCGGGGTCGAACCGCATGCGCACCGTGAAGCTGAGCATTGCCGGGTATGTCCTTTCGCTTGCCGCGGCCTTGGGTTTAGGACCCGAGCACCTGGGCAAAGCCGGGCAGGGTAATGGTCTGGTCGCGGTCCGGGCCGGTCGAGACCATGCCGATCTCTGCGCCGGACTCGCGCTCGAGAAAGGCAAGGTAGTCGCGCGCGGCCTGGGGCAGCCGGTCGAAGTCGGTGATGCCCTCGGTGGAGGTGTTCCAGCCGGGGAGCGTGGTGTAGACGGGCTCGATCGCGTCGAAGCCGCGGATGTCCGCGGGGATGGTGTCCGTGAGTTTGCCGTTGATCTTGTAGCCGGTGCAGACGGGGATCGCGGCGCACTCGTCCATGACGTCCATTTTGGTGACGACGAGCCATTCCGTGCCGTTGATCATGTTGGAGTAGCGGAGCAGGGGCAGGTCGAGCCAGCCGCAGCGGCGGGGGCGGCCGGTGACGGCGCCGTACTCCTGCCCGCGGGCGCGGAGGAGGTCGGCGGAGGAGTCGTTGATTTCGGTGGGGAAGGGGCCTTCGCCGACGCGGGTGACGTAGGCCTTGGTGACTCCGATGACGGTGCCGATGCGGGTGGGGCCGACGCCGGTGCCGGTGACGGCGCCGCCGGCGGTAGCGGACGAGGAGGTGACGAAGGGGTAGGTGCCGTGGTCGATGTCGAGCAGAGCGCCCTGGGCGCCTTCGAACATGACGCGCTGGCCGTCGCGGAGGGCGTTGTTGAGAAGGACGGCGGTGTCGGTGACGTAGGGCGCGAGCTGCTCGGCGGCGCGGGCGTAGTCCTCGTACATCTGCTTGGGGTCGAGCGGCGCGGTGCCGAACAGGGCGTGGGCGATGGTGTTTTTCTCGTGGCAGGCGTTGTTGATGTGGGTGCGCAGGAGCGAGGGGTTGAGGAGGTCGACGACGCGCAGGCCGTTGCGGTGGATCTTGTCTTCGTAGGCGGGGCCGATGCCGCGGCGGGTGGTTCCGATGGGGGTGCGGCCAGGGGCGGTTTCGGCGGCGAGCTCGATCATGCGGTGGTAGGGCAGGATGACCTGGGCGCGGTTGGAGACGAAGAGCTGCGTGTCGACGGGCAGGCCGGCGTCCTTGAGTTTTTTGACTTCGGAGAGGAAGGCCATGGGATCGAGGACAACGCCGTTGCCGATGACGCCTTTGCATTCTGGGCGGAGGACGCCGCACGGAATTAGCTGCAGGACGAACTTTTTGCCGGAGATAATGACGGTGTGTCCGGCGTTGTGGCCGCCGGCGTAGCGCGCCACGACATCGAAGCGCTCGGACAGGACGTCGACAATTTTGCCCTTGCCTTCATCGCCCCACTGGGCACCAAGAATCACCGCGGATCTGCGTTGGGTCACGTGCGTTTTTGTCTCCGGGAGGGGTTGGGTGCGGGTCCACGGATGGGCCGCTCCACAGCAGATTCTATACTGGCTTGGAGGACGTTCCGATTTGACCTACGAACAGTTCAAGGAGCTGAAGCCGCTGACTGGCCAGCGCGTGCACATCGTCTTCACCGACAAGCAGGAGATTATCGCGAACCTGAACGAGATCGCGCTTCTGCCGACGGGCGAGCACCTGCTGTATGACAAGGTGGAGTGGTCGGCGCAGCCGCATAATGAATTCGGGTCGGGGGCGTTTTATGCGTCGGCGGGGGAGATTGTTTCGGTGACGCCGGTAGCGGCGGCGCCGGTGGCCTGAGTGCGCAGGTAGCTGTCGTCGCGGTCGATCCAGTCCTGCCGGGGTGGGTTGAAGACGTCGAGATCGACGGTGTCTTCGAGGGCCCAGGCCTCGTGGGGGACGTCGGGTGGGATGCAGAGGACTTCGCCCGCGGAGACGGTGATGTCGCGGCCTTCGAGGCGAAAGCGCAGGGCTCCGGAGAGGATGTAGGCGATCTGCTCGTTGGGGTGGCTGTGCTCGGGGACGTGGGCGCCTTTTTTGAGAAGGACGCGGGCGAGCATCATGTTGGTGCCGACCAGGAACTGCCGGGCGATGAAGTCGCTCATGGGCTCTTCGGGGAGGTCGGCCCAGCGGGTGTGGGTGGATGTGGGGGTTTGGTCGCTCATGCGGGGATTCTCCGGCTGCGTGCGGCCGCACCGCACGGGCATTTCCTGTCATCTGATGCGTGGAGACGAAGGGATCGCGATGCCTGAACTGCCCGAAGTGGAGACGGTGGCGAATGGCGTGCATGCGCGGGTGCGCGGGCACCGGATTGTGTCGGTGTGGACCAGCGGCAAGCCGCAGACGTTCAAGAGTCCGGAGGCGGAGATTGCCGCCCTGCTGACGGGGGCGACGATCGACCGGGTGCGGCGGGTGGGGAAGACGATCGTGGTGACGCTGGAGCACGCGACGGACGGTGGCGCGGCGCCGACGCCGGCGGAGTTTCTGGTGCACCTGGGGATGACGGGGCGGCTGCTGGTGTCGCAGGCGGCGGTGCCGATGCCGCCGCACACGCATGCCGTGCTGAGCCTGGGCGACGGGCGCGAGGTGCGGTTTGTGGATCCGCGGCGGTTTGGGCGGCTGTCAGTCCGGAGCGAGGCGTACGAGGGGCCGGGGGCCGAGCCGCTGACGATTTCGGCGGGGGACTTCGCGGCGCTGTTTCGCGGACGCAAAACGCCGATCAAGGCGGCACTGCTGAACCAGTCGTTGCTGCATGGGGTGGGGAACATCTATGCGGATGAGGCGCTGGCGCGGGCGGGGGTGCGGCCGCGGCGGCATGCGGGGCGGCTGACGCGGGGGGAGCTTGGACGGCTGCATGCGGCGCTCGACCAGGTGCTGCGGCGGGCGATCGAGCTGGGTGGTTCGTCGGTGTCGGACTATGTCGATGCGGATGGGGTGACTGGGTTTTTTCAACTGGAGCACCTGGTGTATGCGCGGGAGGGACAGCCCTGCCGCGGGTGCGGGACGCCGATCCGGAAGATCGTTGTGGGTGGGCGGGGGACGCACTTCTGTCCGAGATGCCAGCGGTGACGAGTCCAGTACAATCGCGCTCAGAGGTGTCCCCTATGGCAACGACGACTGTGACTGCTCGCATCGACTCCGAGTTGACGGAGAAGGCCGGAGCTGTGCTTGCCGAAATTGGTCTCAGCCTGGAGGACGCCGTGGGATTGCTGCTGCGGCAGATCGTCGCCGAGCATTGCCTGCCGTTTGTCCTGCACGAGCCGAACCAGGAGACAATCGACGCCATGCAGGAGTCTGAAGAGCCGCAGCGTCAGAGCTACGCCTCTCTCGACGAGCTTTTTCGCGACATGCGTGCCTGAATGGACCGGCATCGTCCCGTTGTCTTACGGCCGTGTACACGCAGTAAAGATTTTGTTGGCAGCCGAAAAAAGGAGCTCCGTTGCTTGTTTTACAGGGGTGACGACGACTTCGATATGAGGAGGCCATGCTCCAGGCTGTACCGACGACTCGCTTCCTGAAAGACACAAGACTGGCGCTCCGGCGTGGGAAGGACCTAACCAAGCTGGAGGCGGCGATCCAGCTGCTGGCGAGCGGGAGCTCTTTGCCCGACCGGCTGCGTGACCACTCGCTGACGGGTAACTGGTCCGGGTACCGCGATCTGCACCTCGAGCCCGACTGGCTCTTGATCTACCGCAGCACAGAATTCGAGTTACACCTGGTCCGCACCGGAACGCATGCGGACCTGTTGCTTCGCTAGCGGCGGCCGGCCGCGTGCTCCGCTGCTACGCCGGCGCCGATGACGCGGGAGTGGGCTTCGTCCCCGACGAGTTCGAAGGAGTAGCCCTGGAGCGGGCTCATCTTGACCATCTGGCCGACGAGGTCTTTGAGCATGGGGAGGTCGACGAAGCGGACGTTGAAGCCGGTGAGGAAGAAGCGGCCGGCGCCGCTGGCGTAGATGGAGCTGGCGGTGGCGGCGGCAAGCGCGCGGTGCCACAGTTTTTTGAACTCCACGCAGCGTGGGTCGCCTTCCCGGGCGGCGGCGAAGACCTCTTCGGGTTCCATGTCGAGGAAGCGCAGGCGCATGGCGCGGTGGCCCATGATGCCTTCCATGTGGCCGACGCCGCCGCAGCCGCAGAAGCGCTCTTTTTCGTCGAGCGAGACGACCGAGTGGCCGTTTTCCCAAGAGCCTTCGGAGAAGGGGTATTGCCCGAAGCCGATGCCGATGCCGAGCGTCCACACGCGAACGACGCTGTCGAGCTTGCCGTGGAGCGAGGCGAGGCCGACGGCGACCGCGTCCGCGTCATTGAGGATGGTGACGGGCGCGTCCACGCCGTTCTGTTTCAGGTGCGCGCTCAGCAGCTCGCCTACGCGGGCGCCCTTGAGCTGCGGCAGGTTCGGTGCATCTTCGACGACGCCGTGGCGAATGTAGCCGGGCAGCGCCACGCCCACCGCGTCGATGTCTTTGGCGCCGCCCGAAACCGCGATCACCTGTTCGCAGATGGTTTCGACCAGGGCCTCGGTGTGGAGCTCGATCAGGCCGGCCTCGGCCTCCTCGGGAAAGATGGAAACCGGCATGTCCGGCCGTTGTGCCGGAAAACTGCGCAGATCGCCGGAGATGGCGTTGCGCTCCACGAGCCCCGCCAGAATCCGCTCAGAAAGGGTGACTCCAATGCTCTTCGCCATGATGTTTGTGCCCCATTGCGGGCGCCCGCGCTCTACTGAAACTTACTGACGCGGTTCAGCCCGTTGAAAGCCGCAACTTTATAACATTCTGCGAGCGTTGGGTAGTTGAACACCGTGTCCACGAAGTAATCGAGCTTTCCGCCGAGCGCCATGACGGCCTGTCCGATGTGCAGAAGCTCGCTTGCGCCCTCGCCGATGATGTGCACCCCCAGCAGCGAATGGTCCTGCCGATGAAAGATGAGCTTCAGCCGGCCGGTGGTGTCGCCGCGGATCTGGCCGCGCGCGATCTCGCGATAGTAGGCGACGCCGACCTCGTAGGGTACGTCTTCTTCGGTCAGCTGTTCTTCGGTTTTGCCGAGAAAGGAAATCTCCGGGATCGTCCAGATGCCGTAGGGGTAGTAGCTCGGGTTCGAGAGCACGGTTTCGTCGCCAAAAGCGCGTGCCGCGGCGACGCGGCCCTGCTCCATCGAGACCGAGGCGAGCGAGGGGAAGCCGATGACGTCCCCGACCGCGAAGACAGTGGGACACTTGGTGCGGAAGTCCTTGTCGACCGGGATGCGGCCGCGGGTGTCGGAGTCCACGCCCACGGCAGGGAGGTTCAGCTCGTCGACATTGCCCTGGCGGCCGACGGCGTAGAGCAGAGCGTCGCCCTGAACTCGTTTCTTCGACTCAAGATTGGCGACCACGGTCCCGTCGGGCATCTCTTCGACGGACTCGACCTCTTCGTTGAGGCGCATGGTGACGCGCGAATCGCGCAGGTGGTAGGAGAGCGCCTCGACGATCTCCTGGTCGGCAAACTCGAGCAGGCGCGGCCGGCGCTCGATCAGGGTGCAGCGTACGCCGAGCGCGGCGAACATGCAGGTGTACTCGACGCCGATGACGCCGCCGCCCACGATGATCATGGTTTTGGGCAGGTTCTTGAGTTCGAGGATAAGGTCGGAGTTGATGATGGTCGAGCCGTTGATGGGCACCTTATCCGAGCTTGCGGGCTTGGTGCCGGTGCCGATGATGGTGGCCCTGGTTTCGTAGACGGTGGAGCCCTTTGAGTTGGTCACGCGGACGTGGGTCGGATCGTCGAAGGACGCGGTGCCCACCAGCATTTCGATGTTGTTGCGCGAAAGCTGCGCCTCGGTGACGTCGACCTCGGTCTTGATCACGTGCTGCACGCGGAAGGCGAGGTCGGCCATGGTGATGCGTTCTTTCACGCGGTAGTTCATGCCATAGATCGACTTGTAGTTGTAGCCGGAGAGGTGCAGCACGGCCTCGCGCATGGTCTTCGAGGGGATGGTGCCGGTGTTGATGCAGGCACCGCCGACCACCTCGCGCATCTCCACCAGGGCGACCTTTTTGCCCAGCTTGGCCCCGTAGATGGCTGCCCGTTGGCCCGCCGGGCCGGAGCCAATCACTACTAAATCGTAAACGGTGCTCATACTCGCTCAGTTCTTCGTATGCTGCCCGGGGGTGAGGGATCGCGCCACGGCGCATCGCTCGCGGAAAACGGTCTCTGGGACGGAGGCGTCACAGCCGCTTCCATCCCTATCCTAGCGCACTGCCCCCCGCCCCGTGCACGGCTAAACTGAAACGGTGGTGCGTTACGCCATCTCGGACCGTCAGCTTTTCGGCCCAACGGAAGCCGATTGCGGATCCGGCCTTCGGCGCCAGGTGAGCTGGTTGCGGCAACATGCCGTTGAGTTTTTGCAGCTTCGGGAGAAGGACCTCCCGACGCGCGATCTGGCGGAGCTTGCCCGGGACCTGCTGGTCGCGCTGGGCGGGGATGCGGGGCGGCCGAGGCTGCTGATCAGCAACCGGCCGGACGTTGCGGCGGCGATCGGTGCGGATGGGGTGCACCTTCCGTCCGGGCCCGGCGAACTGCGCCCGGAGGACGTTCGCCAGGTGTTTCGCCTGTGCGGCCGGCCGGAGCCGGTGGTGAGTCTTTCCTGCCACACGCTTGCCGACGTTCGTCGCGGCTGCGATGGGGGCGCGAGCTATCTGCTGTTCGGTCCGGTGTTTGCGAAGCGTGTGCGCGGCGATCGGGTGCTGCCGGGCACGGGTGTTGCGTTGCTAGGCGAGGCGTGCCGGCTGGCCGGCGCCACCCCCGTGCTCGCGCTGGGCGGTGTGACGCCCGAGACGTCCGCCGCGTGTCTTTGCGCCGGGGCTGCCGGGGTCGCGGGCATCCGGCTGTTTCTGCCCGTGGCATGAGAAAATAGGGGAAGACGCCATGCTGATTACCACCTTCGAACTTGAGAAAGAAGCGCTCGACATCGACCACAGCATCCCGGCCGAGGCGATCGACTACACGCCCGACCTGCGGCAGACCGGGCCGCTGGCCGTGAAGGGCACGGCCGACCTGCTGGTGGAGCATCGCGGGCCGAAGGAGGTTGTGCAGGATATTCGGCTGCGCGCGAGCTACCACGGAGCGTTTGAGTTGCAGTGCGCGCGCTGCCTGGACGCGATTCCGGAGCTGCTGCACGGCGACTTTGACCTGATCTTCCGGCCGCACGCGGCCGATGCCAGCGCGACTGAACGCGCCATTACGGAAGAAGAGACCGAGATCGGGTATTATGACGGGAGCGGGCTTCTGCTCGAGGATGTCGTGCGCGAGCAGGTGTTGTTGTCGCTGCCCAGCCGAACCCTCTGCCAGGAAGACTGCAAGGGCCTGTGCCAGCGCTGTGGCGGGAACCTGAACGGAAGTGATTGTCACTGCGATGCGGCTCCGGTCGACCCACGGTGGCACGCGCTCGCCGGCCTGGCCAGTAAGCTGCAACAGTAGTCGCCCGCACCGAACTACGCGGTCTTCGCCGGCCAACGCGCTTCGACGCGACGCTCCCCGGAGACATCGAAAGGACCACCGCAAATGCCGAATCCCAAACGCCGCCACTCCAAGCGACGCACTGCCCTTCGCCGCAGCCACGATCACCTGACCCCGACCGGCACCTCGATTTGCCCGAACTGCCAGGAGCGCAAGCTGCCGCATCGCGCCTGCAAAAAGTGCGGCCAGTACAAGGGACGCGAAGTGCTCGCGGTCAAGGAAGCGAGCTAGTCTCCCGCGCGGGAGATCTGGTTCTGCTACCGTCGTTTCATGCCGATCGACATTGTCGTCGATGCTATGGGTTCCGAGCGAGCCCCCGAATCTGAGATTCGCGGGGCCGTTGCCGCGTGCCGCGCGTACGACGTCCGCATTCTGCTCGTCGGTCCGCAACAGCGGATCGAGCCCGCCCTGGTTCAGTGCATGAAGGGGCACGATTACCCGATCGAGATTGTTCACGCCAGTGAGTGGATTTCGATGGACGACAAGGCCGCCCAGGCGGTGCGCGCCAAGCGCGATTCATCCATGCGGGTTGGCCTGAAGCTGGTACGCGAGGGCAAGGCGGCCGGCTTGTTTACCGCCGGCAACACCGGCGCCGCCATGGCCACAGCCAAGATGGTGCTGGGGATGCTCTCGGGCGTGGACCGACCGGCGCTCGCGACGATCCTGCCGACGCAGAACGGAAGCCCGTCGCTTCTGCTGGACGTGGGCGCGAATGTGGACTCGGACCCCGATAACCTGGTGCAGTTTGCCGTGATGGGCGACATCTATGCCCGCGAGGTGATGCGCATCAAGTCGCCGCGCGTCGGCCTGCTGTCGATCGGCGAAGAAGATTCCAAGGGCAACACCCTGACGCGCGATACGCTTCCGCTGCTGCGCCAGCTGCCGATCAACTTTATCGGCAACGTGGAAGGCCGCGACCTGTATAACAACCGCGCCGACGTAATTGTGTGCGACGGATTCGTGGGCAATGTTGCGCTGAAGACCAGCGAAGGTTTGGCGCGGCTGGTGAACACGTCTCTGAAGGAGAGCCTGAAATCCACTGTAACGGCCCAGGTGGGCGCGCTGCTGAGCCGGAGCGCCTTTGCCGACTTCAAGAAGCGGCTGGACTACACCGAGTACGGCGGAGCACCGCTGCTGGGGATTCGCGGCGTGTGCACCGTCGGGCATGGCTCGTCGGACGAAAAAGCCGTGATGAACGGCATCCGGGTGACGGCCGAGTTTGCGCATGCACGCGTCAACGCGGCGATTGAGTCGGCGATCGTGAGTGTTGTTCCGCGCAGCCACGCTTCGGTCCGGCCGGCCGCGGACGGCGCCGACGCCCCGCTGAACGGGACCACGCCGGCGCCCGATCCGGCCGCGCCTTCTCGACTGACCTAGGCAGCCGTGACTTTGTGCGTACACGTCCTTCGTTCGGGACGAGCGCTTACGCGACGCGCAGCACCCCCAGCAACAGAACGACCAGCACCGTCAGGCTGACGGCCACATACAGCCAGTCGCGCTCGCGCAGAAATGACATGGCCGCAAAGGCGACCCGCGCGACCGGCGTCGCGATCAGCAGAAGTACGCCGAGCTGAATGATGGCCGCCGGCTCGCCGTGGGCGATGGCGGCGGCGAGTGGACGGAGGTGCCGCAGGCTTGCCGGCTCGCCGCGGAACGTGCGGAAATCCGTGTGCGCCCCGGCGTGCGCGAACAGCAGGGACGCACCGCCCACCAGAACGGTCGCCGATGCCAGAAGGACGCCAACCTGCAGCAGCCGCCCCATCTGGGTGTCCATGCGGGTGTCCATGCGGGTGTCGTTTCCGGCGCGCGATTGCCCTGCGTCGGGCTTGGGGCCGGTCATAGCGTCCCTCGCAGGCCGTTGACGATCATCTCCACGCCGAGCGCCAGGATGACGACGGTGAACACTGTCCGGAGTACCGAAACGCGCGTCTTGACCAGCGTGCGCGCGCCCACGAGCGATCCCGCCAGAACGCCCAGCATCACCGGAAAGGCGAGCTGCGGATCCACGTATCCGCGATGGAGGTAGATGCCGGCCGAGGCCGCCGCCGTGACGCCGATCATGAAGTTCGAGGTGGTGGTCGAGACCTTGAACGGGATGCGCATGATGCGGTCCATGGCCAGCACCTTGACCGCGCCCGAGCCGATGCCGAGCAGGCCGGAGAGCGTGCCCGCGCCGAACATGGTGACCCATCCGCCGGCAATGCGATCGACTTTGTAGAACTGCTCGCCGCCCTTGCCGTCGGGGAAGCTGCCGGACATGCGGAGCCGGTCGGAGTAGGGGCTTGAGGGTCCGCTCGCCTGCTCCGGCTGCCGGCCCTGCCGCCATGAGAGATAGGCCGAGTAGAGCAGCACCAGACCGAACAGAATGGCCAGCCAGCGCGTGGGAATGCGCGACGCCAGAAACGCCCCGAAGAGCGCGCCGATGGTGGTCGCGACCTCCAGAAACATGCCGATGCGGACGTTGGAAAAGCCGTCGCGCACATACGCCGCCGCGGCTCCGGAGCTGGTCGCGATTACCGAGATCAGCGACGCTCCGATGGCGTACCGCAGGTCCACATGGAAGACGATGGTGAGCAGCGGCACCAGAACCACGCCGCCGCCCAGACCGGTGAGCGCGCCCAGCAGCCCAGCCGCGAACGACCCGGCAAAAACCAGCGTGGAAAACAGAAGCACCGTCATGGCGCGATCCGCGGCAGGGGGGCCAACCAAGTCACATCCCCTCGCCGCCTACCGCCTGCTACCCGCTCGCGTTCGCAACGTCGTCTTCTTCGGCCCATGGCTCGTCTCACTCTGCCTATCAAAGCAGTATGGCCGAAACGTTCGCGTGTCCTGAACTTTTCTTCGGCAGCCCGCCTCGCTCCGAGCAGACCAAAGCCGTCGCCGGGCCTCCGCGCGCCATCCAACCCGACATGTCTTCCCGATGGACGCCTGCCAACATCCCCGACCAGACTGGCGGCCGCGCGATCGTAACCGGGGCCAACAGCGGCATCGGCTACCCCACCGCGCTCGAGCTCGCCCGCCACGGCGCCACGGTGGTGATCGCCTCACGCAGCGCGGAAAAGGGAAGTGCGGCCGTCGAT
The DNA here is from genome assembly GCA_964243475.1 of uncultured Acidobacteriaceae bacterium. Lineage (GTDB taxonomy): Bacteria > Acidobacteriota > Terriglobia > Terriglobales > Acidobacteriaceae > Edaphobacter. The sequence goes on along the minus strand of CAXTEU010000003.1, from coordinate 69,340 downwards.
CGCATCAACCAGACCGTCGGGGCCACCCGCGCCGAGTTCGCCCCACTCGACCTCGCCTCGCTCGCGAGCGTCCGCGCCTTTGCCGAACGCGAGCTCGCCCGCAAGGAGCCGCTCGATCTGCTGATCAATAATGCCGGCGTATACCAGCCGCCGCAGCGCCGCGAAACCGAGGACGGCTCCGAGCTGCAGTTCGGCACCAACGTGCTGGGCCACTTTGCGCTCACCGGCCTGCTGCTTCCCGCGCTCGAGCTTGCGTCGGAAAGGCACCCCGCCCGTGTGCCTCGCGTGGTGACGGTCGCCTCCATCGCGCACAAACCTGCTCGCCTCCATTTCGACAATCTGCAATTCGAGGGCAACTACAACCCCGGCCAGGCGTACGGGCAATCGAAGCTGGCCAACCTGATGCTCGCGCTCGAGCTTGCGCAGCGCCTCCATGCCGGCGGATCGCCCATCCTCAGCATCGCCGCGCATCCGGGCGTGGCGAACACCAACCTGTTCAAAAGCAACGAGGCGCCCAGGTACGAGCAGCGCATGCGCACAGTGGTCGGCCACCTGATCGGCTTCGTTCTCAACTCCGAGACCGAGGGTGCGCTGCCGACGCTGTTCGCGGCGGCATCTCCGGACGCCACGAACGGCGGCTACTATGGGCCGCAGAGTTTGTTTGAGACCCGCGGCGGCGACGTCGGCCCGGCCAGGATCGCTCCGCAGGCCCGCGACCAGCCTGCCGCCGAGCGCCTGTGGTCGATCGCCGAGGAGCTTACCGGCGTCCGCTACCTGGATAAGCCCGGGGTGGCTCGCGGCGCTTAGCGCCGGGTTAGCGCCGCACCGCCCACGCCAGACCGTCCGGCTCTCCGCCCGCGTCCACTCGGCCCACGACCGTCATCGTTGCCAGGTCGATTACGGCCACGTCCCCGTCCCGCGACACCGACGCGTAGGCCCGCTTGCCGTCCGGCGACATTACGATGCCACCCGCGCCCTCGCCCGTTCTAATGTGCGTGACCACCTGCCGCGTTGCCGCGTCCAGAACCACGATGCCCTGCGCCGACACCAGCACATGCTTTCCGTCGAGGGTGAACTTCAGCCGGTTCGCGCCGGGCACGTCGGCGTGCAGCGTCGCCACGACCCGCTGGCTCGCCATGTCGATGACCGAGATCGTCCCGTCTCCCGCGTTGGCTACCCACAGCTCGCGCCCGTCGGGCGAGACGTCGAAGCCCTCCGAGCCGTTGCCCACCTTCACCACCGTTTCGTTCCAGTCCATCCGGGGGCCAGGCGGCGGACCTGGTGCTGGCCCACCCGGCCCACCGCCAGGCCCACCCGGTCCTCCCGCGCCACCCGGCGGCGGCGGCCCCGGCATCCGCACCTCCTGCTTCCTCATCAGGCTCACCGTGCCGGAGCTCACATTGGTGGTCACAATGCGTTGCTCGTCGGCCGCCACCCAGATCATGTGCGTGCGGTTCTGCCCCGTTCCCAGCACCAGGTCGACCTTGCCTGTCGCTGGATCGTACCGGCCAAACGCCTTCGCGCCTTCCGCCGTGAACCACGTTTTGCCACCAACAAACGTCAGACCGTGCGGCCCGTTCAACGGCCCGAGATCAATTGCAGGCAGCGCCTTTTGCCCCACGAGGTCCACTACCGCCAGCGTATGGAGCGAGCCGAAGCCATAGTTCGACACGTACGCCGTCCGCCCATCGGCCGAGGCGATCACCTCATGCGGGTCGTCCCCGACCGGCACCTTGGCCACCACGTTGAGCGTCGCCGGATCGACGATGGCCAGCGTGTGCTGCTGCTTCGACAGCACCAGCAGGGCCTCGTCCGGCGTTTGCTGCTGTGCGGGGACGACGCCCGATCCCAAAACACCCGACAGCACCAGAGCCGCGAAACAAGTCCGTTTCATGCACCTAGAGTAATTGCTCCGTGTCCCGGCTTCTCTGCCGCATACTCATCGCATGGTTCGCCGTGTTTCGCACATCCTTGCCCTGCTCGCCACCTCAGCCTGCGCCTCCGCGCAGCAGCCCACCATCGGCACCGACACGCTTCCGCCCGCGATCGAGCAGCAGGTCGAGACCGCGGTCCACGCCGTGCTCGCCAAAACCGGTGTGCCGTCGGCGCAGGTCGGCCTGGTGCTGGGCGGCAAAGTCGTCTACACCGCCGCGTTCGGCCTGGCCCGCCTCCAGCCGCCGCTCGCCGCCACGCCCACGATGCACTACCCCGTCGGCTCCATCACCAAGCAGTTCACCGCGACCTGCATCCTTCTGCTGCAGCAGGACGGCAAATTGTCGCTCGAAGACCCCGTCGCGCGCTGGTTTCCGGAGCTCACCCGCGCCAATGAGATTACGCTCAAGATGCTTCTGTCGCACACCTCCGGGTACTCCGACTATGCCCCGCAGGACTACACCATCCCGCTGTGGACGCACACGGGCGACCCGCTGAAACTGGTGCACGCGTGGGCCGGCAAGCCGCTCGATTTCGAGCCCGGAACGCGCTGGCAGTACTCCAACACCAACTTCGTGCTGGCCGCGCTGATCGTGCAGAAGGTGAGCGGTACGCCCTTTTTCCAGTTTCTCTCAACGCGCGTTCTGCAGCCGCTCGGTCTCCACGACGTGATCAACCTCGACACCCAACGCCAGCAACTCGAGGTCACCGGCTACATGCGCAATGCGCTGGCTCCGCTGCGGCCCGCCGTGCTCGAGGCGCCCGGCTGGTACTTCGGCGATGCATCGCTTGCCATGCCGGTGGGCGACCTGCTCGGATGGGATATCAGCATCATCGATCAGTCGCTGCTGAAGCCAGAAAGCTACCGCGCCTTTGAAACCGAGGTGAAGCTCGCCGATGGGCAGGGAAGCCACTACGGCCTGGGGGTTCAGGTGGGTGAGCGCGACGGGCACCGTCTCGTCTACCATTCCGGCGAGGTGGGAGGCTTCGTCGCGCAGAACACGATTTTGCCGGATGACAAGATCGCGGTCGCGGTGCTCACCAATCAGGAAGCCTCGGGCGCCGCGCACGCCATTGCCAATGCGTTGGTGCCGCTCCTGCTGCACCCGGCCACTCCCGCGGACACCTCCGATGCCGCCGCCACGGCCGCCGCGGAGCAGCAGGTTCGCGCCTTGCTCAACGAGGCCGAGCAGGGCAAGCTCGACCGCTCGCAGTTCACCCCCGACCTCAACTTCTACTTCTCGAAAGACGCGGTCGCGGATTTCCAGTCCAGTCTCAAGCCGCTCGGTCCCGTGACCGCTGTCCACCAGACGAGCGCCGAACTGCGCGGAGGCATGCGCTTCCGCTCCTTTGCCGTTACGCTCGGCGCAAAGCAGGTGACCGTTACCACATACACTATGCCGGACGGCAAGCTGGAACAGTTCCTGATCGAAAACAACGAGTAGATGTGATCATAGGCGGCAAAAGCCCGGGATCTTCCCGGGCTTTCTGCTATTTGTAACCATGTCGGTTTGGTTTACGCAGAATATGTCACTGCAGCAGTTCAGGAGCGCGCCGCCAGCTGCCGCAGCACGTACTGCAGGATGCCGCCGTGCTGGTAGTAAAGGATTTCCTGCGGCGTATCGATCCGCACTGTCGTGGGGAACTCCACTGTGCGGCCGGTCTGGTTTTCAGCGCGCACCAGGATGTTCTTCCCGCCGGCGAACTTCCCGTCCAGCATCTGCCGCAGGTCGCCCGGTTCCGCGCCCACATGGAAGATCTCCTCGCCCGTCAGCCCCAGCTGCTCGGCGCTCTCGCCCGGCTGGAACTGCAGCGGAAGGATGCCCATGCCGACCAGGTTCGAGCGATGGATGCGCTCGTAGCTTTCGGCGATGACGAAGCGGATGCCCAACAGCCGCGGACCCTTGGCGGCCCAGTCCCGCGAGCTGCCGGAGCCGTACTCCTTGCCCGCCAGGATCGCCAGCGGCGTGCCCCGCTTCGCGTACTCGACCGAGGCGTCGTAGATCGACATGGTCTGGTCTTCGGGCAGCAGCCGCGTCACGCCGCCCTCCGTGCCCGGCGCCATGTGGTTGCGCAGGCGCACGTTCGCAAACGTGCCGCGCACCATCACCTCGTGGTTGCCGCGCCGTGAGCCGTAGCTGTTGAACTCGTGTGGCGCGACGCCATGTTCTTCGAGGTATTTGCCGGCCGGGCCGCTGCGCTTGATCGACCCGGCGGGGGAGATGTGGTCCGTCGTGACGGAATCGCCCAGCACCGCCAGGCAGCGTGCGGCGCGAATGTCCTCAACCGGCGACGGCGTCGCGGGCATACCGTCGAAATAGGGCGCCTTGCGGATGTAGGTCGAGTCCGGCTCCCAGCCGTAGGTGTCGCCCTGCGGAAATTTCAGGGTCTGCCAGTTGCCGTCGCCGTCTGTCACCGTCGCGTATTGCGTGCGAAACATTTCGGAGTCGATCGACGCCTCTACCGCCGCGGACACCTCTGCCTGCGTCGGCCAGATGTCGCGCAGATAGATGGGCTGGCCGTTGCCGTCGCGCCCCAGCGAATCCTTCTCGAAGTCGTGCTCGATGTGCCCGGCCAGGGCATACGCCACCACCAGCGGCGGGCTCATCAGGTAATTCGCGCGCACCTCCGGAGATATGCGCCCTTCGAAGTTACGATTTCCGCTCAGCACCGAAACTGCCACCAGGTTGTGCTCTTCAATGGCCTTCGACACATCGGTCGGCAGCGGTCCGGAGTTGCCGATGCATGTGGTGCATCCGTAGCCGACCACCTGGAAGCGCAGCGCATCGAGGTACGGCAGCAGACCCGCGCGCAGGTAGTAGTCCGTCACCACGCGGCTGCCCGGAGCGAGCGAGCTCTTGACCCACGGCGGCGTCCGCAGCCCCTTTTCAAAGGCTTTCTTGGCCAGCAGACCGGCGGCCATCATCACGTAGGGATTGGAGGTGTTGGTGCACGACGTGATCGCGGCAATCACGATCGACCCGTCGCGCAGATACGGCTCGGGATCGATGCCAAAGCGCGCCTCCACGTTGTTGACCGTCTCTTCAATCAACGGACGCTTCACGCTGTCGGTCTCCGGCCCGTGCGTGGTCGTGATCACCTGCACCATCTCCGGCACAGCGGGCGCCGGCACACCCTCGCCGCTCGTCACGTCGCCCGTCGCTGAAACATTTCCACCCTCGCCCTCCCACCGCACCATCTGCCGCTCGGCACGCCGGTTCGCGTTCGGGCCCTGCAGGCTCGGCAGCACCCTGGCGAAGCTGGCCGGCGTTTCCGAAAGCAGAACGCGATCCTGCGGACGCTTCGGCCCGGCTACGCTCGGCTCCACCGTCGACAGGTCCAGCTGAAGCGTCGCGGAATACTCCGCCTCCGGCGAGCCCGCCGTGTAGAAGAGCCCCTGCGCCCGGAAGTACGCCTCGCACAGCGCAATGTGCTCATCGGTGCGACCGGTCAGCCGCAGGTAGTTCAGAGTTTCCGCATCCACCGGGAAAATGCCGCACGTGGCCCCATATTCGGGCGCCATGTTGGCGATCGTCGCGCGATCCGCCAGCGGCAGCTCGGAGATGCCGGGGCCGTAGAACTCCACAAACTTGCCCACCACGCCGAACTTCCGCAGCATCTCCGTCACCGTCAGCACCAGGTCGGTCGCGGTCGTGCCTTCGCGCAGCCTTCCCGTCAGACGGAAGCCCACCACCTGCGGCAGAAGCATGCTGACCGGCTGGCCCAGCATCGCCGCCTCGGCCTCGATGCCGCCGACGCCCCAACCCAGCACGCCCAGACCGTTGACCATGGTGGTGTGCGAGTCCGTGCCGACCAGGGTGTCGGGATAGGCCATCAGCTTGCCCGTCGCGTCTGGCTGGGTGGTGAACACCACCCGCGCCAGATGTTCCAGGTTCACCTGGTGGCAGATGCCCATGCCCGGCGGAACCGCCGAGAAGTTGCGAAACGCCGTCTGCCCCCACTTCAGAAAAGCGTACCGCTCGCGGTTGCGCTGAAACTCAAGTGCGGCGTTCAGGTCATATGCTCGCGCCGTGCCGAACTCGTCCACCTGCACGGAGTGGTCGATCACCAGCTCCGCCGGTTGCAGCGGATTGATCCGCTGGGGATCGCCCCCGAGCGCCCGCATGGCATCGCGCATCGCCGCCAGGTCGACGATTGCCGGAACGCCGGTGAAATCCTGCATCAGAACGCGCGCCGGCATGTACGCAATCTCGCGAGACGGCTCGGCCTTGGCGTCCCACTGCGCCAGAAAGCGGATGTCGTCTGCCGTCACCGTCTTGCCGTCCTCCTGCCGCAGCAGGTTTTCAAGCAGGATGCACAGAGCGAAGGGCAGCCGGCTCAGGCGCGTGCCGGGGATCGCCTCTTCAAGCGCGGCGAGGCGGAAGTAGTGCACGGTGGTCGCGCCCGAGCTCAGCATTGCGGCGGAAGAAAAAGTGTCAGGGTGCTGCGGCAAAGGGGTCGTGGCTGCGGACATGGCGTCAGTCTCCGGAGGGCGCTCAGGGCGAGCGCAAAGTTCGGGCCACCGCACACGGGAAGCGGAGCGGCGGCAAAGATCAGAAAGAAAGGAACACAGCGGAGCCGGTGTGCGCGCTAGGGACGCCCACGATCCCGCCGCCCCCGGCGAAACCGCTTCATTTTCGGACCAGCTCGACGCATGTCCATCCATGCATTGTAAGTCTGCTCTGCCGCCCAACAGAAGCGCAAAAGCCGCACGCCGAGATCCGGGAATCCGCCGTGGTATAAAGGCCGCGTTCCTAAAAACCTGCCTTCCGGAGCCACTCTTGAAAAAGCTGCTGCCGTTCCTCGCCCTGATCGCCCTCGCTGCCATCCCCACCACCGCCCACGCCGCCGTCGATTACATCCTCAGCTCAACCGGCGCCCTTCAGTGCAACGACACCAGCCACGCCACCCCTGGCTTCCCCGTCCAGAGCTTCACGCTTGGCGGCACAGATCCGGCGACTGTCGGCAGCGGCGGCAGCGGCAGCGGCGCGGGAAAAATCTCTCTTTCCGCGCTTTCCATCACCCGCGGCTTCGATGGCTGCAGCGAAAGCCTCGTTCGTGCTTTTCTCGGACAGGCGCGCGTCGGAAGCCTCACGTTGAAGGCTTATCGGACGGCCGCAACCGGCAGTCCGGTCAGCATTCTCACCATCACGCTCACCAATGCCGTCATCAGCAACTACCAGCTCAGTGGCGGGAGCGGCAGCCTTCCCGAGGAGGCGGTCTCCTTCAGCTATGAGAAAGTCAACATCGAAAGCACCATCGTCAACCCCGACGGCACGCTCGGCGGCACCGTCAAAGTCACCTATGACGTCAAGGCCAACAAGCTCGATTGACCGCGCCCTGGGAAAACAGGGTGGCCGTCCGTCTCGGACGGCAACCCCACCGGGCAGTAAAATTTCCACCATGAAGTTCCTCTTCGCCGCCACAAGCCTCATCCTCGCCCCCGCCATGCTTTCCGCCCAATCCAGATCCGCCAGCGACCTCCACGTCTACATCGCCGACGTCGACGGCGGCCAGGCCACGCTGTTTGTCGCGCCCACTGGCGAGTCGCTGCTGGTGGACACCGGCTGGGAAGACCGCCCCGGCATGCCCGCAGGTCAGGATGCCGATCGCATCGTCGCCCTCGCCCACCAGGCCGGTGTCACCAAGCTCGACACCGTTCTGATCACCCACTTCCATGAGGACCACGCCGGTGGCGTCCCCGCGCTCGCGGCGCGCATCCCCATCGGGCAGTTCCTCGATCACGGCCCCAACCGCGAAACGTCCGGCGAAACCTCAGCCCCTACCATCGCCGGATACGACGCTTACCTTCGCACGCTGAGCGAGCACCACATCCCGCACCACGCGCTTCACCCCGGCGACAAGCTTCCCGCACCCGGCTTCGATGCCACCGTTGTCTCTTCCGACGGCGACGTTCTCTCAGGGCCGCTGCCCGGAGCCGGCGCACCGAACGCCGTCTGCGCTACCAGCCCGGAGAAGCCGCTCGAAAACACCGAAAACGACCGCTCCCTCGGCTTCGTCCTCACCTTCGGCAAGGCTCGCATCCTGGACCTCGGCGACCTCACCTGGAACCGCGAGCGACCGCTCGTCTGCCCCGCGAATCTCGTCGGTCCCATCGACCTGTTCGTCGTGTCGCACCACGGCTTCGACCACTCCAACTCCCCCGCCTTGCTCGCCGCCATCCACCCCCGCGTTTCCGTCATGGACAACGGCGCAACCAAGGGCGCCAGCCCCACCGCCTGGGAGATCGTCCACGACCACTCCGGCGATCTGTGGCAGCTCCACACCGCCGAAGGCCCCGGCGCCCACAACGTGCCCGAGGATCACATTGCCAACCTCCCCGGCACCTCCGACCACGCTTACTCGCTCTTGGTCACGGTCAGTGCCGGCGGAGCAATCTCTGTCAGCAACTCCCGCACCAATTCCGTGTCCACAATCGCCCTCGGCCCCCGCTAGTTTCTGAGCTGGGCCGTGGCGTCCCAAATTGGGAACATCCAGCGCCCAACTGTCTCGTTCGGACGGAACTCGCGGTAACCTGCATGCATCCAATTCGAGTGCTGCTTTGCCACTCGTAACTTTCTCTCCAGGGACGCGTTTGTACGAACCAGGCACGTAAAGGACCACGCGATGAACGTCTTCACCTCACACTTCCGGCCGAAGCTGCTGCTGGCAGCCGCACTCTTCTCCGTCACGCTCGCCGGCTGCCACAGGAACCAGCCCACCGTGACCGACGCCAACAACACCGGAGACCCGGCGGAAGCCAACCTCGCCGCCTCCGACGGCACCGTGCCCGACAGCTCCGGCAACGTGCAGGGGGGTGCGCAGCCGCCCCTTTCCAGCTATCCTCAGGCGGCCCCCGCGCCTACCCGCCGCGTGCTCGGCGCCCGCTCCCAGAACCAGTCGCAGCAGCAGGCCGAAGAGTATCCTCAGCAGGGTTACGCCGACAACGGCCAGGGCGCGCCGATCGAGCGCCGGTCGCCGGAATACACCGACGGCAACGGCTACAACCAGGGCTACGACGGCCAACAGACCGCCGACACTTACGACCAGGGATATAACGCCGGCATGGATGCGGTCGAAGAGGCCGACCAGCCGCCGCCGCCCCTGCCTGTCTACGACCAGCCGCCCTGCCCGGAGCCCAACTACATGTGGACGCCCGGCTACTGGAATTACGCTCCGGCTGGCTACTACTGGGTGCCCGGCGCATGGATCGCGCCCCCCTACTCCGGCGCCCTGTGGACCCCCGGGTACTGGGGCTACGGAGGCAACCGCTACCGCTTCCACCGCGGTTTCTGGGGACCGCACATCGGCTTCTACGGCGGCGTCGCGTACGGTTTCGGCTACACCGGATACGGCTACCAGGGAGGCTACTGGAACGGCAACAACTTCTTCTACAACCGCTCCGTCACCCGGGTAAATACCACCAACATCACCAACGTGTACAACCGCACCGTCACCATCAACAACAACACCACCATCAACCGCGTCTCCTACAACGGCGGCAGCGGTGGCCTCCAGGTGCAGCCACGCCCGGCCGAGCTCGCCGCGCTACGCGAAACCCGGGTTCCGCCGATGGCGTCGCAGGTCCAGCTACGCCAGACTGCCGCGGCGAACCGGCAGCAGTTTTTCTCTGCCAACCAGGGCCGTCCGGCTACGGTCGCCGCCGCTCGTCCGCTCGCCGCAACCCCTGGCATCCCGCCGCCGGCCGTCCGTCTGGCTTCCGCCAACGCTCCCCGTCCAGCAGCGGTGCCCGGTCGGCCCAATCTGCCCCAGCAGCCGCAGGCGAACGGGGGGCGAGTCGCTTCGCAGCAACCGGCAAACCAACAACGCTTCGCCCCGCAGGAACCGGGGGCGGCGCGCCCGGCAGAGGCGGCCCGCGCCACGCCACAGCAAGGAGCACAGCCGCAGCGCCTGAACACGCAGCCGCAGGCCAGCCAGCAACGTGTCGCCGCGCAACAGCAGGCCGAGCAGCAACGCGCGGCCGCCCAGCAACAGGCGCAGCAGCAGCGACTGAATGCGCAGCCGCAGGCCAACCAGCAACGTTCAAGCGCGCAGCAACAGGCGCAGCAGCAGCGCACGGCCGCCGCCCAGCAAGCGCGACCCGCGGCCACACCGCAGCGTCCTGTCCAGCAACAGCAAGTCCAGCCTGAACCCGAGACCCGCCCCGAGGTTCAGGAGCGTCCGCAACCCAGCCGCCCCGTGGCTCCCCAATCCGCGCCTCGGCCGGCACCGGCAACCGTACGCCCAACCCAGCCCGCACCGCGAACCCAGCCTCGCGCGCAGCCGGCTCCGGCAGAACAAGCCCGCCCCGCCGAGAGTCGCCCCCACTAATCGCTCGTCCCGCCAATCGCTCCCAACCAACGGCCCACCTACCCAGGTGGGTCGTGGCTCGTGCCAACAGCCTTATCGCGCGGGCACCAGCATCTCCACGATCAGCACGGCGTTCAACGCCAGAATGATGCCCGCGCTCGTCCACCCCGCCACCCGCGTCCGTCGCGCACTCGCAAACTCCCCCATCACCGTCCGCCGAGCCGTCAAAATCAGTAGCGGAACCAGCGCAAACGGCAAGGTAAAGCTCAGCAGCACCTGCGAATCGAACAGGATTCGCAACGGATCCCAACCCAGCGCAATCACCGCGAGTGCGGGGATGACCGTGATCACTCGCCGCAGAAAGATCGGGAAGCGGATCGCGAGAAAGCCCTCAATAATGACCTGGCCCGCCATCACGCCCACCGTGGAGCTCGACAGCCCCGAGCACAGCAGCGCCACCGCAAACACCACCGCAGCGCCCCGGCCCAGCAGCGGCCCCAGCGTTCGGTACGCATCCTGAATCGAGGGCGCCTCCATCCCCACGTGCGCCAGCGCCACCGCCGCCATCACAATCATCGCGGAGTTAATCAGCCACGCCCCGTTCATCGCCACAAACACGTCCACCAGCTCGTAGTGCAGGTACTGCCGCAGGGCACTCGGCTTCGGCGCCTTTGGTCCGGCCGCCATCTCCCGCAATCGCGGCTGCACCAGCGCGCTGTGCAGATACACCACGTGCGGCATCACCGTCGCGCCGAGCATGCCCACGGCCGCCAGCAGCGACGCCCCAAACGCCCGCCGATCGAGCGTCGGCAGCACCGTCGAGATCGCCACCGCCTTCCAGTCCGGGTGCACCAGAACGACCTCAAAGCCGTAGCACAGGCCGATCAGCCCCACAAACGCCATCACTCCGCGCTCCAGCCACTTGAACCCCAGCAGATCGAGCGCCAGGATCCCAAACACCGCCACCGTCGCCATCAGCGCCGACGCAAACAGGCTTCCCATCGGCGTCCACCCATGCGCTCCGAACCACGGCCCAAGCAGCAGGTCGAGTCCGATCGCCGCCCCCAGAAACTCCGCCAGATCGGTCGCAATCGCGGCAATCTCTGCGGCCACCCACAGCAGCCACGTCGTCCGCCGCTGAAAGTGTTCGCGGCAGTTTTCCGGCAGCGTCCGCCCTGTCACAATCCCCAATTTTGCCGACAGGTACTGGATCAGAATCGCCATCGCGTTCGACCACAGCAGCACCCACAGCAGCCGGTACCCAAACTGGCTGCCCCCCACGATGTTGGTCGCAAAATTACCCGGATCGATATACGCCACCGACGCCACAAACGCCGGCCCAAAGTACGTCCACATCTCCCGCCGGCGGAATCGCGCCAGCACCCCACCCAACCCCGCCCGCCCCGCGTCCGCGTCCGTCGTGCTTGGCGCCGAAGTCGCCGACGCCGATCGCCCAACCTCCCCCTTCGCCGACCCAGCGTCCATTCCCCGAGTATAGAGACACAGGGGCTGGGGGTCGCACGTCCGCACTCGTCCACGCAAAGCAACGAACCAGACCCCCAGCGCTGCCCAAGACTCGGAAATGAGACACCCGGACAACAGGCCGTCTGTCGCGGCGCGCCGTTCGCGTTCGCCTCGCGGAGCATTCGCGGACGAACATCACCGTTGGCCGGCAGCCTCCCCGTCCTTCGGCAACGCGGAGCAACCGTTCCGCCCGAACGCCGCTTGCGGAGCCGCGAACCTCCCAGCGTCCGCGAAGGTTCACCGGCCATTCACAGATCTGCTCAACAATAGATGCGATGTTCCGTCTGCGTCATCGTTGGCCGCTGCTGCTGGTTTCGTTCCTCCTCGGCCCGGTCGCGGCGCACGCCGGGGGCTGCCCCCGCCCGCAGCCCGGCAGTCCGGTCGTGGAACCCGCCGAGATCCGCAGCCAGGCGGGCCTGCTCCAGGCCGAGCTCACCGCGCTTGCCGAAACGCAGCCCGACGGCTCCGTCCGCTTCTGCTTCGTCGATGGGGACGGGCAGCAGTCGCCCACGCTCCGCGTCGCGCCCGGCGATCACGTGATCCTTCGCCTCCGCAATGGCATCCAGGCCCAAGCGACCGACACACCCTCCGGCATGGCCGGCATGCATCACCACGGATCGCCCCCCGCCCAGCAGCCGACCGCCGCCTGCGCCGCCGGCCTCGTCGGCCCGCTCGCCACCAACCTCCACTTCCACGGCCTCACCGTCCCGCCCGTCTGCCATGGGGACGACGTCATGCGCACCACGCTCGCCCCCGGCGACCCCGTCTTCGAGTACAACTTCTGCATCCCACCCGACGAGTCGCCCGGCCTCTACTGGTACCACCCCCACATCCACGGCTTCAGCAAGGCCCAGCTGCTCGGCGGAGCGTCCGGCGCCCTCATCGTCGAAGGCCTCGAGCGCGCCCGCCCTGAAATCGCCGGTCTGCGGGAGCGGCTCCTGGTCATCCGCGACCAGGATCTCCTCAACCCCAACGCACCTCCGTCGCGCTCCGAGCCCGTTATTCCCAAAAACCTCATCGACACCGACGGCGATGCCGCCAACAACGGAACCGGCTTCGGCAAGCCTGCCAAAGACCTGTCGGTCAACTACGTCCCCGTGCCCTTTCCCAACTACCCGCCCGCCGAGCTCCGCATGCGGACCGGCCAACGGGAGGTGTGGCGCGTGCTCAACGCCTCGGCCATCACCTACCTCAACCTGTCGCTGCTCGTCGGCGGCCGGCCACAGCCGCTCCAGCTCCTCGCCGTCGATGGCAGCGCCCTTGGCCGCGGTGGCACCGTCGCCTCAACCCCCGCGCTCCAAACCCATCTCGGCATCCCCCCTGGTGCACGCATGGAGTTCCTCGTCCAGGCGCCGCCCGCCGGCAGCACCGGCCTCCTTGTCACCCACACCGTCGACACCGGCCCGGGCGGCGAAAACGACCCCAACCGCGCCCTCGCTCACATCACCGTCTCCGCCGAAACCGCCGACCTGCCGTCTCGCTTCCCCTCGACCGTCGTCGCCCTCCCAGCACCCGCACTCCCGTGGCTCGGCGACGTCGCCCCTACCCGCGTCCGCCATCTCTTCTTCTCCGAAAAGCTGGCTGACCCCAACGATCCCACCAGCGCCGTCGAGTTCTATCTCACCGTCGACGGCCAGACGCCGCGGATGTTCGACATGAACGACCCCACCCCCAACCTCGTCGCGCAGGGGGGAACCGTCGAAGACTGGATCATCGAAAACCGCTCGAACGAGCTCCACGCCTTCCACATCCATCAACTCCACTTCCTTCTGCTCGACTACCGCGGCAACCCCGTCGACGAAGATTTTCTGCGCGACACCGTCAACGTCCCCTTCTCGAACGGCCATACCCTCGGCTACCCCAGCGTGCGCGTCCGCATGGACTTCCGCGACCCAGATACGGTCGGCACCTTCCCCTATCACTGCCACCTGCTGGAGCACGAAGACAGGGGCATGATGGGTCTCATTCAGGTGCTTCCGGCCGCGCATTAGACGTGCCCGGCGGTGAGCCCGCGCCTCCCAAGCGCCATTCATCGAATTTTCATCTGTCAGAAATCCCCGTGCAAACGCGCGCCGCTTTGATGAGGTGAAAGTTGCTTCGGCAACTTTCCAGGAGGCAGCATGAAGGTGAAACACATCGTGCGGACCGCAGCTCGTTCGGCGCACAAGGGATTGGTGTTGGCCAGCATCGCGCAGTTGGCGACCGGACCCGCGTTTGCCGCCGCAGCCGCGCAGCCGGCAACGGCGCCCACCGCGTCTCGCGACAACGAAACCGCAAGCCCCATCAAACACGTCATCGTCATCGTCGGGGAAAACCGCAGTTTCGACCACGTTTTCGCCACCTACGTCCCCAACCGTACCGATCAGAGCGTGTGGAACCTCCTTTCCCGCGGCATCGTGAACGCCGACGGCACTCCCGGTCCGAACTTCAGCCACTACGCCCAGCGCGCCGCCCAGGACGCAGCGCCGGACGACTTCACCATCGCCCCGCCCAAAAACGCTTTCAAAAACGGCGTTCTCCCTGCGCCGCTCGTCGGCGGCCCCAAAACCTCCTACATCCCCAACCAGAGCCTCACCCTCGCCAAAGCCAGCGAAAACGCCCTCCCCGCCGAGTATTACCAGTACCTCGTCTCCGGCGGCACCGGACAAACGTCCGCCACGCCCGACAAACGCATCACAAACGTCGAAGCTCTCCCTCCCGGCCCCTTCCAGCTGACCAACGGCAAGGACTTCACCTACAACTCCTACTCGGCCAGCCCCGTCCACCGCTTCTACCAGATGTGGCAGCAGCTCAACTGCAGCGTCGCCCAGGCGACCTCGACCAACCCTTCCGGCTGCGACGCCTCCCTCTTCCCCTGGGTCGAAACCACCGTCGGCGCCGGCACCAACGGCCTGAAACAGGGCGCCACCTTCAGCACCGACTACGGCCCTGACGTCACCACCACGCACGAAGGCTCCACCGCCATGGGCTTCTACAACATGCAGCAGGGGGACGCGCCGTACCTCAAACAGCTCGCCGAAAGCTACACCATGAGCGATAACTTCCACCAGTCCGTCAACGGTGGCACCGGCGCCAACCACATCATGCTCGGCCACGGCGACATGATCTGGTTCAGCGACGGCAAGGGCAACCCCGCCGTTCCGCCGCACAAGCAGGAAGTCGCCGCTGGCACCGCAAATGCAGGCGTCGTCGACGAAGTCGAAAACCCGAACCCCGCCCCCGGCACCAACAACTGGTACCTCGAAGACGGCTACGGCGGCGGATCCTACGGCTCGGCCAGCTTCGGCGGCGGATCCTACACCGACTGCGCCGACACCACCCAGCCCGGCGTCAAACCCATCGCCGACTACCTCACCAGCATCAACATCGCCCGCAACTGCGACCCCGGCCACTACTACCTGCTGAACAACTACAACCCGGGCTACTTCGGCAACGGCAACAACGCCTACACCGACACCAACCCCAACAACACCGTCTTCACCATCCCGCCCTCGTCGGTGCGCTCCATCGGCGATGAGCTTATCTCCAAGAACGTCTCCTGGAAATACTACGGCGACCAGTGGAACGAGTACGTCCGCGATCCCTACCAGATCAACTACGGCGCCAGCGGCGCGAACACCGATGAGTACTGCAACATCTGCAACCCCTTCCAGTACGACACCTCCATCATGGCCGACCCGACCGTCCGTGCGGAGCACATCACCGACAGCCAGCGGCTCTATGAGGACATCCAGGACAACCGTCTTCCCGCCGTCTCCATCGTCAAACCCTCCGGCCTCGTCGACGGCCACCCAGCCTCGTCCAAGCTCGACCTCTTTGAAGGCTTCACCAAAAAGATCGTCGACGCCGTCAAAGCCAACCCCGAAGTCTGGAAAGACACCGCCATCTTCGTCACCTTCGACGAGGGCGGCGGCTACTACGACTCCGGCTACGTGCAGCCCGTCGACTACTTCGGCGACGGCACCCGCATCCCGCTCCTCGTGGTCTCCCCCTACGTTCTGCCCGGCCGCGTCTCGCATGAGTACGCCGACCACGTCTCCATCCTGAAGTTCATCGAGCGCAACTGGGGCCTCAGCACCATCACCGCCCGCTCCCGCGATAACTTCCCCAACCCCATCGCCGACGCAAACAATCCCTACGTCCCGGTCAACAGCCCGGCCATCGGCGACCTGTTCAGCCTGTTCAACTTCCCACAGCAAAATCAATAACCCTGTCGCCTGGCGAAAGAAAGGCTCGGAGCCAAACAGCTCCGAGCCTTTTGCCCGTCCAGACCAGTTCACACTTCGGCGACCATACTCCCCGGCAGCACCATCCGCATGGTCGTCCCGCGCCCTTCACCCTCAAGCTCCGTCGCACACTCCAGACGTCCGCCGTGCTTTTCCATGATCGTCTCGCTCACCCACAGCCCCAGCCCCGTTCCCGTGCCCGGCTTGGTCGTAAAAAACGGCTCAAAGATGCGTCTCTGAATCTCTGGCGGAATGCCCGGCCCTGTATCCCGCACGCTGATGACCACCTCGCCCTCCGGCGATCGAAACGTCCGGATCCGCAGCGTCCCACCCTCGTCCATTGCGTCCGCCGCATTCACAAGCAGGTTCGAAAGCACCTGCCGGATCTCGCCTCGGATCGCACCCACCCGCAGCTCCGGGTCGTAGTCCGTCACCGTGCGAATCTGCTTCGCCAAAAGTCGACGCGCATAAAGCTGCAGCGTCTCCTGCACGTTCTCCGAAACGTTGAACTCCTGCGCCGTTGTCAGTTCGCGGTAGAAGCCCAAACTCTGCCGCGTGATGTGCGACAGCCGCTCCAGCTCGGACAGCGCCTCCTTTGCATAGTTCCGCGCCGTCGCCGCCACCTCCGGATCCGTCTCAATCAGAAACAGGAGGTTCGTAATCGCCTCCAACGGATTGTTCAGCTCGTGCGCGATCGCCGCCGACAACCGTCCCGCGGCGGCCAGCTTTTCCGCCTGGATCAGCGCCGCCTGCGCCGCGCGTTGGCCCGTAAACAGCATCGCGTTGTGCAGCGCCAGCGCAATCCGGTCCGCCAGATCGCCCGCAAACACAACGTCCGACTCCGCGTACGTCCGATCCGCGCTCTTCATCTGGAACAGCGCCACCCCCAGCACCTTGCCCATACTCCGCAACGGAGCCGCGATCGCGGAGCTCTTGTCCGCAAACACCCGCATCACGACGAGCCCGTGCTGCAGCGCCTCGTCCACCATCCCCTGCAGCATCGGCTCGGGCGGCGGCAATGCGTCGTCCGACGGGTCCGCGTCCCGCAGCACCAGCTCGCACCGATCCGCAAAGTACGGGGCGACCGCGGCCCCCACCGCCTGCCGGGTCTCCTTCACATCCAGCGACCGCGCGATCTTCAACCCAAGCTGCGCCATAAACCGCAGCAGCGATTCGGCCTGGCTCGACCGAATGGCAGACCGCACCAGGTTCAGCAGCTCCTGCGGGTGCACCGGCTGCGCAATATACGCGTCCGCCCCGCCTGAAAGCCCCACGGCGCGATGGTCCGGGTCCGCAAAGCTCGCCGACACCTGGATGATCGGAATGCTGCTATACAGCGGATTCTGCTTCAACCGCCGGCACACCTCGTACCCGCTCATGTCCGGCAGCTTCACATCCAGAACAATGGCCAGCAAACTCTCGTTGACGGCCGCCAGCGCCTCCGCCCCCGTGGCCGCCTCCACCGGCCGGTAGCCCTCCCGTTCCAGGATGCGGCACATCGCATACCGCTGCCCTTCCGTATCGTCCACATACAAGATCGGCCTGTCTCGCAGTATCACTCCGGCCTGCTTCCCTGGTGCAGATTGCTCAGCCCCACGTCCAGCAAAGCCCGTTCTAGAATCACGCGCTGCTCCTCGTCGGAGATGCCTTTTCTCCCCAAGACGTCAACCCCGAGCGCCGCCAGCAAGGATCGCTCCGCATCCGTCAGAATCTTCGAAGTAATGACCAGCAGCGGCAGATCGGCGAGTTCCGGGTCGCGTCGCAGCGCCTGCGCCAGCTCGATCCCCGTCATCTCCGGCATCACCAGATCCAACACCGCCAGCGCCGGCTTATGACTCCGGATCAGCGCCAGGCCCTCCTTTCCGTTTGTCGCCTCCACGACCCTCGCGGACGTCAACCCCACCAGCTGCCGCCGCAACAAATACCGCGCCACCTCGTCATCATCCACGACGGCAATCACGGCGCTCGGCGGCACCGCGGCAGCAGCAGAATCGGGCGCGTTGCCGGCGTCTCCAAGCGGCAGGCGAATGTAAAATTGCGATCCCTCCCCCACCGCGGAATCGAACCACATCTCCCCACCCAGCAGCTCCGTAAAACGCTTCGCCAGCGGCAGCCCCAGGCCGCTTCCCCGGTGCTTTGCCGTCCGGCTGTCTTCCACCTGAGCCCATTCCTGCAACACCAGCTCACGGTTCTCGGGCGCGATCCCGTGGCCCGTGTCCGCCACGCAAAACACCACCGCGGCTCCGTCCTTCTTCGCCGAAAGCGTCACCGCGCCCACGTCGGTAAACTTCAGCGCATTTGAAATGAAGTTCCGCAAAATCTGCGCAAGCTTTCCCTCATCGGTCGTCAGATGAAGCTCCGGCGACGGCATCTCCACACGAAACTCCACACGCTCGTTCTGCGCGATCGGCCGAAACATCCCGCGCAGCGCGGAAAAGACATCCGCCACCGAAACCCGCGCCGACCGCACCGCCACCTTGCCCGCCTCCACCTTCGCCAGGTCCAGCAGGTCGCTCACCAGCTCTGTCAGGTTCTGCGCCGACCGCAAGATAAACCCGACCTGCTTCTCCTGCTCCGGCCCCAGGTCGCCGTCCGTGCGCTCCATCAGAAGCCGCGACAGGCTCACAATGCTGTTCAGCGGCGTGCGCAGCTCATGCGTCACCGAAGACAAAAACCGCGTCTTCATCTCGTTCGCCTGCTGCACCGCCTCCGCCTTGTCTTCCAGCTCGGAGTACAGCACCATCACGCCACGGTTCGTCTCTTCCAGCTCCTGATTCAGCCGTTCGAGCTCCGTCTCGCGCATGCGCAGCTGGTCCAGCACCTGCATCAGCTCCTGGTTCTGGTCCACCAGCACCGTCACCGCATCCGATGGCCGGGACGCCGTCAGCGCCGTCAGAAGCGCGCTCTCGGTCGGCGGCGTCCGTGCCGCCCCATCGCCGGCATCCTTGATCAGCGTCACCCGCGTGCCCTCCGGTCCGGTCTCTACCTCGAACCCGTCCGACAAACGCTTCGCCCCCACAATGCCCAGTCCCATGCCCGTCGGCGACTGGTAGCTGCCATTCCAGATGCTCGCAAGGTGCGGTATACCCGGCCCACGATCCTGCACGGCAATCCGCAGCCGCAGCCGTGGCGCCCGATCCACGTAAAACTCCACCCGGCCGCCCTTCGCGTAGTCGTACGCATTGCGCACAATCTCCGACACCGCCGTCGCAATCCGTGTTTGGTCCTGCCGATCCATCCCCAGCAGACCCGCAATTTCGGAAGCCCGCCGCCGCGCCAGCAGCAGATCCGTCTCGGCGGCAATCCCCACCGTCAGCAGTGGCGTCTCCGCCCGCTCCGCCGACCTTGTCATACCCGCACCGCCAGCGCCGTGGCATCGTCGCGCCCGCGATTGAAATCCCGGTGCAGAATGGCCGCCACCGCCGCAGGAGCCGCCTCGCTCAGCCCGGGGTACACGTCCAGGCTCCAGTGTGTCGAAATCCCGTCCGAGTGCATCACCAGCAGATCGCCGTCGGTATAGGGGTACTCAAACGCCCGAATCTGCCGCGCATAGTGGCCCACCGTTCCATTCTGTGAGATCAGGTTCACCACCCGCCCGCCGCGGCGCAGGCTGGCCGAAATGTTGCCCACACCGCAGTAGCTCGCCACGTGCTTTTCGCGGTCGAGCGAAATCACCGCGAGCGCCGCGCCGCGCGTGCTTCGCATCGGCTGGTGCATCTGCTGCACCAGCACGCTCGGCGCCCCCATCGGTGCATTCAGGAAGATCTCCACCGCCATCGTCGCGGCCGCGGACGCCTGAAATCCATGCCCAAGCCCGTCCACCACAAGGTACGATTCCCGCGCTCCCTCGCACTGGCACGCCCACCGGTCCCCGCTCGCCTCCTCGCCCGCCATCGCCGTGCACACCACGCCCGGCAGGGAGGCGCTCGCCGCGTCGATCCCGAAACGCGCCGACACCACCGTCCCCCGATCCGGCCACGAGTACGCCTGAAACGCATCGCACATCCGCTGGATCGACCCCAGCCCCAGACCCGGCGTCGATCCCGACGAGTACCCGTCTTCCGCGCACGCCGCCACGTCCGCCATCCCCGGTCCGGCGTCCACCGACATCAACTCCAGCGTTCCCGCGCGCGCAAACGGATTCACCATCAGCGCGCCACCCCCGGCATGCCGCAGCAGATTCGTCGCGAGCTCTACCGCCGCCAGCTCCACGGCATCGGCACGCGACTCCGGCAAGCCGACCCGCAGGGCCTGCGCACGCGCCGTTCGCCGCGCCAGCGCGACCTGTGACGAATCCGTTACCGGCACAACAAGCGTTTGCCCTAGCGGCTCCATTTCGTCA
The DNA here is from genome assembly GCA_964243475.1 of uncultured Acidobacteriaceae bacterium. Lineage (GTDB taxonomy): Bacteria > Acidobacteriota > Terriglobia > Terriglobales > Acidobacteriaceae > Edaphobacter. Next base: position 49,006 of record CAXTEU010000003.1, on the reverse strand, counting down.
GCGTCACCGTGGTCCCTTCCTCCATCTTGGATGCCACGGTGAACTCATCCACCAGACGACGCGCTCCGCTCATTCCCAGGCCCATCCCCTTGCCCGTCGTGTACCCATCCGTCAGCGCCAGCTGGAGGTCGGCGATCCCCGGTCCCTGGTCTGCAAACGTCATCCGCACCGCCTTCCGCGCACCGTCCATCAGAATCTCGATCCGCACATCGCCGCCCCGGCCGTAGTCCAGCGTGTTGCGCGCAATCTCGCTCGCCGCCGTCACAATCTTGGTCTGGTCCACCAGACCGAATTGCGCCGCCACAGCCTTCTGTCGAACAGCCGTCCGCACCTGCACCACGTGCTCCGACGACCGGATCGGAAGATTCTCAGTCTCCAGCACGTCCATCGTCGCCCTCGTCCGGCTCCTCACGCAGCATCGTCATGCCTCGATCCACCGTCAGCGCCGTCCGGATCCCCGGCAGCGACAGCCCAAGCTCCACCAGCGTAATCGCCACCGCGGGACGCATCCCTACAACTACCGTTCGCGCATCCAGAACCCGCGACATGCCCGCAATATTGTCCAGCATTCGCCCAATAAACGAATCCACCACGTCCAGCGACGAGATGTCGATCAGCACGCCGCGCGCGTTGTGCCGCACGATCTGGTTGGTCAGGTCGTCCTGCAACTGCAACGCCAGGCGGTCATGCATGTCCACCTGAATGGTGATCAGCAGAAAGTCGCCCATCCGCAAAATCGGAATGTGTTCCATTCAGTTCCCTCCCGCCTACCCGGCCGCGCTGTCGGTCGCCTGCCGCTCGGCCGCCGCGCGCACCTTGGTGATCTGCAGGTTCGATCGCTTCAACGCGATCCGAAACGCATCCGCCAGGTTTGCCTTGGTCACCACATCCCCCAGCTCCACGCCCAGGTGAACGATCGTCTGCGCAATCTGCGGCCGGATCCCGCTGATGATGCACTCCGCGCCCATCAGCCGCGCCGCGGTCACCGTCTTCAGCAGGTACTGCGCCGTCAGCGTGTCCACCGTCGGCACACCCGTAATATCAATGATCGCGATCTCCGACCCCGACTCCACAATCCGCTCCAGCAGCGACTCCATGATCGTCTGCGTCCGCGAAGAGTCCAGCGTCCCGATGATCGGCAGCGCCAGAATCCCGTCCCACAGCTTCATCACCGGCGTCGACAGCTCCATCATCTCCTGCTGCTGCCGGTTGATCACCTGTTCGCGCGCCACCTGGTACTGCTCGGTCGTAAACAGCCCCAGCTTGTCCAGCAGCAGGTTCGCCCGCCACATCTCATCCGCCAGCCCTTCCGCATCCTTGCCGTACACCTCGCGCAGCAGCGAAAACAGCGGCTGCTTGAACGAAAACACAAAGATGGCCGTTTCCGAGGGCGAAAACCCAAGCGTCGCCCGGCTCGAGGAGATCTGCGACAAAAACCGCCGCATCGCCTCAAACTGTTCGCCCCGGATGTCGTCCGTGCCGCCCGTCGTCATCGCCTCCTGCAGCAGCAGCAGGAACTCCCTCGACTGGCTGCGCAGATCCGCATCCGCAATCCGATTTCTCGACTGCACAGCCTCTTTCTGCGCCGCCATCCACATCTGCAGCAGACGGTTTTCCTGGTCGCGCAACACTTCCGCTAATCGTGACGTGCTCACCGGTCTGTCCTCTCCTCACCCAAACCAGCGCGTACCCGCCATTCAGCGTGTGCGCGCATTGGGTGTTTCCGCATGATTGTAGCCCCGCAAGCCCCGCCGCTCCCCCATCCGCGCGCTCTGCGAACCCTGCGGAGGAACGCTCCCGCGAGGGAGTGGAACACCCGGCAACAACGCCCACAGACATATAAACGAAACTTTGCCGGGCGGTTAACCTTCTAAAAGAAGGCCACCGGTTGGACCGTGCACGTCCATGGGTCGGCAGGAGCGGGAATGAATCCGGAAAGTTTTGGAACCGGGCCGGTCACAGATGGCCCTGAGCTCGGCGCGTCTTTCGAGGCAATGAACTCAGCAACCACCGGTGGCGATCTCGGCGAAGCCTTCGCCGCCCAGAACACCGTCGCTCCGGACGATCGCCTCCCCTACCTTCGGGCACAGCGCGACCGCAGTCGCCGCCATCGCTGGATCTGGATCGGCTCTGTGCTCCTCCTCGCTCTCGCTGGACTTTTGTTCGGCCTCCACGCCCGTTCATCCCACGCCAAACCCGCCGCGAACGGCGCCGCCCAGCAAACCGGATCCGCCGCAGCAGGCGGTGGCGGCAAATCCGCAGGCGGCCGTGGGGGCGCCGCCGCCCAGGGACCCGCCGCCATCACCGTCGGCCAAACCAAGACCGGCGACATCAACGTCTACGTCGACGCCCTCGGCACCGTCACCCCCACCTACACCGTCACCGTCTACAGCCAGATCACCGGCCGCGTCATGGCCGTCAACTACCACGAAGGCCAGATTGTTCGCAAAGGCCAGTCCCTCGTCGAGGTCGACCCCCGCCCCTACGAGGCCACTCTCACCCAGGCGGAGGGCACCCTCGTCCACGACCAGGGCCTGCTCGCCGAGGCCCGCATCGACCTCAAGCGCTACCAGGACGCCTTCGCCCGCAACGCCATCGCCCGCCAGCAGCTCGAAGACCAGGTGCAGGTCGTCAAGCAGTACGAGGGCACCGTCACCGCCGATCAGGGCACGGTGGACTATGACAAGGTCCAGCTTTCCTATTGCCACATCGTCGCGCCGATCTCCGGCCGCGTCGGCCTTCGCCTCGTCGATCCCGGCAACACCGTCTTCTCCGGCACCGGCTCCACCCTCGTCGTCATCACCCAGCTCCAGCCCATCACCGTCGTCTTCAACGTCTCCGAAGACGACCTCCCGCAGGTCCAGGCCCAGCTCAAGACCCGTCGCAAGCTCGAGGTCGACGCCTTTGATCGGACGGACGTCCACCAGATCGAGACCGGCACCCTCGGCGCGCTCGACAACCAGGTCGATACCGCCACCGGCACCATCCGGTTCCGCGCCAACTTCGTCAACCGCGCCCTGGCGCTCTTCCCCAATCAATTCGTCAACGCGCGCCTCCTTGTCCGCACGCTGCGCAATGCTACCCTCGTCCCCACGGCCGCCGTTCAGCATAACGGCACTGCCGCTTTCGTCTACATCGTCAAGCCCGACAAGACCGTCGCCGTCCAGCCCGTCCAGACCCAGACGGGCAATGACCAGGTGACCGCCGTCACCGGCGTCGGCCCCAACACCGCCCTCGCCACCAGCGGCTTCGACCGCCTTGAAACCGGCGTCGCCGTCCTCGTCAAGGGCCAGAGCCTGGGCAACACCCAGGGCCACGGCTCCAACTCCGGCACCGGCGGCAGCACCGGGAGCACCGCCCCATGAACCCGTCACGGCCGTTTATCCTCCGGCCCGTCGCCACGGCGCTCGTCATGGCCGCCATCCTGCTCGCCGGCATCGTCGCCTACCTGCAGCTGCCCGTCTCCGCCCTCCCAGAGGTCGATTACCCCACCATCCAGGTGCTCACCTACTACCCCGGCGCCAGCCCCGACGTCGTCGCCTCCGGCGTCACCGCCCCGCTCGAGCGCCAGTTCGGCCAGGTCGCCGGCCTTAGCCAGATGACCTCCACCTCCTCCGGTGGCCTGTCCGTCATCGTCATGCAGTTCCAGCTCTCGCTCAATATCGACATTGCCGAGCAGGAAGTCCAGGCCGCCATCAACGCCGCCCAGAGCTACCTGCCCGCCAACCTCCCCACGCCGCCCATCTACAGCAAGTCCAACCCCGCCGACGCCCCCGTCCTCACCCTCGCCCTCACCTCGAACGAGATTGCGCTCTCGCAGGTCGAGGACCTCGCCGACACCCGCCTCGCCCCCAAAATCTCGCAGATTACCGGCGTCGGCCTCGTCAGCATCTCCGGCGGCCAAAAGCCCGCCGTCCGCATCCAGGTGAATCCCACCGCCCTCTCCGCCTACGGCATCAACCTCGAAGACGTCCGCAATTCGCTGGTCGGCAACAGCCTCAATGCCGCCAAGGGCAACTTCGACGGCCCGGCGCAGGACTACACCATCAACGCCAACGACCAGCTGCTCACCAGCGGCGCCTACAAGTCCGTCGTCGTCGCCTACCGCAACGGCGCGCCGGTCATGCTCACCGACGTCGCCCACGTCATCGACGGCGTCGAAAACGGCCGCCTGGCCGCCTGGAAGAACACCGCGCCCGCCCGCGACTCGAACATGACGCCGGCCATCATCCTCAACATCCAGCGACAACCCGGCGCCAACACCATCCAGGTCGTCAACAGCATCGAAAAGCTCCTCCCGCAGCTCGAATCCACTCTCCCCAAAGCCATCCACACCGAGGTCCTCACCGACCGCACCACCTCCATCCGCGCCTCCGTCAAAGACGTCGAGTTCGAGCTCCTGCTCACCATCGCCCTCGTCGTGATGGTCATCTTTCTCTTCCTCCGCTCGGTCGCCGCCACCATCATCCCGTCCGTCGCCGTCCCGCTCTCGCTCGTCGGCACCTTCGGCATCATGTACCTTGCCGGCTACTCGCTCAACAACCTCACCATGATGGCCCTCACCATCTCGACCGGCTTCGTCGTCGACGACGCCATCGTCATGATCGAGAACATCTCCCGCTACATCGAAGAAGGCGAGCAGCCCCTCGATGCCGCCCTCAAGGGCGCCGAGCAGATCGGCTTCACCATCCTGTCGCTCACCATCTCGCTCATCGCCGTCCTCATCCCCCTGCTCTTCATGGGCGACATCACCGGCCGCCTCTTCCGCCAGTTCGCCGTTACCCTCGCCGTCACCATCATCCTCTCGGCCTTCGTCTCCCTCACCCTCACGCCCATGATGGCGGCGCGCCTGCTCAAGTACAAACCACCACAGCAGCAGAGCCGCTTCTATCACTGGTCCGAGCACGTCTTCGAGCGCATCATCGCCTTCTATGGCCGCACCCTGCGCTTCGTCCTCGGCTACCAGACCATCACCCTGCTCGTCGCCCTTACCACCCTCATCCTCACCGTCGTCCTCTACATCACCATTCCCAAGGGCTTCTTTCCCACCCAGGACACCGGCATCCTCCAGGGCATCTCGCAGGCCCCTGCCTCCATCTCGTTCGAAGCCATGAGCCAGAGGCAGGACGCCCTCGCCAAGGTCCTGCTCGCCGACCCCGCCGTGGCCAGCGTCTCGTCCTTCATCGGCGCCGACGGCACCAACACCACCCTCAACAGCGGCCGCTTCGAGATCGATCTCAAGCCCATCGAAGACCGCGGGATCTCCGCCACCGACCTCATCACCCGCCTCGACAACAAGCTCACCGACGTCGAAGGCATCAAGCTTTACCTGCAGCCCGTCCAGGACCTCACCGTCGACGACCGCGTCAGCCGCACCGAATACCAGTACACCCTTGAAGACCCCAACCAGGGCGAGCTCGACAACGTCGTCCACGACCTGCTCGGCCAGCTCAACAAGCTCCCGCAGCTCGCCAGCGTCGTCACCGATCAGCAGCTCGGCGGCGCCGCCTCCATGCTCACCATCGACCGGCCCACCGCCTCCCGCTTCGGCATCACGCCCTCCGCCATCGACAACACCCTCTACGACGCCTTCGGCCAGCGCCAGGTCAACACCCTCTACACCCAGGTCAACCAGTACCACGTCATCCTCGAAGTCGACCCCAACTTCCAGACCAACCCCCACAAACTCAGCGACATCTACATCCAGTCCTCGCAGACCAGCGCCTCTTCCGCCTCCACCGCTTCGAACACCGGCGGCTCCTCCTCCGGCGCCGGGGCCGGCGCGGCCGCCACCACCGGCAATGCCCTTCTCACCACGTCCTCCACCTCCGGCGTCCCGTCCACCTCCAACGGCTCCGCCATCTCCTCCGCCGGCACCCCCACCACTGCCCTCACCACCAGCGCCACCGGCACCTCCGCGCTCTCTCCCGCCTCGAACAACGCCGCGGGCACCACCACGCTGTCCAGCGCCGCCAGCACCACCGGCACCTCGTCGAGCGCCAATACCTCGAACGGCGGCACCACCCGCGCCACGGCCAATGGCTCCACCACCACCGCAGCAGCAGGCGGCGGCGGTGGCGGAACCAGCAGCACCACCCTCACCACCGGGACCCCCGTCCCCCTCAGCACCTTCGCCCACTTCGTCCCCACCAGCGAAGCCATTTCCATCCAGCACCAGGGCCAGTTTCCCGCCGTCACCATCTCCTTCAATCTCGCCCCCGGCTACTCCCTCGGCGACGCCCTCACCGCCATCGACAAGGTCCTCAAACACAGCAATGTCCCACCCAGCGTCGTCTCCAGCTACCAGGGCACCGCCGCCGCCTTTGAGGGCTCCCTCTCAAACGAGGGCCTGCTCATCCTCGCCGCCCTCATCACCGTCTACATCGTCCTCGGCGTCCTTTACGAGAGCTTCGTCCACCCCATCACCATCCTCTCCACCCTCCCGTCGGCCGGCGTCGGCGCCCTCCTTGCCCTCCGCCTCTTTCATATCGACCTCAACATCGTCGCCATCATCGGCATCATCCTGCTCATCGGCATCGTCAAGAAAAACGGCATCATGATGGTCGACTTCGCGCTCGAAGCCGAACGCAACGAAGGCAAGGACGCCACCGAAGCCATCTACCAGGCCTCGCTCCTGCGCTTCCGCCCCATCATGATGACCACCATGGCCGCCCTTCTCAGCGGCCTTCCCCTCGCCTTCGGCACCGGCATCGGCTCCGAGCTCCGCAAGCCCCTCGGCATCGCCATGGTCGGCGGCCTCATCTTCTCGCAGGTCCTCACCCTCTACACCACCCCCGTCATCTACATCTTTTTCGATAACCTCGCCGACCGCTTCACCGGGCACCGCCCCAGCAAGCAGACCGCCGCCCAGGGCGAGACCCACGCCCACGCCGAGGCAGAGCACGCATGAACCCGTCGCGCCTCTTTATTGACCGGCCCATCGCCACCACCCTCCTCACCTTTGCCATCGCCATCGCCGGCATCATTGCGTTCGTTGTCCTCCCCGTCTCGCCGCTCCCGCAGGTCGATTTCCCCACCATCACCGTCGCCGCCGGCCTCCCCGGCGCCAGCCCCGACATCATGGCCTCGTCCGTCGCCACGCCGCTCGAGCGCGAGTTCGGCCACATCGCCGGCGTCACCGAGATGACCTCCGCCTCCTCGCTCGGCACCACCAGCGTCACCCTCCAGTTCGACCTCAGCCGCAACATCGACGGCGCCGCCCGCGACGTCGAAGCCGGCATCAACGCCGCCCGCAGCTACCTGCCCGCCAACCTCCCCGCCAACCCCACCTATCGCAAGGTCAACCCCGCCGACTCCCCCATCCTCGTCCTCGGCCTCCAAAGCGACATCGCCGACATCCCCACCCTCTACGACGAAGCCTCCACCGTCGTCGAGCAGCGCATCTCGCAGATCACCGGCGTCGGCCAGGTCACCGTCGTCGGCGCCTCCCTCCCCGCCGTCCGCGTCGAGCTCAACCCCGACCAGCTCGCCGAATACGGCATCTCCATCCCCGCCGTTCAGGCCGTCATCGCCGGCCAGAACTCCAACTCCGCCAAGGGCCAGCTGGTCAACGGCAACACCACCATCGACATTCTTGCCAACGACCAGATCTCGAAGGCCGCCTTCTACCGGCCGCTGGTCGTCGGCTACCACAACGGCGGCGCCGTCCGCCTGGAGAACGTCGCCGACGTCATCGACTCCCAGCAAAGCATCCGCCAGGCCGGCTACCTCAACGGAAAACCCTCCGTCAACATGCTCATCTTCCGCCAGCCCGGCGCCAACATCATCACCACCGTCGACGCCATCAAGGCCGCGCTCCCCTCGCTCCAGGCCACCATCCCCGCCAACCAGCACATCATCACCATCCTCGACCGCACCCTCACCATCCGCGCCTCCGTCAACGACATCGAGTTCACCCTCGTCATCTCCGTCGTGTTCGTCGTCCTCGTCGTTTTCCTCTTCCTCCGCAGCCCCCGCACCACCCTCATCCCCGCCGTCGCCGTCCCCGTCTCGCTTATCGGCACCTGCGCCGTCATGTACCTCTGCGGCTTCTCGCTCGACAACCTTTCCCTCATGGCCCTCGCCATCGCCTCCGGCTTCGTTGTCGACGACGCCATCGTCGTCATGGAAAACATCTCCCGCCACATCGAAGAAGGCAAAACCGCGCTCGAAGCCTCCCTCCTCGGTGCGCAGGAGATCGGCTTCACCGTCTTCTCCATCTCCGTCTCGCTCATCGCCGTCTTCATTCCCCTCCTCCTCATGGGCGGCATCATCGGCCGCCTCTTCCGCGAGTTCGCCATCACGCTCTCGGCCGCCATCCTCGTCTCCATGGTCATCTCCCTCACCACCACGCCCATGATGTGCTCGCGCATCCTGAAGCGCGAAAAAGGCGCGGAGCATGGCCGCCTGTACAACTGGTCCGAGCGCGTCTTTGACCGCATCCTCAGCTTCTACCGCACCACGCTCACCTGGACCCTCGACCACCCCGCCCTCATCCTCACCGTCTTCCTCCTCACCCTCGCCCTCAATGTCTTCCTCTTCATCAAAGTCCCCAAAGGCTTCTTCCCCCAGCAGGACACCGGCGCCATGCAGGGCGGTCTCCAGGGCCCGCAGGATACCTCCTTCTACTCCATGAGCGCCGCCGTCCAGGAGTCTGTGCGCATCGTCAAAGCCGACCCCGGCGTCCAGAACGTCATGGCCTTCACCGGCGGCCAGGGCGCCACCAACAGCGGCTTCATGTTCATTGCCCTCAAGCCCCTCGGCAACCCGAAAGACGGCGGCCGCAAGCAGAACGCCGCCGACATCATCAACCGCCTCCGCCCCAAGCTCGCCCGCGTCCCCGGCGCCGCCACCTTTCTCCAGCCCGTCCAGGACATCCGCATCGGCGGCCGCCAATCCTCCGCCCAATACCAGTACACGCTCGAAGCGGAAAACACCACCGACCTCCAGACCTACGGCCCCAAGCTGCTCACCGAACTTCGCCACGCCCCCGGCTTCGCCGACGTCAACACCGACCAGCAAAACCGCGGCCTCCAGGCCCTGCTCAACTACGACCGCACCACCTCCGCCCGCCTCGGCCTCACCCCGCAGGTCCTCGATTCCACCCTCTACGGCGCCTTCGGCCAGTCCGAAGTCTCCACCATCTACACCGAGCTCAACCAGTACTACGTCGTCATGGAGGTCGCCCCGCAGTACTGGAAATCCCCCGACGGCCTCAACCACACCTGGCTCATCCCCGGCGCCGGCGACGCCCCCATTCCGCTCGACGCCGTCGCCACCTACCAGCCCTCCACCGCTCCCCTCGCCGTCAATCACACCGGCCTGTTCCCCTCCGTCACCGTCTCCTTCAATCTCGCCCCCGGCGTCTCCCTCGGCGAGGCCACCGAGCGCATCCAGGCCCTCCAGCAAAAGCTCGGCATGCCTCAATCCATGCACGGCCAGTTCGCCGGTACCCTCCAGGCCTTCCAGGCCTCCCTCAAATCCGAGCCCTACCTCATCCTCACCGCCGTCCTCGCCGTCTACATCGTTCTTGGCATCCTCTACGAAAGCCTCATCCACCCCCTCACCATCCTGTCCACCCTCCCCTCCGCCTCCGTCGGCGCCATGCTCGCCCTCCTCCTCACCGGCACCGAGCTCGACGTCATGAGCATCATCGGCATCATCCTGCTCATCGGCATCGTCAAAAAGAACGCCATCATGATGATCGATTTCGCCCTCAACGCCGAGCGCGTCGAAGGCAAGAACACCCGCGACTCCATCTTTGAAGCCTCCATGCTCCGCTTCCGCCCCATCCTCATGACCACCATGGCCGCCCTCTTCGGCGCCATCCCCCTTGCCGTCGGCACCGGCATGGGCTCAGAGCTCCGCCGCCCCCTCGGCATCTCCATCATCGGCGGCCTTCTCGTCTCTCAGGTCCTCACCCTCTACACCACCCCCGTCATCTACCTCTTCATGGATCGCCTCCGCATCCGCCTCACCCGCCGGAAGCCCCGACACCTCCTCGCGCCGGCAGCAGCCTCCGGCCCCGTACACGGCTGAGCCCCAAAAGCATCATGCTCCACGCAAAAAGGACCGCAGCAATGACCCAATGCTCCCCCAAAACCCGCACCGCCGGCATCGCCGCCCTTCTCAGCCTGTCGCTCCTCGCCGGCTGCCGCGTCGGCCCCAAGTACACCGCCCCCGTCACCCCCCCACCCCCCGCCTACAAGGAGAGCACCCCCGCCGCCTACAAGGGCGCACCCCCCGGCACCTGGCAGCCCGCCAGCCCGCAGGACGCCATGCTCAAGGGCAAGTGGTGGGAGATCTTCCACGAGCCTGAACTCAACCAGCTCGAAGACCAGCTCGACATCAACAACCAGAACATCGCCCAGTACTTTCAGAACTTCATGGCCGCCCGCGCCCAGGTCCGGCAAGCCCGCGCCAGCTTCTACCCCACCCTTTCCGTTGCGCCGGACTACGACCGCACCCACAGCCCCGCCACTCTTCGCGGATCCTCCGTCGGCTCCGGAACCAGCGGAACCTCTACCGGCACCGGCACCGGCACCGGCACCGGCACCGGCACAGGCACCGGCACAGGCACCGGAACCGGCACAGGCACCGGCGGAACCACCACCACCGCTACCACCAGCGGCAGCACCTTCACCGACATCTCGCTCCCCTTCGACGTCTCCTGGGAGCCCGACCTATGGGGCCGCATCCGCAACACCGTTCGCGAATACCGCTACGCCGCCCAGGTCAGCGCTGCCGACCTCGAAAACGAGCGCCTCACCGAAGAAGCCGACCTCGCCGAGTACTACTTCGAGCTCCGCGGCCAGGACGCCCTTCAGGACCTCTACAACCGCACCATCCAGATCGACCAGCAGGCCCTCGACCTCACCCGCGCCCTCGTCGAAACCGGCATCGACTCCCCCGAGGCCGTCTCCGAAGCCGAAGTCACCCTGCTCAACGCGCAATCCACCGGTGCCGGCATCGCCACCAACCGCGGCATCTACGAGCACGCCATCGCCACCCTCATCGGCCAGCCCGCGTCCTCCTTCTCGCTCCCCATCCGCAATCTCACCACCCCCGTCCCCGCCATTCCCATCGGCCTTCCCTCCGTCCTTCTGCAGCGCCGCCCCGACGTCGCCGCCGCCGAGCGCACCATGGCCGAGGCCAACGCCCTCATCGGCGTCGAACAGGCCGCCTACTACCCCACCCTCAGCCTCACCGGCTCCGGCGGTCTCGAAACCTCCGCCATCACCTCGCTCTTCTCCGTCCCCGCTCTCTTCTGGTCCGCTGGCGGCTCTGCCTCCCAGCTCATCTTCGATGGCGGCCTTCGCCGAGCCACCATCGCCCAGTACACCGCGCTCTACAACGCCGACGCCGCCGCCTACCGCCAGTCCGTCCTCACCGCTTTTCAGCAGGTCGAGGACTACCTCTCTACCCTCCGCGTCACCTCCGGCCAGATCACCCGTCAGGACGCCGCCGTCGCCGCCGCCCAGCGCTACGTCGACATCGCCAACGCCCGCTACCAGACTGGCCTCGACCCTTACCTCAACGTCATCACCGCCCAGAACACCCTGCTCACCGACCAGCAAACCCAGATCAACCTCCGCATCACCGAAATGACCGCGTCCGTCGAACTCATCCAGGCCCTCGGCGGCGGCTGGGACATCACCCAGCTCCCCTCACCAAACCAGGTCACTCGCTAGCCGCGCCCGTCACCCACGCCCGTCGCGTAAAAACGCGTCCGCCGTCCGCAGCGACAGCGCCATGATCGTCAACGCCGGGTTCGCCGCCAGCGCACTCGGAAACACCGAGTTGTCGCAAATCCATAAGTTCGGCACCTCGTGCGATCGCCCAAACGCATCCACCACCGAGCTCCCGGCGTCCGTCCCCATCCGGCACGTCCCGATCGTGTGCGCCGTCCGGGGGTTTACCCACACGTCCCGCGCGCCCGCCGCCTCCCACGCCTCGCGCATCCGCCCCACCGCATGCGCACTCATGCGCGTCTCGTTCTTCCCGTACGAAAACTGGATTCGCGCCTTCGGCACCCCATGCTCGTCCACCTCGTCCGAAAGCTCGAGGCGGTTCTCGTCCGACGGCAGCGTCTCCCCATTGATCCCGATCCCCGCCACGTAGTTGTAATCCGCCAGGTACCGCATCAGCGCCTCCCCAAACAGCCCCCGCCCTCGCGCCACCGCCATCGCCCACGTCACCGGAACCACCCCCAGCGACTGCACGATGTACCCCCCAGCAAAATCCGCATCCTTCGGCCTCAGGAAATCCTCCGAAATCACCGTCGCCGGAAATCCCTTGTTCATCCGCACCGGCTCCGGGAACGTCCCCCAAACCTGCGTCGCCACATGCCCCATATATCGCTTGCCCACCTCCCCATTCGCATTCCCCAGCCGGGCGTGCAACAACAGCCGCGGCGTCTCAATCGCCCCCGCGCACACAAACACCTGCCGCGTCCGCTGCCGCCGCACCTGCACCTCCCCATCCGCCCCACGCTCCCGGTACACCGCCCCCGTCACCCGCCCCGTGCTGTCTGTATCGAATCCTGTGACAAAACACCCCGGCCGAATCTCCGCGCCTGCCCGCACCGCCCACGGCAGGTACGTGACATCCATGGATCCCTTCGCCCCGTTCCGGCATCCCTGGTGGCAAAACCCCCGGTTGGCACACGCCCGCCTAGTCCCATACTCCGGCTGCGTGTAGTCCTGGCTCAGCGCCGCCAGCGGTGCCGCCGTCGCCCGCCATCCCTGCGCCCGAAACCCCCGCACCATCAGCTGCCCCGGCCCATTCACCGGCACCGGCCCCGTCGGATACCGCCGCGAGGCATCCCACAGGTACGGGCTCGGCCCACTCACCCCCAAAAACCGCTCCACCTCCTCGTAATACGGCAGCAAGTCCCCGTACGTCAGTGGCCAGTCCGCCCCCTCCCCCGAGTCCGTCTTCAACCGCAAATCCCGCTCATCCGCCCGCGGCGTAAATGCTCCCCAGTGCAGCGTCGATCCACCCACCCCCATCCCCGACGTATTGCCCCCATGCACCTCCGGCGTCTTTCCCCCCGAAAGCCGCTCCCCCATCCAGTAAATCTGCGCCGCCGCCACCTCGTCCGTCGCAAACTCCTCGCTCGGCGCCCCAAACCACCGCCCCGCCTCGAGCGCCACCACCCGCATCCCCGCCGCCGCAAACCGCGCCAGCATCGGCGCACCCCCCGCCCCCGTGCCGATCACCACCGCATCCAGCACCTCCTCGTCCCCAAACCGCCGCATCCCGCCCCGCAGTCGCCCCAACTCGTTCTGTCCCATCTCCGACTGCCTATACGCCACGTTCAAATTCCTCCCGCTGCCCCAACTCAATCTGCGTAAACCCCAGGTCGTCCGCAAACCCCGTAAACCCCACCCGCTCCATCGTCCGCGGATCCGCCATATACGCCTGCGCGCACACCCCCCGCACATCCTCAAACCAAAGCTTCATCTCCGCCCCGTCAAACGCCTCCGCCCCCTCGCCCACATGAAGCGCCCCCAGTACCCCACGCCCCATCTCCCCCTCCCTCGCCATCCGCAACAACCCATCCTGCATCTCCCCCGGCAGCGCGGCGAACCCCACCTCATGCTCCCGCTTCGCCGCCACCTCCAGCGACCGCAACCCCCGCCGCCAAGCCGCGGCATCTCCGGGCAGCGCCGCAAACCGCCACCCATCCCCCGCACCGTCCTTCATCTGCGCATCCACCTCCGCCGCCACATCAAACCCCGCCCCCGGCACCACCCGCTCCACCAGCGCCCGCAGGCACCGCATCTCCGCCGCCGAAAACGCCGCTCCTCCACCATTCCAGTTCGCTCGCGCCGCCAGCCGCTCCTCCATCACCGCACGCGTCGCCGGCGAGGTCCGCTCCGAGTGCATCAACGCCCGAAACTCCGCCCCGGGCGCACTCTCCCGCACCCGCAGCGCCAACCCGCATTTCGTAACAAACTGCGTCACATACTCCACCAGTTCCCCCGGCCGCTCGATCGGCGCCAGATGCCCCGCTCCCTCCAGCACCACCAGCTCCCCCTGCGGCAAACGCCCCATCGCCAGCTCCCTCTGTCCCGCCACGCCCAGCGGCCCGTCCTCGCTCCCCGCAAACACCAGCGCCGGCAGATCCAGCACCCCCACCCGGTCGCTCCAGTCTTCCTTGCTGCCCGCCTCCAGCCACGCCCGGAACGCCGTCCGATTCATCCCCACCACACCCTCCACCGCCCGCTCCCGCACCTCCGCCCGCAGCGCCAGTTTGCCCACATTGTCATCCACAAACTTCCCCGCGCGATTCCGATCCTCCCCAGCATCCCCCGTGCTTTCACCCAGCGCGTCCAGCATCTCCCGCCGCGTCCGCTCCTCCATCGGCTCCGGTCCGGCCGGCGACGCCGACACCAGCACCAACCCGCGCAACCCAGCCAACCCCTCCGCTCCATCCATCGCCCGCCGCGCCACGACCGCCGCTACCTTGCCTCCCATGGAGTGCCCCGCCAGCAACCACGGCCCATCCTTCCCACCCCGCAATCGCCGCACCGCTTCCACCACGGCCCCAGCCATCGCCTCCACCGTGTACCCGCTCACCCCCGCAGCCTCGCCAAACCCCGGCAGATCCAGCGCCACGCACCGCATCCCACGCCCAGCCATCCCCCGGCCAAATTCCGCCCACGTCTGCGCCCCACCACCCAACCAGTGCAGCATCACCATCAGAGGCCCACCATCGGCCTCGTCTCGAACAGGGATCATGCTCAGGTAGACGCAACGCAAACACCACCCGGCCCCACTTCCTGCCGGGCTTCCATCCAGCCAAATTTCCGACGGCTCCTTACCGCCGCACAGCCACCCACCTCCGTCGTCGTCCTCCCCCTCCGCGCGAACCTGTAACCAAAGCAGTGCCGTATCTCCGGAGTCGAGCCCCAGCCTCCAAACGCAAATAGCCCAGCTGCACCGCATCCCCCACCCGCCCGGCAGGCGAAGCGCATCCGCCGCCAAGCAGGCAACCACAGCAGACACCCCCACCGTCCCCGTATGATGGGGCCGTCACTCCGGCTCCTTCCACAGCAGCCGAACTCCGCGAGGCCAACACGCCATGAACCACATCGTCCGTTCTGCATCCGTCGCCCTCCTCACCCTGGCCTCCCTCCTCGCCACCGCTCCCCTCCAAGCCCAAACCCCCGCCGCTCCCATCCGCGTCGTCATCGTCGGCCTCGTTCACGGCCACGTCGGCGGTTTCCTCCAGGCGCTCCCCAACAACCCCAACGCCACCCTCGTCGCCATCGTCGAACCCGACACCGCTCTCGCCGGGCGCTACGCCACCCGCTTCCACCTTCCGCAATCCCTCTTCTCCACCGACCTCGAAGCGACGCTCACCCAGCAGCACCCCGACGCCGTCCTCGTCTACACCACCATCGCCGACCATCGCAAAATCATCGAGGCCGCCGCCCGCCACGGCATCTCCTCCATGGTCGAAAAACCCCTCTCCACCACCATGCCCGACGCCCTCGCCATCCAGCGCACCGCCCGCGAGCACCACGTCCACGTCCTCGTCAACTACGAAACCACCTGGTACTCCTCAAACGCGCAGGCCATCAAGGACGTGAACGACGGCACCCTCGGCACCCTCCGCAAAGTCGTCGTCCACGACGGCCACGAAGGCCCCGCGGAGATCGGCGTCGGCCCCGAATGGCTCCCCTGGCTCACCGACCCCAAGCTCAACGGCGCCGGCGCCCTGTTCGACTTCGGCTGCTACGGCGCCGACCTCATGACCGTCCTCCAGCACGGCGAAACTCCCACCGCCGTCACCGCCATCGCCCAGACCGACAAGCCCGCCACCTACCCCAACGTCGATGACGACGCCACCGTCATCGTCCGCTACCCCGGCGCCCAGGCCGTCCTCATGCCCTCCTGGACCTGGACCTTCGCCCGCAAAGATATGGAGCTCTACGGCACCCAGGGCACCGTCACCACCGTCGGCCCCGACCACCTCCTCACGCAACTCAAAACCGCTCCCGCCGGCAAGAACTCCTACCAGTCCCCACCCGCCGCCCCCACCGAATCCACCGCCACCCCACTCCCGCCCGACCAACGCGACTCGCTCGCCTACCTCGCCGCCGTCCTCCACGGCGAAGTCAAAGACCAGGGTGACCTGTCCGCCCTCGACACCAACATGATCGTCATGCAAATCCTGACCGCCGCCCGCGAGTCCGCCCAAACCGGCCGCACGGTCCCCCTCAAACCCCTCCCCCAATAACCATCAGGTCGCAGCTCCATCGCGGCTTGGCTGCGACGGAGTTGCCCGACCGAAATTCATACACACCAGTGCTCAAACCACGCTTTCCGCCGGGGAACTCCGGGCTTTGCCAACTTCGCCACAAACCTCCATCGAGGTTTCGACGACAGTTTCGCGCACATCAGACGCCGCTGCAACATTCTGAGTTGACACTTGCAGTAAATTCACTACCATAAGGTTGTGGATAGGTTGGATACAACATTTGCAGCCCTGTCTGATCCCACCCGTCGGGCGATGATCAAACAGCTCTCACGTGGGCCTGCGTCTGTCCATGGATTGACAGAATCGTTTGCCCTTTCGCAGCAGATGATTTCAAAACACATAGCCTTCCTGGTGCGGGCACGGATTGTAAGCAAGACGAAGCGTGGACGAGAGAGTGTGTGCACGCTTAAACCGGAAGCAATAAAAACAGTAAGCGACTGGGCCATGAACTACCGCCAATTCTGGGAAGAAAGCTTCAGCAAGTTGGATGTGGTGGTAACTCAAATGAAAAAGGAGATCAAAAATGGCAACAAGCACAGTTAACGAGACAGAGCGAATGGTTGTGACCAGAGTCTTCGATGCCTCACGCGAACTGGTTTGGAAGGCGTGGACAGACCCGAAATACGTAATGCAGTGGTGGGGTCCCAAAGGTTTTACCGCGCCCTTTTGTAAAATCGATTTCCGCGTAGGTGGGAAGTTTCTCTGCTGCATGAGAGCGCCCGATGGGCAGGAGTTCTGGAACGCCGGGGAATACCACGAGATCGTTCCCCACGAGAGAATTGTTTCCTCCATGTACTTTTCCGACTCCGAAGGGAACAAGGTGGAGCCCGCGCACTATGGAATAGAACATGAGGCCATAGAGGAAGCGCACGACGTAGTTACCTTTGAGGATTTGGGAAACGGCAAAACGAAACTCACCTTCACTGGAAATGAAACCATGGAGAGCGCAACCAAGAGCGGTCAAGTAGAGGGCTGGCGCCAGATACTCGATAAATTCGCTGCAGTGATTGCGGGACTGGTCCCGGCGAACTAAGTGGTAGACGTTTTCGTCACGTGGCGAGATACAGCCAAGTGCGGCGGCGAAGGCTAAGCTAAAACGGCCTTCCCGTCGCTTGGATGTATCGTCGCTTCCGCGCAGCTGACCTTGTCTCAACAGTCAGCCGCACGCCACATCGCATGCTCCCGCAACGCAAACCCTCCCCCAACCAGAGCCACCCCACGCCACCTCACTCCCAGGTCGGGTACTTCCGCGCCCACTCCGACCCCGGATACTTCCCCTGCACCACAACAAACATTTGCCGATTCAGCTCCTTACTCGCATTGCTCCGGCAGCTGTTCCGCATCACTCGCTCCGCCTGCCCCAGCAGCTCCACGTCCACCTTGTCCGCCGGATGCGCCGCGGTCCACCCCAGCGCCTCCCCCGCAAAATAATCCGCCGCCCCCGGAACCTTCTGCAGCGCCGCCACCTCCGCCCGCGCCTCGGCCTTGTCCGCCGCTGTCAAAAACGCCGGATCCGCCACCTCGCTTTCCGGTACCAGCCGCTGCGCAAACAGCCGATCCCGCAGCTTCGGGTCCGCCGTCTTCTCATCCATCCCCTCATACGGCGCATTCCCACACCACCAGTTATCCCGGTACGGGCTATACGTCGCAAACCCCTCCGGCCGCTGCTCTCCCGCCCGCACGGTCGGCTCGGTCGACGCAAACCGCATCAGCGCCTGGAGCCCCGCCACATGCACCGCATCCGGATTCCCCGCCGCCCCCGCCGCCGCGTACGCGTCCAGCACCGGCTTCCACGCCGCCCGGCACCCCACCAGCACCGGAGCCACCCGCTTCGCCACCTCCGCTTGGCCCAGCAGCACCGCCCGCGTCCACGCACTCCCCGCCACCTGGAACCGCAGGTTCGGCGGCAGCGCCGGTGACAGCGCCGCCTCCGCCAGCAACCGCACCGGCATCCGCTGGTTCAGCACCGTCGCCGTGTCGTCCGCAAACAGCGGCAACTCCGCATCCGCCAGCTTCGGCCCACACGCCTGGTCTTCCGGCGTCGTCGACAGCGCGTCATCCTCGATCCCGTCGGTCGCCGTTGTCGCCGGAATCCGCGCCGCACTCCGCAAAAACGCATCCATCGTCGGCGACGTCCCCGACAGCAACGCCTGAAACAGATTGGCCCCCGACCGATCGTCCATTGCACCCGCCCGACCCAGCTTCGCCAGCACCCCCTCCACCTCCGCCCGCGAACCCACACCCGGCGTCAACCGCAGCCGATGGTACGTCACCGTCAGCCACCCCGGCGTCCCCTCCGGCACCGCACGCGCCGCAGCCACCATCTCCCCCACCCCCGGCCCACCCGGCTCCGCAAACGTCATCGCCGCCACCAGCCAAGGCGTCGACTTCGTCCGTCGCCACGCTCCCACGGCCCGCGCCGCCACCTCCGGCGACCGGGTCACCGTCCTTTCGCCGCCACTCTCATCCTCCTGCCTCCCCGTCCCCATCACCGCCACCCACCCCAGCAATCCATCCCCAGCCTGCGCCGGCCCCGGCTTATCCTTCTCCGGGATGCCGTTCAGCACCATCGTCAAATCCACCAGGTTCTGCGCGTAGCTGCTCCCCTCCGGCTCCTTCGCCGCGGAAATCCGCGCCGCCAGCACCCCCGCCTGCTTGGCCGGATCCACCCGCGCATCAATCAAATCAATCAGCGAAATTGCCGACGCGTGCCACGCTCCCATCGCCGGGTCCGCCCGGATCCCCTCCAGCACCGACCGCGCCTCCGCCATCCGCCCCGGCAGCGCCTGCTTCAGCGCCTCCTGCACCTTTTCCGTCTCCGCATATACCCGCTCCGTCCCCGGCTTCAGCGGCGGAACGTCCTTCCTCTGTCCCACCGTGGCCCGGCGAATCATCGCCCGCGCCACCACATACCGCGACGTCTTCGCCCAGGGGCTCGCTCCATCCGCCGCCACCGCCCGAAATCCCGCAATCGCCCCATCAAAGTCCGTCCGGTAAAACTGAGCCGCCGCCACCTGGTACGCCCGATCCTGCTGCAGCCACACCGGCGACCCCGCTCCCAACATTCCCGGCGTCCGGTCCGGAGCCACCGCCGCCGGCACCGGCGCTTCTTTCGGCGACCACGAGTACACCGGTCGTGGCCCCGCACAGTTCGAAAACACCGCATCCTGCCCCCGCACCCACTCCATCACCTCGGCGGACCCCGCCCCATGCTCCCGCCCCCGCGCCTCCAGCGTCGCCGCCGCCACCCGAAACGCATCGTCCAGGCAGTTCGTAAAGCTCTGGAAGTCCACCCCCGGCACCTGCCGTTCCACATCGATCGTCGCCGGAGATTTCGTCGTCGGATCCGCCGGCGTATACCCACCCGGCATCGCGATCCGCTGCCGCAGCGCGAGCCACGCGCTCAGCCCCGCCCCCGGCTTGTCCCCGTCCATTCCCCGGTTGGCCATCGCCGTCTGCAGCGTCACCACCTCCGTCTGCTCCCCCGCCGTCAGCGCCCGCCCCTGCAGCACGTCATACGCAATCGCCAGCTGCCGAATCGGCCACGACCCCTGGATCACGCCCAGCTCCCCCGCCACAAACTTCGGATACGCCACTCCCGGTGCACTCCCCCGCACAAACATCGCCACCGGAAAACTCGGTCCGCACGTCATCGCCGGAACCACGCAAACGCCCACCACCGCCATCGCCCGCACCACCCGCCGCACACGCATCGCCATCACCTCACGCCCTTCCAAACTCTCCCTCAAAGACCCTCGCCCAACCTCGCCACATCCAGCCCATTCACCGCGCGCAACTCCCCCGCCGTCCATGGCCGCGGCGAAAACAAATATACCCGCGCCCCCTTCGGCACCGGCGGCCACCGCTCATCGGTCGACACCCCCACACTCCCCACGCACGGCGCCCGCAACCCCCGCACCTGCCCCGCCATCCCCGCATCGATCCCGTTCCCCGCCCCGGCCCCTCTCCCATCCAACGGAGTCGCGACGCGAGCCCCATGCACCGCCGGCCCACCCATCCGAAAAAACATCGGCACCGCCTCCGCCACCGGCAGCCCCTCCATCCACCCGCCCACCCCACACCAGCTCACCAGCGCCGTCACGCTCAGCGGCATCCCCGGCGGCATCTCCCGCGCCAGCCCCCGCAACACCCCCGCATAAAACGCATGCTGCGACACCACCGCGTCGAAATCCACCTGCATCGCCGCAAGTCCCGGCCGCGCCGCCACCAGTCCCAGCTCCCGCACCAGCGCCATCCGCTCCTCCGGCGTATCGGCAAACCCCCGCTCCGCCTCCACCCGCACCACCGCCATCAACTTCGTCCCCTCCCGCACCCGCATCGGCTGCCGCCGCCCCACCACCCGCACCCGCGCCCCCATCACGGCCGTCTCCGCCAGGTACGCCACCCCCACCCGCGCCGGATCCAACCCCCGCAGATCCTCCGGCTCCTCCCACGCCCAAACCACCAACCGCGGCATCCCCCCAAGCGCCGCCGCCCCCGCCGAAACTCCCGCACCGCCACCCACCTCCGCCTCAACCCGCCCCGCCCCCGCATCCCGCCGCCCACACCCCGCCACCCCCACCAGCAACACCAGCCCCGTTACGCTCGCCCGCAATCCCATCGATCCCCACTCTACCCCGCTCCGTCCGGCCCCCGTGCAGAAAGCTCCGGCCCGCAGACACAGAACGTTTACACCCCCTTCACTCTCCCGTGACAAAAGCCCTCTACTGTCGGCGACATGACACAAAACCAAGCACGCTCCCGCCGCCTCGCGGCCCCCTGCCTTGCTGCCGCCTCGCTCGCCATTGCCTGCACCCAGATCGTCCCGCCCGTCTTCGCTCAGTCCACCTTCGCCACCATCCAGGGCACTGTCCTCGACCCCTCCGGCGCCATCATCCCCAGTTCCATCGTCGTCATCACCGACGAAAACACCGGCACCACCGAGACCCTCCACACCGGCGATAACGGCGAATTCCGCGCCTTCGACCTCCAGGCCGGCACCTACACCGTCCGCTTCACGCACGAGGGCTTCGGCGAGCAGACCGTCGCTCACCAGGTCGTCCTCGCCCGCCAGGTCCTTCGCCTCGACGCCCACCTCGCCGCCGGCTCCGTCGCCACCTCGGTCGACGTCAACGCCGGCGCCGCCGCCTTCTCCGACGTCGCCACCGTCTCGCACTCCCTCAACTCGGCCGACATCGACACCCTCGCCCTCAACTTCCGCGCCAGCGACAACACCTCCCCCCTTTACGTCGCCACCCTCACCCCAGGCGTCCAGACCGACCCCACCGGCAACATCTCCGTCGCCGGCGGCTTCCCCTACACCACTTCCTACTCCATCGACGGCATCTCCACCGTCAACGCCCGCTACAACGGCCCCAACGCCAACCTCTTCCCCTCCGTCGAAGCCATCAGCGAGTTCAAGGTCAACTCCGCCAACAACGACGCCGAGTTCGGCCAGCCCTCCGACATCACCGTCACCACCAAGTCCGGCACCAACCAGTTCCACGGCGGCGCGTATGAGTTCTTCGCCAACCGCGTCTTCAACGCGTCCAACCCCCTCACCCACCTCAAGCCCAAGCTCACCGCCAACGACTTCGGCGGGTACGTCGGTGGCCCTCTCTCCGTTCCCCACCTTTACAACTCAAAGGGCAAGACCTTCTTCTTCGGCGACTACGAAGGAACCCGCCGCCCGGAAGCCGACTCCATTTCCATCTCCGTCCCCTCTGCCGCCTTCCGCAGCGGCGACCTGTCCGCCTACCCCACCCAGCTCTACAATCCCAAAACCGGTCTGCCCTTCCTCAACAACCAGATCCCGGTCAACCCCTCCTCGGCCTCTCTGCTCAATGCGCTCTACCCCGTCGCCAACGGTCCCGGCAACGTCAATAACTACAACTCCACCCTCCCCGGCAATTACACCCTCAACAACGCCGACGTCCGCATCGATGAAACCATCACCGACCGCCAGAAAGTCTGGGCCCGCTTCGGCGGCAAGAATGTAGACCGCGCCGGCAGTGACGGATCCACCAGCTACGTCCCCTCGAACGGCCTCTTCTCCAACCGCAACCGGCTCCGCAACCTCGTCGGCGACTATTCCTGGACCATCACCCCGCGCATCGTGAACGAAGTCCGCGGCGGATACTCCGTCTCCGACTTCAACCTCGGCTACCCCCTCGCCGCCCAGGGCTCCGCCATTCTCGCCGCCGCCGGCATCACCGGCCTGCCCACCGCGCCTCCCTCCGGCGGCGTGCCCAACATCGACTTCACCGACGACGAGTTCAGCGAGAACAACATCGACGGTCGCCCCCACATCTATAAGAGCCTCACCTACAACATCAGCGACCAGCTCACCTACGTCCTCGGCAAGCACGCCATCAAGTTCGGCGTCGACTACACCCACTACCACTTCCGCGATTTCCTCGACTTCACCAACGGCGACCAGTACGGCGATTACTACTTCTCCGGACAGATCACCGCCAACCCCGCCACCGCCAAGGGTGGCTCCTCCTTCGCCGACTTCCTCCTCGGCTACCCCATCGCCACCGATTACTCCATCGACGGTCCCGACGTCCTCCCCTACTCCCACGCCTGGGGCTTCTACGCCCAGGACAGCTGGAAGCTCGCCACAAACTTCACCGTCGATTACGGCCTCCGCTACGAGATCCACTCCCCCTTCAACGACGCAACCGGCCAGCTCGCCAACTTCGAACCCAACTTCCCCGGCGGTCGCGTCGTCGTCCAGGGCCAGAAAGGTCTCGCCCAGGTCCTTCCCGTCTTCGCGCAGTCCATCGGATCGACGCCCATTGTCACCAATCAGCAAGCCGGCCTGCCCACCACCCTCCGCGACACCTACTACGGCGACGTCGACCCGCGCCTCGGCTTCACTTGGCAGCCCTACAAGAGCGCCGAAGCCAGCCGCAACACCGTCGTCCACGCCGGCGTCGGCGCCTACACCGTCCCCGTCCTCGGCTCGGTCCTCTACTCCCTCGCCGGCGTCGCCACCAGTAACTACCTGATCTTCAGCCAGACCAAGACCTTCTCCCTCCAGTTCCCCGATGTCTTCCCCTCCGGCGGTGGCGCCGGGCAGGCCGGCAAGCCCGACTACCGCCGCGCCAACCAGATCAACCTCAAAGACCCCCGCCAGATCCAGTGGAACGGCTCCATCGAGCAGGGGTTCGGCTTTGCCACCGTCCTCCGCCTCTCCTACACCGGCTCCCACACCACGCAGCTCATCCAGTCGCCCGACCTCAACCAGGTCCCCGCCAACACCCTTGGCTACGCCGCCTACGTCGCCAAAAACGGCCTCCCGTTCCCCAACTTCAACGCCGTCCTCACTCGCTCGAACGGCCCCTCCGCCAAGTACGACGCCCTCACCGCCGAGGTCGAGCGCCGCTACGTCAAAGGCCTCACCCTCGACGCCAACTACACCTGGGCGCATGACACCTCCAACGCCCTCGGCGCCGTCCCCACCTCCCTCACCGCCGAAAATGGCGCCACCATCCTCGACCGCTTCAACGAAGCCTCCAACTACGGCAACGTCATCTACGTCCGTCGCAATCGCTTCGTCGGCACCTTCCAGTACGATCTCCCCTTCGGCCGCGGCCAGCATTTCGGCGCCAACCTCAACCACGCCGTCAATCTTGTCGCCGGTGGTTGGGGCATCGCCGGCATCCAGCTCTGGCAGTCCGGCTCCTTCCTCACCCCGTCCTTCTCCGGGCACGATCCCTCCGGCACCGGCGTCCTCCTCCGCGGCGTCACCACCGCCCAGCGGCCGGACTGCACCGGCGTCAGCCCGGTCCTCGCCAACCACAACCGCAACGCCTGGTTCAACCCAGCCGCCTTCGCCGTCCCGTCCAACGCCGCCGGCGCCGAAGACAACATCGGCCGCTTCGGCAACTGCTCCGTCGGCTTCCTCAACGGCCCCGGAACCGTCACCTTCGCCGGAACGGCAGGCAAAAACTTCGCCATCACCGAACGCTTCAATCTCCGCTACGAGGCGCAGTTCGCCAACCTCTTCAACCACGTCAATCTGGCGGATCCCAACACCAACATCAGCTCCTCCGCCTTCGGCACCATCTCCAACGTCCAGGACGCCAACACCAGCTACGGCCCTTCCGCAGGCCCACGCAACGTCCAGATGAGCCTCCGCCTCACCTTCTAACCCACGGCCCCGAATCCAACCGCTCCCAACCTCCCAGCCCCGGCCAACCAGCCGGGGCTCTTCTTGTTCCCATGCCAGTCTTTTCGCCGCCAGGGTGCCAAAATGCCAGGGTGCCCCATCCATGCCAACGGCATGAGTGGAACGCAAACCGCCCAAACCACCCGCCTCCCACCCCGTGCTACCCTCACCCAAACCATGCCCACCCCCATACCGGAGCCTCCCGAGCTCCCCCGCGTCCTCACCGCATCCCACGCCACCTCGGTCGTCGTCGGCATCATCATCGGCTCCGGCATCTTCCTTGTCCCCCGCGAAATGACCGCCGCCGTCGGCCGCACCACCACCGTCTACGCCGTCTGGATCGTCGGTGGCCTCTTGTCCCTCTTCGGCGCCATGACCTACGCCGAAATCGCCGCCGCCCGCCCCCGCTACGGCGGCGAATACGCCTTCCTCCGCGATGCCTACGGCGACCTCCCCGCCTTCCTCTACATGTGGACCTGGATCACGGTCGCCAAACCCGCTTCGCTCGCCACCATCGCGGCTGGCCTCACCCGCGTCCTCGCCACTTTCCCCCTCTTCGCCTTCCTCGACACCCCCGCCCTCCCGCACCTCCTCTGGTCGCAGCTCATTGACCTCGCTCTCGTCGCCGCCATCACCGCCATCACCGTCCTCGGCACCCGCGAGTCCGCGGACCTCCACCTCGCCCTCACCTGGCTCAAAGTCCTCCTCGTCCTCGCCATCGTCGCCTGCTGCTTCGCCCTCGGCGCCCGTCACGGCGCCACCGCCGCCAACGTCCACACGGCCTTCCCCGGCGCCCGCGGCGGCTTTTCCGGCTTCATGGTCGCCCTGGTCGCCGCCCTCTGGGCCTACGACGGCTGGTCCGACGTCACCCAGATGGCCGGCGAAGTCCAGCGCCCCCAACGCAACCTCCCCCTCGCCCTGGTCGGCGGCGTTGGGGTCGTCGCCGCCCTGTACATGCTCACCAATGCCGCCATCGCCTACATCCTCCCCGCCACGGCCATCGCCACCTCCCCCCGGCCCGCCGCGGGCGCCATGCTCCTCGTCGTCGGCCCCATCGGCGCCGCCCTCGTCTCTGTCGGCATGGCCGTCTCCATCGCCACCACCTTTGTCGGCTCCTTCCTCTCCGGTGCCCGCGTTCCCTTCGCCGCCGCCCGCGACGGCCTCTTCGTCCGCGGCCTCGCCCACGTGTCGCCCCGCTTCCAAACCCCCTCGGCCGCCCTCGCCCTCCAGGGCGTCCTCGCCGCCGCCCTCGTCCTCCTCATCGGCCGCTTCCAGGCCCTGTTCTCCCTCGCCATCTTCGCCGAATGGCTCTTTTACGCCCTCACCGCCTCCACCGTCTTCGTCTTCCGCCACCGCGCCAAACGCCTCACCCCGAACACACCCCGACCCTTCTCCGTCCCGGGCTACCCCGCCATCCCTCTCCTCTTCCTCGCCGCCGCCCTCGTCCTCCTCGCCGCCACCCTCCACGACCAGCCCCGCAACTCCCTCCTCGGCCTCCTCGTCATCCTCGCCGGCATCCCCATCCACTACCTCTACCGTCGCCGCCACACCCCCACCCTGTAACGCTCCACCCCCACCCCCCACCATCCCTCTGCCGACCACACATCACCCCGGGCCCACATTCGGCGACCGCACACCCACGTGTGCGCTCACTTCACCAGCAACCCCCGAAAGGTTCCACCATGCGCCCACACCTCCACGTCGCCACCCTCCTCGCCGCCGTCGCCCTTGTTCCAGCCGCCCACGCCGACACCACTGACTTCACCATCACCGGAACCAACACCTCCACCAACTCGCCCTACACCATCTCCTTCGCCCTCGACCCCTCCACCGTCACCGCCGGCTACGGTTACTCCTTCAACGTCACCGCCTCTGTCGATTCCGTCCCGGATCCCGTCAACGTCCTCTTCGAGAATGACAACGGCACCCGCTACCTCTACGTGCAGGAAACAGATGGCGACAACTACTTCGAAAGCGACATCTTCCAGCCAAACGGCGCCACGCCGTTCTTCTCCGGTGACGGATCGTCCGGCACCGTTCCCACCTTCAACGACGGAACCTACCTTGGCAGCAACTACATCAGCTGCGAGAACGACACTTCCGTCCACATGCCGAACGCCCTCTTCCCCACCGCCGCCCTGCTCCAGATCCCCGTCATCACCGCAGGCTGCGGCGACCCCGTCTCCCTCACCGAATCCACCCCCAGCACCACCCCGCCCACATCCCCCACCGTCACCCCCGAACCCTCCACCCTCGCCCTCCTCGGCACCGGAGCCCTCACCACCGTCGGCATCCTCCGCCGTCGGTTCTCCCTCTAGCCCATCCCCCACCTCGCGGCGGCCGTCACCTCAGCCCGGCCGCCGCGTCCAATTGCTCAACCTCAACACAGCGGCGTTGAGGAGCAATAAGGCTGCTTCTATTGGGGATGCTGGACTTACCTGTACTGCTTTCCATGCGGTGCGACCACGTATGACCTCGGCCTGCACCGCCCTCTGCTCCTTTTTGGCTTCAGGACCTCCCCGATTGAGGCAGAAGAACTGCTTTTGTGCCCGGCTCCACTTCGTAAACCATCGCCAGACCGATCTGATCCAGGCGGAAGGTTTGGCCGACCTTGGTGCGGAAGAGCGGATCGGCGATGTGTTCCTGCAAATAGGCAAGCGCACGCTGCAGCTTGGCCGGGTTGCGCACCGTAGCGCTGTTGAAGTTGCTGAACGGCTTCATGGTCAGGTTCTTCGCCATGAAGATCGCCGAAGCCACTGCAACCGGCGCGGCTCCCCCTAGGAATCCGTAGAACCACACCGTGGAGTTACGCGGAAGGCGAGGAGCGATGCGGGTAATCAGGTCACCGCCTGCACCATCGAAGATCGCGGTTGTCTTTAGTTCCGCCGCGAGTTGTTCAAACCTCTCGTCAAACCCCGCATCGCTGGTGACGAGGACGTGCTGCAAGGTCAGGACGCGCAAAGTCTCCGCAGCCCGCTCCGAACGAACAAGGAACAGAACAGGGATCCCCTTCAGGCGAGCGAGCGCAGCGAGGGCCAGACCGGTAGCTGAACCGCCGACCGTGACAACCACGCCGGCGTGACCCTCAGACGCCACTTCTTCGAGAAATGCATGTGCCGTGATGACGTTGACCAGCGAGCCGGAGTACTCGACGGGCGCAAGCTCCTCCGGAAGAACAACGCAGCTGGTCACGGGAACGACGGCGCGCTCAGACCAGAGTCCCACCGTTTCGGCGCTGGGTGTCAGCGAACGATAGACTGCGACTTTCTTGGCGAGGAAGTCCGCAGGGACGCCGGCCCCGACCATGAGAACATGGCCCGCAGCCGACGCTCCCCAGATGTCCTCTTTGCTTGTGTTCAGGCCGGTGGTCGCGGCAGGCATCTTCAGAAAGGTTTTGTCGCCATGATTGATAGCGGCAGCGTCGATCTCAAGCAGCAGGTGGCCGCTCGGTGCCTGTTCCGGGGTTGGCACCTCGCGGCATTCCAGTTCACGGGCGGCGGTAACGGTGACAGCTTGCATGGTGAATCTCCTTCGGCAAAATGTGCTTGAACGTCCAGCAGCGTTCGAAGACCATCACAACGCCTGTGCTAACGTTTGGCTAGTACGGATCATTTTGTTAGTGTCGGATTATGGAATTTCGCAATCCATGCCCGGTAGCCTTCACGTCTCGCATCCTTGGTGGCAGGTGGAAATCCAGAATCATCTGGGCGCTCGTCCGAAACGAACCTCTCCGGTTTTCAGCTTTGCGTCGTGCATGTCCCCCGGTTAGCGATCGCATCCTGACGAAGGAGCTTCGCCAACTCGAAGACTGGGGACTCATCGCACGCAAAGCGTATCCAGTGATTCCGCCAAAGACGGAATACCGTTTAACAGAGTTTGGCAATACGCTTCGTCCCATCATGGCCGCCATGGCGGACTGGGGACTTGCAAACAGGGATTCTATTGCCAACGATTCGGACGTCGTAGCCTCGTCCTGAATGGTCCTGCTAACTCGCACAGTCGTCACTTACGGCCCGGGAGCCCTCTCGCGCTGCCTCGCGGGGCATCCACGTACGACCGCGTTTAACAGGACTTCTTCGTGACAGACATCAGGACTGGGCTGTCGAGCGAAGCGTAACTTCACCGATGTTGACTCCGTCGGGCTGCTGCAGGATATAAACAATGGCGTTTGCCACAGCCTCAGGCGACATGGCGAACTTCCCTGCAGCCTTCTGCATCTGCGCTTTCAGTTCAGGGCTCTTTACATGCTCGCTGAACGCGGTGTCTGTGAACCCTGGCAGAATGGTGCTGACTCGTATCTGTCCTGCCAACTCTTGACGGAGGCCATCGGAGAGCGCGAGGACCGCCGCCTTCGTCGCGGAATAAACCACCTGGTTCGGTACCGTCTTACGGGCAGCCGTGGATGCCGTATGAATGAAGTGACCCGAGCCCTGTTGACGAAACACGGGGAGGGCAGCCGCTATCCCAAACAAGACGCCTTTGATGTTGACGTCCACCATGGCTTCCCAATCATCCACGGCAAGCTCGTCGAATGGGCCGATGGGCATAGCACCAGCATTACTGAACAGCACGTCGAGCTGACCAAAGCTCTCCTGGGCATGGTGTACCAGTTCCAGAAGGTCTTCACGCCTACTCACATCCGTAACGCGATGTGTGGCCTGTCCTCCGGCAGCACGAACTTCTTCCACTATCCTCGTAAGCGCTTCTTCGTGCCGTGCGCCCAGCACAAGCTTCCCTCCGAGACGACCCAACGCAAGAGCCGTAGCCTTCCCAATGCCGCTGCTAGCCCCTGTGATCGCAATCACCTGTCCGTTGATCATCGTGCCTCCGTCAGCAGGAATGAATCACCTGCCCGCTCAGTTGTAGCAGTCCACCTTGGGTTGTTATAGGTCGCATTGTGGGTGGCGATCTCCTCAACAAACGCCGCTGCTAAACAGGCGGCCATCCCCCATCCCCCTTCACCGTCGCCACGGGTTCGCAACTCCAAAACAACCGACTTCCCCATGGCGTACCAGTTTCCCGGGATCGCTATGATGGAAATCAGAGCTGGGAAAGGCACGGTCCCAACCCACCGCCTCCCAAAGCTCGATCACCATCCGCAACTCCTTCATTCCAGAGATTTTGGACACAAATTCCCTGCAATGAACATCTTGCGGTGCAAGACCCCTCTTATCTCCCTGAAAAGAAGGATCTTCCTCCCAAAGTACACCTTTTGGGAGGGGGTAGTCACCACCGGCAAATCGCCAAACCGGGCACCGCATACGGACGCATCCGCAACGCATACTCATTCCCGAAACGGCAAGCGTACCTTCAACGCCACCCGAATTGCGTTGACAACGCTTCGTTGCGCTGGCTACGATCCAACCCGACTCGATCCCATCCTTTCGGAGGAGCTCAATCCCGGTATATGGGACAGCTCCCGACTCGCTTAGGTTGCCAAGACAGCAGGCATGTTCTGCACGAGTTCCAATAACGCCGCGAAACACTTTTCGGAGGAGTAGCACATGCAATGGATGAGAAAGCAACACAGGGTGTTCGCCGCCGTGACAGCGCTCGCTCTCGCGGTCATCTCGGGTTCGAGCGCTTACGCTCAGGCCGTCTTCGGAACCATCATCGGAACGGTGACAGACACCACCGGAGCCGCCATCCCAAATGCAACGGTCGTCGTGTCTGACGTGGCCAAGGGAACGTCGATCACCGTTCAGAGCAATGGCTCCGGTGAATTCACTGCGGAGCACCTGATCCCGGATGTGTACAGCGTTCGCGTCATGGCAACCGGCTTCAAGACGTTTGAACAGAGCGATCTTCGCCTCTTCGCCGACACTGCGTCGAAGGTCACGGCGTCGCTTCAGATCGGCGGTTCGGATCAGACCGTCGAAGTCAGCGCCGACCAGATCCCTCAGCTGAAGGTAGATCGCGCCGATGTGTCGACCACGTTCACCTCCCAGGAGATTGTGGATCTTCCAATTCCGGACAGAAACTTTACAAATCTGCAGTTGCTTCTTCCAGGCGCTCAGCTTCTGGGATGGAGTCACGCAGCGGATGAGAATCCTCAAGGGTCCAAGCAGATCGAGGTCGACGGCCAGGCGTTCGCGGGTGTGGCCTTCCAGCTGGACGGAACCGACAACCAGGATCCGATTCTCGGGATCATCGTCGTCAATCCGAACATGGATTCGCTTTCCGAAACCAAGATTACGACACAAAACTTCGACGCGGAGTTTGGCAAGGCAGTCTCGTCGGTGGTCACGGCGCAGACCAAATCGGGCACGAACGCCTTCCACGGATCAGCCTTCGACTATCGTCAGAGTAATGCCAACTTGGCGCGTGACCCGTTCACGCAGCCGGTCGGCAGCGCGTTCCCTCCAGGTCTCAAGAACCAGTTTGGCGGTTCGGTTGGAGGCCCGATCATCAAGGATAAGCTGTTCTTCTTTGGCGATTACCAAGGTGCCCGGCAGAAGGTCGGCATTGCGGCGCAGCAGACGGTTCCGACCACGCTGCTTACGACTTCCTGCCTCAGCGGCAATGGATGTGACTTTAGCCAGTACGCGACGGCACTCGGAAGGCCGCAGTTGCTGTACCACCAGGTAAATGGGGCATCCGTTCCATACCCCAACAACATCATTCCCGCCACGGATCTGTCGCCCCAGGCGCTTGCCGTTTTGAAGCTTCTTCAGCCGTACGCGCCGAACACAAATAGCGGCGGCCCACTCGGCGCTCTCAGGCAGAACTACTCCGGCAGCGGCACGGGCGGCTTCAACAGCGACCAGTGGGATGCTCGTGGGGACTACACCCTCAACGCTCGGACGCACGTCTTTGGTCGCTTTAGCCGCTTCACCGACACGCTAAGCGGAACGACTCTCTTTGGTCCCGCTGGCGGTGCCGGCTTCGGGCTGGGTGGGTATGGTGGCACCTCGGTGGGCGCCAACGACAGTGTTGCAGCCGGCGTGGACGTCGCTGTCAACAGCAAGCTGGTCACCGACGTCCGGCTCGGATACTTCCGCTACAACATCATCACCTCGAAGTACGACCAGTCAACTGAGTTTGCCAACGACCTCAACATCCCTGGCCTGAACACAGGAGCGGCCATCACGAGCGGCGCGCCTGGCTTCATTCTCACCGAAGTTGGC
This sequence comes from uncultured Acidobacteriaceae bacterium, assembly GCA_964243475.1. Lineage (GTDB taxonomy): Bacteria > Acidobacteriota > Terriglobia > Terriglobales > Acidobacteriaceae > Edaphobacter. The sequence goes on along the minus strand of CAXTEU010000003.1, from coordinate 17,433 downwards.
AGCTTTGGCGGACCAAGCGACGGTACGGCACAAGGTCCACAGTACGGCGCTGGTCTGAACATCGACCGTTGCAATTGCCCCCTGATCGAGCGCGAAGACCAGTTCCAGATCGCGAACAATTGGACAAAGACGATCGGCAATCATTCGATCAAGTTTGGTGCCGACTTGCGCTACGCCCGTAACCTACGAGTTCCGAGTGACGATAACCGGACCGGTCTGCTCAATTTCGGAACTGGACCAACGTCCAATGGAGTCGCAACAACGACCCAGCCGGCGACCGGGCTCGGATTTGCCACTTTTTTGACCGGGCAGGTAAGTAGTTTCAATCGCTACGTCAGCAGCTCGACGAACGCAAAGGAATTCCAGAAACGCGACTTCTTTTATGCGCAGGATACGTGGCGCGTGACCCAGAAGCTCACGGCAAACCTCGGCCTTCGGTATGAGGCGTACTTCCCGGAGACGGTCAATGCGAAGGGCAACGGCGCGATCCTGAATTTGAACACGGGATACCTGCAGGTTGCTGGGTACGGCAACATTGGCAGCAACATGAATTTCCAGCGGTCTACCGGCACCTACAATCCGCGCATCGGCCTGGCGTACCAAGCGACGCCAACCACGGTGATCCGCGCAGGCTACGGCCGCAGCTTCGACATCGGCGTCTTTGGTTCAATTTTCGGACATACCGCGACCCAGAACCTGCCTGTGTTGGCAAACCAGTCGCTCTCCCCGACCGCTGGCGACAACGCAACGGACACAGCAGCCGCGTTTACTCTTGCGACCGGGCCGACGGCGAACGTCTTCCCCACGATTCCCGCAAACGGCCTGCTGCCGAGTCAGGGGTACAGCGTCAACGCCCGTGCACGTCCGACCACTCTGCGCCTGCCAACGCTCGACGCATGGAACCTCAGCCTTCAGCAGTCCTTCACGCCGACTCTTTCGATGACGATTGCGTATGTCGCCAACAAGGGAACGCACACCCTGGGAGATGCAGTAGGAAACACCCAGAACCCGAACGAGGCGGCCATCAATTTACCCGCGCAATATAGCATCACAGGGGCTCCCTTGCACTATGACCCGTCGGTTGCCAGCACGGCTTCAACGGTGATCGGCGGAACGAGCTATACGGGCATCGCAGCGGATGGTGGCACGGCCAATCAGACGTACTTGCAACGCTACTACGGGGGCAAATTGGCAGCTTGCTCGGATCCGAATTACAACGCTCCGGGCACGCTGGCTCCGGGCCAGACATCTCACAATGCTCCGAATGGCGGTTGCGGGTGGAGTCAGGGAGTCACGTACTTCGGTGACGACCTCGATACGCACTACAACGCGCTTCAGGTCACCATGACGAAAATCATCGCCCATGGGTATAGCTTGAACGCGAACTATGCCTGGCAGAAAGCCATCAGCGAAGCAACGGGCTATTCTACTTGGGACCGCCAGGCGGTTCAGGGCCGCGATAGCGCGCTCCGCCAACAGCAGATCATTGTGTACGGTCTGTTCCAATTGCCCTTCGGCCACGGAAAGCAGTTCCTCACCAACGCCCACGGATTCTTGAATCAGCTCGTGAGCGGATATGAAATCGACCCGGTGGTGAACTTTTCGAGCGGTCTTCCATTCACGCTGACAGCCTCAAACTCCAGTCAGTGGGTTCCGGGTTCAGCGCCTGCGTATGTCAACGGCAACGCCAGCTTCTTCCACCCACACGCAACAGGGATTCCGGGTAGCGGACTCGAGTTCTACTCTCCGATCGCGTTAGGGACCGGTGGCTTCACGCAACCGGCTCTGGATCAAATCGGCACAGTTGGCAGAGACACCGCTTTCGGGCCGCATTTCTTCAACACAGATCTTTCGTTGCAGAAGAACTTTCCAGTTCGCGAGTCGGTATCTCTCCAACTCCGGGCAGATGCGTTCAATGCCTTCAACCACATCAATTGGGGCACCCCGAACGGCAACATCGATCAGGGTGGTTCCATCAGCAGTGGGCCGTACCCATCCGGAACTACCGGCGCGACTCGCCAATTGCAGTTCTCCGGTCGCATCCAGTTCTAAAAATGAACCTGTAACAGGGGGACCTATGGGTCCCCCTGTTGCTTTGTCAATTGGACTAGGACTAAGAGTGGGCTCGACGCCCGCGTTCATTACCACCGTGGCAAGGCGCCATGCAGGACGCAGTGTTGGTGCGACTCGACAGATCAGCCATTCTCCTGCGGTTGCTGCGACGGTGAACGGCTTCGCACGGTTAGTGCGTGTGGAACACTTTCTTGTTGATGTCCGGCCAGAACTCTTTGAAGGTGAAGTTTGCGCCGTCGATGATGTCGCTGGTCAGCCATTTCTGCCCGACCTTGGTCCAGGTCTGGTAGTTCTTCGGATAGTACAGGGTCGAGATACCGGACGCGGCGCCGGATCCGACGATCTCCGAGAAGTTGAACGTTTCGTTGCCGGCGTCAGTGCGGGTGATCAAGACTCGGCTCGCGGCGTAAATGGCTCGTCGCCGGAAGCCGCCGTGACCCAGTGTGTAGAACCGGCTGTCCTGGTGAAACAGCGCCGGACCGACGCCACCGACCATGAAGTTCTCACCGGCGGTGTCGGACAGCGTGTGCCAGTAGTAGCGTCCGTAGCCGACAAAGCCCTCGTGAAACTCAGGGTAGGAGCTGGAGTTGTACGAAAAGCCTGCCTGAACAGCCGCGAGCACGAACGATCCGTAATCGAAGCTGTCGTGCCCGGCGGCGACGAACTTATCTTTCACGCTTTGTGGCGGCAGCTTGACGTCGGCCGAGACCGACCGGAAATTTGGCACCACGCCAAGAATGCGCTTGGTCTGCTGGGTTCCATTCGGACTCACGGCGTCGGGGTTGGTGGTCTGCACGGGAGCGGGCTGCTGCGGGGTCTGCACCGCGGGCGCTTCCGGCAGGTCGGCCGAGGAGGACTCCGCCGGCGATCGCAGCAGTTGTGCTTCCGCGGATGGTGTTGGAACGAAGAAACCGGACAGGAAAATCATACCGGCAAGCACGGAGAAGCTAGCTTGCCTGGGCGACACGCACTGAGACATACGAGATAAGACGTTGAAGTTTCGCGTTGGACTCACGAAACGTCCGGGCTGCCGCGATCCGTTGGCCCTTCCGGTGGCTCTCGCGAGGGGCAAAGTTGGTATAACTAGACCTATCCCTTGCGGGAAGTGCAGGTGTCATCGTGACTGTAACGCAACAAAGCATTGCCACGCGCGGAGTCGATGGGGCATCGGTCGACGCCCTGCGCGACGCCTTTCTAAGCCACCTCACGCGGACTGTTGGACGTCTGCTCGATGTCTCCACCGACACCGAGCGGTATCACGCGCTGGCGCACGTCGTGCGCGACCAGGTGATGGACGACTGGATCAAAACCATTCAGTCTTACCGCGAGCGCGATGTACGCGTGGTCTGTTATCTCTCGGCGGAGTTTCTGCTGGGACCGCACCTGATGAACGACCTGCTCAACCTCGGCCTGACCGACAGCTGCCGCGAGGCGCTCACCTCCCTCGGCATTGACCTGCAGGCGCTGGCCGACCAGGAACCCGAGCCCGGCCTGGGCAACGGCGGCCTTGGCCGCCTAGCCGCCTGCTACATGGACTCCATGTCCACGCTCGGCGTCCCTGCCATCGGCTATGGTCTGCGGTACGAGTTCGGCATCTTCCGGCAGGAGCTGCGCGACGGCTGGCAGGTCGAGCACTCCGACAAGTGGCTGCAGTTCGGCAACCCATGGGAAATTCCGGCGTCCGATGCCTCCTGCCAGGTGCCCTTCGGCGGCCGCAGCGAGACGTTCGCCGACGACAAGGGTGTGCTGCGTTGGCGATGGGTGCCCAACCACATCGTCATCGGTGTTCCGTATGACACGCCCATTCCGGGTTTCCGCAACTCCATCGTCAACCGGCTGCGGCTGTGGAAGGCCGAGGCGGTCGATTCCTTCGATTTCGCCGCCTTCAACACCGGCGACTATATCGGCGCCGTGCGCTCCAAGATGGACTCCGAGACCATCTCGAAGGTGCTCTATCCGAACGACGAGACGGATGAGGGAAAACGCCTGCGCCTGATGCAGCAGTTCTTTTTCACCTCCTGCTCGCTGCAGGATATGCTGCGCCTTCACCTGATCCAGCGAACCTCGGTCAGGGACTTCGACACCAAGTGGACCGTGCAACTGAACGACACGCATCCCTCGATCGGCATCGCCGAGCTGATGCGCCTGTTGATCGACGTGCATGGCCTGGAGTGGGCCGATGCGTGGGAGATTACGGCAAAGACTTTCGGCTACACCAACCACACGCTGCTGCCGGAGGCGCTCGAGCGCTGGCCGCTCCACATCTTCGGCGAGCTCCTGCCGCGGCACCTTGAAATCATTTACGAAATCAATGCGCAGTTTCTGAAGACCGTGAACGAGCGCTTTCCCGGCGACAAGGCCCGTCTCACGCGTATGTCGATCATCGGCGAAGGCGACGAAAAGACGGTTCGCATGGCGTACCTCGCCGTTGTCGGATCGAAGGCCGTCAATGGGGTGGCCAAGCTGCACACGCACCTGCTCGAAGAAGACACGCTGCACGACTTTTATGAGCTCTGGCCGGAGCGCTTCAGCAACAAGACGAACGGCGTGACACCGCGCCGCTGGCTGATGCTGGCGAATCCTCCGCTGTGTACGCTGCTCGACGAAACCATCGGCCAGGGCTGGCATACGGACCTGCGCGAGCTGCGCGGTCTGGAGCGCTTCGCCGACGACACCGGGTTCCAGGAGCAGTGGCGCAAGAGCCAGGAAAAGGCGAAGGGACGCCTTGGCGACTACATCCGCCGCACCATGTCGATCGAGCTGAACCCGGAAACCATGTTTGACGCGCAAGTCAAGCGCATCCACGAGTACAAGCGCCAGCACCTTATGGCGCTGCACATCCTGGCGCTTTACTGCCAAATCAAAAGCGGCGCCGTGAAGGATGCGACCCCGCGCACATTTCTGTTCGGCGGCAAGGCCGCGCCCGGCTACAAGATGGCCAAGCTCATCATCAAGCTCATCTGCACGGTGGCGGACCTCGTCAATGCCGACCCGGAAATCTCGAAGCTGCTCCACGTTGTGTTCGTGCCGGATTACTCTGTTTCCGTCGGCCAGCGCATTTATCCCGCGGCGGACCTTTCCGAGCAGATCTCGACGGCCGGCAAAGAAGCGTCCGGCACCGGCTGCATGAAGTTCATGATGAACGGCGCAGTGGGCATCGGCACGCTGGACGGCGCGAACATCGAAATCCGGGACGCCGTCGGCCCGGAAAACTTCTTCCTCTTCGGCCTTACGGCGCCCGAGATCACGGAGATGAAGGCCAAGGGCTATCGCCCGCGCGACTTCTATGAGAGCGACCCGCTGCTGCGCGAGGTGCTCGACGGCCTGGGCAGCGGTCGCTTCAGCAAGGGCGACTGGGAGCTTTTCCGACCTCTGCTGGACGAGCTGCTCAACCGCGATACGTACATGGTGCTGGCCGACTTCCAGGCGTACATTCAGGCGCAGGCTGCCGCAGGCGCCGCGTACGTGAACAAGCGCCGATGGAGCCGCATGTCGATCCTGAACACAGCGCGCTCAGGTCCCTTCTCCTCCGATCGCGCCATCAAGCAGTACTGCGACGATATTTGGAAGGTGCCGCTCGGAGAGGCGAATCGGTAGCAAACACGCCCGGGGACGTACGGCGGATTACAGGTCTTCGAGCGCCTTGCCCTCCGCGGCAACTCCCCAAATCGCCTGCGCCACGCCGGCCAGCACCATCGCCGCCGCGCTCGCCAGGTATCCGTAGAAGATCGGCGCGCGCGCCCCACTGTTGAGCAGGATGCCAAAGATCGCGGGTCCCATGACACCGCCAAACAGCGTGCCCGCCGCGTAAAAGAACGAGATCGCGGTCGCTCGCACCTGCTGCGGGAACAGCTCGCTCGTCGTCAGGTACGCCGAGCCTGCCGCCGAAGCTGCAAAGAAGAACGCAACGGCCCACCACACCACCTGCGACACCATGCTCAGCCGACCCGCGTAGAACAGCGCGCTCGACATGGCAAAGGTGATGCCGGTCAGGCAGAAGGTGGACGCGATCACAATGCGCCGGCCCACCGTGTCGACCAGTCGGCTCAGCAGCGCCGGCCCAAGAAAGTTCGTTAGCGCGATCGGCAAAAACAGGTAGCCCGCGTGCTGCGCCGAGACGCCGTAGAACCGCAGCAGCACCAGCGTGCTCGAAAAGAAGACGGAGTTGTAAAAGAACGACTGCGCCACCATCAGGCCCAGGCACAGCCACGCTCGCGATCGGTGCCGGCCGGTAAATAGGTTCATCGTGTTGCGGATGAGGTCGTGCGTTCCGCGCTCGACCGACACGCTCGTGTTCACGCGCCCTAGCGGCCCTTTGTGCGCGCGCACCTGTTCTTCGATCTCCCGCGTCACCTGTTCGGCTTCGTCCGGATCGCCGTGCGTCAGCAGCCATCGCGGACTTTCCGGCAGGTGTCTGCGCAGAAACAGCACGGCCACCGCGATGGGCAGACCGGCAAAAAACGACAGACGCCAGCCCAGCCGCAGGCCAAACACGTGCGGCGACAGAAACCCAACAGCCACCAGCGATCCAAGCATAACGCCGATCCAGAAGGTGGAGTTGATCACCAGATCGACCGTGCCGCGCATCCGCGCCGGAATCAGCTCATCGACCGCCGAGGTGATGGCGGAATATTCACCGCCGATACCGGCGCCGGTGAGCGTCCGGCAGATCGTAAACGTCAGCAGATTCCAGGAGCAGGCGGTCGCCGTGGTGGCGCAGACGTACACCGCCAGCGTCCACAGAAACAGCTTGCGCCGGCCAAAGCGATCGGCCAGGTAGCCGAACACAAGCGCGCCCAGAACGGTTCCGGCCAGGTAGAAGGTGGAGCTCAGCCCCAGCTGCGCGTCCGTGAAGCCAAGCGTTTCGTGCTGTTTGAGCGCGCCCGAAAGCGCCCCGCCGACGCCGCCTTCGAGCCCATCCAGAAGCCAGGTGATGCCTAACGCCACCACAATGCGAACGTGCCATCCGCTCCACGGCAGACGATCAAGACGCGGTGGGATGTCGGTCTCAAGCACATGCGCTTGTTGAACGGGCATAGGGCCCAGCGTAGTCATCCATGCATTCCCTGTCGATGCGACAGCGCAGCCGGATGAAACGGTAGCGGCAAGTTTGGCCACGATTTACCGCCTGCCGAATTCCATTCTGGGAAAGCCGGCACACAATGCGCTCCCGAGAAGCACTTCGCTGTTCTCCGTCGGCAGCTCGTCGGCGATACTGAAACCCGCAGATGTCCGCAGAAGTCACCAACTCGACAGCGCCCATTGCCGCCTCGGCCAGCGCTGACTCCCCGCAACGAGTCGTCCTGGTTCATGGTGGGGCACGCGACAACTATCAGGTGGCGCTTGCCCTGGCGGAGGCGCGCATGCTGGAGGTGCTGGTCACGGACCTCTTCTGGCCATCAGATCGTTGGTGGGCCCGAGCGCTCAGCCGCCTGTCTCCGGCGGGCCTGCGATCCCTGCTGCGGCAGCGCAGCTCCCCCGGTCTGCCGTCCGGCCGTGTTCGCAACTGTGTCGTGGCCGGGGTCAAGACACTTCTGCTCGACCGCATCCGCGGCCTTTCGTTTGATCTCCGACGTCGCGCTGTCCGCTCGGCAGACACCACGCTCGGCAGAACCGCGGGCCGGCTCGCGGCCCGTTCGGGCGCGGGTCTGCTCACCTACAGCTATTTCGCCTACGATGCGTTCCATGTCGATCCGCGCCCGGGCATCCTCTTCCAGGTGCATCCTCACCCGCTCACTATCCGCCGCATTCTCACCGAGGAGCTGGCCGCGCACCCGGACTGCGCCGGATCGCTTCAGCAGGAGTGGGAGCTCGCGCTGCCGGAGGAGGACTTCCAGCACCTGGTCGAAGAGCCCAGGCTTGCTGCGCGTTTTCTCTGCGCTTCCTCCTTTACGCGGCAGAGCCTGATTGAAAACGGGGCCGAGCCTTCGGCCATTCGCGTCGTTCCGTACGGCGTGGATACCGACCGCTTTCGGCCCGACCCGAGCCGCCGATCTGGAATCCTATCCGGGACTCAGGCTGGAACCGGCTCCGCGCCCGGGTCCAAGCTGCAGCTGCTGTTTGTCGGCCGCATCAACCAGCGCAAAGGCATCAAGTACCTTCTGGAAGCTTTGCGCCTGCTGCGCACCCAGCAGGTGCACCTTACCATCTGTGGCCGCGTCATCGACGGCCTCGATCTGTTCCGCCCATTCGCTTCGCAGATCGACGTTCGGCCGTCGGTGGGCGCGGCGGAGCTGGTCGCCGCGTACCAGAGCGCGGATCTGTTTGTCTTTCCGTCGGTCGCCGAAGGCTTTGGGCAGGTGCTGCTGGAGTCGCTCGCGAGCGGTCTGCCGATTCTTTCCACCACGCACACAGCCGCGCCCGACCTGATCACCTCTGGCGTCGAGGGCCTGATCATCCCGCCGCGCAGGCCCGACCTGCTGGCCGAGCAGATCGACTGGGCCGCGACGCACCGGTCTGAGCTCGACGCCATGGCGCAGCAAGCGCGCAGGCGGGCGTTACAGTTTACCTGGCAGCGGTTTCGTTCCGGCATCACGCAGGCGGTTGCGGAGTTCCTTCCGGAACTCGCCGAAGGTCCCCGTGTTTAGCGGTTCGCCAGGCATGCGCGCCGCCCCGAAGCCCTCGCGCGCGGTCCCGGCATGATTCGCGATCTCCAAAGTGAGCATCCCGACCCAGCCGCGCGCGCGCAGGTGCTGGTCGTCGGCGCTGGCGCTGCGGGTATCGTGCTCGCGGTCGAGCTGGCGCGGTTGGGTCGGCAGGTCACGCTGCTGGAGGGCGGAGGTATGTCGCTGGAAGAGGCGTCGCAGGAGCCGTATCAGAGCCATCTCGGAGCTCGATCGCACCGCGGCGTGCACGCCGGCCGCTTCCGCGCGCTGGGCGGCACGACGACGATGTGGGGCGGGCAAATCCTGGAGCTGGACGACCTCGACTTCCGCGAACGCAGCTGGGTCGCGGGAAGCGGATGGCCGATCCTGAAGCGCGACCTCGCTCCGTTTTACGCGCGGGCGCTGACGCTTGAGGGCGTTGCGGGGTCGATCCTCGACGATGGCGACGTGTGGCGGCGACTGGGTGAGCCGAAGCCGGAGTTTGTACCAGGAACTTCCGGGCACACCGAGCTCGTCTCGTACCTGTCGCGCTGGTGTCCGGAGCCGAACTTCGCCCGGCTGCATCGGCGCGCGCTCGAAGAAAGTCCGCGGATCGAGGTCTGGCTGCACGGCAACGCCGTCGAGCTGCTGCTCGAAGAGGAGCAGGTGACCGGTGTGCGATGTTGCACACTCACGGGCGTTGAGGCAGTTTTTCGTGCGAGCGAATACGTTTTCTCCCTGGGCGCAATCGAGAGCGCACGTTTCTTTCTGCAGCCGCGTCCTTCCGGCGGCGACCTGCCCTGGAATCGATCGGGCCTGGTCGGTCAGCACTTCCAGGATCACCTCGATTCGGACGCCGCGACGCTTCGGCCGGCGGACGCGGGAGCGCTGCATCGCGAGACCGACACCATTTTTCTCGGCGCTTACAAGTACAACCCGAAGCTGAAGCTTACGGCCGAAACGCAGCGTACGGCCGAGGTGCTACATGCTGGCGGCACCATCTACTCGGCGAGCGACCTGGACGCGACGCTGACGGAGACCAAGTCGATGGCCAAAAGCCTGCTGCGGGGACATCTGTCGGAGCTCACCGGAGCGCGTGTCGCAGGTCTGGCGCGGAACGCATCGCTGCTGGCGCGGCAGACGTATCGCTACGCCGTCCAGCATCGTGCGTGGCATCCAGCAGGTGCGGAGATGCGGCTGCGCGTGCATTGCGAGCAGCCGCCTGACGCCAAGAGCGCGATCACGCTCAGCGACGAGCGCGATGCTCTGGGTCTGCTGCGAACGCGGCTTTCGTGGTGCATCTCGGCTGCCGAACTGCGGACGATCCGGCACTTCGTCGAGGTGGCGCGCGTGGCGCTGGCGGGCATTGCGGAGGTGGTGCCGCATCCGGATCTGCTGGCCGACGACGAGCGCTTTCTGGAGCGATGCGAGGACAGCTTTCACCACATGGGCGGCATGCGCATGGCAGCGTCGGCGGCGAAGGGCGTGGTTGACCTGGATCTTCGGCTCTGGGGCACGCGCAATGCGTTTGTGTGCTCGAGCGCGGTGTTTCCGACTTCGGGCTTTTCGAACCCGACGCACACGCTGCTGGCGCTGGCGGTGCGGCTGGCCGGCCATCTGGCGGAGAACGGAGGCGCGGGTTGAGCGACGATCCGAGAGTCGGGACGCAACGTACGTCTGCTGTGGAGACGATTGCCCTAGCGACGACGGGTCGCGTGACGTCGCGTCTGGGATACGGCTGCTCGAGCCTGATGGGCGCGACCGGTCGGCGCGAGTCGCTGCGTCTGCTGGACGCTGCGTTCGACGCGGGCGTTCGGCACTTCGACGTGGCGCCGATGTACGGATATGGCGCGGCCGAGGGATGCGTGGGCGAGTTCCTTGCGGGGCATCGCGGCGCAGTGACGGTGGCGACGAAGTACGGCATTCCGCCGGCGGCGAACCAGGGATTGCTGGGGCTGGCGCGGCGGATTGCTGGACCTGTGGTGAAGCTGCTGCCGCAGGTGAAGCGGAGATTGGCGCGCGCGGCAGACTCGGTGGCCGCGCCGGTGGTGGCGAAGGCGAGCTTTACGGCGGCCGAGGCGTGGGCGTCAATCGAGCGTTCGCTGCGGGAGCTGCGGACGGAACGGATCGACCTGCTGCTGCTGCATGAGGCAGAGGCGCCTGATCTGCGAGACGATGCGCTGCTGCGGCTGCTGGAGGATCTTGTGGCGGCGGGCACGATCGGCAGCTTCGGCGTTGGCAGCAGCTCGGACAAGATGGCGGACCTCCTGCGCGAGCGGCCGGCGTTCTGCGGCGTGCTGCAGTTTGAGTGGTCGGTGCTGGATCCGGTGCGTGCGATGCCGGCGTTTACGCTGCACCATCGGGCGCTGACGGACAACTTCCGAGCGCTCCATGCGGCGCTGGCGGCCGATGCCAAGCTGAGCCGGCGATGGTCGGAGGCGGTCGGCGCGGAGGTTGTGCAGCGCGAGGTTCTGGCTGCGCTGATGCTCAAGGCTTCGCTGGAGCTGAACCCAGCCAGCGTGATCCTGTTCTCGTCGCGGGATGTGGCGCACATTCGCCATAACGTGGAGGTTGCAGCGGACCAGGCGCTGTCTGGGCCGGCGCGACGGCTCCATGCGCTGGTCGAGCGGGAGGGCTTTCCCGGCGAGAGGCGACAACCATGAACATCCTTTCCTATGTGCATCTGCGGAACATTTACCGGTCGACTGGTGTTGGACGCGTGGCTCGGGAGCTGACCGAGCATCTGGCGGTGCAGCCGGAGAACCGGGTCGAGATTCTGGCGGATCGCGGCGACTACGACAAGGTGATCGAGAAGGTGGGCGAGCCTTGGACGAGTTACACGTATCACTTCTTCCGGCACGACACTTCGAAGCAGCAGGGAATCTGGTTTCTGGCCGACCGGCCGAGCGCGGAGGAGTTCTGGCCGGCGACGGACGTGGTGTACTGCACGGCGGAGTCGTATGTTCCGGTGCGCAAGGCGCGGTTGGCGGTGTCGTGCCATGACGCACAGCACTTTGAGCCAGGTGTGCACAAGGTGACGCCTTGGCTGCTGAAGCAGCGGGCGAAGTGGAAGCTGCTGTTTGATCGGCTGGCGGACGAGGCGGATCTGTTTCACATGATCTCGCACTACTCGGCGGAGCGGACGGCGCACTTCTTTCCGGCGATCGCGTCGCGGATCTGCGTGGTGCCGAATGCGGCTTCGGAGAGCTTCTTCCGGCCGCCGACGACGGTTGGGCGAGAGGTGCTGGATCGGCTGGGGATTCGGGATCGGCCGTATGTGCTGGTTCCGGGTGGTTTGCATCACCGGAAGAATGCGGACCTGATTCTGGAGCTTTGGCCGCATCTGCAGAGACGACATCCTGATCTGGCGATGGTGGTGATCAACCACTCGAATCCGATGTATCTGGAGCGGGCGGCGGCGCTTGGGCCGAGGTTCATCCTGGGTGGATTTCAGGAGGAGCAGCAGCTAGTGGCGCTGTACAACGCGGCGGAGCTGGTGTGGTTTCCGACGCGGTATGACGGGTTTGGGATGCCGGTGATTGAGGCGATGGCTTGTGGGACGCCGGTGATTTCGAGCAACACGACGGGAATTCCGGAGGTTGCGGGCGATGCGGCGCTGCTGCTGTCGCCGGACCGGCTCCACGACCATGCCGAGGCGATTTCCGGCTTGCTGGGCGACGACCGCGAGCGGCAGGCGATGGGTGCACGTGGGCGGGCGCGGGCGGCTCGGTACACGTGGCGGAACTCTGCGGAGCAGTTGGCGGGTGAGTTCGGGCGGCTGCTGTAGAGCGTTTGCTGGTGTGCGACGGTATGGCGCTCTCCCTCCTCCCTCCCCCCGTTTCCCGGGCGTAAAATATTTGGAATGAATGACTTACAAGAGAACGTCCGAGGCAAACCCTTCATTGCAAAGAACTCACGCACAAAATAGCAAGAATGAACGAGATACAGAGACATCCACCGGGTAAGAGCATCCTTGACAACGCATCGGTCATTTACGTGCGCGGGGTTCAAAAGGCATGCGGGTGCCGTAGGCGTTGACTGGTTCTAGTTTACCGGCTGGTGCGGTGGTAGTGTGCCAGCCGTAAGTGGTTGCAGTGCGTGGGGTTCGGCGTGGGTGGGGGTTGACAGGGTGAGGGCTGTCGGGAGGCGCGCGAAATCTTGGAGGGGTTGAGAGTGGGATTCCGGTCTCCGCCGGTGGGTGCTTCGCTTCCTGAGATTGCTGCGTGGGAGGGGAACGGCTCCGCGGAGCGGAGGCGGTTGAGCGCGGAGGCTGTGCTGGCCGAAAGGGAAGGGTGAGGCACGCGGACCCACGTCTGTTCGCGGAAGCGCGGAGGGTCAGGGACGGACGCCGAAGCTATTGGTGGCGACGGCGGTGCTGAGGGGGCGGACGACGGGAGCGGCGATGCCGACGAACTCGACGATGTAGCCGTTGAGGGTAGCGAGCCACATGTTGCCGGAGGGGTCGATGTCGTTGTAGGGGGTGCCTCGGCCGGGAGGAATCGGGATCTGATAGCCGCTTGGGGCGAGCGCGTTGCCGGAACTATCCATGACGCCGATGTAGCGGTCAGAAAACTCGTTGCCGTACCAGATACGATTCAGGCCGTCCGTGGCGATGACATTATCGCCGGCGAGTCTGGCAGGATAGCCACCGGACGGAGAGATCAAGCTTCCGGAGGTGTCAGACTTGTACAAGGAATTCGAGCCCGCCGACCAAATATTGCCAGAGGCGTCGAGGGTCGTCACTGTGTTGAGAAAGCCGAAGACCGCATTCGGAGATGCGTTGGTGAGCAGTGTCCCGGTAGTCGAGTATTCGAGGTCACCGGCCCATATGCCGCCCGCCGGTGTCGCGAAGAGAGTGGTTGGAAACATTCCTGTATTTGGGCTAAGGTAGCCCGTCGTGGGCGAGATAGGAGCACCCGTTGTGCTGTTGAATTCGGCAGCTACGTTTGGTCCGCAGCATTGGTTTCCAGCTACCCAGACGTTTCCAGCTGCGTCGAGTGCGACGCCGTTGAGAGTCATGTTCAATAGGCCACCCCCTGTGTATCCGTCCTGTGGAGAGAGAACCGTGCCGCTGTTGCTTAGCTTGAGCAAGAGGCGACCGGAGTTTCCGTATGCAGCGACCCAGGCGTTACTGGAGGTGTCGAGTGCAAATGCATTGAGCAGTTCGCCGGGTTGGAGTCCTGCGGTGTAGCCGGGAGTTGAAACAGGTGTACCGGTGGGATCAAAGACGAGGAGCGAACCGGTGGACACCACACCGAAGGGTTGTGTCAGGACCCAGACGTTTCCGAGGCCGTCGACCTGTAACCCGGAGAAGTAGGGATCATATTGAGCGAGGGAGCCACTGTCATTGATGAACCCGGCGTAGAAGTTGACGGCGACCGACCAATCGTGAGGGGCGGCGGGGAGGGTGGGTTGGAAGGGGGCGGTGGGGGTGGCGAGGGCGTAGAGGGTGGCGGGGTTGAGGCCGGGGTTGTGGGCGAGATTGAGGATGGCTTGCGCGGTGTCCGTGGGGGCGGTGCCGTTGGCCGGGGTGGTGGCGGTGAAGAGGGTAGTGCAGGCGGCGGTGGCGCCGGTGGAGTTGACGCAGGCGGCGAGGATGTCGGCGAGGGTGTTGAGTTCGGATGTGGGGACGTAACCGTTGCCGCCGGCCGTGTAGGTGTTGGCGGCGCCGGAGGTGGAGTTGGCGAGGTTTGCGGCGTTGAGGAAGGCGTTGGTGACGCCGACCTGCGCGAGAGCGGAGCCGCCCGAGCTGAGGGTGGTGGGTGAGGTCATGAAGCCGGCGAGGGCGTAGGCGGCGGCGACGGTGGTGACTTCGTCGATATTGATGAAGGTAGAGGGGGTGAGGGCGGAGCAGGGGCCGAGGGCGGCCATGAGAGAGAGGGCCGGGTTGGTGGTGCCGGAGGCGAGGCCGGGGTTGCCGCCGGTGGCGAGGAGGTAGACCTGATCGCCGGGCTGGCAGGTGTAATCGCCGGTGATGGAGAAGGCGCCGGTGGGGTCAGTGGTGACGTAGCCGGGAGCGGCAAGCACGGAGCGGGCCGCGGTGCCGTAGCCGGCGGTGCCGGCGGCGTAGAGATAGACCTGCGCGCCGGTGACGGGCTGCTGGCCGCCGTGGACCTTGCCGGCGAGGGAGGCAAGCGGGGTGGATATGGGGGCGGTGTTGCTGAAGTTGGCGGCGCAGCCGGCTAGGAATGTAAGCGGGAGCAGAAGGGCTGCCGAGGCGCGGACGCGAAGGGTTAGAGCGAAGTGTGGGCGCATGGGGTTGGTTGCCGTTGCCCAGGATACAGAGATGAGCTTGCGGCTGCCATGGAAATGGTGGCCTGGGGCTGGCGATGGTGCGTACTCCTGAGTGACCGGAGGTAACGCTGTGTGGAGGGGATCGAGTAGGCGGTGTGCAATTCCGGCGAGGCTTACCCCGGCGACCAAGCCGCGATGCTAGGGGGTGAGTTGTGGCTCGGCTGAAGCCGTGCCCCTGACATGACGGGTTTCGCGGGCCTTCGTAGGCTGACGCCCGTGCTTCTACAGCCGTGATCGGCTTTGGGTCGTGCGATGGGAGAGGGCAGCGGTGGGATGCGGGTTCCCTTTGGGGATAGACGCAAGAAGGGCGAGGGCAAAGGCAGGCGAGAAGCAGGTCCCCTTCGGGGATGACAAGCAAGAAGGGCAACAGCAAGGGCAAAGGCGAGAAGCAGGTCCCCTTCGGGGATGACAAGCAAGAAGGGCAACAGCAAGGGCAAGGGCGGGGGCAATGCGAGAAGCAGGTCCCCTTCGGGGATGACAAGCAAGAAGGGCAACAGCAACAGCAAAAGCAAGGGCAAGGGCAACAACAACAGCAACAGCAAAGGCAAGGCGAGAAGCAGGTCCCCTTCGGGGATGACAAGCAAGAGAGACGACGACGAGAGACAACAGTAGCGGCAGCGATGGAGCTGTTTGCGCCAGAGCTGCTTGCGCCAGAGCTGCTTGCGCCGGAGCTGCTTGCGCCGGAGCTGTTTGCGCCGGAGCTGTTTGCGCCGGAGCTGTTTGCGCCGGAGTTGCTGCGCCGGAGCTGTTTGCGCTGGAGCTGCTGCGCCGGAGCTGCTTGCGCTAGATGTGGGCGGGGGTGGCGTCGGGAGTTTCGAGGTGGGGGGTGAAGGTGGGGTTGGGGGTGGGGATGGGTGGGCCGGAGCGGCGGGGGAAGAGGCGGTCGCGGAGGCGGAGGGTGGGGAACTCGACGAGGGTGGTGAGGAGGGCTCCGAGGGCGATGCCGCCGGCGATGGGGGCGAGGGCGAGGAAGGGGGTAGAGAGGGGTGCGGGGAGGCGGGCGGCGATGGCGGCGATGGGGGCGATGACGGAGACGTGCCAGAGGTAGATGCCGTAGGAGTAGACGCCGATGGCGGCGACGAGGCGGTAAGGGAGGGGGCGGGGTTGGGGGGTGGGGTGGTTGTCCTGGGAGATGGGCGGGAGCGAAATGCGGGGGTCCTTCGCTGCGCTCAGGATGACGGCTCCGGGGAAGGGAGTGGGGCGGTAGAGGAGCATGAGGAGGGCGATGCCGAGAAGGTCGGCGGCGGTCCAGCCGACGGAGGCGGACCAGAGGGCGGTGGTTTGGAAGCGAAGGAAGAGGAGGGCGGCGGCGGCGAGGGCGAGCCAGGCGGGGGTGAGGCGCTGGGCGCGGCGGAAGCCGGAGGGGGCGAAGTGGAAGAGGACGGCGAGGATGACGCCGCCCGCGATGCCGTCGATGCGGGTGTGGGTGCGATCCCAGACCACGTAGCCGTGGAGGGTGAGGTAGAGGCGGAGGAAGGGGACGCCGACGGCGACGGCGCCGAAGAGGGCGAGGAGGGCGCGCATGCGGAGGCGGAAGCGGGCGGCGAGGACGAGGGCGGCGGTGAGAAGGAGGTAGGCGTGCTCTTCGACGGCGAGGGACCAGGTGTGGGGGATGCCGCCTGAGGTGTAGTTCTGGAGGTTGAGGAAATTGCCGAGGAGGTCGTGGAAGGAATGGTGCCGGGTGAGGAGGGTGACGAGGAGGAAGACGTAGTACTGGGGCCAGATTTTGAAGCTGCGGCGGATGAGGAAGCGGCGGGCGTCGATGGTGCGGGTTTGGCGCCACTCGCGCATGAGGAGGCCGCCGACGAGGAAGCCGGAGAGGACAAAGAAGATGTCGACGCCGGCCCAGCCGAAGTTGGGGAAGCCGAGGAGGTGGAGGGGGTAGCTCATCCAGTGGATGGGGGCGTGGAAGTCGAGGACGAGCAGGATGGCGAGGCCGCGGAGGAAGTCGAGCTCGATTTCGCGGCGGGGGGCGGGCTGGAATTGGAGGTCGGGGGAGTGCGTTTGACGGTTTATCTCGCGCCTCCTGGCGTACGGTTGCGTGGATAGTTTAGCGGGGTGGGGATGGTTTTCTAAGAGAAAAAGGTGGGTTGGGCGGGGGAGCGGGCCCGAAATGGAACTGGGGGGGCCTTGCTCAGGATGTTGGTGGTGGGACGGGCAACAGCCGCGGGCAAGGACACGGCAACTGCAACGGCAACAGCAACTGCAACTACAGGGGTCCTTCGCTTCGCTCAGGATGACGGCGGTGGAACGGCAACGGCAACGGCGAGAGCAAGAGCAAGAGCAACGGCAACTACAGGGGTCCTTCGCTTCGCTCAGGATGACGGCGGTGAAACAGGCAACGGCAACGGCAAGGGCAACGGCAAGAGCAACAGCAACGGCAAGAGCAACAGCAACGGCAACAGCAACGGCAAGAGCAACGGCAAAAGCAACGGCAAGAGCAACGGCAAGAGCAACGGCAAGAGCAACGGCAAGAGCAACG
>CAXTEU010000002.1:87943-347439 GCA_964243475.1 uncultured Acidobacteriaceae bacterium | reverse complement strand
TTGTGAACGACAGCATTGGAGAGTACCTTGTCGCGGTAAATGCGGACATTCCCGAGATCGAGGTGATCATGGTTCCCGAGGAGGACTTTGAAGTCAACCCTTTGGGAGTCAAGGGAATTGGAGAACTCGGCATCGTCGGTACTGCCGCAGCCGTCGCCAACGCCGTCTTTCATGCGACCGGCAAGCGGGTCCGCGATCTGCCGATCGTCATGGACAAACTTTTGACTTAGCTGTCTAACTCGCCATCTTTCTGCCGAACCATCGCTTCGCCCATGGCAGAGCTTTCACACTGCCGAACGGCTACGCAGACCTCTTGGAGGAGCTCCGGTGCCGCATTCGCGATGCGCAGGTAGAAAACCATGCCCTTGCATATCTTGAGAGGACGAGGACATTGAGACATGCAGGGAAGAAGTCCAGAACGACGTGGATCTGTAGGCGCTGTTTTCGTATCTGGGCTAATCTTTTCGCAGATCCTTTCATGCGAACTGCTGGCGCAGGTTCAAGATCCTGTTTACTTCGAGTACCAGCTTCGACATGGTAAAGAGCAGCCGCTACGGTGGGAGGATTTGCCAAGAGCCATCCGGCTGTCTGGAGAGATTCGGGGGAGGACTGAGGGTCAGACGTCTTACGATTTAGAGCCCAACAACGATCGAACGTATGAACTCACGCGGTTCCGCGCGGGGCTGGAGGCTGACCTTGCATCAGTACTGAAGGCCACGCTGGTCGTCCAAGACACCCACGCACTGGGTTTACCGAACCCCTCCATCGGTGCAACGATGCGGGACCAGTTCGACTTATTCACCGGGGATCTCGATCTTCATTTCCAAGACAAGATTCACCTGATCGCAGGAAGGCAGCCCCTTTCCTTCGGAAGCGAACACTTGGTGGGTATCTCCGATTGGGCCAACAATAGTCGCAGCTGGGATGGGTTCACCGCTCGATTTGGATCGCAGACCAATCTCGAGCTCTTTTCTACGTCAGTTGTGGAGCAGCACCCGACGTCGTTGGATAAGCATGGGGCAGGCCTGACCTTCCATGGCGCGGTCATGACTATCTCTGTAGCTCCACCACAGCTCAAGATCCAGCCATTTGTATTCATCCTTGCTCTCCCCCACGTAGAGGACCCATTTCCGCTTCCTGGAGCGGAGCTTGAAACAACATTCGGGACCGAAGTCAGCGGGACAGAAAAGACGGGCTTAGAATATGACTTTTTGGGAGCACTCCAGCGTGGCTCGCGATCGACATACGCCGTATCGTCAGGAGCGGCGGTCGCGAGAGTTGGGTGGCTCTTTCGCAATGTACGAGCAAAACCGAGACTGGTGGGAGAATTCGATTACGCATCCGGAGACGACCGCGCCCGCAGCACGCAGACACACACATTTGATCAACTCTATGCCAGCAATCACGGCAAGTTCGGCCTTGTCGACCAGTTTGGCTTTCAAAACCTGGTTCAAGGCCAGGGGAATCTTGATCTCAGCCCATTCCGCAATACAACGATTCGTCTGGAAGGTGAAGTACTTAAGCTAGCAAGCGGTCAGGACAACATCTACAAATCTGATGGAACGTTGCTGGCCGAAGCTCCCCAAGGAGGCTTCCGTAGCAACGACTTGGGCCGCGGCATCGATATCTCTTCCACCTACATGTACCGTGACTACCTGCTGTTCGAAGCTGGTGCGGGTCATCTGTTTCCAGGTGAGGCGCTCGCTCAATCCGGTCAGCGACCTCCCGAAACATTGGGCTACTTCCAAATAGATTATAAGTTCAACGTCACAAAATGACGCTCGACAGAGCGCATGAGCTAAAACGCTCGAACCCTTGCGTCAGGAAATGCCCCATTTCGAATCTCATTACCTCACCTTTGCGGCATTTACATAAGCGGGAGCGTTCCAGCAAAACGGCCCCCGCGGAACATAAACATCTGCAAGAGAGGCCACTCGACCGCCACCCCAGTAGTTCTCGCCGTGGCATGTACCTGGGAGCGACTGAAGATGAACTCTCCATGTACGAACGTTCGGGCGTTCTTCACCTCAAGCACGGCCATTGGCGGGCAAACTCCCGCATCCAGTTAGGGGAACGCAAGTCACATCCGGAGCCACGAGAGAGCTTACGAGCTCAAGATTGGTTGGATCAGCCAACAGTTGTTCAATCATGCCTACGAACTGGGCTTTCATTGGGATCCCTTTCTGTCGGTGTGAATCGCGGGAAAAGCCGTAGAGCATTCTCCAGCATGAATGCTCTGTGCTGTGTTCCGCTCACGATAGGATTTGTATCAAGTTGCGTAGCCAGTTCTAAACAGGACTGCAGCTGTGTGAACGGCCAGTCACTGCCATACAGAATGCGGTCAGGATCGGCGATCGAGAGCAACGCAGGAAGCAATTCGGGAAGCGGTGCACCGGCCAAATCGTAGTAGAGCTTGCGCATTTCCTCCCTGACCCTAGGCGACTTGACAGCCGATTTCGCGTCGAAGAACGGCATGAGTAAGTCGATTCGACTCGCCAGTACGGGCAACGCTGCCCCTGCGTGGGGAACGATGACCCTGATATCGGGGTAGCGCACCGTGACACCGGAAAGCATCATCTGCATTACACTGCGAGTGGTATCGAACAGGAATTCTATCATCGGATCGGGATGGCCGAGAGTCAGCAGATCACACCCCACACACTTAGGCGATGTAGGATGCAGAAACAGAACGGCCTTCCGTTCGTTAAGAACCTCGTAGAGTGGATCAAGAGCAGGGTCGCCAAGATACTGGCCCTTATGGTTTGTTTCAAGCACAATTCCGTCCGCAGACAGCGCGTCCAGAGCATATACGACCTGCTTGATAGCGCTTGTTACATCCGGCAACGACGTGCTGGCGAACCAGCCAAACCGATCTGGATGAGCATCACGTAGCCGTGCTCCCTCTTCGTTCACTCGCCCGGTTAGTTCATTTGCAGCCTGGGCGTCGCCAAAGTAGACGCCCGGAGAAGAGATGGACAGCATGGAGGT
Organism: uncultured Acidobacteriaceae bacterium; assembly: GCA_964243475.1. GTDB lineage: Bacteria > Acidobacteriota > Terriglobia > Terriglobales > Acidobacteriaceae > Edaphobacter. The sequence continues at coordinate 344,451 of CAXTEU010000002.1, read as the reverse complement.
CTGAATGCCGAGCTTGTCCATGGCGTCGAAGGCAGCTTGCTCGCTCCAGTCAGGAATGGCCGGCATTCCATCAGGGTGAATCTGTCCAGCGTCGATGAGTGCTTGCCGATAAAAGTCCGGTAGAAAGTGCACGTGAACATCAATGCGCGGAGTGCTCACAACGTCTCCTTATTTCGAAGCGTGGGAACCACAAGCGAATTGCAAGAACTTAGAACAAGTCCTCGATCTTCATCGGGAGCGAGAGCAATCGCTTGCCGGTGGCATGGTAGATAGCATTCGAGAGTGCGGCCGGTACGCCAATGATGCCGATCTCTCCCATGCCCTTGATACCGAGAGGGTGCCCCCGCGTGTCATCCTCTTCGATCAGGATCGCCTCGATGTCTGGAACGTCGGCGTTGACCGGAACGAGCGCTTCTCCAAGGTTGCCGTTCATCCACATCCCCGTTCGTAGATCGATCATGCTTTCTTCGATCAGCGCCTGCCCAAGCCCCCAGACCATGCTGCCAATAAGCTGGCTGTGGACCATCAGGGGATTCAATGGTCTTCCGCCCGCAAACGCGCCGACCATGCGTTGCACCTTCAGATGCCTCGTGTCCGCGTCGATCTTGACCTTGACAAATTGCGCTCCGAAGACAGCACGACCATATTTGCTATGGCCCATGGTGCGTCCCGTGATGGCTTCCTCATCGATAGGCTGTTCAAGGCGGCGGAGTGCATCAACCACCGGCTCCGAGGCGCCGGACTGTCCGGTGATGGCGTCGTTCACAACCTCGAGATCGTGGCGAGGCTGCTCGTACAGCGGGGATTGCGCATCCTTGATGACCGTCTTGAACAGGGTCTTGAGCGCCAGGTCGGCAGCTTCAGCGATAGCCGCACCGTTGGTCAACGCACCCATGGATCCGGCATTCATCGATCCATAAGGCAGAACGGTGTCGCCCCACTTTAGATGGACATTTTCGAGCGGCAGACCGAGACGCTCCGCCGCGACCTGTGTCATGGTCGTGATGCCGCCCTGCCCCATTTCATGCAAGGCTGAGTGCACTTCCGCGTGTCCATCGGGTCGCAGAATAACCCGCGCCACAGCGGGCATCTGCCGAGTCGGATAAATGCTGGTCGCCATGCCGTAACCAATCAGTGCATGGCCTTCGCGCATGGACCCGACCCGCGGGTCGCGCTCGTGCCAGCCGATACGCTGCGCACCCGCCTCGTAGCATTGGCGTAAAGACTTGCTGGACCACTCGTGACCCGTGCTGGGATCGACTTCGGCGTAGTTCCGAAGCCTCATTTCCAGAGGATCGAGGCCCACCTTTTCGGCCAGCATGTCGATCGTGACTTCTACGGCGAACTGTCCAAACCCGGAGCCGGGCCCGCGCATCCACCCCGGGGCGTTTGTGTCGAGCCGTGCCGACTTTGAATGTACGAGGATGTTCTTGCAGGCGTAAACCTTCGTCGTGTTCTCGCCGGCGGGCTCGATAAATGTGCCGCCTGCTCCCTGCGCCATCACGGACTCCTGCAGAATGGCTTCCAGCTTGCCGTTCACATCCGCGCCCATCCTTACTCGGTGGCGGCTCGCGCCGCGGAACGGCATCAAGGTGTACGTCTGCTCGCGCGTAAGAATCAACTTTACCGGCCGGCCTGTCAGCTTGCCGGCCATAGCCGCCAGCAGGAGATGCACATTGGCCTGCTTGCTCCCGAAGGCACCCCCGGTTAGGGGCGAGATTGCACGGATTTTGTTATCGAACTGGAACCCACCCAGCACTTGACCCACAATCCGCGGGAGCCGTTCTTTGAGTGGGAACTGGAAGGCCTCGCCCAGAATCATGGCATCGGCGTAGCAGAACTGGCTCGGCATGTGGACTGTGATCCCGCCATCATCATTCCAGGCCGCGATGATGCCTCCCGGCTCCATCGGGTTGTGGTGATGCGGCGAGGTTTCGAGAGTGACGTCGACGTGATGAGTCGCGAGGCCGAAGGCGTGTTCCGGTTCACCCGACTCCTCATGTCCCTTATCGCCCGCGCCTACCGTCTTGGCATCCGCGATGCGGTTGTCGCCCTGCTTCAGGTTGAAGGCCTGCCACGCATCCGGCGCGGAGTAGGTCACCCTGACCAGCTGCGCTGCTGTTCTTGCGTGTTCCAAGGTATCGGCAACGACCACGGCTACGCACTCACCTGCGTAGTGGAGCTTCGTATCCTGCAAAGGAAGAATGGTTCCGATCTCCGTTCCATTGGGCGAAAAAACCTTGTGAAGTCGAGGCGCATTCTCGTGCGTCAGGACCGCCTTTGCGCCGGGGCTGGCAAGCGCCTCTTCTGAGTTGATGGAAAGGACGGAACCTGTGGCCTGACTGCTCGTCACCACTACCGCAACATCAAGCTCCAATGCGAGATCCAGATTAGTGAAATCGCCGACGTACTTTGACTGACCCAGAACCTTTTCACGTCCTTCAAGACGCCGCGAAGCGTTCTTGAAGGCTAGTTCGCTCACAACGCCACTTGCCTGATCGGGCATGGTCTGCTCCTCGCCTACGCGATGTCTTTGTTCGTTTGTGACTGGGGTGTCCCGGCCGCGGCTTGATGGCAGGCTCGCACGATCGCTCGCCGTGCGAGCTCGATTTTGAAATCGTTGCCGCCCTGTCCTACGGCACCCGCGATCAGGCGCTTCGCCACTTCCTCGAAAGCTTCCGTGCTGGGACTGCGACCCACCAGTGTCTGCTCCGCGGCGGGCACGCGCCAGGGCTTGTGTGCCACGCCACCGAGAGCGACACGAGCTTCCGATATACGCCCCTGATCCAAACGCATCAAGACCGCTACCGAAACAAGGGCGAACGCATAGGACTGCCTGTCACGCAGTTTCAGGTAGGTATAGTTCGTCGAGAAGTCTTCTGCAGGCAGGTCAATCGCCGTGACCAGGTCTCCGCGCTCTAACGTATTGTCAAGCCACGGCTCATCCCCCGGCAGCCGGTGGTAGTCTGCGATCGCAATGGCCCGCCTTCCGCCCGTACCTGCAACCTGGACAGTCGCATCGAGGACTGCCAGTGCGACACACATGTCGGAGGGGTGAGTTGCGATACACGCAGGGCTGGTGCCGAGTATCGCGTGTACTCGCGTGACGCCACCGACAGCACCACATCCAGACCCCGGCTCCCGCTTATTGCAGGGTGTCATGCTGTTGTAGAAGTAGTAGCAGCGCGTCCTCTGATTCAGGTTCCCGCCGTTGGTTGCCGCGTTGCGCAACTGCGCGCTGGCTCCCGCGAGGATGGCGCTCGAGAGAACCGGGTACCGTTGTTGCACGCGAAGATCATAGGCTGTCTGCGCGTTGGTCACGAGCGCACCAAGGCGTAGGCCGCCGCCTTCGATTTCCTCAATGCCGCCAAGAGGAACGCGATTGATATCGACCAGCTTGTTGGGTCGCTCGACGTCGTACTTCATCAGATCAAGCAGATTGGTGCCGCCGGCGATAAAACGCAGACTGTCGGCAGAGCCTTGCTCGACTGCATCGTCAATACTCGACGCGCGGCAAAACGCGAAGGGTCTCACTGTGTTCCTCCAGTTTGCAGAACGTCGAGGACGGCCTGAGTGATATTCATGTAGGCTCCGCACCGGCACAGATTGCCACTCATCAGTTCACGAACCTCTTCGCGAGTCTGCGCGTGACCTTCGTTGATCAGGCCTTGAGCAGAGCAGATCTGGCCGGGAGTGCAATAGCCGCACTGATAGGCATCGTGCTCGTAAAAGGCTTCTTGCAGCGGATGAAGCTGCCCGTTCTGCGCAAAGCCTTCAATCGTGGTGATCTTCGCGTCTTCGCGGGCCACAGCGAGGCTAAGGCAACTGTTCACTCGAACGCCATCCACCAGAACAGTGCAGGCGCCGCATTGACCGTGGTCACAGCCTTTCTTCGTGCCGGTCAGATTCAGGTGTTCCCGCAATGCATCCAGAAGAGTCGTGCGACACTCTACACGCAACTTGTACGCTCTGCCATTGACGTCTAAGCTCAGATCACACAGTTCAAGTGGTCCGATTTCTGTCATCATCGCCTCGCATCTTCTGGACCCAAGATTCAGAGTCAGAAGTGTATGTTTGCTGTTCTCAAAGTTTAGTGAGTCCCGCGAAGCATCCATGAATCCAAGGACGCTCTTCCACCGCCGGCGATGACGATCGTCAGCAGAACTCCCAAGTAAAGAACGATCAACTCGCCGTGCTCGCTTCCGGGGTCTTTGCCAAAGAATTTGAAGTGATGCACCAAAGCCCAGGCGACAAAGATATTTGCGAAACAAAACAAGGCGACCCAGCGTGTGCCCAAACCAACGACCAGCAAGAGGGCGCACAGGAAGTCGCCGGCAAACGCGACGACGAAGGAGGCATAGGGTCCGATTCCAACGGGATCGGGGAAGGTGGTGACGAAGTGCTGCCACTGTCCGGGGCGCTTCTCCCAGCCGTGCCGCAGGAACAGCGTTGCGCCGATCCATACCCGTAACACCAGCAGACCGATATCGGCGCGTGCTGGAAAGAACCTCATAAGCCAGAACTCGGTAAAATTTTGCATACGGTGGCCTTGATCTTGATTAGTGGGTGCGTACTACTTTCGGCAATCGTGGATGAGTCAGCAAAGATCAGCTATGCAGCAGGGGAACCCCCACCAGGTCCGGTCGCAACGGGATTCTCTACAGCTTTCAGTCGCTTGATAAACGCATGAAGAGGATCCAGCAACGGCGCAAACAGAGGGTCGAGACGCTTCTCGAGAACGACTTCGGAAAATAGCTTCAGACCTATGGCAAGCGCCGCGGACTTCTCCGAGTCGAGCAAGTCTTTTGCTTGAACAGATTCCACAATCTTCAATAGGTCATCGTGGTTCTTTACCTGAAAGGTCTTGGGCCCAACTGCCAAGGCATTCTGCTGAGCGGGGTTCCCAAGCGATTCGACGGTGATTCGGTAGGTGTACATACAGCTCCTTCCGAGGCGTCCGCACGACGAACCGCGGCCGCCTCGGTCGTCATGCGGTCTTCGCCTGCGAGTCGATCATTTTTTCGCTTGCATCTTTGCGAGAGTCAATGTCTCATCGGCGCGACCCCAACCACCGTCGACCACCTCGTCTACTAGAACCATGGTGTAGGGGCGAACGTCTTCGCCAAAGTATTCGGCGAAAATGTCCGTGGTCTTGTGGATGATTTCTTCTTTCTGCTTGGAGTTGAGGGTTCCTTGGGGGAACTTGTAGTTCGCAAAAGGCATGTCGATTCTCCTGGAAAACAAAAGCTGGGTGTGAATTCATGTGGTGGAAGCAGCAGTCGCCAGAGAAAGGCTATGACTGCTTAGTCGCAGCAGGCGGATGCCAGACACCCAGCCTGTTGAATAGGCCGAACCAATCTTCAAGGTGCCAGGTGTGGGTTAATTTGCCGTCTGCAAGATAGTGAAATTCGTGCAGCGCAATGTCGACGGCCTCGCCCGTAGGAGCGACACCCATCACCTCACCCAGATGTGTGCCCGTGATGCTCGCGCGGACACCGGCTCGGCCGGGTGAGCCGAAGATCTCGTGAACGACGATCTTGAGATCGGGAAACGCTGAGAGAAAGACAGACGTGATCTGATCTTTCAGACCGTTCGGCCCTGGGCCTTGACCTGGAGCAAGCGGGATATCCTGCCAGTCCGGGGCGCATACCTGATCGAGTAGGTCGGGCTTGTGGTCGGTGAAAGCTCGATAGAAGGTCCGGATTGAGTGAAGCTCTTGTTCACTGAGCGTCGAGGATGGTAAGGCTGTCTGTTCCGGCATAAGTTTCCCTTCTGCTTGCCGTAAGCACTCAGACGTGATTGAGCGCAGGCTGTGGGTTCTAAGTTATGAGTGAGCTACCGGAGTGAGCAGGTCTTCGAGCCCAATCCGCCGCAGGAACTCCGAGCGGATGCGGTCTGCAACGACACCGACCACCTCGCCGCCGTCCTGGGCCGGGTCCACGTAGACCCTGAAGGGCCGTTTTCCAAAGGGCAGATCAACAACACGGGTGATGGCTCTTGCCACCTCAGAGACGTCCGCGTCCGGAGGAACGGTCGCGGAGAGAGCCTTGGATGTGGACTCGCCGAAACCCCTGTACGGTCCGCCTTCGTAGGCGGCGAGCCGTTCGCTGTCCTCCGGCTTACCGGCATTCGCGAAGTGGTTCGTCCCCGTCGTGAACGCGCCGGGGACGACGATGCAAGTCTCAACTCCCCATCGGCTCACCTCTCCTGCATAACTGACGGCAAGGGAGTCCATGCCGGCCTTAGCCGCAAAGTACGGTGCAAGGTAAGGCGGTGTTCCTCCACGGGTGCTCGTGCTGCCCACCCAGACCAGCAGGCCGCGACCCTGTTGCCGCAAACGTGGCAACGCTGCTCGATTCACCCGCTGCGGCCCCAGGACGTTGATGTCGTACAGTTCGGCAAACTGCTCCGGAGTAAAGGCTTCGGCTGGGCCATAGGCCATGTGCCCTGCGTTGTGCACGACAACATCCAGCCGGCCTTCGCTTTCCAAGATAGCGTCGACTGCCTTTTCCGCGGACTCTTCCGAAGTTACATCCAGTTCGGTCGCCGTCAGGTCGATGGAATGATCCTTCGCGAATCGATTCACCTCTTCGACCTGCTTCGCATTTTTGCCGCTCACGTCGAGCATGCTGGCGTAAACGGTGTGACCCGCGCCTGCAAGTGCGCGAGCCGTAAGAGCGCCGAAGCCGCTCGACGCTCCCGTAATCAGAATGACTTCCTTCATGGCTAGCTCCCTCTGTCTAGGCGAAACCGCCGTTGGGGCGAACGACCTGGGCGTTGATCCAACCACCATCCGGTCCCGCGAGGAAGGAGACAACCCGAGCAACATCTTCGGGCTCGCCGAGGCGCTCGAAAGGCGCGATTTTGCTCAGCTGGGTGATCTGCTCTTCCGTCTTGTCCTTGAGAAACAGCGGTGTCGCCACAGGCCCCGGGGCGATAGCATTTACGCTGATGCATCGCCCACGAAGTTCTGCGGCGAGTACCTTCACAAGTCCTTCGACCCCGGCCTTCGAGGCGATGTAAGCTCCGTAAGTCGGCGTGGATTTGACGATGACGCTGCTCGAGAGGGCCATGATGCGGCCTCCGTCAGCAACCAGTTGCGCCGCCTGAGCAAGGACGAGAAAAGATGCACGTAAGTTGGTCGCGATCACCTCGTCGAACTGCTTTACATCGTTCTTGATAATCGGCGCAAGAGGCATGATGCCGGCACTATGCACTACGACATCCACCTGGCCCGATTTCGACAGGCTGCGTTCAAAGAGGGCTGCTACCTCGTCCTCTTTGGTCAGGTCGGCCTTAATCGCCATCGCCTGACCGGCAGCGGCTTTGATCTCGTTGACTGCCTGCTCGGCCTTGTCCGCGCTCCCTGAATAGTTGAGCACTACTGAAAAGCCATCCTGAGCCAGCCGTTTGGCTACAGCACGCCCGATACCACCAGATGCCCCGGTTACGACTGCTCTTTTCCGTTCTGTTTGCGCCATACTCTCCTCGTTTCTTCCGCGTCTTCTCGCTTGCGTCTTGGCAAATTCTATTGCGCGGCATTGCATAACGGTCATGCATTATGCTGATACAAGCTATGCACACGACGCAGTTAGGCCAGGCTGATTTGAACCTTCTCGTTGTCTTCAAGGTGCTGGCCGAGGAGCGCAACGTGTCCCGCGCCGCTCGGCGTCTCCTGCTGACCCAACCTGCGGCAACACGAGCTCTCGGGAGATTGCGCGAGATGTTCTCGGACGATTTGCTAGTCCGGGTCTCCGGAAGTTATGAGCTCACACCCAAAGGTCAGTTGCTCTTGCGTGAACTGGAGGCGGCTCTCCCCCGCATCGGTAATTGCTCACAGGTGCCGACTTCGTGCCTTCTCGGGAGACCATGCACTTCCGATTGGCGGGGACCGACTATGCTTCGCATATCATCGGCATCAGCGAATGAGCAGCGATGCGGCTCACATTTGGCTGCGCAATAGCGTGCAGGAAGTTAGGAAATGTCTATGAGTGTCAATAGAGTTTATTTTGTTTGTACATTCCCTTTATGCATATAGCCCAGCTTCGCCAAGCCGATTTGAATCTGCTCGTCGTCTTCAAGGTGCTCGAAGAGGAGCGCAACGTTTCCCGCGCTGCGCGCCGCCTCTTGCTCAGCCAACCTGCTGCGACACGGGCACTCGGCAGACTGCGCGAGATGTTCAAAGACGATCTATTCGTCCGAGTCTCCGGGACCTATGAGCTCACACCCAAGGGTCAGCTCCTCTTGCAGGAACTCGAGACAACTCTCCCCAAGATCGACAGACTGCTCACAGGCGGAGATTTCGTTCCCTCTCAGGAGACTATGCACTTCCGCTTGGCAGGCAGTGACTTCGCTTCGCATATCATCGGAGTGCCTCTGTCGAAACGAATCGTGGCGGCCGGAGATGGGCTCTCCATCACCATCTCTGCTTTGAACGACAATACAGTAGATGACTTAAGCCGCGGGAGATTGGATTTGCTCTTGCACGTGGACGATGGTCATGTGCCTCCCAATTATGAGCGGCAAGCCCTTCTGCAGGAAGAGTTCGTGTGTGTCGTTGACCGCAACGGCCCTTATGGCAGCAAAATTACCCTCGACGAGTATTTAGGTGCTCGGCATGTCGCCGTCTCCATTTTTGGAGGCATACAGACGCTGCCTGATCAACGGCTCGCTGCGAGTGGTCTGAAGCGCCGGGTGGCTTTCACTGTGCCTCAATTTACGGCAGCCGTACAAGCAGTAATCGGAACACATCTGATTGCGACAGTACCGAAGCGCATAGCCACTCAGAAGGACGGGAGTACAGCGCTGAAACTTTTGAAGACGCCCAAGCCAATGAGCAGGTTCACGTACTTTATGTGGTGGCATCCGAGAATGAACAGCGATGCTGCCCATATCTGGCTGCGGGATGCAGTTCAGGATGTGGGTGAGAGTTTGTGATATTCCCTTCTGTGTCAGAAGAGACCATTTCGATGCTTATCCTATGGCGCTGAGGAAACGAACGCATTCCCAATTCTCGATCGATGAAGAATCTAAAGCCGGCACAGATCTGAGATGTTCTCCCGAAAACCGCTGCGCTGGCGATACCCAAGATGCAGGGCAGCAGAGGACCTCCCACCTTAGGTTGCCAGGTGGCAAGCACGTCCCAGAGTTTGCCCACAGTGCCCTTCGCACCCCACAAGGCATGGACGGGCGCCTTAATCTTGTGGCCGGCCGCGTCGTCGGCGCGGTCCATGTCAAGGTCGATTCCTGCGGCCGCCCGGTAATCCTCGCATACCGCACGGATAGTTCCTTTGCAGCAGTAACAACGGATGTATTCGGCCATGGCCTCCGGCGTCACCGCGCCGAGCGTCTTACTCTGGACAAACAAGTGGTCGCGGAGGTAGTACACCGGGTCCAGGTTGATGAGGTGTTCCGGCATAGGCGATGGTTGAATCTGAAGAAACCACCATACATACTTCGTTGCGAACTCCTTGCTCGTGTCGTTGTACATCGTGAGCGTAGGTACGATATCCATAAAGACGACCTTCTTTAGGCAATTTGTATCACGCATAAATGCGTTACACAAACATGCGTAGCCAAAAAACGAGCTGGGCTGATCCCTCGCTGTCAGCCCTGCCACCACTCAAGGTTCTTGTTGCATTCTTGTTGCAGAAGGAGCCAATTCGGCCGGTTTTTGACCACTCTACCGGTCTCTAACCCCCTGAGAATGTACATCCGTCCGGTTCTCGGATACCTTCACACGGTGGAAGTCGTAGGTTCGAATCCTGCTGCGCCCACCAAATAAATCAACCACTTCGACCTAAGGAAAGGTCCAGTACACGATACGCCAGAGTCCAGGAAGGTCCACTAGCATTCCGTCCACTTTCCGAACTCTTTTCTCCCGCTGGGTGGACAAAGAGACGTCTCAGTTTAGGCCGCCCGCCTATCCGCCGTAACCGCTTGGCGTATCTGCCGAGGGTCATAACGCGAGACTCATGCCGCAGCGGTTCTTGGGTCGTCTGACGGATGCTCCTGAACTTTGCAGCAGAGTCGCTAGCGTCCTCCGGAAGCTTCGTCAGCCGAGACGTTGTCGATCCCGCCGCTGGTAGGACACGACGCTTCAACTCCGATCCGAGATACCGCTCTGGCGGACGAGACGAAGGGGGGTTGCTGATTGCCCAACCGTAACGCGTATCGTGCTGGAACAACGCCCCGAACACATTCTTGACCTTCACCTTCGTGCCGTTCGCGTGAGGCATGCTTGCAAGCCAAGCTTCGACCGGACTCTCCGTTCTCTAGCTTTGCCGAAGAGCTATCCTTCACTAGGAACATTGCCGCGCTTAGCGGCGGCGCGAGCTTCAACTCGGTCGAGGCCGATGCATGATGGGCGTCGGTCCACAGAGGATGTCTGCCTTCCGCTATGCAGATGGCCCGTCTCTGTCATGGCCATGAATTGCTCACCCACAGCGGTCAGGGAAGGCAAAGGCGCGTCGGGGTGTCAGCGAGGGGTGGCCCGCTCGACCACGTTCTCGTCCGGACCTTGCCAAGCGGAACTGCCTGTGTGGGTCAACTTTCCCGTCCTATCGTTCCAGTGCAGCTCGGTGGTCTGGTACTTTCCTTGTTCGTAGTTGTAGGTGGTGCCATCGTCGGTGTAGAGAGTGAAGGCACCATCTGTGCCCGGGTAAACACGCACCTTCGTGATCTTCTGTTTCTCGTTGGTGCTCTCGATGGTAGAACCAAGCGGGAGGACGGAACCTGCGCGCACGAACACGGGGATAGTCTCAATCGGAGCGGGTACGGTGATACGCTGCCCGCCGTGGACCCGCTCGTTGGTCCAGAAGTTGTACCAATCTGTGCCCGCCGGCAGGTACACCGATCGCGTGGTCGCACCCTGCTCCGTCACCGGAGCGATCAGCAGAGCCGGCCCGAACATATACTCATCGCCGAGATCAGCGACATTCGGGTCTGCGGGAAAGTCAAGAAACAGACCACGCATAAACGGTGCGCCAGTCTGGTGCGCCTGCCAGCCAAGGGAATAGATATACGGCATCAGGGTGTAGCGTAGACGAAGATATTTCTCCAGAATTAGCTCAGCTTGCTTGCCATAGCTCCACACCTCGTTTTGCGGGCGTGATCCGTGCGAGCGAAAGTTGGGTTGAAAGGCACCGTACTGAAACCACCGCGTATACAGTTCCGGGTAATCGTCGTATCCACCCACCGTTGCACGCGCGTCTGAGGGATCGAGCAGCGGAGGGTGCACCGGATGGTGAATCGCTGGCAAATACTGCCAGCCACCGATGTCTGTCGACCAGTACGGCATTCCAGACGCCACGAAGTTGATGCCTGTCGGAATGGACCGTTTGAGCGTGTCCCAGTCGGGGCTAATGTCAGAGGACCAAAAGATCGCACCGTTGTGCTGCGCACCGAAATAGCTGTCGCGGGCGAGGATCAGCGCTCGCTCGTGCATGTCAGCGCGCATGCCGTTGTAAAAGGCCGCTGTATGGAAGAGTGGGTACACGTCGAAGAACTGCGTTCCCGGCCCGATATGGAAGTAGGACCCGTTCGGCGGCAGGTCCGGCTCGGTCTCATCGGCCCAAAAGCTGTCGAAACCCTTTGCCACGTAGTTGTCTTTCACGATCCCCCAATACCACTTCGCTGCGTCGGGATCGGTCGTGTCGATATCCGACCCGGCACGGTCATAGGGCAGCCCGTTGGTGGGCGTTCCATCTGCCACGTGTTCGAACCAGCCGTTCTTGAGGAGCGTGTCGTAATACCGGTCGCCCGGGACGAATCTTGGCCAGACACTGATCATCAGGTGATAGTTCATGGCATGGAGGTCGCGCGTCATAGCTTCAGGATCCGGCCACTTTGCCGGGTCCATATCCATCTGTCCCATCTTCGTGTACGTGAACCAGTCGATGACGAGGTCGTCGATGGGCAAATGGCGATCGCGATATCCTTTCGCGACCGCCATCAGCTCTGCTTGGGAGCTGTATCGCTGCTTGCATTGTATGTAGCCGTACGCGGATTTCGGCAGCATCGGCGCATCCCCCGTAAGCAGCCGATACCCCTGGTAGATCGCCGCATAATCTCCGGCGATAACGAAGAAACTCACTCGCTGCCCCACCTCGCTGTGGAAGCTGTTCTGATGATTAAAGCCAAGTGCCACCGTGGTCTTTGAAGGATTGTCCCAAACCAGGCCATACCCCTTGTTTGTAACCAAGAACGGTACACATATGCTCGGCCCGGAAGGAGCGTTGTAGTCGTGCTCGCAACGGATCACGTGCCCGCGCCGGTCGAGGAAGCCCTCCTGGTTCTGCCCCAGGCCGTAGTCATGTTCGTCATCGGCAGCCGCGAAGCTCGCCCCTACGGCAAAAAACGGCGGATCGGAGGGACGTCGGTCATTCTCAACACCGTGATTGCCGTCCTTGTAGTTTGGCACGCTCATTTCCCATCCTTTCATCTGCAGCAGCGTCTTTCCGTCCGGTGTGGCGATGCTTAACCCCACGCCCGGGGTCGATCCATTGAAGAACCGTGCAATGTCGGCCTGCGTACCGTTTGGTGTCCTGTTCGGGCCCTGTGGCGCAAGCGTGACGGAGAGTGCCGCGGAGCTCAGCCGGTCACCGTCCGTACCAGATGCGGCTGTCCACCCCGTCGCGGCTGGTCGGGCAACAATGCCGTACCCTGGGCCGGTCAGAGCGTCGTCGCGCCGCAGGCTCAGGCTCACTCGCAGGATGTTAGGAGCGTACGGCTCCACCAGCACAGTTGCGTCGCCCCGCTCGGTCTGAATGTGCGGCGGAGATTGTGCATTGACGGTGCCCCAGATGCCGAAGCTCATCAAGACGAGCACTTGCAGCTTGCTGCGAACGACAGGTCCATCCAGCGAAGCAAAGTTTGTCTGCAGAATGAGAGATGCCAAGTGTCTCGTGACCTCGCGTTAGAAATTCCTTGAGCCTCTGCTTTGAGTGCGTGATCTGTCAATTCCTCGTCCCTTCTGAACCAGGTCCGCGAAAACCGCTCTACGAACCCACAGGGTGATTACGATGCGCCTCCGCGTCCCTTGCCCTAGCTGTTTCCCATTCTTTACAGGGCTTCACCGAACGTTTCAAGGGCAACTGCTAAGGAGAACGAGCTACAGAGACAACGCGGGACAAGAGCGTATTATTTGCCCGTAATCGAACCAACGGTATGCTTGAGCTGTGGACATGGCAGACATCATTACCGGCCTCGAGCAAGAAATCGCCCGCCCTTCGTCAAGCTCGTGAAGTGCTTAGCAATCAAGTAAGCGCAAAGCGCTGGGTCGACCAAAGAGTTCTGGCATGTTTGTGGGAATCAGCCACGCAGAGAAGGCAGGCAGCTATCGAGGTCCGGAATATGGAACGCGCGACGTTATTCATAGCTCTCCTGTCGTTTTGGTGATTAGCTGCGATTTGCAAATCGACTGACCGAGACGGGAGAAGAAAGAACGCACACCATTTAATCTTTCTGGAGAGACCGCTGATCATTGGGGCAATTTGTCAAGTAAGCATTGCGCTTGGTTGGTCAATCGTGGAAAGGACGTTCGTTGTGGCGCGCGCCGCTTGGCGGCGTTACTATCCTGATCACACTCACTTTTGGTTGCCGGGGAGCTCTATGTCAAGGTTTTCGCTTTTGCTAAATTTCGCGCTTGTCACTGCTTCCGCAGATCTCGGGCAGGCCCAAGTTGCATTAGGGAACCATCAACCTACTCTGGTTCCGCAGCAGAGCGGCACGACACAGCTGCTGATTGCAGTCAGTCCGGTGAACTCCCGAATTGTGTGGGCGGCGGGAACAGGTGGCACCTACACGGTGACCACCGATGGCGGTGCAACCTGGAAGGCCGGTGTGGTACCGGGAGCCGAGAGCCTGCAGTTCCGCGATGTGCAAGGGGTCAGCGATCGGGTCGCGTATCTGATGTCGATCGGGGACAACACGGGAGATTTCCGCATTTACAAGACGGTAGACGGCGGCGCGAAGTGGACTGTGCAGTTCCAGAACAAGACCACGAACGCCTTCTATGACTGTTTTGCCTTCTGGGATCCGGATCGCGGCATTGCCCACAGCGACTCGGTCAATGGGACCTTTCCGGACATCCGAACCCACAATGGCTCAACCTGGCATTCGATCGCCAACAGGATGCCTCCTGCCTTGGCAGGGGAGGCTTCGTTCTCGTCGAGCGGAACTTGCATTACGACCGAGGGCAGGGAGAACGCTTGGATCGCTACAGGCGGCTCAAGTATTGCTAGGATTTTGGCGACTCGCGACGGCGGCAACACATGGGCTGCCTATGACACTCCGCTGATCAGTAACCCCAATGCAGGTGGCTTCTCGGTGGCATTCCGGGATGCGCTACACGGCATTGTCGGAGGCGGCGATCTAACTACGGACAGCGCGGCCCAGGCCGCAACGTCGGAGAACGGTGGCCGGACCTGGACGCTGACGACCAAGCCGCCGATTCCAGGAGCTATCTTCTGTCTTAGTTATGTGCGTGGTCACGAGAACCTAGATCCATGGAGCGACGAAGATCGCTTCGGACATGAATATGATCGCATGGTCGTGATCACGACTGAAACGCTGCCGGACTTCGCTGCGGGAGCCGCAGCGTGGACCCCTGATGAAGGACAGACGTGGTTCACAATTCCGAACGTGAGCGGTTATTGGGCAGTCGCATTTGCAAATCCGGAATCCGGATGGTTCGTCGGCAACAATGGCCAGATCCTGAAAGTCAGCTTCTAAGGCATTCCTGTGCCAGTCCCAGATTGGACTGGCAGACGCAGCGGACTCAAACTCGCCGAGTGGGTTAGTCACGTAAGAGATAGACCATGGATGGCATCTGTTTGCTCGCTCTCGGGCTAGTTTTTTCACTGCTGGTGTGCTCTTCAAAACAGTGTTCAGGCCAAGGTCGCCGAAATCGACTCACTCGCCGGATGGACGCTTGGAGGGCAATCTCGCCGAGAACTTCGCGGAGTTCCGGCGTAACTTGTTGGAGCTTCACAATATCACCGTAAGCACGAGGCTCAGACTGAGGCGTTGAGCAAACGCCCGGAATTTCCGGGCTCAGCTTCACCATAGCTTGCGGCGCCGCGGACGGCATGATCTTCGGCCTGCGCGCCTCGCTAACGTCACGACCGGAGAACGATGTTGCTTCTTCGCTAAGATCAGCGGCACCCGCGAACCATGACCGGAAACCTCGTTCCTCGCTCAGCGATTCGACCACGCGATCTGTGCGGTTACGGCGCGCACCCGCCCGATCCGCGATGGCCAGGCGGAGCCAGGGTCGCGCTCAACTTCGTTCTGAACTTTGAGGAAGGCTCGAGTACTCCACGCTCGACGGCGACGACTGCAGCGAAGGCGCTCTGATCGAGGTGCCACAATCCCGCGTTCCCCGCGGGATTCTGACCTCGCGGCCGAATCCATGTATGAATACGGCGTTCGCATAGGCCTTGGCGCCTCCATCGTCTCTTCACCCAGGCCCATCTTCCAGTGACGGTCTTTGCCTGCGCCCAGGCACTTGAGCGATCCCCGGCAACGGCGGCGGCCATCGCTCCGCAGACTGAGACATTTGTTGTCATGGATGGCGACGGAGCGACCAATATCTGCTTACAGAAGAGCAGCAGCGTAATTTCATCACACGGGGGCTTGCCTCGCTTGGAAACACCGTGGGTCGCCGTCCGAAGGGCTGGTACTGCCGCTACGCTTCCAGTGAACGAACGCGCGGTCTGCTGGTTGAAGAGGGCAGCCTACTCTACGACAAGGACGCCTGCAACGACGATCTGCCGTACTGGGTCGGAACGCCGGAGCGACCGCATCTCGTGATTCCGTACTCGCTGGCCATCAACGACACAAATTTCTTCAGGGCGGCCTCGTCACCGGAGCGCAGTTTTCGAGTACCTGGTGGAGACTCTTCACATGTTGCGCGACGAGGACGCATCCCAGCCGCGCATGATGAGCGTCGGCATGCACCACCCCGGCGAGGTCGTCGGCCTCGTCGGCAAGTCCGGCTCCGGCAAACCACCGTTGGCCGCACCCTCCATTGCCCGCCGCCGCCCGCCTACGCCCACCGCGGCCACGTCTCCTTCCCGCTCGGCTCAAACACCCTCGGCCGCGACGTCCTTTCTCGCCTCCTCGACGGGGGCCCGCGTCTCTCCTCACCGTCGGCCTCCTCGTCGGCGGCTCCGTTGGCACCCTCGCCGGATACTTCGGAGGCTGGGTCGACGACCTCCTCATGCGCCTCCCCGATGTCCAGCTCGCCTTCCCCTTCATCCTCCTCGCATCCCCTTTATGCTCGTCCTCGGCCCCGGCATGCTCAACCTCATCCTCGTCCTCGGCATCCGCCAGTGGGTCACCTTCGCCCGCATCGCCTGCGGCCAGCCATGCTTCTCCGCGAAAGGAGTACGTCGAAGCCCCCCGCGCCCTCGACCAGCTCCTCGCCGGCCGGTGATGGCTCGCCGTCTTCCCCCGGGGTAACCATCATCTTCACTGTGCTGTCGTTTCACCTCCTCGGCGATCGGGTGCGGGACCTGCTCGACCCCCGCCTGGCCTCGCGCGAGTAACTGCTTACCGCTGCCGGAGCTTCTGACGAAGAATCATCCCATTCTGCTGGCGTTCAGAAAAACTTCGACAATTGGTTGGTTTGTAATACACTCGCCCAACAAGCTTCCAAATCCAGACTATGCAGAAGCGATTCGTCCTTCTGCGGACTTCAGCGGATGTGCTTTCACAAGCGTCATCGAGGCCCGCTCGCGTCCTTGTCTCTCTGCCCCTCACCACAACCCAGGAGCCTCGCCATGTTCTCAGTTAAAAAGTTCTCAGTTAAAAAGTTCTCAGGTAAAACGTTCTCAGGTAAAAAGTTTGTAGGTACAAAGACGATCGCCACGGTTCTCTCTCTCGCTCTCCTGTCGGGCGCAAGATGTGCGGTCGGCCAGACCTTCCGCGGCGGCATCAACGGCAGCGTTTCCGACGCCACCGGCGCCATCACTCCTGGGGCCCAGGTCACCGCCACCGACGAGGCCACCGGCATCGTCCACACCACCCTCGCCACCGGCGCCGGAGACTTCACCTTCTCCGATCTGCCGCTCGGCCAGTACACCCTCACCATCGCCGCCGCCGGCTTCGCCACAGAAAAGATCGAGCACGTCCCCGTCTCCGCCGGCTCCGTCTACACCGCGCCCGTCCACCTCGCTGTCGCCAGCACCAATGAGACGGTCTCCGTCTCCGCCACCGCTCTCACCCTCGACACCACCTCCTCCACCCAGAACACCGTCATTCCCAGCCAGGCCGTCGACGCCATCCCGCTCAACGGCCGCGACTTCACCCAGCTCGCCGCCCTCACCCCAGGCTTCGCCGGATACGCCGCCGGCGGCGAAGGTTCGCTCAACGGCACCCGCTTCGACCAGATCAACTGGCAGATCGAGGGCATCGACAACAACGACCTCTGGGCCAACATCCCCGCCGTCAACCAGGGCGGCGTGCTCGGCATCGCCGGCATTATCCTCCCCGTCGACTCCATCGATCAGTTCTCCGTGCAGACCCAGGCCGGCCCCGAGTCCGGCCGCAACCCCGGCGGCGTCATCAACCTCGGCCTCCGCTCCGGCACCAACCAGTTCCACGGCTCCGCCTACTACTTCAACCGCAACGAGGCCTACGCTGCCGGTTCCCCCTTCCTTCCCTTCGGCCAGAGCAAACTCCAGAATCGCAACTACAACGCCGGCGGAAGCTTCGGCGCACCCATCCTCAAAGACAAGCTCTTCTTCTTCGGCAGCTTCGAAACCCAGCACTTCACCATCGGTCAGTCCAGCAACGCCACCGAGCCCTCCGCCGCCTACCAGGCCGCCTCCACTGCTCTCATCACCCGCTATGGCCTCACGGTCAACCCCGTCTCGGTCAACCTGCTCAATACCCTCTGGCCCTCTTACGCGCTCACCGGACCGGCGGTCGGGGAAAACTACTTCAGCACCAACCCCGAGATCGGCCACAGCTACAACGGCATCGTCAAGCTCGACTACGCCATCAACTCCAAACACAACCTCTCCTTCCATTGGTTCTCCGGCGAAGGCAATCAAACCGCCCCCGAGGGCTCCGAGCTCGTCTACTACTACGAGACCGCCCCCATTCACGTCCAGAACTACGCCCTCCTCCTCAACTCCACCCTGTCGCCCCACATCAACAACCAGATCCAGTTCGGCGTCAACTACTTCAACCAGATCTTCAACGACAACAAGAAAGATTTTGACCTCGGCGCTACCGGATTTATCAGCGGCAGCGGCTACCCCACTGTCGCCCCGCACATCCGCATCACCGGCTTCGACGCCGTCGGCACCGTCGCTCCGTCCGGACGCAACGACATCGTCGGCCAGCTCGGCGACACCGTCTCCATTGCCAAAGGCAAGCACGACTTCCGCTTCGGCGGCGAGTTCCGCCAGGGACAGATCGACGCCTTCAACTCCGGCAACTCCACCGGCCTCTTCCGTTTCACCGGCAAACAGGGCCCCTGGGCCAACGACCCCACCGTCATCGACGGCAACGTCGCCGCCCTCGCCGACTTCCTTGTCGGTGCTGTCGACACCTCCACCCTTGCCACCGGCAATCCCGAGCGCCAGGTTTTCATCAACACCTTCGACTTCTTCGCCCAGGACTCCTGGCGCATCACGCAGCGCCTCTCCCTCAACTACGGCGTGCGCTACGACTACGAGGGGCCGCCGCACAATAACCTCAAAAATCTCTCGGTCTTTGAGCCCGGCACCGGCTTCGTCTACCAGGGCGCCGGCATCAATTCCGTCTACCCGTCGGACTGGAACAACATCGGCCCCCGCTTCGGCTTCTCCTGGCAGCCGTCCCAGCGCGCCACCACCGTCCTTCGCGGCGGCATCGGCGTCTATTATGACCAGCCCGTCACCAGCGCATTCCTCAATAACCACACCAGCAACAGCTCGCCCATCGGCCTCCAGGCCAATCCCACCGGCCCCGATCCCTTCCTGACCCAGACCCGCTCCGCCTACACCTTCCTGGCCGGCCAGCAGATCTTCCCCTCCGGCGCCGCGGCCAGCTGCATCGTCACCCCGGGCACCGCCACCACCATCCCCGTCGTCCAGCCGTGCGGCGCCTTCACCGTCAGCAAACATTTCGCCACCCCCTACGTCACCAACTACAACCTCAACCTCCAGCAGACGCTCGCGCCCAACGTCATCCTCCAGATCGGCTATGTCGGCAACGAAAGCCGTAAACTCCTCGGCACCGTCGACGTCAACCAGGCCGCCATCCAGCCCTTCGTCAATGGATCACCGTCCACGCCGCAGGAGCAGTACGCCCAGCAGTCCAGCCGCCCCTTCTTCGCCACCAATCCCACCCTCGGCAACATCAACTCGCTCGGCACCATCGCCACCGGCAACTACAACTCTCTGCAATCCATCCTGCGCTTTGCGAACTACCACGGCATCACCTCCCAGGTCAGCTATACCTGGAGCCATTCGATGGACGAGATCTCCCAGTCACGCTCCCTCCTCCCGCAGGACAGCACCAACATCAAGGGCGACTACGGCAACTCCGCCATCGACACCCGCAACACCTTCACCGCCTACGCCACCTACGCCCTGCCCAAAACCAATTTCGGTCCTAAGCTCCTCTCGAACGGCTGGACCTTCAACTCGTTGGTCAACCTTAACAGCGGCCAGCCCTTTACCATCTACAACGGCTCCGACACCACCGGCACCGACGAAAACATCCAGCGCGTCGACCAGGTCGGCAATCCCTTCGCCGGCGTCTCCCACCACTTCCAGCACGCCACCGCCGCGGGAGCCAGCGCCGGCGAGCCGTGGTTCAATCCCGCCGCCTTCATCTCGCCTCCCAACGGAACCCTCGGCACCATGCGCCGCAACCAGCTCTTCGGACCCAACTACATGGACGTTGATTTCTCCGTCTTCAAAAACACCCCGGTCACCGAGCGCGTCAACGTCCAGCTGCGCGTCGAAATGTTCAACATCTTCAACCGCCTCAACCTCGCCCCACCCGACAACACCCTCGGCGACGCCGCCTTCGGCCAGCTCTTCGACACCATCGGCGACTACAACGGAGCCCCCGGCATCGGCCCCGGCGAGCCCTTCAACATCCAGCTCGGCGGCAAAATCACCTTCTAACCCACCAGTCCCAGGCAACCGTGATTGCAGTCACAGTTGCAGTTGCCTTGCCGTTGCCTCTCTTGTTGTCATCCCCGCAGGGGACCTGCTTTCGCAGTTGCCCTTGAAGTTGCTTTTGCAGTTTTCCTTGCAGTGCTTTTGCACTTTTCCTTGCTCTTGCAGTTGCAGTACCTTGTTCCACCGTCGTCATCCTGAGCGAAGCGAAGGACCCCTGTAGTTGCTCTCGCCCTTGTTCTTGCTCTTGCCCTTGTCCTTGCTTGCCTTTGCTTTCTTGCTTTGTCATCCCCGGAGGGAGACCTGCTTCTCGCCCTGTACCATCCCCAAAACGGGAGCTCCCACCATCCGCTCCCATCACCTTCCCGCAGGAGCAACATCCCGATGTCCCTCACCCCCTTCCACCTCGCCTTCCCCGTCCACTCGCTCGACGCCGCCCGTCACTTCTACGGCACCGTCCTCGGTTGCCCCGAAGGCCGCTCCGCCCCGCACTGGATCGACTTCGACCTCTTCGGCCACCAGATCGTCGCCCACCTCAAAGACGGCAGCACCGCCGCCCCACCTGAAGCCTCAAACCCCGTCGACGGCCACGACGTTCCCATCCCCCACTTCGGCGTCGTCCTCACCATGCAGAAGTGGGAGCAACTCGCCGAGCAGCTTCGCTCCGCCGGCACCCGCTTCATCATCGAACCGTACATCCGTTTCCGGGGCGAGGTTGGCGAGCAAGCCACTATGTTCTTCCTCGATCCCTCCGGCAATGCCCTCGAGTTCAAAGCCTTCGCCGACATGAGCCAAATCTTCGCCAAATAACCGCACAACCGGCAGCGACCCCCATCGCCGCCGCCGTCCCCCATCGCCATCGATCCTGAGCGAAGTGAAAAACCCTGCCGTTGCCGTTGTTCTTGCCTTCTAGCTGTCATCCCCCGAAGGGGACCTGCTTCTCGCCGCTGCTTAATTCCACCACCCAGGAGCCAAATGCCCCGCCCACTCCTAACCCTCGCCACCCTGCTCCTCACCCCCCTCGCCTACCCCCAGCAACCCCTCCTCACCCCAACCGAGTGGTCCACCCTTCGCTCTGAAGTCACCGGCGCCGCCCCCTACGACAACCTCCGCCTCCTCACCACCCTCCACCGCATCCCCGGCACCGCCCAGTTCGACCAGGCCGCAGACTTCATCCTCGCCCGCGCCAAACAGTACGGCCTGGCCGACGCCCACGCCGAACAGTTCCCCATCGACGGCAAACTCCACTACGGCCTCATGCGCTCCAACGTCGCCTGGACCGTCACCTCCGCCAGCCTCTGGCAGCTCACCCCCCAGCGCACCCTCCTCGGCGACTTCGCCACCGACCCCATCCGCCTCGCCGACTACAGCCACACCGCCGACCTCACCACCACCACCCTCGTCGACGTAGGGCAGGGAACCACCGAAGGGGATTACGCCAACAAGGACGTCCGCGGCAAACTCGTCCTCGCCGACGGCGTCCTCTCCGTCGTCCAGCACCTCGCCATCCTCACGCACGGCGCTGCCGGCATCGTCTCCGACATGCCCAACCAGCACACCGCCTGGTCCGGCCTCGACCCGTCCATCATCCGCTGGGGCCACCTCGACCCCCTCGCCGCCACCGGCTTCGCCTTCATGGTCTCCCCCGGCACCGCCGCCGCCCTCCGCACGCAACTCGCCCATGGCCAAGTCACCCTCTCCGCCCACGTCGCCGCCACCGTCGGCCCTGGCCACTGGACCGTCGTCACCGCCACCATCCCGGGTACTGACCCCACCGCCGGCGAGATCGTCTTCTCCTGCCACCTCGACCACCAGCGCCCCGGCGCCAACGACAACGCCTCTGGCTGCGTCACCATCCTCGAAGCCGCTCGCACCCTTCAAACGCTCATCGCCGCCGGCCGCCTCCCCCGCTCCCTCCGCACCCTCCGCTTCAACTGGGGTCCCGAGGTTGAGGGCACCATGGCCTTCCTCGCCTCACACCCCGACATCCGCAAATCCATGCGAGCCGACATCCACATGGACATGGTCGGCGGCGATCCCTTCAAAAACAAATCCGTCCTCCACATCACCGAAACTCCCTGGTCGCTCCCCACCTTCACCACCGACATCGGCAACCTCTTCGCCGAGCAAATCCACGCCGCCGCCACCGCCTACACCGAAGACGGCGAAAATCCCGAAGCCGCCATCCTCGAAGACCGCGACGGCGGCCCCGGCACCCGCAACAACTTCTTCGTCGACGAAACCCCCTACGCCGAAGGCTCCGACCACGATGACTACGACTCCTCCACCATCGCCATCCCGTCGCTCTACCTCCGCGACTGGCCCGACCGCTACATCCACACCGACCACGACACCCTCGACCAGCTCGACGCCACTAAGCTCCGCCGCGTCGCCCTCCTCGGCGCCGCCGCCGGCTACACCGAAGCCGCGCTCGACCCCGCCCGCGCCTCGGCCCTCCTGCCCTTCTTCACCGCCCGCGCCCTCCGCCGCCTATCGGTCGCCTACGACCGCGCCGCTCTCCTACTCACCGACCCCACCCTCCAGCCCGGCGAAGCAGCCTTCGAAGCCCGCAACCTCCTCACCCACGCCCTCACCCGCGAGCGCAGCACCCTCCAATCCCTCATCACCTTCACCCACGCCGACCCCGCCACCCTCACCCCCTACCTCACGGAGCTCACCACCCTCGCCACCACCGAACAAACCTGGCTCACCCAAGCCCTTACCTCTACCCCCACACCGCCCGCCTCCGACCCCCGCGTCCCCGCCCGCACCGGTCCCTTCGGCCCCCTCACCTACCAGAACGACAACGTCCTCCTCGACCGCCATGGCTCCGAAGCCGTCGCAAAAATTGCCCTCTTCCGCTCCGCAGACAAGCGCTTCGCAAACGTCCAGGATAAATCCGCCCTGTACTCCTACGAGATTCTCAACTTCGTTGACGGCCACCGCTCGGTCACCGGTATCCGCGACGCCGTAGCTGCCGAGTTCGGCCCCATTCCCACCCCCACCGTCGCCAACTTTCTCGACGCCTGCCAGCAGGCCGGCATCCTCACCTACACCCAACCCCACTAACCCAGCCCTTCGCCCTCGCCCACTTCTTCGTCATCCCGCAGGGAACCTGCTTCAGCCATTGCGGTGCCTTCCTTGTTGTCATCCCCGCAGGGGACCTGCCTCTCGCCCCCCGCCAACCTAACCCACACCACCAGGAGTCCCATGCACGCACGCCTCATCCTCGCCGCAGCCGCCCTCGCCGCCCTCACCCTTCCCCTCGCCGCCCAGGAGCAGGGGCCGCTCGAAACCACCTCTCTCCTCGGCAAAAAGCTCTACGCCCAGCCCAACGACCCCACCATCACGGCCGCCCAGGCCAAGCTCTCGGACGCCCCCACCCCCGCCGACTACCTCGCCCTCTCACACGCCGAAGCCGGCCGCCGCCAATACCAGGAAGCCGTCAAGCTCGACACCGAAGCGCTCGCCAAATTCCCCAACAACGCCGACCTCCTCCTCGAGCGCGGCCACCGCGAGCTCGGCCTACGCGAGTTCGCCGCCGCCCAGAAGGACCTCGAAGCCGCCGTCGCCGCCAGCCCCACCATGCTCGACGCCCACTACCACCTCGGTCTCGCCCACTATTTCCAGGGCCAGTTCGCCGAAGCCGCCACCCACCTCGGCCACGCCCGCGACCTCGCCAAATCCGACGACTCGCTCATCGACTGCTCCAACTGGCTCTACGTCTCGCTCCGCCGCGCCGGCAAAAAGGACGAAGCCGCCCAGGTTCTCACTCGCATCACCCCCGAGGTCCACAACACCGAACCGCACCTCGCCTTTTACCTCAAGCTCCTGCACTTCTATCAGGGCAAGGCGACCGAAGCCGACATCATGCCGGTCAAACCCGCCCCAGGCGACTTCGAAGGCGAGCTTTCCTACAACACGATCAACTACGCCGTCGGCAACTGGCGCCTCTACAACGGCGACCGCACCGCCGCGACCCCGTACTTCCAGCGCGTCGTCACTGGCCAAGCCTGGAACTCCTGGGGCTTCATCGGCTCCGAAGTCGAACTCGCCCGCCACTAGCAAATGAGTCTCGGGACGAGTCATTGCAACTCCAAAAACCTCAACATCGTGGCTGCATCAAAAATCGTGAAGCTGTATGCTTCGTTGAGATAATAGCGGGGACGGAATCCTGTGGGGCGCGGCCGCGTCTCTGAGGACTTCGGCTCCGTTGTGGAGATCCCATTTGCTCAGGCGCGACTTTATCAAGACAACTGCGACAGTTTTGGCCGCAACACGACTGCAGACCGAGGGCTGGGGCTCAGAGGACCATGCATCGGAGTCGCGGATGGTTCTGCCAATGAACCGCAACTGGCGTTTTCACCCAGGCAGAGTCGATGGTGCACATCTGCCCGGCTTTGATGACGCCGCTTTCGCCACGGTCGTGATTCCTCATACGAACGTCAAGCTGCCCTGGCACAACTTCGACGACAAGGAGTACGAGTTCGTCTCCACGTACCGGCGTCGGTTTCGATGTCCGCCTGCTGCCCGCGGAAAGCGGGTCTTCGTTGACTTCGAAGGCGCGATGACGGCTTCAACGGTCTGGATCAACGGAACTCGGCTCGGAGAATACAAAGGTGGCTTCACGCCGTTCTCCTTCGACTTGACGCCTCACTTGCGAATGGAGGCAGACAATGTGCTCGTGGTTGAGGTGGACTCCACGGAACGGGCGGACATTCCCCCGTTTGGCGACGAGATCGATTACCTGACGTTCGGTGGGATCTATCGCGAGGTTTCGTTGCGGATGGTGTCGCCCGTTTATATCGATAATCTCTTTGCACGGCCGCTGGACGTTCTGACTAAGGAACCGAAGCTGGAAGTGGATTGCATGCTCGCCGGCACGCCAGGGGCAGGAACGCTCACACTCGAAGTGGAACTGCGCGATGGCGAAAGGACGATTGCAAAGGCGACACAGATCGCGAAGATCTCTCAGGTTGCGGATCCGAATGCGTCGCTGGATCCGGCAACGAGCGCGCCTGTCTACGCCGGCACAGAAAGCGTGACGGATCCCGGGAGGAACACCGTCTCTCTCAAGGGGCTGGGAGAGATCAAGCTTTGGGATCTGCAGCAACCTGCTCTCTACTTCGTCCACGTACGCCTGTTGCAGGACGGGAGGGAAATCGACAGCGATCGGCGCAGGGTTGGGTTTCGCGAGGCAAGGTTCACGGAGCATGGCTTTGCGCTGAATGGAACGGTGATCAAGCTACGCGGGCTCGACCGGCATCAGACGTTTCCGTTTGTTGGGCAAGCGATGCCTTCGCGGGTGCAGCGTAAGGATGCGGACATTCTGCGCAAGGATCTGCACTGCAATATCGTACGGACGTCACATTATCCGCAGTCGCGGCACTTTCTGGATCGTTGCGATGAGATTGGATTGCTGGTTCTGGAAGAGATTCCAGGCTGGCAGCACATTGGTCCGGATGGCTGGAAAGAGGCAGCCATCGACAATGTCGGCCGCATGATTTGCCGAGACTGGAACCACCCTTCCATTATTCTTTGGGGCGTTCGGATCAATGAATCTAGGGACGATCATGAGTTCTACTCGCGTACGAACGCGCTTGCGCATGCGCTGGACCCGACGCGCCAGACGGGCGGCATCCGGAATAACCGGCGCTCCGAGCTGCTCGAAGATGTATTCACGATTAACGATTTCGGGTTTCCACTGAGCGAGCCGAATCATCCGCTGTATCTCAATACGGAGTTCGTCGGTCATACCTATCCGACAAAATCGACAGATGACGACGAGCGGCAGCGCGAACATACCTTGCGTCACGCACGGATCCACAATCAGCTTGCTTCCGACGCACGCTACGCGGGAGGGATAGGCTGGTGCGCGTTTGATTACAACACCCATGCGAATTTCGGGGCGGGGGACCGCATTTGCTATCACGGAGTCACGGATATCTTTCGTGAGCCGAAGGCAGCGGCGGGATTTTATAAGTCGCAGTGTGATCCTGCTGAGGAGATTGTCCTGGAACCTGCGTTTCACTGGGCCGCCAGCGACGAATCGCTTGGGTTGACCAAGGCTGTGATTTGCTCAAACTGTGATCACCTGAAGCTTTATATGCGAGAAAGTGGTCTCGAAAAGAGCGCGTGGACGTTGGCGGCGGAGTTGGACCCGGAACGCACGGAGTTCAATCACCTCACCTATGCTCCCTACGTCTGGAACTATCGCGACACTGACTTTAGGCAACTGGGGTTTCACTGGGGAGATCTTCGCATCGACGGTTTTCTGAAAGGGCGTCAGGTGATCTCGAAGTCGTTGTCTGGTCGCGGTGTGGACCGCAAGTTTACGATCCGCCCCGATGACACGGAACTCTTAGCCGACGGCGCAGACACAAGCCGCGTGGTGCTGCGGGTAACGGATGAGTTTGACGCGATCCGCACCTACGCGAACGACCCAATCGTATTCACATTGGACGGGCCTGCGGAGATGATCGGAGACAATCCCTTTGCTCTGATCGGGGGGACAGGTGCGATCTGGATCCGTGCGCAGCAACGTGCAGGAACGGCTCGACTCACGGCGAGGCATCCCAGGCTTGGCACGCAGTCGATTACGTTCACCCTGCGCCCGGCGCCGGCTGAGTCTGTTTAGGGCGAAGTACGTGCGTCACGGAGGGGAATCTATGGATGGAAAACCGGACATGGAGTACGGATGCTGCTGCGGGTGACTGGGTCAAGATGAACGTCCTTGTGACGCGTCGTAATTTTCTGAAGACAGCGGCAAGTGCCGCCGCGGTCGCCGTACCTATTAGCGCGTCCGAAGGCCAGGCCGCGTCTCCCTCCAGTCAGGCAGCTCGCGGCGTCGATCTACTCCGTCGCCCAGATTCCATTCGTGCGCGATTTGGCCCCAAAGATTTGGTGCAGCTGGACTACGCGGCTGGTGCATGGACATGCCCGGGAGTGCGCGTCGTAGCAGAACCTGCGCAGGCGGGCGCTCATGTCGAACTGCCGATTCGCGTGATCAGCGACGGGAAGCAGCTCATGTACCTCCACGTTCGATGGAATGGGAGAGAGAGCGAGGGTTTGCTTTCGATTGGCGATCACTGGGAGAGAAGCTACGGAGACCTCGAATGGCGAGGCACGATTCCCGAGCGGGTGATGCCCTGGTACTTCCTCACCACTAACAGCGACTATGTAAATGGGTACGGAGTCAAGACGTCACCCTCCGCGTTCTGCTTTTGGCAACGTGATGCGGAAGGGATTACGCTTTCGATCAATCTATGTAATGGCGGAGACGCCGCCGAGCTGGGTGGCAGGGAACTGAACGCCTGTACCGTGGTCACACGCGCGGGGCTGAACGGCGAGCCGATCTGGCGGGCTGGGCAGGAGTTCTGTAAGCTGATGTGCGCCGCCCCGCGATTGCCGGCTGGACCGATCTTCGGTGTGAATGACTGGAATTACGCCTATGGCAAGAACACGGCGAACGGCATTCTGCGCGACGCCGATCTGATCGCCTCCCTGGCGCCTGCCGGGAAAACGCGGCCTCAGGTCGTGATCGATGATGGTTGGCAGGATCCGTCAAGGTTTCCGAGCATGGCTGATCTTGCCTCTCAGATACGCAGCCGGCATCTTGATCCGGGGCTTTGGATTCGTCCGCTGCGACCGAGTACGAAGGTAGATAGTTCGTGGCTGCTGCCCGATTCTCGCTTCGGCAAAGGTGCACCTCACAATAACCTGGCCTTCGATCCTACCATTCCAGAGGCTCTCGACGAAGGGATGAAGAGTGTTCGGCAGGCTGTAGGGTGGGATTACACCTTCATCAAGCACGACTTTTCCACTTACGAGTTATTCGGACGGTGGGGCTTTGAAATGGGCGGCCAGGTTACGCGTCCAGGATGGCATTTTCGTGATAAGTCGCGCACAAATGCAGAGATCGTCCGCGATCTCTATCAAGCGATTCGAGACGCAGCTGGAGAACATACAACGATCCTAGGTTGCAATACGGTCGGCCACATCGCAGCCGGGATCTTCGAATCGCAACGCATCGGAGACGACACCAGCGGGCATGATTGGGAGCGCACACGCCGTTACGGTGTCAACGCGCTGTCACACAGAATTTGCCAGCATCGCACCTTCTCTTACGTCGATCCCGACATCGTCGCGATGACGCTTGCGGTTGACTGGAAGAAGACAAGCCAGTGGATGGATGTAGTGGCACGGAGTGGAACATCGCTCTTTCTTTCGCCCGATCCCGCCGCGATTACGCCGGAGGTCAAGTCGGCGATGCGCGATGCTCTGGCTATTTCGGCGGAGGTCGGCCAGGGTTTTCCAGTCAGTCCAACGAGTGGTACGACTCCTGAGGCATGGCAGTTCACGCATCCCAGTCCGGCTGAGAAAAGCTATGATTGGTGTGGGCCCGCAGGGGTATCGCCCTTTGATGTTTGAGGCTGGACTTGTCGGTCAGAACTAAAGCCGAGAACGGCTGCTCCGCTCAAGGCACAAAGGAGATCAGAGTCATGGCAATGACAGACATCGAGAAGGTACGCACGGTTTTCGCCGGCATCAGCGCCGGAGACGTGGACCTTGCAACGCGGTACATCGACCAGAAGCGGTTCATACAACACAATCCCTATGCCGCCGACGGCGTGGAAGGACTAACGCAGTTCATCCGCCAGTCGCCACGTGACGAACTCCAATTGACCGTGGTCAGGGCATTCCAGGACGGGCCGTACGTGGTTACGCAGGCGAAGGGACAGCGTTCCGGGCGGAACATTTTCTTCGACATCTTCAGCTTCGAGAATGGCTTTATTGTCAAGCACTGGGCCTTCTCCACCATGGACGCCGCACCGAATCGGAGCGGTCACACCCAGAACGATGGACCGACCGAGGCTAGGAACCTGGAAGACACGGAGAAGAACAAGTTCTTGCTACGCAGATATTACGAGACCTTTCATATTCGCGGCGACCACAGTGGAATCGAGCACTACTTCGCCGGAGATGTCATGGTCCGTCACGAACCGGGCGTTCGTGACGGTGTCGCGGCGTTCATGCGCGATGTCGAGGTTCTCATGCAGCACCGGACCATCGATGAAATCAGGTTCCTGCTGGGGCAGGGCGACTTCGTTTTCATCGCCGCCAAGGGAACCCATGAAGGCGAGCCTTGCGCCTACATCGACCTATACCGAATGGAAAACGGCAAGCTTGTTGAGCACTGGGGCTTCCCCGAGAAGGTCCCGTCGCAAGAGCAGTCGAGAAACAACAACGGCATGCTCTAAGCGACCATCCTGCGAGGACCCAGGCATCGCTTCGATACGCCAAGGCTCAGTATGTCAGATGCCTAGAGGCCATCTTAGTGGGGCGCTTGACTTCGCCGCCTTGAACCGTTCGCCATCATGAAGAGACCGGCAAGGGTCGATGAAAGACACCGGGTTAGTCAGTCACTTGACTTCCCTGAGCAACTCTCTGGCTTTTTGCGCACTACACTTGCCCTTGTCTCCCGATTCCACTCCAGGGCCTTTCAGGCAAGTGGCCACGAGTTCCTCCCTGTGGCGGTATGCGGGCTGCACCCGGGTCAGCCAGATTGGCAGCGCCAGCAGCTAACGTGGCGCGTTCGCACTCTCTCGCGTCTATCTATCCCATAATGCGAACAATATTGCAGTAGACTAGGTCTATGCTCGAGACGGTGCCAAGCATCTGCTTCGCGTCACCTAAACCACACTGGCTGCGGATCACGCGCCTGTGCAAACGCGTGTGGACCGGTCCGGTGCCGGCCGGAGTTTTTCACGCGCCTCAACGTACGACTCCAAGCCCGAGATGATTGGAAATGCGTCATACTGAGACCATCGTGAGCCAAAAGCGCTTCTATTCGAAGCCTTCACACGGCGCGGCCCCTTCTGTGAGGCTGCGGCAGTGGTTTGGCGTCCTCGCGGTGTTCCTCGGCCTGATTGGGCAGACACTTCACAATCACGGCGGACCGGACCTCGACACTTCCAGAGCAGACGGTCATGCTGTCCTCACAGCCTCCGTCTCAGACGCCAACACATGCCCCATCTGCGTGGCCATGCATTCGGCCAGCCCTGCTCCAGTTTTCAGCGGGTCGATGACATCACCCACGTCGCGTATCCAGGTCACCGGAGCGCCTCAGCATTTTGTCCACCGGCCTCCTGCCTCCACCCAATTTATTCGTCCCCCGCCGACTTCCTCTCGATAAGACAATCTCTGCTGCGCCCGCCGCTTCCCATGTCGGGCAGTTCTGCGCATTTGCCGGCTCAGTCGGCGAGATGCCTCGTCTTCTCTTTCGACAGGAGTAGTCCATGCAATCGCATCCCAATCTGCGTTTCCGCATCCTCGTGTTCTTCGCCGGAGTTTTAGCGGTCTTTGCGTCGAGCCGAGCCTTCAGCCAAACAAATTCCAGTGTGGTCCGGGGCACTGTCAGCGATCCAAGCGGAGCCGTGCTGGCCGGTGCGGCGGTTCGGCTTACGAACCCGGTCAGCGGATTCACCCGTGTCACCAACGCGGATGCCTCAGGCCAGTTTGAGTTCTATAACGTCCCGTTCGACGCGTACACCATAGCGGCCACCGCGCAAGGGTTCGCCCGGGGCCGGGCCGACATCAACGTCATCTCCTCGGTTCCAGTCACTGCCAACCTTCGTTTGCAGGTTGTCAGCACCGAGTCCGTAACGGTCGAGGCTGCAGGCGCGCTCTCGGAAACCTCCCCGACCTATCACACGGATGTGGACCGCTCGCTCATCGACAAGCTGCCGATCGAGAGCCCAAGTAGCGCCCTGAGTTCGATCGTAACCTTGGCATCTCCCGGCGTCGCCGCAGACTCGAACGGTCTGCTGCACGGTCTGGGCGATCACAACGAAGTCTCCTTCAGCGTCGATGGAGAACCGATCTCCGACCAGCAAAGCAAGCTGTTTTCAAACCAGCTCCCCGCGGCCGCAGTGCAGTCTCTCCAGGTGATCGATGGTGCGCCGCCCGTGGAGTTCGGCGACAAAACATCGCTGGTGATTGCGGTGACGACTCGTTCAGGACAAGGCGTCACGACGCCGACCGGCAGCGTGCGCCTGTCGTACGGCACCTTCGACACCAGCATTCTGGGTGTGGACTACGCGCAGGGTGGGCAACGATGGGGTAACTTCATTGCCGCAGACGGTCTCCAAAGTGGCCGCTTTCTTGACGCGCCTGAGTTCGTCGTCTTGCACGACAAGGGTAATGAAGAGAACATCTTCGATCGGGCCGACTACAACTTCACCGATCGCGACACGATGCACGTCAACTTTCAGTACACCCATTCCTGGTTTCAGAACCCGAACGACTATGAAAATATCGGCGTGGTCGACCAGTTTGGGAATCCTCTCGGCAAAACAGACCAGCGGTCCAAGATCGGGACCATCAACTTTTCGCCGACCTTCACCCACGTTCTCAGCCCCGACTCGGTCGTCAACTTCGGCGCCTTTGTTCGACGCGATTCCTATAACTACTACCCGAGCAACAACCCTCTCGCGGATTACGCGCTCGACCAACAGCAGGAAAGCATCAGCCAGCTTCGCACACTCACCAACGCCGGCGTGCGCAGCGATGTTTCGTACCTGCACGGAATCAATAACGTAAAGTTTGGGGGCGTCTATCAGCAAACGTTCCTGCGCGAGAACGACAATGTCGGCATCGTCGATCCGACACTTGTTGCGAACTGCACAACCCCAAATTGCAGCACAATTCTCGCTCCGTACGACCTGACCACAGCCACTGGAACCTATTACCGCTGGTATGGCCGCACGGACGTGAAGCAGCTGGCGCTTTATGGCGAAGACACGGTTACGGCCGGCAACTTCCAGGCCAACTTCGGCCTGCGAGGCGACTTCTATAACGGTTTGGCGATCCAGCGGCAGGCCGAACCCCGAGCCGGCGTCTCCTACAACTTCAAGCCGAGCGGCACCGTGCTTCGCATCTCTTACGCGCGGACGCAGGAAACGCCGTTCAACGAGAACCTCGTTCTTTCCTCAACGGGCTGCGCCAATCCTGTCCTCTACAGCGTCTTTGGAACGCTGTCAGCGGGTAGTTGCAACTCAGAAGCTGTCACTCCCTTCAATCCGGGTTTCCGCAACGAGTTTCACGCAGGATTTACCCAGGCAGCGGGACAGCACCTTGTGTTTACGCTCGAGTACCTGACCAAGTACACCCACAACGCGTATGACTTCAGCGTGCTCGGCACAACTCCCATCACCTTCCCGATCGAATGGCACAACTCCAAGATTCCGGGCTATGCCATGAGCGCTGTGCTGACAAATATTCGAGGTCTTTCCGTGCGCTTCAACGCGTCCTCCGTGGCCGCGCGCTTCTTCAACCCGCAAATCGGAGGCGTCGGCGCCACACCGAACATTCCCGGCTCCAACTTTCCGTTCCGCATCGATCACGACGAGCACTTCAACCAAACCACGCACGTGGAATACGCCATGCCCTTTCGAAAGAGCATGTTTTACGCGTTCAACTGGAGGTACGATTCCGGTTTGGTCGCCGGCGCGTCGCCCTGCTACAACGTCACCGATCCGAACAGCATCTGCAATCCGGCGAATGGCGGACCGTCGATCACCATCAACGGCCAGCCCGGCATCAACCTTTCCTACCTCAGCGGAGATCAGCAGTTCCAGGCAGGTCTCGTATGCGCAGGGGTCAAAGCAACGGTAAACTCGCCGCTCAATCAGTGCCTCGCATCGCAGCTCACCTCAAACCTCATCGTCATTCCGGCCCCTGGAACCGAGAATGACGATAAGAACCCACAGCGCATCCAGCCCCGGACCGTGTTCGATATGGCTTTGGGAGACGACAACCTCGCTCATTTCGGAGATCAGGAGCGATACAAGATCAGCGCTCGCGTCAGCGCCATCAACATGGCCGACAAGTACGCTCTCTACAACTTCCTCTCCACCTTCTCGGGAACGCACTATCTAACACCTCGCACTGTTACGGGCGAAGTGGCATTTCACTTCTGATCCATGTGTGTCGGCTCAGCGCGACAGGGTACATCCGAGGCGCTGGGCAGGCAATCATGCGTATGCGAGATCGTTCACAGCCACCGCAAAGTGTCGGGAAGATGTTTCTGCGAATTCCGCGGAAAGGCCAACTGCTGCGCGGTGGACCTGCAGAACGAGCAAATCTCCGGAAGCGATTGCCTGTTGTTCGAGGAGCGAAGCTTTGGCTTGTTCTCGCGATCCTTCTCGGTCTGCTGGGAACCGCTCTCGGTGCCTGGCTGGGAAAGGAGAGTAGCCGGCAGAAGTGGCTTGACGATGACATGCTCGAGCGAAGCACTCCGGGCCGGAATGTGTAAGTGATGGTCACTCCGATTCGACTAAGATCTTTGGGCACCAAACGCGTGTATGTGCCTTCCCGGGCGCGTCTTGTCTCGACGCTGAGACCTGGTACCGCATTACCTTATCGTTCCCGAAGCGAGTTCCTCAGTATCTCGTGTGCAGGCCCAACTTCCGCAAGATTGCGTTTATGGGAACTTGATCCAACGTTAGAAACTTTTATCTTATTATGGTTCAGCAAGGGTTAGGAAAGGCCTGCGCGGTGCGCGATGAGTGTGTCTGAAACGCAACCTGTCACGATGAGAACGATTCGGTTCCAAAGCTATGGCGAACCAGCGGACGTCCTTCACCTGGAGGAGGCGAGCCTGCCCGCCCCGGCCAGAGAACGGCTTCGCATCAAGGTACACGCATGTGGCTTGAATCCGGCGGATTGGGCTCTGTGCAAAGGCTTGTTTGCTGGAAGCCTGCCACGCGGGGTCGGACTGGAAGCTTCTGGAACGGTCGACGCCCTTGGCGAAGGCGTCGAGGGTGTCTCGCCTGGTGACGCGGTATTCGGTCCGGTGGACTTCCTCAGCACTGCCAGCGCCGGAGCTTCAGACTTCGCGATCCTGCAGCACTGGACGCCAATCCCATCTGGTCTTGACCCAGTGAAGGCCGCTGCCTTGCCGATGGCGGTTGCGATTGCCTTCGGCAGCCTCGATTGTCTGGGGGTGGGGGCTGACAGTACCGTGCTGATCAACGGTGCGGGGACTACCGTCGGGTTCGCCGCTGTTCAGATTGCACGGCTGCGTGGCTCCCACGTCATCGCCACGGCCGGGAGCACGTTCGCAGACAAACTACGGAGCTTCGGCGCGTCCGTCACACCGTACGGCCACGGATTGGCAGAGAGAGTTCTTGCCATGACGGGTGCGCCGCCCGAGTTGATACTCGACACCGCCCCGGTCAGCGGAGCCCTGCCCGCGCTCGTAACGATAGCTGGCGACCCGAAGCGCGTGTTGACCATCAGTGATTTCGCTGCGGCCAGGGAACTGGGAGTTCGTTCCAACTTGGAAGACCCAAATATGCGCATACGTTACGATGTCCTGGGCGAGTTCGCAGAACTTGCGGCGCAGGGGAAATTTCTGATCCCCATCGCTGGCACATACTCACTAAATGACTGGCGCTCAGCGCTCGAAACCAGCCTGAGCCAGAAAGCACACGGCAAGCTCCTTCTTCTACCCTGACGCCTCCGGATTTCATGACGCGAAGTATCTGTGTGTCGCATCCTCGTCATTAGCGGACGTGGCGGCAAGAGAGCCGCTGTCTTGTTCGCATTCAGACAACGTTCCCTAGCCCGAGATTCGGGCTAGGTTGCTTCTTGCCGTGCGAGGGATTCTGTCGTAAGTCCGAGCAGCCAAGCGGGATTACGCCTTGCCATTTGCTTTGGCGCGTTCAGCCCAGCGACGCTTCATGGCTTCGGCGATACGCTTGCGGCCCTCGGGAGAGAGCTTCCGCTTCCGCTCACCAGTTGGCGTCGCGGCAGTCGCGACAGCAGCCTTGGTGCTGCCCTTGGGCCGGCCAGGACCGCGACGCGGCGCCTCTTCGGAGCCGGCAAGAAGATTGCGGGCCTGCTGCAGCTTCTGAATCTGAACATCGATTTCGGCAATGATATTGCTTACTTCCACGGGAAATCCTCCTCAAACCATGCTATATCCAGTGGACGCACTTAGGCGAGCAAAGATTGAACATTGCTGGCGAACATAAGCATGACTTAGCCACGATCTATCCACGATCTAGGACGCATGTGGAAATAAGAAGCTGGAACGCAGGAATCAGGCGCGAAACTCTGCTTCAACCGCTACCGCAGTCGTCTCAGGAGAGGGATTTGTTTGCGCTGCTTCTGTTGCGTCGAATCGTACACCGCCCAGACGAGGATGCTGCCCATCAGACTCGATGCAGCGACGCAGGCGTACAAGTGTTCCCTGCTTGTCTTCGACAAGCTCCCGCGCCATGCGCGAAATAGCATAGGTGAGGATGTCACTGTGGTGCAGCTCCTGCATTTCGGGGGAGCGGCGTAGGTCTAGCCAGAGACGGTGCACCATCTGCACCTCACCGGGAGGCAGCGCAGGCGCGTGCGGGCCAATGTGGAAGGAAAGCGCGTTGCCTTCCGGGCGCACGATGTAGAAGGTGAACTGGCGCTTGGGCTCGGGCAGTGCCTCCCACGCTTGGCCGACATGGTAGGCCTGCTCCTCGGCCGTGAGCTTGGTCGAAAGCCCGCTGACGACGGCGGCCGCGTCCAGCGAGTTTGCCGTTTGAACGAGCGCGGCGAAGATATCGCCTGCGGGTACGACCAGCAGCGAGATGTGTTTGCCAAAGCTTTCCGCAACGGAAACGGCCTTGGTGAACAGCATCTGCTCGTGCTCGCTGAACAGCTGTTCGGAGGCTTCCACATACTCGGAGCCGCCGGCGCCCACCATGCGCGCGGCCAGCACCACCAGGTCCTGCTGGTCGGTGTCGGTGTGGGTCAGCGCCCACTTCAGGGCAAAGGGGGAAGCGGAGTCGCGCATGGTGACGATCACGGCGCCGGGGCGGATGTCTAGCGACTCCGGCCCCACCGTGTCCTGATGTTCCAGCTGAAAATGCTCCTTCATCTGGCGCTGTGTCATGTCCTGCCGGCGCTTGTTGTCGCGCTCGGAAAACGAGAAGATGACAAAAAATGCGGCGGCAAACAGGATGCCGCTGACGGTGGCGACGGACTTGGTGAACAGGTTGAC
This sequence comes from uncultured Acidobacteriaceae bacterium, assembly GCA_964243475.1. Classification (GTDB taxonomy): domain Bacteria; phylum Acidobacteriota; class Terriglobia; order Terriglobales; family Acidobacteriaceae; genus Edaphobacter. Next base: position 308,280 of record CAXTEU010000002.1, on the reverse strand, counting down.
GATGGCCGTGGTCAGCAGAACCAGAAACACCGAAAGCAGACCGAAGGGAATCTCTACCTTGCCGATGCGCAGGTTGAGCGGCACCTTCCAGCCGCGTTCCCCGTTGTACTTCCACCGCAGCACAAGCATGGCGAGCGAGTTGAAGGTGAAGCTCCAGATGACGCCAAAGGCATAAGCTTCGCCGAGCATGATGACGTTGCCACGGGTCACCAGAATGGTGAACAACTGCATGGCCACCACCAGGTTGACGATCCGGTAGGAGGTGCCGAACCGCCGCTGCGGCTTGCGGAACCAGTCCGTCAGCACGCCATCTTCGGCCACGCGCATCAGCACCCCGGTTGAACCGACGATGGCCGTGTTGACGGCGCCGCCAAGGATCAGAAATCCAACAAGGACGACAAAGATGCGGAAGGCGATCCGCAGCCCGACCGGTCCGACCATGTACATGGCCATGCCGGCGATCAGGTTATCGCGGTACACCGGGACGCGCACGGCATCGGGGATCAACATCACGGCCAGAAGCGATCCGATGCCGGTGAAGATGAAGCTGTAGATGGCGATGACGATGGCGGCGCGCTTCAGGTTTTTGAGCTTCGGATGCTCGATCTCGCGGTTCACCTGCGCCAGCGACTCTTCTCCGCTCATGGCCAGCACCGAGTGGCCGAACGCCATGAGGATGCCGAAGAGGCCGATCGTGCGGGCAAAGGAGGTGTGCCGCAGGAAGCCTAGGGAGGCGTTTGAGAAGTGAAGATTCGCGGGCGTCGGCAGCGGTGGCAGCGCAGCGCCCTTGTGCAGAACGGAAAAGATCCCCCAGCCGAGCAGAAGCACGACCATCACCGTGGTGATCTTCATCACTTTCAGGGCCTTGTCGCTCGACTCCTCAATGCCCTTGATGTTTTGCCGCCAGAAGTAAGCCGTGACCAGGAGGGCGAAGACCGCGGAGGTCCCGTTCACCGGTAGCTGCCGCAAGGTTCCGTTGGCGTGGTGTGCCAGGGTGTGCGTTGCCGGGTGCGCCGAGGCCAGTTGCAGCCCCTCGTTCAGCAGACCTACGATGTATTGCCCGGCGGAGACGCCCGAAATGGGCCCGGTAAGAATGTAGTCGAACATCAGCGCAGACACGCTGAGCTTGGCGAAAGTGCCGCCAAGCGCTTCCTTGACGATGCGGTACACGCCACCGCGCGTAAACATCGAGCAGCTCTCCACATAAACCGCGCGCACGGCGAACGAGAACAGCATCACGCCAAGAATGAACCACGGCGCGGATTTGCCGACCGCTTCTTCGGCGATGCCGCCGGCGTAAAAGGCAGAGGAGCCGAGATCGTTCAAAACAATGGCCGCGGCGCGCCAGAACGAAATAAAGGTGAGCATGACCGAGGACGCCACGACCAGGCGAACCCGGTTAGATTGAGGTCTCTTGATTTCGGTCTTGGATTTTGTGTGGGAAGTCATGATGGGATGACGCTCAGGTCATGCGCGGCAAGCGGCGATCGCTGCCAAGCTGGAAATCTAACTGTCGTAGTAAGTACGGGCAAACGAAGATAGTGAGTGTCACGGCTTGGGCGATTCATCCTTCGCAAACAGCTCGTGAAGATCTTCCACGAAGCTGAGTACGATGACGCCCACGGAGCCAACCATGCCAATAAAGAAGAGCGGAACCACGACCTTAGCCACCGCATGGATAAGTAAGTCTGTCACAACTAACGAGTTTACCTTGTTTGCGTTCCTGCGACGGAAATCTATGTCCGGCGGCTTCAGGCAGAGTGACGTCGGTGTAGACTGCCGATGCGATGCAAGGATTTTCCTGGCGGGCGGCTGGGCTGGCCGTGCTTTCCGGCGTACTCCAGGTACTGCCCTTTCCGATTGCCGGTCCGGCCCCACTCTGGCGAACTGCCTTCTGCTGGGTCGCGCTGGTTCCCCTGCTGGACGCACTGCTTCAGCCCGCAACGCCACCGGCCCCGCTGCGCCGGCGCGTGCTCCATGGCGCCATGCTCGGGTATCTCGCCGGCTTCACCTGGTACCTCGGCAATTGCTACTGGATCTTTCAGACGATGCACCTCTACGGCGGCCTTGCGAAACCCGTCGCCGCCGGCATCCTTGTGCTGTTCTGCCTGTACCTCGGTCTCTACCACGCGCTGTTCGGGGCAGCGGTCACGCTGGCGGAGCGATCGCGTCTGGGTCGGCAGGGAGCTCTGTTGCTGGCCCCCTTCCTCTGGGTCGCGGTGGAGCTGGCGCGCGCCCGCATCACCGGTTTTCCGTGGGATTTGCTGGGCATCGCGCAAGTCGATAATCCCGTACTCACGCGCCTCGCCCCCTGTACCGGGGCGTACGGTCTGTCGTTCATCATCGCCCTGGTCAACAGCCTGTGGCTCCTCCGGCTGCGTCTGCAGGACCGCCGCTACATCCGCCCGGCGCTTACGGCTGCGGGAGTGCTTCTGGTGGTGCTCTACGGCGCGGGTGTGTGGCATGCGGCGCGCTCGCCGCATGCTGCGCCGACTGCGACGGCCACGCTGGTGCAGGAGAATCTTGACGTGGGTGCGGTGGCCGAGGCCGGCCCGCAGGAGTCGACCGCGGGGCAGCTGGCGGCCTTTTCTGCCCTCAGTCTTGCCCCCTCCCAACGCATGCTGGCCGGCATGCCGGAGCTGTCACCTGCGCCGCGCATCCTTGTCCTTCGACGCGTCGCGCAGCCGCCCGACGTCATTCTGTGGCCGGAGTCGCCGGCGCGCCTCGAAGAGCACGACGCCGACGTGCAGGCGAAGCTGGCTGGCCTTGCCCGTGCAGCCGCGGCGCCTTTGATCGTCGGTGGCTACGATATCGACCCGGTGTCGCGCTCGGCCAACCGCCCCGAAGGATACGTGCTGTATAACTCGGCCACCTTTATTCAACCGGACGGCACCTCCGCCGGCCACTACGCCAAGATGCACCTGGTACCCTTCGGCGAATACGTGCCGTTCAAGCAACTCTTCTTCTTCGCCGGCAGTCTGTTGGCGGACGCCGGCAACTTTTCGCCTGGGCAACAGCGCACGCTGTTTCACACCGGCGGCCATACCTTCGGCACCTTCATCTGTTACGAGTCCGTCTTCGCCGATGAAATTCGCGAGTTTGCCCTGAACGGCGCAAACGTTCTGGTGAACCTTTCGAATGACGGTTGGTACGGCGACACCAGCGCGCCCTGGCAGCACCTGAACATGGTGCGCATGCGGGCAATTGAAAACCATCGCTGGGTCCTCCGCGCGACCAACACCGGCGTCACCGCGTCCATTGATCCGTCCGGTCAGGTGATCGCGTCTGCCCCGCGACACGTGCGCACAGCCATCCAGGTTCCCTTCGGTTACGAGCACGATCTAACCTTCTACACGCGCCACGGCGATGTGTTCGCCTGGGGCTGCGTGTTGGGGAGTGTGGGCGCGATGGTGTGGGCGTGGCGTCCGAGACCAGACCCCGGTGAACTAAAATCGAATCATGTTGACTGATCTCGAGTACACCTACTCCCCGGTTCGCGAAAAGGTTCGCGATCTGCGGGAGTATCTTTGACGCGCCCCGCCTTCGCAAAGAGCTCGCCGTGCTCGAAGAGAAGATTGCCGATCCAACGGTGTGGGCCGATGCGGCCCGTTCACAGCCGCTCATGCGGGAGCGCAAGCGCCTCGAAACCCTCCTGGCCGACGAAGCCGAGCTGGCCCGTCGCGCCGACGATATCGAGGCCTACTTCGAACTGGCGCGTGAAGGCGAGGCCACCGAGCCCGACCTCGAACGCGAGATCCCCGCGCTGGTCGAGTATGCCGATCAGCTTGAGTCGAAGACCATGCTTTCGGGCGAGACCGACTCCCTCAACGCCATCGTGGTCGTCCATCCCGGAGCCGGCGGCACCGAGTCCCAGGACTGGGCCGAGATGCTCATGCGCATGTACCTGCGCTGGGCCGAGCGCCAGCACTTCAAGCTGGAACTGAACGAGATCCAGGATGGCGACGAGGCCGGCATCAAGTCCGCCACGTTTACCATCTCGGGCGACTTCGCCTTCGGTCTGCTGTCCGGCGAAACCGGCGTCCACCGCCTGGTGCGGATCTCGCCATTCGACTCCGCCAAGCGCCGCCACACGTCGTTCGCCAGCGTCTTCGTGTCGCCGGAGATCGACGACACCATCCATATCGACATCAAGCCCGAAGATCTGCGCATCGACACCTACCGCTCCGGCGGCAAGGGCGGCCAGCACGTCAACACCACCGACTCCGCGGTGCGCATCACGCACCTGCCTACCGGCCTGGTCGCCGGCTGCCAGAACGAGCGCTCGCAGCATAAAAACAAGGAGCGCGCCATGAAGCTGCTGCGCTCCCGCCTGTACGAGTACGAGCTCGACAAGAAGAAAGCCGCCACTAAGAAAGTCGAAGATTCCAAGCTGGACATCGGCTTCGGTTCCCAGATCCGCTCCTACGTCCTCCAGCCTTACCGCATGGCGAAGGACCTCCGCACACGCGTCGAAGTGGGCGATGTGGACCGCGTGCTCGACGGCGATCTTGATCCGTTTATCCGCGGATTCCTGCGTATGCGTCGCGAGGGCAAGCTGCCGGCAGCGGTGGAAGCCGCGGACGACGACCTATAGCCCCGGTCGTCAAGGTCGGTGCCCCAACTCTCGCGTCTACGCCGGCCGTCGGTGCATCCAATGCGCGGGAGAATACGTGCCGTGAACAAGCATGCACCCGAAGCTTCAGGCTCGCCCGAGCTCCGGCAGGAACTGCTGGAGCAGATCCGGGCTCTGCTACATGGCGGGCAGGCTCATGCCAGCTTTGACGACCTGGTCGCCGACCTGCCGGCGGATCTGCGCGGCACCGTCCCCGAGCGCCTGCCCTACTCCGCCTGGCAGCTCGTCGAGCACATGCGCATCACGCAGCGCGACATCCTGAACTTCAGTGCGCCGCCCACCGGCGGATATCATGGCCTGCGCTGGCCGGAGGAGTACTGGCCGAAATCTCCCGAGCCACCTTCGTCCGACGCCTGGGACCGCAGCGTCGCGGCCATCCGCGCCGATCGCGAGCAGTTTGAGCAGCTGCTGGCCCGTCCCGAAGCCGACCTCGTTCGACCTTTCCGGTGGGGTGACGGGCAGAACCTTCTGCGCGAGGCCTTGCTGATCGCCGATCACAATGCCTACCACCTGGGCGAGCTTCTGGTGGTGCGGCGTCTGCTCGGCGCGTGGAAGGCCCCCGCCGGATGAACGAGCCCGAGGTGATCCGCGCCATGCTCGGGGACGACATGCTGCGCGGACGCGCCCACCGCCCCCGGACGCTTGCGGTCGTCGGCCTGTCCGAGCGCCCCGACCGTCCCAGCCACTACGTTTCGGCCTATATGCAGCATCATGGCTACCGCATCGCTCCTGTGAATCCGGCGATCTCCGCCGTGCTCGGCGAGCCAGCGTATCCCTCGCTTACGGCGCTGCCGGAGCGGCCCGACCTCGTCAACGTCTTCCGTCTGCCCAGTGTTCTCCCCGGCATCGTCGACGAGATGCTCGCGCTGGGGCTCACTGACCTGTGGGTGCAGCAGGGCATCGTGAACCGCGACGCGGCCAGGCGGGCCGAAGCCGGCGGCATCCGGGTTGTGATGGACCGCTGCATCATGGTCGAACATCGGCGTTTGGGTGCAGGTCTGCTATGACCGATCTCCACCAGGTGCTACGCGCGACAGCCTACAATCGCAAATGCATGCCACGCCGCCGAAGCCAGATCGTCCACGTCGTTCTCGTCTTTCTTTGCTTCGTTCTGTCCGGACCGGCATCGCACGCGCAGCTGCAGACGGTCGGCGACGGCGGCCCCGGTCCGGTAAAGGCCGCGCATCTCACCGCCGAGTTGACGTCGCTTTCTCCCAGCATCGCCCCCGGTGGCACCGTCACGGCCGGCCTGGTGCTGACGCTGGAGCATAACTGGCACGTGTACTGGGTAAACGCCGGCGACTCCGGCGAGCCGCCCCACATCACCTGGAACCTGCCCCACGGCATCACCGCCGGACCCCTGCAGTTCCCCACGCCGTCCCGGCTGCCCCTCGGCCCGCTGATGGACTTCGGCTACGAAGACACCGCCGCATTTCCCGTCACACTGACCGCTGCGTCGACGCTGAAGCCGGGCCCCGTGCACCTGGACGCCGTGGTGAATTGGCTCGTGTGTCGCGAGGTCTGCATCCCGGGCAAGGCACACCTCGGTCTCAACCTGACCGCAGACCCGCATGCCGCCTCGCCCGTCGCCCCCGTCGGCGCTCTCGGCCAGGCACTCACCTTGCTGCCCAAACCGCTCGTTGCACCCATACAGATCACCGTTAATGGCGGAAAAACTGACTTCGTCTTCACGCTGATCACCGGCGACACCGAAACCGACGCCGAGTTCTACCCCTTTGACCAGGACCAGATCGAGAACGCCGGCGATCAGATATCCGAACCCGTCCCCGGCGGCATTCGGCTGCGCGTTCCGCGCGCCGCTGACCTTGCAGCGTTGCCGTCCGAGATCCACGGCCTCATCAAGCTCAGCGATGAGCAGGCCTACACCTTTACCGCGCCGGTCGTGCCCGGCGAGGTCGCCTCCGCTGCTCAGAACCCCAAGCCGGGCGCGGGTAGCCACGTCACCATCGCCGGCGCGGTCGGCCTCGCCTTCCTTGGCGGCATCATCCTTAACCTGATGCCGTGTGTCTTCCCGGTGCTCTTCCTCAAGGGCCTGGCCCTGGTCAACTCTTCTTCGGAAGAGCGCTCGCGTCTGCGCGCTCATGGCCTTGTCTACACGCTTGGCATTCTGGTCTCGTTCTGGGTCATCGTTGGTGTGCTTTTGGCGTTGCGCTCCACCACCAACCAGATCGGCTGGGGATTCCAGCTGCAATCGCCCGCGTTCCTGGTCGTGCTGGCTGTCGGTCTGTTCTTCTTTTCGCTCTCGCTTGCCGGTCAGTTTGATCTCGGCCTTTCGCTCACCTCTGCCGGCGACTCGCTGACCCGCAAGCAGGGCTACCCCGGATCGTTCTTCACCGGCGTGCTCGCCACCGTCGTCGCCACGCCCTGCACCGCGCCGCTGATGGGGGCAGCCATCGGATTCGCTCTCGCACAATCCGCGGCCGTCACCTTTGCCGTCTTCACCGCGCTCGCGCTCGGCCTGGCTCTGCCGTACCTGCTGCTCAGCTTCCAGCCTGCGTGGACCCGCATTCTGCCGCGTCCCGGCGCCTGGATGGAGACGCTCAAGCAGCTCACCGCCGTTCCGCTGTTTGCCACGGTCATCTGGCTCACCTGGGTGTATGGCCGGCTGTTCTCGGCGGGAGCCAACGCCTCAGCAGGGCAGGGAACCGACGCCATCGCCAAACTTCTGCTTGGGTTCCTTCTGGTGGCCATCGCCGGTTGGGCCCTGCACAGGTATCCTGCCCGGCTCGGCTCCACGCTCACCGGCGCCGCGTTGCTTCTGCTCGCAGTCGCCGTTCCGCTCTACCGGCCAAAGGACACCACGCTCGCCTGGCAGCCGTTCACCCCGCAGACGCTCGAGGCCGCTCGCACCGCGGGTCACCCAGTCTTCATCGACTTCACCGCCGCCTGGTGCCTGTCCTGCCAGGTCAACGAGCGCCTGGTGCTGCGCTCCTCTGATGTGCAGCGCCAGTTTGCCGCCGGCCACGTAACCCTGCTCAAGGCGGACTGGACCCAGTACGACCCGGCCATCACGCAGCAGCTCGCCAGCGTCGGTCGCAGCGGCGTGCCCACCTACGTGCTCTATCCTGCCGCCACGGACAGCAAGGCCGACGTGTTGCCGGAGCTGCTGACCAAGCCTGTCGTGCTCGACGCCTTGAAGCAGGATCTCCCGTAACGAACGCACCGACCTGCGCCGTGGTCTGGCGCGTGAGCCCCTACCCTTGCGACTCCGCCGACGGATTGTCGTTCGCCCAGCTGTTCGTCCAGTCGTCCGTCCAGTCGAACGACCGCGTCACGGCCTTTTTCCACGTCCGGTACAGCTGTTCGCGCAGCTCCGGCGGCATCTGTGGCCGCCACATCACGTCGGCCTTCCAGTTCGCCGTGAGCTCGTCCGTGCTGCTGTAGTATCCGCTTGCCAGGCCGGCGGCGTAGGCCGCGCCCAGCGCCGTCGTCTCCCGCATGGCCGGCCGGATCACCTCACGATCCAGAAGGTCGGCCTGGAACTGCATCAGCAGATCGTTCCCGACCATGCCTCCGTCGACGCGCAGCTGATCGAGCGGCAGACCCGCATCGGCGGCCATCGCCTCCACCACGTCCCGGCTCTGGAATGCCGTTGCCTCGAGCACCGCGCGCGCCAGGTGCCCCTTGTTGGCGTAGCGCGTCAGACCGGCGATGACGCCGCGCGCGCTGTCCTTCCAATAGGGGGCATACAGCCCGGAAAACGCGGGAACGAAGTAGACCCCGCCGTTATCCCGCACCGTGTGCGCCAGCGCCTGGATCTCGTCGCTGCGCTCGATCAGGCCGAGGTTGTCACGCATCCACTGCACCAGCGCACCCGCAATGGCCACGCTGCCCTCAAGCGCATACACCGCCGGCGCCGTGCCGAACTTATACGCCAGCGTCGTCAGCAGGCCATGCGTGGACTCCCTGCGTTCGCCCGTGTTCATCAGCAGAAAACATCCCGTGCCGTAGGTGTTCTTCGCCTGCCCCGGTCGGAAACAGGCCTGCCCTACCAGCGCCGCATGCTGATCGCCCAGCACACCGCACATCGGGACGCCGGCAAGCGACGTGCGCTTCAGGTCGCCGTAGTACTCGCTGCTTGAGCGGATTCCAGGCAGGGTGGCGCGCGGGATCCGGAAGGCCGCCAGCATCTCCGCGTCCCAGTCCAGCGTGCCGAGGTTCATCAACTGCGTCCGGCTGGCATTGGTCACGTCGGTCAGGTGCACGCCGCCATCCACGCCACCCGTAAGGTTCCACATCAGAAAGCTGTCGAGGTTGCCAAACAGCAGGTCGCCGGCTTCGGCTCGCTCGCGCGCTCCACCCACGTGGTCCAGAATCCAAGCCAGCTTCAGCCCACTGAAGTAGGTGGTCAGCGGCAGCCCCGTCCGCGCGCGAAAACGGTCCTGTCCCCCCGTCGCGGCCATCCGTGCCACCGTGTCAGCCACCCGGGTGTCCTGCCACACCACAGCGTTGGCCACCGGCAGCCCCGTTGCGCGATCCCACACCACCGTTGTTTCCCGTTGATTGGTGATGCCGATCGCGCTCAGATCCGCCGCACGCAGCCCACGTGCGGCGGCCGCCTCGTCCATCACCTCCAGCGTTCGCCGCAGAATCTCAAGCGCATCGTGCTCTACCCAGCCCGCGCTCGGGTAGATCTGCTCATGCTCCTTTTGCGCTGACGAGACAATACGACCGCTGCGATCGAAGATGAGAAAGCGCGTGCTCGTTGTTCCCTGGTCGAGCGCCCCGATGTACGCCGCGTGCCTGTTCTCCATGCGCGTCAGACTCTACACACCTCGCCTGACGCCCGGCAACGACGGTGCGCGCAGCTACGTCGCAGCCAGCTCGCTCGACACCGTTTGCAGCGCTCCCCGAATCCCTCGCAGCGCCTGTCGCGTCCGCTCCTCATTCTCGATCAGCGAAAACCGCACATAGTCATCGCCATACTCGCCAAAGCCGATCCCCGGACTCACCGCCACCTTCGCGTGTTCGAGCAGGTGCTTGGAAAATTCGAGTGACCGCATCGCGCGAAACGCCTCCGGGATCTTGCTCCACACAAACATCGTCGCCCGCGGAGTGTCCGTCTGCCATCCCAGCCGATTCAGCCCCGCCACCAGCACATCGCGCCGGTCCTGGTACGTCTTGGTGATCTCGGCCACACACTCCTGCGGCCCATCGAGTGCACAGATCGACGCCACCTGGATCGGCGTAAACGTCCCGTAATCGAAGTAGCTCTTGATGCGGCTCAGCGCAGCCACCAGCGTCGGATTCCCGACCATAAAGCCCACTCGCCATCCCGGCATGTTGTAACTCTTTGAGAGCGTAAAGAACTCGACCGCAATGTCCTTCGCTCCCGGAACCTGTAACACCGAAGGTGGCTTGTAGCCGTCGAACGCCAGATCCGCATACGCAAAGTCATGCACCAGCCACACCCCAAACTCCTTGCACAGCGCCACCAGCCGTTCAAAAAACGGCAGATCCACACACTGCGCGGTTGGATTGGCGGGAAAGTTCACGATCAGGATCTTAGGTCGCGGCGTCATGCGCGGAATCACGTCTTCCACCTGCGCCAGAAACTCCGTCGTGGAGTGAATGGGCAGCGACAGGATATCCGCGCCCGCGATCACCGGGCCATAAATGTGGATCGGGTAGCTCGGGTTCGGCACCAGCACCGTATCGCCGCGGTCCAGCACCGCCATGCAGAAGTGCGCGATCCCTTCTTTCGACCCGATCGTCACGATCGCCTCGGTCGCCGGGTCGAGATCGACGTTGTACCGCCGGCCATACCAGTCGCAGATCGCCTTACGCAGCCGCGGAATCCCCTTCGACAGCGAGTACCGGTGCGTCCGCTGCTTGCGCGCCGCCTCGATCATCTTCTCCACAATGTGTGCCGGCGTCGCACCATCCGGATTGCCCATCCCGAAATCAATAATGTCTTCGCCACGGCGCCGCGCCGCAGCCTTTAGGTCGCCCGTGATGTTAAAAACGTAAGGTGGCAGCCGCGTCAGCCGGGGGAAGGAGTCCATGGCGAAATCCTACCCTGAAAGCCGACTTAGCCGTCCCCGGAATCTCCGTCCCGCCGCTTCCGCAGCACCTCGTCGAGCCGCGCCCCCAGCTGCCGTTCCCGACCCTCGCCGGTTGGCTGGTAGTAGCGCCGCCCAGCGAGTGACGGCGGCAGGCACTCCATCGCCGCCACCTTGCCCTCCACGTCATGCGCGTACTGGTAGCCTTTCCCGTAGTCCAGCTCCTTCATCAGCCTGGTCGGCGCATTTCGCAGATGCAGCGGCACCGGCTCCGCCGCGGTCGCCTCAATGTCCGCCCCCACCGCCGCATACGCCGTGTAAACGGCATTCGACTTCGGCGCCAGCGCCAGGTAGACCACCGCCTGCGCCAACGCCAGATCCCCCTCCGGCTGTCCCAGAAAGTGCATCGCATCGCGGGCGCTCAGGCACAGGTTCAGCGCCTCCGGGGCTGCCAGGCCAATGTCCTCGACCGCCATCCGCACTACCCGCCGAGCCACGTACATCGCATCTTCGCCCGCATGGAGCATCCGCCCCAGCCAGTACAGCGCGGCGTCCGGATCCGAGTTGCGCACGCTCTTGTGCAGCGCGGAGATCAGGTCATAGTGCTGCTCGCCGCGCTTGTCATACAGCAGCACCCGCCTCTGCATGGCTTCGGCCGCCAGCACCCGCGTGATCGTTCGCTCGCCCCCGGCCTCCGCCAGCCGCGCCGCCGCTTCAAGCGCGCTCAGCGCATGCCGCGCATCCCCGCTCGCAAACGCCGCAATCGCCGCCAGCGCATCCTCCTCGGCGGCAACTCCCCACGCCCCCAACCCTCGCTCCGCATCCGCCATCGCCCGTCGCAGCAGCGCGACCACCTGCTCCTCGGTCAGCGCCACCAGCGTGTACACCCGACACCGCGACAGCAGCGCCGCATTGATCTCAAAGCTCGGATTCTCCGTCGTCGCCCCGATCAGCCGGATCGTTCCGCGCTCCACATATGGCAGGAACGCGTCCTGCTGCGCCTTGTTGAACCGATGAATCTCGTCCACAAACAGGATCGTCCGAGACCCCATTCCCGCCGCACGCTCGGCATCCGCCATCACCCCCTTGATCTCCTTGATGCCGCTCAGCACCGCCGAGAATTCAACAAAGTTCGCTCCCGTGCTCCCCGCAACGATCTTCGCGAGCGTCGTCTTGCCCACCCCCGGCGGCCCCCAGAAGATCATGCTCTGCCCGTTGCCGCCGGCGCCGTCCGTCTGCTCCCGCTCGATTAGTACCCGCAGCGGCTTGCCCTCGCCCAGCAGGTGCTCCTGCCCGGCATACTCGGCCAGTGTTCGCGGCCGCATCCGCTCGGCCAGCGGCGCCCGCGCATCGGCGGATCGGGCCGCCGCCTGCGCCACCGGCGTCGTGTCGAACAAACTCACGCCCGTCGCCCCGCCGCCGCCCGCTGCCGCGCAGCCTCATACAGCATCACCGACCCCGCCACCGCCGCGTTCAGGCTCTCCACCGGGCCAGGGCAGGGAATCGTCACCCGCGTCTCCGCCAACGCCAGCCACTCCGCCCCAAGCCCGCTACCCTCATGCCCCACCATCAACGCCGTCGACCGCGTCAGATCCACCTCGCCAATCGCACCTGCTGGCCCCGCACCGGATCCCACCGCAGCCAGCAGCGCCACCCCACGCTCGCGCAGAGCCCGCACCTCGCCGATCCCACACCCCACCACCGGAACCCGAAACACCGACCCTGCCGAAGCCCGCATCGCCTTCCCATTCCAGGCCGAAACCGTCCCCGGCGTCAGCAGCACGCCACTCGCGCCAAATGCCTCCGCCGACCGGATCAGCGTTCCCAGGTTACCCGGATCCTGCAGCCCCGCCGCGATCACCACCAGGGGAGCCTCCGCCCGCAGCATATCCGCGATCGCAAACCGCGGCGGCGCCACCAATGCCGCCACGCCCCGCGGCGATCGCGTCTCCACGGCACTCGCAAACACGGCTTCCGCCAGCCGCAGCCGCGGCACCTCCCGCGGCACCCACACCGGCACCGCTGTCCGCTCGCTCACAAACACCATTTCCGGCACCGGCCCGCTGCGCACCGCCTCCTCCAGCAGATGCTCGCCCTCGATCGCCACCAGCGTTCCATCGCGCCGCCCACCCTCCGCAAACGCGGCCCGCAGCTGCTTCACCCGCGCGTTCGCCCGGCTGGTCACCAGCACATCCGTCTCGTCCCCGCTCCCCGGCATCGCCCTCATCCTACGCCACCTCGCCGCCGTCGCCGACCTCCGTTGAGTCGCCCCAACGCCCGTGCTACCCTGCGAGTTCGGGATCACCCTGCCACCCACACCGGCAGCCTATCCCCGCAGGAGCAACAGTTGCAGGCTGACATCCTCCGCATCCATCCCGACGAACCGGAACCGGACAACATCGACCGCGTCGTCGCCACGCTCAACAGCGGCCACGTCGTCGCCCTCCCCACGGACACCTTCTACGGCCTCGCCGTCGACCCCGTAAACCTCCGCGCCGTCGACCGCATCTACGAGCTCAAAACCCGCGCCCGCCACAAACCGCTCTCGCTCCTGCTCTGCGAAACCCATCAGGCCTACGAGCTCGCGCCCACCATCGACGGCGCCTTCGACCGCCTCGCCGAGCGCTTCTGGCCCGGTCCCCTCACCATCATCGTCCGCGCCGGCGCCAAGCTGCCCCTGCGCGTCACCGCCCAGACCGGCAACGTCGCCCTCCGCGTTCCTGAGGCGCCCATCGCCCGCGCCGTCGTTCGCCAGCTCGGCCTGCCCATCACCGCCACCTCCGCCAACCTCGCCGGCATGCCCGAGTGCACCTACGCCAACTGCGTCCGCGATCAGCTCGGCTCCGAACTCTCCATGATCGTCGACGGCGGCCCAACCGCCCGCTCCACCGCCACCACCATCGTCGATCTCTCGCACGGCGGCACCTCCTGGAGCATCCTTCGCGAAGGAGCCATCCCCACCCACGAGATCGCCCTGACGCTGCAGCGCTAAGCTCGCCGCAGCGCGACCCAGACCTGCCGTACACTCAAGTTCTGCCGCCCCGTGCCTTGCCGCCCATGCCTGCCCGCTCCTCCAACCCCGGTCGGCCTGCGCACCGATCTCCGGTGCTCTGGTGCCTCCTCGGCATCCTCTTGCTCGTCGCCCTGGCCTGGTGCGTCTACGTCTACGGCCAGATCGACCAGGTCGCCTCCCGCGATGAGGCCATCCCGTCGGACGCGATCGTCGTCTTCGGCGCGGCCGAGTACCGCGGCCGGCCCTCGCCTGTCTTCCACGCCCGCCTCGATCATGCTGTCGAGCTGTATCGCAAGGGCATCGCTCCGGTCGTCATCACCCTCGGCGGCGGCTCGGACGCCGACTCCGGTCTCACCGAGGGCGGCGTCGGCCGCGATTACCTCCTTGCCAATGGCATCCCGCTCGCCAACATCCTCGCCGAAACCCGCTCCGTCGACACCGAGCAGCAGGTCGAAAGCCTTTCGAGCATCGCCCGCGAACACAACCTCCACACCCTCGTCGTCGTCAGCGACCCAACCCACCTCTTCCGCATCCGCGCCCTCTGCCAGGAGGCTGGCCTCGACGTCTACACGTCGCCCCGCCCACCCTTTGGCCGCGTCTCCAACCTCACTCTGTTCCTTCGCTACACCCACGAAATCCTGAGTTACACCTCGCTCCGCCTCGGCCTGCAGGGCTCGGCGGCGCACCGCTGGATCGAGGGCCGCAACGACGACTAGCGTCCCGCGTCCTGTCATCCTGAGCGAGGTCGAAGGACCTGCGTCTGCCCACCGCTGCCGACGTACCGCAGAAACTCCGCCCTATCTCCGCATCATAGCGAGGGCCGCCGCCGCCGCCACCAGCGTCGACGCAAAGTTCACCAGATCGTTGCCCAGCCAGCCGCGCCGCTCCACCGTGGCGCCCAGCACCGTGTCGGCAACGAATCCCAGAATGCCGCAACCGGTAGCCACGACCGCACCGTAAACCCCCAGGTGCATCGCCCAGCAACCAACCGCCGCCACCACGGCTCCGCCCAGCACACCACTCAGCGTGCCCAACACCGACACCGCCCCATCCGTTCCCGGCTCCACCCGCCGCATGGTCGTCACCAGCACCGGCCGCCCGCCGAACGCCTGCCCCACCTCGGAGGACACCGTATCCGCCGTCGCCTCGGCCAGCGCCGCGAGCGCAGCCGTCTTCATCGCCACGCCCACCCACAGGTCCGCAAACCCCAACGCACCGCCTGCCGGGCCATGTTCCCGCAGCCACCACGCCGCCACCGGCGAAATACACAGTGCCGCGGCGGAAAGGTTCGCCAGCACCTGTGCCGCGTTTCGTCCCCGCCGCGCCTCCGCCAGCCCGGCCTGCGCCTTTCTCGCACGGCCCGCGCGCGTTCCCAGGAACGTAAGGGCGAACAACGCCGCCAGCGGCATCAAACCGCTGCGCCACACCGGTTCCGACATCGACCCGCTGCCGTACGTCAGCAGCAGACAC
Organism: uncultured Acidobacteriaceae bacterium; assembly: GCA_964243475.1. Classification (GTDB taxonomy): domain Bacteria; phylum Acidobacteriota; class Terriglobia; order Terriglobales; family Acidobacteriaceae; genus Edaphobacter. The sequence continues at coordinate 293,141 of CAXTEU010000002.1, read as the reverse complement.
ACCGCGCCTCCGCTCCACGCCCCGCCCACCGTCGCCGCTCGCAGCAGCCGCACCAGCAGGGCAAACGCCACGCTGAGGCCAACCACCAGGGCCACATGCACCGGGAACTCCCGCCCGGCCGCCGCCGCCCCGCGCAGCATCGCCCCGGCCTCCACCGCCAGCAGTACCCCGACCATCAGCACCAGGCCGCGCGATTGCGTTCGGTCCCGCTCCTCCGGGATCGCTCCCGTTGCCCTTTGCCGCTGCCGTTCTGCCTCGTTCATCACACCTCGGCCGGGTTCCTGCGCCACACCCTGATTTACAATCAGGCTTTGAGCATAGCCAAACACAGCAGCGCCGCGGGAGCAGTTTTGCACTCAGTACGAATCGCCTCACGATCCAACGTCTTTCGCCGTCCCGGCGGACGCTTCCTTGCCCACCTCCTCTTGACCCCGGTCGCCGCCGCCCTCATGGCGCCCGTGCTCGGCTGCGGGAACCAGTACCGCCCCGTCGTTACCGCCATCAGCCCCGTCGGCCCGGCCGTCCAGCCCACCAAATACGCCGTCGTGATCTCACAGCCGGCCAACGCCACGGGCGGCCTGGTCACCATGGTCGATTTCGCCGGCGACACCAACCTGGTGAATGCAAGTGTCGGTCCAACCCCTTACTATCTTCAGCTGTCCACCACCGGTGGCACCGGGTACACCCTCAACAGCGATCGCACCCTCAGCAGCTTTCCCATCACCACAACGCTGCAGACCAGCAACGTCGCCACCACCACGCTTCTGCCCGGGGCCGCGCCGAACAGCATCTTCACGAACTCCGCAAACATCTATTTAACCGATCCGGGCCGGTCTGCGGTCGCTCAGTTTCCGCTCACCACAGCCGTTCCTTCGTTGCGGCAGGAGCTGCCCGTCTCCCCCAGCTACTCGCCCGTCTACATCGCCGGCATCGCAAATGGGCCTCGGTCGTACATCATCAACCAAAACACCACCGCCGGTGCGCCCGGGCAGGTTCTGGCCATCGACTCCGCCACCGTCACCATCACCAACACCATCCCTGTCGGGGTCACGCCGGTGTACGGCGTCATGACCGCGGACGGGAACCGCGCCTTTATTCTCAACAAGGGCAGCAGCTCGGTCAGCGTCATCAACTCCGAAAGCAATGCCGCGGATACCACGACGCCAACCATCCCCGTGGGCAACGCGCCGGTGTGGGCTGACCTCGCGCCCACACGCACGGAGCTCGTGGTCGCCAGCGCCGGCGACGGCGTCTCCCCCGGCACCGTCAGCATCATCAACATCCCGCTCTGTACCTCGGCCACCCTGCCCACCAATCCAAACTGCGATCCCAACAATCCGGTCGATGCCGTCGGCTTCGGCGACGTGCTCGCCACCATGCCCGTCGGCCGGCAGCCCGTGATGGTCACCGTCCTCCAGGATGGCACCCAAGCCTATGTGGCCAACTACGCCGACTCGACCGTCTCCGCCATCAACCTGCTTACCAACACTGTCACCGCCACCATCCCCGTCGCGGGCCGCCCCATCTGGATCGCCTCCACCACTGGCAATCCAACGGGCAAGGTGTACGTCGTCACCCAGGATTCCGTTCCTCAGACCGGCTTCCCCGTCTCCTCGGCCTCCAGCCTGATGACGATCATCCGTACCGACAGCAACACCATCCAGACCTACGTCGACCTCCAGGGCAAAGGCGTCTCCGTCCGCCTGACCTCGCCATAAGTTCGCACGCAGCCAGCAACAAGGAAGCGCCACCCGCGGCGGCGCTTCTCGTTTTGCCGATCCTTCGGCACTGTTCTCTACGTCCCTGCCATCACGATCGGCATCGTCGGCGTCGGCGATCCCCCCTCATCTTCAATCGTGATCCCGAACGCCTTCGCCGCCACGCCCTTTGGCAGCGACGGCAAAATCACGCTCGCATTGCCCCGCGCGTCGGGCACAAACGTCCCCGCCGGCATCGGATCGCGCCCGTCAGCCGGAATCAGCCACAGCTCATACGTCTTGTACGGGCCCAGCGGCGCCATGTTGCTGGCGGCAAACACCAGCGATCCCCGGTCCGGCAGGTAGCTCGCCCGCCCCACCGGCATCGGCGTTTCCCCGGATTGCATCAGCGTCACCCGCACGGCGTCCCGGTCGGTCAGCGTATCAAGGACCTCCCTCGCTGTGGCCGCGTTTGCCTGCTGCCGCTGCACCTCGCCGGTCGCACGCAGCAGCGCCCCCCGCAGAGCGTCACGCTGGTGCAGCAGATTGCCGGCCAGCACGGCCAGCCCCGCCGCCACGGCCCACCCACCCCACGGCAAAACCCGCACCAACATGCTGCCGGCGCTGGAACGCCGCGCCGCCGTCTCGGGCTCCCTCCATCGGCCTTCGCCGGCCACCACTCGCCGCGACTCTCGTTCCTCGACACGCGTCCGCCGACCCAGGCCCACATCAACCGGTCGCTCCGCCTCCGATCGCCGCGCCTTCCGCTCCCGCCGAACCTGCGTCAGCAACCGCTCCCGCGCCAGCGCCGGCGGAGAATGCAGCTCCGCCGTCAGGGCCAGCACCGCCAGATCGCCCTGCACCGCCGCCAACTCCCGCCGGCACGGCTCGCAGTGCGACAGATGCAGCAACGTCGCATCTGCCTCTTCCGGATCCAATAGCTGCAGGGCAAACAGGGCCAGCTCATCCCCATCGAGGTGACGGTTTTTGTTCATGCCCGGAACGCCTTTCTCAGCGTCGTCAGAGCGCTGCGAATGCGGGTCTTCACCGTTCCCAACGGGTCCCCGGTCATCTCCGCGATCTCCGCATGGGTCAGCCCGTCGAAGAACGCCATCTCCAGCGTCTTGCGCTGCTCGGCCGGCATCCCGTGCATCACCACCCGAGCCCGGTCCACCATCATGGATCGTTCCGAGTCTTCGGCCAGATTGAACGTGGACGGCAGCACCATCTCGTCCACTGTCTCTTGCGGCCGCCTGCGCCGCAGAACATCGATCGACCGGTTCCGCGCTACCACCGCCAGCCACCCGCCCAGGCTGCCGCGCGTCGCGGCAAAGCTCTCCGGGTTGCGCCAGATCTGCAGAAAGATCTCCTGCAGCACATCCTCCGCCGACGCCGGATCCCGCAGCACGCGCAACGACACGGAATACACCACCCGGGAATACCGGTCAAACAGTGCCGCCATCGCCCGCTCGTCACCGCTCTGGACTCCCAGCAGCAGCGCCGCGTCGTCCGGAGAAGCGGCCGGGGTCGCGCGGCCCTCTCCCGTCTTGTCGTACATACACACGCACCTATGCCCGAGGCAGGATTGCAGCAGCGAACGATCCCGCCGGTGCTCGAGATCACCCTGGATTGACGTTCTTCCCGCCCGGCATGGATCCCCGCTGCCGGCAGAAAAGATGCGCAAGAGGATCGTTCGCAATTTTAGCCTGAACGCCCGCCGCACCCGATCCCTGTACGCTGGAAGCACGGACCAGCGTCCACGCAACCGCCGGCTGCCCCGACCGCAGCGGCAAGGCCCGGGCCAGAACCCGGCAGTTCCTCATGAAACTTCGCCTCGACAAACTGCTCGTTGACCTCGGCCACGCCGCCTCCCGTGAGCGCGCCCAGGCCCTCATCCTCGCCGGCCGCGTGCTTGTTCGCGAGCAGCGCGTCGACAAGCCCGGCACGCCCGTCGACCCCGACGCCCCCATCCGCCTCCTCGGCGCCGACCTCCGCTACGTCAGCCGCGGCGGCCTCAAACTCGAGCACGCCCTCGCGCACTGGCGTCTTGACGTCACCGGCATCCACGCGGTCGATATCGGCGCCTCCACCGGCGGCTTCACCGACTGCCTCCTCCAGCACGGCGCCGCCCACGTCCTGGCCGTCGACACCGGCTACGGCCAGATCGCCGACACCCTTCGCCGCGACGGGCGCGTCTCCCTCCGTGAACGCACCAACGCCCGCCTCCTCGCCCCCGCCGAGCTCCTCACCCCCAACACGCCCGCCCCAGCCCTCCTCGCGGTGGACGTCTCCTTCATCTCCGCCACTCTCGTCCTTCCCGCCGTGCTCGCCGCCCTGGCTCAACCCGGCGAGCTCTGGCAGGGAACCGCCGTCATCCTCATCAAGCCGCAGTTCGAAGCCGGCCGCGAAAACATCGGCAAAGGCGGCATCGTGCGCGATCCTGCCGCCCGCCAGTTCGCCATCGACCGGGTCACCGCCGCCGCCCGCACCCTCGGCGCCACCGACCTCGACCTCGCCGACTCGCCCATCCTCGGCATGGAGGGCAACCACGAGTACCTCCTCCACGCCCGCTTCGGCGCCATCGCCGCCGACCTTCCAGCACCGTCAACAACCCTGCTCTAAACTAGGCACACATGCATCTGGCCGCCATCGTCTCCAAGCCGCAGAAGCCTGAGCTCGCCTCGATCCTGCCTGAACTCCTTCGCTGGCTCGGAGGTCACGGCTACGGAACCGTCCTCGACCCCGACAGTTCCGCCTACCTCGGCGCCGCGCGCTCCGTTCGCCGCGAAGATCTGCCCCAGCACAACCCCAACCTCGTCATCGTGCTCGGCGGCGACGGCACCCTGCTCGCCGCCGCCCGCGCCTTCGCCCGCACCACCACCCCCATCCTGTCGGTCAACCTCGGCTCGCTCGGCTTCCTTACCGAGGTCCCCCTTTCGGACCTCTTCGCCACCCTCGACGCCTGGTGTGCCGGCACCGCCGCCATCGACACCCGCGAGATGATCCACGCCGAGCTCATCCGCGGCAACAGCCTCGTCCAGCAGTGGCACGCCCTCAACGACATCGTCGTCTCCAAAGGCACCATCGCCCGCATGGCCGACTTTTCTGTCGACATCGACCAGCAACTCGTCGCCACCTTCCGTGCCGACGGCATCATCATCGCCACCCCCACCGGCTCCACCGCCTACAACCTCGCCGCCAACGGCCCCATCATGACGCCCAACCTGTCCGCTACCGTCGTCACCCCCATCTGTCCGCACCTCCTCACTCTCCGCCCCATCGTCGTCCCCTCCACCTCCACCGTCTCGGTCCACATCGTCGGCGTCCCCAACGAGGTCTTCCTCACCGTCGACGGCCAGGAAGCCGTCCCCGTCCAGGTCGGCGACCACATCCACTGCCGCCGCTCCGAGCACACCGTCCGCCTCCTCCGCCACCAGCCCAACGGCCTCTTCAACGTCCTCCGCGCCAAACTTAAGTGGGGCGAGCGCTAACCCACCTGCTCCGTCTCTGCCGTGGCTCTTGCCCTTCTGGCTTGTCATCCCCGAAGGGGACCTGCTTCTCGCTCCTGCCCGCTAACCTCACCGCCCAAACCGCACCACCGGCCCACCCACCGGATGGCAAAACACTTTCCCGTGATTCAGCGCAATCCGCCGCCCCGCCATCCCCGCCATCTCCGGATCATGCGTCACCATCACGATCGTGTGCCCCTCCGCATGCAGCCCGCGCAACAGGTCCGCCACCACCCGCTGATTCGCCGCGTCCAGGTTCCCCGTCGGCTCATCTGCCAGCAGGATCGGCGGATTGTTGATCAGCGCCCGCGCAATGCACACCCTCTGCTGCTCGCCGCCACTCAGCTCACTCGGCAGATGCCCCGCTCGCGCCAGCAGCCCCACCTTGTCCAGCGCCGCCCGAGCCTCCCCCTCGTCCGTCATCGAGTGAAAATACTGCGCCAGCATCACATTCTCCACCGCCGAAAGGTACGGAATCAGGTGGAACTGCTGAAAGATAAAGCCGATGGTGTCCGCCCGAAACCGGTCCAGCTCCCCGGCGCTCATCGTTCCCGTCTCCACCCCATCGATCCGCAACTCGCCCTTCGTCGGCCGGTCCAGACACCCCAGCAGATTCACCAGCGTCGACTTACCCGAGCCCGACGGCCCCGTAATCGCGACCCACTCGCCCGCCACAATCGAAAACGTCGCATCCTCCAACGCCCGCACCGCCCCCGCCTGCCCCGCGTACTCCCGCGTCACCCCGTCCAACGAGATCACCGCACACTCGTCCCGCGTCTGCCCCACCATGCCCTGCGTCGTCCTGTGCATTCCGTCCGGCATCGTCCCTCACTCTCCCTTCAGCAGCGCCGCCGGCTCCAAGCCCCGCAGCACCCGCGCCGGCAACACCGCCGCCACCGCCGCAATCCCCAGGTTCAGCAGCAGCACCACCGGCGCTACACTCAGCCGCGGCATCGTCGCCGTATCAAAGTTCAGCTCGGAGATCGCCCACGCCACCCCCGAGCCTAGCACCCACCCCACGGCCACACCCGCCGCCGCCAGCAGCAGCGCCTCCAACAAAAACAGCCGCAACAGCTGCCCCGCCGATCCACCCAGCGCCCGCATCAACGCAAAATCCCGCCGCCGCTCCAGAACGCTCGCCGACATCGTTGCCAGCACACTCACCCCCACCGTCAACGCGATCAGCACCACCGACCCAAACATCAGCGCCCGCGTCCGATCCACAATCCGGCTTTCGCCCTCCACCAGCGCCCGCACCGGAGCCACCGTCATCCCCGGCAGCGCCCCCCGCATCCGCTCGGCTGCCGCTTCCACCTTCGCCGCACCCCCGGGCACCTGCACCTCCACCACGCTCGGCCCCACCCCGGTCCAGGCGGCAAACGCGGCCATCGGCACGTAGATCCGGCTGTCCTCCTCCCCCCCCGTCCGCAGCCGCCCCACACCCTTCAGCGTCACCGCCCGCCCCGCGTACCGCAGCGTCACCGCCCGCTCATCCGCCACAAAATTCGCCGCCTTCTGCCCCAGCAGCGCCTCCTCCCCCGCCGGCCACGCGTCCGCCTTCCACCAGCTGTCCAGCCGCCGCGTCGCTTCGGCATCCATGCCCGCCACCACCACCGGCGTCCCCCGGTCCGTCGTCGCCACCGCATACCCAAACGGAGCCACGGCCGCATCCGCCCCCGCCGCCGCCCGCACCCGCGCCACAACATCCGCCGAAAGAGAAGCGTCCGTCCCCGCACCCGCCGAAGCCGCCTCCGTCACCACCACATTCGCCCCAAAGCTCCGAAACTCCCGGTGCAGCTTCTGCTCCAGATCGCTGTACAGCGTCAGCAGCGCCGTCGCCACCGCCGCCGAAACCGTCATCGCCAGCAACGCCGACAGGCTCCGCCCCCGCCGGTGCAGCAAACTTTGCCGCAGCATCCGCCGGAGCCCCAACCCCGTCCCGGCCCGAGTCGACGTCGCCCCCGCCACTAAGCCCCCGCCCGCAACACCGCCGACGGGTCCATCTTCAGTGCCTGCCGGATCGCCGGCGTACTTCCCGCCACCGCCACCACCAGCGCCAACCCCACCACCACCGGCAGCAGCACCGGATTCAACACCGCACCTCCGCTCTCACCCGGGAAAATCCGTCCCCCCAGCCAGGCCGCCAGCCCACTCCCAGCCAGAAACCCAAGCGCCCCCGCCACCACCGCTAACACCGCCGCCTCCACATAAAACAGAGCCGCCACCGCCGCCCGGCTCGCCCCCAGCGACCGCAGCAACCCAATCTCTCCCCTCCGCTCCAGAATCGCCGTCGCCATCGCCGCACTCACCGCAAACCCCGCCGCCAGCAGCGCCGCCAGACTCACCAGCCACATCAGCCCGGAGATCCGCCTCAGCACATTGCCTTCACTCTGCTCCACCCGCCGAACCTGCTCCGCATCGGCGCCCGGAATCGCCTCCCGAATCTGAAACGCAATCGAATTCGCATACGGCCGGCAATACCAGATCTCCCGCTGCTGCGGCGAAAGCGTCTCCGGATCCTTCCGCGCAAACGCATCCTCCGGCCGCGTCCGCGCACTCACCTCTATGCGTGATATTGCGTCATCGCCGAAACGAGTGCCGAAGAATGCATGTGCGTCAGCAAGGTTAACGAGAACCTCGATCGCTCCATCTCCCGTGTTCACGATTCCAACTATCTCTGTCGGCGTGAGTCTCTTGCTTCCCAAATCCGAGAGTGCAACGTGGTCTCCAACACGCCATCCTAAGCGTGCTGACAAGCCAGAAGAGATGACGATCTCAGGTCCGTCACAAATCACATCGCGTGTGCCTGAACATGCGCGAGGCCAGCGACCATCAATTCTCCAGAGGGGATTTAGACGGTTGATGCCCGTAACAGTTGAGCCAAACTTGTGATCGAACCAAGCGCCGATCAATGCTGTTGTGACTTGGTCTATCGACTGCGGGTCTTTGGTCAAGTCGGCAATGTTCACCGGAAAATCCAGCTCCGGACTCACCCCCGTAATATTGTTCGCCCAGAAAATCCCCCGCAGCTTCTCTAAATCACTCTCCTTCAAATAAGCATCCCCCGTAGCCGGCCGAACCTCCACCCCACCCACATTCACGTCCAGCCCCGAAGCCGCCGGCGTGATCACAATGTTCGCCCCGTAAACCGCCAGCTCCCGATGAATCCGGTCCCCAATCGTCGTCGCCAGCGCCAGCATCGCCGTCACCGCCGTCGTCCCCAGCAGAATCGCCACCCCCGCCAGCAGCTTCCTCCGCCGCTGCCGCCGAAAACTCTCCCACAGCAACCGAAAGAACATCTACCGCCCCGCTCTGTCGCCGGCAGCGCTCACCGCTCAAACACCGGAGCCAACGCCGTGAGATCCGCCGCCTGGAACGTCACCATCCCACCCGCCTGCGCGCTCTTCAGCGGAATCGGATTGCACCCGCCCTCCTGCCCCATGCTTTGCGGCACCAGCGGGCTCGCGCACATCTTGCACGTAATCCCCTGCGACCCCATGTAAAAACCCACCGGCCCGCAGATATGGCACGCATCCGCCACACTCACCACCTGTCCGTTGGGCTTGCGAAATAGCAAAAACCGCACCTCCGCCTCGCCCCCCTTGCCATCCGGAACATGCACGGCATACCGATGCAGCTTGTCGTCATTCACCTCCGTCAGCGGCACCGCGGCCTGGCTGCCCGTCAGCGTCACCGGCGTCGCCGCGCTCAACGCCGTCGTGCTCTTGGCGTAGATAAACTCCGCGGTCGACAGAAAAATAAACACAAAACTCGCCCCCACCACCGCGCTCATCCACAGCCGCTCCCGCCGGTGGCTCCACTCCGCCTTCCGCCGCTCCGCCGCCGTCGCCGTCTCCGCCAGCACCGCCGGCTGCCGACGCCTCTGCTCCAGCAGCACCATCAGCCCAGCCAGCGCCAGCATCGTCACAAAGAAGAACAGATCATTGCGCACAATCGGCCCAATCAGCCGCATCTCCGCCGTACTCGAAGGCAGAACCCCGTTCTCGCTCAGCTCATGCAGCCCACTCACCACCAGCTGAAACGTGACAAAGTACAAAATCACTGTCGTCACCTTGAAGAACCGCTGCAGATTGATCCGCACGCTCCCCCGGATAAACATCACCCCAAACACCACCGCCACCGCGATCCCCAGCACCGTCCCCGTAAAACTCAGGATCTCCGTCGAGTTCAGCGACACCGCCGACAGGATCAGCACCGTCTCCACGCCCTCCCGCAGCACCAGCAGGAACACAAAAAAGAACAGCCCCACCTTCGACACGCCACCCGCGCCGGTGTACTTCGCGACCTTCGCCTCGATGTCCCCCTTCATCGATCGCGCCGCCTTGCTCATAAACCAGATCATGCTGACCACAAACCCGGCCGCCACCAGCATCACCCATCCCTCAATGATGTCCGAGTTCAGGTCCAGCTTGGCCACCACCACCGCCACCGCCACGCTCGCCGCCACCGCCGCGCCCAGCGCCCAGAACACCGTCCGCTTCAGCTCCGCCCGCCCAATCTTGCTCAGGTACGCAAAAACGATCCCCACAATCAGCGCCGCCTCGACACCCTCGCGCAGCGTAATGATGAATGCTTGCAACATGATCCGGCTCGACCTCAGGATCCTTCGCCGCCGCCGGAAGCCGTCGCTCCGGATTACAGGAGCAGACCCGCCGTGACCTTCGGACCATCTTCAAGTCTATGTCGGACCAGATTGGTCGTCAATCGTGGAGACACACTCCGGGGAGCCCTGAAGTTGCTCCATCAAAATAGGCGTCGGGGAAGAAGATTTGGGGGGAGGGGGGTGGTGCGCCCGGAAGGAGTCGAACCTCCGACCTACTGGTTCGTAGCCAGTTGCTCTATCCAGCTGAGCTACGGGCGCACATCGTTGCCTGGAAGCAACTTATCTAAGGTACCGAAGACCCCTCAACTTCGCAACCCACCGCACCCACCCCGATGCGGCAAAATCTTGGTGCGCCCGGAAGGACTCGAACCTCCGACCCTCTGGTTCGAAGCCAGATGCTCTATCCAGCTGAGCTACGGGCGCACACGCGAACCAACACCCCAAGCCTAGCCGAGCGTGCACCTGCACGCAAATCAGCCCCCGCGCTGGCCTAAACCTTCGCCGGCGGCGCTGGAGCCTCTGGCGCCTTCGGCGGAGCCGGCGCGCTCAATGCCACCTGCTCCACCAGGTCCAGCCCCGCTCGCCGCAACATCTGGTGAATCACGGCCTCCGTCAGCCGGCTCGAGTCGTACTCCACCCGCACCGTTCTTGCCCGCTCATCCATCCGTACCTGCCGCACGCCGTACACCTCACGCACCCGCGCAATCGCCAGCGTCGCCGCCTCGCTCGGTGGCACACCATACCGGTACAGCACATCCAGCTGTGTCATAGAAACCCATCCTACCAGTGGCCGGCGGCGAGCCTGCCCGGATCGGCGCTCGTTACAAACTCCGCAGATACTGCTCAATCTCCGGGCTCGTCCAGTCCTGCGCACTCACAAACTTCCGCCGCAGCATCCCCTGCCGGTCAATCACATACGTCTCCGGAATCTGCACCGTCCCATACAGCGCATTGATCCGCCCATCCCCATCCCGCACCGTCGTCAGCGTCACATGGTGCTCCGTCAAAAATCTCCGGTACACCCCCTCATCCGTATCCATGCTCACCCCCACCACCGTCACCCCCGGCAGCTGCCCCTGCATCGCCAGCAGGCTCGGCAGCTCCTCCTGGCACGGCGCACACCACGTCGCCCACAGGTTCAGCACCACCACCTTGCCCCGCAGCTTCGCCAAGTCCAGCGTCTCCGTCCCATCCGTAATCGTGAACTGCGGCGCCGGCCGGAACAGCCGCTCCGGATGGTCCCCCCGGTCACACCCTGCCAAGCCCACCGTGCCCGCCCACAGCACCATCGCCATCCGCCACACTCGCCGCACAAAGCACCTCGCCCTCGCTCTATCATACGAAGCTGTGGCAGTCCCAATCGATCGCACCCGCAAACCCGTCCTCGGCCTCCTCACCGAGCAGGAGATCGCCGACCTCCACCCACCCCCGCCCGAGCCCGTCAGCAGCCGGCCCGCAAGCCCCGTAGAAGATGACCTCCTCGAACTCTCCGTCATCCTCCCGGCCCGGGACGAAGAAGCGAACCTCCCCGCCTGCCTCCACTCCCTCCTCTCGCAGTCCGAACCCGGCTTCGCCCTAGGCCTCCAGTGGGAACTAATTCTGGTCAATGACGCCTCGACCGACCGAACCCGCGAAATCGCCGCCCAAGCCGTCGCCCAGCACCCCGCCATGTCGTCCGCCCAGGGTCCAGCCCACCCCGCCGGCGTCACCCTCCTCGACGCTCCCCCACTCGACCCGGACCCCGCCACCTCCGGCTTCACCGGCAAAAACAACGCCTGCTGGGCCGGCGCCGGAATCGCCCGCGGCCAGCACCTCCTGTTCACCGACGCCGACACCCTCCACAACCCCGGCGACCTGTCCCGCGCCCTCCGCGAAGCCGAAAAGCACCACAGCACCCTGCTCTCCTACTCCCCCCGCCAGATCACGGCCGGCATCGCCCAGTTCCTCGTCACCCCGCTCATCTTCTCCGAGCTCGCCAGCGTCTACCCCCCCGCCGAAGTCAACGACCCCTCCCGCCGCATCGCCGCCGCCAACGGCCAGTTCCTCCTTGTCGAGCGCGACGCCTACTTCTCGGTCGGCGGACACCGCGCAATAGGCAAGGAGGTCCTCGAAGACGTCGCCCTCGCCCGCAATATCAAACGCGGCGGCGAACGAAACATCCGCCTCCGCTACGCCCCCGATGCCCTCTCCACCCGCATGTACCCCACGGCCGCGGCTATGGTCGAAGGCTGGACCAAAAACCTCGCCGTCCTCATGCCATCCCCCATCTCCCTCGCCCTCTGGCGCCTGCTCGACCTCCTCCTCTTTTTCGGCCTCCCTGCCCTCGCCCTCTCCCTTCCCTGGCTCGTCCTCTGGCAGCGCGGGGCCATCCTCGTCCTTTGGCTCCGCACCGTCCTCCGCTTCTACTCCCGCGTCCACCGCGCCCACTTCCCCTTCGTCGAAACCGCCACCTCCATCCTCGGCATCCCCCTCTTCGTCTTCCTCCTCCTCCGCTCCACCCTCCACCACCGCGTCACAAAACGCGTCACCTGGAAAGGCCGCACCTACCCCACCTCCCGCTAGGGCACGTCACCGTGGCAGTTGTCTCTGCCCCTTGCTGTTGTTGTTGCTTGTTTTACGCCGTCATCCTGAGCGCAGCGAAGGACCCCCGCATTCGCGGTTGCTGTTGCTGTTGCTTGTTTCACGCCGTCATCCTGAGCGAAGCGAAGGACCCCTGTAGCTGCCGTTGCCGTTGTTTGTTCTGAGCGGTTACCCCAGCGCCGCGAAAGCTCCCGGCATCCCCCGCATCCGCACCCCTTCTACGTCATCTAAACTCGAGCCAGCATGATCCTCCTCACCCGCAAAGCCGAGTTCTCCGCCGCCCACTTCTACTGGGTCGAGCACTGGACTGAACAACAGAACCTAGAAACCTTCGGCCCCTGCGCCAACCGCAACGGACACGGCCACAACTACACCCTCGAGGTCACCGTCGCCGGCGAAATCGACCCCACCTCCGGCTTCGTCGTCGACCTCAAAGCCCTCAAAGACATCCTCGACCGCGAAGTCGTCCAGGCGTACGACCACCGCCACCTCAACCTCGAGGTCCCCGAGTTCCGCACGGTCGTCCCCACCACCGAAAACATCGCCGTCTCCATCTGGCGCCGCCTCGAAAGCAAGATCCCCAACGCCCACCTCCACCGCGTCCGCGTCTACGAAACCCCCGACCTTTTCGCCGACTTCTACGGCGAGCACACGGCCGACGGAGCAGGGAAGTGAGCACCCGCACGTTTACCCCAGATCGTCCCGCAACCCCCGCGCAGCCCGTCGCCCATCTCTGCCGCCGCTACACCTTCTCCGCCTCGCATCGCCTCCACTCCAGCTCCTTCGACGAGCCCACCAACCAGCACGTCTTCGGCAAATGCAACAACCCCCACGGCCACGGTCATAACTACACCGTCGAACTCGCCCTCCGTGGTCCCGTCGACCCCATCACCGGCATGGTCGTCAACCTGGCCGACCTCGACCAGTTTGCAGAGGAGCACCTCCTCGCGCGATTCGACCATCAGAACCTCAACACCCTCCCCTGCTTTGCCCGCATCGTGCCCACCTCCGAAAATCTAACGCTCGAAATCTTTCGCATCTTCCGTCACTTCCGCGGCGCACATCTCGTAAACGTCCACGTCGCAGAAACCCCGAACAATTCCTTCGAATACACCGGCGCGGAACTTGTAACCGAAACCGGTACACAAGCGCAAATCGCCACGCCCGAACACGGAACCGACCTCGTCACCGGCGGCGACTCCCACTCCGGCGTCCTCTAAAGAAAGGCCATCATGCCCAACCCAACCATCGACTGCATCACCCACCCGGGAGATCCAACACCGCCGGCCGCCCCCGCGGAGTCTACCGACTCCCGCCTCGCCCACACCTCCTCCATCTCCGCCGCCCCGGCCACCCTCGCCCACGCCACCACCGAAGACCTCCACCGCGAACTCCTCCGCCGCCTCGGCGAAGACCCCTCCCGCGACGGCCTCCTCGGCACCCCCACCCGCGTCGCCCGCTCCATGGCCCACCTTACCCGCGGCTACAGCCAGACCGTCGAAGAAGTCCTCCACGGAGCCCTGTTCGACGTCGATTACGACGAGATGGTCATCGTCAAGGACATCGAGTTCTACTCCCTCTGCGAGCACCACCTCCTGCCCTTCTTCGGCCGCGCCCACGTCGCCTACATCCCCCAAGGCAAGGTCATCGGCCTGTCCAAGGTCGCCCGCGTCGTCGACGTCTTCGCCCGCCGCCTCCAGGTGCAGGAGCGCCTCACCCGTCAGGTCGCCGACGCCATCACCGACGCCATCCACCCCCAGGGCGTCGCCGTCATCCTCGAAGCCCAGCACCTCTGCATGATGATGCGCGGCGTCGAAAAACAGTCCTCCGTCACCACCACCTCCGCCATGCTCGGCGTCTTCAAAACCCAACTCCAAACCCGCAACGAATTCCTCTCCCTCCTCCGCAACCGCACCCCAAGTCTCTAAGCACGCGACGGCTCCAACCGGACCAGATCGGTCAGAGAATCCCCTCCAAAATGGCCTGATTGAGCGTGGCGACGGTTGGCCGGAAGCCGAGATTTCGGCTCAGTGTTCCATCGGCACGACCCCACCACGGGTGAATCAGCGGCTCGGCAGAAGGCTCGATCGTCGCCCCAACAGCTTTGGCCATGTCGAACAGAGTGCTCGGTGCATCATCCGCAATGTTCACGATGCGTCCGTCCATGGCACCCGTGAGCGCAAGCTCGAACGCTCTTGAAACATCCCGCTGATGCGCGAGGCTGAATGTCTGAGCCGGATGCCACTTCATCATCGAAACAATCGCCGGGACGGCTGCCAAATGCTCGTCGCCATCACCGTACACGAAGGGGAGACGGAGGACGCTCCAGTTCAAACCACTTTCCTGGAGTTCTTTCTCAGCCGCGATCTTGCTGGCCGGATAGGCCTGCTTCGGATGCAGCTGATCCTCTTCAAGGCCCGGGCGAGACGCCTCTTCCCCATACACCAGGCACGTGCTGGCCATGATGAAGCGGGATTGCGGAGCATACTGCTGAACGGCAGTGATGAGAGAACGTGTGCCTTCAAGATTCGCGCGCCAGATCGCGCTTTCGTCCCGTGTGCGAAAGACGGCCGCAAGGTGAATCACAGCCGATACACCCTCGACAGCCTTCTGCAACGCAGCGGTGTCGAAAAGGTCGCCTTCTATGGGCGTTGCGCCTTCGGGAGTATTCTTCCCGGGTCTTACGAGAGCACGGCATTCAAAACCAGCATTCACGAGGTGCCGCAAGAGCCTCGATCCAACGAGCCCGGTTCCACCTGTTACGAGAGTTGTCATCCTTGTTCTCCTTCCCAATCATGTTCATTCAGTCGTTTTGTTGCGGCTTGTAGCACTTTGCGAGCAACTTCCACTTCTGTGGGATCGGCATCGTCGAAGGCCACTTGCAAGATCTGTTCGATCGGATCAGGCAGTGCTTCCCAAAGTTTGCTGCCGGCACGTGTCATGCGGAGCATGCGCTGGCGCTGGTCTTCCGTATCGGGCGCTTGTGCAACCAGCCCTTTGCGCACCAACGTCGTTACAACCCCGCTGAGCGTGGCTCTCTCGATGTTGAGCATGTTCACGAGGTCACGCTGCATCGTAGGTCCTACGTTCGCCAACTGATGCAACACGTACCACTGCGTAGAACCAAGTCCGTACGGGCGCAACACAGCGTCCATCACCCCGCGCGATGCGAAGTACAACCGCTTCGCCCAGGCTCCGACAGAATCGTGCTTCAACGCTTTCTGCTGCAATGCTCCATGCCTCATTTCGTCAGCCACCTAACGTATATTGCTAGGTAGCTTACGTTTTGTCAACTTCATGCATAACAACAGAGGCATTGGTCCTGAGAAACGCCGTTTCTCACAACTTGCCGGGAGTCTGGTCCCGTGTTGGCCGTTCCTCCCTGTACTGTTAGGGATCGGCTCGGGCACGCGAACGGTCGACCTGCGAGAGGGTCACGTCGACAGAGCAGCTCCTTTAGTCACAGAAAGAGTCACCAATCATGAACGGCCTCCTCGTCCTCGATAAACCCGCCGGGATGACCTCCCACGACGTCGTCGCCCTCGTCCGCCGCGCCACCGGCGAACGCTCCGTCGGCCACCTCGGCACCCTCGACCCCATGGCCACCGGCGTCCTCCCCCTCCTGCTCGGCAAATACACCCGCCTCGCCCAGTTCTTCTCCGACGCCCAGAAGCACTACACCGGCACCATCCGCTTCGGCTTCCCCACCGACACCTTCGACGCCGAAGGCACCCCCACCGCAGCCCCAAAACCCCTCACCCTCACCCTCGATCAGCTCCGTGCCCTGGCCACCCGCTTCCGCGGAACCCTCGACCAGCTCCCCCCGATTTACTCCGCAAAAAAGCTCAACGGCATCCCCGCCCACCAGCTCGCCCGCGCCGGCAAAGACGTCCCCGTCAAGCCCGCCCGCATCACCATCCACACCTTCACCCTCGACACCCTCGACGGCGACACCGCCACCTTCACCATGGGCATCTCCGCCGGCGGCTACGTCCGCTCCGTCGCCCACGAGCTCGGCCTCCTCGCCGGCACCGGAGCCCACCTCGCCAGCCTCCGCCGCACGGAGGCCGGCCCCTTCACCCTCGCCGAAGCCATCACCCCCGACCAGCTCGCAGCCTCTCTCGCAGCCCAGCTCCACTCCGCCTCCCCCACCGCCGACCTCGCGCATCTCCTCCCCCACCCCCGAACCCTCCTCCCCCACCTTCCCTCCGTCACCGTCGACGACCTCACCGCCGGCCGCATCCGCAACGGCATGCAGGTCAACCTCCCCGACTTCTCCCAGGCCCCCCTCCTCAAAATCTTCACCAGCCCCACCGATCTCCTCGCCATCGGCCGCCGCATCGCCGGCACCCTCATCCAGCCCACCGTCGTCCTCAGCTAAGAAAACACACACGCCGCGTGGCGTAGTTCCTGCTCCAACTCGCTATCATGAACTAGGCCTCAAAGCAGCCCACATGCATTTCGACCTGTCCAGGCACTCAGAGTCACGAGGCCTGCGATAGCCGTAGCCGTTGTACGTGCGGCCACCGTTGCCGTTGTGCTTGCGGGCCACCGTTGCCGTTGTACTTGCCGCCGCGGTTGCCGTTGTACTTGCGGGATACCGTCGCCGTTGTACTTGCGGACACCGTCGCCGTTGTACTTGCCATCGCGTTGCCATTTTATTGTCGCCGCGGTTGCCGTCGTACTTGCGGGACACCGTCGCCGTTGTACTTGCGGGACATCGTCGCCGTTGTACTTGCCGTCGCGGTTGCCGTTTTATTGTCGCCGCGGTTGGAAGTTGTATTTGCCGCTGCCGTTGCCGATTGTGTTGCCGCCGCGTTGCCGTTGTCCGTTTTTCGTCGTCATCCTGAGCAAAGCGAAGGACCCCTGTAGTCGCTGTTGCATTTGCCCCTGCTGTTGCACTTGCCCCTGCTCGTTTTTCGTCGTCATCCTGAGCGAAGCGAAGGACCCCCGCATTTCGTCTTTGCTTTGGCAGTTGCTTGCTTTGCCTGCGCCTTGCTCTTACCGTCTGTTCGCCGTCGCCGGTGCCAGCCCGATTCGCCATCGGTTGGCGCAAAACCGCAACAACAACCAGCAAACCTCGGGCAGCGTGCGTATCTGACTCACGGCAGAGGTTTTGCGCACAAGTTCTCCCGACTCAGTATCTTGTCGCAGATTCCAGCAGCTAAGCCTCTGATTCGAAAAGTTTTGTCCCCAAAGTACCCACCAGGGGAGGGGAGGGGAGGGAGCAGGGAGGCAGGCGCCAGATCTAATGCTGCAACAACGGCGAAATCAGCTTCATCACGTTGGTTGCTACAACCTCGTTCCCCTTCGCCGTGGCATGCGTCCGGTCCGCCTGCATCATTCCCGGCTGACCAAACACGCCCTGCAGCAGGAACGGCATCATCGGCACCTCGTACTTCTTCGCCACCACCACGTACGTCTGGTTGAACTCGCGGATGTAATCTTCGCCGTAGTCCGGAGGCAACGTGATCCCAGCCAGAACCACCTTCGTCCCACTCGCCTTCAGCGCCGACACAATCTCATCGAGGTTCGCCCGCGAGTCTGCAATCGGTAGCCCGCGCAGCCCGTCGTTACCACCAAACTCCACCACCGTGATCGCCGGATGCAGCGCCACCACATGGTTCAGCCGCACCAGTCCGTCCTTGGTCGTGTTCCCGCTCACGCCCTCGTTCACCACCCGGTACTTGTACCCGTTCGTATCTAGGTCGCGCTGCAGGTCGTCCGGATAACTCTGCCCCGGATCCGTTCCGTAACCCGCCGTCAGGCTGTCGCCGAAGCACACAATCAGCGGCCGCTTGTCATTCGCCAGCGCCGCATCCGGAGCATCCGCCGCCGATGTCCCCAGCCCATCCGGAGCCTCCTGCACCGCCGCCTCCGGCCCGCTTCCGGCCGACGGAGCCGATCCCGTCTGCGCCGGAGCTCCGCTCGCCCGCTGGTCCAGACTCGACGAAACATCGGTTGCCTTCTGCGTTCGGCAACCCGCGCCGACGCTCACCACAGCCGCTAAACTAAGTCCACACAGAAGAACTCGCATCCTCACCAAACTACCAAACCGCCGCGCGCACCCGCCCGTCACGGATAGAAGGAGCAGCAAACCCGGTGCTCGACACCACCCTCCCACAACCCGCCCCAGAATCGGCCCGCCCGTCAGCAAGCGCCGCCATGATTGAGGTCACAGACCTCCAGAAGCAACTCCGCTCCGGCACCCGCACCCTTTCCATCCTCAAGGGCGTTACGTTCGCTGTGCCCGCGGGCGAGTTCCTCGCCATCATGGGCTCGTCCGGTTCCGGGAAATCCACCCTGCTCGGCCTCCTCGCCGGCCTCGACACTCCGACCTCCGGCGACGTCCAACTCAACGGCGTCGCCATCTCCTACCTCCCTGAAGACAAGCTCGCCGGCATCCGCGGTCGAACCCTCGGCTTTGTCTTTCAGTCCTACCAGCTCATCCCCACGCTCACCGCGCTCGAAAACGTCCTCCTTCCCCACGAGCTCAACGCGGACCCGAAAGTGCCCGGTGGATCGCAGGCCGAAGGCCTCGCCCGCGCCCGCCAGCTCCTGTCCGCCGTCGGCCTTGCCGACCGCACCGACCACTACCCTGTTCAGCTCTCCGGCGGCGAACAGCAACGCGTCGCCCTCGCCCGCGCCTTCGTCCTCCAGCCGCCCATCGTCCTCGCCGACGAGCCCACCGGCAACCTCGACTCCGCCAACGGACAGGCCGTCCTCGACCTCCTTCTCGACCTTAACCGCCGCGAAGGCACCACCCTCGTCCTCGTCACGCACGACCCCGCCGTCGCCGCCCTCGCCCACCGCCGCATCACCCTCAAAGACGGCCAGATCCTCTCCGACGAGCGGTCCTCGTAGACGTCCATGCCCCAAGAGATCATCGTCGTCGGCAGTCTCAACCTCGACCTCGTCGCCACCGTCGACCACCATCCGCACCCCTCCGAAACCGTTCCCGGCACCCAGCTTCTGCGCTACCCCGGTGGCAAAGGCGCCAACCAGGCCGTCGCCGCCCGCCTCCTTCACCCACACGTCCTGATGATCGGCCGACACGGCACCGACGGCTTCGAAACCGAAACCCTGGAAGCCCTCCGCACACATGGAGTGGACCTTTCCGGCGTCACCCCCGCCGACGGCCCCAGCGGCGTCGCCCTAGTCCTGGTCACCCAAGGCAGCCCATCTGCTCACGACCCCACCGGCGCCGGTGGGAACTGCATCATCGTCATCCCCGGAGCCAATGCCGCCCTGTCGCCCGCCGACCTCCGCGCCCACGCCGACCGCACCGCCTCCGCCGCTCTCGTCCTCACCCAGCTCGAAACCCCCATCGCAGCCCTTGAAGAACTGCTTTGCATCACCACCCCGGCCAACGTCCCTGTCATCCTCGACCCCGCCCCCGTCCGCGCCATACCTCCCTCCACCTTTCCCCAGCTCGCCTGGCTTACCCCAAACGAGATCGAAGCCGCCGCTCTGCTCCGCAACGCACCTCCACCCGCCAACAGCTCCGCGCCACAAGCCTGCCAATACACGCGTGAACGCCTGGCTTCCACCCTCATCGACAATCCCCGCGCCGCCGCCGAGCAGCTCCTCGCCCTCGGCCCCCAACACGTCCTCCTTAAACTCGGCGACCGAGGTGCCTTCCTCGCCTCGCGCGACGGCACCCGCGAGTTCCTCCCCGCACCCCGCGTCACCGCCGTGGACACTACCGCTGCCGGCGACTGCCTCAACGGAGCCCTCGCCGCCGCTCTCCTCGACGGAGCCACCCCCGTCGAAGCCGCCAGCTTCGGCATCTTCGCCGCCGCCCTCTCTGTCACTCGCCACGGAGCTATTCCCTCGCTTCCGACACGCTCAGAGATCGACTTGTTCTGCGCCAACCTCCCGCCCTCTTCATAACCTCCCGTTTGCCTAAAACACCGACAGGTATTCAGATCGCTTGAAGCGCAGCTACATTACAGTCGAGTTTCGTCATGTCTTCGCCGTTTGTAGGTTAACCAGAGTGCCGCGATGACGCAATCAAATTCCGCCTGGAATCAAGGCATACCGTTCCATTTCGGGAATTCCGCTGCGCTCGTATCGTTATCAGCCCTGCGACAATAAAGGGAGATGCCCGCCCTCACCTTCCGCTCCGCCGCCCGCATCGCCACCCGCGAGCTCCGCTCCTCCCGCGCCAAGTTCCTCTTCGTCATCCTCTCCGTCGCCATTGGCGTCGCCGCCCTCACCGGTGTCCGCGGCTTCTCCGCCTCCTTTCGCTCCACCCTCCTCCTTCGCGCCCGCGCCATCATGGCCGCCGACCTTTCCGCCCGCATGTTCCAGCAGCCCACACCCGACGAGCAGCGCGGCCTCTCCGCCATCGAAGCCACCGGAACCCGCGTCACTCCCGTCACTGAACTCCTCTCCATGGCGTCCTCGCCCCGCACCTTCGAGCCGCTCCTCGTCTCCCTCAAAGCCGTTGACTCCACCCAATATCCCTTCTACGGCACCGTCGATCTCGCGCCCCTTCCCAACAATCCACACCCCGACCTCCGCACCCTCCTCACCCCCGAATCCGTGGTCGTCGCCGACGACCTCCTTCTCCGCCTTCACCTCGCCGTCGGCGACCAGCTCAAGCTCGGCGACAAAGTCTTCCGCATCGCCGCCGTCGTCACCAACGAGCCCGATCGCCTCTCATCCTCTCTCGCCGCTGGCCCCCGCGTCCTCATCTCCCGCGATGGCCTCGCCACCTCCGGACTCCTCGCCCCCGGCTCCCACGCCACCCAGCGCTACCTCTTCAAGCTCCCCTCTCCACCCCCCGGCGTCCCCATCCCCGACGCCGGAGTCGAAGCCCTCAAAACCCACCTCCAGGACCTCCTGCCTCAGGCCCAGGTCATCGACTACCGCGAAACCAACCCCGCCCTTTCCGAAGGCCTCGACCGCGCCACCTCGCTCCTCTCGCTCATGTCCCTCGTCGCCCTCGTCCTTGGCGCCGTCGGCGTCGCCATGGCCATGCGCGCCCACCTCGCCGCCCGCCTCGACACCATCGCCATCATGAAGTCGCTCGGCGCCCGCTCCTCCCACATCCTCCGCATCTACCTCCTCCAAACCCTCCTCCTCGGCCTCGCTGGCGGCATCCTGGGCGTCCTGCTCGGCGTGGGCGTCCAGCTCGCCTTCCCGCCGCTCATCTCGAAGCTCATCAACGTCCCGGTCGAGCTCCACGTCCAGCCCATCACCGTCCTCACCGGCCTCGCCGCCGGCATCCTCATCACCCTCCTCTTCACCCTCCCACCGCTGCTCGACATCCGCTCGGTCCGCCCCATCCTCATCCTTCGCCGCGCCACCGAAGAGCCCACCTCCCTCCGTGCCCGCCTGCTCAAGAACCCCGCCCAAATCGCCGCCGCCGTCCTCATCCTGCTCGGCCTCACCGCCATCGCCACCACCCTGTCCGACTCCGCCACCGTCGGCCGCGTCTTTTCAGTCGGCCTCGCCGCCGTTCTCCTCGTCCTCATCGCCGCCTCCGCCGCCCTCCTCGCCGGCCTCCGCGCCCTCCTCAACCGCACCCGCCTCGGGCTCCCCTCCGCCCTCCGCCACGGCCTAGCCAACCTCTACCGCCCCGGCAATCCCTCCGCCGCTCTGCTCGCCGCCCTCGGCCTCGGCGTCATGCAGATCTCCACCGTCTTCCTCGTCCAGCGCGCCGTCGTCCACGAGCTCCACCTCTCCTCCGCCCCCAACCTCCCCAACGTCTTCCTCGTCGACATCACCTCGGACGAAATCGCCGGCGTCCGCACCCTGCTCACCCATAACCCCGCCGTTACCGCTCCGCCCGAGCTCCTCCCCGTCGTCTCGTCCCGCCTCCTCGCCATCGACGGCGTCGACGCCACCAAAGCCAAAATCCACAACCTCCCCCGCCGCATGCTCCAGTCCATGAATCTCACCTGGTCCGACACCCTCCCGCCCGGCGTCACCGCGGCAGAAGGGAAGTGGTGGACCCCCGCAGAGGCCGCCGCCGCCGGCAAGCATCCCATCGTCGCGGTCAACCAGCCCCAGGCCCAGCGCCTCGGCGTCCACGTCGGCTCCACCCTCACCTTCGCCGCCCAGGACACCCAGTTCACCGCCACCGTCGCCGCCATCACCCGGTCCGACGGCCAGCACGCCTTTTCCCGCGCCGAATTCGTCCTGCCACCCGCTTCGCTGGCGGGGCTTCCGGTCATCTGGTACGGTGGCGTCCACGCCGCGCCCGACCGCGTTTCCGACCTCCAGCGCGCCCTCTACCAATCCTTCCCGACCGTCACTGTCATCAACGTCGCTGCCGCCCTTGAGACCGTCCGCGGGGTCGTCGTCGAGATCACCTACGTCATCCAGTTCCTCTCGGCCTTTTCGATTTTCGCCGGCGTCGTCATCCTTGCTTCCTCCGTAGCCGGCACCCGCTATCGCCGCGTCCGCGAGGTCGTCGTCCTCAAAACCCTCGGAGCCACACGGCCGCGCATCGCCACCATCTTTTCCGTGGAATTTGCGGTTCTCGGATTAGTCGCCGGCATCGTCGGCCTCACCGCCGCCACCCTCGTCGCCCGCGTCCTGCTCAAACGCCTCAACGTCGCTTTCCACTTCGACCCGGTTTGGACCAGCGCTGCGCTCGCCTCCGTCGCCCTCCTCACTGTCGCCACCGGCTGGCTCGCCAGCCACCGCATCCTTGGTCAGAAGCCTCTCGAAGTCCTCCGCGAGGAGTAGTTCCCATCGCTACCTGGCCGGCTATCCCGTGGCCGTCCGGCAGTTCTCGCCAAAGCTGTTCTGTCGCCGGCTCCAGTCGAGGAGCGTTGCCCCTGTCCTTGCAAGAAGGACCTCTATGCACTCGGACTCCATAAACAATTCCTCAATACATCCGTGATCCGCCGGGGGAAGGCCAACCCCACCCTCAATCGCCGCTTCCAAGTCTCTGGAGGGTAACGTCACCCATGGCAGACGACCAGAGCACACTCGTAAAAGCAGTTCTTGCAGTTCTCCACGACGGAGAGAAGGGCTTTCCCGACATCGGCGAGCACCTCAAAGACACGTCCAAGAAGTCCTTCTTCATGCAGGAAGGCCAGACCCGCGGAGAATACGCCCGCCAACTCGAATCCGCGTACAGCTCCGCCACGGGCGAGTCGGTTGAGACCGGGGGTACCGGCATCGGCTCCGTACACCGCGTCTGGGGCGATCTCAAGGCAAGCCTCGGCGGCGGCGATCACACGCTGCTTGAAACTGCGGAACAGGGCGAAGACGCGGCCAAGAAGGCCTACAAAGAGGCCCTTGAAAGCTCTTCCGTCACCGGCCAGATCCGCACCCTGCTTCAGACCCAGCAGACCCACATTATGGCTTCGCATGACAAGGTGAAGGCCATGCGCGACAGCACTGCTTCCTAGGCGATCGTCAACGCTAGAAACTCACAACACAAGGGCCACGTTTTCGCGTGGCCCTTCCCTTGCCATGAAAGCTGGCTCGCATCGACACAGAGAGCGCCTGCATCTCATCCTCCGGAGTTTGTTGATGCCGCTTATCCGCACATGCACCCACTGCGGCCGAAAAAATCGCATTCCGGCCAAACACCTCGCTGATTCCGGCCGCTGCGGAGTCTGCAAGTCCGCCATGCCACCGGCTGACGAGCCGCTTGAAGCCGACCCCGCCCTCTTCGACGAAGTCGTCTCCACCGCCACCGTCCCCGTTCTTGTCGACTTCTGGGCTGCGTGGTGTGGCCCCTGCCGCATGTCTGCCCCGGAGGTCGCCCGGACGGCCGCGAACATGGCCGGCCGCGCCCTTGTCCTCAAGGTCGATACGGAGCGCCATCCCGCCCTCGCCGCCCGCTACAACGTCCGCGGCATCCCCAACTTCCTCGTCCTCTCCAGCGGCAAAACTGTGCTCCAGCAAGCCGGCGTTGCGGATCACGTTCAGATGGAGCGCTGGCTCGAGAGCGCCTCCACCAAGGCGTGATCATCCAAGCCGAGGCCCCCACCCACTGACCTCCGCCGCAATGCGCCTAAGCTCCGGCAGCACTGCTCCCAGTGCTATCGGCGCCGCGTCCGGCGTTCCCAACCCAAAGTAAACATCACGATAGAGCTTCGCCATCTGCTCATACACTGCCACCGCTTCCTGCTGCGGCAAAAACTCACGATGCTTCAGGCACATCGCCGCCTGCGCCTCGTCAATCGAAGCAAACGTCCCGGTCGTCAGTAGAGCAAAAATCCCCGACCCAAGACTCGTCGGGATCCCGTCCGGAACCAGCACCGGCTTGTTCAGCACATTGGCATACACCTGGTTCAACACCGCATTGTTCTGCGGAATGCCCCCGGCATTGATCACCCGATCGATCGGCACGCCACCCTCGGCCAACCGCTCCAGAATGATGCGCGTATGAAAGGCTGTCCCCTCGATAGCCGCAAACAGCTCGTCCTGCGCCGTATGTGTCAGGTTCCACCCCAGCGTCACACCACCAAGCGAAGCATTCACCAGCACCGTCCGGTCCCCGTTATCCCAGCTCAGCCGCAAAAGCCCCGTCTGCCCCGGCTTGTACTGGTCCAGCCCAACCGCCAGCGCCTTCACCGTCGTCCCGGCACGCCGCGCGATCGCCTCAAAGATGTCGCCGGTCGCCGAAAGCCCCGCCTCGACACCCGTAAACGCCGGATGCACACTGCCCGGCACCACACCGCACACTCCCTTGATCAGCTTGGTCGCGCGATCCATGGCAATAATGCACGTCGACGTCCCGACCACGTTCACCACGTCGCCCTCGCGGCATCCCGCCCCGATCGCATCCCAGTGCGCATCAAACGCCCCCACCGGAATCGGGATGCCCGCTCGCAAACCCAGCGTCTCCGCCCACTCCGGCGCCAGCGTCCCAGCGCGGTGGTCCGAGGTCAGGTACTCCCCAGCAAGCTTTTCCCGCACCCCGGCCAGCAGCGGATCGACCGCGGTCAGAAAACTTTCCGCCGGCAACCCACCCCACTTCGGATTCCACATCCACTTGTGTCCCATCGCACACACGCTGCGTGCTGCCAGCTTCGGATCACGAACCCCGCACAAGGTCGCCGCCACCATGTCGCAGTGCTCAAACGCCGACGCAAACCGCTCCCGCTTGTCCGGGTTATGTCGCAGCCAGTGCAGCAGCTTCGCAAACCCCCACTCATGCGAGTACACCCCACCACACCACTCGATCGCCTCAAGCCCCTGCTGATGCGCCAGCTGCGTGATCTCCTGCGCCTCATGCTTCGCCCGGTGATCGCACCACAGATAGTAGTCATCAAGCGGCTGCATCTGTGCATCCACAAACACGACACTCGATCCCGTCGTATCGAGCGCAATCGCCTCCACTGACCCGGCGTCCACACCGGTCGTCGCCACCACCTCGCGCATCGCCTTGGCCAGCGCGGACATGTGGTCGGCATGCGACTGTGTCGCCTGGTCCGGATCCTGCCGGCTCCGCTTCAGCGGGTACTCCGCCACCGCCGTTCCCAGCCGTCCCTTGTCGCTGTCCAGCAGCGTCACCCGCACGCTCAGCGTGCCATAGTCCACACCCGCAACCAGGCTCATCCCAGCCCTCCCGCCGTCGCCGCACCTGCGCGCTCGCGCCGTTCTCCATCCTGCCACATTCGCCCGGGAAACGGTTACATCATCCGTTCTACGTTCTCTCCTCAACCGCTGCGTTTTCTCCCATCCGTCGTGTAAAGTCGTAAGGTCCGCTTTACGAAACCCACGATGACCACATCTGACCGCGCCCTGTCTCTCCATAGCGAACGCTTTCACCAGCAGGGGGAGGCCCACGCGGCGCCGGCCCGCGTCAACCTCATCGGCGAGCACACCGACTACACCGGCGGCTTCGTCATGCCCATGGCCATCGGCTTCCACACCACCGCCGTCATCAGCCCCGGTTCTGGCGAGCAAATCGTCCTCAGCTCCGAGAATTACAACGAGCAGCGGACCTTCTCGACCGACCCAGGCTCCTGGAAAGCCACCGGCCACTGGAGCGACTACCCCATGGGCGTCCTGTGGGCGCTCCACGAGGCTGGCATCTCCGTGCCGCCCTTTGTCATGACGCTCGCCGGCGACGTTCCCCTCGGCGCCGGCCTTAGCTCCTCAGCGTCCATCGAGGTCGCTACCGCCATGGCCCTGCTCGCCCACGCCGGCACCGGCCTTCCTCTCGAAAAACTCGCCGTCCTCTGCCGTCGCGCGGAAAACGCCTACGTCGGCGCGAAAAGCGGCATCATGGATCAGTTCATCGTCGCCGGCGGTGTCGCCGGCCGATCCATGATGCTCGACACCCGCGCCCTCTCTTTCGAACTGCTGCCCATCCCGGACGACGCTCGTGTGGTGATCTGCAATTCCATGGTCAAGCACCAGGTCGCCACCGGCGAATACGGCAGCCGCCGCGACGAGGTCGAGGCTGCCCAGGCCGCGCTCCACGCTGCCAAACCGAAGATCGATCTCCTCCGCGACGCCACCCTCGCCGACCTGGATGCTGCCCACGACCAGATGCCGGAAAACGAGTTCCGTCGCGCCCGCCACATCATCACCGAGAACGCCCGCGTGCTCGAAGGCCGCGATGCCCTCCATCGCGGCGACCTCGTCCGCTTCGGCGAGATCATGCGTTCCGCCCACATTTCCTTTCGCGACGACTTTCAGGCCTCCTGCAAGGAGGTCGATCTTCTGGTCGACATCGCCAACGCCCAACCCGGCTGCTTCGGCGCCCGCATCACCGGTGGCGGGTTCGGCGGCTGCACCGTCAACCTGGTCCGTACGGCCGAAGCCCAGGCCTTCACCGAAACCCTCCGCCACGAGTACCAGGCCGCTACCGGCATCGAGGCCGACTGCTTCGTCACCGAACCCGCAGATGGCGCGCTTGCCCTGGCCCAGAAGCAAGCCGAAAAGGAAGTTGCCCAGTGAACCCGCTTGCCGAAAAGAACCCGCACCGCCGCTACAACCCGCTCAAGCGCGAGTGGGTTCTTGTCTCCCCGCAGCGCACCCAGCGACCGTGGCAAGGCCAGACAGAAACCACCGCCGCACCCGCCGCGCTGCAGTACGACCCCACCTGTTACCTCTGCCCCGGCAACGAGCGTGCCGGCGGCGTCCACAACCCGCAGTACACCTCCACCTTCGTCTTTACCAACGACTTCGCCGCGCTCAAACCCGACGCCCCCAGCTTCTCGGTCGACGAAGGGGGCAGGGGACTGCTCGTCGCCGAAGGCGAAAGCGGCATCTGCCGCGTCCTCTGCTTCTCCCCGCGCCACGACCTCACGCTCGCCAAAATGGCCATCCCCGACATCCGCATCGTCGTCGACGCCTGGCAGGGTCAGTACGAAGATCTCGGCAACCGCGACGACATTCATTACGTGCAGATTTTCGAAAACCGCGGCGCCATGATGGGCGCGTCGAACCCGCATCCGCACGGCCAGATCTGGGCCAACCACTCCATCCCCAACGAAATTGTGGCCGAGATCGCCGGCCAAAAAGACTATCTCGCGAAGCACGGCACAAATCTCCTCGTCAGCTACCGCGAGATGGAAGCGGCCGCCGGAGAGCGCATCGTCGTCCAGAACTCGAGCTTCCTCGCCGTCGTTCCGTTCTGGGCCGTCTGGCCCTTTGAAGTCATGATCCTCCCAGTCCGGCCCATCCCGGACCTCGCCTCCATGACCTCGGCCGAGCGCGACGACTTCGCTGCGATTTTGAAATCTGTCACCGCCACCTACGACAACGTCTTCGACGTCTCGTTCCCCTACTCCATGGGCCTCCACCCGCGTCCCTTCGACGGCGAAGAACACCCCGAGTGGCAGTTCCACGTTCACTTCTACCCGCCGCTCCTGCGCTCCGCCACCATCCGCAAGTTCATGGTCGGCTACGAACTCCTCGGCTCCCCGCAGCGCGACATCACCCCCGAATCCGCCGCTGACACGCTTCGCCAGGCCGCGAAAAAAGCTGGTCAGCTCTAAGCGTCCAGCCACCCAAACCTAGTCGTTCGCCTTCTCCGCCGCCTCGCCCAACTCCACAATGTCACCGCTCTTGAACAGAATCCCCTGCAGGATCCCCTTCCACTTCGGCTTGCGCCGCAAAAGAAATTCCAAGTCCATCCCGAAGTGCTTGAACTCTTCCCCCTGCGCGTCCTTCATGATCGCGACTGCTTCCGCATCCTTCTCGATTGAAATCCGCTGTTCATACCAGTTGATCGCTTCCGCTTCTTCAATCACCGAGGCAATCATGCGGGCAAAGGTGCGTGTTTCCTGCGATAACTCGTCCGCCGGTTCGTGGTACTGATCAAATCCCATGGAATCGAGTATAGCCTCGGAATTATGGGCGGCCTTATAGCCGCTTTCTCCGATTCCGAGCTATGTCCTCTCGACCGTACCGGAGACCTGCAGTTCTGCTCGAAGTGCCGGCACAGCTCGCCCGATTCACTCTTTACTGCACTCGCAGCCGCTCGGGCTCGATTCGCTGCCGCATCCCCTCCATCCCCTTCCACGGGTCCTTTTTCAGCTGCGCTCGCCACTCCCCAAAGTTCGCCACCGCGAACTTCGGCCGCTCTCCCGTCTTCAACTCGCTCCACGCTAACGGCACCGAAACCGGCATCCCCGCCCGCGCCCGCGGCGAGTACGGCGCCACCGCCGTTGCCCCTCGCTCATTGCGCAGGTAGTCCAGGTAAATTTTGCCCACACGCGCGGCCTTCGACATCTTGGTCAGGTAAAGCCGCGGATTCGCCCGCTCCAAACTCACCACAAACTGCCGCGCAAACTCCTTCACCGCATTCCAGTCGAGCGTCGGCTCGACCGGCACAACCAGGTGCAGCCCCTTTCCGCCGGTCGTCTTCAGAAAGCTCTCCAGACCGATCTTCTTGAGCCGTGCCCGCATCTCCTCCGCCGATGCCGCCACCTGCCCCCACCCGAGCGCCTCGTCCGGATCCAGATCAAACACCAGCCGGTTCGCATGCTCCAGGTCCGCATTGCACGATCCCCAAGGATGCACTTCCAACACCCCCATCTGCGACAATCCCGCCAGCGCCTCCGCCGAATCGAGGGTGATGTACTCCTCCGGCACCCCCGTCTTCTTGTCCGGCACCGGCACGCCCGTAATCCCTTTGGGAAGCATGTGGTTGACATGCTTCTGGTAAAAGCACGGCTTCGTCGACCCGTCCGGGCACCGAACCAGGCTCAGCGGCCGATTCCGAATGTGCGGCAACATTCGCTCCGCCACCGCCCAGTAAAAATCGGCCAGCATCTGCTTCGTTACGCCGCTCTCCACATCCAGAACCTTTGCCGGATGGGTCAGCCGAACCGGCGCATGCTCCATCTCCGCCACCTTCGCCGCCGCGGCCCCCTTTCCCACAGCCGGAGCTCCCGCCACCGACCGAATCCGCGCATCCACCACCTTTGCCGCGGCCTCTTCCTCTTTCGCACTCTTCGGCGCCCGCCCACGCACATGAAACTTCTCCGGCGCCACAGCTTTCCCGGCCGAGACCGCCTCCACAGCAACCGGCCCCCGCTCCGCCTTCGGCTTCGGAGCCACCGTCGCCTCCTCCCGCCGAACCTCCTTTGCCGCCTTGTCCTCCCGCAACCCCAGAAACGCCGCCTGGCGCACGACATCGTCTGCCGTCCACGTTGCAAATCGCACCTGCGCCACCAGATCCGGCCGCACCCACACCGCGTCTTTGCGCCCCTCGGCCGGAACTGCCGCGTACGCCATCCTCGCCAGACGCATGGGCCCCAGCCGCTCCATCAGCAACCGCCGCATCTTCTGCGTAAATCCCGTCCCCGTCCGTCCCGCATACACCAGCTTTCCGTCCCGGTAGTATCCCAGCAGCAGCGACCCAACCCGGTCTTGTCCGTCAGAAGAAACCGTATACCCGCCCACAACAAATTCCTGCTCCAACAGGCACTTCAGCTTTTGCCAATCGTTCGTTCGTCCGGCCACATACGCCGCCGCCGCGCGCTTCGCAATCACACCCTCGGCATGCAATTCGCACGCCCGCTTGAAGATCTCCTCACCCCGGCCCTCGATGTCCTCGCTCATCCGCACCTGGTCGCCATCGCTGCCGGCCACCACCTCAGCCAACATCTTCTTCCGCTCTCGCAGCTCCATCCCACGCGGATTCCGCCCCTCCACATGCAGAAGATCGAAGCAGAAAAACGTCAGCGGATTGTGCGCTCCTTCCTGAAACGAAGCCTGCAGGTCGGCGAAGTTCGTCGTGCCATCCTCGCGCAACACCACCACCTCTCCATCCAGCGTCGCCGCCCGAACTGGCAGCCGCGCCACCGCCTCCGCCACAGCCGGCACACGATACGTCCAGTCCAGCCCACTGCGCGTCAACATCTCCACACTCGCTCCGTTTTTGCGCGCCTGCATGCGATATCCGTCGAGCTTAAGCTCGTACAGCCACCCAGCCCCCTCGGGAGCCGCCATGGCCTCTGTCGCCAGCTGCGGCTTCACAAAGCTCGGCTGCGGCTCCTCCGGCAGATCGTCGATCATCTGATCCAACGTCTTCGTGCCAGCGACTCCGGCCCGAGCCGGCCTGCCAATTCCGTTGGCTGTGGTCCCATCGGCCGCCGTCGCTCCATCGGCCGCCTGTCCCGCGCCCTCACTCGCAGACGAGTTCTGCCGGTACCACGCCTGCCCCGTCCCGGCCGTCTCCTTCGAGTTCCAGACGTGGTCCTCCTGCCGCGCAATCTCCTCCATCGTCCTTCTCGTCGCGACGCTCCGATCCTCCGCCTCCGTCACGCTCGGCGCCCCCACCGGCCGCTCAAACTCGTCATGCTCCTTGATCAACAGCCAGTTCGGCTTCCGTTCCGTCGCCGCCCGCCCGCCCATTCGGATCAGCGCCCACTTTCCCTTGATCTTCTCGCCATGCATGATGAATTTCAGCTGCCCAGCACGCAGCCCCGCATCCACATCCGTGTGCCCCGGCTGCGGCTCCCACGTCCCCTGGTCCCACAGCATCACCGTCCCGCCGCCGTACTGCCCCTTCGGAATAATCCCCTCAAAACCCCCGTATTCGATCGGGTGATCCTCCACCTCCACGGCCAGCCGCCTGTCCGCGACCACGTAGCTGGGCCCCTTCGCGCACGCCCAGCTCTTCAGCACGCCATTCCACCCCAGCCGAAAGTCATAGTGCAGATGGCTGGCCGCATGCTTCTGGATGCAGAAGGGAAGCCCTTTGCGCGTGCCGTCCTTCACCGCACCCGCCGGCTCCGCCGTGATGTGAAAATCCCGCATCGACCGGTACTTCGCCAGCTGCTGATCCACCACATCCGCGCTTGTGGGTTCGGCGCCGTCCGGTGTGTTTCGACTCGCTTCTCTTACCGTTGTTGCCCGCCTTCTCGTAACCATCAGTCCTGCTTACACTCCGATTGGGCCGAGCAGTGCTCGGGACGGGCACAAACAAACTTCGCAAACTCGCCCAGCCTGTTCTGCTTGACCATCACTCGCAAAAAACCCTCGTTTCCGCAGCTCGCTCCAATCGAATCGGAGCCGCAACGTTGCGCCGAAGCCTCTTGAATTCGCTTCCGATCAACCGGGGACAGTCGCTTGCTGAACGCATCGATGACGTCGGGCAGTTCGCCAAATGGGAGCAGATCGAGACGTTTCTGCGGGCATCGTTTCCCGAGTTCAGCATAGTACCGTTTAGACGCACACCACGAGTCGGGGGAATCTTTGTCAGCCTGTGACCAGCCAAACGCCCAACTCGAAACCAGCAGTCCAACGGCGATTTGACTCTGGCGAATCACCTGCTCGCCGCCTACGCCGACCTTTTCTTCCTCGCGGGTTTCGCCGTCTCCGCCTCGCCACCCTTCACCAGCGCAATCCCTTTCGCGGCTGGCGCCTTCACCGCCGCTGCTCCCTTCCCAGCCTTTTTCTCCGCCCGAGCCGCCGCCGCCGGAGCCTCGTCCGCCCCGATACTCCCCACACTCTTCCGCAGAGCATCCATCAGGTTCACCACCTTGCCCCGCACCGGAGCCGCCGGCTCATCCTTCGGGATCGGCGCATGGTTCACCTTGGCCTCCACCAGCTCCTTCAGGGCCACCTCATACCCATCCACAAATTTCGACGGGTCAAACGGCGAAGACTTCCTCTTAATCAGTTCCATCGCCAGGGCCAGCGAGTCGTCGTTCACCTCCACCTGCTTGATGTCGTTGAAGTACTCCTTCGGGTCGCGCAGCTCCTGCTGGTAACGCATCGTGTAGGCCATCATCCCGCCCATCTTCGGATCCTCATCGGCCGTCAACGCCAGTACATGCTCCCGCCCGCCAAACGCAATCTTGCCCAGCGCCGCCCTTCCTTCCTTACGCAGCGCCTCCCGCACCGTCGCAAACGCCTCCATCTGCGAGTCGTTTTCCGGTGTCACAAAATACGGCTTCTCCAGATACTCCGGCGGCAGCTCCGCCACCTTCACAAACTGCTCGATCGACACCGTGTGCTTGGAAGGCACGCGCAGGTTCGCGATCTCCTCCGGCTCGATCAGCACGTACTCGCCCTTGCGAAACTCGTACCCTTTCACGATCTCGTCCTTCTCCACCAGCGCCGAAGCCGGCACGTCTTCGCCCGTCTGCTGCTGCGTTTCGGCAGCCGAGGCCTGCACCTTCTGGTACTTCACCCGTTCCCCCGTTTTCCGGCTGATCTGGTGAAAACGAATCTCGTTCTTCGCCTCAGTTGCCACAAACAATTTCACGCCAAAGCTCACCAGCGATATCTGAATCTGTCCAGACCAATAGGGACGCGCCACAGTCACACCTCGCCGCCGCAGCCTCACAGCGCCGCGTGCGAAACCTTTCAGATGAGCCTTGATCGAACCCGAGATGCTTTCCACCCGAAAAAGTTTGCCTGAGCCGCAATCATCAGTAACGCTCTAATTAACAGTCGCTTCCGCATCCGCTGCACCCTCTGCCGCCAGCACCCGCTGGTACGCCGGCAGTGTCAGGAAATCCTTGAACTTCGGCGTCCGTACCAGCTCCCCCATCAGAAACGCCGGATGCTCATACGCTTTTATCCGCTCGTCCGATACAGCGCCGCGCACCCGTGCCAGCTCCGTCGCAATCGCCGCCTCGCACATCTCGGACGTCACTGCGCGCCCGTCGTCCAGCACCGCCCCATGATGCACCCATTGCCACAGCTGCGCCCGACTGATCTCCGCCGTCGCCGCATCTTCCATCAGGTGGAACAGCGGCACACACCCAATCCCCCGCAACCAGGCCTCGAGATACCCCATCCCCACCGCTACATTCTGCTTCAGCCCAGCCTCCGTAATCGTCCCCTCCGGTACCCGCAACAGATCCTCGGCCGTCGCCTCAAAGTCCGGCAGCTGCTTCCCAATCTGGTTCGCCGCCGGCATCAGCCGATCAAATACCTCCATCGCCACCGGCACCAGCCCCGGATGTGCCACCCACGTCCCATCATGCCCGTCCGCCGCCTCCCGCTCCTTGTCGGCCCGCACCCCCGCCATCGCTCGCTCGTTCGCCTCCGCGTCGTTCTTGATCGGAATCAGCGCACTCATCCCACCCATCGCATGCACCCCACGCCGGTGGCACGTCTTGATCGCCAGCTTCGAATAGCTCCGCAGGAAGTGCGTCGTCATCGTCACCTGCGCCCGATCCGGCAACACAAAGTGCCGATCCCCCGCCAGCTTTTTGATGGTCGAAAAAATGTAATCCCACCGCCCACAGTTCAGCCCAGCCGAGTGATCCCGCAACTCCCACAAGATCTCATCCATCTCAAACGCAGCCAGAATTGTCTCGATCAGCACCGTCGCCTTAATCGTCCCTGCAGGGAGCCCCAACTCCTCCTCTGCCGCCACAAAAATCTCATTCCACAGCCGAGCCTCCAGGTAACTCTCCATTTTGGGCAGATAAAAGTACGGCCCCGACCCGCGTGCCACTAGCTCCTTCGCGTTGTGAAACAGAAACAGCGCAAAGTCAAAGATCCCCCCACTCATCAGGTGCCCGTCCACATGCACGTGCCCCTCGTCCAGGTGCCACCCCCGCACCCGCACAAACAGCACCGCCGGCTTCTCCGTCAATTTGTAACTCTTCCCGGTCGCCGCGTCTTCAAACGCAATCGTCTGCCGCACCGCATCCCTCAAATTAATCTGCCCCTCGATCAAATTCGCCCAGGTCGGCGTCGTCGAGTCCTCAAAATCCGCCATAAACACCCGTGCCCCCGAGTTCAGCGCATTGATGACCATCTTCCGCTCAACCGGCCCCGTAATCTCCACCCGCCGATCCATCAAATCCTGCGGCAGCGCCGCCACCGTCCACGCGCTGTCCCGAATTTCCCGCGTCCCCGGCAGAAAATCCGGCCGCTCCCCGGCATCCAGCCGCGCCTGCCGAGACTCCCTCGCGGCCAGCAACTCCCTCCGCCGCGCCCCAAACCGCCGCTCCAGCCCCACCGCGAACCGCATCGCCTCCGGCGACAAAATTTCCGCAAACCTCGGCGGGATCGCCGCCCGCACCTCCACGCCCTCGCCAAACTCCGCCATCACACGTCCCTTTCCGTCCGGCAACCCAGCCGCGAACACCGAATCTCAGTCTGCCCCGCCTGACCCCCTCTACCCCAAACTCCGAACCGTCTCGCCCGGAAATCCCTGCTCCATATCGATCTCCGGCTCAAACCGCACGCTCACACGACCCAGAGTGCCGAAGTCCACATCCACACTCGACCGCGCCATGGCCTGAATGTTGCCCGTCCAACTTCCCGTCGTGATCCACTGCCCAGACCGCAGACCTCCCGTCCGCACCGCGCCCTCATTCGCCAGATACGGCAACAGCCGCAGGAGATCTCCCGACGTATTCGAACCCGTCTTCTCCACCCGCACGCTCCCATCGACAGCCAGCGTCACCTTCTCGTTCCTAAAGTCGATCGATCGCCAGTCCGCCACCGCCGCCCCATACACAAACCCGCCATGCATCTGCAGATCGCCGATCATGCTCATCCGATCCGCCGTCGCCGGATCCATCAACCCGCTCTCCAGCACCTCAATCGCCGGATGACAGCTCCGCACCGCCCCCAGCACCTCATCCCGCGTATATGCCTGCGACCTCGCCGGCAGATCCTTGCCCAGAAGAAACGCCACCTCCGCCTCCAACCCGCGGTATCGCATTCCCCGCAGGAGCACCCCGCTGGGCGCCACCTTCGCCTTCGGCATCGGCGCAAACATTGGCTCCGCCTGCGCCGTCGGCGCTCCCACCTTCCATCCGCCGATCTCCCCAAATGCCGCAGCCATCGTGTCCTGCACCACGTACGCCTCGGCCAGCGACGCCGGTCGCAGTTCCGCCGGCAGCTCCCCCATCGGCCTCTGCGTCCG
The DNA here is from genome assembly GCA_964243475.1 of uncultured Acidobacteriaceae bacterium. Lineage (GTDB taxonomy): Bacteria > Acidobacteriota > Terriglobia > Terriglobales > Acidobacteriaceae > Edaphobacter. The sequence continues at coordinate 257,453 of CAXTEU010000002.1, read as the reverse complement.
CCTGGCGTCCATCAGCAGATTCGCCGCGTCCATCAAAACTGCCTCACGTGCCCCGGACACAACCTCTTTCGCCTGCCCAAATGCCGTCCGCCCCTGCCCAAGATCCGCCATCACCTCTCCTCGCGTGCCGCGCACGTCTTTTAGAAAGATGCCGTTTCGCACCCGGGCGAGCCCCGGGAACAAAGTCCTGTCAACAAGCCGCAGCCTCGTCGCGGAATGATTGCCCTGAACCACCGTCCACCACGCAGATTTACGGTCGCCGCCCCAGGCTCACCATGTTCGCCAGCAGCCGATAGCTCCCCGGCACCCCCTCCGGCCACTGCCGATAGAGTGCATACGCGCAGTACACATACACACCCTTCCCATACGGAGCCACCAGCAGCCCGCCCCGCTGCGCATCCTGCCCCGGATCACGGACCTCCGTCGGCGCCTGGTAGCGCTGATCCCAGCTCGTCATAAACCCATGTCCGCGCTCCTCGATCCACCCATCAAAATCCCGCTCGGAAATCCGGTTCGGCCAGGCGAGCACCTGCGCGGCCGGCGTCAGCAGCGACACCCGGTCCGTCTCATCCACCACCTTCTCCGCCGCTCCGCCCAGCTCCAGCGGATACGGCGCATCGCTCGCCCCAAACTCCGCCGTGTTGTACTCGAGCACCTCCACCCCACCCGCCTTCACCCACTCCAGCAGCTTCGGCGTGGCTGCCGCCAGCGCCCGCTGCGCCGCATACGCCCGAACCCCCATGACCAGCACGTCATACTTCGCCAGAGCCCCCGCCTCAATCTCCGCCACCGAAACCGTCGTCGCCCGCACCCCCAGGTTCTCAAGCGCCGCCACCGTCGCATCCCCCGTCCCCGGCAGATACGCCACCCGCAACCCTGGCGCCACCCGCACATCCACCGGCTGCACCCGCACCGTCGCCGGCTCGTACAGGTTGTCCCGCACAATCCCCGGATACCCCACCCGCGTGTACCCCTCGCGATACTCCTTCCCGTCAAAGTCCGCCAAAGCTATGGCGTCGCGCGTCGCTCCTCCTTGCTTCGTAAGCTGGACAGAAAATGCGATCGACTGGCTTGTCCCGCTCGGCACCACATACCTGTCCTCATTCGGCTCTGCCGGCATGTCATCAGGTACCTTGAGCCTTACCGATCCAGATGCTGCCCCACGCTGATCGGATCGAATGACTACATGCACCGGAACTCTTTCGCCCGTCGGTCGAACAACAGCGACTCGTGGCTCGGCGGCCACACTGACAGGCGGTACGACCTGTAACGGCTGAGCAATCTCGCCGGCAGCCCGCGGTGGTATCACAACCACCGCGCCAAACCGAATGGGAACGTCTCCGTAACGAACAGTTTCCCAAGCCGTCAACGCGGGCGGTGACACCGGTGCATTTCGTAGAGCCGTCTCCTGCACTTCATAAAACGGTTGCTCTAAACCTTTGCGGGTGAAGTAAGGCCGAGTCAAAGGGGCATCTTTCGCTGCAGTGGCAAAGATGAGCTCGTCGTGTACACCCTTGGGAATCAATGAGTCCTTACCAGTAAAGGACATGTCTCCGTGCGCAACGCCGAACCCGCGTGCATACCGCCCCGTAACGTCCTCTACCCGGAGTAGCACTTCGCTCTCGTTACTCATCTCGACTTCTACGTTCAGCTCCTGCATACGCACCGCTGCTTGGGGTGGCACCTCTGATCTACGCTGACCAAGCGGCGCGAGAGTACCCTCAGCAGCTCCATCCGTCAACACCTCCGCCCGTATCGTCACCCCCAGCGCAAACCCCAACGCCTCCTCAAACTGCGCCTCCTTCACCCGCAGCTCATGCAGCACGTCATACCGCTCCACCTCCGGCATCCGTGCCGCCTCCACATGCGCGATCACCCCGCGCACCGCCACCAACCCATCCCGCAACCCCGGAGCCGCCGCCTCCGGCCCACCACTCTTCGCAGCCGCCTCAGCCAGCCCCACAGCTCCATCCACCCCCGTCATCGCCCCTTGCAAATACCCCGCCTCGGACGGCGCCAACTCCGCCATCCCCGCGAGCGAAACATCCACCCCATCAAAGAACCCGTTCTCCGCTCGCCTCGCATCTCCAGTCCTGCCTCCATACCGCGTGTACCCCACATCCACCCGTCCCGCCGGAGCCGTCCGCATTCCCCCGCCGATCTGCGTCCGCTGCAGCGCCAGCCCCCGCCGTGCCCACTGCACATAGCTCAGCCCACCCAGCATCGCGTCCGTGTCCCCCTCCGGCACCATCACATCCGCCTTCGGAGCCACCGTCGACACCTTCCCCGTCACATAGTTCTCAAACCGCACCGGCACATACTTGCCCGTCGCATAGTCAAACATTCCTTTGCCATCGATCTGCGCAAACGGCACCCGCGCAAACACCGCCTTCGGCGCCCACACCGGCAGCCCCATCTCCGGAAACACCTTCGGATCCGCCGCCGCCTTAAACACCTCCTGCGCGATCTCCCCACTCACCTGGTGCTGCCCATGCCCATCGCTCGGCGCCCCCACAAACACCGCCGTAATCACCAGCGGACGATACAGCCGCACCGCCCGTACCGCGTCATACAGCACCCGCTGGTACCCCCACTGCGCAAACGCCTCCTCCTTGGTCTTCGAAAATCCGAAATCCACCTCCGTCCCAAACATCTGATCGACCCCCATCACCCGATCCGCCGCCAGCAGCTCCCTCGTCCGCACCAGCCCCAGCGCGTCGTTGAAATCCCCCGTCATCACGTTCTGCCCACCCTCGCCCCGCGTCAGCGTCAGCATCCCCACCCGAGCCCCCAGCCCGCGCGAGCAGTACGTCAGCATCCCCCCATCCTCATCATCCGGGTGCGCCACAATCATCATCAGACTCGCCCGCGTCCGTAGCCGCCGCAGGCTCTGCTCCAGCTCCGCCGCCCGTCCGCGCTCCGCCAGCCCATCCGGCTCCTCCACCGCCCGCACCCGCTCCCCCTTCAGGTTCGCCGGATCCTCAGCGGTGCTCCGCTCCAGCCACGCATTCTCGCTCGCTGCCCCACCCGCCTGGCCCTGCGCCCGCACCCCAAACAACCCACCCAGAACCACCAGCCCAGCCGCCACCAACCCTTGAGTCCGCATTCCGCTAATCTCTCACAATCCCGAACCGCAAATGCTCCACCCACCCCATACACTCAAACTCATCCCACACCCTACCCAACTCGAGCGCACCGTCTCGCTCCGCGGAGCCATCTCGTTCAACCTCCTCGACATGGTCGGCGCCGGCCCCTTCATCACCCTCCCTCTCCTCATTGCCACCATGGGCGGCCCGCAAGCCATGCTCGGCTGGCTCCTCGGCGCCCTTATCGCCCTCGCCGACGGCCTCGTCTGGTCCGAACTCGGCGCCGCGCTCCCCGTCGCCGGCGGAACCTACGCCTACCTCCGCCAGATCTTTCCCGGCCGCACCGGCCAAGCCCTGTCCTTTCTCTTCCTCTTCCAGGTCTTTTTCTCCTGCCCCCTCTCCATCGCCAGCGCCGCCATCGGCCTGTCCCAGTACGCCACTTTTCTGTTCCCCGCGCTCGTGCACCACACCGCCCTCCATCCCTTCCACCTCGGCCCCCTCTCCGGAGCCGTCCAACTCGGCCCCACCACCGCCGTCGCCGTTGCCGTCGTCCTCCTCGCCATGCTCCTCCTTTTCCGCAATCTCACCGACGTCGGCCGCCTCTCGCTCCTCATGCTCGCCGTCGTCCTCACTGCCTTTGCCGCCATCCTCCTCACCGGCCTGCTCCGTGGCCACATCTCCCAAGCCGTCTCCTTCCCCACCGGTGCCTTCCACCTCACGCCCGCCTTTTTCGCCGGTCTCGCCTCCGCCATGCTCCTCGCCACCTACGACTACTGGGGCTACTACAACGTCGCCCTCCTCGGCGGGGAAATCAAAGACCCCGGCCGCACCATCCCCCGAGCCGTCCTCCTCTCCATCGGCCTCGTCGCCGTCCTTTACCTCGGCATGACCGTCTCGGTCCTCTCCGTCCTCCGCTGGCAAGACCTCCTCCCCCCATCCGACCCAGCCCAGGCCGCCCACAGCAGCCGCGCCATCATCTCCCTTTTTATCGCCGAGGCCTGGACCCCCGTCCTCGGCCCCCACATCGCCCACAACCTCGGCGTCGCCGCCGCCGTCCTCATCATCGTCACCGCCTTCGCCGGAGCCTTTGCCCTCCTTCTCGGCTACTCCCGCATCCCCTACGCCGCCGCCAGCCGAGGTGAGTTCTTCCGTATCTTCGCCCGCCTCCATCCCACGGGCCGGTTCCCCTACGTCTCCCTCCTCGCTCTCGGCATCGCCTCCGCCATCTTCTGCTTCTTCTCGCTCGCTGAGGTCATCGCCGCCCTCGTCGTCATCCGCATCCTCCTTCAGTTCCTCACCCAACACATCGGCGTGATGGTCCTTCGCCGAACGCAGCCCAGCCTTCCCCGCCCCTTCTGCCTCTGGCTCTACCCCCTTCCACCCCTCTTCGCCCTCGCCGGATTCACCTTCATCCTTCTCGCCCGCCCCAACTTCTCCCGCCAGCTCCTCTTCGCCTCCGGCATCATCCTCGTCGGCCTCGCCCTCTTTTTCCTGCGCTCCCGAAACGGAGCTGTATCCAATCCGACCTCCGCTACGTCATCTCAGTAGAGACATACCGCTCCGGGCTCGCCGTGCATCCCGCACATCCGCCCGTCAAAGCGGGAAGGGAACCGCACACATGCTCGTCCGCAACACCAGAAATCTAGGCCCCGAGCCCCGCTCCTCCGAGATCACCCCAGAATCTGCCTTCCGCAACCACGCCGCCACCCGCCGCCGCTTCCTCACCGGAGCCGCCTACACCGCCACCACCGCCGCCTTCGGCGCCATGGCTGCCCGCAACGTCATCCCCGGCCTCCTCCACCCGCGCGAAGTCCACGCCGCCGATGCCACCCTGCCCACCGTCCCTTCCAAGTACACCGTCTCTGATCCTCAAACGCCCTTGAGCAAGTCCTCCACCTACAACAACTTCTACGAGTTCGGTACCAGCAAATCTGACCCCGCCGAAAACGCCCACACCCTCAAAACCCGTCCCTGGACCGTTCAGATCGACGGCCTCGTCAAGGCTCCCAAGACCGTTGGCATCGACGACCTGCTCCACTTCCGCCCGCTTGAGAGCCGCGTCTACCGCTTCCGCTGCGTCGAAGCCTGGTCCATGGTCATCCCCTGGGACGGCTACTCCCTCTCCGAGCTGATCAACTTCGCCCAGCCCCTCCCCTCCGCTAAATACGTCCAGTTCATCTCGAACCTCAACAAGGGGCAGATGCCCGACCTCCCCGGCGGCTACGACTGGCCCTACTCCGAAGGCCTCCGCATGGACGAGGCCATGAACCCCCTTACCCTCCTCACCTTCGGCTCCTACGGCAACGTCCTTCCCAACCAGAACGGCGCCCCCGTCCGGATCATCGTCCCTTGGAAGTACGGCTTCAAGAGCGCCAAATCCGTCGTAAAACTCCACTTCACCGATAAGCAGCCCCACACCACCTGGAACGACATCGGCGCCAACGAATACGGCTTCTACTCCAACGTAAATCCCAACGTCGACCACCCCCGCTGGTCCCAAGCCCACGAGCGCCGCATCGACAGTGCCGCCTTCCCCCACTCCGTCCCCACGGAGATGTTCAACGGCTACGCCGACCAGGTCAGCAGCCTCTACACCGGCATGGACCTCAAAAAGTTCTACTAGGCCTGGCCCGCTTGTAGCGCAGCGCGGAGATGGATTGTAGCGCAGCGCGGAGATGGATTGTAGTTTTGGACTAGCATCAACTGTGGCATCTTTGATGCTAGGATAGATGCTCGGGAGATACTGATGCGAACCACCATTACGATCGATGACCAATTGCTCGAGAAGGCAAGCGCGTACACAAACATCCAGGAAAAATCCGCCCTCGTTCGCGAAGCCCTGACAGCACTCGTACAGCGTGAAGCCGCACGACGGCTCGCTCTGCTTGGCGGGAGCCAACCGGATCTTAAGTACATTCCAAGGCGTCGTCCAAAAGCGTGATCCTGGTCGATACGTCAATATGGATCGACCATCTACGGAGCAGCGATCCCGATCTGTCGCAACTGCTCAGTCAGGAAAGAATCCTGTCTCATCCATTTGTGATCGGTGAACTGGCGATGGGTAATCTCAAGCCGAGAGACCCGATCCTGAATAGACTGCAACAACTTCCGAAGGCGGTTGTTGCGGATCACCAGGAGGTTCTTGAGTTTGTCACCCGCCGATCCCTCCACGGAGTAGGGATCGGCTACATGGACGCGCATCTGCTGGCCTCAGTGCGGATCACCCCGCGAGCATCTCTCTGGACCAGAGATAAGCGCCTACTCAAGGTCGCAGCCGACCTTCACTTGGCCTGGACAAAGCAGCTCCTGCACTAACCCCAGCGAACGACATCCATGCCCAAGCCCCTCCTCCTCACCCTCAAAACCCTCCTCCACCTCGCCCTCCTCGCCCCTTTTGCCTGGCTCCTCCACACCTACCGCTCGGGCGCCCTCGCCCTGGACCCCGACCCCGTCAACTACATCACCCACTTCACCGGCAACTGGGCCCTCTGGATCCTCCTCGGCGACCTCGCCATTACCCCCATCCGCCGCCTCTCGCCCACCCTCGCCCCCCTCGTCCGCTTCCGCCGGGTGGTCGGCCTCTACGCGTTCTTCTACGCCACGCTCCATCTGCTCACCTACCTCTTCCTCTTCTCCGGCTACGACCTTCCCACGGCCCTCACCGCCGCCCGCCACGGCCACCCCACCGAGATCCTCACCCAGTTCAAGCTCGTCTGGCCCACCATCTGGGACGACCTCCAAAAACGCCGCTTCATCCAGGTCGGCCTCTTCGCCTGGTTCGTCCTCTTCCTGCTTGCCGCCACCTCCCCGCAGTTCGTCCTCCGCGCCATGGGCGGCAAACGCTGGCAACGCCTTCACCGCCTCATCTACGTCGCCGCGTTCGCCGCCGTCGTCCACTTCTGGTGGCTCGTCAAAGCCGGCAACCGGGCCCCCTGGAAGGACTCCGCCGTCCTCTTTTTTCTCCTTCTCGCCCGTCTCGCCTATACCGCCTGGAAACGCCTCCGCACCCCGATCCGCTCAGCCCCAAAAACAAATCCCGCCTAAACCCGTCCTGTCAGCGCAACTCCTGACCTCCAAAGCGGTCTACACCCCAGAGGCCTCCCATGCCGAGTCTGCGCCCCTCGCACGCCCTCCTCCTCCTCCTCTGTTTGCTCTCCAGATCCGTAGCCCTCGCCCAGAAAGCGCACCTCTCCCATCCCACTTCCCAGACCCCAACCGAAGCCCCCCTCACCCCCCGCGAGCAGGCCCTTCAACTCCTCAACCGCTTCACCTTCGGCCCGCGTCCCGGCGACCTCGAACACCTCCTCGCCCTCGGCCCCGGCGCCTGGCTCGACGGGCAGCTCGACCCCGACCACATCCCCGACCCCGTCCTCACCAAACGCCTCGCCGATTACCCCACCCTCACCCTCTCGCCCGCCGACGCCCTCACCATCTTCCCCGACCGCCAGATCATCAAGCAGACCGCTGAGGGCACCCGCCCCTACCCCGCCGATCCCGAACTCGCCGCCGTCTACCAGGTTCAGGTCATTAAGTACCTCCGCTCCGTCGACAAGAAGCTCAACAAACCCGACCCCGAATCCGAAACCGACCCCGAGAAGAAATCCGCCCAAGCCCGCGCCCGCGAACTCGCCGGCCAGCTCCTCGCCCTCCCCGCCCGCGACCGCATGCCCGCCCTCCTCCGCTTGCCCGTCGACGACCGCATCGCCTTCGCCCGGCACGTCCCTCCCGAACAGCGCCCTCTCTTCCTCGCCGATCTCTCCCCGCGAGACCGCGAGCTCTTCCTCACCCTGGCCTCCAACGTCAACGCCTCCGGCCAGATCATCGCCGAGCTCCAGCAAGCCAAAATCCTCCGCGACATCCTCTCCGAGCGTCAGTTGCTCGAAGTCATGACCGACTTCTGGTTCAACCACTTCAACGTCGACGCCCGCAAAGACTCAGACCAGTGGTACACCACCTCCTACGAGCGCGACAGCATCCGCGCCCACGCCCTCGGCCATTTCTCGGACCTCCTCCTCGCCACCGCCACCAGCCCCGCCATGATGGTCTATCTCGATAACTTCCTCTCCGTCGGCCCCGACTCCCTCGCCGCAGACCCCAACCCGAAAAAGCCCCACCCCCAGCGCTCCGCCAAGGGCCTCAACGAAAACTACGGCCGCGAAGTCATGGAGCTCCACACCCTTTCCGTCTCGGGCGGCTACACCCAGGCGGACGTCACCGCCCTCTCCGCCATCCTCACCGGCTGGACCGTCGACAAGCCCCAGCAAGGCGGCCCCTTCCTCTTCGACCCCCGCCGCCACGAACCCGGCCCCAAACAGTGGCTGGGCCACACCCTCTCGAACCCCGCCGACGGCATGGCCGAGGGCACCGAAGCCCTCACTCTCCTCGCCCAAAGCCCCAAGACCGCGCACTTCATCGCCTTTCTCCTCGCCCAGCGTTTCGTCGCCGACACCCCACCACCCGCCCTCGTCGACCGCCTCACCTCCACCTATCTCAGCACCGACGGCGACATCCGCGCCCTCCTCCGCACCCTCGCCCACTCCCCCGAGTTCAACGCCCGCCGCTACACCCGCAACAAGATCAAAACCCCGCTCGAGTTCGTCGCCTCCACCTTCCGCGCCACCGCCACCGACCCCGCCAACCCCTCCGCCCTCGCGAACACCCTCCGCGACATGGGCATGCCGCTCTTCGGGCAGCAGCCGCCCACCGGCTACATCCTCACCGCCGACCACTGGATGAACTCCGCCGCCCTCGTCGACCGCCTCAACTTCGCCTATGCCCTCACCGGCAACCACTACAGCACGCAGAAGTTCGACAGCCCCCGCCTGCTCGCCCTCGCCCTCATGACCGAACTCCCCACCCCGCCCGCGCCCGCGCCCATTCCCCTCGCCCGCCGCGCCTCCGCCACCATCCCCAGCACACCCGCAGACCCCACCCCCAATCTCACGGCGGCCCTCCACCTCCTCGAACCCACCCTCATCGGCGCCCCTCTCAACCCCCGCACCGACGATCTCATCCGCCAGAAATCGGCCGACCTCACCATCCCCACCACCACCCCCACAGACACCCTCAACCTTCTCACCGCCCTCCTCCTGGGCAGCCCCGACTTCCAACTCCACTAGAGCTCACAACGCACCGACTCGCCGTCCCGCCCTTCTAATGTTGTTACCTTCTGATGGGCATCCCGAAGGGGACTCGCTTCTCACCCCCGCAAACCTCACGGCCAAAGCCTCTCCATCCCCCACCCCTCCCCGTCCCGAACAAACACAAACCGGTCATGCAGCCGGTCCTTCCCGTCCTTCCAGAACTCCACCCGTTCCGGCTGCAAGCAATACCCCTTCCAATACGCCGGCCGCGGCACCTCGCCCGGATGCTCCTCCGCAAACCGTCGCACCGCCTCCTCCATCTCCTCCCGGCTCCCCAGCGGCCGGCTCTGCCGACTCACCGCCGACCCCATCTGGCTCCGCCGGGACCGGCTGTGAAAGTATTCATCCGTCTCCGCGCCGCTCAGCGCCACCACCGAGCCCTCCACCCGCACCTGCTTCCGCAGCGACTTCCAGTGAAAGCACATCGCCGCCTTCGGATTGCCCTCGATCTGCTCGCCTTTCTCGCTCTCCGCATTCGTGTAAAAGCAAAACCCGCGTTTGTCGGCCAGCTTCATCAGCACCATCCGTACACTCGGCGCCCCCGCCGACGTTGACGTCGCCAGGGCCACCGCATTCGGGTCATTCGGCTCACTCTGCTCGGCCTCGTCCATCCACTCCCGAAAAATCTCCAGCGGATCCCGCCCGGTCAATTCACGTTCATCCATGGCCCAAGTCTAGCCACTCCGCGTCCCCGCTCCGCCACCACACGCACAGCCTCGGCAGTTTCCACCACCCCACCAAAAGCCGTTCCACGCCCCCGTCGCCCCGCCCCGCAAACCCGCACCCGCATCCAAACGAGATCCATGTCCTCCGACGCCAACACCTCGCCCCGCCAGCACGCCAACACCGCGCCAACCCTCCCCCTGCCGGCCGAACCCACCCACGCCGAGCGCGCCCGCACCCTCTTCGCCCGCACCGCCACCGGAACCCTCGCCACCCTTTCCCGCAAAAACCCCGGCTTCCCCTTCGGCTCCCTCATGCCCTTCGCCCTCGACCCCGCCGGCCGCCCCCTCTTCCTCATCTCCAACATGGCCATGCACACCCAGAACCTCCGCGCCGATCCCCACGCCAGCCTGTTCGTCTCAGAATCTCACTCGGAGGTCGACCCCCTCGGCGCCGCCCGCGCCACCCTCGTCGGCCTAGTCAGCCCCATCCCCGCCGAAGCCTCTGACCTTCCCGCCGCCCGAGAGCTTTATCTCGCCGCCCATCCCAACAGCCGCTACTGGGTCGACTTCACCGACTTTGCCTTCTTCCGCCTCCATCCCATCGACCTTTACTACGTCGGCGGATTCGGCGTCATGGGCTGGGCCGCCGCCACCGACTACGCCGCCGCACAGCCCGACCCCCTCGCTCCCTCCGCTCCTGCCATCCTCACTCACATGAACGCCGACCACGCCGACGCCCTCCTCTTGCTCGCCCGCACCCACACCCCGCTCGCCCCCAGCGAAGCCACCATGACCTCTGTCGACCGTCTCGGCTTCACCGTCCGCCTTCTCACCGCCGACGGTCCGAAATCTGCCCGCATCAACTTTCCCTCCGAAGTCCACACCCCCACCGCCACCCGCGAAGCCCTCGTCAGCATGGTCCGCCAGGCCCGCGCAAGCAGCTAACCCCGGTGCACACCCTCATCCACCTCTCGACGAGCCCGGCAATCCACTCGCCAGAATGGCTCGGCGGCCCTGCCCCTTTCGCGCCATTCCACAGGATTCCCGGGCGCCCTACCCTAGAGCTGCAATCGTTTTCTGTGCAAACTCCCTAAAGGTTTTTCCCGATCTGCCGACATACCCACTATGAGCCAAGCACTCAGCACGCAAGCGCACCCACGATGCAACGCCTGCAAGGATGGCGTCGACGCCCCCTTTCCCTTCACCATGGCCTTCCAGCCGATCGTGAACACGACCACCGGCCGCGTCTACGCCTACGAAGCCCTCGTCCGTGGTCCCCAGAATCAGCCCGCCGGCGAGATCCTCGCTCGCCTCACCCCCGAAACTCTCTACAGCTTCGACCAGCACTGCCGCGTCCGCGCCATCGAGCTTGCCGCACGCCTCGGTCTCCCCGCCACCGGCGCCCGCCTCTCCATCAACTTCATGCCCGGCGCCGTCTACAGCCCCGCCGCCTGCATCCAGCTCACCCTCAGCACCGCTCGCCAGCTCGACTTTCCCCTTGATCGCCTCATCTTCGAGATCACCGAGGCCGAACAGGTCCGCGACAAAAACCATCTCTCCAACATCGTCACCGAGTACCGCAAGCACGGCTTCCGCCTCGCCCTTGACGACTTCGGCGCCGGCTACTCCTCGCTCAACCTCTTCGCCAGCGTCAGCACCGACATCCTCAAGCTCGACATGGAGCTCACCCGCAACCTGCACCTCCGTCCCACCGCCCTCGCCATCGTCAAATCCGTCGCCACTCTCGCCGGCTCTCTCGGGACCGAAATCATCGCGGAAGGCATCGAGACCTTCGAAGAATACGAAGCCGTCCGCAGTTGCGGCATCCACCTCATGCAAGGCTACCTCCTCGCCCGCCCAGCCTTCGAAGCCCTCCCCCCAGTCAGCCTTCCATCACAACCCGCCTTCGCTCTTCCGCCCACCTTCTCCCCCCTGAAAACCCCGTTTTCCATCCTCTCCAACACCGCGGCAATGGACTAGCCCACAGCTCCTCCCAGAGACGAAACAGCAGTTCAGCGTTCCCGCGCCATTTGTCCGCCGAAAAGATCTGGATGACGCTGACATCCGCGCTTCGGTAAAGTCGTGGATCTTCCGCGCATCGCGCACCGCTTTCCTTGTGTCGGCCGCAGATTTCAGGCCCGGAACGGGATGGCTCAGGGATGGACTTGCTGATCCCGCTGAACCAGGGAGTGGACGGACGACACAGCGGGTACGTGCAGAATGTTCCGGCGGGTTGGCGGAGAGAGTAGGGTAGGCTGAACAAAGTCCAGATTACTGAGGTTAGGGCCATCCATACGACGCCGCAGGCCGCTCTTGGAAACGTGCCCGAACCGGAGCATCCGGCCGAGTTTCGCCAGGCGCTTGGCCTGTTCGATTCAATCATGATCGTCGCGGGGATCATGGTGGGATCGGGCATCTTCATCGTCAGCGCGGAGATTTCGCGCCAGGTCGGCTCGGCCGGCTGGTTGATGGTGGCGTGGGCGATCACGGGTGCGCTGACGGTCGCGGGCGCGCTGAGCTATGGCGAGCTGGCCGCCATGATGCCGGAGGCAGGGGGCATGTACGTGTACCTGCGCGAGGCGTTTTCGCCATTGTTCGGATTCTTATACGGGTGGACGCTGCTGACGGTCATCCAGACGGGAACCATCGCCGCCGTGGCCATTGCATTCGCGCGATTCGCAGGAGTGGTGTTTCCGGCGATCAGCGAAGACGCATACCTCATTGCGCCGATCCGGGTTGGCGCGAGGTACGCCGTCTCGCTCTCGACGGCGCAGGCCGTGGGGCTCGGGATCATTCTTCTGGCGACGGTGGTGAATGTGCGCGGAGTGGAGTGGGGCAAGCTGGTGCAGAACGTCTTTACGCTGGCGAAGCTCGTGGGGATGGGTGGCCTGCTGGTGCTGGGGCTGGTGGTGTTCTGCCTCCACCCGGAGGTGCTGCGGGCGAACTTTGCGAACGCGTGGCGGCCGGTGGATGTGGTCCCGATTGGGGCGGTGAGCGCCTTGACGGGGGGTGGCATGTTTGTGGCGCTGTGCGTGTCGCAGACGGGGTCGCTGTTCTCTGCGGACTCGTGGCATGACATTACGTTTGTGGCCGGGGAGGTGCGGAACCCGAAGCGGAACCTGCCGCTGGCACTGGGGATCGGGACCTCGATGGTGATCGGGATCTACTTCCTGTGCAATCTCTGCTACCTGGCGGTTCTGCCGTTTTCAGCCATCCAAACGGCGCCAAGCGATCGGGTGGCGACCCTGGTCGTGGCGACGGTGTTGCCGGTCGTCGGCAAGGCGGCCATGGCCTTGCTTATCATGGTGTCGACGTTTGGAACAAGCAATGCGCTGACACTCGCCGGTGGGCGGGCGTGTTACGCCATGGCGCAGGATGGCCTCTTTTTTCGACAGGCTGGCTTGTTGAACAAGGCGCGTGTGCCGGGGTGGGCGCTGTGGCTGCAGTGCGTTTGGTCGCTGCTGCTGGTGCTGCCGCGGACATACGACGCGACGACGGGCAAATACGGAAACCTGTACAGCAACCTGCTGGATTACGTGATCTCGGCAGCGCTGCTCTTCTATATCCTGACGGTGCTGGGCCTGTTTCGGCTGCGGGGGACGCGGCCGCATGCGGCGCGGCCATACCGGTGCTGGGGATATCCGTGGCTGCCCGCGCTGTACATCGTGGGAGCGGCGCTGGTACTGGGAGTGCTGTTCCGGTATCGAACGGCGACAACCTGGCCGGGGCTGTTGATCATTGCCAGCGGCGTGCCGGTGTACCTGGTGCTGCGGCGGCGGCGTGGGGCTACGGTCTAAGCACCATCTCCTTACGACGGACATCCATATGCGCCACGTCTCCCTCACCGGGCTCGGAAGGTGAACCTGCTTCAAAGCAAGGACCCGAGCCGGGCAATTTTGCCGGCCGGATTGGGAGCAAACACCACCGCCCTCTTCCGCAGCCGAAGCGTGATCGCCCCCTCATGTAACCTTTTCTTGTCTTGGCGACTCCTACCAACGCTAGATTCCCGGTCTCGAACTCCGCCGTTCCAAATGTCAGTGCCCTGGGTGACGCCTTTATGCAACAGACTGTCAAGATTCTTGCAGCTTCAGCAAACGACGAGTCAGCGACCATTCGCGTCGAGAGAAAGCATCCACTCGCGATCCGGTGGATGCATTGGATCAACTTCCCGGTCCTGTTCACCATGGTTTGGAGCGGTCTGCTCATCTACTGGAACGATTCCGACAACGCGTACCAGCATCCCCATCGGGTGTACCGTCTCGGTCTGGGGGGGGTCACCCTGTTCCGCTTTTTCCCGGACTGGTTCTACGCCAAATTGCATGTGCCCTACCATGTGACCCAGGGGCTGGGCTACCACTTCTTCTTCATGTGGATCTTCGCTCTGAACGGTGTCGTGTGGGTGTTGTACACGTGGCTGTCCGGCGAGTGGCACTTTTTATTGCCGCACCGGAACAGCCTCCGAGACGCGATCCAGGTCACGCTGGTCGACCTCCATCTCCGCAAGGGCTTGCCGGAACAAACCAAGTACAACGGCGCCCAGCGCATCGCCTACACCTCGGTCATCCTGATGGGTGCCGGAATGCTGATCACCGGATTGGCCATCTATAAGCCGACCTCCGCGCACTGGCTGACCAGCCTGATGGGAGGCTACGAAATGGCGCGCTGGCTGCACTTCTGGATCACATGGGCGTTCCTCGGCTTCTTCGCCGTTCACGTGGCTCAGGTCATCCTGGCGGGTTGGAACAACTTCCGCTCGATGGTCAGCGGGCTCGAGGTGCAGCCAGTCGACGCACCCTCCGTCGAAGCGGAAAGGAGTTCCTGGCGATGAGGGGAGACGAGACGAAGCATCCCGAAACTCAGTCATCGGAACAGCCGACCACTGGGGAAGCAATCTCGCGTGCCGAAGCGGAGCCATCCGCATCGGAGCCCGAAGCGCGGCAGCGAGACAACAGCACGGCAGCTAAGCCGGCCGCCGAGCAACCGGCACGAGCTCTCGATGTGGAACCGTCCGACCGAAGCCTGACGTCCACGCCTGTCCCGGAGCAACCGACGACATCGGCCGAACCGGAGGCGGTCAAGCCGCAAGAGGCTCTCCCGGATCGATCCGCAACGGAAGCGGACACAGCCGCTGCAAACGAGAAGGTGCTCGCCATATCGCGGCAGGGCACAAGACGTTCGTTTCTGTTCGCCGGTCTCAGCACCGCCGCCGCGTACGTCTTCTACCACTACCTGGGCAGCAACGACAGCGCGGAGATGCAGCCTTCCCCCTTGCGGGACGCCTACCGCTTCAACGCGTCCGTTTCGCGCGATCTTTTCCGCAACCGGGAGCTCGCACCCACCTACCCGATCCGCCTTGCAGAAAACCTGCGCATCAACGGCATCTTCGGGCTCAAAAAGGATCTGCAGCTCGAAAGCTGGCGCTTGCAACTGGTGGGCGCACGTGGCGCGGCGCACCATCCCTGGTATGTGGAGGATGTGACCGCCTGGGAGTACCACTACAAGGCCCCGCCGCCGAACGAGGACAAAGGGCACGATACCAAGGTCGATCCCCGTCTCGCGACGGCGAACAAGATGGCTCCGGAATCAAAGCAGGGGCAGGCCGATGAGGATGAAAACCACACCGGCCGCAAGCCGCGCGGCACGGAAGAGTCAGGCGAGAGCGATTCCACACTGCCGCCCCATACGCCGGGGCTTCTGCTGCGCATCGAGGACATTACGGGGCTTCCGCGGCACGAACTGGTGACCCAGTTCAAATGCATCGAGGGCTGGAGCCAGATCGTGCACTGGGCCGGAGTGCGCATGGCAGACTTCCTGGAGCTGTACCCACCGGAAAACATCGACGGCAAAGATCCACGCTACGTCTACATGGAAACGCCCGATGGAGATTACTACACGGGCTACGATCTGGACGTGATGCGCCATCCACAGACGCTGCTCGTGACCGAAATGATGGGAGCGCCCTTGACCCAGCCACACGGGGCTCCGCTGCGGCTCCACATGCCGACAAAGTACGGGTACAAGCAGATCAAGCGTATCGGCCTCATTGCCTACACGAACGATAAGCCGGACGACTACTGGACCAAGCTGGGATACGACTGGTACGCGGGTCTGTAGTGGAGGGTCGGCAGCGGAGGGGCTGAACCACACGCACCGTGAGCCTCAACCTGAAGCGCGCGATTGCAAAAAGGAGCAGGCTGACTGCGATGAATGGCGATCCCTCAACCCGGGATGAGGCGCGGATCATCGCCTCCATACTCGATGGTGATACGGAGCAGTACCATGACCTCATCCGGCCATACGAGCGCAGCGTCTACAAGATGGCCTTTTCGTTCATGAAGAACGAGTCCGACGCGGAGGATGTCGCCCAGGAGGCCTTTCTCAAGGCGTTCAGGAAGCTCGCGGACTTTCGCGGGCACGCGAAGTTCAGCACCTGGCTCATCAGCATCGCATTGAATGAAGCGCGAAGCCGCCTCCGGCGACAAGGAGTGGTCCGCATGGAATCGCTCGAAGAAACGCCGGCGGACAGCAATCACATCGCTCCGGCTCTGCTCCGAGACTGGCGGGAAGTTCCTTCCGAGGCGCTGGAACGCAAGGAACTTCGTCAGATGCTCGAACACGCGATCGGCCACCTGTCGCCCATCTATCGCGAAGTCCTTCTCCTGCGCGATGTGGAGGAGTTCTCGATCGACGAAACGGCGACCGCCCTCGCGATCACAAGCGGTACGGTCAAGGTCCGATTGCATCGTGCACGCATGATGATGCAGAAGGAGCTGGCGCCGAAGCTCAAGAACACAAGTCCGCGAAGGAGGTGGTTTCAATGGTCATAGCGTGCAAGCACGTCTGGAACTACATCTCCGACTACCTGGATAACTCGCTTGCACCGGAGACAAAAGAACTGGTGCAACGGCATCTGGAGCACTGTGAGATCTGCTCCGCGATCCTCGATTCGACGCGCAACATCGTGGTGCTGGTGGCCGACGACAAGGTATACGAACTGCCGCTCGGCTTCAGCGAACGCCTGCACGCCAGATTATCCGCAGCTTTGGAAAAGCCAAACTTCAGCGCCGAGGATGCGAGTTAGATGGAGCCATGCAGGTACACGTGGAAAGCCCATTCGGCCGCCACCAACAGCAGCGTGAGCACCGCAAGAGCGATCTGAACTGATTCAGCACGCTTTTTCTCGGCAGGTACCGGCCCCACACGCCACTGCGAAGAAGCCCGGCCGCGCAGCGATCGTACACGCCAGATCGCATAAAGATTCATCGCAGAGCCGCCGCCCGCAAACGCCTCCATCGGCAGACGTACCGCCGCTCCATGGACGGCGTCGAGAAAACGCAGACCCGTCCCCGCAGCTGCGAGAGACCCAAGTCCAACCAGGAGCCGCAAACCACTGAACGCCATAAACGCGGTACATGCGCTCTGCAGCAGGATAAAGCCCAGGCTGGCAAGTCCAATCACCCACGGACGGCGCGTTTCCGCCTTCAGCTGGGGAGCATCTACTGGAATTTCCTCTTTGAGCAAGGGCGGTCTCCCAACGAAATGCTAACGCAAGTCGACCCTGCCGCGCCGCTTTCTATGACGCTGCGCTGCTTCTATGACGACGCGCTGCCTCTATCGAAGCGCCCTCGAATCCACCCCCATCACCGCGCCGGACCCTCCCTGCTGCGCGAACAGGATGAGATGATGGCCGAGCGCGGCGGTCGCAAGGAACGACGGTGGCAAGGGCAAGGTGAGCAAACGCTGCTCGACCGCGTGCAGCGATCCCAGCGGAACGAGCGCACGTGCGACCGCGACATGAACCAGCTGACGACCCGAGTTCTCCCCGCGAAGCACATTGGATTGGTCCTGATCGTCGACAAGCACAGCGACCAGTTGCAGCGAATCCTTCGCCGGCGCCTCCGATGCCGTGTAGCGGAACACAACGTTCTTGTCCATGATCTGGGCGGAGTCGATTCGCAGCACAATCTGTTTCCGTTGCGCCTCCGCCGCCAGTGCAGCCTGAAGCGCGCGGCCGTCGCTCCCCACAAATTGCGTGCGACCGTTGACGATCATCTGTGGCGTGTACACACCGTCGAGCCCGAAGTGACGTCCGTAGTCATTCTGGCGCACAGTGTACAGGTCAGACGAAAAGGGGTCCTTCCACCCAAGCTGATTCCAGTAGCTGACGTGCTCACTGATCCCCACAATCAGTTGTTCGTCACCCGTTGTGTGACCGTTGACCTCGCGCAACAGCTCATCCGCCGCCGGGCAGTCGGAGCAACTCTCCGACGTAAAAAGTTCAACCAGCACCACGGAAGGATGCCCCGCACCGGCCTGTCCTGAGCTCTCCTGCGCTCGAGATGCGGAGGAAAGACAAACCGCGACCATCGCGAAGGCAAACGAACGGACAAGTGTGAAGCGAACTCTTTCAAGCATCATGACGACTCCCTGGAGCGTCTTCGCGCTCCATGCCGAGCAAAGCGCCCTTACGGTCACCCGCCCTAGAGCCGTCTGCCGTTATGCACCGCGGCGTCACGAAGACGAACAAAAGCAGGAACCAGCCTCAGCAGGAGAAGGGCAGACACCTCAATTAGCTTCCCGCGGTCCCAGGACGCGCCGCTTAGGTCAGCGCGCATCTGACGCCGGAAACTCCTCATACGTTACGGCGATCAGCCACCTTTCCTCGGTGTTTCTTGACTCGCAGCTGTGGCGACCGGCTCCTCGCAGCCCGTCAGTCCGTCAACAAAATCCGTAGCCAACGCCGCAGGCCCAAAGGCAAGGGACATCCGTGCCACGGCTGCTCATCCAAGCCCGAAAGCGCGACCTACCAGGGGTAGGCGCCGTCCTTATGGAAGAAGCCGCCGGTGGGGCTGTCGTCCGATGTCTGCGCGAAGCGGACGATCGCGATGGCGCCCTCCTCGACGGTTTGGGTGCCGGTGTTGTTGTTGAGGTCAGTTGCGGTGAAGCCCGGGCAGACCGAATTGACTCTGATCTTCGTGTCGCGCAGCTCCCAGGCGAGGTTCACGGTAAACATGTTCAGCGCGGCTTTGGACGCGTTATAGCCGAGCGGTTTGACAGCGTAAAAGGGCGACGCAGGATCGGTGTTGATTCCGAAGGAGCCGAGGCCGCTGGAGACATTCAGGATGCGGGCACTTTCGGCTGCCCGAAGCAAGGGCAGAAAGGGCTGCGTGAACTCGACGGTGCCGAAGAAATTGGTGGCAAAGGTGCGCTTCATCGCGTCGATCGAAGCGGAACTCGCCGGGCCGTCGCCACGGTAATCAAAGGCGCCTGCGTTGTTGATCAAAACGTCAAGGTGACCAAACTCTGTTTCGATTTGGCCGGCCAGCGCAGTGGCTGTTTCCGCCGCACGATCGAGGTCCGCCGCAACAGCGCGAACGTCGGAGCCTTCCGCGCGAAGCTTCGCTGCGGCCGCTTCGCCTCGCGCAGCGTCGCGCGCGCCCAGCAGGACGGTCAAGCCGGAACGTCCGAGTTGCCGCGCTACTTCAAAACCGATGCCCCTGTTAGCGCCTGTGATCAGAACAATCTTCGCCATGCGTGTCTCCTTTACGTCCGTTCGCAGAAGCTTGGACGCGAGCCAGGATGGTAGGGATTCAAGAAGCGAGGCAAGCGATCGTAGGTGATCTGGGATCCCGCGCGAGCGATTCGTATGGCCGCGACGGCGCACACGCGTGATCACCGGCTCGGTCGCGTCAACGCGTCGTTCAGAGCGTTAGGATGAACCTGATGATCAACCGACGTCGCCTCCCCGCCGCGATCTTCCTGGTCTGCGTTCGTTGGCACGGCACGTCTCCCCAGGTGCGCTCCTCGTCATGGATCTGAAACTCCTGCTGGTCGACGACGATGCCGAATACGCCCAGCTTCTAAGCCGGGTGTTGCAGCAGCAGGGAATCAACGTCTCGGTATGCGGTGACGGGCGCCAGGCAGTCGAGCAGGTGTCGCGAACTTCCTTCGACCTCATCCTTCTCGATGTCACCATGCCGGTGATGGACGGCTTTCAAACCTTGAGTCGACTCCGGCGCGCGGGGAACACGCCCGTCATTATCTTGACCTCCCGGATCGCGTCTGCCGATCGGGTGCACGGTCTGGACGGCGGAGCCGACGACTACATCTGCAAACCCTGTGACCCGGACGAACTGCTGTCACGCATACGCGCCGTTCTGCGAAGGACAAAGCAGGTCCTAGGCCTGCCCTCCGTCTACCGTTTAGGTTCGCATCGCTTCCACTCGCACTCCAGAGAGCTCACCCGCGCGGGCCAACACGTGCGCCTTACCTCTCTCGAAACCGAACTTCTGTTCATGCTCTTGCAAGCCGGAGGCAAGCCTGTCTCCCGTGAAGCCATCGCGCTCGTCCTTCAGGATCGCGCCTTGGATGCGTTCGACCGGAGCCTCGATGTGCACATCAGCCGACTCAGAACGAAGCTCCGCCAGGATGCATCCGCCATTCACACCGTGCGGGGCATCGGGTATGCCATCACCACAGCGATCCAGGAGGCAGGATCTTGACCTCGACCTCGACCTCAACCTCAACCTCAAAGATCAATCGCTCCGTTCTGATCGGCGTCATGATCGCTTACGCGGTTTCCCTGCTCTGTGGCTTCCTTGTCGCCAGCATCATTTCCCGGCAAAGCTACCACGCCGAGGTCACACCGACCTTCGAAGCCATGGACCGGCTGGAGCTCGAAGAGGCAACGTCGACGCTCGAACGCGGAGGCCCAGTCGCTCTTGCCGCTTATCTTGCCCATCTGGATCGAGCCTTCGGCGGACGACACTTTCTGCTCTCCGCCGCAGGCGCCGACCTCGCAACCGGCGGCTCGCAGTCGGCGCTGCTCCCGTCCGCCCCGGCCTCCCGGTATCGCGGGTACATCCACGGAGTCTTCCATCTGGCGCGGCGGTCCGACGACGGCAGGTTCTGGTTCGCCGTCGTGGGCACGGCAAATCAGCAAGGGCCTGCGACCTGGACATACTTTCTCGTCTGCGCCGTCGTGACCACCGGCCTCTTGCTGTTCTCGCTCCTCTACCTCGTCTTCCCGCTACGGCGGATCCGGGACGCCATGGTGGAGTTTGGCCGCGGCGACATGAACCGCAGACTCCCATCGTCACGGCAGGACGAGGTCGGCCAGCTTTCCATCAGCTTCAATGCCATGGCCGAACGGATCGAACGCAGCTTCCTCACCGAGCGCGCTCTGCTTCAGGATGTCTCCCATGAGCTGCGAGCTCCGCTGGCACGCCTGAAGCTCGCCGTGCATCTTGCCAAAGGGGAACGCAGCGACGATCTGCTGGAACAGATCGAGAGCAATCTCCATCGCCTTACCTCCCTCGTCGGTGAGATCACAGCCTTCCATCAGACGTGGAGCTCCGGGGAGAACGATCATCCCGTTGAAGACGTCCACCTCGACCAGATCGTCAGGGCAGTTGTCCTCGAGAACGCCATCGAGGCGGGCATGCATTCCGTGGAACTGGTCGTCAGCTCGCATCCCGTGGTCTTACCGGCCTCCCGTCCAGACCTGCTCACCCGCGTCTTCGGCAACATCCTTCGGAACGCGATCCTCCACTCGTGGCAGGGGTCGAAGATCGAAGTATGCGTCCGAGAAGAGGACCGAAACGCCATCATCACCGTGCGCGACTTCGGTCGTGGCATCGCTCCGGGGCTTTTGGAACGCATCTTCGAGCCGTTTTACCGGGAACAGGTTCCCGATGGAGCCGCTCCGGGCCTGGGCCTGGGCCTGTCCATCGCCAGAAGAGGGGCGCAATGGCACGGAGGCTCTCTCCGCGCGGAAAACGCAGACCCCGGGCTTCGGCTCATCGCAACGTTTCCTCTGAAGGTCTCCTCGCCCGGCCGTCTGCTTAACAATTCTTAAGAGATGGTGAAGCCTCGGCTTGGGTCTAATCGCTGGGTCACACTCCCCGTGAGAAACCATGCCCATCCGACGCTCGATTCGAACGAAACAGCTTCCCCTCGCCCTCGCCGTGCTGGTCGCCACAGCGCCTCTCGCCTCGCTCGCCCAGCAGCCAAATCAGCCGTGGCGGAACAGCAGCCTTTCTGCCGGCGCACGAGCTGACCTGGTTCTCCAGCAATTGACGCTCGATGAAAAAATCGCGCTGCTTCATGGCAACGGGATGCCTCACGTGCCCTACTGGGACATGCCTCTCACACCTCTCGCCGATGGTGGCGCCGGCTACGTCGAGGCCATCCCCAGGCTGGGCATCCCAGGCATCGTCATCTCGGATGCCGCCTATGGCGTCCGAAGCGCGGGAGACAACGGACGGTACGCAACCGCACTGCCCTCGAACCTTGCCGCCGCCTCCAGCTGGGACTCGGAAACAGCCTGCCAGTACGGCGCCCTCATCGGCCGGGAACTACGCAATCAGGGCTTCAACATGACGCTCGGCGGCGGTGTCGATCTCACGCGCGACCCTCGCAATGGCCGTACCTTTGAGTACGCCGGCGAGGATCCGCTGCTTGCCGGCACCGTCGTTGGCCACCTCATGCAGTGTGAGCAGGCCGAGCACGTCATCGGCGACATCAAGCACTACGCCATCAACGATCAGGAGACGGGGCGAAACATCGTCAACGCCGTCATCTCGAAACGCGCCATGCAGGAGAGCGACCTCCTTGCCTTCCACGTGGCCATCGACATCGCCAAACCCGGTGCCGTGATGTGCTCCTATAACCGGATCAACGGCGCGTATGCTTGCGAAAACCCCTACCTCCTCACCGACGTGTTGAAGCGCGACTGGAACTTCCCCGGCTTCGTCGTTTCGGATTGGGGAGGCACGCACAGTACGGCAGAAGCCATCGCCGCCGGGCTCGACCAGGAACAACCGATGGCCGACTACTTCGGCCCAAAGCTGCAGCAGGCGGTCGCATCCGGCAAAGTCCCCATGTCTCAGGTCAACGACAGCGCTCGCCGTGTTCTCTACGCCGAGTTCCAGGCGGGCCTCATGGACGTGCCGGCCCGGAAGGGCGTTCCGGACATAGACGCCGGACTCGAAACGGCTCGGCAGATCGAAGAGAAGAGCATCGTCCTTTTGAAGAACCGCAACGCCGTTCTTCCCCTGCGCCCTGAGAAGGTTCGCACCATCGCGATCATCGGCGGGCATGCCGACGTCGGCATGATCTCGGGCGGTGGCTCCGCCCAGGTCGATCCTCCCGGCGGCAACGCCATCCTGCCTCCCGGCCAGGGCGCGACCCACTGGCAGGATCACGTCTGGTTCCCCACCTCTCCCCTCAAGGCAATGCGTGCACAATTGCCGTCAACCCAAATCACCTTTACCTCCGGCCAGGTCCCTGCACAGGCAGCCGAGGCGGCGAAAATCGCCGACGTCGCCATCGTCTTCGCCTATCAATGGCAGTCTGAGGGCGTCGATCTTCCCAGTCTGTCGCTTCCGGACGGACAGGACCGGCTGATCGAACAGGTCGCCGCCGCAAACCCACACACCGTCGTCGTTCTCGAGACGGGCACCGCCGTCACCATGCCATGGATCGATAAGGTACAAGCTGTCGTCGAAGCCTGGTACGCGGGCAGCAGCGGCCACACCGCCGTGGCCAACATACTCACCGGAAAGGTAAACCCCACAGCCAAGCTCGCCATGACGTTTCCTAACAGCGAAGCCGACCTTCCCCACCCCGTAATCGCCCCGCTCTCCCCTGAGGATGAGGGTCAGGGCACAGGCGCTGTCAACGGTCCAACCCACGTCGCGTCCAAATATGCAACGATCTACACCGAGGGCGCCGAGGTCGGATACAAGTGGTACGAAGCGGAGCACAAGCCCGTCCTCTTCCCCTTCGGTTTCGGCCTGTCGTACACCAGCTACCAATACTCCGGCATGGAGGTCGAAGCACGTGGATCCGGCGCCTCGGTGCACTTCAAAGTCAAAAACATCGGCCAGGTAGCCGGAACCGAGATCGCTCAGGTCTACGTCCGCCTCCCTGAGTCCGCCGGAGAGTCCTTTCAGCGCCTTGCCGCCTGGGCGCGCGTCGGTCTCCAGCCGGGAGAGGAGCGATCCGTCGATCTCCCTCTGGACCCGCGCGTCCTCGCCATCTTCGACGAGGGCAAGAACACCTGGAGGCAGCTGCCAGGCACGTACCGCATCGCCGCCGGATCCTCCTCCACCGACGCTGCGCTCACCGGCACGGTACGTCTCCCTTAGCTCCACCGGAAAATCTTGCACCGTACGATGGTTCATCTCGAAGCTCGCGAACGGCCAAGAGGAGGAAGCCGGTTATGGAACAGGCCGTACACCAAAGCGCTGTAGTCCCGGACCTCGATCGACCCGCGTCGCCCAACGGTCGGGAGACTCCGCCATCGCCACGCGTGCTCTCCGTCGACGTCTTGCGTGGGCTGTGCGTAGCTGGAATGGTTCTGGTGAACTTCCCGGCCGACTGGGTCCTGCGCTATCACCAGTTCGGGCACGCAGAGTGGCATGGCGCGACAGCAACCGACATGATCTTTCCGGAATTTCTGCTCCTGTCGGGCTTCTCGATGGTCTACTCGTTCGAATCGCGAAGCCGCCGGGGAGAAACGCGGGCCAGGCTCGCGCGGCACGTGCTTCTGCGCAGTCTCACGCTCCTCGGCCTTGGGCTGATCCTCAACGCCCTTCCTTCCTTCGATTGGCACACCCTGCATGTCTTCGGTGTGCTCCAGCGCATTGCGCTCTGTTACCTCGCAGGTGGCCTTCTCGTGGTCGCCACATCCCGGCGCCGTCCAGGCTTTGCGGTCAATGTGTGGGCCGTCGTCGCCGCGATGCTGCTGCTCCTCGCCGGAGTTTGGGCGGCGGTACGCTTCGTCCACGTTCCCGGCTACGGTGCGTGGCGATTCGACCACAACGGCAACCTCGGGGCGGTAATTGACCGGGCAATCGTGGGCTCTCGTCATCTCTCGGATTGGGGTGGCCCTGCCCGCATGTGGGATGCGGATGGGCTCCTTTCCTGCATCACGTCCATCCCCAACCTGCTTCTGGGTGTCCTCGCCGCCGTCTGGCTTCGACGAGGTGCATCCGCTGCCCCGTCTAATGCCCGCTCCCTGGCCAGGACCGTGAGTGGCATGGTCCTGCTCTCCGCAACCCTCATCGGCGTGGCGCTCCTGCTCAATCCCTACCTCGTCATCAATCGCAAGCTGTGGACCGGCAGCTTCACGCTTCTTAGCGGCGGCGTAAGCCTGGCGTTCTTTACCCTCTTCTATCTTTGGCTCGACGGTTCTCCCGCGAGCAGAACACCGGCTCGCCCCGGCTGGTGGTGGACGCCGGCGCTGGTGTACGGGTCGAACGCGATCCTTGGCTTCGTCCTCTACACCCTTCTGCTCGTCCTGCACGCACGCTACAGGGTGCCGGGGGCGCACGCGCCGGCGTATTGGCTTCCCGCCGCGACCTACGCAAAACTGTCAGGCTGGATCGATCCTTACAATCTGTCGCTGCTCTATGGCGTGGCTGCGGTCGGTCTCATCATGGCTTTGCTCTGGCCGTTCTACCGCAAGAAAATCTTCCTGAAGCTTTAGCCATCTTTATCCATCGAGCCCCCGGCGAAATCTTCGGCAACGAGAAAGCCTTCTTCCCACCCAAAGGCCCAAACGGGTACCCCGTTCCGCAGCCGTTCCTCGGCCCTTCGACCCGCTCTACGACCCGTCCCACGCCAATCCACCGGACGGCCGCCCCCGCATCCTCCTGCTCGTGAAGTGTACGGGCACCCTCCTCGAGGACTTCACCATCCGTCAAAGCCCGACCTGGACCATCCACCCGATCGGCTGCGACGGCCTCCGCATTTCCCCCCTCCAAATCCTCAACCAACCTCGACATCCCCATCTGCGACGGCATCGATCTCGATCACTGCCGAGACGTCCGCGTCTCCCCAGGTGCTTGAACCGTAGAACGCAGGGCGGCTGAGCGAAACTCCGCAGATCCGCCCGCGTTCGTCCTGCTTCCAATCAGGTCTGGATCGGAAACCCCCGGTCTTTTCTTGCCAGTCGCTCTCCGTACCGCGCGTGAGACCTGACATCGAGCCCGGTATCCTGGGTCCGTGCCCCCATCCATCCTCGACCTTCAGCACGTCTCCGTCGCGCGCGGCGACCACACCGTCCTTCACGACATCTCCCTCACCCTCCACGCCGGCGAGCACCTCGCCATCCTCGGCCCCAACGGCTGCGGCAAGTCCACCCTGCTCAAAACCATCACCTGCGAGCTCTACCCCCTTGTGCGTGTTCCCTCCGGCATCCCGTCGCACGTCAGCATCTTCGGCCGTCAGCGCTGGGATCTTACCGTCCTTCGCCGCCGCATGGGCCTCGTCGCCCCCGATCTCCCCGGCAAACCCACCCTCACCACCACCGGCTTCGACGCCGTCCTCACCGGCTTCTTCTCCGCCTCCACCCTCTGGCCCAACCTCGTCGTCACCGACTTCATGCGCGAGCAGGCCCACGCCGCCCTCGCCGAGGTTGACGCCCTCTCCCTCGCCACCCGCCTCGTCGGCGAAATGTCCGCCGGCCAGCAGCGCCGGATCATGATCGCCCGAGCCCTGGTTGGGTCTCGCAGCGAAGCCGGGTCTCGCAGCGAAGCCGGCTCCCGCAGCGAAGCCGGGTCTCGCAGCGAAGCCGGCTCCCGCAGCGCGGCCAGCTCTCGCAGCGCGGCCGGCCACAGCCCAACCGACCCCGCCACCTCCGCCATGCTCCTTCTCGACGAGCCCTCAAACGCCCTCGACCTCGCCGCCCAACGCCACCTGCGCGATCTCCTCCGCACTCTCGCCCAGCGCGGCACCAGCATCCTCCTCATCACCCACCAGGTCAGCGACATCATCCCCGAAATCGGCCGCGTCCTCCTCATGCGCGAAGGCCGCATCCTCGCCGACGGCCCACGCACCGACCTCCTCACCGCCCCCACCCTCACCTACCTCTTCCAAACCCCCGTCCACCTCACCGAGTTCGGCGGCTTCCTCCACGCCTGGTAGCGCCTCCACGTCTTCCGTTCCACGCGCCTCACGCAGGCTGCGCCAAGCCAGCGCAGCAGAAACTCTGGCGCACATGGCGTACCAGTTTTCCCGAATCGGTATGCTTGCATCAGAACATCAAAACAGGGCGAAACCGCTTCCGCGAAAAGATCTCCGTTGCCGCTGCATCTGGTTCATTCCAGACATTTTGTACGCAAATTGTCTGGAATCAATATCTTGCCTCTGTACTCAACGTGTAAGTCCCTGATGCGAAAGATGTTCGCTACAAAACACCACGCCCCGGGGCAGGGGGAGGGCCGGCCGGGTAGGTCTACCGCGCCCCCATCATTCCAGCCTGCAACTTCACCAGCTCCTGCTGCGCAATCTTGCTCGGCCCCAGCACCGCCACACTCGGGATCTCCCCGCGCACCATCGCCACCTCGTCGCACGCATACAGCCGCGGACACATCTGGCAGTCCTTGTAGATCTTGTCCGGCAACACCGTCCGATCCACAACCCGAAAGCGGAAGTGACCAAAGAAGTCTGGCAGCCGCGTAAACAGGCACACGCACGAAACGCCGTTCTCCTCCGCCTCCGCCAGCAACGCCCGCAGCAGCCGACCCCCCGCGCCCTGTCCCTTCGCCTCCGGCCGCACCACAATCGACCGCACCTCCGCCAGATGCGGTCCGTACAGGTGCAGCGCTCCGCAGCCCAGAAACTCGCCCTCGTCCGTCTCCGCAACCGTGAAGTCGCGCACGTTCTCGCAGATCTCCGCGTAGCTCCGCCGCAGCAGCGTCCCATCGTTCGACAGCGAGTTCACCAGCCGAAAGATCCGCTCCGCATCCTGCAGCCGAGCCTTGCGCGCCACCGCCGGCACGCGCGCCCGTTCCGGCTCTCCCATCACCGATTCCACCGCCGAAAGCAGGTTAGCCAACACCGTTCACCTCCATCACCACCGCTTCACCATCACCCGCGCCTGCCGACTCCATGCGCTCCCGCGCCTCTCGCAGCGCCGTCCGCACCCGCGCCCGCGCCGTTCCGCCCACCACATCGTGGCAGTCCAGCGTCGCCTCAAGCGTGATCGCCGCGAAGAAGTCCTCCCCGAACTCCGGACAAATTTCCTGCAACTCCGCCAACCGCAGCTGCCCCAATTCGCGCCCCCCGGTCTCCAATCCCAGCCGCACCGCGCGTCCCACAAACTCATGCGCCGTCCGAAACGCCACGCCTCGGTTCGACAGATACGTCGCCGCAGCCATCGCATTCAGGTATCCCGTCTCCGCCGCAACCCGCATCCGGTCGAAGCGAAACCGCAACGCATCGGTAAACTTCGGAAGCACGTCGAACAAGCCCAGAGCCGTCTCCGCAGCCTCGAACACATGAACCTGTCCCTCCTGCAGATCCTTGTTGTACGCCAGCGGCAGACCCTTCACCAGCACGGTCAAGGCCGTCCCTGACCCAATCAGAGCAGCCGATTTGCCCCGCAGCAGCTCCGTCAAATCAGGGTTCTTCTTCTGCGGCATCGCGCTGGAGCCAGTCGAAAACGCCTCCGGCAGATCCACGAAGCCAAACTCCGCCGTCGAAAACAGCGTCAGTTCCTCGGCGAATCGCGACACATGGAGACCGATGACCGCGAGCGCCTGCGTGAACTCGATCGCGAAGTCACGGTCCGAGGTCGCATCCAGACTGTTCCGCGTCGGTCCCCGGAACCCAAGGATCTCCGCGGCAATGCTTCGATCGAGCGGAAGCGTCGCCCCCGCCACCGCTCCCGATCCGAGCGGACTCAGACGAAGCCGCTCCTGGCAGTCGCGAAGCCGGCTCATGTCACGCTCGATCATGCTCACATACGCCAGCAGCCAGTGCGCCACCAGCACCGGCTCCGCCCGCTGCAGGTGTGTGTAGGAAGGCATCACCTGCTCGCCCGCCCTTTCCGCCAGATGGATCAACGACAAGCTCCAACGCCGCATCTGCGCGCACAACACCTCCACAGCGTCGCTGACGTACAGCCGCATGTCGGTCGCGATTTGTTCATTGCGGCTGCGCCCGGTGTGCAGCTTCAGCGCCAGATCCCCGATCGCCCGCGTGAGCTCCAGCTCGACAAAGTGGTGGATGTCTTCAGCCTGCCGCGCTGATGCCGCAAAGGGCGCAGTCGGGTCGTTGAGCGTTTCTCGGCTCAGGCCGAGGCGACTGACGGCATTGAGGCCGGCGACTACCTGGTCGCCCTCCTCCGCGGTTAAAATGCCCGCCGCCTGGATCGTGCGGGCATGCGCGATGCTTGCGCTGATCTCCACCTCGACCAGTCGGTAGTCGAACGGGAACGATCTCTGCCACTGTTCAAATCCCGCGTCCAGTGGCTCACGAAAGCGGCCCGACCACATCTTGTTGGACTCTTGCTTCGACATTGTTGAGTTCCGTTCGTCCTTCCTTGTGATCGCGGGTGCGCGTAAACTCGCTCCCGCAGAAGCTACTTGATGTTGCGACCATCGCTCAGCTGGGGCATCTCCTCGCCCTTGCTGAGCGTCAGCAGACCGGCCCGCGCGTAGGTCATCAGCTTGGCGCGCGTGTCCGTAATATCCAGGTTCCGCATCGTGAGCTGGCCGATACGGTCGCGGGGAGAAAAGGTGGACTCGCCCTTTTCCATGGTCAAGCGTTCGGGGTGAAACGTCAGGTTCGCGCTGTCCGTGTTGAGGATGGTGTAATCGTTGCCCCGGCGCAGCTCGATCGTCACCGTGCCCGTAACCGGCTTCGCCACCCAGCGCTGCGCCGCTTCGCGCAGCATCATGGCCTGCGAGTCGAACCACCGCCCTTGATACAGCAATCGCCCCAGCTTGCGTCCGTTCTCGCGGTATTGCTCGATCGTGTCTTCGTTGTGAATCCCTGTGATGAGGCGCTCGTACGCGATAAACAGCAGGGCAAGCCCCGGAGCCTCGTAGATGCCGCGACTCTTGGCCTCGATGATGCGGTTCTCAATCTGGTCACTCATCCCCAAGCCATGACGTCCGCCAATCCGGTTCACCTCCTGCATCAGCGCAACCAGGTCGTCAAACTGCTTCCCGTTCAGCGCCACAGGAACGCCTTCGTCGAACTGAACGGCGATCTCTTCAGGCGCCACCGCAACGTCCTCGCGCCAGGAAGAAACGCCCATGATCGGCGTGACGATCCGCAAGCTGCTCGAAAGGTATTCGAGATCCTTGGCTTCGTGGGTGGCCCCGAGCAGGTTGGAGTCCGTGGAATAGGCCTTTTCCTGTGAAGTCTTGGATGCGAATCCGGATCGAGCCAGAAACGCCGACATCTCGGCGCGGCCGCCGAGTTCCTCGAGGAACGCCGGATCGAGCCACGGCTTGTACACCTTCAAGTCCGGGTTGACGAGCAGGCCGTACCGGTAGAAGCGTTCAATGTCGTTGCCCTTGAACGTCGACCCGTCGCCCCAGATGTTGACGTCGTCCTCTTTCATCGCCGTCACCAGCATGGTGCCGGTCACCGCGCGACCGATCGGCGTGGTGTTGAAGTAGGTCGCGCCGGCGGTGGTGATGTGGAAGGCTCCTGCTTGCAGGGCAGCGATACCTTCGCGCACCAGCGCATTACGGCAGTCGATCAGGCGCGCCGCCTCAGCGCCATACGCCAGCGCCTTGGCAGGAATGGCATCGTAGTCGTCCTCGTCCGGCTGCCCGAGGTTGGCCGTATACGCATACGGCAAAGCACCCTTTTGCTTCATCCAGTGCAACGCGGCACTGGTGTCCAGACCTCCGGAAAAAGCGATGCCCACCTTCTGGCCAAGGGGTAGCGATTCAAGGATCACGGACATTGTTTCTCAACCTCAGAAGGAACGGTGTAGCGCTGGTTCGACCTTTGTGGCGGCGAAGCAGAGGGGGAATGTCGACCGAAGCATGTCGGCCCTAAAACGCTCGCTCGGTACAGCTACGTCGTACGGTTGTGCGCGCCGCCGAGCAGCACCAGCACAAGTGCCTTCTGCAGGTGCATGCGGTTTTCCGCCTGGTCAAAGACGACCGACCGCGGTCCGTCCAGAACGGCGTCCGTCACCTCGGCGTTGCGGTGCGCCGGCAGGCAGTGCATAAATACGGCGTGCGGCTGCGCGTGGCTCATCAGCGTCTCGTTCACCTGGTACGGCTTGAAGATCGGCGCGCGCTTGGTCGCCTCATGCTCCGACCCCATGCTGGTGCAGACGTCCGTGTACACCGCATCGGCGCCGGCCACCGCCTTCGCCGGATCGTGCATCAGCGTCAGGCTCCCGCCGGTTTGCTCGCTGATTTCGATGGCGCGATGCACGATGTCGAGCTCGGGAGCGTATCCCTTCGGCGTCGCGACCCGGCATCGAACGCCAAGCTGCGCGGCGGTCAGCATGAGCGAGTGACACACGTTGTTGCCATCGCCGACATACGCGAACTCAAGCCCGCGGACAGAGCCAAACTGCTCTTCGAGCGTTAGAAAATCCGCCAGCGATTGGCACGGATGTTCATAGTCCGAGAGTGCGTTGATGACCGGGATCGCCGCATGCCCTGCCATCTCCGTGATGGTCTCGTGCGAGTAGGTGCGCAGCACGATCAGGCTCACCCAGCGCTCCAGATTGCGGGCCATATCCGTGATCGATTCGCGCTCGCCCAGCGGCGACTGCGTCTGATCGACAAAAATGGCGTTGCCTCCCAGCGTATTGATCGCTGCTTCAAAGGTGAGGCGCGTGCGCAACGAAGCCTTTTCGAAAAACATCACCATCTGTTTCGCGTCGAGTGCGTGTCGGAAGGCGGCGGGCGTTGCTTTCACGTCGTGCGCCAGGTCCAGAATCGCGGAGACCTCAGCAGACGTAAAGTCGGCAATCGAGCAAAGATCGCGGCCACGCAGATCTTCGCACGCGGCGCGGAACTCCGCTTCCGGCAACGGAGCGCGAGGCGCCCGAACACCGGTCTCAAGTGGGTTCATCAAAAAGGCCTTGCTACTCATGGAAGGTCTCTCCTGTCTCGGCTGTGGCGACGACGGTCGCGTTGACGCTGGCGGCTTTAAGGGCTTGATCGAGCGCGGCAATGGCTTCGTCCACGTGCCGCCGCTCAAGGATGTAGGGCGGCAGCAGGCGAAGCACCGTGTCGCTGGTGCGATTCAGAATGATTCGCCGGTTGAGAAGGTCGGCCGCAACCGCTTCGGCCATCTCCGCCGTGGCGAGTTCGACGCCAATCATCAAGCCCAGCCCACGTACCTCAAGGATGCTGTCGTGCTGTTCTGCCAGCCGCTGGAGCTGCTGCTGAAAATAGGTACCCATCTCGGTGACATATGCGAGCAGCCCACGACGCTCGATCTCGTCGATGACCGTAATGGCCACCGCGCAGGCGAGCGGATTGCCCCCAAAAGTCGTTCCGTGCATGCCTGGCGAAAACGCCGCGGCGGCCCGATCCGTCGCCAGCATGGCGCCGATCGGGAGGCCGTTGGCCAACGGCTTCGCCACGGTGGTTACGTCCGGCAGAATGCCGTAGTGCTGGTACGCGAACCATCGGCCGGTACGGCCGAAGCCGCATTGGATTTCGTCGGCCAGCAGCAGAGCTCCGGTTGCGTCGCACAGCTCACGCGCGGCGGCGAAGAACTCCGGCGAGACCGCGTGGATGCCGCCCTCCCCTTGGACCGGCTCCAGACAGATCGCGCAGGTCTCGGTTGAAAATTTCGAACGAAGATCCCCCACATCGTTGAAGCGAACGAACGCCACGCCCGGCATCACGGGAGAAAACGGCTCGCGATACTTCTGCTTGTGCGTCGTCGCGACCGATCCCATGGACCGCCCATGGAACGAGTGCTCCATGGCCAGGAACTGCGTGCCGACATACTGTCCCGCGGCCCGCATCTGCTCGGCATGCGCGCGCGCGAGCTTCAGCGCAGCCTCCCACGCCTCGGTCCCGC
This sequence comes from uncultured Acidobacteriaceae bacterium, assembly GCA_964243475.1. Classification (GTDB taxonomy): domain Bacteria; phylum Acidobacteriota; class Terriglobia; order Terriglobales; family Acidobacteriaceae; genus Edaphobacter. The sequence continues at coordinate 224,753 of CAXTEU010000002.1, read as the reverse complement.
TGTTGCAGAAAAAAGCGCGATCAAGCCCGCTCTTTTCCGTCAGCCGCAGTGCCAGCTCCGCCGTGTGCGGGTGGAAGAAAAGGTTCGACGTATGCAGCAGATCGCGGCTCTGCTGCTCGATCGCGCGCGTCACCGCCGGATCGCCGTAGCCGAGCGCACACACGCCGATGCCGCTTAACAGGTCGAGGTACTCCTGGCCGTCGGCGTCGTACAGGTGCACGCCCTTGCCGCGCGTAAACAGGATTGGCTGCCGTGCATAAGTCTGGAGGAGCAGCTTCTGTTCCGCTGCCTGGATCGATGCGAAGTTCACGCGACCATCACCTCCGTGCCGTCGTTGACGCGAGTGGAGCAGAGGTCCGGCAGCAGGGAAGCGGCCTCTGCGGGAAGAATGCGGACGCGCTGCACGCCACCTTCGAGCGCGGCCTTGCAGGCGTTGAGCTTGGGCAACATGCCGCCGAACACAACCTTCTGCCGCTCGAGCTCGGGGATCTCACGCAGCGTCAGCCAGCGCAGCACATTGCCGTCAGCCCCCTTTACCCCGGCAACATCCGTCAAAAACACCAGCGCGTCGGCGTGGGTCGCAACGGCGCAGGCTGAGGCCATCTCGTCGGCGTTGATGTTGTAGTACTCACCATCGAAGCCGAGCGCGATCGACGAGATCACGGGCACGGCGTTCATCGTCCAGATCGCGTCCAGCCAGCGCGGATCGGATGCTGCGATCTCGCCCACATAGCCAAGGTCCGGATCGGTACGCTTCTTGCGTGCACGAAACACATGTCCGTCGCCGCCCGTCAGGCCGACCGCGCTCTGGCCGTGCGTTCCGATCGCCGCCACCAGCGACTTGTTCACACGTCCGCCCAGCACCATCAGCGCCATGTCGCGCGTTTCGGCGTCCGTGATGCGCAGCCCCGAAACAAACTCGCTCTGCTTGCCCATGCGCGCCAGCGTTCGTGTCAGCTGCACCCCGCCGCCGTGCACCACGGCGACGCGGTTGCCGTCAGCCACCAGGTCGGCAATCGCCTTTCCACAGGTATGCAACAGCCGCCCATCCTCGATCGTCGCTCCGCCTAGCTTGATCACATACTTCATATGAGGCCCTCCTCTTCCTTCCATCCGGCCATTACGTTCAGGTTCTGCACGGCCTGGCCGGCTGCGCCTTTCAGCAGGTTGTCCAGGCAGGACACCAGCACCAGGCGCTTCCCATCGGGTGCGAGCTCGAAGCCGAGGTCGCATAGATTGGTCTGGACCACGCTTTGGATGTCCGGCAGATCCCCCGGCCGATGCACCCGCACCATGGGCGACGCTGCATAGAAACTCCGGTACACCGCAGCGATCGACGCAGCGTCCGACCGCTTCCGCAGCCGCACGTAGATGGTCGACAGAATGCCCCGCGGGATCGGCAGCAGATGCGGCGTGAACTGGATCTGTTCGTCGGCGAGACCGAGCTGCTCCAGCAACTCGCCCGTATGCCGATGCCCAAATACGGCGTACGCAGAGAAGTTGTCGGCCGCATACATGAAGTGCGTTTTGGCCGTTGCCGCCTTGCCCGCGCCGCTCACGCCGGACTTCGCATCGCACACGATGCCGTGCTCCAGATCGACTACGCCGGACCGCAGCAACGGCGCCAGCGCAAGAAGGATGGACGTGGCGTAACACCCAGGGTTCGCCACCAGGCGCGCCGTACGAATCTGTTCGCGATGCAGCTCCGGGCAACCATACACCGCCTCCGCCTGCAGCGCCGCAGCCATCTCCGGGTCCGCATCGTCCAGCTTGTACACAGCACGATTGCCGGCGTCGCGAAGTCGCCACGCACCGCTCAGGTCGATGACGCGCATCCCCGCTGCGATTGCTTCAGGCACCCATGCGCGAGACTGCTCATGCGGCGTTGCCAGCAGCAGAACCTCGGCGCCAAACTCCCGCAGCCGCTCCCACTGGAAGGGCACGACCGGAATCTCGTCCTCGCCCGACCGCGGCGCCATCGCCTTGTGCAACTCCGAAAGCGTTTGCGGCCCAGCATCCGACGTGTCGCCCCCCCGGCCCAAAAAGAGCGGGACCTGTCCCGCAAATCGCGGATGCCCCAGCAGCAGCCGCGCCAGCTCGCCGCCGACAAAGCCACTCACGCCAGCCACCGCTGTTCGCGGCGCGCGCGCCACGAGCGTGCGTTCCGGCACGTCCGTCAGTTCGTTCCTGAGATCGGCCGCTTGGGCCATCGCGCTCGTCAACCGATGTACTCCTCGATCCTCGTCTTGAGGCCATTCGCGCGCGACTCATCCACGCAGATCACAAGCACGGTATCGTCCCCGGCGATCGTCCCGACCACCTCCGGCCAGTCTTCGTAATCAATGCCCGCCGCCACCGGCTGCGCGCTTCCCGTTGTGGTCACCAACACCAGAAGATTCAGCGCCTGACGCACCTCCATGCCGAAGCTTCGCAGCATCTCCCGGATCCCCGGCAGGTCCTCATCCTCCTCTTCGGTCGCGCTGGGCATGGCATACCCGTTTGGCCCCTTGGACAGCCGCAGCTCATGGATGTCGCGCGACAGCGTTGCCTGCGTCACATGGAAACCGCGCTGCGCCAGCCGCCGCCGAAGCTCGTCCTGGTTGCTGATCGTGGCCTTGCTCAAAAGTTCGCGGATCGCCGTGTGCCGTTGCTGTTTCATCGTGCCTTCCTGTGAGATGCAGTTCCCCGAGCAGATGATGTATAAATATGCTCAACCTGTTGCATAAATATACGCCTTCGGGCCGGCTGACAGCCGTCTCCGCCATCCAGATGCCCGAAGTCGACCGAGTATAGTGAGCTATGGATCAGATCTCCCAGTCATCTCCGCGTCCGGGCGAACGTGTCTCTGCCCCTGCCCGCGACTCTGCTCCAAGGGGGTGTGCCCCCGCAGCCGGGTCCGCGACCAGAAATCTCATCGACGAGCGGTTCGATCATGATTCCTGCGGCGTCGGCTTCGTCGCATCCATCGCCGGCGCCGCCACCGACAACAGCATCCTCGAGCAGGCGCTCACCGCCTTGGCTCGCCTGGCGCACCGCGGCGCCGTAGCCGCCGATGGCAAAAGCAGCGACGGCGTCGGCGTGATGACCGCGATCCCGCGACCTCTTCTGCTGGCGTCCACCGGCCTGTCCCTGCGCGCCGATGAGATGCTTGGCGTGGGCGTGCTGTTTACGCACGATGGCGATCGCCGCGCGGAAACGCTTCTGGAGAGGTGCGTCACGGACGAAGGGTTTCGCGTGCTCGCCTGGCGCGAGGTGCCCATGCGCCGCGAGCGGCTGGGCGAGATCGCCCTGAGCACCCTGCCCGCCATCCACCAGCTGCTGCTTTCTGACACCCGGGCCGACGCCGAACCGAACCGCGAGCGTCGCCTGTATCTCGCCCGCAAGCGCTTCGAGCGCGCATCCGCCGAGACCGGTCTCCAGGCCTACGTGGCCACGCTCTCCTGCCGCACCATCGTCTACAAAGCCATGTGTACGGGTTCGTTGCTCGCCGAGTTTTTTCCCGACCTCGAACGTCCCGACTACATCACGCCCTTCGCGCTCTTCCACCAGCGCTACGCCACCAATACCCTCCCCGCCTGGCATCGTGCCCAGCCCGGCCGCCTTCTGGCGCACAACGGCGAGATCAATACCGTCTGGGGCAATCGCGCGCGCATGGCCGCTCGCGACTCCTCTTTCCCTGAAGAAGTGAAGCCGATCCTCAGCGATGGTGGAACCGACTCCACCAGCCTCGACGAAGCCATCGAACTCATCGCCCGCAACGGCCGCTCGCTCGCCGAAGCGCTCCGCATGCTGTTGCCGCCGGCCGTCATGGGTCGCAGCTCGTCCTTCCTGAAGTACCACATGGACGTCGCCGAGCCGTGGGACGGACCGGCGGCGCTCGCCTTCAGCGACGGCCGCATTGTCGGCGCGGCGCTCGACCGCAACGGCCTGCGACCCTCGCGTTTCGCCGTCACGCGCTCCGGCCTGGTGGTCGCCGGCTCCGAGGTGGGTCTGGTCGATCTTGATCCCAACGAGGTTTCGCACAGCGGACGCCTCGGTCCGGGGGAAATGCTGGTCGTCGACCTCGAGGCCGGCCGCCTCTATGAAAACGAAGAGCTCTGGCACATCTTCGACAGCGACTCAACTTATGTTCGTCTGATCGAGGACGCGCCCCTGACTGCGGTCAGCGAGGTGTCTCACCCCGACGCCGCCGCGCTCGCCCACGCCCAGCGCTGCTTCGGCTACACCCGCGAAGACGTCAAGATGATCCTGCAACCCATGGCCACCGACGGCAAGGACGCCGTCTGGTCCATGGGCGACGACACGCCGCTCGCCTTCTTTGCGCGCTCCCCACGGCCCGTGTACGCCTACTTCCGGCAGCGCTTCGCCCAGGTCACCAACCCGGCGATTGACCCACTCCGTGAGGCCTGTGTCGTCTCCCTGCACACGCGCCTCGGCCCCTGGCCGCACCTGCTCGATAAGCGTTCCCCCTTGCCCGGGCTGTCGCTGGTCTCACCTTTTCTGTCGCTCGGCCAGGTGGAGGCCCTGCGCTCCGGCCTGCATCCCCACGCCGACGAACTCAAAGTCGTCGAGCTCGCCTGCACCTTCTCCGCGACCTCCACGCTCGCCGACGGACTCGACGCCGTATGCGCCGCCGCCGCCGCCGCCGTCCGCAACGGCGCCCGCGTGCTTCTGTTGTCCGATCGCTCCGCCACCGCGCCTGCCCTGCCCATCCCCATGGCCATGGCCACCGGAGCCGTCCACCAGGCCCTGGTCGCCGCCGGCCTGCGCACCCGCACCGGCCTTGCCGTCGAGGCCGCCGACTGTCGTGATACCCACCACGCCGCCGTGCTCATCGGCTACGGCGCCGGCGTCGTTTGCCCGTGGCTCGCGCTCGAAACCGCGCGCAGCTTCACCAAGCCCGGCGACGATCTCACCGCCACCGAAGGTCGCATGCTCAAGGCCTTCGACGCCGGCCTCGCGAAGATCATGTCCAAGATGGGGATCTCGGTGGTCGACAGCTATCGCGGCGCCCACCTCTTCGACAGCCTCGGCCTCCACGCCAGCGTCATCGATCGCTGCTTTGCCGGTACGCCCGCGCCGCTCTCCGGCATCGGCCTCGGCGAAATCGAGACGCAGATCCGCGCCGTGTGGGAGCGCGGCGAAGCCGTCGGCGACGCTCCCGGCGATCTGCCCGACTACGGCTGGGTCCGCTTCCGCAAAGCCGACAACGCCGAGCCACACCTGTGGCAGCCGCCCACCGTCAAGGCACTGCAATCTGTCGTCGGCAGCGCGCGCGGCGTTCCGCCCACCCCCGACCCGAAATCCGCCTTCGCCCTCTACTCGCACAGCCTGAGCGACCGCGAATCGACCATGCTGCGCGACCTGCTCGAGATCCGGCCCGCCGGCCCGGAACTTGCCCTCGAAGACGTCGAGCCCACCACCAGCCTCACCCGTCGCTTTGTGTCCAGTGCCATGTCGCTCGGCTCGCTCAGTCCCGAGGCGCACCAGACCATCACCGCGGCCATGAATCTCCTCGGTGGCCGATCCAACACCGGCGAGGGCGGCGAAGACCGCGACGTCTACCGCAAGCCCGCTCCCGTCGTCCCCGCCGATCGTCCCGCCGCCGAGTCGATGCAAGCCCAGCAGTCCGGCAGCACTCTGGTCGCCGAGCCGGCTACTGCTGTCGCCAACGGGGGCGTTTCGCTCAACAACAAGATCAAGCAGATCGCCTCCGGCCGCTTCGGCGTTACCGCGGAATACCTCGCCCACGCCGAAGAGATTGAAATCAAAGTTGCACAGGGCGCTAAGCCTGGGGAAGGCGGACAGCTGCCCGGCTTCAAGGTCAGCGGCATGATCGCCCGCCTCCGCCACGCCCAGCCCGGCGTGTCGCTCATCTCGCCCCCGCCGCACCACGACATCTACTCCATCGAAGATCTCGCGCAGCTGATCTACGATCTCAAGCGCGTCAACCCCAAGGCCGCCGTCGGTGTCAAGCTCGTCTCCAGCTGCGGCGTCGGCACCGTCGCCGCGGGAGTCGCCAAGGCCTACGCAGACTTCATCGTGATCGCCGGCAACACCGGCGGCACCGGCGCCGCGTCGCTGTCCAGCATCAAGTACGCGGGCAGTCCGTGGGAGCTCGGCCTCGCCGAAGCGCAGCAGGTCCTCCTCGCCAACGGCATGCGCGGCCGCGTTCGCCTGCGCACCGACGGCGGCCTCGGCACGGCGCGCGACGTCCTGGTCGCCGCTTTGCTCGGCGCCGACGAGTTCGCCTTCGGCACCGCCGTTCTCGTCGCCATCGGCTGCGACATGGCGCGGCAATGCCACCTCAACACCTGCCCTACCGGCATCGCCACGCAGAAACCCGAATTGCGCGCAAAGTTCCGTGGCAAGCCCGAGCACGTCGTCCTCTTCTTCGAGCAGCTTGCCGGCGAACTGAAGCAGCTGCTGGCGCGCTACGGCCTCCACTCGATCGAGCAGGCCATCGGCCGCACCGACCTGCTCGAGCAGGTCCGCTTCGACGGCAGCCTCGACCTCCAGCCCATGCTGGCCCGCCCAAACGATGGCCCCCGCAAATGGCAGGGCCAAACCAACCGGCAACCCATGGCCACGCCACTCGACGAGCCCTGGGTTGAACCCGCGCTCGCCGCCATCGAGCAGGGGCAGCCGTACATCATCGACTCCCCCATCGCCAACCGCGACCGCGCTGTGGGTGCCCGCTTGGCCGGCGAGATCGCACTTCGCCGCGCGCAGGCCGACCTTCCCGTCGATGTCACCCTCAACCTCCACGGCACCGCCGGCCAGTCCTTCGGCGCCTTCACGGTCGAAGGCATGCGGCTGATCCTCGACGGCTGGGCCAACGACTTCGTCGGTAAGGGCCTCTCCGGCGGCAAGCTCGTCATCCGCCCGCGCGGCCTCGCCGCCAAGGCCAGCGACCAGCACGTGATCCTCGGCAACGTCGCGCTCTACGGCGCCACCTCCGGCCAGCTCTTCGCCGCGGGCCGCGCCGGGGAACGCTTCGCCGTCCGTAACTCCGGCGCCGTTGCCGTCGTCGAAGGCATCGGCGATCACGGCTGCGAGTACATGACCGGCGGCCTCGTCGCCGTGCTCGGCGCCACCGGCGCGAACTTCGGCGCCGGCATGACCGGCGGCCTCGCCTGGGTCAACGACCCGGACGGCTCCTTCCTGCGCGACGTGCGCTTCCACCCCGACTTTGTGACCCCCGCCTGTTTCGCCGAAACTACCCCCGAAGCGCAGCAGGCGCTCCATGAACTTCTGGGGCAGCACCGCGCGGAGTCCTTCAGCTCGCTCGCTTCGGCCATTCTCCAGGATTGGCCGCGCCGCGCCGAAACCTTTGTCCTGCTCACGCCAAAACCCCAGGCCTGATCCACCCCCGCCAGCCCATCCGAACGCGTATGATGTGCTGCTGGGGCGTGTTCTGAATCGTGCGACAAGCGTTTGATCTCCACACACTGAACGACGTGCTGCTGAAGCTGGCGAGCCAGGGCAAGCATGAGGTCATGCTCTCAAAAGACAGAGCGGGGAACTGGCAGCCCATCACCGCCGAAGACTTCTACACCCGCGTCCAGGCCCTCGCGCACACCTTCGCCGCATGGGGCATCGGCAAGGGCGATCGCGTCGCCATCCTCGCGGAAAACCGCTGGGAGTGGACCGCCACCGACTTCGCCACACTCGCCCTCGGCGCCGTCGACGTCCCGCTCTACGCCACGCTCCCGGCGGACCAGATCGGTTACATGTTGCGCGATTCCGGCGCCAAGGTGGCCGTCGTCTCGTCCCGCGAGCAGTTCGACAAAGTCCAGGCGTGCACCGATCTACCCGACCTCAAGCACATCGTCGTTATGGACCCCGGTGACTTCCCCGGCGCCGAATCCTTCGCCGACCTGCTCGGTGCCACGCACCTCGACCGCGAGCGTTTCGAGCAGACCCTGCGCTCCGTCCAGCCCGACGACCTCGCCACCATCATCTACACCTCCGGCACCACCGGCGAGCCCAAGGGCGCCATGCTCACGCACGGCAATCTCGCCAGCAATCTCAATTTCTCCACCTCCGGCTTCACCTTCAATAACCAGGACAGCTGGATTTCCTTTCTTCCGCTCTCGCACGTCACCGCGCGTCATCTCGACTACGCCCTGATGAGCTACGGCGCGCGCCTCGCCTTTTGCCCCAAATTCGACGACCTAGCCGAAGCCATGAAGGCCGTCAAGCCCACGGTCTTCGTCTCCGTTCCCCGCGTCTACGAGAAGATTCGGCACGCCGTCGTCGGCAAGTCGGCCGGATCCAAACTCCGCAGCCGCCTGCTCGCCTGGGCGCTCCGCACCGGCGCCGCCCATCGCGCCGATACCCTCGCCGGCAAGTCGCCTTCGTCCCTCGTCTGGCAGCTCGCCAACCGGCTCGTCTTCTCCAAGATCCGCGCCGCGTTCGGTGGCCGGGTCCACACCTTCGTCTCCGGCGGAGCTCCGCTCGGCAACGACACTAGCAACTGGTTCGCCGACGTCGGCATCGTCATCTACGAGGGCTACGGCCTCACCGAAACCTCACCCGTCATCGCCATCGGCAACCCCAAAGGGCACAGCATCGGCACTGCCGGCGCAATCCTGCCCAACCTCGAACATCGCTTCGCGCCCGACGGCGAGCTCGAGGTTCGCGGCCCCTCGGTCACCACCGGCTACTGGCACAAACCGCAGGAGTCCACCACCGCCTTCACCGAAGACGGCTGGTTCCGCACCGGCGACATCGGCCATCTCGACGCGAACGACTTCCTCGCCATCACCGATCGTAAAAAAGAGCTGCTGAAAACCAGCGGCGGCAAACTCATCGCACCGCAGCCCATCGAGAACCGCCTCAAAGCGAATCCCATGGTCGGCTACGCCGCGCTGGTCGGCGACAAGCACAAATTCGTCTCCGTCCTCATCTCTCCCAACTTCGCCGCGCTCGAGCCCTGGGCCAACGCGCAGGGCATCGCCTCGGAAGACCGGCGCCGTCTGGTCCAGGACCAAAAAACCCGAACCCTCTTTGAGGGCATCGTCGCCGAGGTCAACCACGGCCTCGCCCACCACGAGACCATCAAGCGGTTCGATCTCGTCCCCGACGAGTGGAGCCTCGAAGATGGCGAGCTGACCCCCAGCCTCAAGCTCAAACGTCGCGTCATCGAGGCAAAGTACAAAACCGAGATCGACCGCTTCTACCGGGACGAGGCAAGCTCGACCGCCGGATGACCCCCACCCCCTCACCTCCAGATCTGTCCGCCACTAGCCTCGCCCCGCTTGACGGAGGCCGACCCGACCTCCTCCGTCGAGCCTCCCGCATCGGCCGCCAGTTCCAGAATCCCGTCCCCACCCCCATCGCTGGCTTCCGCATGGCGCTACGCGTCCTTCCGCGCTACCTCGCCAGCACTGCGGAGCGCGTTCCCAAGCGGCCGCTCGGTCCCTTCCGCACCGACCCCGCCATCTTCGCCACACCGCCAGCCAGCGGCCTCCGCGTCACATGGATGGGCCACTCCACCCTTCTGATCGAGATCGACGGCATGCGCGTCCTCCTTGACCCCGTCTGGGAAGATCGCGCCTCCCCTTTCCGCCGCTTCGGCCCACGCCGCTTCTTCGCACCACCGCTCCCGCTCGATCAGCTCCCGCCGCTTGACGTCATTCTCGTGTCGCACGACCACTACGACCACCTCGGCAAGCACACCCTTCGCCAGCTTGCTCGCCTCCCGCAAGCCCGCACCGCAACCTGGATCACCAGCCTCGGTGTCGGCGCCATGCTCCGCAGCTGCGGCGTCGCTCCGGATCGCCTGCAGGAGCTCGATTGGACCGACGGCATTCGCCTCGCCCCCAGCAGCCGGCCACCGATCGCCGCCGACCGCTGGCTCGAGGTTCGCGCCTGGCCCGCCCGCCACTTTTCCGGCCGCGGTTTCCGTGACCGCTTTCGCACACTCTGGTCCAGCTTCTCCCTCCGCGGCCCCGCGCACAACGTCTTCTTCGGCGCGGACTCTGGCCCCTGGGAGGGCTTCGCTCCGATCGCGCAGGCTGCCGGTCCGTTCGACCTCGTCCTGCTTGAGATCGGCGCCTTCGACGAGCTCTGGGCCGACATCCACCTCGGCCCCGATGCCGCCACACGCGCCTTCGAGCAGATGCGGTCCGTCACCGGCGGCAACGGCCTGTTCATGCCCATTCACTGGGGCCTCTTCGACCTCGCCCTGCATGCCTGGTATCAACCGATTGAGCGCGCCGTGGAGCTCAGCCAGGCCAGGGGCGTCCCTCTCTGGACGCCGGCGCCCGGCCAACCGACTGAGTGCCTCAAGGCGCAGCCTAGCCTCCCCGCATGGTGGCGCGCCGGTCGCTCATAGCATCCGCCGCGCCACGCCCGAGCGCTTTCCCATTGTAGGAAGAGCGGATGAGCATTCCTACACCATCGGGCCGAATCTGCTTGTCAGTCTGCTCGAAACCCGGTACAAAGGGCCTGCCGAGGTTTCTGCCTGACCCGGGATCGGAGAGCACCAGCAATGAGCGGAGCGGCACAACCAGTTGCGCGCGAGGTCATGGATATCCGGCAAGCGTCGGAGTATCTCGGCATCAGCGGCGACACCCTCTACCGCTACGCCTCCGAGGGCTTCATCCCGGCCTTCAAGCTCGGCAACCGCTGGCGCTTCAAGAAGTCCCTGCTCGACACCTGGATGGACGAGAAGTCCGGCGTGAAAAAGCCTGCTGTGGTCGCCGTCATGCCTCGCCAGAAAAAACCCATGGCCAGCGCCCGCTAAGCTCGTTCCAGCGTAAACTCCGTGATCTCCGGCGGGCAGTTCAACCGAAACGGCAGACCCACCGTTCCGATCCCCCGGTTGACATACAGCTGCATCGGCCCGACCGTGTACAGCCCCTCCGGATATTTCTTGCCCATCGGCGGCAGCACCATCGCACCAAGCACCGGAAGACGCACCTGCCCGCCATGCGTATGGCCGGACAGGATCAGGTCCACCAGCGGCGCCCTCGGATGCCTCGCCACAACGTCGGCATAATCCGGCTCGTGCGCCATCAGCAGCACCGGCCCGTCCGGTGTCGCCGGGATCGCCAAATCCAGGTTCGGCCGGCTCGTCGCCGGATCCTCCACCCCACACACCCAGATCCGCGCTCCGTTCACCTCGATCGGTACGTACCGGTTCTGCAACACCGGCACCTGTGCCTGGCGGAGAGCCTCGATCACCATCGGCGCGCTGACGCCTACATCATGGTTGCCCAGCACGGCAAATCGCCGCTCGCAACGCAGCGTCGACAGGATCTGCGAACACCGGTGCGCCGCATGCTCTGACGCCAGAAACGTCAACGACCCACGCGTGATGAAATCACCCGTTAGCAGCACCATGTCCGGCGCCAGATGATTCAGCCGATGCACCACCTCGGTGAAAAAAAACGGCTCCGTAAATTCGTCCAGGTGAATGTCGCTGATCTGTGCAATCCGGAACCCCGCGAATGCCGGTGGGAGCTGCCGGATCCGCACCGCTCGCCGTTGCACCACCAGCTCGTGACGAGACACCTCGCCCGAATACACCGCCATCCCGGCAGCCAACACTCCAGAACCGATCAAAAAACGCCGACGGGTCACATGCGGCGACTGGGCGCCGCGATCTTCACGCATAGGTGTATTCTACCGGCTCCGCTGCCCCCGGAAACCTCCCCAAAGTACGTAGAATGTAAGAATGAACTTCCGCGGGCGACGCAGAAACGTGATGTCCGAAGCCCTCGCCGTGGGAGCCGACAGTGCGCTCATCACGCACGCAGCCGATGTGCGATACCTCACCGGATTCACCGGTTCATCCGCCGCCGTCGCGCTCTACGGTCGCCGCGCCGTGCTGTTCACCGATGGCCGTTACACCACGCAGGCCAGGGAAGAAACCTCCGCCGTCCGCATCAGCATCGTCACAGGCCCACCCGCCTCGGCGGCTGTTGCCTGGCTCGCCTCCGCCGGCGCCCTTCACTGCTGCTTCCAGCCGGAACATACCACCGTCTCGCAGTTCGAAGCCCTCCGCAAGGCCCTGCCCGCCGCCGCTCGCCGCCGCTTCTTCCTGCCGCGCGTCAGCCTCGTCGCACGCCTTCGCGAAGTCAAAGAACCGGAAGAAGTCGACACGGTGCGCCGCGCCGCCGATCTCGGAGACACGCTCTTCACCCATCTGCTCGGCACGATCGAGCCCGACATGCCTGAGTCCGAGGTCGCCCTCACCCTCGAAGCCGCCGCCCGCCGCGGGGGAGCCGACGCCATGAGCTTCGACACCATCGTCGCCTCTGGCCCGCGCAGCGCGCTCCCGCACGGCCGAGCCTCCGCCGCGCGCCTTCCCCGCCGCGGCTTCGTCACCCTCGACTTCGGGGTGGTCGTCGCCGGCTACTGCTCCGACATGACCCGAACCCTGCATCTCGGTCGATCGCAGCCCGAAGAGAGGCGCGTGTATGATGCGGTTTTGGAAGCACAAACAGCTGCCGTTGAGGCGGCAGGGCCCGGCATCCCAGCGCACGCCCTCGATGCCGCCGCACGGGACGTCCTGCGCAGAGCCCGCCTCGATCGGTACTTCATCCACTCCACCGGACACGGCGTCGGTCTCGAAATCCACGAGGGACCGCGTCTGGCCGTGAAACAAGAGCAGGAGCTTCGCCCCGGCATGGTCATCACCATCGAACCCGGCGTTTACCTTCCCGGCCAGTTCGGCGTGCGCATCGAAGACATGGTGCTGATCACGGACGCCGGAGCGGAAGTGCTCACACACAGTCCCAGGGCGTACATCGAGCTCTAACCAAAAACGCCGAGCAGGCAGCATCGGCAAGGAGAGTATGGACCAGCAACAGTTACAAGAACTCCGCGAGCTGGTGGAGTTTCTCAAAGCAAACGCCGTCAACGAGTTCGATATGGAGCGCCCCGACCTCAAGGTGCGCATCAAGTTCGCCGGGGACGCCGCGCCGTCCATCCCCATCGCCCACCCGACGTCCGTGTCCCCGGCCGAAGCGCCCTCGACGCTCGCGCCTCCGCCCGTCAGCCTGCCCGCCGCTGCCCCAGGTGCACCGGCGGAAAAGCTCCACGAGGTAAAGTCCCCCATTGTCGGCACCTTCTACGACGCACCGTCGCCCGGCGCTCCAACCTTCGTTGCCGTCGGCGACATCGTCCAGGTCGGCCAGGTGCTTTGCATCGTCGAAGCCATGAAGCTCATGAACGAGATCGAGGCCGATGTCGCCGGCGAAATCGTTGAGCGCATCGCCATCCCCGGCCAGCCGATCGAATACGGTCAACCACTTTTTCACATCCGGGCCCGCTAGGCATGCCGCTTCGGAGGAAGTCGATACCTCATGTTTCGTAAGGTCTTGATCGCCAACCGTGGCGAAATCGCGCTCCGTGTCATCAGCGCGTGCAAGGAAATGGGCATCCGCACGGTCGCCGTGTACAGCGAAGCCGATCGCAACTCGCTCCACGTCCGCTTTGCCGACGAAGCCATCTGTATCGGCCCTCCGCGCTCGGCGGAAAGCTACCTCAACGTCCCCGCCGTCATCTCCGCCGCCGAGATCGCCGACGTCGACGCCATCCACCCCGGCTACGGCCTGCTCAGCGAAAACGCCAACTTCGCCGAAGTCTGCCGCGCCTCCAACATTAAGTTCATCGGCCCGCCGCCCGAAGTCACCCGCATGATGGGTGAAAAATCCACCGCGCGCCAAACCATGAAGAAGGCCAAAGTCCCTATCCTTCCCGGCTCCGACGGCATCATCGCCAGCACGGACGAGGCTCTGGAGTGGGCTCGCACCGTCGGCTACCCCGTCATCCTCAAGGCCGTTGCCGGGGGTGGCGGCCGCGGCATGCGCATCTGCCGTTCGCCGGGAGATCTGCCCGCACTTTTCCAGCAGGCCAGCAGCGAAGCCGCCGCCGCGTTCGGCAACGGGGAGCTCTACATGGAAAAATTCATCGAGCGCCCCCGCCACATTGAGTTCCAGGTGCTCGCCGACGAGCACGGCAACGTCATGAGCCTTGGCGAGCGCGAGTGCTCCATCCAGCGCCGCCACCAGAAGCTCATCGAAGAAGCGCCCAGCCTGCAAATCACTCCGAAAATGCGCGAAGATCTCGGAAAAACCATCCGCCGATCGCTCGAAAACATCGGCTACTGGAACGCCGGCACCATCGAGTTCCTCATGGATGAAGACGGCAAGATCTACTTCATCGAAATGAACACCCGCATCCAGGTCGAGCACTGCGTCACCGAGATGGTCACCGGCATCGACCTCGTCAAGGCTCAGCTGCGCATCGCCGCCGGCGAAAAACTCTCGGCCATCGTCACCGAGCCCGTCACCATCCGCGGCCACGCCATCGAGTGTCGCATCAACGCCGAGCACCCCGAGAAGTTCACCCCCTCCGCCGGCCGCATCACCGCCTTCAACGTCCCCGGCGGCAACGGCGTCCGTGTCGACACCGCGCAGTACGCCGAGGGCGTTGTCCCGCCGTACTACGACAGCATGATCGCCAAGCTCATCTGTCACGGCAAAGACCGCGAAGAGGCGATGAACAAGGTGCAGCGCGCCCTCGATCAGTTCATCGTGCAGGGCATCCACACCACCATCCCGCTGCACAAACGCATCTTCGCCGACCCCGAGTTCCGCTCGGGCGACTTCGACACCAAGTTCATGGAGCGCTTCCTCGCACAGCAGGGAACCGAGTAGCGTGGACGCTGCACCGTTCCGCCTCCCACGTCTTTACCCCATTCTTGACCACGACCTCCTCGAGCAACACGGCCTCACCCCCACTGAGGCCGCCGCCCACCTCCGCGACGCCGGCTGCACCCTTCTGCAATACCGCAACAAAACCCGGCCCGCCGCCCTTGTCCTCGCCGAGGCCCACCGCCTCCGCGCGGAGCTCCCTCCCGGCACCGTCCGCCTCCTCCTCAATGATCGCGTCGACCTCGCCCTCCTTGCCGCAGCCGACGGCGCCCACGTCGGTCAGACCGACCTCGCCCCCGCAGACGCCCGCTGCATCCTCGCCCCCGGCCAGATCCTCGGCCTGTCCACCCACTCCCTCGCCCAGTTCCGCGCCGCCCTCGCCCAGCCCGTCGACTACCTCGCCGTCGGCCCGGTCTTCGCCACCTCCACCAAACCCGACGCCGACTCCGTCGTCGGCCTCGATCTCCTTCGCCAGGCCCGCGCTCTCACCCGCAGACCGCTCGTCGCCATCGGCGGCATCACCCTCGCGAACGCCCCCAGCGTCATCGAGGCCGGCGCCGACTCCGTCGCCGTCATCAGCGCCCTCCTTCATCCTGCCGGCTCGCTCGCCGGCAACGCCCGCAACTTCCTCCAGACCCTCCAGTAATCCGCCTGGCACGATCAGAGGTCGTCTGCCGGGAGCACCGTGCATTAGTATTGCGTTACAAACCCCAGCAAGCCTGACCGCGAGCCATCTTCGGAACCCTCCGGTCGCAGCTTTCGAAAGAACCGCAGCCCAGCTCTCGCCCCTGTATCCGTGCGAGATCCCTGGTTCAGGCAAGAAGAAGGTCAGAGTCTACATGGCAAATTTGTTCGCGAAAAAGTCGATGAACGCGCTTCTGGCCGAAGCCAGTGAACAAGGCTCCGACTCGCTCGAGCGTGTGCTTGGCCCGGCACAGCTGACCGCCCTTGGGATCGGGGCCGTGATTGGCGCCGGCATCTTCGTTCTCAGCGGCCTCGGCGCCCAGACCGCCGGCCCCAGCCTCATGCTGGCCTTCGTTCTCAGCGGCCTCGGCTGTGCCTTCGCCGGCCTCTGCTACGCCGAGTTCGCCGCCATGATTCCCCTCGCCGGCTCCGCCTACACCTACGCCTACGCTACCCTCGGCGAACTCGTCGCCTGGATCATCGGCTGGGACCTCACCCTCGAATACGCCATGGGCGCGAGTACCGTCTCCTCCGGCTGGTCCAATAATTTCGTTGAATTCCTCGCCATCTTCCATCTCAAATTTCCACTTTGGCTGGCGTACGACCATTGGACCGGCCTGCGCAGGGCGATGGATACGGTCTGCCGCCAAAACCTGGCCGCCAGCCGTCCCGACCTCGTCCCCGGAACTGGAACCTTCACCCAGGCCCTGATCGCCCTCACCGCCCACCCCGGCCCGGATCTCCTCGCCCGCGCCCACACCCTCCTCGCCGCTCCTCACATCTTCGGTCTCGAAATCGGCTTCAATCTCCCCGCCTTCCTCATCGCCCTCACCATCACGGCCATCCTTGTCGTCGGCATCCAGGAATCAGCCAAGTTCAACACCGGTATCGTCGTCCTCAAGCTCGCGGTCGTCCTGTTCGTCATCGGCCTTGGCTCCCACTACGTCAGCCGCGGCAACTGGGGTACAGACTGGCACAGCTTCGCGCCGTTCGGCATGGGCGGCATCGGCCTTGCCGCCGGCCTCGTCTTCTTTTCCTACATCGGCTTCGACGCCGTCTCCACCACCGCGCAGGAGGCCAAAAACCCGCAGCGCGATCTGCCCATCGGCATCATCCTGTCGCTCTCCATCTGCACCATCCTCTACATCGGCATTGCCGCCGTGCTTACCGGCATGGTGCCCTGGCAGTCCGTCAATATCGAAGCTCCCCTTGTCCGCGCCTTTCTCGACCACAATGTCGCCTGGGCGGCCAACATCGTTACCATCGGCTCCATCGCCGGTCTCACCTCCGTTATGCTCGTCATGCTGCTCGGCCAGAGCCGCGTCCTCTACGCCATGGCCCACGACGGCCTCCTTCCCCGCAAGTTCTTCGGCGACGTCCATCCCCGCTTCCGCACGCCCTGGAAGGGAACCATCCTTGCCGGCTGCCTCGCCGCCATCGTCGGCAGCATCACCCCCATCGACGACATCGGCAAAATGGTCAACATCGGTACCCTTCTCGCCTTCGTCATCGTCTGCGTCGCCATCATCGTTCTCCGCCGCACCGACCCCGGCCGCGACCGACCCTTCCGCACGCCGCTCGTTCCGCTCGTCCCCGCTCTCGGCATCCTCTTCAACGGCTACATGATGTACAAGCTCGGCATCTGGAACTGGGTCCGCCTCATCGTCTGGCTCATCATCGGCCTGGTCGTCTACTTCACCTATAGCCGCAAGCACAGCAAAGTACAGCAGCGGGAAAGTCTCGCGACTCCCACCGTCTAGCGGCGCAAGATCTCTCGCAAGAGGAGTCAACCCGCTTCCTCTTTCCTGGTCTTCTGTTCTCGTCCTTCTGCTCCAGTGCCCGCCGCCTAAATTCCCGCTCTACGGAGCCGCCGTCTTCCCCATCACGACCGCATCCGTCTGCTCCGGATCATCCCGCAGCTTCAGGAAGAACTGCCCCCCACTCGGCCGCGGAATCTCCAGCGATGTCCCCACAAATCCATCCGGAACCTCGGTCGGGTGTTCAAACCCCGCATCCGTTGCCACCTCCCGAATCAGGTACAGCGAGGTCCCGCTCAGCGTGCAGTCCGTCGGATTCGCCGCATTCGAGCCACCCGCCGCGGCGGCCGCCGTCGCCGCTGACCCGGCAGCCGTTCCCGGCGCGCACTGCAGCTGCTGCAGCCCCGGCAGCCGCACCAGCGTCCCCAGCGGAACCCAGTCGCTCGCCGTCCCGTCCTGCAGCATCAACCGCATTCGCACCGGACCGAACGCCGACCGCCCAAACACCTTTTCCGGGTCCAGCTCCGCCAGCACCGTGTGCTTGTCCTCCAGCACCAGCGACCCGCTCGCCACACTCAGCTTCGTGCTCAGCGCCCCATCCTCGCTCCCCAGCTCCACCACGCCGTCCCGCGGCATCGGCTTCTCCGTCCGCAGAGAAAACGCCAGGTGCGCCGACACCGGCAGATCGTCCCTGTTCGAAAGCTGAATCGGCGAAGGCTGCGGCAGGGTGTAATGCACACTCAGCAGGCGCAGCGCAGGCCGTCCCGGCAGCACCGTAAACCCCGCCCGCAGGGTTCGCCCATCCTCGAGCGCGACCTCGCCGCTCTCCGTATCCCCCGCCCGCATCCCGCCGACATCCCCTCCCGCCAGCATGACCCGCAGCCCGTCCGAAGCCGTCGTCGCCGGCGCCCCAGCCGGATGAAACACCGCTTTGCCCACCCGCATCTCCCGCACCTGCTCCAGCCCAGATCCCCGCAGCAGCGCCGCCGTATCTCCAGCGTGGTACTCCACCCCGCTCAGGTCAGCTGGCCGCGCAAAGCTCCTGACTGCAACCTCCGGCGGCGCCGGATCGCCAAACTGATGCACCATCAGCTTCAACTCGCCCGGCCGGCCCGCATACGTCGGCAGCGTCACCGCCACCTCGTTCGCTGCGTCCGTCGGCTTCCACTCCGCTTTCACCGGCTTGCCCGCGGCATCCGTAAACGTCACCGAATCCAGGCATCCCACGGCGCTTGCCGTCAGCCGCAGCTCTGCTCTTTCGCCCGCGATCACGTCGTTCGTCCCGTCCAGCTTCCATCCCCGTCCCGGCTCGTCTTGCAGCTTCAGCGTCGGCCCGGTAAATGCGTCGAACCCCCAGTACCCACGGACCGTCCCCGTCAACGAAGCACCCGCCGGAACCACCGGAGCCGCCGGAGCGTCGGTAGTCTTCACCGGAGCCTGCGCCGCCGCTGCATTTGGCCCCGCTTGCCCAGTCCCGGTCTTCGGGCCGTTAGCCGCCGCCGCATCTTGGACAGCCGCTACCGGCAGCACCTTCCGCGGTCCCTCCGGCCCCGCCAGCACCAACCCCCCACGAAACGCATCCGCCACCAGCGGCAGATCCGCCGGCGCGTTCGGCTCATCGAGGTGCAGCACCAAACCGTGCGCCAGTGCCGTCGAAAACACCAGCGGCGCCCCCTCCACCCCCAACGTCACCTGCGGCGCCAGCAGGCACGTCACCCGCTTCGGATCCGCCGGCCGCAGCGGCGGCGGCACCGACGCCTGAATCGACGGCAGCCCAATCACGATCACCGACTTCGGATTGTGAAACGACGGCGCCACATTCAGCCGCAAATTCAACTTCTGATCGTCCGGAAACGCGATCGCCGGAATGTACTGATACTGCGCCGTATGCAGTCCGCTCATCAGCCGAACCAAGTCCACCACCGCACCCACATACGCGCTGTATAGCCCACCCCCGGCCAGCTGCGTGTACGCGGCGGCGTTGATCAAGTCCGAGCTTGGCCCGTTCGACAGAGCCGAAACGATCGTCTGCCCATGTCCGTCATCCAGCAGCGTTTGCGCTCCCGTCTGCGTCAGGCAGGTGTACTGCTGGTCCACCGACCGCTTGAAGCAGTCCTCATTCGGCTTCAGGTTCAGCGTTCGCGCCAACAGGTTCGAGTGGTCCAGCAGCGCCTTCGGGTCCCCCGCTGGCACCTGCTTGATCTCCGCCAGATATTTCTCGATCCGCGCCTGCTCAAACCCCGCCTCCGCCAGATCCTGCGACGCCCGCACAAAGATCCCCGGCCGGCCCTCCACCGCGGACCGCAGCGTGGAGAAGTCGCCCCCCGTCTCCGGCGCCAGAAACAGAATCGCCTGCTCCGCCCCGTCCGGCACCGTCACCGTCATGCCTTCGCTGCTCGTCCGTTTGTTCCACGTCTCCAGCTTGAAGAACCATTTATCCGGCGGCGGATTCGTCGTCCCCCGCAGAAACGCGACGACCAGCAGCAGGTGCTTCGACTGAGACTCCGGCAGATCCGGGTGCACCCACAGCTTGTCCCCCACCTGCAAATTCGGAACCGACGCGATCGGCAGCGTCATTGTCCCGCGCGTCACACGTACCTCGATCTGCGGTCCCGCTAGATCGAAGCGCGCCGCGGCCTGAGCCAGAAGCGGAAGTGCAGGGCAGAAGACAGCAAGACTGCCGGCTAACCCCAGCCGGCGGAGAAAAATTACCATACTACGATTTTAGACGCGTACCAGGCAAGCGGAGACCGCCCGCTTCTCCCCCATTCAGGCCATTGCCCGCATGCGG
Organism: uncultured Acidobacteriaceae bacterium; assembly: GCA_964243475.1. Classification (GTDB taxonomy): domain Bacteria; phylum Acidobacteriota; class Terriglobia; order Terriglobales; family Acidobacteriaceae; genus Edaphobacter. The sequence continues at coordinate 204,849 of CAXTEU010000002.1, read as the reverse complement.
CTCGACACCTGATCGCTCGCAATCACGCCGTCCCGGATCGTCACCACCCGATGCGCGTACTCCGCAATATCCGGCTCGTGCGTCACCAGCACAATCGTATTTCCCTTCGCATGCAGCTCGTCAAACAGCGCCATAATCTCGTCGCCCGTCTTCGAATCCAGGTTACCCGTCGGCTCATCCGCCAGGATAATGGACGGATTGTTGACCAGCGCCCGGGCAATCGCCACACGCTGCCGCTGCCCGCCCGAAAGCTCATTCGGCTTGTGCATCATGCGCGTCCCCAGGTTCACCGACTCCAGCGCCGCTTTCGCCCGCGCCACCCGCTCCGTCGCCGACGTCCCGTTATAGATCAGCGGCAGCTCCACATTGTGCAGCGACGTCGCCCGCGCCAGCAGGTTGAACGTCTGAAACACAAACCCAATCTCCTTGTTCCGGATCCGCGCCAGCTGGTCGTCGTTCAGCTCCGATACATCGTGCCCGTTCAGCCAGTACCGCCCCTGCGACGGCGTATCCAGGCATCCGATCAGGTTCATCAGCGTCGACTTACCCGACCCCGACGGACCCATGATCGCCACATACTCGTTGCGCCGGATCCGCAGGTTCACCCCACGCAGCGCATGCACCTCCTGGTCGCCCATCGAGTACGTCTTCCACAGGTTGTCCGTCACAATCACGTCGCCGTCCGCCGGTCCCGCGCCGGGGCTGCTCGTCTCCGTCTCCCGCTGTTCGTCGGTCGTCATCGTGTGTCCCTGCTCCGGATCTCCGTCCGCCCTCGTGCGGCAGCCGGCTTACGCCAATTCTACGTTCAGCCCATGCGCATGGTTCCCGCGCCTCGACTCTAGCTGGTGGACTCCGTCGGCACCGCCGCCTCGGCCGCCGTCTCCTTCTTCACCACCGTCCCGCTCTTCAGCCCGCGCAGCACCTTGTACCGTCCCGTCACCACCTCGTCCCCAGGCTGCAGACCGCTCGTCACCTCGACGTCCGTCGCCCCCGTAATGCCCGTCATCACCGGCACAAACACCGCCCTCTGCTTGCCATGCTCCTGCCGCACGGCAAACACTCCCTGCATCGTCGGTGCCTTGTTGCCCCCGGAGGTCGGCGCCGGCGCGGAAACCGCCACAGCGTGCGCTCCACTCGCCGCCGCCGTTGCCGCGGCCTTCTCCTCATCCGCATTCCGCTCCACCAGCGCCTGGATCGGAATCGTCAGCACATCGGTCTTTTTCGCCGTCGTAATCTTTGCCGTAGCCGAAAGCCCCGGACGCAGCTCATCGGTCACCTGATCCAGCGTCACCACCACCTTGAAATCCTTCGCCTCTTCCGTGCCCGTCGTGCTCTGGCTGGTCGCCACGCCCGTCGTCCGCAGCAGCGCCTGGTCGCCTACCTGCGTCACATGCCCCTTGAAGATCTTTCCCGGCAGGGCATCCACCGTCACATCCGCCGGCTGGTTCAGCCGTACATTCACGATGTCGGTCTCGTCCACCTTCACCTCCGCCGTGATCACCGACATATCCGCCAGCGTCATCAGCGTCGATCCCTCGGCGTTCTGAATCCCGATCACCATCGTCTCGCCCTCGCGCACCGGCACGTTCGTCACCAGCCCGTCAAACGGAGCCCGGCTCACCGTCTTATCCAGAGCATCGAAGTTTGACCGCTGACTCGCCACCGCCTGGTTCACCTTGGCGCGCTGCGACTCCGTCTGCGCCAGAGCCTGCGCCGATGCCGCTTCGCGCTGCTCCAACGTCGCCGCCGACACATCAAACGCGGCCTTCTTGCTGTCATAGTCCTGCTTCGCAATCAGCTTGTCGTTGTACAGGGCCTGTGCCCGGTCAAAATCCAGCCGCTTCTGCTCCAGGTCCGCCTTTGCCTGCGTAATGTTCGCCTTCGCCGTCTGCTCCGCCGCCGTGAAAGAACTCACATCGGTCCGGGACGAGGCAATCGTGGCCTGCTGCGCCGCCACCGTCGCCTCCGGCTGCACATTCTCCACCGTCGCCAGGACAGCTCCCCGTTTCACATGGTCGCCCTCGCGCACGTTCAGGTGCGTGATCCGCCCAAAGGCCGTCGCGCCGATATTCACGTACGTCTTCGGCTTGATCTGCCCCGTCCCGCTCACCACCGACTGCAGATCCTGCCGCGTCACCTTCTCGAGATCCACCTTGGTCACGGCCGCCTGCCCATGCAGCACCGTTCCCACCGCCACTCCCGCCAGAATCAAAACAGCCACAACCACAAGAACGATCTTTTTCGTGCTCATCTCACCCCATCTCCACAGAGCTCACACGCGACCCGCACACGAGGCCGGCCGCCAATGCCTGATACGCAGACCCGTCGCCCGGCGTTCCCTGACCCGCAAAACCCGAGAAGTCCAGGTCGGTCTGATCATAGCAGCGGCCCCCCGCCGCCTATCGACCGAAAAAGCCGATCATCGTTCGTGAAACCAGGAAGTCCACAATAATGATAAACACCGACGAAACCACCACCGCCTGCGTCGTCGCCCGCCCCACGCCCTGCGTCCCGCCCTTCGTATTCATCCCGAAGTAGCACCCCACCGAAGCGATAATGAACCCGAAAAACAACGGTTTCGTCAGCCCCTGCACCACGTCCGCGTACACCAGCGCTCGGTAGGAATTGTGGAAGTAGCTGCTCGCGCTCAGACCCAGCAGGAACACCGACACCAGAGCTCCGCCCGCAATCCCTACCGCATCCGACACAATCGTCAGAAAAAACAGCATAAACACGGTCGCCGTCAGCCGCGGCGTCACCAGCTTTCGCGTCGGGTCCGTTCCCAGCGCCCGCATCGCGTCAATCTGCTCGGTCACCTTCATCGACCCCAGCTCCGACGCCATCCCCGAAGAGTTCCGCCCCGAAACCATCAGCCCCGTCAGCACCGGCCCCAGCTCTTTCACCATCGAAAGCGCCACCAGGTTGCCCGTCATCCCAACCGCGCCGAACTGCTGCAAGGACGTCGCCGATTGCAGCGCCAGAACGCACCCGGTGAAAAATCCCGTCAGCACCACGATGGGCAGCGATCCAACCCCGATCGAGTCCATCTGCGTATAAATATCCGCCCAATACCGCGGTCGCGAAAACAGATTGCCGACGGCCCGGCCCGCAAGGATGGAATACTCCTGCACCGACGCTACGGTCTGCTTCGCAAATACCTCAGGGGAAACAAGGGGCATGTCTTCTCTGGCTCAGGGTATCAGATGCGTCCCATCCTTTCAGGTCGCGCAACACTCCGCATCCTGCCGTACCCTTCGCGCGTCTACCCAGTGAGAAAATAGAATCATGGAACAACACATGACTGCGGCGGTTCTGTACGGCAAGGAGGACCTGCGCCTCGAGCAGGTCCCCACGCCGCACCCGGGCCCCGGTGAGATCGTCGTCGAAGTTGGAGCCGCCCTTACCTGCGGCACCGATCTCAAGGTCTACCGCCGCGGCTACCACGCCGCCATGCTCCAGCCGCCCATCCCCTTTGGCCATGAGATCGCCGGCACCGTCGCCGAGGTCGGTCCCGGCGTCACCGCCTTCCGTCCCGGCGACCGCGTCGTCGCCCTCAACTCCGCCCCGTGCGACCGCTGCTTCTGGTGCCGCAAAGGCCAGCAGAACCTCTGCGAAGACCTCCTCTTCAACAATGGCGCCTATGCCGAGTACCTCCGCATCCCCGCCCGCATCGTCGAGAAGAACACCCTCCCCGTCCCCCATGGCGTCAAACTCGAGCACGCCGCCCTCACCGAGCCCCTCGCCTGCGTCGTCCGCGGCCTTGAAGAATCGAACGCCCAGCCCGGCGACACCATGGCCGTGCTCGGTGCCGGCCCCATCGGCCTCATGTTCCTCCACGTCGCCGCCCTCCACGGCCTCCGCGTCATCGCCGTCGTCAAGCGCCCCGACCAGGCCGCCGCCGCACACCTCCTCGGGGCCGCCGAAACCGTCAGCCTCGAAGACACCGCGGACGTGGTCCAGGCTGTCCGCAGTCTCACCCCCGACCGCCGCGGCGTCGACATCGCCATCGAGGCCGTCGCCACCCCCGCCACCTGGCAGCAGGCCGTCGCCATCGTTCGCAAAGGCGGCCTCGTTAACTTCTTCGGCGGCCCGCCCGCCGGCACCGTCGTCGGCCTCGACACCAACCGCCTCCACTACGGCGACATCACCCTCAAGGCCAGCTTCCATCACACCCCCGCCACCTGCCGCACCGCCTTCGATCTCATCACCAGTGGACGCTTCGAGGCCGCCGAATACATCACCGGCCGCGTCCAGCTCCGCGAAGTCCCCGACCTCTTCGCCCGCATGATGCATCGCGGTGCATTGCCCGCAGCCCTGGGGACGAACTCCACAGAGCGGGGAACCGGCATCCCCATCGCCGCCTCCGCCGAGGACGAGGACTTCACCCACCTCGACATTAAAACCGCCGTCTTCCCCGCAGGAGTCGACCTGTGAGTTCGGCCGCCAACCTCCATCTCGGTCCAACCCTCGTCGAGCGCCAGCCCGCCGCCTGGGACGCCCTCCCCGGCGCACCCCCGGAGTTCCTCACCCCCGAGGACCGCCCCACCCTACCCGAAGCCCAGGCCTGGTGCCACCACCTCGCCACCACCCACTACGAAAACTTTCACGTCGCCACCTGGTTCCTTCCCCGCCGCGTTCGTCCCCACTTCGATAGCCTCTACGCCTTCTGCCGCGTCTCCGACGACCTCGGCGATGAGGTCGCCGACACCGGCACCGCCCTTCGCCTGCTCAGCACCTGGGCGGGCATGCTCGACCAGAGCTTCGACGCCCCCCAGCAAAGCCGCCACCCCGTCTTCATCGCCCTACGCGAAACCGTCACCGCCTGCGATCTCCCGCGCCACCTCTTTCACGACCTCATCCACGCCTTCCAGCAAGACCAGGTCCAGACCCACTACAACACCTGGGATGAAACTGTCGAGTACTCCCGCTACTCCGCGAACCCGGTCGGCCGCCTCGTCCTCATGATCTGCGGCTATCGCGACGAAGCTCGCGCGGAACTCTCCGACAGCATCTGCACCGCCCTCCAGCTTGCCAATTTCTGGCAGGACATGGTCCGCGACTCCGCCATCCCCCGACGCTATGTCCCCACGGAGTACATGCAGCGCTTCGGCGTCGCCGAAGGCCAGATCGAAGGCCGCGTCTTCACCCCCGAATTCCGCGACATGACCCGCGCCCTTGTCGACCGTACCCGTACCCTGCTCCGCGCCGGCGCCACCCTCCCCTCTACCGTCGACCCCGATCTCGCCGTCACCCTCCGCCTCTTCTCCGCCGGCGGCGAAGCCATCCTCGATGGCATCGCTCGCGGGGGCTATGACACCCTTCGCGGTCGTCCCGTCGTCACCACATCCCGCAAGCTCCTCCTCCTCCTTCATGCCCTCGCCGGAAAGGTCCGCGCGGGCGCTGCTACCCCCGCAAAGGTCCCAAACCGTTGACCACGGCCGAAGCATACCGGCACTGCCGCACCGTAGCGAAGCGCGAAGCCAAAAACTTCTACTGGGCCTTCCGCGTCCTTCCGCGCCGTAAAAGCGACAGCATGTGCGCCGTCTACGCTTTCATGCGCCAGGCCGACGATCTCTCCGACGACGAATCCAAACCCATCGATACCCGTCGCCTTGAGATGGCCGGCTGGGTCGACGCCTGGCGCGCCTCCCGGACCCCCAACGCCGCCTCCTCCGATCCCGTCTTCGTCGCCCTCGCCGACACCCAGCGCCGCTTCGGCATCCCCGACAATCTCCTCGAAGAGCTCGTCGCCGGCACCACCATGGACCTCGACCCGGCCCACGGCAACCTCCAAACCTACTCCACCTTCGACGATCTCTATCGCTACTGCTACCTTGTCGCCTCCGTCGTCGGCCTCGTCTGCATCCGCATCTTCGGCTACACCGACCCCCGCGCCGAGGCCTACGCCGAAGAAACCGGCGTTGCGTTCCAGCTCACCAACATCCTTCGCGACGTCAAGGAAGACGCCGAACGCGGCCGCGTCTACATCCCCGTCGAGCTCATGGAAGAGTTCAACGTCCCCCTCGGCCGCTGGTCCGAGCTCGCTGAAGGCGCCGCCCACATGGGCAAGGACGAACGCGCCCTGCTCGCCACCCTCGGCGTCCGCGCCGAAAAATACTACCTCTCCGCCTCGAAGCTCATCCCCCTGCTCAACCGCGACAGCCGCGCCGCCATGTGGGTCCTCGTCACCATCTACCACCGCCTCCTCGGCCGCATCGCCAACCAGGAGATGAACGTCTTCACCACCCGCCCGCGCGTCTCCACTCGCGAAAAACTCACCATCCTCCTCCAGGGCTTCGCTCTCGCCATCCGCAACCGCTCCCAACCCTCCGCATGATCAGCACCGCCGCCGCACCAGATGTCGTTGTCGTCGGCGCCGGCCTCGCCGGCCTCGCCGCCACCGCCGCCCTCGCCCGCGCCGGCGCCCGCGTCACCCTCGTCGAATGGCGACCCTACCTCGGCGGACGCGCCTACTCCTACCAGCACCCCGTCCTCAACGAACCCATCGACTCCCAGCACGTCGTCCTCGGCTGCTGCACGAACGTCGTCGACCTCGTCCAGCAAGCCGGGGTCGCCGACTGGATTCGCTGGTACGACCGCATGGTTTTCCTCGAACCCAGTGGCCGCGAAACCTGGCTCCGCCCCGGCGCCCTCCCCGCGCCCATGCACCAGACCGAATCCTTCCTCCGCGCCCCCATGCTCTCCTTCCGCGACAAGCTCGCCATCGGCCGCGGCATGCTCCAGTTCCTCCGCGGCTACCCCCACGACGACACCGAAAGCTTCGCCTCTTGGCTCCGCCGCACCGGCCAGACCGATCGCGCCATCCGCCACTTCTGGGAACCCGTCGTCCTCGCCACCCTCAACGACGGCTTCGATCGCTGCTCCGTAAAATACGCCGGCAAAGTCTTCCACGAGTCCATGCTCCGCTCCGGCGCCGGCGGCCGCCTCGGCATCCCCACCCGGCCCCTTTCTGAGTTCTTCGCCCCCGTCGCCGAATCCGCCATCAGCGACGGCGCCACCCTCCATCTCCGCTGCCGAGTCGATCGCATCGAGCGCACCTGCCTTTCTAGCTGTCATTCCCGCAGGGAACCTGCTTCTCCCTCCGAGGTCTGCTGGCAAATCCACCTAAGCAACGGACAAACCCTCGAAACCCCCGCCGTCATCCTCGCCACCGATCTTCGCCAGACCGAGCAGTTCCTCGGTCCACTTCGCGGCGAAACTCCCGCGGAGGCCGGCATCCACGCCGAAGCCGTAGCCCACCACTTTCACCCCGCCCCCATCACCACCATCCACCTCTGGTACGACCGCGAAATCACCCCCATCGACCACGCCGCCCTGCTCGACACCCGCATCCAGTGGCTCTTTCATAAATCCCGCATCCGCCGCTGGCCCGCCAATCGCGGCTCCTACCTCGAGCTCGTTATCAGCGGCTCCTTCGCCGAGCTCGACCTCCCCCGCGAACAGATCCTCGCCGAAGCCCTCCGCGAACTCGCGCTCTTCTTCCCCGAAGCCGGCTCCGCCCAGCTCCTCAAGTCCGCCGTCCTCAAAGAAGCTCGCGCCACCTTCTCCGTCGCCCCCGGCCTTGACCGCTACCGCCCCCCGCAGCAGACCGCCTGGCCTGGCCTCTTCCTCGCCGGCGACTGGACCCGCACCGAGTGGCCCTCCACCATGGAGTCCGCCGTCCGCTCCGGCCGCCTCGCCGCCGGCGCCGTTCTCAACACCCCCCACCGCTTCCTCGCCGCAGAACTCCCAGCCGCCGGCCTCATGCGCTGGCTCAGCCGCACGTCCTGATCTGATGTAGTTTTTCTTGCTTGTCATCCCGGAACGGGGACCTGCTTCACCCACCGCCACACCCGCTACCGCGCCAGCAAAACCACCCCAACACAGACAAAAATCGCCGCCAGCCACCGCCGCCGGTCCACCTTCTCATGCAAAAACCACTTCGCCGCAAATGCATTCCCAAGAAACGTCAGCGCTGCCGAAGCCGGCGCCGCGAGCGAAACATCCACCCTCGAAAGCGTAAACAGCAGCGTGAAAAACGAAACCGCCATCGCCCCCACGCCCAGCAGGAACAACGGACACGACACCACCGCCCGCACAGCGCCAAAGGTGCCGGCCCGCGCTCGAACCGCAGCCACATCCCCGATCCGCCGCATCGCCCCAGCCGTCAGCACGTCCCCAGCAACCGCCGTCGCCGCCACCGCCAGAATCGTCCCCCACGTAACCAGCAAACTCGCCTGATGGCTCATACCGTCGACCTCGTCGCGTCCACCAGCGGCTCCAGCGCCGTCTCCGTCGTCACCGTCGTTTCCGCCCGCTCCGTCAGCGCCGGCCCATTCGCCACGAAACCTACCCCACACACAATCAGGGCAATGCCTGTCCACCGCGAAACAGAGATATGCTCATGCAGCCAGAAATGGCTGGTTCCCGCAATCACCACATACCCAAACGCCGTCGATGGCAAAACAAACGTTAGGTCGGCCCAGGAGAGCGCACTTAGATACGTCGCGAAAAAACCGATCAGACACAGGATCCCCGCCACCACCCACAGGTTCTCGAGCGCCCGCAGCAGCAGCCCCAGGTGCGCAAACGAAACCGGCCCCACCTGGCTCATGCCATGCGACAGCAGCGTGTCCCCGATGGACGCCGTCAGCATCACTGCCAGCAACACGCCATACTGCGAGGTCGTCAATCGATGGGACATGGCTAGAACGACACCTCCGTCGGCTCCGTCACCTTCAGCACCGATCAGCGCCCCGGCCAACCCCAGCTTACCGTCACTGCGCTGAAAATAGGAAGACGGAGCCGATGCCCCGTCCTCCCGCGCCCCCGTCTTATCCCCCGAGCTACGCGTTCATGCTCACGGATTCCTGCTGCTTCAGGTCGCTCTTTTCCTTCATCTCCCGCGACGTCTTCATCCGCTGCGATCGCAGCTTCATAAACGCCCTCGCCTCTTCGTAGAGCCGCGGCACATCGCGGTTCACAACTGCCTTCCACACCACGCGGAACGCCGCCTTCGGCCGGAAGTAGTACTCGTCATAGAACTTGTGCACCATCTCGAGCACATACTCCACCGGCAACCCCGGATACTCGATATGCGCCATCTGGTGCCCACCCGCGTCGTTCATCACCTCGTTTGTGATGTACCCGTTCTTCTTCGCGAAGTCATAAAACTCCGTCCCCGGATACGCATGCGCGATCGACACCTGGATCGTCTCGCAGTCCAGCGACTTCGCAAAATCGATCGTGTTCCGAATTGATTGCTTCGTCTCGCCCGGCAAACCCAGAATAAAGTCCGCATGGATCACCAGACCCAGGTCATGGCAGTCCTTCACAAAGTCACGCGCTCGCTCAACCGTCGCGCCCTTCTTGATGTTCTTCAGAATCTGCGGGTCGCCCGACTCAAACCCGACAATCAGCAGACGGCAACCCGCCTCCTTCATCGCCTTCAGCGTCTCCCGATCCGTCGTCACGCGGCTCGTGCAGCTCCACGTAATCCCAATCGGCTTCAGCTTGGCGCACAGCTCCACCGTCCGCGCCTTCTGGATGTTAAACGTGTCATCGTCAAAGAAGAATTCCTTCACATGCGGGAAGTTCTCCTTCGCCCACGCCATCTCCGCCGCCACATCGTCGGTCGATCGCTTCCTCCACGCATGCCCGCTCAGCGTTTGCGGCCACAGGCAAAACGTACACTGCGCCGGGCACCCACGCGTCGAATACAACGCGATGTACGGATGCAGCAGGAACGGAACGTTGTACTTCGTCACGTCCATATCACGCTTGTAGATCTTCGTCGCCCACGGCATCGCGTCCAGGTCCTCGACCTGCGCCCGATCCGGCGTGTGCTGGATCACGCCCGCCGCATCCTTGTACGAAATCCCAAGAATCTCCGCGAGCGGCTTGCCCTCGGCAAACTCCACCACCGAAAAATCAAACTCACGCCGGCACACAAAGTCGATCGCATCGCACTCGTTCAAAGCCCGGTCCGGGTCCGTCGTCACCGGCGGCCCAACAAACGTAATCCGGATCCCCGGGTTCGCCCGCTTGATCGCCTGCGCCAGCGCATGGTCGCCCGTCCACCCCACCGTCGACGTGAACAGCACCAGAAACTCGTAATCCTTGGCAATCTCAATCGTCTCGTCGGCGGAAACATGGTGCGGCGGAGCGTCCAGCAGCCGCGAGCCCTCCAGCATCCCGGCCGGATACGTCAGCCACACCGGGTACCAGTACGACTCAATCTCGCGCGTCGCGGGCCAGCGAGAGCTGGCGCCGCCGTCAAAGTTTTCAAAGGAGGGCGGATTCAGAAATAAGGTTTTGAGAGGCATCGTAATGAACGTCAGTTTACCATTTGTCGCGGGAAGAGACTGCGTGATGGCCGCCAAAGCGGTAGCCCAAACGATGCGCCCTCAGCTGGCCATTTCGCCCAACCTCCGCGCATCACGTGTTATAGAAAAGACGATCCATACCGCAAAACGGTTCAAGGAATCGGCTTGCCCGATACCCGGCCGCCGGCCGCTGCTCCGGCCCCAGCCGCCGCTCCCGAGACACTCCTCAGCCACGCCTCCAGCCCACCGGCCTGCCGCAGCAGCGTCACCTCCGCCTGCTGCATCTCGAACCGCGAATCCAGCAGCGCCAGGTACTTCACCCGCTCCGCAATCCGCGCATTCTGTTCCTCCTTCGGCGTCATCTGCGGAGCATCCGGGTTCCCCGTTCCCGACCGCAGCTGCACCAGCAAAATGTCCAGCTGCTGTTGCGCCAGCTCCTCATCCAGCCGCGCCACCTCCACCCGCGCCGCTATCTCCATGGCCGACCTCCGAGTCTTCATCTGCCCCTCCGTAAACTGGTCGCGCATCTGCTCAGCCTCCCGCTGCGCCCGGTTCGCCTCGGCCATGCTCTCGCGCGCTTTCGCCTTGTGCCCGTAATCCAGAAACGGAACCGACACCTGCAACCCGATCCCGAAGGAATTTGCAGGGAAGGGAAGCAGATTGCCCGCAGCATCCCGCCTTCCGAAGTACTGCAGATAATCGGCATTGTTGAACGTACTGATCCGGCTGTACTGCGCTCCAAAACTGACCTGCGGACGATACAAATATCGTCCCTCGCCAAACGCCGTTTCAAACTTCGCCGCCGCCGTCGCAAACGCCGCCTGGATCCCCGGTGAGCTCGTCGGCGCCGCCATCTCGTCCGCCGCGCTCGGCACCGGCAGCTCCGGCACCGTCTCCGCCACGCCCAGCCCCGCCGCCGGCAGACCCGTCAGGTGCTCCAGATGCAACCGGTCATCGGCCAGGGCATCCTCGGTGTGCAACACCGACAGACGAAGCTGCGCCGACGACAACCGCGCCGAGGTCAGATTGATCGCCGTATCCTGCCCGGCACTGAGCCGATCCTCAACGATGCTCACCAGCCGCTCTCCCAGCGTCCGTTGCTGCCGCAGCGCAACCAGCCGCGCCTCGTCGTGCGCGACCGCCAGAAACGTCAGCACCGCATCCTCCGCCACCCCGTCCCGCGCATCCAGCAACGCGTAGTCCGCCGCCGTCAGGCCGGAGTGCGCCGCCCGGATAAAATCCCGCTGCGAGAACGTAAACACCAGCGACCCCGTGTTGATGTTCAGAAGGGACGGCTGTCCCTGCGGGTACCCATACGACCTCCCATACCCGCCGCCTCCCGCCGTCACGCTCGGGATATACACATCCCGCGACTCCGCCAGCGTCGCCTGCGCCTTCTCCACATCCGCCTGCGCGATCTTCACCCGAGGGCTGTTTCGCACGCTCAGGTCCACCGCCGTCTCCAGCGAAATCTGCCCGCGCGCCTTCCCCAGAGCCATCCAAAGCGTCGCGACCAGCAAGACCATCCCACATCGGCAGCGCATCGGACGATCGGTTCTCTCCTTCGGGCAGGCCCGCACGTCCATCCTACCCTCCATGCGTCGCACCTGGAGTGCCCTGCGCGGCCCGAGACCGCGCCGCCAACGCCCGCGCCGCCGCGTACTCCGCCGTCTCACGATCGGCTGCCTTCGCCGCCATCTGCGCCGCACCGAGGCACTCCAGCAGCACGATCGCCGACCAACATTCCCGCGAGATCCTACTCAACGACCTTGACCGATAGCCCATTGTTCAGGTCGTGGCTGCTCGTCGAGCTCACCACCACCGCATCTTTCTCGCTCAACCCACCCAGAATCTCCACCCGAACATTGTTCAGCGCTCCCACCTGCACCGGCGTCCGTGCCAGCTTTCCACTCACCACCCGGTACACAAACGTGCTCGCGCCCTCCGTATGCAGCGCCTCCCGCGGGATGCTCAGCGTATTGAACCGCTGCGACGTCGTCACCGTCGCCACCACATTCGTGTTCGGCAGCAGATCCCCACGCGCATCATCCACCGTGATCACGCACTCACCCACATTTCGATTGCCGTACTGCGTTACCGTCGTCGGCGCCCGATCGATGTGGCCATGCCAAACCTGGTTCGGCTTCGCATCCCAAACGATCTTCACCGCCTGCCCCGACGCCAGCTGCCCAATCTCCGGCTCGTCGAAGTACGCCCGCACCTGAATCTGGTTCAGGTCCGCCATGTCCAGCAAACCCTCGCCCGCTTGCACATAATCGAACTGGCTGACCGGCACCGAGTACACCGTCCCCGAGAACGGCGCGCGAATGTTCTCGCCCGCATAGCTCGCCTCGGCCGCCGCCAGGTTCGCCCGCGCATCCGTCAGCTGCGCGTCCACCCGCGCCCGGTCCGTCGAGCTGTACCTTTGCCCACTCCGCCCCTGCGCCCCCGCCAGCGTCGAGTTCGCCACATCCAGCCGCTGCTGCGCCGCCGCCACCTCCCCCGCCGAAGCCGCACCCCGCCCCTCAAGCCCCTTCAACGACGCCAACGCGCCCGCCGCCTGCTCCTGCTGCAGCTTCGCCCGGCTCAGATCGCCCGACGCCGAAAACCGCTCGTCCGCCGATCCCCCATGCTCCATATCGCTCGCCGTCGCCTCCGCCGTCCGCACCGCGGTGGTCGCCTGCGCCACCCGCGCCACCGCATCCGCGTCCTCCATCCGCAGCAGCAACTGCCCCTCTTTCACCTTTTCGCCGTTCTCAACCAGAACCTCCTTCACCACTCCCGGCGCCGCCGCGTGCGGCTGAAACTCCTCCACCGGCTCCACCTTTCCATTGGTCGAAACCGTGCTCATCAGGTTCTCGTGCGTCACCGGCGACGTCCGCACCTCCACCGCATCCTCAAACGTCCGCCGCACCAGAAGCATCGCCAAAAACAGGCCCACCGCCGCCAGCACCCACAAAATCCACGAGTTAGAACGCTTCACTTCGGCTTGGGGCATGGGTCGAGTCGCAGTATATAAGACGCACCCTCGCCACCAAGGAAGCAGAAAAGATCACCCCGCGCCCATCTCCCCCCACTCCCCCACTCCCTACGACGCGCGCAAGCCCACCATCTCCATCTCCACGCCACCCGCCCCGTAACTCCCATCGTTCCATCGCAGCCGATACACCACCTCCACCACGCTCCCGGCCACCAACCCCATCCGCCCGCACACCGTCGGCCAGTGCACCGCCCGGCTCCACCCCAGCGCCCGCACCGGCCGCACCTCCCCCGGCACCTCCAGCTCCAGGCACACGTGCTTCTCCTTCAGCACCCGCGGCCCACTCACCAGCCGCATCCCCCGCGTCCAGAACACCGGCTCCGGATTCCCGTTCCCAAACGGCGCACACCGCTCCACCCATCCCCACATCGCCTCTCCCACCTCCTCCGCTCGCACCTCCGCATCCACCTCGATCGGCGGATCGAGCACCTCCCCCTGCAAAATCCCCCGCCCCCACCCCCGCAGCCGATCCCGCAATAACCCCACGTGCCGCCCCGGCAAGCCAAAACCCACCGCATGCGCATGCCCGCCAAACCGCGAAAACAGCGTCCGCTCCCCCGCCACCCCGCACCCCTGCTCATGCACCGCCGTCAACGCATCCAGCAGGTGAAACCCCGCAATCGACCGCCCCGAGCCATGCGCGTCCCCACCCTCATGGCTCATCACCAGCGCCGGTCGCCCCGTCCGATCCACCACCCGCGACGCCAGAATCCCCAACACCCCCCGATGCCAACCGCCGCCCCAACCGCCGCCCCACGCCGCGTCCTCCAGCACCAGGCACTCCGCCGGCCATCCCCCGTCCGCCCCGCGCATCCGCTCCAGCTCCTCGTCAATCTGCCCCAGCGCCTCCCGCTCCGTCGCCCGCCGCTCCTCGTTCAGCCGGTCCAGCTTCTCCGCCAGCGTCCGCGCCCGCTCCGCATCCCGCGTCAGAAACAGCTCCACCACCTCCGACGCCACATCCATCCGCCCAGCCGCGTTGATCCGTGGCCCCAGCCGAAACCCCACCTCGGTTGCCGTCGGCGCCCGATCCGCAGGCAACCCCGCCACCTCCAGCAACGCCCGCAGCCCCGGCTGCACCGGCCTCGCCAGCTCCCGCAGCCCCAGCGCCGCCAGCACCCGGTTCTCCCCCGTCAGCGGAACCGCATCCGCCACCGTTGCCAGCGCCACCAGCTTCAAAAACGACGGCACCAAACGCCCCCGCACAAACGCTCGCTCCGCCTCCGTGTCCGCCCCCGCCAGCAGCAGCGCATGCGCCAGCTTGAACGCCACCCCCGCCCCGCACAGCCCTTTATACGGATACGCGCACCCCCGCTGGTTCGGGTTCAGCACCGCCAGCGCCTCCGGTACACCGGCCTGCTCATCCGGCAGGTGATGATCCGTCACAATCAGCTCCAGCCCCAGCCGCTTCGCCTCCCCGGCCGCCCGAAACGCCCGGATCCCCGTATCCACCGACAGCACCAGCCGCACCCCCTCCTCCGCCGCCACCTCGAGCCGCCCCGCCTGCATCCCGTACCCCTCCCGCAGCCGATGCGGCACATGGTACGTCACCTGTGCCGGCCGCTCCGCCGTCCCCAGACGCTCAATTGCCGTCTTCAGCAGGGCCGTCGCCGTCGTCCCATCGACGTCATAGTCCCCATAGATCAGCATCGGCTCGCCCGCCCGCACCGCCGCCCGGATCCGCTCCACCGCGCGATCCATCCCCAGCATCAGCCGCGGATCATGCATCCCCTCTACGCTCGGCCGAAAAAACGCCTCCGCCGCTCCCACCGTGTCCACCCCACGCGCCACCAGCACCCGCGCAATCGCCACCGGGCATCCCACCCCGTCCCGCACCGACCGCACCCGTTCCGCATCCGCCAGCTTCAGCCGCCAAGCCCGCCCCACCCCGGCTACTTCTACCTCAGCCACCCCAGCATCCTTACCGTGCCTTACCGCACCCGAAACCTACTCCTCGTCCCCGTCATCCACCACCATCCCGCCCAGGTCCGTCACTGTCTCCATCAGGTCCTGAAAGCGGTCATACCACTCCGTCGCCGTTTCAAACAGAAACATCACCCCCTGGTGCGCAAACCCAAGCTGCAGATACCCGATCTTGCCCACGTGCCGCAGCAGGTGCTCCACGTCCTCCATCTCCGGAGCCTCGTCGTCCGGAAAGTTCTGCTCCCGAATCTGCTCCATCAACACATGGAGGTCGTCCTTCTCCAGCACCACCTCGCTCATCGTCACAAACGCCGCCCCGGCCGCCTTGGCATGCTCTACAAAGTCCTTCCACCCGTCCGCGTTTTCTTCTTCAAACACCACACTCGGGACCTCTTCGGCCACGTACCCCGGCAGGCGGCGCATTCCGTGCCCGGCAATAAAAGCAATCATGTCGTCTTTGAGCGTGAGGAGGTTGTCGGCTTGCATCGGGATTTATTCTCGCAGAATCACGCCGCGGCTGCACCTCCTTCCGCGCGTCTGCTCCGCGGTCCGCTCCCCAACCGCCCCTGCGTACCGCCCCCAAGTCACTCGTTCCAAACGGAATCCTGCTCCCCGGAACCATCCCGGCTGCCGTGCTATAGTCGGAAAAGAGCAATGATCTTTTCCAAGGATTACGTCGGGTATCTGGCACGGCAGACAGTCAAACACCTCGTCGACGCCAAGATGATCGAATCAGCGAAAATGGCCCTCGTCAACGAGCGCGTCACCCACGCCATGATCGACGAACTCGCCCTCGAAGACCGCATCAACGATGAGGTCCGCGTCATCCTTGAAGCCATCCAGGAAGACATGCGCAAGGGCGGCGTCTCCTATCCGGAAATGTTCAAGAAGATCAAACAAAAGCTCGTCGCGCAGTACAAGGCGGTCCTGTGAGGATCTCCCGCGACAAGCTCAACAAACTCGCCCACACCGTCGCCGACGCCCTCGCCGACATCCCCGAAGTCGACTTCAAGGAAGACCGCAACACCATCCGCCAGGAAGCCCGCAAAGCTCTCGAGCGCCTCCTCACCGAGGAAACCCGCATCGACGCCGCTGCCCGTCAGAAAATCGCTTCCCAGCGCAAAATCATCCTTGAAGGCTCCCAGGAATGGGACATCCTCTACCGCAAGTACTATAACGACGAAGTCAAAAAGCTCGGCCTCTAGCCCGTTCGTCCCCACCTCCCGTACCGCTGGCGTCAACTACAGCTCCGACATGGCAGGCGGCCAATCGCGCCGTCGCGCAAGCCAGGCGTTGATCACGTCGTAGCGCAAGGCAGGCGTTGATCACGTCGTAGCGCAAGGCAGGCGTTGATCACGTCGTCGCGGAAATACCTTAGCCCACCGCTGTTTCGTTCCAGCTCGCTTTTTTAGCTTGTCATCCCCGAAGAGGACCTGCTTCTTCCTTTGCCGTTGCCGTTGCTCGTTCCACGCCGTCATCCTGAGCAAAGCGAAGGACCCCGCAGTTGCCGTTGCTCTTGCCGTTGCCGTTGCTCGTCCCACGCCGTCATCCTGAGCAAAGCGAAGGACCCCCGCAGTTGCCGTTGCCGTTGCTGTTGCTCGTCCCACGCCGTCATCCTGAGCGAAGCGAAGGACCCCCGTAGTTGCCCTTGCCCTTGCTTTCGTGTTTGCCTCACCGCAGGGAAACCTGCTTCTCGCTTTTGTCGCCGTCCCTTCTGCACGACCTGCTACCATCCGCACAGCCAAACGAGACCTCATGAAAGCATTTCTCACATCCATGGTCGTGCTGGGAACGCTTTCCACCGCCTTCGGCTGCCATCAAACCGAGCTTCAGATCCAACTCCCTCCCACCTTCTCCGGCCACGTCGTTCTCTACTGCGCCGAAATCGCCGCACCTTCCACGCCGATCGTCGTCGACTCCTCAGGACACGCCACCGGAGCCCCCTGTTCCGACCCATCCACACGCATCCTCATCCTGCGCGGCAACCAACGCCTCACCCCCAACGAAGTCCACTGGCTCAAAACCGGCGACAACATCCCCACCGGCCTGGAGTTCAACGTCCGCTAGTCCCCATCAAACCTGACCTCTCTCGCCCTTGCCTCTCTCGCCGTTGCTTCTCTTGCTTGTCATCCCCGAAGGGGACCTGCTTCTGTTTGTCGCGCCCGTCGCTGCTGCTGCTATACTCCAGTCACCGGCCGCGAGGAACTCCTTGCGCCGACCCACCCCCGTGTGGCGTTATGGTGTAACTGGTTAACACGTCGCCCTCTCAAGGCGAAGAGTTCGGGTTCGAGCCCCGATAACGCTACCAAAAAACCTCATCCACAGATGGCGTACTTCCTTCCGGAATTTGCTACTCTTGAAATAGAGCTTCCCAAACACATCGGCTGCACCCTGCGGTGCAGGCCCTAAGTCTTTCATTCCAGGTATTTTGCACACAAAGTTCCTGGAATCAGGATCTTCGGTCCGTACTCACACCGTAAACTGTTGATTCCGGGAGTCTTCCCCCCAGAATCACCACCTTGTGGGGGGAGGGAGTACGGGCGGTGCTGGTGCCCCGCTATACTAACTCGGTGAGCAAGACCTTCTTCATCGAAACCTTCGGCTGTCAGATGAACGCCCACGACTCTGAAAAGGTCATCGGCACACTCGAGCAGCAAGGCTACGCCCGCGTGGACGACGAGGCCGACGCAGGCCTCATCCTCTACAACACCTGCTCCATCCGCGACAAAGCCGAGCAAAAGGTCTTCCACCGCCTCAACGAGTACAAACGCCTACAAGGCGAAGGCAAGCGATTCGCCGTCATCGGCTGCGTCGCCCAGCAGGAAGGCGAACGCATCTTCGAGAAGGCGCCGTACGTTTCCATCGTCTCGGGCTCCGCGTCCTACCGCAACCTGCCCGAAATGCTCGCTCGCCTCGAAGCCGGCGAGGGACGCATCACCGGCCTCGACGACCGCCAAACCGACCAGACCTTCGAGACCGAGTTTGTCTCCCGCACCAATCCGCATCGGGGCTACATCACCATCATCGAAGGCTGCGACAAGTTCTGCGCCTACTGCGTCGTCCCGTACACGCGCGGCAAGGAGCGCTCGCGCACCGCAAGGAGCGTCCTCGAGGAAGCACACCGCATCGCCGATGGCGGCTTCACCGAGATCCAGCTGCTCGGCCAGAACGTCAACTCCTACCGCGATCCAAGCGGCCAGATGACCTTCGCCGATCTGCTCGCCGCTGTCGGCCAGATCAACGGAATTCGCCGGGTCCGCTTCACCACCTCGCATCCGCGCGACTTCACTCGCGATATCGTCGATGTCATCGACGCCTTTCCAACCCTCTGCGATCACGTCCACCTTCCCGTGCAGTCCGGCTCAACCGCTGTCCTGCGCGCCATGAACCGCGAATACACCCGCGACTGGTACCTCGAGCGCATCTCCTGGATCAAGGCCGCAAAACGCGACATCAGCATGACCTCGGACATCATCGTCGGCTTCCCCGGCGAAACCGAGCAGGACCTCGAAGACACCGCAACGCTTCTGGACGAAGTCGGCTACGACGCGATTTTCGCCTTCAAGTACTCGCCGCGCCCGAACACGCCTGCGCTCACCATGGCCGATTCCATCCCTGACGACGTAAAGTCCGCACGGCTGCAGTACTTGCTCGATCGCCAGCGCGCCATCCAGCGTCACAACTACGAGCGCCACGTCGGCGAAGAGATGGAGGTTATGGTCGAAGGCCACAATCGCCAGCGAGCGCAGGTCATCGGCCGCAGCTCGCAGAACAAGACTGTCAACTTTACTACCAGTTCCCCGATCCTTCCCGCGACCGGCAGCTACGTCAGTGTTCGCGTCACGCAGGCCTTCCCCAACAGCCTCGTTGCCGAGGCAAAGGCAGTCTCCTCATGAAGACAGCAGCGCCCGAGATCGAAACCGCAGCCGAGGTCGAGATGCAGATCCGCGGCCTCATGATGGATCCTGTCACCAACGTCCCCATCGTCGTGCTCAAGGACGTCGCCGGCGAAACTGTCCTTCCCATTTGGGTTGGTATGTTCGAGGCCAACGCCATCGCGCTCGAGCTTGAGAAGACCACAACGCCGCGCCCGATGACGCACGATCTGCTCCAGAACGTCACCCGCGGCCTCAACGCCATCGTCACCAAGGTCGTCGTCTCAGAGCTGCGCGACGACACCTACTTTGCCGTTATCTGGATGGAGCAGGCCGGCGAGCGCGTCGTGATCGACGCCCGCCCGTCGGACGCCATCGCCATGGCGCTTCGCTGGGATTGCCCCATCTTCGTCAGCCGCCAGGTGATCGACCACTCGCGTCAGACTGTGAACGGCAACCAGAGCATCAACGCCGAAGAGATGCGGCGCTGGCTGGAGAACCTGAACGATGACGAAATGGGCCGCTACAAGATGTAACCTCGCCGCACAGTCCAGGCGAGCGACCGCCCATTGATGCGGGCCGTCGCAAGGCATCTCCTTGGAGCTGTACTAAAGCTCGAGCGCCTGGTCCGAAGTCGAAATTCTCTCCCATCAAATACCCGCAGTGTGCTGATGCTGGAGTACCGGATACCGCTCGGCTGTTGCGTTCACCTCACACCCATATTCGAGGCCATCAAACACGCTCGTCCCGAGATTCAGCTCATAATTGCGACGCGCGGCGTTGGTCTCGCGACACTTCGGCACAATCCGTATGTCGATTGCCTCATCGAAACTCCCGACGTGCTCACCAGCACATGGCAAGCCGCGTCTGTGTTGCGCGAGCAACTCCGCCAGCGACGCCTGCGACCGGATTGTGTTCTGACGGGAGCCTCCGACCAGCGATCCCGCATCGCTCTGCTCGCTCTGCTTGCCACCTCTGGCTGGCGCGGGGGATTTACGCAAATGCCCGCGGCCTACCAAAAGCCGCTGACCTACGATCCCACACGATCGCTGATCGGGAACAACCTCCAGCTCGCTGACCTGCTTGGGTGCGCACCGAAGCACTTCGAACCAAGGGTCTTCTTTTCTCAACAGGACCATGCGAAGGCGCTTTCGCTTCGTGCAGGCATCGCCCTGCAAATGCAACCGCTCGTTGTACTGGTGACCCAGAACAGCGGCGGCCAAGCCACAGGTTGGCCGGTCGAGCGTTTTGTCGAAGTGATCCGCTTTCTTCATCATCAGGGCCTTGCGATCGCGTACGTTGGAACCACGGCGGAGGCAGAACGAATCGACGCTCTGCGAGTGGCTGCCGGCGACCTCGGCGTGTCCGTCGCAGGCAAGACCACTGTCAGCGAGCTCGCGGCGATGCTGGCCACGTGCGACTACGCCATCAGCCTCGATACGGGAACCATGCACGTCGCTCGCAGCGCGGGTGTGCCGATGGTCGTGCTTGGTCCCAGCTGGCAGAAGCCGCTTGAATGGCTGCCGCTTGGGATCGATCACGTCACAATTTTGCGCGGCGAAGACCGCTCTTCCGTTCCGCCTGGATACCAGCTGGACGAGATCAGCGCACGGAGTGTGATCGACGCGATCATGGACCTGGTGCAACGGTTTCCAGCGTCGGCTGAGGCAAGGCGCGCTAGGCTCGATCGAGGTCTGTCTCCTACCGACCACCTCGCTCGTACGGCTGCGGGCTAACGCACCAGCAGATCGTCGAGCGCGGTGAAGAACTCCGGGTATGAGATCGATGCGGCCTCTGAGCCGCGGATCTCGGTGTCGCCGGTAGCGCGCAGCGCCGCAATGGAGAACGCCATGGCGATGCGATGGTCCGCGCCGGAGTCGATGCTGGCTCCATGCAGCTGCTGCCGACCCGGAATGTCCATCCCGTCGTCATACTCGACCAAATCAGCGCCCATCGCGCGCAGGTTGCGAGCAACCAGGTCGATGCGGTCCGACTCCTTAACGCGCAGCTCCTTCGCGTCGCGGATGCGCATGCCCGTTGCAGTGTAGGGAGCAATGGCGGCGAGCACCGGGATCTCGTCGATCAGTTGCGCGGCGAGCGCGCCGGAGATCTCGAACGGCTTTGTGTCACGCGGCGCATCGGAGCTGCGATTGACCTGCACCGTACCGACGAGCTCGCCATGGTGCTCCTCGACATTCAGCACGCGAAGCCGGCCGCCAAGCGCCGTGATCACATCGAGCAGAACCGCCCGCGTCGGATTCATGCCGATGCCGTCCAGGATCAGGTTCGACTCCGGGAAGAGCAGCCCCGCGCACAGGAAAAAGGCAGCCGAAGAAATGTCGCCGGGAACGGTGGCCTCGATGGCCCGCAGATGTTGACCACCGGCAATGCTGAGGACTTCGCCTGAGCGGCTGAGCGTCGCACCGAAGGCGCGCAGCGCATGCTCGGAGTGGTCGCGGGTACGGATCGTTTCCCGCAACGATGTCGTGCCTGCGGCCTGCAGGCCGGCAAACAGCACCGCTGTCTTGACCTGCGCCGACGCGATTGGAGCGTCGAAGTGGATCGCCGACAGTAGCCGGCCGACGAGAGTGATCGGCGCATGTCCACCCGTCGCGCCATCGCCTCCGGTGAGGTGGATCTCGGCACCCATCTGCGCCAAAGGTTTGCGAATGCGCTCCATGGGGCGCGCGGAAAGGGACTCATCCCCGACCAGGGTAACCGTGTGCGGCTGCGGCGCGACGAGGCCGGCGAGCATGCGCATCGTGGATCCGGAGTTCCCGCAATCCAGCGAATGCGCGGGCGCGGAGAAGTGACCTGCCGTGCCCGTGATGGTCACCTCGCGTGTGGCCGGGTTCGCGACCACCTGCGCACCGAGCGCGGTCATGCAACCGAGCGACGAATGCGGATCCGTGCCTGAGGAGAAATTGCTGAGGCGGGTCGTTCCTTCGGCAAAGCCGGCGAGCAGGGCGTACCGATGCGAGATCGATTTATCGCCGGGAAGGACGAGGGAACCTTGCAGGTTGCGAGCGGGACGGATGATCTGAGTGGTGCCGGTCGGTGCAGAAGACATGCACCCTCATCGTACCTCCGCGAGCGCGGAGACGTCAGGTGGCGCGCAGCACAACGACCGTTTCGTCATCGAAGTGCGCTGTTCCGGACTGGAAGGTGGAGACGGAGTTCAGGATGGTATTGACGGTCGCCTGCGCGGTGTCAGTCTCCCCGTTCGGCAGGCTTTGCAGCAGCATACACAGCCGTTCGTCTCCGTACATCTGGCCCACGGCATCGATGGCGTCGACAATGCCGTCGGAGTAGAAGACGATGCGGTCACCGGGTCGCGTTGCCAGAGTGAACTCCTCGTACGTAGCCTCCGGAAAGAGCCCGAGCGGAAAGCCCTCCGCGCGAATGGTGCGCACATCGAGGGAACCATCCGGAGCTGCGCTGACAAAAAGCGGCTGCACCGAGCCCGCGTTGGCGACCTTTAGCGTGGCATTGGCGTCGTCCCAGACGGCGATAAGCATGGTGACGTACTGTGCGTCGAGGCGGCGCTCCTGCAGCTGCGTGTTGAGCGCGGTGAGCAGGGCAGCGGGCGAAAGATGCTGCGGGGCCAGCGAACGCAGGATGCCGCTGACAAGCGCGGCGTAGAGCGCGGCCGGAGCGGCCTTGCCGCTGACGTCGCCGAGGGCCAGTGCGGTTCGACCCGGACCGTAATCAAGAAAGTCGTAGAGGTCGCCGCCGATGGAGCGTGCGGCGATGAAGCGGGCAGCGATCTCAGCGCGTGCGGGTTGCGGCGGCGCCGGCGGCAGAAGGCGCAGTTGCACTTCGCGCGCCATATCCAGGTCGCGCTCCAAGCGCTGCTCTTCTTCGTGGATGCGCTGATATAGGCGAGCATTGGCGATCGAGATGGCGACCTGCGCGGCCAGGGTGGTCAGCGTTTTCTGGTGGTCGTCGTTGTAGTAGTGCAGACGCGTGTGCTCGAGATCGATGACGCCGATCACCTTGCCCTTGTAGATCAGCGGAACGGCGAGCTCAGAACGCGTTTCGGGGTTGTCGAGGATGTAGCGTGGGTCTTTGCGGACATCGGGGGCGAGCACGGGCTGCCGCAGTTCGGCGGCTGTGCCGATAAGCCCCTCACCGAGGCTGACGTTGCGTTCGCGGCTGACGCGCTCGCCGTAGCGCGAGCTGAAGCGATGCTCAAACTGCTGGTTGCGGTCGCTCCAGAGGAGAATGGTGAACATCTGGAAGTCGATGACGCGCTTGAGCAGCTGGCCGATGCGCTCGAGCAGGTCGTCGAGGTCGAGGATCGAGGTGATCTCGCGGGAGATTTCGTTGAGAACGGTGAGAGTTTGCGCCTGGCGGGAGACGCGGGTGTAAAGCCGTGCGTTCTCGACGGCGACGGCCATGCGTGAGGCGACGAGCTCCAGCAGGCGCTGGTGCTCGGTGGTGAAAAAGCCGGGCGTGAGCGACTCAATGTCGATAACGCCGATGACCTTGTTTTTGAGAATGAGCGGGACGGCGAGCTCGGATCGCACCTCAGGGTTCGCCATAACGTACCCCGGATGCGTACGGACGTCTTCGACCAGCATGGACTGGCGTTGCAGGGCGGACTGCCCGACGATGCCTTGGCCGAGCTTCAGGCGGGAGCGCTCGACTTCCGGCGTATGGCCTGTCTGAAAGCGCATCCACAGATCGTGCGTGCGGTCGTTCAGGAGGAAGATGGCGAAGATGCGGTAATCGATGACGGCGCGGACGAGATCGGCGACACGATGCATCAGGGTTTGCAGGTCGAGCGTGGTGTTGAGCGCGTCCGCGAGGTGGTGGAGGAAGACGACCTGCAAGGGTTCGATCCGAGGCAACGAATCGGTTTGCGTGTTTGCGGCCGGCCGATAATCGCCCTCGAAGACATGCTCGACCGGCTCAGTGGGAGCGAGGGTTGGCGGGACCTGTGGCTTGGGCGGGCGGCTCATCGGCGACTGGATGATACTACCCGGATCGGCTGCCGAATGCTTCGGTCAGTAGCCGGCGGCTGTTCCAGATGACGCGACCTGACCGGTCAGCTCCGTCAGGATACGAACGCTGGCGCTGGCGCCGATGCGGCTTGCTCCTGCTCGCAACATCCCTGTGGCATCGACGAGCGAGCGGATGCCGCCCGAGGCCTTGATTCCAGCACGACTGCCAGCCTGCTCGCGAAGAAGGGCGATGTCGTCGGCAGTTGCGCCGCCGGTGGAGAAGCCGGTCGAGGTCTTAAGGAAGTCGGCCCCCGCGGCAAGGGTGAGATCGGCGGCGCGGAGTTTCTCTTCGAAGGAAAGCAGGCAGGTTTCGAGGATTACCTTGACGATCGCTCCGGCATCGTGGGCCAGCTCCACCACGGAGCGGATTTCCTGGCGGAGGCTGTCGAAGTCGGCCGGCGTGCCGGACTTCAGGAGGCCGATGTTGAGCACCATATCGAGGTCGTGGGCACCGAGAGCGAGCACACGAGCGGCCTCGTCCTGCTTGGAAGCGGACAGGCTGGTACCGAGGGGAAAGCCAATGACAACACCGACGGGAATGCCGGTTCCGGCCAGAGCTGCGACCGCTGTGGCGACCCAGGTGGGATTGACCATGGCGCAGGCGAAGCGGTGCTCGGCAGCTTCGTGGCAGAGCTGGAGAACATGGGCGCGGGTTGCATCCGGTTTGAGTAGCGTGTGGTCGAGCACGGCGGCGAGATGTGCGGCAGAAGAAAGCGTCTGCGCGGTGAACCGGGCGCTGTCCCAGCCTGCGTCTTGGACGGACACGATTGTCGGCGCGGTTGGTGAGGAAAGGCTTGAGCAGCTCAACGAGACTCCTGCGCGGCGTTGGTTGGAGTCCTGGGGAGGGCCTCACGCCGGGTTTGTTCTATCACACAGACATCACGTCTGGCTGAACGGCGGAGCCGTGCAGGGCGGCATGGTAGGCAAGCGCAAGATCGTCCTTCAGGAAGTTGTACAGCTGCTCGCCGGACTGCTGATCGCGCGCGCGCAGGACCGCCGAGGGATGAATGGTAGCGACGACCTGGTTGGCGTAGGGCGTGGGGAAGATCTTGCCATGATCGCGCATGAGACCGAAAGTGCCGCCGAGGAGCGATTTGGCGGCGGAGGCGCCGAGGCAAAGAACGACGCGCGGCTTGACGGCGTCGATTTCAGCGAGCAGCCATGGGCGGCAGGCGGTGATCTCCGACATGCGCGGGTTTTGGTGGAGGCGAAGCTTGCCGCGTTGGACGAACTTAAAGTGCTTGACGGCGTTGGTGACGTAAACGGTCGAGCGGTCGATGCCGAGTTCTTCGAGGGCACGGTCGAGCACGCGCCCGGCGGGGCCGATGAAGGGCACACCGGCACGGTCTTCCTGATCGCCGGGCTGCTCGCCAACCATCATGAGTTCGACCGTTTTGCCGGGGTCTGCGGAGGGGGCGGCACCGGGGACGACCTGGGTCGCGTGAAGGTAGAGGTCGCAACCCTTGCACGACGGCAAGGCGGCGTTGATGACGGACAGGCTGTGTTCGGCCGGGACAAAGGGTGCGGCGGAGGGCTTGAGGGCTTGGGTCTGGACCATGGCTCCTACTCGGTTCGCGGACTGGGTAATGAGTTGAGGAAGTACGTCGACTTCCGGGAGATTTTTCCAGTAGCGGACCGGCATTTCCGAGCGCATCACCTCGGGGTTGAGGCGGGCCGGGTTGAAGATGGACGAGTAGTAGGAGCGCCACAGGGTTTCGAGCTCGTCGGTTTGCGGGGCATGCTCCCGCGGAACGCCGGGCCCGAACGCGAGGTGCTTGATCGAGGGATTCCAGGTGACGGACTCGTCAGGCGTAAGCACGGTCCACTGCATGGCGGGGAAGCGCTCGGCGAAGAAGGGCGCTGCGAGATGCAGGATGCGATGATCGGGCTGGTACCAGGCCACGAAGTGCTCGGTGGGCGGCACCTGCGGACTGCCTGTTTGGGAGTGTTGCGCGAAAGGATTGCTCTCGTCCATCGGATCGGCTTCCACCTTGCGAAAGCGGACGAAGGCGTGCATCTTGTCCAGGTCGCGGCGGACCTGCTGCACAAGCGACCGGAGTTGGCTGACGTCGGAGTCGACCTCGATGCGGAGAAGTTCGGGCTGCATCTGCAGGCGGTAGAGGATGCGGTAGAGCAGGTTCCAGCGATCGGGGGAACGGTGCGCCCCGGCGAACTCGGTCGCTTCGAGGAAAGACTTGGGCACGTGAGGCGCGGGCACGCGCGTACCGGCCGGCTGTGGGTCGGAAAGGTCCAGCGCCAGCAACAGCGTTGTCCTGATCGTCGTGTCGACGAGGTCGACCTGGTCGGGCGCAAAGCCTTCCTGGAGCAACGTTCGAGCGTGCGTGCGCCAGTCGTGGATGTCGGGTTGAATGAGGAGGCGCTTCATGCGGATCAGACGGAGCCGGTAAGGGCGCTCACCGGGGCAAACAGATCGAGCTGTGTGGCGGAGACGATCTCGGGCAGCGATGGTTGCGCAGCCGCATGGAGCAGAGTGGCCGATGGCGTGTGATCGGCCGCGATGCAGTACGGCAGAGCGTCTTTGACCCGGACGTGAAGTTTGCGGAGGTCTTCGACGGTGAGCTGGTGGTAGCGGCGGATGGACAGAATGCGATCGACGTTTTTGTGGCCGATACCGGGAATGCGCAGGAGGGCTTCGCGGGGCGCGGTGCTGAGACTGATCGGGAAGAACTCTGGATGGGATTTTGCCCAGGTGGTTTTTGGGTCTTCGGTGAGGGAGAGTGAGGGATTGTCCGGAGTTGTGAGCTCAGAGGCTGTGAAGCCGTAGAAGCGGACGAGCCAGTCTGATTGGTACAGGCGATGCTCCCGAATGAGGGGCGCAGGCTTGAGCGGCAGGCGCGTGTCGGCGTCCGGATATGGAGAAAAGCCGGTGTAGTAGACGCGGCGGAGTTTGTAGGCGCTGTAGAGGTGTGTGGCGGTAGAGAGGATGTCGCGGTCGGTGGCAGGAGTGGCACCAATGACCATCTGCGTTGACTGGCCGGCTGCCGCGAAGCGAGGAGCGAGGGTGGATTTACGGCGATCTTCGTCGGCTTCATCTTTGCGGGCGGCGATCTCCGACATGGTGGACTCGATAACGGCCGACTTCTTTTCGGGGGCGAGCTGCACGAGATCCTGCTGGGTCGGGAGCTCGATGTTGGCGGAAAGTCGGTCGGCGTAGAGACCAGCCTCGGCGATGAGCTTTGCGTCGCAGCCAGGGATGGTTTTGAGGTGGATGTAGCCGCCGAAGCGGTGGATGAGCCGGAGCTGCTTGGCCACAGCAACGAGCTGCTCCATGGTGTAATCCGGCGACTGGATGATGCCGGACGAGAGAAACAGGCCCTCGATGTAGTTTCGCTTGTAGAAGTCGAGCGTGAGGGCGACGATCTCTTCCGGGGTGAAGCGAGCGCGGTGGATGTCGGAGGAGACACGGTTGACGCAGAAGACGCAATCGTAGGTGCAGAAGTTGGTGAGGAGGATTTTGAGAAGTGAGACGCAGCGGCCGTCTGGAGTGTAGGAATGGCAGATGCCGGTGCCGTCGGTCGAGCCGATGCCGCCGGGTACGGCAGCGCGCTTGGCCCCGGATGACGCGCAGGAGGCGTCGTACTTGGCCGCGTCGGCGAGGATCTCGAGCTTCTGCTGGACGGTCATCATCGATGGAGATTGGATGCTTGGGGCTAAGGGAAGTGTACGACCTTTGGGCGAAGACTGGGAGAAGATTGCGGGTGCGATGGTTCGATGTTTGCGCTGCCACATCTGAAGATGTGTGAATTCCGCGGAGCCGAAGATGAGCTTGAAGCTGTCTGTATTGGATCAGTCGCCGGTGGCTGAGGGGAGTACGCCGGCAGAGGCATTGCAACGATCCATTTCACTGGCGAAGCACGTGGACCGGCTTGGCTACCGGCGTTTCTGGATGAGTGAGCATCATGCGATGGGGTTGCTGGCGTGTACGGCTCCGGAGGTGATGCTGGCGCGCATTGGAGCGGAGACGAAGCGGATCCGGATTGGGTCGGGCGGCATCATGCTGCCGCACTACGCGGCCTTCAAGGTGGCAGAGCAGTTCCGGATGCTGCATGCCCTATATGGGGATCGGGTGGACCTTGGGGTGGGTCGTGCGCCGGGAGGTGGGCCGGTGGAGTCTTTAGCATTGCGGCGAGAGCGCCGAGTGCAGCCGGTAGATGATTTTGCCGATCAGATGAGCGAGCTGCTGGCGTTCTTGGGCCATGACTTTCCGGCACAGCACCCGTTTGCGCGAGTGCAGGTGCAGCCGGAGATGCCGGGTGGGCCGGATGTGTGGCTGCTGGGGTCGAGCATGTGGAGCTCGCAGGCGGCGGCGGAGTTTGGACTGCCCTATGCGTTTGCACATTTCTTCTCGCCCGTGCATACGCGGAGGGCGGTTACGGAGTACCGGGCGGGATTTCAGGCGAGTGTGCACCGGAGCGAGCCGGAGGCGATGGCGGCCGTAGGGGTGATCTGTGCGGAGACGCAGGAAGAAGCGGACTACCTCCATGCGAGTGTGCGGCTGCTGCAGCAGCGGATCCGTACGGGGGACCGTCGGCCGGTCGCTTCGCCCGAGGAGGCGTTGCGGGAGTTACGGGCGTTTGAAGGTTTCGGCGTGGAGGAAGGGGAGTGGCCGCGCTACTTTGTCGGGACGCCAGAGCGAGTTCGTGGGCAGATGGAGCGGATGGCTTCGGCCCTGCACATCGGCGAGCTGGTGGTGAACACGATCACGTGGGACCACGAGGCGCGGCTACGCAGTTACAGCCTGCTGGCAGACGCCATGGGAGTGGGTGGAGCGACGGAGCGGTTGACCAGATCGGTTGCTTAGGAGGAAGGTGGTTCGCGCGTTTCAGGGCAGGTAGTAGAAGGGGTTGGGGAGCTTCACGGAAAGTTCGGCGCGTGGGGTGCCGAGAAGGTCGCTCCACTGATCGCCGACGTTGAGCAACAGAGTGTAACCCTGCGCGGCGATGCGGGCGCGTTCTGCAGATTTGTACTCCGTGGTCGGGGTGTGGCGCTGTGCCTCGGAGCGGAGGATGAGTTCCTGCCAGCCGTCATAGCCGGCCGCATGAAGGTTGCGAGCGGTCGCCTCGAACTGTTCGTGTGGCCGGCCGGTGAGGAAGAAGACACTGACGCCAGCGGCCCGGGCACGACGAAAGAGGCGAAGGGTTCCAGGAATGGGGATGGCGGCAGCGGGAGAGACGACCCAGGTGTTGAACATTTCGGGAATGAAGCCGTAGTCTTCGCGTTTTTCTTCGCAGTACGCCGAGAGGGAGGTTTCATCGATGTCAAGGACGACGGCCAATTTTTGCCGCTCGGCTTCGCGGGGTGTCGTGGCGCGATGCTGGGCGAGCAAGCGGTCGAACTCGGCTTCGGCGCGGCGGGTCTGGGCGTCGAGGTCGGCCCAGTAGCAGCCCTGGTCGCCGGAGCAATCGGCGTATTCTTCAACGCGGTAGCGGGCGATGCCGAGGTTGGCGGGCTCGCTGGCGGGAAGAATGGACGGGTCGTGCGTGGCTTCGGAGAGAGTGGCTTCGAGCGCGGCGGGGGTCGGTGCGGTCGAGGTGTGGTGGATGCCCTCGGTCGAGGGTTGGGTCGGGTTGGGGCAGGTAGGGGGAGTGATCTGGCCGAAGACAGAGGCGGTCATCACCAGCGCCAGTGCGGCTCGAAGTGGATTCAAGGTAGTCTCCTGCGGACTTCGGTTCGGACGTGTCGATGAAGGAGAGATACGATCCGTGCTCCTTGGCTACGTGTGGTTGCTGCCGCCGCCCTGAGTAGAAGCGGCTGCGGGGTCGGTGGATCGGCAAGGAAGCTGACGTGACAGGTGAGAGCGAGACGGTTCCGATGTAGTCTGGACAGCACCTCATGAAGCAGACCGCTCCGAACCTTCCAACAAAAAGTCACTACGAAATCCTTGACGGCCTGCGCGGTGTGGCCGCGCTCATGGTGGTCGTGTTTCACACCTTTGAAGCGTACGCCGACGACAATCGTTTCAGGCAGATCATCAATCATGGGTATCTGGCCGTCGACTTCTTCTTTCTCTTGTCCGGTTTTGTGGTGGCGTATGCGTACGACGATCGCTGGGAACGGATGACCGAGTGGGAGTTTTTCAAACGCCGGCTGATCCGCCTGCAACCGATGGTCATCATGGGGAGCGTCATTGGAGCGGCTCTGTTTTACCTGCAGAAGGCCCCGATGTTTCCGCTGGTGGCGACAACGCCAGTCTGGAAGATGCTGCTGGTGATGGTGGTGGGATTCACGCTGATTCCGCTGCTGCCTTCGATGGATATTCGCGGTTGGGATGAGATGCACCCGCTGGACGGACCGGCGTGGAGCTTATTTTTCGAGTACATCGCGAACATCCTGTATGGGGTGTGGGTGCGAAGGTTTTCGATGAGGGTGCTGAGCGCGCTGGTGCTTTTGTCCGCGGGCTTGCTGGTGGACTACCTGGTGCTGGGACCGAGGGGCGATGTGATTGGGGGGTGGGCTGTGAACCAGAAGCAGCTCCATATCGGGTTTGCGCGGCTGATGTATCCCTTCTTCGCGGGGGTTTTGCTGATGCGCCTGGGATGGCGGATCCACGTGAAGGGCGCGTTCCTCTTGTGCAGTCTTCTGCTGATTGCGGTGTTTTCGATCCCGCGGATTGGGGGTCCGGAGCACCTTTGGTGGAATGGGGTGTATGAGTCGGTGTGCATCCTCGTGGTGTTTCCGGTAATTGTGGCGATGGGTGCCGGAGACCGCGTGGACGGCTGGTTCTCGACAAAGCTGTGCCGGTTCTTCGGGGAGATTTCCTATCCGCTGTACATCACGCACTATCCGCTGATCTACCTTTACACGGCGTGGGTGACGCGGGACAAAGTGCCGGCGGCTCGTGGGGCAATTTGGGGAGTGATGCTTCTGGTAGTCGCGGTGACGGTCGCGTACGTGTGCTTGAAAGTTTACGACGAGCCCGTGCGGGAGTGGCTGGGGCGACGTTTTCTAGGGCGGGCACGGGCATCAGCGGCGATGCAGGGGTGAACGCCGCACATATCGACGCAGGTGTACTTCGGCACAGCTGCCTAGAAACGGCAACGATGCATCTCACCTGATGTCGCCCGGTCGGGCACATGGAGTTCCTTGATGAATCGTTCTGTTGTTGTTGCTCATGTTGCGACGCCGCTTCTGGGCGTGAGTGCGGGGTTGCGGTCGTTTACACCGATGGCGGTGGTCGCCTGGTTTGCGCGGATGGGAAAGCTGCCGGTCACGGGAACGTGGGCGTCGTGGGTGAGGCATCCGGCATCGGTCGGGCTGTTCACGGCGGCAGCGCTGGGCGAGTATATCGGCGACAAGCTGCCGAACACGCCGAACCGGACATCCCCGTTGGCGCTGATCGGGAGGGTGGCGATTGGGGGAATGGTCGGAGCCATCGTCGCGGCGGCGTTTCGGCGGCCGATAGAACGAGGGGTCGCGATGGGTGTGGTTGGCGCGCTGGCTGGAACCTACGGCGGATTTTGGCTGCGGAAAGGGTTGACGACGGGAGCCGGGCTTCCGGATCTGCCAGTTGCTCTGTCGGGAGACGGCGCGGCTGTGGCGATTGCGGTGCGGTCGCTCCTGCGGCTTACCGCTTAGCGGAAGGTTGGAACCCAGCCTGACGGTTGGTGGGTCGTCCGGGCTGGGTGATCACCTGAGCTGCCAATCTGCCAGGTGCGGGCTACAACGATTTGGGGATCGTGGGCTGTCGCGCACGAGATTAAGGTGTAGGTGAACCTAACTCACTCCGGAAGGAGCTTTCCCGTGTCTTTATCGATTTCTTCCACAGCTCTTGATAGTTCCTTGCTGTCGTCCCTGCTGGGGACAAGTGCAACCACATCGGCAAGCGGCAGCGGCCCTGCCGCGACGACAGCTTCTACGACCGCAACTTCTTTGGCAGCGAGTTCTGCGACGAACACTTCCAGCAACCCGATTGCGACGGACCTGACTTCGTTGCTGACGGCGTTGTCTTCGGGAAACTCCAGCAGCGCTCAGACGGACTTAGCCAAGTTGCAGCAAGATATCAAGAGCCAGCAGACGACAGGTTCTGCCACGCACGCTCATCATCACCATTCGGGGGGCGAGGGCGGCGGTGGACTCAGTTCTCTGCTTTCACAAATGTCGACGTCGCTCAGTACTGGAGACACCAGCAGCGCTTTGACCGGCCTGACAAGCTTCCTTGTGAACAGTGGACAGAGTAGGGGCTTGCTGGTGAACACGGCAGCATAAGAACGCTTTCAGAAGCACGGCATCAAAGGCTGTCGTCTTGCAGACGACAGCCTCGCTGCGCTTTGGAGCATTTGTGACACGCTGCTGGCCGAGTTTACCTTCAGTGCCCACCTGCTTCTTCGGGAAAGAGGCGAATGTCCTGGACGTTACGGTAGCTTTCCGCGTAGTCCATGCCGTAGCCGACAACGAAGTGGTTAGGGATTTTGAATGCGACGTAGTCGGCGTCGATGGGAACGAGGCGACGGTCGGGTTTGTCGAGGCAGGAGGCGATCTTCAAGCTGGCGGGTTTGTGCTGGAGCATGAGGCCGCGGAGATAGGAGAGGGTAAGGCCGGTGTCCAGGATGTCTTCGACGAGGATGACGTGCTTGCCTTCGATGGGATTGTCTATGTCCTTGATGAGCTTGACGGCGCCGGAGGAGACGCGGGCTCGGCCATAGGAGGAGACGCTGACGAAGTCGAAGGTGGCGTCGACGTGGATGGCGCGGGCGAGATCGGAGAGAAAGATGGCCGCGCCTTTGAGAACGCCGATGAGGACGAGGGACTTACCGGCATACTCCGCTGTGATCTGGGCGCCGATGGCCTGAACACGTTCGGCAATCTGCTGCGAGGAGAGGAGGACCTCCATGTCCGCGGCGGGAGGGAAGTGGAGTTGGGGTGGCGCAGGCTTGGACGGCTTGGAGGTGTCGAGCGGCATAGGGCGAGGGTATCGCGGGAGGGGGGTGCGGGAGAAGGGCCGATATACTTTTTAGGGAAGCGAGGGTTATGTACCCGTACATCAATATTGGACCGCTCCACCTGGGGACGTTTGGGTTGCTGCTTTGGCTGGGGGGCGTGGTGGCGGCCTTTGCGCTGCAGCGGAACTTTGCGCGGAACGGGGTAGAGGGGGACGCGCTGGGGGTGGTGGCGGTGGTGGTGGTGGCAGGCATCGTGGGGGCGAAACTATGGCATGAGCTGCAGGAGCCTGCGGAGCTGGTGGCCGCGATGCGGGCCGTTGTGGCGCCCGGGTGGGGACACCTGAGCGAAGTCTTGCTGCGGTTTCTGACGTGGTTCAAGGCGGGGTTTGCCTGGTTTGGAGGGTTGCTGGCGGGGATCGTGGCGCTGATGTGGAGCGGAGGGCAGGCGCGATTTCGTGGACTTCTGGAGGGTACACCGGGAAAGCGCATTGGACCGATCAGGATGTTAGATCTTGCTGCACCCGCTGCGGCGATCGGCTATGGGGTGGGGCGGATCGGATGTCTGCTGTCGGGCGATGGCGACTATGGCATCAATACCACGCTGTCCTGGGGTGTGCACATGCGACCGGACGCGCTGGTGCTGCCAACTCCGCCGGATGCTCTGGTGCAGCCGACACCGGTGTATGAGCTACTGTTCGGAGTGCTGGTGTTCTTCATTCTATGGAGGTTGGGCAAGCGATCCAAACCGGTGGGATGGATCACTGGGATGTATTTGGTCCTAAGTGGGATAGGGCGGTTTCTGGTGGAGTTCGTTCGGATCAATCCCCGGCTTTACTGGGGGATGAGCAATGCGCAGGTGGCAGCGCTGGGCAGCGTGGTTGTTGGATTGCTGGTCGTATTGGTATCGCAGGCGCGCCATGTGCAGTGGACACCTGAGTTTGTGGCGGATCCGCGAACCTGATCGACGATCATGGCTCACAGGCGTTTGAGGTAGGCCTTGGCTTGGTCGAGTTCCGGGAAGAGGCGTTCTTCGGCCTGAAATTCCCGGGAATGGATGCAGCGGCGGCCGGCGCGGGTACGAACGGGGTGCTTGAGGTGGAGCATCTCGTGGTAAAGGAGATACTCGATGGCGCAGCGGGGAGTGTCCGCGCGGTCGAAGACGCGGGAGACGACGATGGTGTTGTGGGCGGGATCGTAGTGGCCGAGCATGCGGCGGGCGTGGTGCGCGGACCAGGTAAGGACGGGACGGCCTAAGAGTCCGTGAAAGAAGCGGGTGTTGAGGGTTTCGAAGACCTCATTAAGGTCGTAGTGGTGGCCATGGGAGGTGAGAATGCGCTTGCGGCCGCGGGTCTGGCGGATGTGCTCGGCTTGGCGAGCGACGGTTTCGGACGAGACGTAGCGGCGGTAGCGGTCGGCGTGGGTGGGAACGATGGGTTTCTTGTAGAGCTTGGCGAGCAGGATGTGGGCGATGGCCGTGTGGACGGATTCGGGGGCGTGCTCGAGGAGATCGGAGAGACGGACGTGAAGTCTACCCTCGCGGAGGCGGATAGTGGTATTGAGGGAGGTGAAGCGGCGGAAGCGAATGTCGAGCGGCGGGATGGGGGCGCGGGGGCGGAGCTCGCGGTACTGCAGTTCAAAGATGGCCGTCAGCTGGGGAGACACTCTGAAGCGAGGTTAACACGCGGCGGTGTGTGGAGGGCACGCGGTGAACTGCGAGCAGATGTGTGTGCGTGGGAGAAGGTCGTGACTCGGCCCACGGATCGCTCCGTGATCGAGTAGCGCCGAAGTACACCCATTTGCCGGGCTACCCGGGTAAAGCGCAAGCGAAGAGGAGCGAGGATCTTTGCTGAGCGCAATGAGGGCTAGTGGATCGTTGGGCTGGCTTGGGAGCCGGGATCTTCGCGCTGCTTTTCGGCTTTGGCAGCTTCGGGGTGAGCTGCGAAGTAGGTGCGCTGGGTGTCGATCAGTTTGGTCGTGGACTCGCGGGTATCGCGGATGGACTGGAGAGCGAGTTTACGAGACAGATTGTAAGTTTCATTGTCGGGGATTGCTCGCAGGCCGGAGGCCCAACGCTCGGAGGCGTCGAGGAGCTTGGGGAGGGGTTTGCGGATGTCGCGGTGGCGGGCGTCGTAGTCGTCCAGGTTATCGTTGAGCTCGTCAGAGATTGCAGTGAACTGTTCGAGGAGGTCGTGGAGGTCTTCTTCACGGCCAGGGCGACGGGGCTTCGCGACCAGGTCCTGCATGGTGTGGATGCGACTGTCGAGCAGCTTGATGAAGACGAGGACGCGGTCGGAGGGGACGTAGGCAGCGTCGCGGAGTTGCTCGACCTCAGCTCCGGAGAGAGCGGACTCCCGCGCCTGCGCAAGGCCAGCGACCGCGGTGCAGGCGAGGAGGGCGAGGGACACAAGACGACGTGGCATGCGTGGCTGCCTAGTGCTGAAAGACCTGAGTGAGGAGTTCTTCCTGAATGCTATTGAGCTTTTGCAGGGTGGACTGAAGCGTGACGCGGTCATCGCCGGACGCTTTGTGGAGGATTTCGTTGAGGCGGTAGCTGGTGTGGTGCATCAGCATTTCCGCATCTTTGACACGCTTGGTATCCCGCGCAAGGCCCATGTGAATCATGGCAGTGTAGTGCTCGATGCGCTTGATGGTTTCGCTTGCCTTTTCGATATCGCCATCTAGCATCTGTTTGCCGGCGAGTTCGGTCATGCCGGAGACGAGCTCGGTGTAGAGAAAGCACTGTTCGCGGGGGTTGGCCTGCAGGGCTCTGGCTTCGAGCGCGCTGATGGATTGAGCATCGATGACGGCGAGGTCATGAGAGCTGGCGTGGAGCGCAGGGGGCAGGGTCAGCGTGAGGGCGACGAACAAGAGGCGGATCGAACGAGCGGAACAAAGCATGGGGCACCTCGCGGGGAGTGCGGCTTACCTCATGTGGGCGAGGGTAACGAGACGGTGGCGCGCCTCGAACTCCTCGTCAGGGAACTTACCATTGGCCGCGGACAGGAACTGCCGGTAGAGATCCGTGGCCTGTTTGACGTGGTGGAGCTTGTCATTCGCAGTCGCGGCCAGGAAGAGACTGGAGGGCGACTGTGGCAGTACGGTAGCACGCACCTCGAGCGCTTGCAATACAGTGTTTGGGTCGTTGCTTTGTGAGGCCGCAAAGGCGAGGCGGCTGGCGGCGTCGGCGCGGGCGGCGGAGGTGGGGAAGAGGTCGCTGCGGGTGAGGACGGGACGGAGGACGGCTGCGGCTTCGGCGGAATGATGCAGGCGGATGAGGACGTCGGCGTACTGGTCGAGCAGATTGCCGTCGTTGGGATTCCGTTTGGTGAGCTGGGCGAGGAGGGGTTCGGCCTCCTCGGGCTGGCCAGTCTGGAGGAGCAGACGGGCTTGGAGGCGGGTGACGGCGGCGTTGCCGGGGTCGGCGGAGTGGAGACGGTTGACGAGGGCGAGGGCTTCTTCGGGCTTGCCCTGTTTGAGGTCGAGGGTGGCGAGCTCGGCGTTGAGGCCGGCGTCGTCCGGGGATTTGGCGAGGGCTATGTCGAGGAGCTTACGCGCTTCGTCGAGGTCCGCCGGCTCTGCCTTTGCGATGAGGAGGCGAGCGAGGTCGGCAGCGGCGACCGGGTCAGCCGGGTGTGCGACGAGGACGCGGCGGAGGGCCTGCTCGGCGTCTTCGGGGTCGTCGGCGGAGGTGGCGAGGGCAGCGGCGAAGGCGGTGTCGTCTGGGGTTTCGGGGGAAAGCTTGAGGGCGGAGAGGAGGGCGTCGCGGGCTTCGGCGGGGTTTTGGTGCTGGTCGACGCGGGCGAGAGCGCGGTATGCGCGGGCTTTGAGGGCGTTATCAGGGGTGTTGAGGGCGACTGCGGCGAGGAGCTCGGAGCGGGCCTCGGCGGGGTGGCTGGTACGGGCGAGAAGGAGGCCGAGGGCTAGGTGGGGCTCGAAGTAGTCGGGGTCGGCGGCGATGGCGCGGCGATAGGTGGCCTGGGCGGCGGAGTTTTGGTCGAGGGCGTCCTGAGTGGAGGCGAGATCGAAGAGGATGTGGGGGTCGGTAGGATGGTGCTCGGCCAGGGTGGTGAGCGGGCGGAGAGCGGCGGCGGGGTTGTTGCGGTCAAGGGCCTCTGTGGCCTGCAGGCGGAGGGCGTCGTCCGCCGGGTCTGACGCCGTTTGCGAGGAAGTGGAGGAATCGGATGTGCCGGGTGGAAGCTGGGCTTTGGCGATGACCGGCGCCGTGATGACCAAGGTGAGCAGGACGGGAAGCAGACAGGTCATGCGGAGACCTCTTCTGCCGTCTCTTTCGGCGTGGCGGCGGTGGCGGCGGATGGCTGTTGTAGGACGGGCGCGAGCCAGTGGCCGGTGTAGGAGGCGGGGTTGGCAGCGATGTCTTCCGGGGTGCCGGTGGCGACGATCTGGCCGCCGCCGGAGCCGCCCTCAGGGCCCATGTCGACGATCCAATCCGCGGACTTGATAACGTCGAGGTTGTGCTCGATGACCAGGAGCGAGCCGCCCCCTTCGATGAGTTTGCGGAAGGCGGCGAGGAGCTTGGCGACGTCGTCGAAGTGGAGGCCGGTGGTGGGCTCGTCGAGGATGTAGAGAGTGCGGGAGCGGGCTTTTGCGGCGGCATCGTTGCCGCCGGCGCGAGTCGAGATGGAGCGGGCGGTGGCGAGGTGGGAAGCGAGCTTGACGCGCTGGGCCTCGCCGCCGGAGAGGGTGGTGGCGGACTGGCCGAGGCGGACGTAACCGAGCCCGACCTCGTCGAGGACGTAAAGCTTGTCGACAATCTTGGGATGACCGGCGAAGTAGACGAGGGCTTCCTTGACGGTCATGTTGAGGACGTCGTAGATGTTGCGGTTTTTGTACCTAATGTCGAGGATGGCGGGTTTGTAACGGGTGCCGTTGCATTCCTCGCAGGGAAGCTCGACATCGGCGAGGAACTGCATTTCAACGGTGACGGTGCCATCGCCCTCGCAGACGTCGCAGCGGCCTCCGGGGACGTTGAAGGAGAACATGCCGGCGGTGAGGCCTTTGCGCTTGGCGTCGGGCTGGGCGGCGAAGAGCTCGCGGATGGCGTCGAAGGCCTTGATGTAGGTGACGGGGTTGGAGCGCGGGGTGCGGCCGATGGGAGACTGATCGACGAGAACAACTTCGTTGAGGTGCTGCGCGCCGGAGAGCTCGCGGTAGAGGCCGGCTGGCTCGGGGGAGCCTTCGGCTTGGCCGAGGGCCTGAAGGAGGGCGCGATGCAGGACCTGGTGGACGATGGTGGATTTGCCGGAGCCGGAGACGCCGGTGACGCAGCAGAGGAGGTTGAGGGGGATTTCGAGGTCGACGCCGCGGAGGTTGTGGATGCGAGCGCCGGTCAGGCGGAGGCGCTCGCGGCCGGGCTCACGGCGGAGCTTGGGGACGGGGATGGTGGCGCGGCCGGAGAGGTAGCGGCCGGTGATGGAATTGGGGTTGCCGGAGACTTCCTGGACGGTGCCGGAGGCGAGAAGATGGCCGCCGAGCTCGCCGGCGCCTGGGCCGAGGTCGAGGAGGTGGTCGGCGGCGCGGATGACGTCGGGGTCGTGCTCGACGACGAGGATGGTATTGCCGAGGTCGCGGAGGTCGAGCATGATGCGGATGAGCTTGGCGGTGTCTCGGGTGTGGAGGCCGATGGAGGGCTCGTCGAGGACGTAGAGGGCGCCGACTAACCGCGATCCCAGGCTGGTTGCTAGTTGGATGCGTTGCGATTCACCGCCGGAGAGGGTGGAGGCGAGGCGGTCGAGGGTGAGGTAGTCGAGGCCGACCTGGTGGAGGAAGGAGATGCGCTGGCGAACTTCTTCAAGGATCTTTCCGGCGACTTCAGTTTGTGCCGGTGAGAGTTGCAGATGGTCGAAAAAGTCGGAGGCTGCGGTGATGGTGAGGGCCGAGGCTTCGCAGATATTTTTGCCGGGCTGGCCCTCGGAACCGAGGAGGACGGCGCGGGCTTCGGCGCGGAGGCGTTGGCCGCGGCAGTCCGGGCAGGTGGCGTAGCCGCGAAATTTAGAGAGGAAGACGCGGACATGGAGCTTGTACTTTTTGCCGTCGAGCTCGGCGAAGAAGCCGCGGATGCCAGGGAAGCCGCCGTGGCCTTCGTAGATGAGGTGCTGCTGGGCTTCGGTGAGGTCGTACCAGGGGGTGTTCAGGGGAATGCCGGCGGATTTGGCGAAGCGTTTGAGTTCGCCGTGCATGGGGCGGTATTTGCCGCCGGCCCAGGGGGCGACCGCGTCGTTTTCGAGGGTGCGGGACTTGTCGGGGATGATGAGGTTGGGGTCGAAGTCGATGGTGTTGCCGAAGCCCTGGCAGCGGGGGCACGCGCCGTAGGGGTTGTTGAAGGAAAACAGGCGCGGCTCGGGCTCGCGGTAGGCGCGGTGGCAGGTGGAGCACTCAAAAGCGGCGGAGAAGCGGTGCTCGGTGGGGGTGGTTTCGTCGCGAGGGATGGTGAGAAAGCGGACTTCACCGCCTTCGCGGTAGCCGGTTTCGACGGCATCGACGAGGCGGGAGCGGATGTCGGGGGAAAGGGCGAGGCGGTCGATGAGGATGAAGATGGGCCGGTTGAAGTCGAGCTCGAGCAAGGACTCGGGGGTGGAGAACTCGACGATGCTGCCCAGGGCGCCGGACGGGGTGGGCTGGTAAAGGCGGTTGTAGCCGCGGCGACGGAGTTCGGAGAGGCGATCTTTGAGGTGGTCGGTGAGGTTGAAGGTCGGGGTGGTGGGTTCAGTTTTCTTGCTAGTTTTTTTGGCGGATTTTTTTGCGGGCTTGGGGGCTGTGGGTGCGGTGCCCTCAGGTGTGGAGGGCTGCTGCATGGGCTCAAGTTTAATCTCGATGCGATCGATGGGGAAGAGCGCGTAGACGCGGGTGGAGTCCGGCAGGGCGAGAAGGGAGGTGACGATTTCGTCGACGGTGTCGCGACGAACGACGCCGCCGCAATGGAGGCAGGTGACGGTGCCGCAGCGGGCGTAGAGGAGGCGGAGGTAGTCGTAGATTTCGGTTGCGGTGGCGACGGTGGAGCGGGGGTTGCGGGTCTGATTTTTCTGCTTGATGGCGATGGCGGGGGCGAGGCCGTCCATGTGGTCGACGTCGGGCTTTTCGATGCGCTCGAGAAACT
The DNA here is from genome assembly GCA_964243475.1 of uncultured Acidobacteriaceae bacterium. Classification (GTDB taxonomy): domain Bacteria; phylum Acidobacteriota; class Terriglobia; order Terriglobales; family Acidobacteriaceae; genus Edaphobacter. Next base: position 164,669 of record CAXTEU010000002.1, on the reverse strand, counting down.
GGCGGGCGTAGGCGGAGAGGGACTCCACGTAGCGGCGCTGGCCTTCGGCGTAGACGGTGTCGAAAGCGAGTGAGCTTTTGCCGGAACCGGAGACGCCGGAGACGACAGTGAGGGCGTTGTGCGGGATGTCGACGTCGATGCCCTTGAGGTTGTGGGTGCGCGCGCCGCGGATGGTGATCTGGTCGTTCATGGCTCGGTGTGTTCTAGGTGCAAGGACAAAGGCGGATGCGGGGTCCTTCCCTTTGGCAAGCTCAGGGTCAGGATGACGACTGTGAAGAGGTTGAAGGTTGGGGGCGGAAGATTTCGAGGATGAGGAGGCAGGCGCCGATGACGATGCAGGAGTCGGCCAGGTTGAAGTCGGGCCAGTGGTAGTGAACGATGTGGACTTCGAGGAAGTCGATGACGTAGTGGTATCGGATGCGGTCGTAGAGGTTGCCGATGGCGCCGCCGAGGATGAGGGCAAGGGCGACGGAGGAAAAGGTGAGGGCGCGGCCGGTGCGAACGATAAGGCCGGCAACGATGATGGCGGCGACGACCGAGAAGCCGATGAGGATCTTGCGGACGGTTTCGGGCGAGGCGGAGTCGGCGAAGGCGGAGAAGGCAGCGCCGGAGTTGAGGACGTGGGAGAGGGCGAAGTAGTGGGGGATGAGGACCCGCTCGGTGCCGGAATGGATGTGGTGAACGATCCAGCGCTTGGAGGTTTGGTCGGCAGCGATGACGGCGGCGGCGAGGAGGAAGAGGGCGGGGCGGGCGTCGCGGGTGGTGGTTTGCGAGGTGGTGTCGGGGGTGGTCATGGTGGGGAGGGAAGACATTAGTCGGCGGCCTCCTGATTGGAAGGTCCGTAGGGTGGATAGTGGATGGCTGTAAGGGCCTCAGAGCAGCGGAGGCAGACGGTGGGATAGGCGGGGTTGGCGGCGACGTCGGGGACGTAGCGCCAGCAGCGCTCGCATCTGGGGTCGGTGGAGCGGTCTACGTCGACAATCAGACTAGAGGAACCACCTACGGTCTTGACCGGTGTGACGTCCACAGACGAGACGTTGAAGAGCTCCGCGAGAGAGGATGCGTACGCCTGCAGCAAAGGTGCTGCCGAGAAGCTTTCGTTGCTGGCGGGACTAAGAATGACGCGCGCTTCGAGAGACTTCCCGATGATCTTTTCTGCACGCAGAAACTCCAACCTGGCTAGGACTTCGCTGCGGATGACGAGCAGCTGCGCCCAGTCGTGTTCGAGTTGGCGAACGGTGCCGGGGATGATCTCCTGCATATCGGGGAAGAGGGCGAGGTGGACGCTCCGTTCGCGACCTTCGACTTGGGGGAGCAAGGGCCAGACCTCGTCGGCGGTGAAGGAAAGGATGGGGGCGATGAGGCGGGTGAGGGTTTCGGCGATGCGCCAGAGGGCGGTCTGGGCGGAGCGGCGGGCGGGGGCGTTTGGGGCGAAGGTGTAGAGGCGGTCCTTGATGACGTCGAGGTAGAGGGCTGACAGGTCGGTGTTCACGAACTCGTTGAGGGCGTGGTAGGCGCGGTGGAATTCGAATTCGTCGTAGGCTTTGCGGATCTTGGCGTCGAGATCGGCGGTGCGGGCGAGGATGTACTGATCGAGGGGTTCGAGCTTGGCGAAGTTGGTCGGGCTGAGCTTGCCGGTTCCCCCGATGGCGTCGGTCGCGGGGGTGAAGTCGTGGAGGTTGCCGAGGAGGAATCGGAGAGTGTTGCGGAGTTTGCGGTAGTTATCGGAGACGCGGGCCATGAGGTTTTCGCTGGCGGCGACGTCTTCGCGGAAGTCGACGGAGGCGACCCAGAGGCGGATGACCTCGGCGCCGAGGCGTTTTGCGACGTCGACGGGGTCGACGCCGTTGCCGAGGGATTTCGAGAAGGCGCGGCCCTGTTCGTCGAGGGTCCAGCCGGAGGTGGCGACGGTGCGGTACGGGGCGTGTCCGCGGACGGCGACGGAGGTGAGGAGCGAAGAGTGGAACCAGCCGCGGTGCTGGTCGCCGCCCTCGGTGTAGAGGTCGGCGGGGATTTCGGTAGGCGGGCGGCGGAGCTCGGGTTCGACGTCGAGGACGGCGTGCCAGGATGCTCCGGACTCGAACCAGACGTCGAGGATGTCCATTTCCTTGCGGAAGTCGGTGGCGCCGCACTTATGGCAGGCAGTTCCGGGGAGAAGGAGCTCCGATGGGGAGTGGGTATACCAGGCGTCGGCGCCTTCGCGGGTGAAGAGGTCGACGATGGCCTGGTTGACGGCGGCGTTGTTGAGCGGGGTGTGGCAGCGATCGCAGAGGAAGACGGCGATGGGGACGCCCCAGATGCGCTGACGGGAGATACACCAGTCGGGGCGCGTAGCGATCATGTTGGAGATGCGGTCTTCGCCCCAGGATGGATCCCAGGTGACACCCTTGATCTCGTCGAGGGCGCGCTGGCGGAAGGTGATGGGCGGGGCTTTGCTCGAAATGCGGGGGTCCTTCGCGTCGCTCAGGATGACATCGTCGGGCGTGGCCGGCATGGGGGTTTCCATGGAGATGAACCACTGCTCGGTCGCGCGGAAGATGACGGGGTTGTGGCAGCGCCAGCAGTGGGGGTAGGAGTGGTGGAGGTCGGCCTGGCCCATGAGGGCGCCGCGCTGGCGGACGAGATCGATGATGATGGGGTTGGCCTTGAAGATCTGGAGGCCTTCGTAGCCGAACTCGGGGGGAGCGTTGCGGAGGCGGCCGGAGGCGTCGACGTCGCAGAGTTGGGAGAGGCCGTAGCGGGTGCCGGTGAGGAAGTCGTCGGCGCCGTGCGAGGGGGCGGTGTGGACGGCGCCGGTTCCTTGCTCGGTGGTGACGTAGTCGGCGTTGACGCCGAGGATGAGGCGGTCGAGGAAGGGGTGCTGGAAGGTAGCGCGGTCGAGCTGGTGTCCCCAAAATGTCGCTACCTTTTTTACCCCCTTCAGATTGCAAGCCGCTGTCGTCGCCGCAATAAGGGCATCGGCGACGATGTAGTACGTTCCATCGTCGACTTTTATTGCGCCGTACAAGATGTCCGGGTTAAACGCGATCGCCAATGATGCGGGAAGCGTCCACGGCGTGGTGGTCCAAATGATGGCGTAGGTCTCCGTTGGCAAGCTGAAAAGTTCAGCAGGCTGCTCGCCATCCACCACTGCAATGATTCCTTCATCCCCCTGAACTGTTAATAGCCGGTAACGGACGTAGACGGAGGGCGAGGTGTGCATCTCGTACTCGACCTCGGCCTCGGCGAGGGCGGTGCGATCGTGGATGCACCAGTAGACGGGCTTGAGGCCCTTGTAGACGAAGCCGTTTTCGAAGAAGTCGAAGAAGGTTTCGGCGATGGCGGCCTCGTACTGGTGGGACATCGTCAGGTAGGGTGTGGACCAGCGGCCGAAGACGCCGAGGCGTTCGAACTGGGAGCGCTGGAGGTCGACGTACTTTTGGGCGTACTCGCGGCAGGCCTGGCGGACGGCGATGGGGTCCAGGTCGAGCTTTTTGCGGCCGAGCTGCTCGTCGACTTTGATTTCGATGGGGAGACCGTGGCAGTCCCAGCCGGGGACGAAGGGCGCGTCGAAGCCGGCCATGGTCTTGGTTTTGACGACGAAGTCCTTGATGCACTTGTTCAGGGCGTGGCCGAGGTGGATGGCTCCGTTGGCGTAGGGTGGGCCGTCGTGAAGGATGTATTTCGGGGCACCGGCGCGCGCGGCCCGGATCTGGCCGTAGAGGTCTTCGCGCTGCCAGGTTTCGAGGCGGTCGGGCTCGTTCGCTGGCAAATTCGCCTTCATGGGGAAGGTGGTCTGCGGAAGATTGAGGGTGGCCTTGAGTGGTTTTGGACTGGGAGTTTCTTCCGGTACTTCGGTCATTCTTCCTCGGCTGCTGAATCCGTGATTCACATTGTGAAATGCGAATTTCTATTGTACGTGCGGGAAACGCTCGGCTCGGGTACGAGGGAGTGACTTCTAGGTGGTCCGCTACGTCCAATATTGAGGCAGACATGAGTGAACTTCTGTAAGGTTAACGTTGTGCTGTAAGGTTAACGTTGTGCCGATTACTGTGCGCAGAGCCAGTAGGCCGAGTTGGACGGCACAGGCGTTTAGCGAAGTGCATAACAACCAGGGTACCGGGCGCACCGGGATCTTCCGATGATCGCCTGCGGAGCAGAACAGCTATGGCAACACTGTTGACACCACCGGAGATTGATCCGCACCGCGAGACACCGACATTGCGCGCGGGCGATGCCCCCAACCTGGGCGAGATGAAGCAGGAGGGCATCTTTGGATCGCTTCTGACCAGCATCCGAGAGACGTTCTTTCCGGAAAAATTGCCTCCGCTTGTGCTTGAGTCGCAGCCAGTCGCCGTGGTCGATCGAATGGCGGTCAAGCGGGATCCCACGTCCACAGCCATCGCGGTGGCGCTGCACGTGTTAGTGATCGCGCTGATTGCGTGGCTGCTGGCGAAACACGTGCGTCTTAGCGCTCCGGTGGAGACAAGGACGATCACACCGATTGACCTGCCCGTCCCACCACCAAAGGCTCCTCCAAAGGCTGTGTCCATGGGTGGGGGCGGTGGGCAGCGCGGACCAACTCCGGTGACCAAAGGGACGCCACCGAAGTTTGCCGAGCATCAGCTCGTTCCGCCGAAGGCTCCGCCGATTCAGGAACCGAAGATTGCCATTCAGCCGACGATTGAGGTGCAAAAGGATGTGAAGATGGCGAGCAGCATCCCGCAACTCGGGGTGGCGAACTCGCCCATCATCGGCATGTCGATGGGTAACGGCAGTGGGACAGGAATGGGCTCGGGCCATGGCTCTGGTCTTGGGCCAGGTTCGGGCGGCAATACAGGGGGTGGACCACGGCGCGTCGGCGGCGGTGTGTCGGCCCCGGAAATTCTATATAAGGTAGAACCGGAGTTCTCTGAAGAAGCACGCAAGGCCAAAGTTTCAGGAAATGTCGTCGTTGGGATTTGGGTGGATACGAACGGTAATCCAACACACATTCGGGTTCTGCGTGGAATCGGAATGGGACTGGATGAGAAGGCCGTCGAGGCGGTACGTCAGTACAAGTTCAAGCCTGGTATGGAGAATGGCAAGCCTGTGGTTACCGAGGTGAATATCGAGGTCAACTTCCAGATTTTTTAGACGCGCCCTGAATCGTGAGACATGTAGGCCTTGTTTACAGCTTGTTCATACCGAGACGGCCTCCTTCTACTGCGATAATTTCTAAACGCCACCAAAGATGTCGATTCACCCTAGTTTGTGTTTGCAAGCTCGAGGTCTACGGAATCCTCAGGTTCTTCGACGATTTCAGGTGCGTCTTCCTGCGGGGTGGCGAGGTCGATGTTGTAGCGGGTGGCGAGGTCGGGGGCGAAGCGGGCGATGTCGTTGCGGAGGCGGATGAGGGAGAGGTCCTTGGCTTTCGATTCGAGCATGATGTCGGTGTCGAGATGGGCGATGGAGCGCAGGAAGGGGATGGTTTCGAAGGGGTTGTTGTAGTCGGCGTGGCCGGTCCAGATGGGTGGTTGGAGGACGAGTTCGGCTTTGCCGGTCTTGCGGTCTTTGCGTTTGATCCCGCGCATTTCGGTGCGGGCGCAGGAGAAGTGCGTTTTGGGGCGGACGCCTGCGGGCCAGGTGGCGAGGAAGCGGCGGAGGGTGTCGAGGGGGTCGAGGCCTTCGGGGTTGAAGCACCAGTGGTGCTGGTAGTCCCAGACGCATTTGACGCCGGTGGCGTCGTGGATTTTGAGGACGTCGGCGGCGGAGAAGCGGATGTCGTCATTTTCTAGGACGAGGCGGCGACGGACGGGTTCGGAGAGGCGGGGCCAGGTTTTGATCCATCGCTCGCAGCCGCTTTCGCGATCGCCGTAGGCGCCGCCGACGTGGACGACGAGTATGGCCTCGGGGCCGGCTTCCATGCGGTCGAGGATGTCGGCCTGGGACTCGAGGTCGGCCATGGACTTCTGGGTGAGGGTTTCGTTTTCGCTGTTGAGGACGATGAACTGGGAGGGGTGGAAGGAGAGGCGGATGTCGGCCTCGCGGGCGAGGCGGCCGACGTGGGCGAGGTCGGCGGCGGACTCGCGGACGACGGTGTGGAACTGCGGCATGTCGGGGTGGGTGGCGTAGGGGGCGAGGTCGGAGGCCATGCGGTACATGTGGATGCGGTGCTTGCGGAGGTACCCGAAGATGTCGCAGAGGTAGCCGAGCGAGACGCGGAGGTGGGGGTTGGCGGTATGGCGGCGGGTGTCGTTGGACTTGAGGCCGGGCTGGCCCATGACCTTGACGGCGAAGCCGAGGCGCATGGCGGAGGTGGGGAAGTGGAGAGGGTCGGCGCCGGCGAGGGACTCGCATTGCGACATGGGGGTGGTTTCCATGCGGTGGAGCTCGGCGGCGGACTCATCTTTTTTGGTGAGCTTGGGTTTGGGGGACTTTTTCCTTGCTTTCTTTTTGGCGGATTTAGATGCGGGTGCACTGGCTTCGGCCTGGGCAGCTGTGGATTTGGCAGGTCGGCCGCGGCGTGGCTTGGAGGGGGTGTCGGTCGGGGTCTGGTCGTCGGTCATGCTGGGAGCTTTCCTGTCGGGTGGATGTCGGTGTGATGCTTGGGGAGTTTACCGCGGTAGCGGAGACTGGCGTCGTCGAGCTGGTCGAGGAGGGTGCGGTCGCCGGTGAGGAGAGATTCGGCGACGGCGAGGGCGCGATCAAGGTGCGGGCCGGTGAGGTGATTCTGGGCGGGTTTGGCTAGGTGGCGCGTCCAGAGGTCTGCGCAGGCGTTGTCGAGGGTGATGCGCTTGAAGCAGTGGTCGAGGCGGATGGGCCAGTGGAGATCGCGGGCGCGAGCGGGAAGGAGGGTCTCGGTGAGGTGTTTCCAGCGGGCGAGTTTCTGGTCGGTGAACATGAGTTGGAGGTGCGACGTACAGAAGCAGATCCCCTTCGGGGATGACAACAAGAGAGGCGAGAGCAACAGCGACGGCAGGAGGCAACAGGAACGGCAACACAAACAGCGATGACGTGACTGCTGGGCGGCTACTCCGCCGATTCAGCGACCTGCAGATCGGGGCCAAAGCCGAGGTCGGTGGCGAAGCGGTTCCAGACGGCAGTGGGGAGGGCTCCGCCGGCGGCCTGGTCGTGTCCGTTGCCGTAGCGGGAGTCGGCCTCGGGCGGGCGGTGGGCGCGGAGGAAGCGGATGAGGTTGACGGAGGCGGGGGCGCGGCCGGAGAAGTGAACCCAGCCGGAGTGGAAGCCGGTGTTGACGCCGAAGATGACGGATTTGGGGAATCGGGCGCGCCACTGCTGGGCGACGAGGGGGTGCACCTGGCAGGGGGTGTGCATGGGGATGGCGACGAGGTCGGCGCCGAGCTCTTCGCGGACCGCAGTGGAGAAGCGGGGTGGGAGCTTGCGGGCAGCGGCGAGGGCTTCGGCGACTTCGGCTTTGGCGGCCTGGAGTTGGGCGAGTTCGGGATGGCGGCCGGAGAGGAGATTTTTGGGGGAGTCGGCGGCGAGGAGGAGTGCGAGGGCGGCGGAGGCGTCGCCCGCGGCGGTGCGGCGGGGGGCGTTGAGAAGGGAGGTGCAGTCGCGGAGGGCGCCGCCGCCGAACTGCTTTTTGGCGAGGGCGAGCTCGGGGAAAGGGGCTTTGTCACCAAGGTCGGAGAGGAGGGAGATGGCGGCGAGCCAGAGCCAGGCGGGGGTTTGAGCGGGGGCGAGGGCGAGGGCGCACCAATAGGCGAGGAGGCCGGTGGTGGGGATTTCGCGCTGGTTGGAGGTGCCGTCGGGCGTGGTCGGCGCGGTGCCGTAGCCGGTGAGGAGGGTGGCTCCGGGGGGTGTTCCGGTGGGGGAGTGGTGATCGAGTAGAAGGGTGGGGATGCCGGGGAGGAGCGGGTCGGGGCGGCTGCCGAGGTCGGTGAGGAGGAGGGCTTCGGGGTTGTGGGCGCGGATGCGGTCGAGGACGTGGGGGTTCCAGGCGGACTCGTGCTTGAGGCGGACTTCGGCGGTGGTGTTACCGTAGCCGGCGGCGTGGAGGGCGCGGACGAGAAGGGCGGCGGCGGGGAGGCCGTCGGCGTCAGAGTCGGTGAGGATGTGGATGCGCGTTTGGAGGGCGTGGGGGAGGGTGGTGAGAAAAGCGGCGAAGCGGGAGGCGATGTCGAACTGGAGGGTCACAGACGTGGGATGCGGCGGGTCGGTTGGTGGGTGGAAGGCGGTTTGGTGGGGTGGTAAGGAGCGCGGGTGAGCAGCTGCCCGCGGAATAACAACAGGAGGGGAAAGGGCAGGGGCAAGTGCAAATCCAAGAGCAAATGCAAGAGCAACGGCAAATGCGGGGGTCCTTCGCTTCGCTCAGGATGACGACGTAAAACGGGGCGGACGGACGGTGTTGAGGCGGAGGGACGGTGTCGGGAGGAGGGACGTTGTGGGAGGAGGACAGTGTTGGGAAGAAGAGTGGGATCGAGCGACTACGGGCTGGAGAAGGGAAGCGGCTCTCGGGAGAGCCGCCCAGGTGGCTCGGTGGGTGTTATTGGAGGTTGGCGATCCAGGTGGTGTAGGGCGGGAGGGATAGGTTGAGGGTGGTGGTGGACTGGAGCTCGGGGGCGTCGGTGAGGAGGGTGCGGGCGGAGGTGGTAGTGACGCCGGCGGGGGTGGGGTCGAGGGTGATGGTTTGGGGGTCGGCGGAGAGGTTGATGGCGACGACGATGGGTGGGTGGCCGGCGGAGCCTGCGCGGACATAGGAAAGGACGGCGGCGGAGTCGATGTTGATCATGGTTTGTTTGCCGTCGCGGAGGGTGGGGTTGTCCCGACGGGCGGCGATGAGGGCCTTGTGCCAGTTGAGGAGCGAATGGGGGTCACTGAGCTCGGTTTCGACGTTGAGGGTAGTGTGGGAGGGTGGGATGGGGAGCCAGGTTTTGGGGTTGGTGGAGAAGCCGGCTTGTGGGCCGGGGGTCCACTGCATGGGGGTGCGCTCGCCGTCGCGGCCTTTTTCCTTGGGCCAACCGGTGATGCCGATGGGATCCTGGACGTCTTCCTTGCGGGTGGGCGGGGTGGTGGGCATGCCGAGAAGGGCGCCGTAGTAGGTCATGGCGGTGGCCTTCGAGGTGAGGAGCATGGCGGCGACGCCGCGGGCGATGAGGTCGTTGTGCTGGCCGTCGCCGAAGCGGTCTATGGAGCGGATGTTGTCGTGGTTATCGAAGACGATGAGGGGCTGGGCGTTGTTGAGCTGGGTCTGGGCTTCGTTCAGGTACTGGCGGAAGTAGGCCGCCTTGTAGGCAACGCCTTCGCCGAAGCCGACGAGCATGTCCATGGGGAGATGGAGCTCGTTGGCGGCGGCGCCACCGTACCACTCGGAGAGAGCGGCGGTGTTGGGCAGGTAGGTTTCGCCGATCAGGACGCGGTTGTTGGGGTAGGAGTCGATCATCGTGCGCATGCGGCGGATGGTGTCGTGGACCTCCGGGAGGTTGTCGGTGTAGAGCTTTTTTACGTTGGGATCACCCTGAGCGTTGAGGCCTCCGGTCTCCGGGTCGTTGCGGAGTTGGGGGTCTTCAAAGAGAGCGGGGATGGCGTCGAGACGGAATCCGGCGACGCCCTTGTCGAGCCAGAACCGCATGGTGTCGAACATGGCCTTTTCGACGGCGGGGTTGCGCCAGTTGAGGTCGGGCTGCTGCTTATAGAAGTCGTGGTAGTAGAACTGCTGGCGCGCCGGGACCCACTCCCAGGCGGAGCCGCCGAATTGCGACACCCAGTTGTTGGGCGGGACGACCTTGCCCCTGGGGCCGGTGTGGGTGTACTTGCGCTGGTAGTCGTTGACGTTCGGGCCGTTGGCGGGGATGCCGTCGTTCCAGACGTACCAGTCGGCTTTCGGGTTGGTGCGAGAGCTGGCGGACTCGACGAACCAGGCGTGCTTATCGGAGGTGTGATTGAGCACCATGTCGAGGATGATGCGGATGCCGCGCTGGTTGGCGGCGGCCTGGAGTTTGCTGAAGTCGGCGAGGGTGCCGTACTGGGGGTCGACGGCCTCGTAGTCCGAGATGTCGTAGCCGAAGTCGACCTGAGGCGAGGGGTACATGGGGGCGATCCAGATGGCGTCGATGCCGGTTTGCTGGAGGTAGTCGAGGCGCTGGGTGATGCCGTTGAGGTCGCCGACGCCGTCGCCGTTTGAATCCTGGAAGGAGCGGGGGTAGATCTCGTAGATGAGGGCGTGCTTCCACCAGGGGCCGTCGTGAAGCTGAGTTTCGAGGGTAGCGTCGGGGGTGAGGCTGGGGGTGATCTGGGCGGGAAGCACGGGGGAGGCGAGGGCGATGGCGAGGAGAAGGGGGGGAAGGTGGAGGCGGGGCATGAGGTGGTCTCCGGGATGCGGGGCGTGAGCGGCGTACGAGGCGTGAGTCTTGGTAGAAAAGAGCGAACCGCGGCTCTTTCGACTGCGTCTGCCGTGTTCCACACGGCAGACCTCGCTCAGGCAAACGGGGATTGTGGGTGATCGCCTTAGGCGATGCCGAGTTTGTGTTGGAGCTGCTCAAGGGTGATGCCGCGGGTTTCGGGAAAGACTGTGAGGACGAGGACAAACTGAACGGCCATCATGGCGGCGAAGAAGGCGAAGGGCGCGCTAGTAGAGTGAGCGGAGATGCGCGGGAAGTAGAGGGTGATGACGGCGGCGGTGATCCAGTGTGCGGAGGAGCCGATGGACTGCCCCTTGGAGCGGACGCGGTTGGGGAAGACCTCCGCGATGTAGACCCAGACGACCGATCCCTGGGAGATGGCGAAAAACAGGATATAGAGCACGAGCATCCAGACAAGGAAGCTCTGATGGGTGTTGGAGTGGAAGATTTCTGCGACAGCGACGAGGGTGACGGCCATGCCGACCGAGCCAACGAGGAGGAGGGTCTTGCGGCCGAGTTTATCGATCAGGGACATGCCGAGAAGGGTGGCGAGGAGATTGACAAAGCCGACGAGGACGGTCTGCAGTCCGACCGAGAGTGAGCCGAAGCCGGCGGCGGCAAAGATGTAATTGAGGTAGTAGAGGATGGCGTTGATGCCGGAGAGCTGGTTGAGCATGCCGATGGAGATGGCGAGGAAGATGGGAAGCCTGTACTTGCGGTTGAAGACGGGCTCCTGCTTCGTGCCGCGCTCCATGTGGACGGAGTCCATGATTTCCTGGAGTTCGGCTTTGGAGTTGGGGGAGCCCATGAGCTCGAGAACTTCGAGGGCCTCGTCAGTGCGATTGGAGGTGACGAGCCAGCGGGAGGAGCGGGGGATGCCGAAGAGCATGATGAGGAAGAGGACGGAGGGGAGGAGGGCGACGCCGAACTCCCATCGCCATTCGAGTTCGCCGAGGTGGCGGGTGGAGATGATGAAGTTGGAGAGGTAGGCGAGGAGGATGCCGACGACGACATTGATCTGAAAGAGGCCGACCATGCGACCGCGCCATTTTGCTGGGGCGAGCTCGGCGATGTAGACGGGGCCGAGGACGGAGGAGCCGCCGATGCCGATGCCGCCGATGAGGCGGAAAGCGAGCAGCGACGACCAGCTCCAGGCGAAGGCGCAGCCGATAGAGGAGACGAGGTAGAGGACGGCCATGATGCGGAGGGCTTCGCGGCCGCCGATTTTTTGTCCGAGCATGCCGGAGAACATGGCGCCGAGGACGGTGCCGACGAGGCCGATGAAGACGGTGGCGCCGAGGGTTTCTGGCGTGAGGTGGAAGACCTGCGTGAGTTGCTGGGTGGTGCCGGCGATGACGGCAGTGTCGAAGCCGAAGAGAAGGCCACCGAGGGCGCCGACGATAGTGCTTTTGAGCAGGTAGCCGTTCAATTTCATGGAGAACTGGACCTCAGCGATCGGAGCGCGTGCGTTCCGCGTCCGGGTCGGGAGAATCATATCCTGCGGCGGAGATGCTTGACCAAGGAGGCGGTGTGGGTGATGGCGGCCACCGCCGGGCTAGGTCTCGGAGTGGGCGTTGGGCGGGCTTGTAGTCTAGATAGAATGTGTTGGGCGCAAGATTGCGGGATTTGCAGGAGCGAGGGAGCGGAGACGGATGCGAATAGGGATTGACTTGGGTGGGACAAAGATTGAGGCCCTGGCGCTGGACGACAGCGGCACGGAAATGCTGCGGTACCGGATCGAGACGCCGCGCGGGGACTACTGGGGCACGGTGGCGGCGATGGCTGGGCTGGTGCACAAGATTGAGCAGGAGACCGGGCAGACGGCGACGGTGGGCGCGGGGATTCCGGGGAGCATTTCGGCCAAGACGGGGCTGGTGAAGAATGCGAATTCGACATGGCTGAATGGGCAGCTGCTGCGGGAGGACCTGTCTACGACGCTCGCGCGCGAGGTGCGGCTGGCGAACGATGCCAACTGCCTGGCCGTCTCCGAGGCGACCGACGGTGCGGGCGCGGGCAAGGAGGTCGTATTTGGCGTCATTCTGGGGACCGGGGCAGGCGGTGGGGTGTCGTTTCGGGGGCGTATCCACAACGGGCCCAACGGCGTCAGCGGCGAGTGGGGGCACATGCCGCTGCCCTGGGCCACGGCCGACGAGTTGCCCGGGCCACAGTGCTACTGCGGCAAGCGGGGATGCATGGAGATGTGGGTGTCCGGCACCGGCCTGGCGCGCGACTACCAGGAACTGACTGGGCTGAGCAAACGAGGCCCGGAGATCGTGCGGGAGTTCGACGAAGGGCAGGCGGACGCTGTAATTACGATGGAGCGGTTCGAGGATCGGCTAGCGCGGGGCCTGGCGCAGGTGGTCGAAGTACTGGATCCGGATGTGTTTGTGTTTGGCGGGGGCGTTTCGCGGGTCAAGCGCTTTTACCCGGAGATTGCGCGCAAATTACCGCAATACATCTTTGGCGGCGAGTTTGACACGCCGTTGTTGCCGGCGAAGTTTGGCGATTCCAGCGGTGTGCGTGGCGCGGCCTGGCTATGGCCGCAAACCTAGGCCCATGGCGGCGCACCCCGCTGCAGATCCGGGTCACCGTGAGTGCATCCAAAGGTCAGCGTAAATTCATCCGAGGACGCACGTTCGGTGGAGTGCAAAAACAATCTCTGAAAGCTGGGGGCTGGTAAGGCTATGGAATTTCACATCTCACGCGGGGCCCGGGAACGGTACAGTGTCGACGACCTCCTGTTCTCCTTCGATGGCAATGTGGTGTTTGCGAACCTTCGTGCGAGCCGCGATCTGGCGATAAAGATCAATGAGGTCCGCGGAACGGAGTCCGACCCTGAGCGCGTGATGCACGCGGGTGCGTTGTTTGCGATGGGCTTGATCGATGAGCTGAGCCACGTGCTGGTGGATCACTTCCGGCGCGAGGTTGATCCCAAGGTGATCGCCGACGCCCTTGCGTGGTTCCGCCGGGACCTGGGTGACCCGGTCGTCGACGAACTGCTGCAAAGCTTCTCCGAGCATTTCCCGAACACGCCCATCTTTCGTGGTGAAGAGACGGTCGAGGAGTGGCTTGACGGGGTGACGAGCGGGATGCCGCACCGCGAGGCGGCGTTTGAAGAGCTTCTGCTGTTGTGGCTGGCGAACGTGAATCCCGCCTTCAAGCCATTCGCGGAGCTGTTCGATGATGCGCCGCTGCGCGAAGCGACGATGTACCCGCGGGCCACTGCGGATCTGCCGAAGTACTTTGCTACGCGGCCGAAGATGCGGGGCACCACGGAAACGCTGCTCGACGCCTTGCGGGCACCGATGCTGGCCTCTCCGGATTCGCTGACAGGGCAGCTGGCGTACATCCGCGAGCACTGGACCGAGTTTGTGGGCGAAGAGTTACGGCGCGTGCTGCTGGCAATCGATGTTCTGAAGGAAGAAGAGGTCGCTGTTTGGCGAATGTTCCATCCGCCGTCGTGGGCCGAGGAGGCAGCGCGGCGCGAGGCGGAGCGACGTCGTCGGGAAGGCCTCGGCGGTGAGTGGGGCAGCGGCACCCCCTACGATGGGCCACCCGAGTTCTCGGCTGCCGGGGCAGTCAATGAGTACGAGGCCTTCAGTCCGGACCAGGACTGGATGCCAACCGTTGTGTTGATCGCCAAAAGCACGTATGTCTGGCTGGAGCAGCTGTCGAAGAAATACGGCCGGCACATTTACCGGCTGGATCAGATCCCCGAGGCTGAGCTGCAGCTGCTGCAGCAGCGAGGGATGAACGGGCTGTGGCTGATCGGCATTTGGGAGCGTAGCCGCGCGTCCGAGCGCATCAAGCATCTGCGCGGGCAGGGGGATGCGGTGGCTTCGGCGTATTCGCTGGCGGATTATCAGATTGCGGATGACCTGGGTGGGACGGCGGCGTATGAGGTGCTTCGGGACCGGGCAGGGAAGTACGGGATTCGGCTGGCGAGCGACATGGTGCCGAACCACATGGGAATTGATTCGACCTGGATGATTGATCATCCGGAGTGGTTTTTGTCGCGGCCGGATATCCCGTATCCATCGTACCGGTTCGAGGGGCCGGATCTATCGAGCGATCCGCGGGTCGAGATCAAGCTTGAAGATCACTACTACGACCAGACCGACGCCGCGGTCGCATTTCGCTTTCGCGATTACCGCACCGGCCGCACGGAGTTCGTGTACCACGGGAATGACGGCACCAGCTTTGCGTGGAACGACACGGCGCAGCTGGATTACTCGAAAGACTTTGTCCGCGAGCAGGTTATCCAGACGATCCTCGCGGTTGCTCGGTTGTTTCCCATCATCCGCTTCGACGCGGCCATGGTGCTGGCGAAAAAGCATGTCCAGCGGCTGTGGTTCCCGCTGCCCGGCACCGGCGGCGCTATTCCGTCGCGTGCCGAGTCCAGCATGACGCAGGTGGAGTTCGACGCTCTGATGCCGAACGAGTTCTGGCGCGAGGTGGTCGATCGTGTCGCCGTTGAGGTGCCGGGCACGCTGCTGCTTGCCGAGGCTTTCTGGCTCCTGGAAGGCTACTTCGTTCGCACGCTGGGCATGCACCGCGTCTACAACTCGGCCTTCATGAACATGATGCGCGACGAGGAAAACGCGAAATACCGATCGGTGATCAAGAACACGATCGAGTTCGATCCGGACATCCTGAAGCGTTACGTCAACTTCATGTCCAATCCCGACGAGCGCACAGCGATCGACCAGTTCGGCACCGGCGACAAGTACTTCGGCGTGTGCACCATGATGGCGACGCTGCCGGGCCTGCCGATGTTTGGGCACGGGCAGATCGAGGCTTTCACCGAGAAATATGGCATGGAGTACAAGCGGGCGCGGTATGAGGAGTGGCCGAACGAAGATCTAGTCGCCAGGCACCAGCGCGAGATCGCGCCTCTGCTCAAGAACCGGGCGCTGTTTGCCGAGTCGAGCAATTTTGTTTTGTACGATCTCTGGACCGGCGACGGGTCGGTCAACGAGAACGTCTTCGCGTACTCGAACCAGATGGGCGATGGGCGGGCAGTGGTGCTCTTCAACAACAGCTACGGCTCCACCAGCGGAACCATTCACGTCTCCGCGGCCACCATGAACAAGGCGACCAGCGAGCTTCGCCAGCGTACCTTCAGCGATGCACTCCAGCTCGCGAGCGACGGTGGTGTTCTGGCGTATCGCGACTCCGCCACGGGGCTCGAGTATCTGCGCTGGGCGGACGACGTGCGCGATCGTGGATTTGGGATCGACCTGCGGGGCTACCAGTACGCCGTGTTGCAGGGCTGGCGTGCACTGACGCCGAGCGCCGAACAACCGTGGAACGAGCTATGCGCATCACTGAACGGGGCGGGCGTTCGCAGCGTTGATGAGGCCCTGGGACGGATGCGGCTGCGGCCGGTGCACGAGGCTCTCCGCGCACTGCTGGATGCACGGCTCGTCGAGGCTGCGGTGGAGCACTCCGTTGCCGCCACCAAGCCTCCGATGCCGGCGGTGTCGGAAGGCGCGGTCGTAGCAACGACCGGTAACGAGGTTTTCGCGGGCGACGCGCTCTACAACGAGTTTGCCAATCGGGCGAGCCGCCTGTACGCAGCATTGCTAGAGACAGGTAGTCTGCCCGACACGGGACCGGCTGCCGAGAAAAACTTTGTCGATCGTAGCCAGGCCGTATTGCGCGCTCTGGTGCAGATGCCGGCCGCGGAGGAGCAGGTGGCCGGCAGCTGGACGGCAGCGGCGCGCGCCGTTCTGCCCAGCGCCAGTCCAGTTGGCACGGCTCGCCCGGTGTGGGCGGCGGCTCTGGCGACCGGTGTCCTTCGGGCGCTGGTGGATGGAGGTAGCCAGGGCGCCGCACTGTTTCATGCGCTCCAGCTGCGGGAGCTGCTGGCGGAGAGCTTTCAGGCGCTTGGACTGGAGGGCGAGGGAAGCTGGCGTGCGGCTGCTCGCGTACGCGTCGGCCTGCTGACGCTCCCTTCGGGATCCAACGGCGCGACCCCGCTGCTCGACACAGAGGCTGCGTGGAAGGATGCCGACGTGCGCTGGCTGCTGGGTGTTCACACCGCGGGCGGGTTGGAGTACTTCAAGAAGGAGTCGCACGACGAGCTGGCATGGTGGGCGGAGCTGCCCGCGCTGCTGCAATCCATGCCGGGTGAGGGGACAGGCGGGATCAACGATCGCGTGATGACGGCTTTGGCGCAGGCAGAGGCTGCCGGGTATCGCACCGAACAGTACGTCGACCGGTTCGTGGCGAAGCCGACTGCTCCGGCGACCGACGCACTCGGCAGCACATCGGCGGCACCGGACCAGAAGACCCAGGCTGTGCCTGAGGCGACCACCCCACCCATGCACGCGATGAAGGCGGAAGAGGTTGCGGTGATAGAGCCGGTTGCAGGGCTGGGAAGTGAGCCCGCGACTCCACTCCCGACGTACGTGGAAGCAGTAGCTGAGGTGAATCATGCGCTTCCCGACGTTGTGTTGCGGGCGCAGCAGAGGGCCAGAAAGCATGACTGATGCCATGCTGCAACGGGACACAGGACGGCCGCGATCAGTGCTCCTTCCTCTATTCAGGAGCTTCTTCGCGACAGTCTTGAGAAAGATTCGCACCGAAGCACCGCTCGGGGCAGGATCGCCATCGTAGATGCAGACGCACCAGATCTGAGGCAGCACGGGGAGGCAACGAGATGGCTCTTTCAAAGACAACGCAGGACCACGACGAGATCCGAGAGTGGGCAGAGGCACGAGGGGGGAAGCCCTCCGAAGTGGCCAGCACAGAGCGGAATGGGCAGACCGGCATTCTCCGCATTGAGTTTCCCGGCGCGGTGAACGCGAATGACAGCGCCCTTAAAGAAATCTCGTGGGATGAGTTCTTCGAGAAGTTCGACGCGAGTGGTCTGGCGCTGGTGTATCAAGAGCAAACGGCTGAGGGCGCCACCAGTAACTTCAACCGGCTAGTCCACCCGGAGAACGTTTCGGCCTCGGCCAAAAAGTCTGCCAAGAACACCCCGGCCAAGAAGGGCGCGAAGACCGTGGCTTCGGCAAAGAAGGCGACTACAGCCAGGAAAACCGCGCCGGCGAAGAAAGCATCTCCGGCCATGGGAGCAGCACCGACCAAGCAATCCGCTCCGGTCAAGAGATCTGCTCCAGCGAAGAAACCCGCTCCAGCGAGGGAATCCGCTCCAGCGAAGAAATCTGTCCCTTCAAAGCAAACTGCTCCCGCCAAGAAATCTGCTTCGGCGAGGTCTGCAGCGGCAGAGAAGTCGGCGGCAAAAACGCCTGCGAAGAAGGCTCCTGCAAAGAAGGGTGCACTCACAAAGGGATCCAAGCGCTAGGGTCAGGGCAGGTGCGAGCAACATAGATGCTGTGTATGCTCATGCCGAGAGCGGGGGTCAGGAAGCCCCAGCAAGCCTGGAGCGTCAGACGCGCATGCGGATTGTGATTTTTGGCCTCACCGTGAGTTCATCCTGGGGGAACGGTCACGCAACTCTCTGGCGCGGTCTTTGCCGGGCCCTTTCAGTCCGTGGGCACGTCGTCACGTTCTATGAACGAGACCTGTCCTACTACGCTTCTACGCGGGATCTGACCGAGCTTCCCGGAGGCGGTCGCCTGGTGTTATATGAGCGCTTTGCCGACATCCAATCGGAAGCGACCCGGCTGTGCCACGGGGCTGACCTGGCGTTGACCACCAGCTTCTGCCCCGACGGCAAGGAGGCTGCCCAACTTCTGCTTTCTTCTCGAGCGGCGATCAAGGCTTTTTACGACCTGGACACGCCCGTCACTCTCAACAGCCTGGATCATGGGGAGCCGGTCGCTTATTTGCCGGACGAAGGTCTGAAGGCGTTTGACCTAGTTCTTAGCTACACCGGCGGCCGCGCTCTAGACGAGCTCCAGCGACGACTCGGGGCCCGCGTAGTCGCTCCGCTGTACGGCTGGGCAGACCCTGCGACACACCATCCCGTCGCTCCGGTTAAGTCGTACCGCGCGGACCTGTCGTATCTGGGAACCTACGCGGCGGATCGACAGAGCACGCTCGAGGAGCTCTTCGTTGTGCCGGCTCGCCGCCTTCCGGGGATGCGTTTTCTGATCGGCGGAGCGCAGTATCCGGACAGCTTTCCTTGGACAAGGAACACCTACTTCGTGAAGCACATGCCGCCACCGGAGCACCCGTCGTTCTTCTCCTCATCCCGCCTTACGCTGAATGTCACCCGAGCTTCTATGGCCAGCTACGGGTACTGTCCGTCTGGCCGGCTGTTTGAGGCTGCCGCTTGCGGAGTTCCCCTAGTCAGCGATGTGTGGGAAGGCCTCGACAGCTTCTTCACGCCGGGCGAGGAGATCCTGATGGCCAAGGACGCAGAAGACGTCCTGGCTGCCCTGCGCCTCGATGCCGGCGAGCTCTCGCGCATCGCCTGCAATGCGCGACAGCGAACCCTGGACGAGCACTCCGCCGACGCCCGTGCCGCGTCTCTCGAGCGCATCTGTGCGTCGCTTCCAGCGGCCGCCGGGCAGCCGCGGCAGGACGCGGCCAAGGTGCTCGTGCCTGCAGGCGTGAGCTAGCCGATGTGGGGCATCATTCCGGCCGCGGGTCTTGGCAGCCGCATCCAGCCGCTTGCGTTTTCTAAGGAACTCCTGCCCGTCGGCAGCCGGTTCGACAACGGCGTCGAGCGTCCGCGCGCCGTCAGCGAATATCTCGTAGAGCGCCTCATCGCCGGTGGCGCCACGAAGCTGTGCTTCGTCATCTCACCCGGCAAATCCGACATTCTCGCCTACTACGGATCGCGCGTCTGGGGCGCCGACATCGTGTACGTCGTGCAACCCGCTGCCGGCGGTTTATGCGATGCGCTGTTCCGCGCGCTTCCGGTGATCCGCCCTGAAGAACCGGTCGCCATCGGCCTGCCTGACACCATCTGGTTCCCGGAAAATGGTATCGCTACTCTTCCGCCGGATGTGCTGTCCTTCCTGCTGTTCCCGGTGGAACGTCCGGAGTTGTTCGACGCCGTAGTCACCGCTCCGTCCGGCTCGGTATCCGAGATCGAGGTCAAGCGCGTGGGCGCCCGCTCGCACTGGATCTGGGGCGCGCTCAAGATGCCCGGCACTGTCTTCCACGACCTTCATCGGCTCTGGTGCGAGCCCGGCCGGCATGATGAATACTTGGGCACACTCGTAAACGCGTACCTCGCCTCTGGCGGTCGGGCAGTGGGCGTGCGAGGCGGATCCGCATACGTCGATGTCGGTACGCTGCACGGCTATCGCGAGGCGATCGTGCTGCTCAGCCAAATCGCCCGCGAGCCGTCGCAATCCCCCAACTCGCCCGCTAACGCACCATAGCTAACCCTTCATGGCTTGCCTTTCCGGGGTCAACTTCGTATATTGGAGGTGCGGGGTGGAGCAGCCCGGTAGCTCGTTGGGCTCATAACCCAAAGGTCGTAGGTTCAAATCCTACCCCCGCAACCACTTAGCGAAAACGTCAACCCCAGATAACCCCAAATAAGAGCGGTCACAAAACTGCTTTGGGAAGTATCGAGCGCGGTTGGCGTTTTTTGCATGGGCCTAAGCGCTCCTCAATGCCATCTTTACGACCTTGCTGTTGGCCTCCCGCTTGGCCGTCATCAAGGCATTTCCGTACACGTTCATCGTGGTTGAAACCTGCGCGTGCCGCATGAGTTTCTGCTGCACGCCGATAGGCGCTGATGTGCTATCCAGCCAGGAACGATAGGTATGGCGGAAGGTGTGCCACCCTACGCTGCCGTACTTTCCAGCAGCCTCCCACCGCTCGTCGTGCAGCGGCAGACGCTTCCCATTAGGAGTCTTCCCAGACTCAAGACACCAGATACCTACTCCGGCTCCGCACTTCGGGCACTTTACCAAGCAGCAGCCAGCGGGACGAATGTAGTCCTGCTGCGCCGGTCCCGCGTGGAAGTGCCTGCCGGTGGCAGTGCTCGGAAACACCAGGTCCAACCCCAGGAGTGGGGTTGAAATCCCGTTTTGCGCCTCGCGTTCGACTCCCAACCTGCGTTTCCAGGTCAGAAGGATCTCTGCGAAGCCGGGATCAAGCGGAAGTTCGTCCTCGGAATAGTCAGTCTTCACGGTCTTGATTCGGCCATGTACGACCGCCCGGACGACCTTCATACAGAGGTTCTCGAAGTCGATGTCGTCCCATTCGAGCGCCAGAATCTCTTCGGCACGGAGGCCGGTGCATTGGGCGACCGCCACCATCGTCTGGTAGGGCTCCGGCAGCAAAGCGAGGATCTGGTAGTACTGCTCGACGGTCAAGATAATCGGCCTCTTCTGCCGCTTGCTGACGCCCTTGATTTCGACCAACTCCATCGGATTCCGCTGCCACTCCACCATCTCCCACAGCATGGCCTTCTCGTACAGGCGATACATCACTGCCTTAATGTGGCCTTTGGTCTTGGGTGCGGCTTCCAATTCTCGGAGCCAAGCTTGAATCAGCATCGGTTTCATTCGCGTGATGCGGGTGGTTCCCCACTTCGCGCGAACTCGCTTGATGACGCTGAGGTAGGAGATTACCGTCGAGTAGCTCAGCTGGTCGTCCTTGAGGTGTTCACCGGGGCGACTTTGCTTGATTTCCATCATGCGCTCGTCCTCAATGAACCGATCAAGAATCGCGTCGAAGGTGGGCTCCAACACTGCCAGGGTCGGGTTCTCTGCGTTTAGTTTAAGCACGAAAGCTTCCAAGTGACGCTCCGCAGAGGTCTGTGTCGGAAACCTGTCGAGCCCCAGAAAGATCGATTTTCTCTTCATGGTTACGGGGTCCTGGTAGCGGTACTCCCAGGCCCATTGATTGTTGGCCCGCGCGACTTTGCGCAGGGTGCCGCGTTGAAAACGCTGCCGTGTGAACTTCAAGGATGTTGCTCCTGTCCAGTCACAGCGGCCCGATCGGTTGTATTCGATTTTATGCCTTCGTCCAGCCAGTTGTTGAGCGAACTAAGACGGAAACGCCAGCGTTTTCCAACTTTCACGGCGGGGACCTGTCGTTGCCTCGCTTTGATTTCTAGAGTCTTCCAATGCATCCCGAGGACCAGTGCAGCTTCATGCAGGTCGAGGAGAGGCTCAAAAACAGTGCGGGACGTCGGGGCAGCGGATCTAAGATTTGCAGCGGACAGCATGATTACCTCGCAACTCGGCAGGGCTCCCTTTCACTCGCGCCGATTACCTCCACAATTGCTTCACCGCGATCTTTCTGTCCAATTCACAAATAAGTGCTGGTTATTCACAGGAGTAATCAGACAGGTGAACAACGCAAGTATCCCAACCTGCATCCTCTCGCGTCCAAGTCAGTACGGCACCTTGCGGGCGAACATCGTCTGGCTTGAGGCGGCCTTCGGCCCCACTTTTCAGCCGCGGTCTGTCCGCTCCATGCAGAGCGACACGGCGGTGAAACATGACGCAAAACGAAACCAAGTTTATGGACTCCGCCATGGCTTTGGCCGAGACACTTCACTTCACCAAGGCAGCCAGGAGACTCCGGATCAGTCAGCCCCAGCTGACCAAGAACATACAGGAGTTGGAAGACACCCTCGGAGTTCGCCTCTTTGACCGCGACCGTAAAACCGTGGTGCTCAACGATGCGGGCAAAGCGTACCTGGAACAGGCGAAACTCTCCATCATGTATGCGGAAAGAGCTTTCCAGGCAGCGAGAGAGGCTGTGCGAGAGGCCGACACCGCTTTGCATATTGGGCGGTCTCCCTACACCGATCCGTTCCTGATCTCGACGCTCGATTCTGTTCAACTGCCGCTGTATACCCGATTACGAATCGAGATCAGCAGCCATTACTCTTGTGAGTTGGTTGATGAGATCCTTACCGGTGCGCTTGATGTGGCGATAGCCACAGAGCCCCCTGAATCTCCGCTGCTGACGACACTTCAAGTGGCGGAACTGCCCTTTTATATCGCGATGTCTAGGAACGACAAGCTCGCGGGTGGTCCGTCTGTGACCTTGGAGGCACTTTCGAACTATTGCTGGATATTGTTTGAGCGCAGGCTGCATCCTCCACTTTACGATCACGTGCTCCATCTGGCGCAGGACAGAAAGATTCTTCCCAAGAAGATCAGACACATCACCGCACCGGAAGAAGCTTTCCCTCTTGTGGAAGCAGGAGAATGTATCGCTTTCGTTGTCAAAACAGGGGCACTCCTCTTGGCGAGGAACGGAGTGACTGTCCGTCCCCTTGAGGAACCGGCACTCCGATTGAAGACGTACTTGGTGTCCCGAGTAGACAACGAATCGAAGCTGGTCAGCGAATTTGTGCGGACGTATATGCGTAAACTTTCGCCACCAAAGAAGCATGTGCAATCCGCGCTTCCGGTAGCGCTCAGACAACGTGCTTAGGGTTCGTCTTCAATTGAGAGAGTCCGCCGAGCGTGCACTGAGTAGCTCACATGTATCGCGCTGAACTCCGTCGCCTACGTCGACCGGCGGCTGGGTAAGGGGTTGGCGTAAGTCTTCAGAATCTGGGGCTGACCGCCTTCATCCCGGATGGATTTCGCCTCGACGGTCACAGAGGTCTTCAGACAAACTGAAAAAGTCGTGTCGTCTGTGAATTCGATGACCACTTCCGGGCCATCGCTCCCATCGTCGTAGATGGTGCAGTCACGGATAACTTTACCTGCGAGTTCTGAGCACTGAATCAATGGTTTTCAGTCTGTCCTGCACCACGATATCGCAGAGCAGGATTAGTGAATCGTCTGATCCAAGAAAATCTCCGATTCAGACGGGTGTGCATATCGAACGGAGCATATCACACTCATCGTGTGTAGACTCATAGTGGTCAAACGCCAAGCATTGGGGGGGTGGCTAAAGCTCCCGTCAAGGCGGTCTTCGGAACAGCAGTGCGATCCTTGCGGGAGGATCGCGGCTATTCGCAGGAGCAACTTGCCGAGAAGGCCGGACTTCACCGGAACTATGTTGGCGGCGTGGAGCGCGGAGAGCGGAACGTAGCCTTGGAAAACATTGTCAAGCTTGCACAGGCACTTTCGGTCCGCACGCGGGATCTTTTTGAGACACTTCCATAGCGTTCCCTTGTCACAATTCGGCGTTCAGGTCAGCAACTCGGATTTCTACGGGACCCTCCCAGTGGCATTTAGGACATTCCACGATCCCGGTCGTGATGGTCCTTAGGTCGATGTCCTCCAAGTTGAGGGCGTATCCACAGCGAGGGCAAATGTGAACGCTCTCCCACTGCGCTTTGTCGGTCGGGTTGTAGGGCGGCGAGTTCATTAGAATCCCTGTGCATCTCGCTAGTGGAACTCGGTCGTCATGATTCGGGTCTTACCCGCAGATTCCGAAGCATCTTTTCCATCAGGATAGAGCGTTGAACCGTCTGGCATGGCTCGTTGAACGCGCCACTTATGGGGGACTATCCTCTTCTGAGCCTGCCTCATAGATCGGAACACTTCGTTGCGGAAAAAGACTCTCGTGCTTACGCAGCAGTTCGTGCATCACGCGGATGCTAATGCGCGCGGCGAAACTCACCTTTTTATCCAACTCCACATCCACGTCTGAGAAGTGAGCGTCACCGGTGGCCTTGGCAGCCCACTTAGCAGTTCGGACCGCCACGATCAGTGCCGTCGGAATGATGATGGATGGCCCAAGTTTCGGCCAGTCCGGACGGCAATCGTTTCCGACGACTTTCATCTGGACGAGCATAGGCGAAGAATAGGCGAGTATGCCAGAATGGGTAAATCCGTTGCGCGGAGGCTTTGGAGGCGTGTTGGCTCACAAAGCGATGTCACGGGAAGATCCACTCATTCAAGCTTCTCCCCCCTGCGATCCTGGAATACGTCTCCTTGAGGAATTCGCTCAGGGATGCTCTGCTGACTACACTCTCCAAGAGCGGAGGGATTTCAGCATTTTACGCAGCTCGGCTTTCGCAAGCATTCCAGAGTGGGACAGATTCGCGTGCCACGTTCTCGGCTGCACGCGTTGTGGTGAGGTTTAGCTATGTGCGGCCGCTATGTCAGAAGGAGTGACAAACAAAGGATTGCTGAGTAGTTCCGTGCGAACCCGAGCCCTGCGGATCTGCCCATGTCTGCGGCAGACTACAACGTCGCGCCGACCACTCATCAACCCATCATCCGCCAGAGCAGAGACACTGGAGATCGCGAAGTCATCTTGGCGCGTTGAGGTCTTGTCCCGTTCTTCACGAAAGAGCTGAACGAGATCAAGGGGCTATTGACAATCAACGCTCGCGCGGAGACCATCGCTTTCGGGTGCGGCCGAGCAGCTCCCACATCGTCTGCGATGCGGTGTGCGCATGATTCCTGATTGCCTTGGCGTCCGGCTTCTGCAATCTATGAAATGCCTGTTCAAAGATACCCGCGCGAAGTAGAGCCTCGTAGAGCAGGGCATCTCGGCTAAGATCTTTCCGCCCCCATCCATTGGCCTGTGCAGTTCGACTGAGAAACGCTATCAACAGATCTATCCTGCTTCTGGCAATATTCTTCTGATACTCCTCGCCCAACTCTGGAAAGCGGGCAGCATCCCGTGTCAGGAAGGCATGTTGGAGCCTCGCACAAGACGCTTCCGGAGAAATATATAGGAGCCATCATGAACATCGGCACTATCGGATCAGGCAACATTGGCGCAGCGCTCACCCGGCACTTGACCAACCGTGGTCACGCAGTCCTGATCGCGACTCGCGAGGACCGAAAAGCCTGGCTGCACTCGCATAGGAAACCAACGCGAAACCGGTAACGGTTGCAGAGGCCGCCAGAGGTGTGGACTCATTGATCATCACGATTCCCAGGAAAAACATTGCTGAGCTTCCCAAGGATCTTCTAGGTGGTTTGCCTGAGAGCGCCATCGTCGTCGATACCTGCAACTACTATCCGGGCCGCGACGGTGTCATTGAAGCGATCGAGAGTGGTTTGACGGAAAGCGATTGGGTTGCCCAGCAGCTTGGCCATCCGGTCATCAAAGTGTTCAACACCATCCTTACTCAAAGTATAGTGGGTCGCGGCCGTTCGAAGGAAGAGGGCGACCGTGCCGCCTTACCTGTATCAGGCGATGATCGGGTGGCCAAAGAGAAAGTGATCGCGCTGCTGGACACGCTGGGCTTTGATGGCCTCGATGCAGGAACCTTGCAGGAGTCTTGGCATCAGCAGCCCGGAACACCTTGCTACTGCACAGACCTGGATTTAACAACGCTTCCCAAAGCGCTTGCGTCCGCAAACAGAAACAGCGCTCCCTAGATGGCTTTGAAGTCGTTTCAGAAAATCGTGAGCCTGCCACCGGAGGCAACAGGACAAGAGTGGGTCCAACAGGCACGTTCCATGTGGCCCGGACTGCTCACACGCTAAGCCAAGTCAACCTGCAGCTCTTGATGAACAACTCAGGAGCTGCAGGGCGGAGCTAAGTGGTTCGCAGTAAGACGGAGATTAGTACCGAGAAACGCGTCTCACGCCAGTAACGGTTCCGTCCGAAACCGAAGGGCCCAGGGCGGCGAACTTCCGACAATGCGTCTCATACTTACCAATCTGAGTGATTGTTTCGGGCCTCGTATCGCTGAACATCGATTGTTGTCCGCTTCGCCCATCTCTGCTGAAACGAGGCGGCATGTGGCCCTGCCAGATGAGCGGTAAAGGCGTCTGCGTCCAGCCATCTTTGCGCCAGCAGCATGCGCCCAGAGGGTGCGTCTTCCAGGGCAATGGCATAAAAGAGGCATCCCCTTTCTGCTCGCGTACCAGCCGCTATGATCTCAAGGTCAGCAAGGAACTCCGGTACATCGGATGGTTCCAGGTGGATGTATCCCATCATGACGATCATTTCAAGCATCCTCCTTGGCGAGAGTTTCACTACTACGCGACTGTGAGAACGAGCTTGCCCTGGATATGGCCGTGGCCGGCTCGTTCGTGCGCTTTCCGCGCCTCCGCAAGAGGGAACGTGCTGTCGATGACGACGCGGAGGGTACCTGCAATAAGCAGACGCCCGACTTCTTCGAGTTGCGCCCCGCTCGATTGGACCTGAGTCGCCGACACTGTGACGCCAAGCTTTGCAGCTTCCTCACCGCCGGAAAAGCCCAGGGGGAAGACCGGAAAGAGAGCTCCACCACGCTTGAGCGTCTTCAGAAACCGGCTCGCTGCCGGACCACCAACCGCATCGAGAACGAGGTCCGCATCGTGAACGACATCTTCGGGCGGTGTCTCGGTGTAATCGACAAATTCATCCGCGCCAAGGTCGCGCAGGATGGCTTCGTGCTTGCCGGAAGCCACTGCTATCACGTGTGCGCCTTTCCACTTGGCTAGTTGCACCGCGAAGTGCCCTACCCCACCAGCGGCCCCATTGATCAGAACGGTCTTGCCCTCCAGCGGCAATGGTTTGTGCTGATCCGGCTGAAGTGGATTGGGTTCGTTGTGCCCCTGTTCAATCAGGAACTGCCAGGCAGTGAGCAGTGCCATAGGCGCTCCGGCCGCATGAACATGGTCGATTCCGGCAGGCTTGCGCGCGATGTGCGAAGCGGGAACGCTGACGTAATCGGCATAGGCTCTGCTTTCTCCGGCGAGCCCGCTCGGGAACTTCACCATCGAGTACACCTCGTCTCCGACGGCAAAGCCCTCCACACCTTCAGCCATTTCCTCGATGACTCCGGAGATGTCCGTGCCGAGAATGACCGGCATCGCTACATGCGGCTGCCACTCGGGTGGAAGCATCTTGTATCCATCGCGCAGGTACCAGTCTGGAGGGTTGATCCCTACAGCATGAACGCGAACGAGAACTTCGCCTGCGTTCAGTTCCGGGACTGGAGCGTTCTCATAGAGCAGCACTTCGGGACCTCCGAACTCGTGTTGCCGAACCGCGTTCATCGTCATTGCTGACATGTCTTTCTCTCCTTGAGCACCGGTGAGATACACTAACCGGAGCAGTGCTCCTATCATAAAGGGAGCGGTGCTCCGCTTGTCAAGGTTGCTATGCGTGCCGATGCTCAGAAAAACTACGACCATGTACTTTCCATTGCTCGCACTGTAGTGGACGAGCAGGGAGCGAACGCCTCCCTCCGTGACATAGCGCGAAGAGCAGGCGTGGGACTCGGCACTCTCTACCGGCGCTTTCGCACGCGGGAAGCATTGCTAGAGGCTTTGCTCCGCAACAGTTTCGACGGCCTCACGGCGAAAGCCGAGGCGCTCGAAAAGGAAGATTCACCTGCAGATGCACTCGTCTCGTGGCTTCATGAGGTAGTCGAAGTGGCACATACCCCGCGCGGTGTTGTGGCCTCCATGGCGGCAGCCATCGCCGACGAAGAATCTGCGCTTCACGCCTCGTGCGTCACCATGCGAGCGGCGGGCGCGAGACTCCTTGCCCGCGCCCAAAAAGCCGGACTGGCGCGGGTTGATCTTGAGGGTACTGACCTGTTTGCCCTGGTTGGCGCACTGGCCTGGGTTTACGACCAACCATCCCTCGCACATCGGGCTGACCACATCTTCAGATTTATCGCGGGAGCGATTCTTAAGAGTGAGGCATAAGCCGCCCGAAGTAACCTGCCTCGGAGTACTTTCAATGTCAGGTGAATCCGGTCCTTCGATATCAGAAGCACCTGACCTGCATTAGGTGCTCCTGAAATACCCGCTCACTGCGCCTCGGCGAGACCAGCGACATACCGCCTTCAATTCGTTGCTCGGTGCCTGGACTTTTTTGGAAAAGAGTTTACGCTCCGGTCAACTCCTAAACGGTTGGCCTCCGAATCGTAATTGAGATTACGGCCGGTAAACGCGGTTCACGCCAGCAAGCGAGTCGGTGTTCGCCGCCATGTCGCAGGTCTGGAACAAGCCACCCTCCTGGCGTGCAACAAATCGCACTAACTCGTCAGCGTGCGGTATAGCCGTTCTCATCGGCGCTGTAGAAGTTGTCCCTTCTACATAATATGGCCAGGAGACCTACGCTAAGCAGCATGTGTGCGCTTCGAAAGGAGTTCATTTCACTCCGCAACCAAAACAGAACGGAATCGTATTTTCCCTTCGCGGGTATGATTAAGCGCGGCGTTCGCCTCGTACACCGGAAAGGTCTCGATCATCGGTTTTACTCCGTGTCTTGCAGAGAACTCCAGCATCTGCTGCGTCTCTTCAATCGATCCTGGCTGGCCGCCCACAATCATTTTTTCCCCTCCAATCAGGTTCCACGAAACCACGGAGATTGGCTTCTCGGGAATACCCACGATGCAGAGTTTCCCCCGGGGCCGCAGAGCCGTCATGTATTGGTCCATGGCAGGTCGGCGGATACGGTGTAACGGATGAAGTCGAAAGACCGCGCCGCCTTTTGCAGCTCATCCGTGTCACGGGTTGCTACGAAACGCGTAGCGCCGAAGCCGTGTGCCAACTCATCCTTTGCATGCGTGGAACTGATCGCGGTCACCTCGCAGCCCCATTTCGCGAGGTACTGCACGGCCAAGTGACCCAAACCGCCTATGCCTACGACTGCGACGCGGTCGGTGGACCGTACCCCGTAGCGCAGGAGCGGTGTAAATACGGTTGTGCCGGCAAACATCAACGGTCCTCCATGTTCGGAGGCAATCGTCTCGGGCAAGGGATGAGCGAACTGCCAGTTGTTCACACGAACAACGGACGCAAAGCCTCCCTTGTGGTCTCCCATCACGGTGCCGACCACCTGAGCACAGACGTGCTGCGCGCCGCCCTCGCACCATTCGCACTGCATACACGAGCCGCAAAGTGCGCCGACGCCAACACGCTGGCCGACATTCAGTCGGGTAACTGCAGAGCCGACCGCAGCCACCGTTCCAACAATCTCGTGACCGGGAACGACCGGATATTGAGATATGCCCCACTCGTTGTCCACCAGCGCTACATCGGTGTGGCAGATGCCGCAATGAGTAACCCGTACGTCTACTTCGTCAGGTCCAAGCTCTCTAAGGTTGAAGGTCCACGGTTGGAGCGGCTGCTTTGCTGCTGGGGTTGCGTATGCCTGTACTTGCATGGGGTTCTCCGGACTGTGACTCGCTTGCCACCTTCTGCAGCGGTCCATCTGACCATCTACAGGAGACATCGGCTGAGCGGGAAGAACAATGCCAGAATCTCCAGCATCCTTGCCCAATCCTGCAATTTGCTGGATTTCCTTTGAACGGAAAACTAAGCTGGAGTTCGTGGATTGCTCCTCTCAGATCGGCACAGAATGGTGCGAGCGCTCAGTAGCCTTGGAACTGAGGATGGTGCGCGTACTTCACGTATAGAAGGCGTTACGCTACTGCGAGCGGCCAAGTCCTGCGTTCCCGTGCCGGTGTTGTACGAGCCTTGTATCGTCATCGTGGCACAAGGACAAAAGCGCTTTCACGTCCACGATGGTGTTCTGACGTACGATCCCCGGAACTATCTTGTCGTGACCGTTCCTATTCCAGCCGATTGCGAGACCAATGTCGCTGCCGAAGGTCATTTTCTGGGTATCGCGGTACGGATTGATCTCACCGTTCTGGGCGAGATCCTGCTGCTGCCGGAAGATGCTTCAGGTCAGTCCAGCAATGTTTCGGCAGGTGATTTCAGGGTCGTCTCTCCGGCCACGACTCCCAGGTTCAGCGGGGTCGCCGTTCGGCTGATGGAAGCTCTGACGTCTCCGTCGGATTCCAGAGTTCTCGGGCCGCACCTTGTACGCGAAGTGCTGTATTGCGCTCTCCGCGATTCCGGTGGAAGCGCCTTGCGCAGCTTACTTCTCGGAAGCGAGACCCACGCGCATATTCACCGCATCCTGCAGCGATTGCACCTCGAATATGCAGAACCCCTGGATCTCTCGACGTTAGCGCATGATGTCGGGATGAGCTCTTCGGCCCTGCATTTCCACTTCAAGGCGGTGACGCAGACGTCGCCCGTACAGTACCTGAAGACGCTCCGATTGCACAAAGCAAGAATGCTGATGGTGCAACAATCGCTTCATGCGGCCGTCGCGGCAGAACGGGTAGGTTATACCAGCCCATCGCAGTTCAGCCGTGAGTTCAAGCGTCTTTTCGGTTTTCTGCCAGCCGAAGAAGCGGAGCGCGTACGACGTGCATTCGGTTTTACGGACCAGGTTTCAGGCTGATGAGTTCAGCTTCGAACACTCAAAGCTAGCGACCAAGCCACTATATGTTCTGCCATATTTGCGAGTGCTGAATGTAATTCTCGAATCTGATCGCCGGTAATCCATGCTGTTACGACTTCACGGGATCAAGTCGCGAGTGTGAGCAAACAAGCTGAACGTCTTCCCTCCTTTCGGCGAGGAGAGCTTGATGATCAATGGATCGACAACTTCAGCATAGATAGGCGAGGAGACACGTCTCGACGTCTACCATTACTCCTGATTTCAGCGATAGCTTTCTTGGCGGAAGAGACCGCCTGTGCCACTAGGCGGGAGGCGAGTTGGTGCAAATTCAATTCTTACTGAGGCATGCTCGGTACAGACCACAGAACATTATCTGGGCTGCAAGTAGCGCCTTCGGAACGCCGTCAACGACCGGATCGGCTGGAACCAAACCCTCCCTGACCGGCGTTACTTCACCTGTGCGACATGCAGAACTGAGCGCAGAGCACCTGCACTTGGGAAGCCTTCAACTCAAGCACAATGCAGCTTGAGCAGGTTGACGTCGCGCCGGGGTGGCATGCCGAACATGCGGCCGTACTCACGATTGAACTGCGAAGGACTTTCGTAACCGACACGGAACGCGGCGTCTTCGACGTTGGCTGCGCCGGCGGTCATCAGGCGCCGAGCTTCAAGAAGACGAAGCTGTTTTTGATATTGAAGCGGAGTCATCGCGGTAACCGTTTTGAACTGCCGATGAAACGCTGAGGGGCTGAGTTGAGCGACGGCAGCCAGATCTCCTATGCGAACTGAAGCTGTGAAATGATCGCGAAGGTAGTGAATGGCTTGGAGTATCCGATGTTCGTGATCGTTGCTGAGGGTCATCGTGATCACACCTCCTCCATGAGGGCCGGAAAGCAGCCAATAAGAAATCTCCCGCATGATGGCTGGATATAGAACAGGGATAGCGTTCTGGAAATCGAGCAGACGGAGAAGGCGTAGGGTGCAGTCCATGAGAGGACCGTCGAAATCGGTAACGAATACACCACCTTCGGTGGGTTCGCTGGGCTTGGGAGGTTTTGCAAGCTCACTTGCAACGGTGCGCAGGACCGCGAGATCGAGTTCAAGGATGATCCCAAGGTAAGGCTTGTCGGGACTTGCTTCCATGACGGTGCCGAAACCAGGCATCTCGACGCTGACGAGCATAGCTTGCCCGGCACTGTACCGATGGCATTGGTCGCCGAATGTGGCTGATTTCGTGCCCTGCACGGTGATACAGAGAGCAGGTTTGTAGAGCAGAGGGTTAGCACGGCGCTGGTGATCAGAGCGCAGGATCGTCAAACCTTCGACGCAGGTGCTGAATGGACTGTTGCCAGGTTGCGCTTCTGTGTACCGCAAAACGACTTCTGTCAGAGATTCTGCCACGTGAGGGACCCTTCACCTTCCAGGCACAAGGCTAGTCTTCTGAGCAGGAATAGGCAAGAACTGTGGAAGTTACGATCTGGTTTCGCACTGCGGGTGGAACGTAGTCTGTCCTAAGTACGAAAGTTAGAGGAGTGGAGCATGTCTGAAATAGCGGTGAATACAACTAAGAAGATCGCGATCGTAACCGGCGGCAGCCGAGGGCTCGGGCGTAACACCGTGTTGAGCCTCGCTCGACGCGGCGTACATTCCATCTTCACCTACAACGCCAATCGGGCAGAAGCTGACAGCCTTGTCGAAGAAGTAGGCGAGACTGGAGCAAAGGCGATCGCACTGCAGCTCGACGCCGGCAGGATCATCACCTTCGACCTGTTTGTAGAAAGCGTTGGGGCAGCCCTGAAGGAGATGGGAGCCGAGCGATTCGACTATCTCGTCAACAACGCTGGCACCTCGCACCACGCGCCCTTCGACAAGGTTACCGAAGAAGACCTCGATAGCCTCTACAATGTTCACTTCAAGGGCGTGTTCTTCCTTACGCAGAAGCTCCTGCCACTGCTGAACGACGGCGGACGGATCGTCATGATCTCTTCAGGACTGGCCCGATTCGCGTTCCCGGGAAGCTCTGCCTATGCGTCCATGAAGGGCGCTGTCGAAGTGCTCACAAGGTACCTGGCAAAGGAACTCGGCCCACGCGGCATCGCCGTCAACACCGTGGCTCCGGGCGCCATCGCGACCGATTTCAGCGGTGGCATGGTGCGTGACAACCCCGCGGTCAACAAGCAGGTAGCCGGCCTGACGGCACTAGGACGCGTCGGGCATCCCGACGACATCGGGCCCATGATTGCTTCGCTCCTTTCCGAGGAGAATCGCTGGGTTAACGCTCAGCGCATCGAGGTGTCGGGTGGAACGCTGATTTAGCGAGTCGCTAGCCCGTTGTGATCCTAATCGAGATCACAACGGGCTAAAGTAAGGCTGATCGGGCTCGGTATGCTACAGGTCTGATAAACGCGCTCCACGCCAGTCGGCGGAGCCGGACTCTGCAGACGCTCTCCGGGGCGGCAAACTTCCGCCTGCCCGCCATATCATCACCTTTCGGTAAGTACCGGCAGTTCAAGCGTAAGGAGATCATCATGACGGCGCAGTTTGGCACAAGGTCCACAGCAGAAGAGGTGCTTGCAGGGATGGATCTGAGTGGCCAGCGCATCTTGGTGACTGGCGTCTCGGCGGGGATTGGCATGGAAACAGCCCGCGCCCTTCTTGCTCACGGTGCGACGGTTGTCGGTACTGCACGCAACCTGGATAAGGCAAAAGCGGCGACCGAGCAGATGCGCGCTCAGCCCGCGCTCGAAGCGAGGCTGGAGTTGATAGAGCTCGACCTGGCTTCGCTCGCAAGTGTTCGCTCCTGCACCGATTCGCTCCTATCCACTGGCCGGCCTCTTGACGGCATAATTGCGAATGCCGGTCTGATGGCAGGGCCCAAGGCCTTAACGGCAGACGGTCTCGAAGCCCAGTTCGGGACCAATTTCCTTGGCCACTTCGTCTTGATCAATCGCGTTGCCGGTCTATTAACTTCCGGCAGCCGCGTTGTGATGGTCTCCTCCGCAGGCCATCGGCGGTGTGACGTGGACCTGGACGATCCTAACTTTCAGCAGACTCCTTACAACGAGTACCTTGCGTATGGACGATCGAAAACAGCGACCATCCTCTTTGCCGTCGAGTTCGATCGACGCTTCAGGTCCAGGGGCATTCGCGCCGCGGCTGTTCATCCGGGTGCGATTCAGACCGAAACAGTTCAGAAGCTGATCGAATCGCTTGGTGCTGGCAAGGATGCAGCTGTTGCGGCTTACGATTGGAAAACCGTGCCTCAAGGAGCGGCAACTTCTGTCTGGGCGGGGTTTGTCGCGCCAGCGGATGAGGTCGGAGCAAGATATTGCGAGGACTGCCATGTCGCTGAAGCGAACGATGATTCCTCCGCAAGCATTGGCGTGCGTTCTTACGCCCTTAATTCAGATCGTGCCAAGGCACTATGGGCAAAGGGAGAAGAAATGGCGGGTGAGAACTTCTGAACAACGCAGCCCGAACAGGAACTCGCTAAAAACAGATGGCGGAAATGTGTTTATGCCCTGGAAGTTCCGTTCATGCTCGAACAAGGTCTGCATGCGCAAACTTCCGCTATTGCCACTTACCTAGATAAATCAGGGCCTTGCGACGATCTGCAGCTTCCAGAATGAAGCCCTCGATGTGCAAGTCCCCGGTCGCTCGTAGGCGGCCTACTGCTGTTTCAGCCTGGGTGCACCAGTGGAGCAAGCA
Organism: uncultured Acidobacteriaceae bacterium; assembly: GCA_964243475.1. Classification (GTDB taxonomy): domain Bacteria; phylum Acidobacteriota; class Terriglobia; order Terriglobales; family Acidobacteriaceae; genus Edaphobacter. Next base: position 130,620 of record CAXTEU010000002.1, on the reverse strand, counting down.
GACCGGTCACGCCACTGGCAATGTCTTCGGCGGCGCCTCGCTCGGGCGATGAGATCCAATCCCTCGCCGCGCCGTATAGACCCCAGCTGACTGTGTTGGCCAGAGTTTGTTGAGAGACCTTCCACTCGGCAGGGTACTGATTCAGGCCCTCCATGACCATGCCACGAACGACAGCGATGATCGCAAGCTCCATGTAGGGGTCCAACCGCATTTGAGGTTCAGGGCCGACTTCAAGAACGCTCAGCATGAAGTCAGTAATGCCGAGGAAGATTTTGCGCAGGGCAGAATCGCACGTGCCATCGAAGGAAACCGCCCTCTTTTCCAGGAGATCGGCAAACCGCAGGGCCGTTGTAGCTTCCAGCAATGCGTATTTGTCAGGATAGTGCGCATAAAATGTCGCCCGGTTGAGGGTGGCTGCCTCGGTAACGTCCTGAACTGAAATTTCCGAGAAAGTCTTTCTCGCAAGCAGAAGCACGAAGGCATCGTGCAAGAGCTGCCTTGTTCGGCGCACGCGCGGATCGAGGCTGCTGCTGGCTTGACTCATCGATACCAGTGTACCTGTAAGCAACTATCGCTGGCTAGACAACAGGTGTCGCCTTGTGGTTATACTAGCTATTATCCGTAAGCAACAAGTGTTGCTTATGCTCCGATATGGGTACCTTTTCCACCCATGATCTCGATGCTGTTCACCGCTGCCCAGGCAGTGCAGAGAAAGGTTTGCCAATGACACTTGCTTCCACCATCGCGCGCTATCTTCTTGGTCTCGTCTATCTTATTTTCGGGCTCAACGGATTCCTGCATTTCATTCCCACACCGCCTCCGCCCGGGCCCGGTGGAATGTTCATGGGCGGGTTATTCGCCTCGCATGAGCTGATGGTCATCATGGCGTTGCAGGCACTCGGCGGGCTGCTGCTGCTCGTAAACCGTTTCGTGCCGCTCACGCTCATCGTTCTCGGTGCGATCACCACAAACATCGTTCTTTTTCACGCCTTCATGGCTCCGAGCGGTTTGCCTGTGGCGCTGTTTCTTACCGTTCTTCTCGCCCTTACCTTCTGGAATGTGCGGTCTGCCTTCCGGCCTGTGTTTCAGCCCAGCCAACAGAGCGCGTAGTTTGAACCCGAAAGGAGATCCCTTGATCGAACTGAAGTCACTCAATGAGATCGCCGGCGCTGAATTGGGCTGGCTGAAGGCGAAACATCACTTCGCCATCGGCCGTCTCGGCAACCCCGCGCACAAGCCGGTTGGCAACCTGTACGTGCTGAATGACGACGAAGTAGCACCCCACACCGGATTTGGCCTGCATGGCCACGCCGATGTTGAGATTGTCACCTACGTCCGGGCGGGCGTCGTGTCGCACACGGACAGTCTCGGAAATCGAGGCCGCCTCCAAACCGGCGATGTACAGGTGATCAGCGCCGGTACCGGCATCCAGCATGCAGAGGAAAACGCAGGCGACACACCTTTAAAGATCTTCCAACTATGGCTTCGCCCACGCGTGACCGGCGATGTTCCCCGCTGGGGCACCCAGTCCTTCCCGAACACTGACCGTGCCGGGCGATTCATCACGCTGGCAAGCGGGCGAGGGACGGAGGGCAGCCTGGAACTACGCTGCGACGCGGAGGTGCTGGGTGCCTCCCTGCTCGCTGGGACCAGCACAACTTACAAATTCAGCCCCAACGACCTTGGCTACCTTGTTGTCTCCTCCGGCGCAATCAAGTTGAACGGGGTGCGTGCATTGACCGGAGAAGGCATCGTTCTGCGCGAGGAAGGGACAATCCGTATAGAAGCCCTGGAGGATTCTGAGCTGGTCTTTGTCGTCACGGCTCCGGAATGAGAATGACGGCATGAGCAAAGGAAGAGGAGCAAAAAGATGCAGGACGAACGGCCGGGCATACTGATTCGCAATCTGCTTGAAGTCTTCAACGAGAGAGACCCGTCCAGGCGTGGCTTGGCGATCCAGGACCTGTACACGGACGATGCAATCTTCTTTGAAGCAGAGAACGCGTTCACAGGTCACGCTGCAATCAATCAACAAGTCACGGAATTGCTCCAGACATTGCCCCCGGAAGCCCTCTTTCAAGCGACAGGTCCGATGACCTCGAATCATGATATCGCACGTGTCTCGTGGACACTCGGCGTGCCGAATGGCCCCGTTCTCGCCAGCGGCATCGATGTTGGCGTCCTGGACGGGGACAGGATTGCAAAGCTGTACCTGTTCTTTGATGCGCAACCAACCTGATACTTCTCCCTTGTTCGTTAGACATTGGTCGCACGTGCAATCCACGGCCGAACTTTCAGAAGAATCCGATCAGCCTTTTCAGCCGTCCTTGGTCGTTGAAGGCGCCGTAGGTGTGTGCTGTTGTCACAGCGGTCCCGTCGGATTTGTAAAGGGTCCATTGCATCAGTGCCTGTTCATGGTGAAACTTGAGCGAAATCATTTTGAAGTACGAACCAGGAAGCCGCTTCTGAAATTGCTTTACATGCGTCACCAGGTTTTCCAAACCTTGCGTCTCATCTCCCGGGTTTGCCGAGAGGACATCCTCGCTTACACTCGCCGCGAGCAGTCGCTGTCGATCCTCCGTCGACACATTTCCATACGCCTCGAGGTAAGAGTTCCAAACTTGTTCAACCGCATCCTTCGTCATTGTGTTTGTCCTCTGCTGTTGCCCGGTTCTTCTGGGCTTCTCTAAGCTAGGCGCAAACGATGGTGCGGTCGATAACCCCGAAGCCGAAGATGTTTACCGGTCGTCCAATTGGTTGTGGACCCTTTCCTTGACCTGATACGACTGCTTCGGCCTCGCGCGATGTTGACGGCAGGTATTTATGCCTCCGGGGCATGGGGAGTGTCCTTCCGCAAGAGAGACGATGTGCTCTACTGCTGGCTCGCATCCGGGGAGTGTGACCTGATTCGCGCGCACCACGAACCCTTGCATCTGCAGACGGGCGATTTCATCCTGATCCGGACCATATCGCCGTTCGCCCTCGCCTCTGATCCCGCCGTGGAGCCGGAGGACAGCGAGACGGTCGTCGCTACAACGAACGATCCGGTGATCCGGTTTGATGGGGGCCGGGACCCTCCACCGTTGTTCGTGGCGGCCGGCTTGTCTTCGAGTCGATACACCAACCACTGCTGATGGAGTTGATGCCCACCCTGATTCATATCTCCCGCGACGACTCGTCTTCGTGGCGAGTGCAATCGCTGTTGAAGCTGGTCGGGACTGAGTCGAATCAGCACGGGCCGGGCAATGATTTCATTGTGGCGCGTCTGATCGAAGTGATTCTCGTTGAACTGCTTCGTCAGGAATCGCTTCGGGTGACTCACCAACGCGTCGGGCTGCTTGCCGGTCTCGGCGACGCCACCACTGCTCGTGCACTTTTGGCAATGCACGCGGGTGTCGCTCGTAATTGGACTGTCGCCGAGCTCGCCCGACAGTGCAATGTGTCGCGTTCTACCTTTGCAGCGCACTTTCGAAAGCTAGTCGGCGTCGGCCCCATGGACTACCTGTCACGCTGGAGAATGTCGCTTGCGCGGGATGAATTGATATTTGGAACTAAAAGCATTGGAGAGATCGCCTTGGCGATCGGGTTCCAGTCGTCCAGTGCTTTCAGTACAGCGTTCATTAAGGCGACGGGGCGATCTCCGAGACAATTCCAGCGCGAGAGAGAGAACTCCTGATCAAGGCAGTACACGCCACAATCGGCCGGACAGCGCCGGGGCTGCGGCGGCAAACTTCCGCTGTTGCGATTGTGTGGACCTAAGCAAGAAGGTGCCAAGTGCTTCAAGGATTCCCTTCCCTCCCCGATGAGGCTCGACTTTTCACTATTCAGGCCTGGGCAGTCGAGCGAAGGATCAGTTCTCCGATATTCACCTCATCTGGCTGGTCTATCACGTAGGCAACCGCTCTTGCGACTGTCTCAGGCGACATAGCGAATCGCTCCCCAGCCTCCTTCATTTGCTTCTTTAGTTCGGGTGATTTCATGTGCTCAACGAAGGCCGTATCCGTAAATCCTGGCGCAATGACACTCACGCGGATCTGGCCGGCCAGCTCTTGTCGCAGACCATCGGAGAGGGCCAGAACTGCGGCCTTTGTCGCCGAATAAACAGCCATATTGGGAGAGGTTTTACGAGCAGCGGTTGAGGACGTATGGATGAAGTGACCGAAGCCCTGCTCTTGAAAGACAGGCAGGGCTGCAGCGATGCCGTAAAGCACCCCCTTAAGGTTGACGTCGATCATTTGCTCCCAATCGTCTACCACAAGGTCACTCATTTGACCGATCGGCATCGCTCCTGCATTGCTGAAAAGTACATCCAGCCGACCGCAACTCTCCACAGCTTTAGCAACCAAACCCAGCAGGTCCTCTCGTTTGCGAACATCCGTGACGCAATAGCTTGCGTTCCCACCCTTGGCCCCAATTTTTTTTACAAGCGCTGCGAGACCTTCTTCGCTTCGTGCTCCCAATACGACGCTTGCTCCGCATTGAGCGAGATGAAGCGCCGTCGCGCGGCCGATGCCGCTGCTTGCGCCTGTGATCGCAACTACCTTCTGTCCCAGCATGAACGCTTCCTCCTGCATCTAGGTATGAGTATCTGTGACGTTCAGCAGAGGGGAGGTCGCATTTGAGTACTGGAGCACCACGGCAAAGCCTGGCACGTAAACAACCGGTTCAAGCGCGTTCGAAGGCGTCCGTCATGGCGATTCTTGATGCGACGGTTCAGATTCTTTCCACGCGTCGCACAATTCACCTGACCACAAAGAAAATTGCTGCGAGAGCAGGGCTGTCGGTCGGCAGCGTTTATCAGTACTTCCCCAACAAGGAAGCAATCGTGCTGGCCCTGATCGCGCGAAAGGCGGAAGAAGTCACAAGCACCTTCGAAGATGCTGCGCGCCAGCAATGTGGACGAACGTTGGCCGGTGCTTTACGCGTTTTGATTCGACGTATTTCGCCAATAAGTTTTCTGAACCGCAACTCTCGAAAACCTTGCATGCCGCCCTGGAGCGCAGCGGAGGAACCGATCGCCTTCGGCCCTTTCGTGAACGCATGGTGCGGGCCATCGAGTCGGTTTTGCGACAAGCTCCAGATGCTGCGTTCCGGAACGTTCAAGGCACCGCCCGCATGATCTGGGGTGCGATCACAGGGGCGGCGCGCTTGGTGCTGGAGACCGGAAGCTGCCAGGCCTATGTCACTGCTGTACGACGGGAAGTCCAGGAAATGATCTTGGCCTACGTCAGGCCGATGTTGTGGAACGGCTGCATTCCTTAGACCAATCTCTCCCTGTTGTACCCAACTAGAGTCTTGAGAGTTCGGTTTCCTTTCGCGAGCGGCACCGACAAAGGCCCGATAACGCGCTGAATGCCACTTGAGTGAGGCGGAGCCGTGCTAAAAGGGCCTGCGGCGGCAAACGTTCGCTAATGCGAGTAAGGAGATGGTCCGCCGTTCAATCTCTTTATTCCGGGAGGATGGTAGAGGCGGCTTTTCCCAAGGAGGATCATCGCTATGCAGATACAGCCGTTGGCATCGACTTGGGTAAGACTACGTTTCACCTTGTGGCGCTCGGCGCAGCGGGCAAGCTGCTGGTGAAGAAGAAGTTCACGCGGAAGCTGCTGCTGGCTTACACGGCAAACCTGCAGACTTTGCTGGCGTGGTCTTCGAGAAGAAGCCGCGAAGCTTAGGGCCGCGATGGCGGATGATCTCGCGAACGCATCAGCGGACCTGACGCCGCTAACGCGCAACCTGATTGGTACGCTTTGAGGTGAGTGGAAGACCGTCGGGTAGCAGATTGAGAAACTCAACGACGAATCCGAGCGGATCTCCGCAGCTGACGCCAGTTGCAAGCGCATTCAGGCGTCGAACCTGTCGTTGCGACGGCCATCGTTGCGGCGATCAGCAACGGTGCGGCTTCCGCAAGGGCCGGGGGCTCGCTGCCTGGCTGGGCATCGTGCCGCGGCAGTACTCGACCGGTGGCAAGGCAAAGCTGTTTGGTATCAGCAAGCTGGGCAACCGCTACCTGCGCAAGATCCTGATCCATGGTACCCGAGCAGCCGTGTTGCGGATCAAAACGTGAAAGTGTGTCCATCGGAGCCTGATTGGATCGACTGGATGCCAGAGTACACGAGAACTAACGTTACTGAAGAGCTCTACGACCCCGAGAGCGCCCGCTCCCATGTGATGTTCAACAATTCACAGTGCATGCTGAAAGCCAACCGTATGCTCTACTGCGGCGGGAGGAGATACATCTTTCTTTGCTGCTCTGATGTCACGCGCAGGGGGCGCTCCGAATACTCGTCCGTATTCTCGGGTGAACTGATTGACGCTTTCATAGCCGACTTCGAAAGCCGCGCTGCTCGCGTTCCAACCCTCCGAGAGCATCAGGCGCCTTGCCTCGATAAGGCGAAGCTTCTTCTGAAATTGGAGGGGTGTAGAGGCTGTCGCCTCCCGAAAATGGTAGTGGAACGATGTGGTACTCATGCCGGCCGCGCTGGCCAGATCCCGGATTGAAAGTGCCTCAGCGAAGCGTTTGTGAATAATCGCGAGAGCATGCCCGATTCCCTGGTCCTTTCCACCCGAGACGGTGTAACGCTTCACCAGAAAGCCGTGCCTTCCCAGAAGCAGCCAGTAGTGAAGCTCTCGCCTGTAGAAGGGCATGAGCATCGGAACCGCTGCAGGACGTTCGAGGAGTTGCACCATGCGGCCGGCTGTATCGGCCATCTCGGCATCCGTCGAATCAAACTGTAGGAGTGAACAGTCTGCGCCTGGACGTTCTGCGATACCGGAGTCCAGTTCCGCGATGATCGCGGGTTCGAGTTCGATCACGATCGCCAGATAGGGTTCCTTACAGCTGGCGTGCGTTATCTGGCTGCTAGTGGGCGTATCGGCTGTCACGATCAGCGAGTCCCCAGCCGCGAACTGAAGCACCCTCGTTCCCATAGTGACCCTCTTGCCGCCCTGCAGGATGAGACATACCAGGGGTTTGTAGATCGCGTGGACCAAACCGCCCGGGCACTCAGCCCGCACGATGGAAACGCCGGGAAGGGCGGTTTCGGTCACGCCGGCGGTCACCTTGTGATGCTCCGCATAACGCCTTACGGTTTCGAGCAACCTGCTCTTCATCACGTGATCCCCCTTCTGTCCATACTGATTCAGGAACGTACGTTTAGGCAAGTCTACCGGAATTTCTGGCAAGCCCTAGAAAGCAATCCAGCGGATACTGAACCTACAAGTGAGGAAAAAGGCAATGAGCTCGATATCTATTATTACCGGAGGAAGCCGCGGCCTTGGACGCAGCACAGCCCTGAACCTGGCGCGTCTCGGCAATGACGTCGTGATCACCTATCAGACCCGCGAGTCTGAGGCTCAGGAAGTCGTTACGGAGATTCAGGCAATGCAGCGGAACGCAGTCGCGCTTCAACTCGACCTTGGGAATAGCGCTTCATTTGCTCTTTTTGCCGAGCGGCTCAGTTCTGCCCTAAACACCACCTGGGCTCGCGATAGCTTTGACAACCTTGTCAATAACGCAGGGCACGGTGACTATAACCTGATCCAGGACACGACCGAAGAGCAGTTCGACAAGCTCGTCAATGTCCACTTCAAGGGCGTCTACTTCCTGACCAAAACGCTGCTTCCGCTGATGGCGGACGGTGGCCGTATTGTGAACCTGTCCACGGGGCTCACGCGTGTCTCCGCACCTGGCTGGTCGGCGTACGCCGCCGTGAAGGCAGCTGTAGAGACGCTCTCCGTGTACATGGCGAAGGAGTTCGGACCGCGCCACATCGCAGTCAATGCGGTCGCCCCGGGGGCCATCGAAACCGACTTCTTCGGAGGAGCGGTGCGCGATACACCGGCCTTCAACAAGTTCTTCGCGGACATGACCGCTCTAGGCCGCGTTGGACAGACCGACGATATCGGGCCGATGATCGCCAACCTGCTCGAACCGGCGAACGGCTGGATCAACGCTCAGAGGATCGAAGTCTCAGGCGGTCAGGGAATCTGAATCTGTATAGGTGGCCCATCGCGCATTCGCGGCCTATTACTGTCTTTCCCTGGGATTTCTCCTGGCAGCTAAGAGCGCTTCAAGCATCAGGTCCTGGACCGTCTCTCCGGCAAGTTTCTGACGTTGAGATCGCCTTAGTATGACGACCTTCCATTTTGGCATCTGGAACTTCTGAGCTCGTAACGGCATCACGTGCAGCTTCAAAACCGGAGCCCAGGCCCTCGCTAATGCCGACGGCACGATCGATATACCGACTTCGCCTGCGACGAACCGCAACAGCGTCTCAATTGCGCTTATTTCGACCATGCTCTTGCGGGTGAGATGGTGGTCGGCGAAGCTTTTGTCGAGGAGAGTTCGCAGCGTGCGTTCTGGCGAAAGATCCACGAACGGGAACTCGGTCAATACCTCCAGGGTTACACTCTTGCGCTGCGTCAGCGGATGCGTATTCGCGCAAACGGCTACTAAAGAATCCTGAACGAAGAAAGTGACTTCGACCCCCGCTGAGGACTTTGCTGTTGTGAGTGCATGGAAGCAAAGATCAACGGATCCCGCCCGCACGAGCTCCGCAGCCTGTGGGCTGTCGACCGAGCGAACTGCAAACTCCACCTCTGGATATTGTGCGTGGGAGTCACCCAAAACTGTCGGCAGATCGATATAGAGATCCAAGCTCTGGAGTATCCCCAATCTGATCCGCCCTCGTACAACGCCGCTCTGGGACCGGACAGCCACTACCCCATCGTTGAGCATGGTCAGGGCTGGACGGGCATATTCGAGAAAGAGCACACCGGCATCCGTCAAAGACACTCGGCGAGTCGTGCGCTGCACCAGCTTGACTCCAAGTTCCTCCTCCATTTCTTTGAGCGTGACCGAAAGGCCTGACTGGACGATGTGTAGCCTCCGTGCAGCGGATGTGAAACTCCCTTCCTCCGCTAACGCAATAAAACTCTTGTAGTGCCGGATGTCCACTGAGCCTTCCTCTTTCATTTATGAGCAGTGGGAACAAGTTACATCATGAACTGTTCTCAATCGAACTCAATAGCGCCCGCATCTCTTCTGGAGACAACGGTTCCCAGGACTTCGAGTTCGCAATGGCAGATTCACCGATCGAAAAACTCTACGGGGTCTTACGAAGAGCATCGATGCACTTCGTGCGGAGACCACAATCAGCATTGCTCCTGGCGCTCGCGGCAGCGGCCTGCCCCCTGTACGGGCAGCAGCATCCGCCTGAGCCTTCCGTCAATCTGGGTGACACCAGCTTTCTGGATTCCCTCGGAGCACCAGGAGTTCTTCTGGAACAGATCGGCGATGGGAGTGAAAGTGGCGCGAAGAAAGACGGCATGGGACACGCCGCACCCGGAGTATCGGGCGTGCACAGCATCAGCGGCCTCACGCACGGCGTAGCGCTGACGAAATACAAAATTCTCGGAGCGTGGTGGGGCACAGAAGCAATCGTCGCTGCTGCACATGTGAACGCCGGTTCTGACGCGAAGGTAGTTGGCCTCGGTGATTTGACGGTGTCACCTCTCGTCTTGCAATGGAAAGCTCTGAAAGTCGGTTCGTGTCAGTTAAACCAACGGTTCGTTCTCGACTTCGAGCTTCCTGTAGGCGAGTACCGGCAGACGATGCCGGTAAGCCTTAGCGGACATGCCTTTACGGTGCATCCGTATTATGCAATCACGTTCTTCCCGACAAGAAAGATCGAGACCAGTTGGAGAGTCCACTACCTCTACAACGGGGTCAACAACAAACCCGCTGGTGAAAGTTCGATCCACTCCAGTCAGGCTGGGCAGGCCGTCCACTTCAACGCAACGGTGGCGTACAGTCTGCCGCATGGAGTCTGGATAGGAGGGAACGGCTACCTGTTCAAGCAGACCACAAGCCCTCAGATCGACGGTTCCGCTATTTCGACGTCGCCCGAGCAGGTTGGTTCCATCGGCCCTGGAATTGTCTGGGACCGCGGCCAATACCTGCTTTACGCGAATGGATATCACGAACTAGGTGCACTGAATCGACCCGAGGGCAACAAGCTTGTCCTGCGTGTGCAGTGGATACCCGGCCGGCATGCCGGCATCGACGGGCCGCATTAAGCGAACGAACAAAGCATCACACAAGGAGAACATTATGAGTCCGATCTGGAAGGAAATAAGGCTCGACGGCGGCATTCACGGACTGGCCGCAGGGTCTGGAACAACAGTGGTTCTGTTGTCCGGATGGCCTGAAACTGCGGAAGCTTACAGCGAGATCATTCCGCAGCTCGCACAGAATCACCAGGTCCTGGTTTTGGATCCACCCGGCCTGGGGGAATCGGATCCCGCAGAAAAGGGCTACGACACGGCGAACGTCGCGAAGCTTCTTATGAATGCCGCGAAGAGCTGCACGCCTGGACGCATTCATCTGGTCGGTCACGATGTGGGGGGCTGGATCGCCTATGCGTGGGCTGCTCAGTTTCCCGGACACCTCCAAAGTCTGACCCTGCTCGATACCGCGGTCCCGGGCACGGGTGCTCCGCAGTCATTTCCGTTACAGCCTGAGTTGAATGTCAAACTCTGGCAGTTCTGTTTCAACACGCTTCCCGACCTGCCCGAGATACTGACTGCTGGGCGCGAACGCGAGCTGTTCGACTGGCTGTTCAAGCAGAAGGCGGAGCAGCTCGACCGCATCCCACAAGCCAATCGGGACCGTTACGTTGAAGCCTATGCTCGCCCTGGCGCGATGAGTCGCGGCTTCGCCTATTATCGCGCCGTGGCCGAGAGCTCTAAACAGAATAAGGAATTTAGCAAAGCGAAGCTGCCCATGCCTGTGCTCGCGTTGGGTGGAAAGAGTGGTACAGGAGATCGTCTCAAGAGCGCTATGGAATCGCTTGGGCTTCAAGTTGAAGGAGGAGCGATCGAAGACTGCGGCCACTACGTCATGGAAGAGCAGCCGGAAGTGGTCGCCCACGAGCTTCTGCGGTTCTTCAAAAAGGTGGAGGCCCGCTTTTGAAAGCCTACCTGCTCTCGTTCTTTCTGGGTTGCGCCGTCGGGGTACTTTATGCGGTCTGCCGTGTCAAGAGCCCTGCACCACCACTTGTTGCGTTGACCGGTCTGCTTGGGATGGTCCTTGCAGAGAGCGGATATACGTTTCTCAAAGCCATGCTTCGCTAACCAGCTACAGGAGCTCTTTTATGTCAAAGGGAATCGTTTCTGCAAGGCATGTCGATCACGTCGGCATCACCGTACCGGATCTGGACGCCGCTATTCAGTTCTTCGAAAATGCACTGGGTGCAGAACTGCTCTGGAATCTCGGACCATTCGACGAGACGCCGACTGGAGTCACAATAAACAGCATCCACATTGCGATGCTGCGTCTTGGCCCCAACATCAATGTCGAATTGATGGCTTTCGATGCTGACGAGCAGCGACGTACGATGCCCAGCAACATCGACTACGGGGCGACCCACATCGCCTTCTTCGTGGATGACATTGAGGCAGCGGCAAAGTCACTCAAGGAGCATGGTGCGGAACTGCTCAAGGGACCGATCGACGCGGCAGGTGATGTCAAGAAGGGCGAGCGGATCTGGTGTTTCAAAACACCTTGGGGCGCATTTATGGAAATCTTGTGGCGCCCAGACCACTTGGGCTACGAAGAGAAAACAAAGAGCCGTCTGTTTCAACCTCACGATAGCTGGTTCGCGCGGTAATTCGTTCAGGCAAATGTTGCTTAGGTTTGGAACAGGTGCTCCAGCTCTCGCGGGCCTTAGAGTTCGCTTAGATTGCTCTGAGTTGAACTCCCCGGAGGGTTGCCGGACCTTGATTGTCGTACTTGGAAAAGATTAGCTTTCACAATAAGTGGCTGGCAGGGCTGGAAAGGGAGACTCGCGTCGTGCCGATTGACCCTAGATTGCGCTGTGCCCATCCAGTCTGGATCGTTGCGTGTCCCGATACCTTGTTTGCCAGTCTGCGAGTGTTCTCGAAGATTACTTCGAGTGAGTGACATCCAGGCAGCCGCGCAAATAGGAAGCCAGAAGACCCGTGAAGTTCGCGATTACTGTGTCACGTTTGCGTGGGGTGACCTGCCTGCACACGGCGAGTAGTGCCTTGATCAGCTCCACAACGACTAGTGCACTCAGAAAGGCGTTACCCTTCGTTAGGTTGGGATTGAGGTGACGAAGAGCTTCGGCGAAGGCTTTACGCAGATGCTGTCTTGCTGACGGTGAACGAAAGGCAAGGCTGGGCGCCCCGAACAAGGACATATACGCTGGCCGCTGACGCACAAACACTAGCGCGCCCTCGACGAACAGGCTTGCTAGTGCATCCGTTTCAAGGGGAAGTGAACCGCCAAGGAGCTCCGCCCAGTGCGCGTCGGCTTCCTCCGCATACTGGGCGGCCAGGGCCTGTGCAAGGGCCGGCTTATCGGAAAAGTAGTCGTAGAGGGTTCCTATCGAAGCGCCGGCCTGCTCGGCTACAGCCGTCATGGTGAAGGACTCATAGCCGGTTTCACCGATGAGTCGCGCGGCGACTTCGAGAAAAGATGTACGTCGCTGGGCCGCGCGCGCTTGTTGGGGTTGGCGTCTTTTCGGAGTTGCAAGTGTCGAGGACACCCTCATATAGTACAAGCAGCGCTAGAAGTGAGGGTATCCTCGACTTAACCGTTTTGGGAAGACACGCAGTGCGACTGAATGGCATGGTCTCGTTCCGCGCCGTCAACGCACAATAGAGGAGCACAAGACATGGACACCCTCCACCTGATCGATCCAGAACTGATTCCGCCATTCGGGGATGTTCCCTCGCCTGGTTTTCGCACAGACACGCTCACCGAAGTGCGCGCCAGCATGCTGGCCAAAGCCGTTGCGGCCCTTCCTGCCGACGATGACGCCGTCCGTGTAGAGACGCTGAACGTTCCAGGCAGGGGTGACGATCCTGCGGTGCGGGTGCTCGCGTATTGGCCGACAAGGGCTGAAGGTCCTTTGCCAGTATTGCTTCATTTTCATGGGGGCGGTTACGTGGTGGGCTCGCCGGAGCGGAAGGGGACGGAACACCGCAAGCTTGCCGTTGATCTGGGTTGCGTCATTTATTCGGTTGACTATCGGCTCGCACCGGAGACCCCGTTTCCCGGTGCTGTTGAGGACTGCTATGCGGTCCTGCGATGGATCCACGAGAATGCTTCGAAGCTTGACCTCGATACCGGCCGGATTGGTGTGATCGGAGAAAGCGCGGGTGGCGGACTAGCGGCGAGTCTTGCCTTGCTGGTACGCGACCGTGCAGAATTTCAGCTGCTGTTTCAGCATTTGATCTCACCGATGCTCGACGATCGCACTGCGGTAAGGCCCAGGACAAACCCATGGACGGGCGAATTTGCCTGGACGCAGGAGGACAATGCATTCGGTTGGTCTGCATTACTCGGTGAGGCGATCGGCAGGCCGGATGTATCACCCTACGCAGCTGCAGCGCGCGCTGAGGATCTTAGCGGCTTACCGCCAACCTATTTATCGGCGGCGGCTTTAGATCTCCTCATCGAAGAAGAGCTGGACTATGTGCAGCGTTTGGCTCGAGCCGGTGTGCCTCTGGAAATGCACGTTTATCCTGGCGCCTATCACGGCTTTGTCCCTACTTGCCCCGACGCTCGGGTGTCCGTCGCCGCTGCACGAGACAGTAGTCAGGCCATCGCTCGCGCGTTTCACAGGTAAGGATCCTTCGCTACGGCCCTCCCGGAAAGGTCAAGCGATCGTGTCCGCAGCTGCTTGCTTGTCTTCCACAGGGGGCGATCCTCGGCGGCCTCTGACCCCAGTGGTAAGAAGTGCACGCTCGAATACGTGCGTTCTTATAGTCTTGTTTGGCTTCGTTCTGACGTTGCGTGAACATTGCCGCTCGAATGGTTGCGATCTCGCTTCCGACCCCGAACCGCGGATGGCGGAAATCCGAACCGCTGCCGGAATCGCACCGCGAAACGAGAGGCCGAGTCGTAACCGACCGCGAGGCCCACATCGAGGACCGAAACATCGGTGGACTGTAGCAGTGTCAGTGCCTGCGTCATGCGAACGTCTTGGAGTAGTTCTCGCAGGCTGACACTTTCCTCGGCAAGACGCCGCCGTAGCGTAGCTTCACTGAAGCCAAGTGTGTGAGCGATTTCGATGGAAGTCCAGCGTCTGCAGGTTTCGACACTGATCAACTTACGTACGCGCGACCGAGCGGAATTCTCGTCGGGGAGAATGAATTGCGTGCCGTTTTGTTCGAGCCAGAGGAGTAGCTCTGTCAGCTTGTGACGCGCGATTGGTTCAGGGAAGGAACGTGGGTCTACAAGGCATGTGACAGCCGCGTCATAACTTGCGCGGAACTGTGGTTCGAGCTGCCGGAACAGATGAGCTTGCTTGATCGGCTCTGCCCTTCCGCCTGCTGCAAAGTTGGAGATGAGGCCCGCGTCCCAAACGACCCAGAACGCCTCGTAGTCTCCTTCAGGCGAAATGCTATTGGTGATGTCGAACACCCCACCCGGAGCGAGAGCCACGGCATCTCCTGCTTCCGCAAGGACCTGGCCACCACTCCACCGGATCAGCTTGCAGCCACGCTCGAGCCGGATCAGAATCGGGGCATCGGCTGTGATGCGATGCGATGTCAGCTCAGTTCGCTGCACAATGCGGGCTGTCGATCCAAGACCGGCCCGCACCGTGACGGTGCGTTCGATAGAAACGGGGTTGGTGGGGCGTGGCATGGAAGGGTCAGGGTTTATTGGTGTAGGTGACGGTAAGTGTGGCCTTGCCAAGGCTGTGCATGAAAATCATAAAGCCAACCATTGCTCCGCTCGCCAACGGATCGAGCTCGAGTTTCTCGACCCTGAGCGCATGGATTGTGAAGATGTAGTGATGGGTAGCTCCCGGAGGCGGCGCCGCTCCGCCAAAGCCCGCGAAGCCGAAATCGTTGCGGGTTTGCGAAGCACCTGCAGGAAGATCTACCTGGCCGGAGCCGGCTCCGCTGGCGAGTTCCGTGACGCTTGCCGGAATGTCCGCGACGATCCAGTGCCACCAACCCGAACCGGTTGGAGCATCGGGATCGTACATGGTCACCACGAAGCTCTTCGTACCTTCGGGTGCGTTCTCCCACGCGAGTTGCGGAGAGGTGTTGCTTCCATCGAAACCCATCGCGTTGAATACCTGCGCTTTGCGCAGCGCGCCTCCCTCGGTTAGTTCCGAACTCAAAAGACGAAAACTCATAGTCTGCTCCTTCAGTCCTCGATAGGACTTACTCATTTTCGAGCTGACAGCGATTCCAGTCGCGCCTCTTATTCTCAACATTTGTGCTGAAACGATCAAAGGGTCATCGTGCCTATTGTCAGCAAATGGATGGTTTGAACTCTCGTCGAGAAGACGCCTCCCAATTAGCCTGCGATGACGACGAGTCTAGCGGCCTGTCTTTTGGCTGCTAGACTTCGCCGTCGCTTGCAGGTACTCCTCATCGGTGACAGGCCGGAGCCACTCGGCTTGTTCGTCATCTGGCCCGGGCTCCTGCATCGCGAGGTGTACAAACACCTGATCCGGTGCGGCCCCGTGCCAGTGGAGCTCGTCGGGTGCAATCGTGACAGTATCCCCGGGAAATAGCTCTCGAACCGGCTCTCCGTTCTTCTGAACGCGTCCGACCCCGGACATCGCAAACAAAATCTGCCCGCGTGGATGTGTGTGCCAGCGAGTACGAGCCGCCGGTGAAAAGGTGACTCGCGCAACGTGGATTTGTGAGGGTCCCTCACCGACGGCAAGGCTTTCGTTCCACACGTCGCCCGTGAAGGAGTCGGCACTGCCGTGCTCCGCCTTGTGCGTAGCAGCTGTGATCACGTTCATGCGATTCCCTTCAAACGTTGAAGTAAGTCCTGGTAACTCTACTGCGCGACCAAGACGAGCTTCTTGCTCACGAACTCGTTAATGCCGAGATCTGAGAGTTCGCGGCCAAACCCGGAATTCTTGACACCGCCGAACGGCAGCTCCGGAACCGAGACCACTGTCGAGTTGATGAAGACCATACCTGTCTCCATCTGACCGGCCACACGCTTTCCCCGCTCCGGATTCGTTGTGATGACGGAGCCACCCAAACCGAAAGGGGAGTCGTTCGCGATGCCGAGTGCTTCTGTTTCGTTCTGGACTCGGAAGGCCATGGCGACGGGGGCGAAAAACTCCTGATGAAACGCCGGATTGCCAGGCGCGATGTTCGTCAACAGGGTCGGTGCAAGGAAGTAACCGGTGCGGTCCAGGCGTTTGCCGCCCATCAGCACCTTGGCGCCCGCGGTCACGGCTTCCTCGATCTGTTGTAGTGCCCGATCGAGTGCCGACTTGCTGGAAAGGGGTGCGAGCGTTGTCTGTGCATCGAACGGGTCGCCCGGCGAAAGTGCATCGAGCTCTTGTCTGAACCTTGCGATGAAGGTATCGGCCAGACTCTCATGCACGATGAATCTCTTCGAGCCCGCGCAGGCCTGCCCGGAGTTCTGCATGCGGCCCTTCACCCCCAGCTTGACGGCTTGATCGAGGTCCGCGTCGTCCAAAACGATGAAGGCATCGCTGCCGCCGAGCTCCATGGTGCTCTTCTTGAGCGCCTTGCCTGCGGCGGCTGCAACTGCGGCACCGGCTCGCTCGCTTCCCGTCAAAGCGACGCCTCTCACACGAGCGTCCGCGACGATCTTTTCTGCCTGTTCATTTGATACAAAGAGGTTGCTGTACACACCTTTCGGCGCGCCTGCATTTTCAAGTAAGGCTTCCAAAGCTAAAGCGCATTGCGGGACGCCGGGAGCATGTTTCATGACAACGGTGTTGCCCGCCATCAGGTTGGGCCCGACCACGCGTGCCACCTGATAGTACGGATAATTCCAAGGCTCAATGCCAAAGATCACACCGAGCGGGCCGGAGGTGACGGTGGCCCGACCCTGCTTCACCTCTATTTGCGTAGGAGCAAGGATGCTGGCTGCGTGGTCTGCATAGTATTCCAGGATGTCGGCACAGTCGTTTACTTCATCGCATGCTTCGCGAAACAGTTTCCCCATCTCCAGCGTAACCAGCTTTGCAAAATGGTCTGCATTCGATCGAAGATCCGCAACGGCTCTCTTCAGCACTGCGCCGCGGTCTTCGAACGAGAGCCCCCGCCAGGTCTGCCGATACGCCGCATTCGCATGAGCCAGAACCTGCTCCACATCGCCGTCGGAGTGTTCCGCGAAAGACTTCAAATGCTGCTCGGTGAATGGATTCACACTCTCATAGGCCATTGAGTTTGCTCCTGTTAATTTATGGTTGGTCGGCGGCGCGGGTCGCAGCAACTTGCTTTGCGGCGAAACTCGCCCAGTTGCGGTACTCGATGCTGAAATGATGCAGGTGGCGTTCCAGCAAGCCGGGCGGCGCGGCTGCCGGCAAGTGGCTAGTCAGTTTCATGTGCATTCCGTCTTCTTCATCGCGAAGCTCGCGCATGGAATAGCCGACGCGTGTTCCGTCCGCATCGACGATCTCCGCGGCGAAATGGATTGGGAAGGCGCTATCCCATGCGGATGGAAGCTGGGCATCTTCGGGGAGGCTCCGGTAGAAGATGTGCCACGGCAGCTCGGTTTCGCCGATGTTCTCGATGACTTCAATGCTGTCGTCCACCGGGTGATTGATGAAGTGCTCGGGGTGCCCAGCCCGCAGGTCAACTTCCCAACCTTTGGACATCGCGTCGGCATACCACTCGCGAAATCCGGCCGCACTCGGTCCGGGTACGATTAGTTCGACTGAGCCGCATTGCCATGCGCCCCCGGACGCGCGCAGCCACTGCTGAACGCGTCCTGTCATGGTGAGCAGGTCCTCTCTTAGGAGTTCCCGCATATGGTCATTGCCGATCTTCTGCTTTAGATAGGCGAGAGCGTGCCGTGCCCTCGCGAGTTCGGCATCAAGGATGCCCTGGTTAGACAGCCTCTGAGTGCCGATGATCGCAGCTGCTGTAAAGTCAGCCTCTTGTCGCATAAGTCGCTCCCATTCCACTCAGTGAAGAAGTGCCTTAGGGCTCAGGCGCCTTCGCGGAAAAAGCGCAGAACTTCTTCAATGACGCGCTCCGGCTGCTCTTCGGCCAGGTAGTGCCCGCAGTTTTCGATCATGACGGCACGCATATGTTTCGCCAGCGGTCGAATCTCTCCTTCGAGGTCCGCACCGAAGCTTGCGGTACCGCCGACGGTCAGGACGGGCATCGGGAGCTTTGTCTTCGCGTTCTTCCGGTTGTGCTCTGCGTCGATTTTGTGAGCGCGGAAGTAAGCGATGCCCGCGCGCAACGCTCCGGGTGCCGCAAGCCGCTCCGCATAGCCGTCCAGCACATCATCTTCGAGAGCGGCCGTGTTGTAGGCCTGCTGCCGCATGAAGTGCCAGACGAACATCTTCTCGCGGCCGGTGATCAGCGCTTCAGCGAGGCCGTTGGGCGCTTCGAAGAGAGGCAGGTGATACATGCGCGGGTACTTGTCAGCGTCGTACAGCTTTTCTAGTCCGAGTCCCGGAAGCGCCGCCTCCATCAGGACCAGGCGCTTGACCTCGGACGGGTAAGCGGAAGCATAGGCGTAGCCGACCATCATGCCGACGTCGTGGCTGACGAGGTTGATGGGTCCAAGTCCAAGTTGATGAACGAGCTGGTGAATGTCTTCAGCGACGGTGCGCTTGTCGTACCCGTTGTCCGGCCGGTCGGAAGCGCCAAAGCCCCGCAGGTCCGGCGCGAGAACGGTGTAGTGCTGCGCCAGCGCCGGCATGACCTTGCGCCAGGCGTTCGAAGTCTCGGGGAAGCCATGCAGGAGGACAACCGGCTCGCCTGAGCCGGCCATGCGGTAGTAGATGCGGACGCCGTTGACTTCGGCTCTGCCGAAGGTGATCGCCGGGGATTGTGGCTGGGTAGTTTCCATCATGTTCCTCGCCCAGGAGTATGGGTTCTCGTGTTCTTGCCACCAAGGTTTATACAGGAGGTCCGGCCGGAAGCCGTTGAGCTTCAATAAGCGAACGCTCTCGGCCGCTTCTAACTCGGCCAATCGTCAGATCGCTTACGCGAGCCCGCCGCGGATGAGGCCGCGACATCGTCGATCAGCCGGGCCAACCGGACCGCGTGTTCAAAGTCTGGAACAGTCGACTCGCCTGTGAGGATGTCGTCTCGCAGGGCTGCGTACATACCGGCGACGTTGGCAGCTTCTGCCGGCATCGCGCCAGCTTCGCCCTCATCTATCGGCTGGAGTTCGCCTCGCAGGCTCACCGTGAGCTTGCCCGACTGGAAGCCTCGCGGCGCGCCTCCATTGAGGCGGATGCCGCCCTTTTCCCCGTCTATCTCCATGCGGAACGTAGATGAGTCAGGAGCCTGCCCACCGGATACTTCCAGCGACAATGCAGTACCGATACCGAAGCGAATCTGGGCGAGCAGGTGGTCGGGTGTCGACCTTGACTGCTCTGTCTTAGAGTCCCCGACCATGACCTGCGGGAACTGAGTCGTCGTTAAAGCTGAGACGTCCGTAAATGGGCCCAACACGGCGATGGCGAAATCCAGCGTATGAGCGCCCTGAATTGTCGGCAGAGTGACACCGTTCGCAGCATCTTCGGCGAAGCTCATAGCCGCTTCTACTTTGGGTCCGAAAGCCACGGTGCTGGAGAAGACACGAGCCGCAAGCGGACGACCGATCGCTCCTGAGGCGATCAAGGCTCGAGCGCGCAGCATGGCCGGGTTCAGGCGGGTCTGCAAGCCGATGATGACGTGTACTCCCGCAGCCTTGGCAGCAGCTGCAAGTTCTTTGGTCTCGGCAAGATTGCGACCGAGCGGCCACTCGCAGTAAATGTGTTTTCCGGCTTCCGCTGCCGCGAGCACCAGCTCACGGTGGTCGGGGACTTTGACCGCGATCGTTACGATGTCGACTGCGGGGTCCTTGATCAGGTCTTTCCCGTCCGCATAGCCGGCCCTGGCCCCAAAGGCTTTCGCAGCTTCATCCGCTTTCGCCTGGCTACCCGACGCTACAGCCGCCAGTTCCAGACCGGCAAGCCCCTGCACCGCGGGTACATGGGAAATCTTCGCCCACCCGCGGTCTGCGCTGGCACCTATGATGCCCACCCCTAAAATGTTCGCCATAATGAACACTTACCTTTGCGTTGAGGTCATTAACCTTGGCGTGCAGCGGATCTGAGGGTCAGAAGCCGCTCCGTGATGAACCCTGTCATCGACGTTAATCACGAGTTAGCCATGTGTCCAATAAGGCAAGTGAGGAGTTCGATATGTTTGGAGTGATGAATCTTCCACCCTTCAATGCGCCGCCTGCGGCGTTCCTGGAGAATAGCTGCTTTGGCGATCAGCTAGTTCGCAGCTTGCGGACGGCCGACTTTTGTGAAGAGTTCCCGCGCAAGAAGCGCAAGGTTCTTTGCTGCTTCGGAGGTCTCGTTGCGTCTGATCGCGATTACGGTTTCCATGGTGATGTTGGCCGTCGGCCCCACTCGCTTATAAGAGATCCGATTCGTATGAATGCTGGTCATGTAGGAGGGAACAAATGTGATCCCGATTCCGGAAGCGACAAGGTTCAAAGCCAGCATGAACTCGGGAACCGTCTGCGCGATGCGTGGACTTATTTGCAATTTCTGGAAGGCGGCTGAGAGTGCAGATTCCAGGGAGTGCACGGTGTTGCCGTGCGAGATAAGCAGAAAGGGTTCGTCCTGTACGTCTTGCAGTGAAACCTCTGCCAGCTTGCTCACCCGGTGGTTGCTCGGAAGAGCCAGGAGCATCTCCTTGTTGTAGAGCGAGTGCAATGTGAGACCTTCCGGGTTGGGAAGGGGACACATAAAAGCCGCGTCAATCCGGTGGTTTCTCAGGTCCGCAGCCAGATCAGGTGACTGGTGTTGAGTGAACGTCAACTGAACGCCTGGATAGCTCTCGCGGTAAGCAGTGAAGACAGCTGCAAGCGTTGGATTGAAAGAGGCTCCCTCTGTTACTCCAATTCGCAGGGTGCCGGACTCACCTCTCGCAAGCTCCTTCGCCTTGAGGCAAACGTTATGCAGGTTTGCGAGGAGAGCTTCTGCTTCCTGATGGAAGAAGGCGCCGGCTTGCGTCAGTTTGATCCCGCGGCCGTTCGGCAGAGTCAACTGGACACCCAAGTCCCGCTCCAACAGACGAAGCTGCTGGGTGAGGGCTGGTTGGGCGATCTTCAGCCGCTTGGCCGCTTTGGTGACGTGCATTTCCTGTGCCACTGCACAGAACGCTCGCAGGTGCCTCAATTCCATTCAGACTGCCTCCGGTTGGAGATAAGCACCGTTCTGGACCGCTAATGAGTGATGTTTCTGAGGGCAGCCAAGGCGGATTGGGCGACATCGGAAAAGAGGCGCGAAGAACCGTGCGCGCGCGCCGAAAGCATGGCCCCGTGAACAAGAGAAATGAAGCATTTCGCCTCAAGAGTGGCGGGTTTGACAGTAACGATGGTTCCGTCCAGCACTCCCGCTTCGATGGTCCTCGTCACCCATTGCTCCAATTCCCTGAAGTGCTGTTTGACTACGAGTTGGACCTTCTGCGGCAAAGACGGAAGTTCGACGGCGAGCAGCGCGGCGATGCAAAATGGATCCGAGTCGTTGCTGATGCAAAGTTCCCAATGACGCACGTAAGCTTCCAGACGGTCTAAAGGACGCTGAAGTGTGTTGTCCATCTCGTCCATGGCAGCCCTGAGGCTGCTGTTGTGCTCGGCTACGACAGCTTCGACCAGCCCTGCTTTGGTTGGAAAGTGATGATGGATGCTGGCCTTGCGGATGTGCACGACCTGCTCGAGATCTGCATAGCTGAACCCGCTGTACCCCTTGTCTCCTAGGAGTCGATGAGTGGACGTCAGTATCAGTCGTGCGGTATCGCTCGCCATACCGAGACAGTCTATCAACTAGTCGGTTGACGGGCAAATGCTGCGTACTTGACCATACCCGGCGTGGACAGCGTTCCAGTTCCATACGTCCGGACATATGACTAGGGACTCTCTCGCATATTGGACGCAGGACTCTGTGTGAAACAGAATGGGTAAAGCCGAGCGGCCTGAATGACAGGCGGCTGCACGACTCACTCATGAACGTGTGAAGGGGAAGCGTATGTCGAAACTAAGAGTCGGTGTGATTGGAGCAAGCCTGGAACGCGGCTGGGCCAATCAATCCCATCTTCCGGCATTGCGGTCGTTGAGTGGCGTAGAACTGGCTGGCGTGAGCGGCCGGACCCAGGACGCTGCAGATGCGGTCGCCGCGGCCGTCGGGGCGACCCGTGGATACAAAGACGTCGACAGCATGATTGCGGACCCCTCTATCGACGTGATCACCGTCACGGTTCGCGTTCCGGCTCATCGGGAACTGGTACTCAAGGCGCTGCATGGCGGCAAGCACGCTTATTGTGAGTGGCCCTTGGGCAGAAACGTTCAAGAGGCAGAAGAACTGCGTGTTGCGGCGAAAGCCGCCGGCGTGCACGTCGCCATAGGGCTGCAGGCAAGAGAGAATCCTACGCTGAAGAAGGCGGCGGAGTTGCTGAAAGCCGGCACGCTCGGACGCATTCTGAGCGCACGGATGTACTCCGGCACAATCGCGTTCGGTGCGACGGAGAGCGAGTCGGACTCCTATCTCGAGAATCCTGAAAACGGAGCGACACACCTCACGATCCACGGCGGCCACGCGATTGATGCAGTCGTGGCGTTGCTCGGCCGCCTGGATGTGCTGGACGCGCTCGGGACGATTCAGTACAAGCAGATCGACATTGAGAAAGGGACGCGCGTGCTGGAGCGCACCATTCCCGATCACCTGCTGATTCAGGGCAGACTCACCGCAGGGGCGGGCGTGGGGATTGAAGTCGATGGAGGCAGGCTCCCGGCAGACACACGCTTCCGCTTCGACATTACCGGAGAGCAAGGGTCCATTTCGCTTGAGGGCGGCGCTGCCGTCGGATTTCAAGCCGGTCGACTGGCACTCTACATAAACGGCAAGCGTCAACCGGTCGATGAGGGAGAACTTGCGTCTCTTCCTGAAGCAGCGGCAAACGTCGCTGCCATGTATGCGGCGTTGCGGGATGACATTGCGAACGATCGCAGGTCTGTACCCGATTTCGAGCATGCGGCGAAGCTGACGCGACTTGTCAGCGACATCGACAGTTCCGGGCGTCTGGGTCAGCGTGCCCAGCATGCTGGTTGGCCAGAGAACTGAAGCGGCCAAGCTTCCACTGATCCGCCAGGTATGTGCGTTCCGCCGAGCCTGATCGGGTGAAGCCTTTCGTCCATGTACAAGGCCGGGCATAACGCGTAAACCGTGTCGCGGGGGGGAACGGCAATGTTTGAAGAGATGCTCGGCAAGCATCACACCTCGTTTGAGCCGCATGTCGTCGGTCGAGCGCTTCCGCGCGTAGACGGCAGGCTCAAAGTGACGGGTACCGCAGAATTCACCGCCGAGCACCGCCCGGAAGGCCTGGTGCACGGAGTCGTGGTGGGCAGCGCGATCGCGTGCGGCCGCGTTGCTTCGGTCGAGTCCGCAGCCGCGAAGGCGCTACCCGGCGTCATCGCCGTCATCACGCCGGCGAGCGCGCCCAGACTGAAGCCGCTGCCCGATAAGATCCAGGGGATTCAGTACTCCGGCGAAGGCGGTCTCATCGAAATGCTGCTGCCGATGCAGGACGACAGCGTGCATTACGCGGGGCAAGCCGTCGTACTGGTCGTCGCGGAGACTTTGGAGCAGGCGACTTACGCCGCGGCTCTCGTACAAATCACCTACGAAGAACAGGCGCCCGAACTCGATCTCGACAAGGCGACACGACGATCCAAGCCGAGAAGTTATTGCGGCATGGAGCCGCTGCAAGTCTCTAACGGTCATCCCGATGAGGCGTTCGACAGAGCCGAAGTGCGGCTGGAGCGTCGCTACGAAACGCCCGTCCATTTTCATTGCGCCATCGAGACACTCGCGACCGTGGCCGCGTGGGAGAAGCGCGACGGCGCGGACGTGCTGCTCCTCCACGACACCACACGAGTGATCAAGACGGCCAACGCCGTACTTGCTCACTGCCTTGATATGCCGAAGGAAAACATCCATCTGAGGGTCAAGTTCCTGGGCGGTTCGTACGGTTCAAAAGCATGGATGTTCGGCAACGTGCTGCTCGTCGCAAGCTGCGCCCGCTTGATCGGCCGCCCGCTCAAGGTTGAGTGGAGCCGGCAGCAGATGTTTGAGCTGAACGGCTACCGGCCTCGAACGCTTCAGACCATGCGCATCGGTGCGACGCGTGCGGGCAAGATCACGTCCCTGCGCCATGATGCCGTGTCGCCTACCTCTGCGGTGAGCGGCTATCCCGAGCCCGTGACGGGTATGACCTCGATGATGTATGACGTGCCCAACCTGGCTATCTCCCAGGAAATCAGGCACCTGAACCTGCCGACGCCTTCGCCTATGCGGGGAGTGGGTGTATTGGCGGGTGGTTGGGCATTGGAGACTGTGCTCGATGAGCTGGCACACGAATTAGGCATGGAGCCGGTCGAGCTCAGGATGCGCAACGATGCGAAGAAGGGTCCGATGTCCGGCAATCCATTCTCGTCCAAGTATCTCGATCGCTGCTTTGAGCGGGGACGAGAGTTGATCGGGTGGGAGCGGCGCGCAACTCGGCCCGCGGACCGGCGCGAGGGGCGGTGGGTGACAGGTCTGGGAGTGGCTGCCAGTACGCTTCCCGCCGTTCAGGATCAGGCAGCCGCACAGGCGGTCCTGTCGGCCGACGGCACGGCAGAGGTGCGAAGTGCGACGCACGAGATCGGCAACGGAGCTTACACCGTGTTTCAACAGATCGCGGCAGACGCGCTCGCACTGCCGTTTGATCGGGTACGGTTCGACCTCGGCGACTCGACGTATCCTGAAGCGCCAATCACCGCGGGCTCGCGAACCACTGCGAGTGTCGGCGAAGCCGTGCTGGATGCGGGGCGAAAGCTGGTCGCCGAGCTGAAGGCTTTAGCTCACCACGCCAAAGATGGTCCCCTTGCTGGAACCGCCGTGGACGAGATGGTTGCCGTTGAGGGGCGCCTTGCGCTGAAAGCCAGGCCCGATGTCGGCGAGGATTACCAGGCAATAATGCGGCGGGCGGGAAAAGACCGCCTCGTAGCTGATGGTGAATTCACCCCGGCGTCGAAGAAGAAGTTTTCACTTTCCGCGCTGACCAAGCAATACGAATTGCACTCCTTCGGCGCAATCTTCGCCGAGGTGCGGGTCGATCTGGAAACCGGAGTAATTCGTGTGCCACGGCTTGTCGGCGTGTATGACGTTGGTCGTGTCATCAATTCGCTCACGGCATGCTCACAGCTTCGCGGAGCGATGATCGCGGGTCTTGGAGGCGCACTGACCGAGGAAGGCTGTTTCGATCCGAACAATGGCCGCTCCGTGATCCGCAATCTTGCCGATTACCACATTCCCGCATGTGCCGACGTGCCGGAAATCGTTGTAGAAACACTCGGGATTCCCGATCCTCACATGGGGGATCTCGGTGCGCGCGGCCTGGGCGAAATGGGCACCAACAATGTTCCCGCCGCGATCGGTAACGCGCTGTTCAACGCTACCGGCAAACGGCTGCGCAGCTTGCCGCTCACTCCCGACCGCATTATGGAGGCCCTACAATGATCCCTTTCCGCTACGAGCACGCGAGCGATGTTGCTGACGCGGTGGCGCTCGCCGGACGTTTCGAGAACGCGCAGTTCATCGCGGGCGGTACCAGTCAGGTCGACCTCTTGAAAGAGGGCGTGCAGCGTCCCGGCGTACTGGTCGATATCTTTCGGATCGGCATGCAGGAAATCTCCGAGTTGGAGGACGGCGCCCTGAGCATCGGCGCGAACGTCCGCAACTCCGTAGCTTCCGACCATCCAGCGATTCGCGCGCGCTACCCCGCCATCGCTGAGGCGCTGCATGCCGGGGCCTCGCAGCAGATCCGCAACATGGCGTCCATGGCAGGTAACCTGCTTCAACGGACGCGTTGCCCATACCTTCGTGACCCCGCTCAGCGGTGTAACAAGCGCGAGCCCGGCTCGGGCTGCGCAGCCGTTGAGGGGTTCAACCGCCTGCATGCGATCTTCGGGCAGACGGACGAGGGAACCCACTCTCCGCGCACCTGCATCGCCGTGCATCCGTCGGACCTGGCGGTGGCGATGGCGGCGCTTGAAGCGGTGATTGTGATTGAAAGCCGGGATGGAAAGCGCCGCATCGCGTTCGAGGACCTTCACCGCCTGCCCGGTGACGACCCGTCGCAAGACACAACTCTCGCATGCGACGACCTGATCGTTGCGATCGAGCTACCCGCATTTCAAGGTAACTCTCATTACCTCAAGGTGCGGGACCGAGCTTCCTACGCGTACGCGCTCGTGTCGTGCGCCGTGGCGGTCGAAATGGACGGGGATCGAATCGCGACCGCGCGCATTGCGCTTGGCAGTGTCGCGCATAAACCATGGCGACTCCCTGTAGCCGAAGCCATCTTGCAAGGAGAGCGGCCAAGCGAAGACCTGTTCCGCCGTGCCGCGGAGGTGGGACTTGAAGGTGCGCGCACCTATGCCATGAACGGCTACAAGCCCCAACTTGCCCGTGTGCTCGTCGCGCGCGGTTTATCCCAAACAACCGGGCTTTTGCCGCTGCAAGGGCCGGCCGGAACTGCCTTCGCCGCCAGCGTCGGCGGCATAGCAGGCGTCATTGGAGAGGAGTGATTTTGAGCAAAAGCCAAGGGATAACCGTTAGGGTACGCGCGGAACGGCGCGTTTTGCTGTTGAGTGTTTTGTTCGCATTCGCCTGCGCTCTTGTTCCTTGCGCGGATGCTGGACCCGTTCCGCCGGCCATGCGGCTTTACGCGATCGATTGCGGGCGGCTTGACTACTCGAACATGGACGGCTTTTCCGACACGGACAACTATGCGGGGCAAACAGGTTCGCTGGTCGTGCCTTGTTTTCTGGTGCTGCACGGAAACGATTGGATGCTGTGGGATACCGGTGTGGGGGATCGCATCGCCGCGCTGCCCAACGGCGAGATGAAGCAGGGAGCGCGCTTTTCGCTCCGTCGTACACTTGCCTCGCAGTTGGCGCAGATTGGCTTGAAACCGGACGACATCAAGTATGTCGGTCTGTCGCATCTTCACGCCGATCACAGTGGGAACATAGGGCTGTTTCCGCACGCCACATTTTTACTCTCGGCGGCCGAGCTTCCCTGGGCTCGGAGTGTTCCAACGCCGGAGGGAGTGGAGGCTCAACTGATTGCGCCCCTCGACCATGCCCAGGTGGACGCCATCGGAAAAGACCGTGACGTGTTCGGCGACGGGAGCGTTCGGATCGTGAAAGCACCGGGTCACACGCCGGGACACTGCATGTTGCTGGTCAAGCTCCCGAAGTCCGGTCCGCTCTTGATCACGGGTGATCTTTTCCATCAGCGGCGAAGCCTCTCAGCGCGTCTGGTGCCAAGAGTCAACGTCAGCAGGGCCGACACGTTAGCTTCAATGGATCGTTTCAACGGTCTCGTCAAAGCCACGGGCGCCCGCGTCATCATCTCTCACGAACGCCAAGACTCTGAAACACTGCCCGGATTTCCAGCCTTCCTTGAATAAGCCATGACAGAGACAACTATTAGCCGAGCTTACGACCACTCCACGCAGCCACCACCTGTGGCCGTGGGCACCGCTGACGAGAATCGCGCTACCGTCCTCACCGCGTTCAACGCCTGGGCACGGGGGCGTGGAAGCGTGTTCGATCTGCTGTCCGACGATGTAGTTTGGACCATTCCTGGCTCGACGTCGGGAGCAGGCAAGTGGCACGGTCGCGAAGCGTACCTTGCTGCTGCTGTCACACCCCTGTTCGACAGGCTCGCAAAACCCACCCGACCGGAGCTGATCGGCCTTTGGGCCGAACGAGACCAGGTCATACTCCGCTGGCGGCAGGACACACCGCTGAAGAGCGGAGGATCGTACTGCAACGAGTACGCGTGGTTCTTGACGATGAGCGACAGAAAGGTAATAGCTGTCACCGCATTCCTCGACCTGGCCGCCTACGCGTCTGCCGTTGGAGGTGCAGCATGAGCCTCACCGGACGCGCACTTGAATTGTTCCATCTGGGCGAGGGCCCACCCGATCAGTCGAGCCGCTTCGTAGCGATCGGGCGCGACCTTCCCCGCGCCGATGGCCGGGCGAAGGTGACGGGTTCGGCTACGTTCGCGGCTGAGTGGCCCGTCGAGAACCTCGTTCACGGCGCGGTGGTCGACAGCTTTGTTGCGCGGGGCGCGATCCGTTCGATAGATGCCTCCGCCGCGCTCGCCGCTCCTGGCGTCCTCGCGGTTGTGACGCATGAGAACGCTCCGCGGCTCGCGAAGTACCCCGACAAAGGTGCGGGCTTTCCCCTCACTGGCGAAGGTGGGCTAGGCGAGGTGCGCCAGCCCCTGCAGGAGCCAACAATCTACTATGGCGCCCAGTCGATAGCTGTCGTAGTCGCTGAGACAACGGAAGAGGCCCGTTACGCCGCTTCGCTGGTGAAGGTTGAATATGACGCACAGGCGCCCGAGCTCGACATGGACGCGGCGAGTTGGACGACAAAGCCTAAGGAGTTCTCCGGCGGTGAGGCGTTGCAACGCGGAGGAGCCTCGGTCGAGGCTGCCCTGAAAAGTGCGCCTGTCCAACTTGTCCGCGAGTACGAGAATCCCGTGTACCACCACAACCCAATCGAAATTCTTGCCAGCGTCGCCTCCTGGGAAAAGCGCGACGGTCTGGATCACCTGATGCTCTACGACACGACGCGATCGGTGGACATGCTGCGGGATGTGGTCTCCCACTCTTTCGGTCTGCCCCTTGAGCAGGTTCACATCGTGTCCAAGTTCATCGGCGGGGCCTTCGGTTCGAAGGCCTGGACGTACCACAATCCGCTGCTGGTAGCACTCGCGGCCAAGGTCGTCGGGAGACCCTTGCGACTGGAATGGCGGCGTCAGCAGGTGTGGTCGATCGGAGGTCACCGTCCGGCGCAACGCCACAGGGTGAGGATCGGCGCGGAACCGGACGGGAGGATGCAGGCTCTCCATCACTGGACGCGCCAGCACAGCTCCATGATCAGCGGCTACACCGAGTACGGTTCGCGCATGACCAAGATGATGTACGACGTGCCCGAGCTGGGCTACACCAACGAGCTCGCGCACCTCAACCTGCCGAGCCCCAGCGTGATGCGCGGCCCCGGATTCCTGACCGGCGGCTGGGCGTTGGAAACCGCGCTCGATGAGCTGGCGTGCGAACTGGACGTAGACCCGGTAGAGGTCCGGCTGCGCAATTACGCGGACACCGACCCTGACACGGGCCTGCCCTTCTCAAACAAGCACCTGCGCGATTGCTACGCCCGCGGCAAGGAGCGCTTTGGGTGGAACGCACGGGCGGCAACACCTGGCGCTCGGCGCTTTGGTCGCGACTTGGTCGGGTACGGCATGGCGAGCGCGATGCACCTCGCCGCGCAGCAGCAGGCTTCTGCGTCGGTTACCATTCACGCAGACGGCACGGCCACGGCGCGGAGCGCAACACACGAACTCGGCAACGGTGCGTACACAATTTTTCGACAGATTGCTGCGGACGGCGCGGCGCTACCAATTGACGGCGTAACGTTCGACCTTGGCGATACCACGTTCCCGCAGGCTCCTCCGACGCACGGATCGATCACCACAGCCACCGTCGGTCCTGCTGTCCTCGACGCCGCCACTGCTGCGGTGACCAAGCTGAAAATGTTAGCGAGGAAAGATGAGGCCTCCCCCCTGCACAGGGCAAAGGCGGAGGAAGTGGTGGCGAGCGCTGGCCGTCTGCACCTGTCCGGCGACCCTGCAACCGGCGAGGACTACGGGACCATTCTGAGCCGGGCCGGCTTGCTCGAAGTGACCGGCATGGCCGATGTCAAGCCCGGTCTGGAGCGGATGCGCTACGCGTTCTACTCCTTCGGTGTGGTATTTGCGGAAGTGCGGGTGGACATTGAGACAGGTGTAGTCCGCGTGGCGAGGCTGTGCGGCGTTTATGACTGCGGCCGTTTGATTAACCCGCGTACAGTGCGTTCGCAGCTGATGGGAGGCATGATCTTCGGACTCGGCGCGGCTCTCACTGAGGAAACGATCTTCGATCCCGTGAACGGCCTGCCCGTTACACGCAATCTGGCTGATTACCACGTACCCTCCTGTGCCGATACACCCGAGATCGCAATCGAAGTGCTCAACATTCCCGATCCACATGTAGGTGAGCTCGGCGCGCATGGGGTTGGAGAATTGGGCACTAATGGCGTCCCACCGGCGATCGGCAACGCAATCTTCAATGCGACGGGCAATCGGTTCCGTTCACTGCCTTACACTCCCGACAAAATTATGGAGGCACATCGTCATGGATGAAACAAAGACTCTCACGTTAAAAATCAACGGCCAACAGTACCGAGTACGACCCGACCCACGCACGACCGTGCTCGACGCGTTGCGGGAACAGATAGGACTGACCGGCACCAAAAAGGGCTGTGACCACGGCCAGTGTGGCGCTTGCACGATTCACCTCGACGGTGAGCGCGTTCTGTCATGCCTGCTGCTCGTCGAGGGGATAGCCGGGCAGGAAATTACAACCATCGAAGGCATCGCCCCTGATGGTGATCTACACCCCATGCAGCAGGCATTCATTGACCACGATGCGTTTCAATGCGGCTACTGCACACCCGGTCAGATCATGTCGGCCATCTCATGCGTGAAGGAGGGGCATGCCTGCTCGCGCATGGAGATCCAGGAGTTCATGAGCGGGAACCTGTGCCGCTGCGCTGCCTATCCCAACATCGTCGCGGCGATCGAGGAAGTGCGTAGAGCGCATCTGGACCCGTCCAACTAGAAACGATGAAGCGCCACCGGGGAGGGGTGCTTTTCAACGGGTGGCGCCTGGATGCATAGGCCTTCGCGGCTGCAATGCTGGTGGTGCTCGCTTATGAGGGCGCTCACGTCATCGATCATCTCGTTCGATTCGGTTTCCTGGCTGACCAGTTCTTCGGTGTTTCGGACTGGTCAGACAAATAACCGTTTCCGAATTTTCGGCATCGGAAGACTGATCGCATCGGATCCTTGGCATCCACGCAAGGCTGAGCTCTGAATCGCAGAAAGCACTTAATCAGCTATGACTATAGAACCAGTGTATCGAGATCAGGCCTCGTTGGAGTGTACGAACCTGTTGACCAGTGAGGGACGTAGGTGGAGTTCCCTTGGTGTTTGCCTCTTTAGGACTGTCGCAGATGGTGGTGTTTTCGAAACAGCTCCCACCAAAGAGATTGCAGTTGGTGTCGCCCTACAAGAAGAGTTGGGTAGAGAGATCTTCGTATCTGGTAGATGGAAACGGCCGGAGGTTCGCCCTGGAACAATCGCAACCACGTGTCCGGGAGAAACGTGGCGTCAGCGATACAACAATCGCAAAGAGAAGAATGTTAATACAATGCTTCAGCTACGAATTCCGCAGCTAGCGTACCAAACGGTAGCTGAGCACTTCTTTACGCGAGAGCAGTCTACTTACACGGCCGTAATCGATGACGTAGCGATTACACACTTTGGGCTTTCTGTTATGAGGGCGCTTCAGGCCGGCGCATCGGACTTGTATGCTCAGGCCAGTGCTCAATGGCTTTCCACGCAAGTGATTTTAGGGTCCGAGAAGGCACGCTTGTGGCGTGCAGCGCTCTGTGACGAACGGGTTCCTGACCAACGACTGACCTCTATCCTGGAATATATCAACGAGCACTTGAAGGATGACTTAAGCCTACAGGCATTGGCGAGGCAGTCAGGTCTGAGTCAGTTTCAAATCACCAATTTATTTTGGGGGGCGATGGGAAAGTCAACGCACAAGCATGTCCTTCATTTGCGCATGCAAAATGCCGCCTGTCTGCTTCGCGAAACAAAGAGGACGGTTTCAGAGATCGCCATGCTCTGCGGTTTCAAAACCACCTCACATTTTGGCGTGGCGTTTCAGAAGCACTTTTCGCAAAGCCCTACTGAGTATCGGTTTGCAGAAAAGGTGTCTAAGTTCGCCCGTGTCAGTTCCGGTCCCCGCGTCGACTTCGGTCAGGACTGGGACTCCATATCGACGCGTCGTTTGGTACGTCAGACGAACACGCGACCCGATGCTCGCTAGCGATTGCTCTCGGCTCGTAGAAGCTCGCTTTCGGCCGGTTGCCGCTCTAGTGAGAGCTCGACAAAATCAGTGCGCGGTTCGTTAGTGGCTCCGTACGGAGCCCTTGGTTCTTTCCAACTCTGCTGCAGGGCGGGGCCATTTCCCGTCGATGATGGCGAAAGCACTTGCGTCTCGACCGTCAATCTGTCCATCCGAGCTGAGGACCTTTGCTGACGAGGCGAAACAGATGGCCAACACGGTCTTAGACGCAAGATAGATTTAACTCTGGCCTGATCGTCCGATCTCAATACGGAAAAACGACAACTTTGGTCAAAAACGACAGATTGAAACCGCAAGCTCGGTGGCCGTTTCTAAAGTCATGTTGGCGAATGCGTGAAACCTCACACTTCGAGGCGGAAAGACGGCAGTCGCAAAACTAATTCTCATTAGGTGAACATCATGCCCCAGCAGAGCCTCCGCGATTCGATTGCCGACATGGAGAAAGCGGGTCTCATTACACGTATCAGTGATGAAAAACGTGTCGATGAGCTACCTCGGATCATGGAAGATAACCCAGACACGGCTGTATTGGTTGAGCGGGTGAAGGACTGCCCGTTTCCTTTCTTTGCGAACGGCTACGGCGTTCGTCCAATGTATGCGCTTGCGATGCAATGCTCAATTCCAGACCTTGGCTTAGAGATCGCAAAGCGCTTCTCCAACCCGATCGATCCGGTGCTGGTCGACAACGCTCCGTGTCAGGAGGTCGTCTACAAGGGCGATGAGGTTGACCTAACAAAATTTCCACTTTTTCACCACCATCCGAAAGATGGTCAGGCATACCTGAACGACACGAACGTTGTGAGCCGAAACCCCGAGAATGGGCTAATCGACCAGGGGATCTACCGGTTTATGTACCGGTCGAAGAACGAGACCAACGTTGACATGCGTAACGCAACGCACCGCGCACGCATCGCCGCCGAGGACTATGCGGCGAAGGGTAAAGACATGCCGATCACCGTGTTGATCGGCGGCCCCACCCTCGACAAACTCGCTTCCATGATGAGCAACCCTGACAGCGATGACTGGGCTGTAATGGGCGGCTTCTACAAGGAGCCATGCAAGCTGGTGAAGTGTCTGACCAACGACCTAACCATTCCGGCGAACGCTGAAATTGTGTTGGAAGGCCGCATCATCACGTCAGAAGGCTGGGTTCACGATGAGGGCCCTTACGGCGAGTACACCGGCACCTATGGCGGCGGCTTGCCGCATAACAACCGCTTCGTTGTCGACTGCATTACACACCGCAAAGACGCAATCTACCAGTATGCGACGATCGGAGGTTTGCATCCGGGTAGAACCGATATGTCTGCATTTCAGCCTGCCATCGAAGGCGATCTGCACGCCGCGCTGATCAAAGCGGGCGTCCTGGTGCAGAACGTCTACCTTCCACCGTCAGGCTGCTCCAACATCGGCTACGTTCGCATCAAGACGCGGTCGGGTGGCGATGCGAAGCAGGCGTTGGCTGTTATGCTCGCCGGCTCCAGGCAGTGGATGCCGAAGACGGCTTACGTTTTCGACGAGGACATCGACATATACAACGACGAACGCGTGAAGTGGGCTCAGGCGTGGCGGTTCAATCCTGAAACTGGTATAACGCTGCTCGAAGGACAGAACATGCTCCCTCTTGACCCGAGCCTCAACAGCGATCATCCACCAAATGCGGTAACGAAGGTGGGTTTCGACTGCACGATTCCGCTGGTGGGAAAGGTTGATCCATTCAGCTATGCGGCGGCCGTGGTCTCCGACCCGTTGAAGGTCGAGGCGAATGTGGAAGCCATGACCGAAGACGAGATCACCAAGGAAATGGAGAAGATGATCCGCGAGAAGCCACGCAACTGGCATGAGATCATCGCGTACTTTGCTTCGCAGCCCTATCCGCTGGTCTATAAGGCTTTCGGTCAGCTTCGGCCCAAGCTCGCTCGCGTCGCAGATCAACGGCCCGATTACCCGTATACCTTCTCCACGGACGGCACCAACTTCGTCTATCTAAACAAACCAAAACCGCAGGAGTAGTGCGATGAGATTTGGTGCTTTCCTTATGCCGTCGCATCCCCCTGGGCGGAGCATTGTGCAAGGTCAGGCCCTCGACCTGGAGGAGTTGGAACGACTCGACTCCTTCGGGTTTGAGGAAGCCTGGATCGGCGAACACTTCACGTCTCAGTGGGAGCCCTGCCCGGCTCCCGATCTCTTGATCGCACAAGCTCTGCAGAGAACCACGTCCATTCGACTCGGTTCACTTGGCCATCTTCTGCCTTATCACCATCCTGTAGAGTTAGCTCACCGCGTAGCGTACCTCGATCACATGGCGCAGGGCCGGTATGCTGTCGGTGTTGGAATCAGCGCCTTACCCACGGATCATCAGCTGTTCGGGCTCGACACGAGTGGAGGCAGAAATCGCCGCATGACGTTTGAGGCACTCGACATCATGACCCGTCTTTGGACCCAGGGATCTGCGGACTTCAAGGGTGAGTTCTGGAGCACGGGAAGGACAGAATCTTCCTTTGACACCCTTGGCTACCACCTCTTGCCGTTCCAAAAACCGCACCCACCGATCGCAATTGCTGCTCTGACGCCGGGCTCAGAGAACCATAAACTCGCGGGAGAAAAGGGCTATCTCCCCGTAAGTTTGAGCATCAGCTCCGACGCATCGGTCACCGCAAAGCATTGGGATACGGTATTGGCGGGTGCTGCGCGCAGCGGCCGTGTCCCGGATCGCGCGGACTGGAGGATCATTCGTGATGTCTATGTGGCTCCCACCGACCGTGAGGCGCGCGACTGCGCAATTCATGGCATGATGGGCCGCTGCTGGCGCGAGTTCCTGCTTCCCCTCTACCTTGGGCTTGGTTTGGGGCCGATGTTGAAGAAGGACCCAGCCATGCCGGATGAGGCAATCACCCTGGAGTACCTCTGCGACGAGCTCTGGTTCGTGGGGTCGCCGGAGACAGTCGCCAGCCGCATCAACAGCCTCGATCAAAAGATAGGCGGATTCGGTTCGCTCCTCATCGTCTGTTATGACGCGAAGCATGAACGCGCAGCATGGGAGCGGAGTCTGCAGCTCCTGAAGAGTGAGGTGATGCCGGCCTGTTCCTCAAACGTTTTGGCAGGAGCGTGCGCATGAGTTATATCGCCTTTGCGACAAATAAGTTCGACGCCGTAGTGGGCTTCTACGGCGAGACTCTGGGGTTTGGTGTTGTGGAGCAATGGGATCGCCCACGCGGGCGAGGCCGTCGTTTCGACCTTGGTGGAGGACTACGCCTGGAGATCCTCGACAATGAACGCGAACCTCACCCGGTAAAGCTGGAGACAAGCGCCCGCGTTCATGTCGTTGTTGAGTCTGCGGACATTGATGCCGCCTGGAGCAATCTCAAAGTTGCGGCGCCTCCGCCCGCGGACACCTCGTGGGGCGCACGGCTCTTTCAAATCCAGGACCCTGACGGTGTGCCTGTCACATTCCTACAATGGACATCAGAGGGAGAGAAAGCCCGATGAAACGGATTGTCATTGGAATTTCCGGCGCCAGCGGAGCGATCTACGGAATTCGGTTGCTGCAAGTCTTGCGGGAAGTGCCCACAGTTGAAACCCATCTCGTTCTTAGCTCAGCAGCCAGGCGAACCATCGGCATGGAGACAAACTATTCGGTCGAAGAGGTGGAGACGCTGGCCAATCGTACCCATCGCACGAGTGACATCGCTGCTTCCATCTCGTCCGGCTCCTTCCGTGCCGCCGGCATGATCGTTGCTCCTTGTTCCATGAAAACGGCTTCCGGTATCGCCACCTCCTACTCCGACAACCTGCTGCTGCGCGCCGCCGATGTCATGCTTAAGGACCGCCGACCGCTCGTTCTACTTGTGCGCGAGACGCCCCTGCATCTGGGCCACCTCCGCCTTCTGGTGCAGGTAGCTGAAATGGGTGCGATCGTCATGCCGCCCGTTCCGGCTTTCTATCACCGTCCCATCTCCTTGGAAGAGATCATCGACCAGACCGTGAACCGCTCTCTCGACCTTTTGGATGTTGAGCTCGAACAAGATCTGTTCCCACGATGGGAAGGCCCCGCCAAACGCGAAGAACGCGAACCGCACGGAGCCGATTTAGATGAACCGGTCGCTCTCATCGCATAAAAGACGTTCCCTGGCCAGATCCCCTGGCTTCAACTTCACGCACCTGCAACGAAAAGGAGTTCACCATGGCAACGAGCGCACATAAGATCACCATCGACGCCCCGAGAGACGAAGTCTTTGAAGCGATCACAACGGTAGATGGATTGAAAGGCTGGTACTCGCCCGATGTCTCCGGCAAAAGCGACAAAGGCGGTCAGGTTACACTCTCGTTCACCGAAAAGGAGGGTCCTTTCAAGTGGAACGTGACCGAAGCCGACAGAGGTTCACTCGTCCGTTGGGAATGCACGCAGGGACCCGGCAAAGCTGCAGGAACGACAGCGACCTTTACTCTCTCCGGCTCTGGAGACAAGACCGTTATAGCCCTTGACCACGAGGGCTTTCAGGAATCGGACGAGAAGCTGAAAACCTGCAATACCTTGTGGGGCGCGTTGATGCACCACCTCAAGCAGTACGTCGAGACAGAGCAGCCCAAGCCGGCTTTTAAGTAGCTATCGTCGTTTCCCAATTGGTCCCTCTGTTCCTACACTTCTCTTTTCGAGGCAGGGCGATCAATCCTCCCGTGGTTTTCAACTACGGGAGGACCAGCAAATGCGTTTTCTTGATCCAGACGCGATCTCCGACGGCAACTGTAAGGATCGCGAAGCTTACCGCCGAGAGACCTCGATATGTGGACTCCCTTTCATCGAAAATGGCGGGTTGCTCCGGCAGAACCACAACCGACGGCCCAGCCCGCGCTCTTGTCCCTTGAGCTCATGCCCGGACTCACGATAACGAGCGTCCTGATTGTCGACAACCCTGGCAACAGCACAGCTACTCTTTCCATTCTCAAGCACGCTTCCTGGAATGGGTTTACACCAGCCGATTGTGTTTTCCCCGCCTTCTTGTGCATGATCGGCACCCACACCCTTCTGTCCCATGTTGACAAAGAAGGCGAAGGCAAATCGCAGCCGTCCCTTCTCCTCTCGGCCTTGTGGCGTTCTTTCTACTTGATCGGCATCGGCCTGTTTCTTGACGCGCTATATCTTCGTCCGTGGTCACCCATGCTGATCTTTGGCGTACTCCAAAGGGTAGGGTTGTGCCTGGCCTTCGGCAGCCTTCTGCTTGCAGTTACACGAACGCTGCAAAGCCGCTGGGTCGTGCTTCCAAATGCGCTGCTGGTGTTGCTCGTTGGCTACTGGCTGCTTCTCCGGTTTGTGCCCGTCCCCGGCTTCGGCGTGCCGGGAGTGGGTGTCCCGTTTCTCGACCCAACGCGCAATCTGGCGTTCTGGCTGGACAATAGGCTCTTTGCCGGCCACCTTCTTCACGGATCGTCGGACCCCAACGGCCTCCTAAGCACCATTCCTGCGGTAGGCACCTTTCTCATCGGCATGATTATCGGTCTGTGGCTGAAAACCTCTCACACCCTCGCACAAAAAGCCATGGGGCTCGTGACAGCAGGCTGTGCGTCACTTGCGGTAGGCGGCTTGTGGAGTAAGAGCTTTCCGATCAATATGCAGTTGTGGACCAGTTCCTACGTTCTATGGGCCGCAGGGTGGACCCTTCTCGTGCTGGCAGCGCTTTTTATCGTCGCGGATGTTCGACACAAAAGAGGAGCCTTCTGGTCGATCCTTCTTGTCTTTGGCACAAATGCAATGGCGAGCTTCATTCTTGCCTCTGCAATCACAGCATGCTTCTTTTCAATTTGGGTGAACGGCAAAGATACTATAGGCCTGCTTTACAGAAAATATTTTGCTTCGATCACACCTTCAGTGCTCGGTTCACTGCTGTACAGTCTGCTGTTCACTGCCGCTTGTTGGTTGCTGATGCGCGAGCTCTACCGAAGACAAATCGTTCTAAATATCTGAGGAGGCTTGCGTGATGAGAACGACCCTCACAGCCCTGGTAACGCTGACGACTGTGCTTATGTCCCTCGGCGCGGCCGCGCAAACGCAGAAATCGGGTAGTGCCGGGAACGATGCCTCATCCGCAAACGATCCGAGTGCTCCTCTCACCCAGATCCAATTACAGAACTGGTACCACCCGTCGTATGACGGTACCCCAGGACAAGGCAATGAGTTCTTATTGCGGCCGATCATCCCGGCTGGAGCAAAAGGCGCTCTTCCATCCTCTCTGGCGCGGCTGGAGCTCACGGTTATGAGTACTCCGGACGGAAGAACTGGAGTGGGAGATGTCCAGTTCATAGATTGGTTGTTTCCCGGATACCATGAGGGCGGAAAGCTCAAGATAGGGATTGGCCCGGTAATAGTGGCGCCTTCCGCTACCAACCGCTACGCGGGTCAGGGCCAATGGCAGGTGGGCCCTTCCGCGATCGTCATCTATACGGGCATTGTAAAACTCATTCTGGGGGTTGTTGAAGACAATCCGATCTCCGTTGGAGGTGAGCGTTCACGCCCAGGCGTGAACGCAAGTACCTTGCAACCGTTGATCGTGAAGGAATTGCCGCACGACTATTTCCTTCGATTCGACCCTTACTGGGTCTTCGACGCGGAGCAACATGGTTCGGCGACCATTCCTTTGAACCTGGGCTTTGGAAGGCTGATCAACCTTAACAGCCAGCTGGTCAACGCCTACATACAGCCAGAGTTCCTTGCGCGGCGTCCGCCATACCCCGGCAACAATCCACCAAAGTTCACGCTTCGCATAGCCTTTCATCTGCTTCACCCGAAAGCGTCCTAAACGCCAAAAGAGGACACTCATGCAGACCGCGTGGCACAAACAACTCGCCGATCTTATGAGTTGGTGGAAAAAGCAGAGGTTCGGCCGGCAGGCACTCTTAGCGTTCAAGATGGGCCTTACGGTCTTACTTTGCTTATCGATTGGGCATCTGCTCGGTCTCAGACACAGTTACTGGGCGGCAATCACAGCCATCGTCATTATGGGCGCCGACAACTCTACGACCGTAGCGGCAGGCCGCGATCGGCTAATCGGCACCCTTATAGGTGCTTTCTTGGGATGGGTCACTTGTTATGTATGGCATGGCTACTTATCCGCTTATGCTTTAGCCGTCGCATTGTGCATTCTTATCTGCATCTCGTTAGGTATCGAAAAGGCCGGACGGCTTGCAGCCGTCGCATTGACGATCATTGTGCTCCTACGAGCCGGTGAGACTCCTTTCCGAGCCGCACTTGGCAGGTTTGTAGAGGTAAGCCTTGGGATCGTTGTTGCACTTGCGATCAACCTTATCGTTCCTGCACATTCGCAATTGACTCCGACAGTTCAAGATAAGTGATATCTGCCTGCGCTCCCAGGAGTCCCGAGCCTAGATGCCGATGTCTATGTTGCCAATGCTCTTAGAGCCACTTGCCAAGAGCTTTGTTTGCTGCGCTGGAGGACCGAGCACGGCGAAATCGAGAGCTCTTTGTTCGTGAGCGTCGGGATGCTGCTCACGCCAAAGCACCCGCAACAGCTCCGGCTAGTCTTGGAGCAAAAACAAGGTGCGCGTGACCATCGCATGATGGCCCAGGCACAACGTAATCATCAAATCCAGTTCTGACCTGCCCGGCACACGTTGATGAACAGCAGGGCTCACTACACCAAACGTCAAAAAATAGTACGCTAACGATTTCTTGACGGCCCCGTTTGAGACGGCTAGGGTCGTACGACGCTGACGGCACCCTTGGGGCGGCTCTGCGGTCCGCCATGGTAGCCAACGAGCGTGGTTGCCGAAAGGCATCGCCGATGAGTTTTCGATTGCAATATGTTATTGCAGGGCTTTGGGCCTGATTGCCGTTCCTTACTCAAAAGCTCGTTTGTGCAAGCCGAAGAATGTCCTTCGGTCGCCGCAGCACCAAACTTCCGATATTGCGATTTTGCGGTACTGATCTGCTGGAAAAGAGCAGCTAAGCCTGAGCGGGACAAGAGGTTAATTCGTGATGAGATGGCTGTCTAGAGTTCATGGCGCTTCTGATCGAAGTCGTTTTGAGCCGTCTCTATCTCGCCCTTATGCTGCACCGCCCACCCGTACAGCGCAGCGAACGGCTCTTGAAGAGATCGACCAAGTATTGTCAGGGAATATTCCACCGCCACTGGTGATGTAGGGATCACCCGACGGACGATGAGCCCATTCCTTTCAAGGCGTCTGAGCGCCTCCGTCAGCGCCTTCTGAGTAATTCCATCTAAATTCCGTCTGATGGTGTTGAATCGTTGAGGCTTTTCACAAATGAACGTCAAGATCATTACGGACCATTTGTTTGCAATCTGATCGAGAACGGGTCGCACAGTCGGAACGGTCGCTAGAAGCTTTTCACCTATCGCTTGCATGAGTCACCTCGCCTATACCTAGGCACTCTGAAGTGCCTTCTTGACACTTAGTATATGCGATATACCATTCGTAGGCAGGCCAAGGAGGAGAAGCAATGTCTCTAACCGGAAAAGTTACGGTCGTGACGGGTGGCAGCAGTGGAATAGGATTTGCAATCGCGGAACGCTTTGCGCGCGAGGGTTCCCGGGTCTTTATCGTGGGGCGGCGACAGTCCGAGCTTGATAAGGCCGCTGAATCCCTGGGCACCAGCGTACAAGCAATCCAGGGTGACATCACGATCAAAGAAGATTTGGATCGTGTCTTCGCTGTCGTGCAGCAACAAGCCGGAAGACTTGACATCCTGGTCGCGAACTCAGGCATGGCTGATGCGCTTTCCATTGAGGACATGACGGAGGATCACTTCGACAAGACTTTTGACCTCAATACCCGCGCCACGCTTTTCACGGTCCAGAAAGCTATTCCACTGATGACAGGTGGTGGATCAATTGTGCTGATCGGGTCTATCGCGGATTCGATCGGCACGCCTGGCTATACGGCTTATAACGCCTCGAAAGCCGCAGTGCGATCTTTCTCTCGTACTTGGACAAACGAGCTTGCCTCACGCAACATCCGCGTGAACACACTCAGTCCAGGACCAATCGACACGCCGATGATGCTGGCTGCCTCAGAGGAGGTTAGAAGCTTTCTAGTAGGTAAGATCCCATTAGGCCGTTTGGGAAAGCCGGAAGAGGTAGCGGCAGCCGCTTTGTTCCTCGCTTCCGACGAGAGTAGCTTCATTGCCGGTGCAGAGTTATGCATTGACGGAGGCATGACGCAGGTTTGAAAACGCCGGAGTGGTTTGCGTCGCAGCTCCTGGTGAACGCCGCTAGCGGAAGTTTGGGGGTGGCAGAGCTTCAAACGGGCATCTAGGCCGGATCACTTCCCATAATGCGACCTTCCGGTACGGACGGTTATGTTCGGGCGGTCTTTGACCTAATCGCAGCCATTTGGCTATGCTTTCGTTTCCAATACCTCTAATCGTAATGTGACGCTCTATGCGAAGACTTGCAGCAGGCGACAACCGACGGCCAGTGCGTCATTCCCCAATGGAGCATCCACGACGTCAGTACCCCGAGGAAGCCGCAGCCCTGCAGGAGCTTGCTCGGAGTTGTGGCCTTGTTGAGAAGATCAAGTGGGGCAAACCGTGCTTCACGCTAGGGAACAAGAACATTGTGCTCATTCAGCGCTTACGACGCTCGAGCTCGTCGAGCATCAACTGACGAAGATGGGTCACAGGAAAATCCTCCTTGTGACCCGAACCCTAAACTCAGCCGCCTAAGCCGCACCCCGGCAGCATCCGCCGCGCCAGCGGCTCAGTTCAAACGCCGTTTTCGTGAGTAAGAAGCCGCAAGCAGTTAGGGGAAAGTGCAGAAGGGGGAACGTCTTCTGCCGCGCAGCCGGCGAGCGGGGGCCGGGAGCGAAGCGGGGCGAGGGTTCGGGAGAAACCGAAGCGGTCTCTCCCGGCTCTTCACAGGCTAGGAAGACAAAGCGGCCCCAGAAGAGTCCGGGGCCACAGTGGAAGTGCTCAGGCTGCTTTCCGGCTCGTAGTCACTTTCTTTGCTGAAGCCTTTGATGCTGCTGGCTTTGGCTTGCTCGAAGCGTCGGCTTTGGCGTTGACCTTTGGCTTCTTCAGTGTGTAGATTTGCTCGGCCTCCCTCAGCAAGTCCGGCTGATTCTCTTGGGTAATCCCGATGTGGTCAGAGAGGACGAGGCGCAGGGCGAGGCCGGTTAGCTTCTCGTCTGCGGTGCCGTTTAATGCAGTCAGTACGATTTCATCGTCCGACTGTTGTGTGCTCTCGTCGCCGTTGGCGTAGTGAGTCGCCACTTCCTCAAGAAAGCTGTAATCCAAATGGATGAGTAAGCGAAGGAAGACGCGCAACTGTGCGGGGCTGAATGACGCGGGAGCCTCTTCGATGATGCGCTCGAAGGTGGCGACCCTTGCCTTGCGCTGTTTGTCGCGGCGGGCTTGCTCGGCCTCGTATTCCTTCTGTTGGCGCTCGAACTCGGCCTTGCGCTCCTCCTCTTTGCATTCCTGTTCGGCCTTGTACTCGGCCATGCGTTGTTCGTGCTCGGCTTCGCGTTGCGCGGCTTCCTCCTCCGCCTCTATTCCGGCGCGGGTGCCTTCGTCGGGACGGGATGGGCTGCTGCTT
>CAXTEU010000002.1:0-87843 GCA_964243475.1 uncultured Acidobacteriaceae bacterium | reverse complement strand
GGCTGCTGCTTGGGGATCATGCACCGGGCAATGCTTGTCTGTGCAAACGGTCAATTTGCGGCCAAGCTGCTTACCGTAAACGACGATGGCAGGTTTGGCGGCTTCGCACGGCATCACTGGTTCCGCGTCCGGGTTGTCGATCACGGTTTCAAGCTCCCGAACGTGGCCGCGCTGGACGGCTCCCGGTCTCTGTTCTTTGGGATTGCGCCAGCCGTTCTCGATCTGAACGAGTCCGGGATGAGCGACTATCTCCCGGTCGAGGAAGGCCTCAACCTTGCCGTGGTAGCAAGCGGAGTCGAGGCATTGGTCACCATGCACGTCGCAGAAGAGAAACGTATTGTGTCCGCTGCGGCGGGGGCAGGTGACGCAAGCTCCGGCGGCGGGGTTTAGGGTGGGGTCTTCGCGGTCGAAGGACGCGTCCGCGAGGGACAGATAGAGGTTGGCCTGTATCCACGCGGCTACGTGCTTGGCGGGTAGCAGATGCGGCTCTTTATCCTGCCAGTCCTTACGCCAGCACTGCTCGAAGGCTTCGGTCTGGCTCTCCTGCGGGAGACGGGCGATAAGGTTGGCGTGGCTGGCGGTAATGCGTTCCTGGGTAAACGCCTCGGCCACAGTAGGGATGAGTTGCAAGAGGGACAGACGAGCGTAGACGTGGCTGGCGCTCTTGCCAGACTTCTCGACTAAAGCGGCAACGTCATAGCCGGGGATATCCAGCAAGCGTTGGAAGCCTTGCGCTTCTTCATAAGGATGCACGTCCACGCGCTGGCTGTTCTCCACTAGCTGCCATTCAAGCGCCTTTGCATCGTCGATCTCGACGATACGGGCGGGGACGGAAAACAACTCCGCAAGTTGTGCGGCGCGGTAGCGTCTGGCTCCCGCGACGATCTCGAAGCCTTGGTTATTGGGTCGCACGGTGATGGGCTGAATCAGGCCGTTGTGCTTGATGGATTCGGCAAGTTCTTACAGCTTGGCCTCGTCGAAGGTGCGGCG
Organism: uncultured Acidobacteriaceae bacterium; assembly: GCA_964243475.1. Taxonomy (GTDB): domain Bacteria; phylum Acidobacteriota; class Terriglobia; order Terriglobales; family Acidobacteriaceae; genus Edaphobacter. Next base: position 86,853 of record CAXTEU010000002.1, on the reverse strand, counting down.
GGGGTTGGTGGTGGATTCGTGAATGGTGTCGACGGAGACAATTTGGAAGGCTGAAGAATCCTGCATGGCTGCTCTCCTTGAGCGGTTGCACTGCACTGAGGTCGTGGAGCGGACGCGCTTTCCCATCCGCTCCGGGGCGGGAAAGGGTTTAGGCGCGTGGGGTCTGCTGTTGCTGCTCGAAGGCTTCGGCGAAGCCCTGCAAACGCAGGTTGTTGTCCCACAGCTCGGCAAATCGCTCGTGTTCGTTGTGAAGCGCCGTATGGAAGACGTAGTTGCCATCTCGGATGAATCGTGACCATTGCTCTATCCCGGCGTAGTCGTTCCGCCAGTGGAAGGGCTCAAGGTGCGCTCCTGCCGCTAATCCGAGCTCGAAACACATCTCGGGGTCGCGCATAAGGTCGCCGTTCTGTTCGCCGTAATGACAGACAGAGATTGCGGGGAGTCCGCATGGGCCTGACTCGTCGGTCGCACCGATCACCAACACCATATAAGGCGGGTTCTCGATCTTGAGGTACAGGCCGTGGTGCCAACCTCCGGCCTATTTGAGAATGCGAAGGATGGTTTGCATTACGCCACCTTCGCCAGTTCTGCATCGGGCATCTCTGCCTGTTCTGCGGTTGGGGGCTGCAACGCGGCAAGGATGACACCGGAGGTCTGCTGGATGACTTCCAAGCTCTCAATCAAGAGTGAAGCGTTGCCATGATAGAGATTGATATAGTCGGCGCTGGCCGTTCCGGTTTCGAGTCCTACGGCCTTTCCGATCACAAAGGCGATGGCCTCGGCCTCCGTCTCCCTGACTACCTTAGTGGTGGTCGTCCTGCGCTCGGCCTTGTGCAACATCTCATGCGCTAGTTCATGCACAAGGGTTGAAAACTCCTCGGCCTCGGACTGTCCGGGGAGAATGGCGATCTTTCCGCCGTAGCTCATCCCCAAAGCGGGGGCGATCTTCTCGGTAAAGGCAAGCTCGATGCCCTGGGTTTCGATGAAGGAAACGAGACGGTCGCGGTTCTCTCCTACCGTTCCGGTCATCTCGCGCAGGGTGGGAAGCTCTGCGCCTTCGGTCTGGCTCACGTTAAACACATAGGCATTACGAAAGCCAACCAAGACGCGGGTGTTCTGCTTGGTGATGTCCTTGGTGGTATCCTCGTCCTTCTTGCGCTTGATGCCGACAATTGGGGCAAGAATCCGAATGCCCTTCTCGCCTTTCTTGACCTTCCGGCCTAGCTGGTTCCATGCGTACAGCCCTGCAACGCGGGTTGCGGTCGGTCGCTGCCGCGCAATCTCCAAAATGTTTCCAAAGCTGTAGTTGTGAAATCGGCTCATCGCGTCGAGGTATGCGGTGAGTGCGTCCGAATGTCCGGCTTCTAGCTGCTCGATGAGACTCTTGACGTTGGCGGCGATGATGTCTTTGGCGGTCTGCCGTTGCTGCGGCTGTTTGGGGGTTTCGCTGATGGGGGTAACGGTGCTGGTGTTCATGGGTGCTTCCTCCTTGGGTGTTGGCCTTTGCACGTCCGCGTTGAAACGCGGCATGTACATGCCGAACGCCACCTGGCGAAGGCGGGGGTAGCAAGGCGCAAGGGGAGGGTCTCCCCACCGGAGCGAAGCGGAGGCGGCCGAAGGCCGGTCTGCACAAGCGAAGCGCGGAAGATTGGGGAAGCCCCTTGTCGCCGCGCGATCGGGGCAGAGCCCCTTAGCGCAGGGCCTGTTGAGCGTTCTTGATTGCGTAGCGGACGTTTACAGGTGGGCGTTGCGGGAGGGAAAGGCCCGATGAGGTGGGTGGCGGAGGACCACGGAGCCAGAGACAGGGAAGAGACGTCCTCCCTCAAATCCAACTGTTGTGCAGTCGAATGCCAAGGGAGGAACTTCGTCAACCCATAAAGCAGATCGGGAGACCGATGCCTACTTGATCAAGCGCCGAAGCTTCGCCCTTGGCTCTGGGCATCTTCGTATACCGGCCTTTTTCTCGGGCCGCCGATTCGTTGCGCGCGTTAGATATTGAAAGCTCTTAGCTTCACAATCATTTGTTCTTCGATTACCTTGTTTCTCTCACCGAAATGGGCCTCCCTGTGATGGTTGGGGACACAGGGCGATCACATTCGTCAGCCGATCTTCACCATCATCGGCCAGGGCAATCACATGGTGGGATTCCAAATAGCGACTTCCATTTGGCTTAAGGAAACCGAGCTCTCCGCAGTATTCGGATCGTCCATCGGCGCGTCTTAGGACCGCATCGCGCACTCTAGGATCACGTGAGTAGGTCCACACCTCAGCGAAGCGCCGGTCTGGAGAGTCCGCGCCCAGGTCATCGATCGCGTTCGCACCCTCACGTGCGTAGTCTCCCAGCAGCCGGAGGTAGAGGAGATTGCCGGGGTAAAGACGTTCTATGAACTGCCAGGCTCGCACTGCTCCTCTGTCTCCAAGGTCATCTAGTCCCTTCGAAATCGCTATGTAGTCTGCGGGGACAAACTTGTGAAGTTGGGAGCGCCGCACAATTGCGTTCCGTTGAGACTCATCGAACTCTCTTGTGAACGCCTCGGGATTGACATTGCCCGATTGCGCAAAAACAGCGACTAAAGCTAGCAAGGGGACGCCAGCGAGACAGGCTGCGGCATCGAGGAGGTTGCATGTCGATGCCATCGCGCGAGAATAGTCTCCGGGACGTCCCATCTTGATTGCAACACTCGAATAAGTGAAAGGTTCATTAGCGGCGCAAGCCGAATCAATGATTTTGAGCATCCTGAGGCTGTATGTCGGCCAATCTTCGCCTCCTAAGAGCATTGTCCGTGGCTGTTCATCGCTTCCGGCCAAGATCAAGTTCCCGCCATCGAGGGATGTGAACTGTCAGCAAAGTCTTGAACAAACGCCCGTGGTTTGGAACGCGAAGATGGAGAAGCTCATGCACGATAACAAAGTCCTGAAACGATTCGTTGCAAGCGGACAGGTCGGCAGCGAGGGTGATTGTCCCAAGAGTGGAACATGAGCCCCATTTTCGTTTCATTCTTTGCACCCGAATGGCTCGGGGCGCAACGTTTAGCTCCATAGCCCACGATTCTGTCCTTTGTCTCAAGTTTTTTGTTATCTTCATACTGAGCCCCGACCAAGCTAATTGATAAGCTTTGACACGATCATTTCAACAAGCCGCGTCCGTTCGTCAGTTGGCAAGCTGAGCAAAGGCTTGTAGAGGTTGGCACGCAAGCGTCTTTGCTCATCACTGTTCAGGGCTGCGTTTGAAAATCGGATTGCTAAGACTTCGGCTTCTCTTGCAATGTCCATAGAGTCGATTCCCAGAGGTACCAACTTCGTCTCTCCGCGCAACGCCCAATAAACAGCAAACCCTTTCGGAGTTAACCCGCTGTCGCGTGCTGCAGCCATCGCTGCGTCACGTTCCACAGCAAGAGCAGCTAGCAAGTCCATCGCTGCTATCCCCGTTGTCCGCCGTCCTTCCAGGTCACGGATAATGCGCTCTGCACGATCCTTCAGCGGTTGCAAGACAGCAGCAGCGTTAGGGTCTTCGTCTATTTCTTGCTGGAGACCACGCACCAGGTTGAAGACCTTCCCTTCATCGGAACCTTTGTCAGACTTTAGGGATTCAAGGGTCTTGACATCGAACGTGACGCTTTTTGTGATGAGGCCAAGGCCATCTTGCGTAGCGCTCTCCTCTACTAGCCTGCGGGTCTTGTATGCGAGATCAGCGATGAATCCGACCTTCTCCGCGTATGCGTTCCGGACTGCCGCGTAGAGTTGGGCCAGCCGCTTGAACGTGACTATGTGCTCTCGAAGTTCTGAGGACGGAGAGAGAATCTCCCAGAGGCTCTCCAGATGCTTGTAATCCTCAAAGAAGACCTTTCGCGCTGCAAGCTCTAGGAATTGCCCGTACACGGAACGCTCCAACCTCTCATCAGCGTTGCCGCCTTCGAGGGGCTTGAGGTACATCGCCTCCGCCTGACCAATCCGTAGTGTGAAGTCTCCGAGCAAAACGTCAAGGTCCTCTATGACACCACTGACATCTTGCGAATCGAACCGTAGGGACTTTTTCAGTTCGCGCAGCACTCCGATAAAGTCCACAACGAGGCCGACAGGTTTCTGAACTCCCCTCGAATCGACGTAGGGCCGGTTAACGCGGGCAATGGCCTGGAGCAACACATGGTCGCGCATGGGCTTGTCGAGATACAGACAATACAGGATTGGAGCGTCGTAGCCCGTAAGCAGTTTGTCCGTAACGATGAGGATCCTCGGGTCTTTGTCTGGCTTCTTGAACAGAAGACGGACGTCCTCCTCACGCTCATCGCTAAGCTGAAGCTGCGCAACCAACGGACGATCAATGATGTCTGCGCTGTTTTCGGTATAAACAGCTTCGCTCCACTCGGGCGGCAGGAGGTCGTCCAAAGCCATCTTGTATTTTGCGCACGCTTCACGGTCAACAGCGACAAGGAATGCCTTATATCCCAGCGGCAGAACGTTCTCCTTGAAGTGTTTGGCAACGAATGCTGCGACCTTCTCAACGCGATCGTCGGCCTTGAGAAATGTGCGAAGCCCGACGGCTTTGTCCAAAACCTTGTTCAATTCTTCGATGTCAGTGACGCCCTCTGTCGATGCCAGTGCGTAAAACTCCTTGTCGAGCTGGTCGACGGGAATGGTCATTTGGCTCGGAGCCAGGGTGTGCTTGATCGGGAGGGTTGTTTCATCATCGATCGACTCGCGAATGGAATACTTGTCGAGATACCCACGTTCGTCCTGAGCGCCGAAGATCTTGAATGTGCCTTCCCCGTATGCAGTCTTGTCGATTGGTGTTCCGGTAAAGCCGATGATCGTGGCTTTTGGAACAGCAGCCATCAAATAGGTTCCGAGGTCTTTGGCAACAGAACGATGAGCTTCGTCGATAAAAACGTAGACGTTATCGCGGGTGCAGCTGTCCTTACGGATTTCGTCGAACTTGTGGATCATCGCAATGACTAGGCCACGAAAGTCGGCGTCCAACAGGCTTTGCAAGTCGGATCGAGAGTTCGCCCGCTTTACGGCGATGTCATGCTTCTGCATCTCGCCCAACAGGCGCTCGACCCAGCCCTTGAGCTGTCCTTCGAGCTCCGTCCTGTCCACAACCAGGATCACGGTCGCATTGGCGAACCGTTCCTTCTGCTCAAGAATCAGCTTGGCGGCAGTGAGCAAGGTGAAAGTCTTACCTGAGCCTTGTGTATGCCAGACGAGCCCGCGAGTCTTGTTGGGATCAGAGCAGCGGTCTGCCACTGCATCCACCGCCCGCCGTTGATGCTGGCGGAGGACAGACTTCCGGGTTTCACTGTCCTGGACGTAGAACAAAATCCAGTGTCGCAGAGTGCGCAGAAAGTCGGTGCGCTCGAAGAATGCTTGTACTGCAAACCTGTAGGCTTCATCAGGCGAATGTTTCCAACGAGCCATATCGCGCCGCGTGACGTTCCAGGTGACGCCATACCAGTAGTCGAGGAGATGCGTGACGTTGAAGAGTTGGGGAGTGCCAATCAGTTCAGGGGTCTCCAACTCATAGCGGCGCAACTGTGTGATACCGCGCTCAATGGCGTTGCCGTCCTTGGGGTTCTTGTGTTCGACGATGCAGACCGGAACGCCATTCACAACAAACATGACATCAGCACGGTTTCCTTTGTGGGCCGGCGGTTTTAGTGTCCACTCCCAGGTGATGTGGAAGGCATTCTCGCTCGGCGTCTTGAAGTTGATGAGAGTCACATGTCGATGCCGTTTCTCTTCTTCGTCGTACCAACTCTTTTCACCACGCAACCACCCGAGAACATCCCGATTGCCTTCAATCGTCGCAGGGATGGCGTCGATGGTTTCGATGATCGACCGTACCGCATCCGGCTTGAGCCAAGGGTTGAACTCGGCTAGCTTGGCTCCCAGTTCATCGCGGAATAACATCCCGCTTTCGCCACCCCGCTTTTTTCTGGCTTCGTCGGGACCAATGGAAGTCCAACCGATCTCAACGGCATGTTTGACCATTGGGAACTGGACTGTGCCTGATTCGCTAATGCTGAGTTGGCTCATGCCAGCACCGTTCTGGAGGAGTCGTCGTGAGTGAGTTGTTCTGCGTTAGGCACCACGATCGCACCGGCTACCAGCTGATCCAATAGTTTACGAAACAAATCATCGAGTATGTCAGCCTGATGCTTGTGAGCCGCAATATTGCGCTCAAGGGTATCGAGGATTGTGACTATTCGTGTTTGCTGCTCTGGATCGCGCGGAACGGGCAGCAATATTGATTCAAGCACGGGGATGTTGACGCCCCCCTTCAGGCGATCTCCCTTGTTGCTCGCGATCTGTCTCCAGTAAGGAGCACTCTGCATCAAGTAGTGGAGAAATTTGGGCAGTAATTTCTCCTTCTTTGCACGGACTCGGATGAGGTATGAAGCAAATAGGGACTCCGGGCAGTGGCTGATCATATAGGATTTTCCCGTCGTTGCACCGATACGTGCGACCAAGACGTCCCCTGTCGATAGCCTCTTTTCTGAGGCCGAATCTTGATCACACGCGCAGTAGGGGACAGAATCCCAATCGACCACACCGTCTTGAATATCAGTGATACGTAACATCTTGGGTCCGATTTGCTCTTGGGTAGCACTTGCAGTGAAACCGTAATCAGGTCGTTCAATATGATCGCCAAGTCTTACAACATCACGGTCAGGACCAATCGGCCCAATGTCACTGTCTATCAGTCGAACATCCGTTAGTTCGGAATGAGCCAAGGCATTGAGCAACTTGGCTAGCTGCTTCTCGGAGTTAGCGACAGACTCAGAAACCTGGGTATAGCGGTTGATCAGATCTAATGTCGAAGAATGCTTAAGGTTATCAGTTTGCGAAACCCACTTCCCTGGGCTTAGGTTGTAATCTGCTTCCGCTGCTTCTGACTGGGAGATGACGACGACTTCTCCAGCGATGGGCTCGCCACGTAAGAACATGCTAGCCAACGAACGGATATCATCCGCTACAAGATAATTCTTCGGCTTTCCTTTAGCGACGTGTGAGCTAGCGTTTACCAAGACGATTTGTCCCTTGCGAGCAACAGATTTCCGCTTGTTCAAAATGACGATGACCCCTGCGGCAGGTGTGTTATAGAAAAGGTTGTCCGGCAGCAGGACGACTCCCTCAATCAAGTCCTTATCGACAAACCATTTTCGTATGTTACGTTCCTTATCCTCGTTCTTTGAGCCCGATCCGCGCGAAACTGCTCCTGTATCGAGCACCACTGCTGCTCGCCCGTGATCACCCATACAGGCGACAGTGTGCTGCAGCCAAGCCCAATCTCCCTTGCCCGTTGTAATACCGCCCGAAGAGCGGAAACGATCAAAAGGGTCGTTAGAGAAAACATCGGATGCAAAGGGTTGGTTCCACATCGGGTTTGCTACCACGATGTCGAAAGCCCGGATTTTACCTTCAGGTGTGCGGAACTTAGGGTTGATCATCGTGTCGCCACGGGCGATCTCGATCTCCATGTCGTGGATGATTCCGTTCATCTTGGCGACGGCATAGCTCTCGGCCTGGAGTTCTTGTCCGGTAAGTTGCAGGGGAACTTTGCTCAGCGGATTTAGTTCTTTGCACACAAGTTGCAACTTCACGAGCAAACCGGCCGACCCGCAAGCGTAATCATGGCAGACCTCGCCGGGCTTGGGGCGAAGGATGTTTGCCATAAGGAAGCCGACCTCGGTTGGGGTGAAGAACTCACCGGCGCTTTGGCCTGACCCTTCCGCAAACTTCCGAAGCAGGTATTCGTAAGCCCGGCCCAAGAAATCCGGTTCCACGTCGGCTAGGCCAAGCCGATAGCGTGGATCTGAGAATGTCTCGACTACGGACCGGAGTTTCGCGGGATTGATGTCCCGCTCGCCGTTTCTCTCGGCTGCAAAATCGACAACGTCGATCACGCCGGCAAGACCTGGATTCTGTTTGACGACAGCACGAACGGCCTTCGTCAGGTGCTCACCGATATCTTTGGGTTTGGCCGCTTCATCTGACCATGCATGGGGCTCGCGCGCACTGAGAACGGCCCAACGGGCTTCCTGCGAAACGTAGAACCGGAGCAGCGAGTGGTCGCTCTCGACGATCTCCAATGCAGTCGCACGATCGCCGTAGTCTTCTGCCAACCGATCGATCTCGTCGTCGAACACATCCGAGAGACGCTTCAGGAACAGTAGAGGTAGTAGATAATCCTTGAACTTGGCTGCATCTTTCTCCCCACGAATGGAACATGCGGCGTCCCAAAGCATTTGCTCCATCGGCTTCATCGTGGGAGCAGCAGCGGCGCGGCGGCGGCGCGTTACACTTGGCGCAATATTTGCCGACGCATCCTCACCTTCGAGACTGACTCCAGCCTCGGTAGCGAGGGCTTCGATGATGTTGCGGGCCCACTTCTGCGGTGCGTTTAGTCCATTCTCCCACCGGTTGACGGTGGCGAATGACACGCCGAGTCGTTCAGCGAGCTGCTCCTGGGTGAAGTTGAGCTTTACGCGAATTTCTTGCAAAAGTCTCGGAACGGTGTTATCTTCTGTCATGTTTGCTAGTATTATAGCAAACATAATGTTTTGCAAGTCGCGGAACAAGAAGAATATGAGGTCGCCAGGCGGTTCCCCATCTCGACATGTTTATGATGGGCAGCTTCGCCTTGAGGAGATGTGAGTGGCGAAGAACGACATCACGCACGAAGCAAGCGCGTCTGCTACTGGGTACTTCTACCAGTGCAGGATCGCTCTGCTCCTCGGTCTTAAAGCTATCCCGCTGAACCCTGACCTGTTGATTTCGGTTGAGAAATTCGACGATGTTGCCTTCGATACGAGTGGAACGCCGAGCGAGCTCATTCAGACGAAGCACCACATTGGGGACACTGGAAATCTGAGCAACGCCAGCAGTGATCTTTGGAACACGCTTCTCATCTGGTCGAAGGCGACAAATTCTGATCTGGAGACGCCGTTCCGAACGAAGTTCATACTGCTCACGACTGGACAGGCTCCCAGCGACTCCGCTTCCTCCTTCTTGAGAGCAAGTGGTCGAGACGAAAAGCAGGCTGACAAAATTCTCTGCGAGACTGCGTCCAAGTCCTCCAGCAAGGAAAACAAGAGTGCTTACGTTGAGTACACCTCCCTTCCGGAGGAAAGCCGCACTAGCCTTCTAAAGGCCATCACGATCCTTGACCGTTCACCAAGTATCGTCGATGTGGTCGACGAGATCGTTCAAGAGCTTTACTATGCGGCGCCGAAGGAGCAAGTTCCTCACCTGGTTGAGCGATTGGAGGGATGGTGGTTCTCAACGATCATCAAGGCGCTTTCAGCCAAGCCAGTTGAGGGGATTTCCGTGCTCGCAATCGACCAGCGCGTCGATGATCTGCGAGAGGAATTCAAAAGGGAGGCTCTGCCGGTCGATGTCAAGACAGCATTGCCTTCTCAGGACGTGATTGCAGAGTTGGACAAGCGGCCCTTTGTAAGGCAACTTCGGCGCATCAAGATTGGCGCATCAAGGGTGGAATACGCCATCCGAGACTTCTACCGCGCGTCGGAGCAGCGATCTCGTTGGCTTCGACAAGATTTATTGGTCGATGGAGAGTTGGAGAAATACGAGCAGGAACTCACAGAGGCATGGCAGCCGCGCTTCGCTTTAATGGTCGACGGACTACCGCAGCCTTGCTCGCCAGAAGCGAAGATCGAGGGTGGAGCCGAATTATTCAAATGGGCTGAGCAGGAGGCAACGTTTCCTCTGCGAACGGTACGAGATCGCTTTTTGACGCATGGCAGTTATCACATCCTGTCAAACCGGAACGCCGTGGGCTGGCATCCGGAATTTACCTTTCAGGCAGAAGATATCGATGATGCTGAGGAGAAGAAACAGTGAGACCTTGGACAAATCGCGTGGTCGAAGAGAAGAACCTCTTCAATCCCGCTTTCGGTGCGATGCTGATTGCAGAGGCGGTCAGCGAATTTAAAAAGAAGACGACCAGACCTCTCCCGTTTGCGGTGACATTTTTGATTCTTCCGATTGTCCTGCATGAAGCCACGCGTGACGCGCTCCCGAACTCAACGCTGACGGCGCTCTTGCCTTGGGTGCAAGATAACCGCGAACAACTCGTTGGTTTCGCAGAGCGCGTTAAGTATCTTCGGGAAATCAGCCGCGAATCCGTGCTCTTCGGATTGCAGAACGCTATTCTGGCCTTGACCGAGAATAGCGAGGTGACATTAGGGTCCGGCCGCAAAAGTGTGACGCCGGCGAGAACACCGCTCTTCACAGTTGAGGTGCGCGCCTGTGTAGATCGCTCTGGCTTCGTGGGACGCTGGTTTGCCGCTACAGGTACGACAGCGAATATTTTTTCCGCATGGGGCGTGACTCCATGAGCCTGCAAATCTCCAGATTGGTTCTTTACAGCCGGAAGGGCGAACTTCGAGAGATCGCTTTCCGATTGGGCAAGCTCAACATCATCACAGGTGCCTCGAAGACTGGAAAGTCCGCCATCATCGACATCGTCGACTACTGCACCGGCAGGGGCGAATGCAATGTCGCCGATGGCGTGATTCGGGAGCACGTCGGCTGGTACGCCATCATCTTCCGCCTGGGCGACGGTGAGATTCTGATCGTACGCAGAAATCCCGCGCTGGGCGAGCGCACGAGCGGTGACATCTATATGGAGCGAGCTTCTCAGATCAGCCTTCCGGCATTTGAGTCGCTGAAGAAGAACACAACCGTTGACGCGGTCGAGAAGTTCTTGGGCGCGGCTCTGGGTATCAGCGAGAACGAGAACCGCCCTGTTGCATTTACTCGCCCATCGCTCGAAGCAAATTTCCGGCACTCGTTGCTTTTTTGCATACAAGATCAGAACGACATCGACAGCAAACAGAGGTTGTTCCATAGGCAAGGGGAAGATTTCATCGGCACAGCGATAAAGGACACGCTGCCATATTTTCTCGGCGCATTTGACGAAGATCATCTGCTCAAGCAAGCCCATCTGGACCAAGCACGCAAGGAGATGCGTCAGCTCGAAAGACAGCTTCGCGACTCAGAGGCGATCGATACAAATACTTTTCCGCGGGCGCGAGCCCTCATGGATGAAGCTAAGGCCGTGGGGCTGATCGATGATCGGACCGCAACTACTTCATATGAAGCGACACTTGACGCTTTGAACAAGATCGCCAAGGATGCGCGTGTTCGCGACCAGATGGTTATCGCGGATGAGGCTGAGCTTCTTGCAAACCTCCGAAGCGAGAGACAAGGTCTTCGGTCGGAATTGGAAAGAGTCAACGTAGAAATCCGGTCAACCCGTAACTTCACCACCGAGACCAACGGCTACGAGCGTGAGGTCAAGGAGCAGAGAGGCCGCCTTAGCTCAGTGGGGCTTGTAAAGGCGACTGACCATGATCCGGCGCAGTGTCCCGTCTGCAATAGCGTTTTGGAAGCACCAGCTCCAACCGTTCTACAGATCGACTCCTCTCTTCAACAACTGCGTCAACAACTGGAAGCGGTTGAGGCGGAGAATCCACGTCTTTTGGCCCGCCTAGCAGGACTAGAGCGTGAGGCGGCTGCAATCCAAGAGCGCCTTCGTGAAAACCAACGACAGATTGCGACAAGAATTCAGGAAAACGAATTCCTTCGAGGTCAACAGGAAACGTTCGTCTTGCAGGCAAGGGCGATCGGTAAGATCACACAGTATGTTGAGACTGTGAGCAGTGTCGATGCAAGTTCGGCGTTGCTTGCAATGTTGGATGCTGCGCGCAGCAAAGTTGCGATGCTCGAACAAGAGCTCGATCCCGATGCCGCCAGAGAGAGACTTGAAACGTTTCTTAATATCATCGGGAGCTACATGACCGAATATTCGACTCGCCTGGACTTAGAGCATCGCGGAAGCCAACTCCGATTGGAGCCAAGGACGTTGACGGTCGTTGCGGACACTTTGAACGGCCCGGTCCCACTCTTCCGCATGGGAAGCGGTGAAAATTGGGTGGGTTATCACGTACTTGCTCATCTGGCGTTACACAAGTGGTTTAGACAGAAAGGGCGTCCTGTTCCTTCATTCTTATTCCTCGACCAGCCATCCCAGGCTCATTATCCACCGGAAAAAGACGCCGAAGGTTCTATCGACGGATTGGGCAACGAAGATCAGACTGCTGTCCTAGAGCTTTTCAAACTCGTTTCTGATGCTGCCGCCGAACTTGATCCTGAGTTGCAAGTCATTCTTATGGATCACGCTGACCTCAAGACGGAGTGGTTTGCCGAAGCGGTTGTCGAGCGTTGGCGGAGCGGGGTCAAACTTGTGCCCGAGCAGTGGCTCAACTAGACACCTTGAGTCGGGATGGACTTCGTAGGTCTGAGACTTATTCGTAGTTAGATCCCCAGTCCGAAGCCTTCCAAGTCAAACTCTGGGAGTTTCGGAGCGTGCACGGCGGCGTCCCCAATCGCCATAGATTCAGAGTTTGAGGCCTTCACTTTAACCCCTTTTTCCTCGGCGATCAGCGCCACGGTCTTGGTGACATCAGTCGCCAGTCTTTCTCCTAGAGTTTTTGAGTTGTTGGTATAAATTCGAGCGTCGTGCGAAGCGCGGGAAATGGCGACATAGGCGAGCCGATTGTTAATGAGACTATGGGATGAATCTGTGTCGATGTGGGCGAGAACGCGGTCAGCTGTGAGACCCTGCGAGCTGTGCGAGGTGACGGCGTAGCCGTGATCGAACTGGCGGAACTCCGCAGTGTCGAACGTGACCGTGCGGGCGGACTTGCCGTCCATTCGCAAGGACATCTGACCGTCTTCAAGGCTGACGAGGGTTCCGAGGTCGCGGTTAGCGACTCCGAGGTCTTTGTTGGGTGCGGTGAACTGGACGCGGTCTCCCGCAGCGAACTCACGCTCGACTTCCCGGAAGACATTCACGCCCTTCAGCCGGCGCGGGTCGTAGGTGACGGTTTTGCCGCCTTCCAACGAAACGGTGACGGTATTTGCGCGGGCATCGACGGATTGCACAATCGTGAAGCTGCCACGCTCGATCCGTTCGGCCTTGCTGCCATTGCTGTATTGGAGAACGTCGCCGGGATTGTAGCGCGCCGCCCAGGTGCGGTCTGCTCCGGTCATATCTGACCGGTGCGTGAGAGTGCGGAGCGTTTGCCCGTCATCAGCCAATCCGCCGCCTTTCCGTAGCTCGGCTCGAACTGCTTCGTTGATCTGCTGGCGGCTCCGATTGTCGGGGGAGACGATGATCGTGTTCCCGGGATTCGCGGCGTAGTCCCCGGCGATGGCCGCGATGCGATCATGCCCGTTTGGAATCTCGGTGACGCGGCCCTGCTCCGCCAGCAGGGCGATCCCCTTCACAGTTTCGTTGCTGGCAAGGTGTTGAACAGCTTTCAGCAATTCTGGGTCTTTCTGGCGCATGATCTGGTCAAGTTGCGAGGTCTGCATCCCGGCCTCCTGCATCTGCTGAAATGGCCGTCCGGCGTCCACGCCCTGATGCTGCCGCGTGTCTCCGATGACAAGAACCCGGTCGTCTCGATTGAGCTTGCCGAGAAACAAACGCATTTGCCGGGTACTGGCCAGGCTCGATTCGTCGAGCATGTAAAGGTGACGATTAGCGGTGTCCGCACTTGGATGATTCTGACCTCGTGCGAGGAAGCTCTGAAGATTTGTTGCCTCGATTCCTGCCTCGCGGAGCTGCCCTGCTGCCTTGGAAGTGGGAGCGAATCCTTCAACGATGTAGCCAGTGGCTTCAGCTCCTTCGCGGATGGTCTGGAGGGTCGTGGTTTTCCCGGTGCCTGCCAATCCCTGCAGACCGTGGATGCGGTCAGAAGAGGTCAGAACCTCCTCAATGACGCGCCGCTGGGAGTTGTTCAGGAAGGATCGTGTATTGGCTTGTTCTCGCGCCCGCCCCGCATTCATCATCGGCTCGACGGTGTTCCGGCCCTCCACAACATGGCGGATATTGGCACGTTCGGCGGCGATAGTTTCGGGCGTGGTGAAGCTCCGCGCGGAGTCGTGCTTCATGCCTTGGACTGAGCGGAACTCGCCAGCATCCCGCCGCCTGTCGAACTCCTGTCGGATGTCGCGGTACGAGGTCTCGCCCATGCCGCGCCGAACGGCATCTCGGAGAATAGCCCGCTCGTCCGCCACAGCTTCACGCTCGAAGATGCTGTCGCGGGCGAAGGTTACGGCTTCTTTGGCGACGTTCTTTTGCACTGGCTCTTTGTCCTGCTCTAGGGCGCGGTTGCGGGCGGCGGCCACAACCTGCTCAGGTTGATTTCCGAAGGCGGCTGCCATCTCCTTGTGTGCGGCAAGAACCTCCTCGGCAGAGAGCGCTTGCTTACGGTCGCGGGAGGAATGCGCCGCGATCTGCGCCGCCTCGGGGCTGCTGTAGCCGCTCTTTGCAAGGTGCTCTTTGATCTGCCGAGACCGGGGGCTGGAAGCGTCTAGATACTCCTGCGAGTATCCCTTTATCTCCGGGGCGCCGCTCCTGCCGGACTCGATTTCATACCCCAGATTGCGTAACTGGTAGGTGAGCGTGGACTGGTAGACGGCGGTCGCGTACTGCTGGCTCTCGAAGAAAGCGCGTTCCTGCAAGGCGCGGGTCGAACCATCCGCCCGCTCTGTGACGTTGAAGATTACAGCGTGGGTGTGGAGCTGCGGCGCGGCGTAGCCGTCCACGGGACGGGCGGTGTCGTGCCCGAACTTGGCGGCGACGAACTTGCCGGTGGTCTCGGCGGGATTGTTGCCACCAATCCGCGCTTGGGTGTAATGCTCCAACTCATCCAAAGCAGTCGTGACGGCGGCTCGGTGCGCCTCGCGCACGCGATCATCGCCGCCTACCAGAGCCGTGAGCGAGACGGACTTTGGCGCGGAAAACGTGGCATCCCAGCCGGCCCTATGCTCGACGGCTTTGGTCGTCGTGCCGTCGGCGTTCGTGTACTCCTGGGCCGCGCGAAGCCGGACCATCGCCTTCTCGGTCTGAGGATGAATGCCCTCTGCCAGCCGGGAGAACTCAAGCGGCGCGACTTCGCCCTTGAGACCAAACGATGCCGCGAGCTTGCCCTGCCACTCGCCCCTCACCGTCTCGCCATGCTTGTAGTAGTTCTGGGTCTCAGACGTAAATTCCAGCTTGTGATAGCTCTGGGCCTGCCCTGCGTTCAACGCTTTGGAAATATTCAACATGGCTAAGAGTGATTCAGTTCCAGCCCGATCTCGTGATCGCGCTTCTCGTGTTGTCTGGGTGGCATTTCCTCGGACGGCTCTATGTCCGGGGTGACGCGATTTTCAGTGATTGCGGGAGTGCGTTCGGCGAATGTCGATGACTTCTCCGCGCCGATCTTCGGTTGATGTACCGGCAATGCGATCGCACGTCCTTCTATCTGCTGAGCCCGTCCTGTCCCAGCCGACGATGGCGCGGGAGCGGAGTCGTCAGCCGGAACCACACTTGGAGGGCCGGGACGGCGCGGCGCGAGTGTGCGGCGGTCGAACGCCAGTTTGTCGTCCTCCGACTTGCGGGCCACGAACTCTTCGGTCTCACCGGCCGAGTCAATAAAGTCGAAGACGAAGCGGGCGACGTTGTTCCCCAACTTCAGATAAGCGTGTCGGTCTTCCAAGCCGGCGATCTCAGACGGCATGACGAGCGGTTCCACCTGGCGGTCCACGGTGAAGTTCTTGCCTGCCCGCGAACCGTCGAACTTCGTCTCGCGCAACCGTTCGATTTCGACCTTGCCGATGGACTCCGAAATCCATTCCGCGGCCTTTGGCTCGCCTGTTCGCATGAATATTTTGGTGGCCGGTTGCGAAAGCATAACCTCCGCGAGACGACCGTAGATGTCTTCCAACTGCGCTTTCCCTTGGAATCCGAGCACGAGCGGATTCTTCGATTTCCGGCTCTCGGTAATGGCGGTATGCAATTGCGGAAGCCGCTGCAAACTCGCCAGCTCGTCGATCACGAACCACACCTTCTTCTGTCCGGGTTTCGGACGCTTGAGCAGGCGCATGACGAGGATGTCGATCCACAGCGAATGCAGCGGACGCAACACCTCGCGCTCGGTGTTCTTCGACGTAACGAAGATCCAGCCCTTGCGCTCCTGCGCCCAGTCCGTCGCGTTCCAGAGATAGGGAGCGTCTTTCTGGCGAGGGAGGAGTCGCAAGCTCTGGGCCACAAGAGCAAGCGACGAGAGGACACCGGTGGCCTGCGGGCCGGCCTTCCGGTTGATGTAGTGCGCCATCTCGGTTCCGGCGACAAGCCGCTGGAGTTCGGCCTCGTCCGCCATCCATGCGGCAAGCTCGTGGGGCGTCGGGCCTGTCTTCAGTAGATGGGAGAATATCTGCGCCGGAGTGCGATAGAAGAACTCGTCCTTCACGCTCATGCTCGTCGGCTGATAGAGCGACGCGGCTATGGTGACAGCCTCGGCGTTCCGCTCGATCTCATTCGCTGGACTCCAGAATGGGCAGCGGGCGTCAAGCGGGTTGAGCACAACGTCGCCCCGCTTCTCGTCATAGAATTGCTTCACGAATTCGGTAGCAGGATCGTAGACGATCGCTGCCTCGCCACGATCTCTGATCTGGCGAAGTATCTGCATGATGAGCTGGCTTTTTCCAGTCCCGGTGTCGCCGATGATCTGGATGTGCTGGGCCTCCTTGCGCGCTGGAATCCTCATCAACTCCCGGCATTCCGTTGTCTTGAAGCCAATACCCATCGCCGCCGGCGGCGGCTCCTTGCCCATCAACTTGCAGGACAACTTGCGAAGGCTCTCAGGCGAGAGCATCTTACGCTCCGCCGCCCGCTGGGCGTCGTTGAACTCGCTCGGCGCCATCATCACCGGGCCGCGCAGGACCCGCCCGTACTTGAGGACGCGGAACCTGTTGATGTCGCTGGGAACTGAGAACCAAAGCATAGCGGCTAGGCACACGCCTCCCTCGATCAAGCTGAGTTCAAACAGCTCCAGAACTCCCTTGCCGCCATAGATGGCATCGCGCAGCCAACGGTGCATGGAGGCGTCGTAGAACTTCCGTTCCGGCGCGCGGAAGTACCAGCGATAGCCCTGCGCGGTCGTCAATGGAGCGAGCGCGACGGGCACGACTCGGCCATCGGGCAGGGTGGTCTTGCCCTCGGTGATGTCCACCGGCAGAGCTAGTCGGGGGCACATCTTCACTCCGCCCAGGTAGATGAGCCGGTAGTTCTCGTGCGCGTTGAACTTCGCGCCGACCTGCGAGCGGATGTACTCGGTGATGTAGCTCTGCTGCACCGGCGACAGAGAGAAATGAAGCCGCTGCCAGATGAACATGCAGGTGCAGAGCAGCGCCACCGCCAACGCCGAATAGCTCATCACCGGAACATGGACCGGCCAGATGACCGTCTCTTTCCTGCCCCATTGCGTTG
This sequence comes from uncultured Acidobacteriaceae bacterium, assembly GCA_964243475.1. GTDB lineage: Bacteria > Acidobacteriota > Terriglobia > Terriglobales > Acidobacteriaceae > Edaphobacter. Next base: position 69,509 of record CAXTEU010000002.1, on the reverse strand, counting down.
CCATTACTGCCCTCCTGCCGTCTCTTCCGTGTACTGCTGCATCAGGTCGCGCGCCGCTTTTCGCTTCTCACGGCGCACCGCAGCCATTGCCTCCGTAATCCAGTCCTGCGAGACCTGCTTGCCAAGGATGAGCGGCTTGAGGAGATTCACCATGAGCATTCTCGTGGCGATGAGCTCGGTGAACAGTGCGTCGTCATCTTTCGGTCTTGCCTGGCGCAACAATGCCTCGTGGAGTTCGCGAAGCATCACGTCGCGCATCCATTGCCCACGAGCAAGTCCATGGGAGCGAGCGAAGTCGGTGACTGCCTTCCGTTCGTCCTTGGTCAACTTTGCTGTGACCGGGAATACTCGATGTGCGGCACGCTCTTCGGTTACATTAAGGGCCGATTTGGGGTTCAAAACTGCCATGTTTACCTCCGTTGTCTCAGGTGCCCGTAGGTGCACCTTAGATCGCTATGTCATTGAAGTGACGGCAAGTGCACCGTAGTACACTTGCACGCCCCTACGAGGGATGGAGTGTCAACATTCTTCCGGTGCGTAGCACCGTAGTGCCTTTGCCCCGGAATGAAATGGAGGATCAGGCGCTTTTTGCCTGGGATACGGAAGCGGCGATAGGCGCAGGCATCGTCTTCGGAGAAGCTGGAGGACAAGCCTCAGTTGCCGGGACCTTCCGAATCCGCAACGTCGAAGCGACCTTCCGGGCTTCCGGGGTCTTCAGGAAGTCCTGGAAGTCGCGGTCTTTGCTGAAGACGTAGGCGAGAGCTTGCTCGACGACATCGTCGGCGCAAGCCCGGATGAAGGCTGCATACTGATCGACCTGCGTAGCGGTTGTATCAGTGAGCCGAATGGACGCGCTGATCTGACGGGTTTGGACGACTTCAAGCAGTGGCATGGTGATTCTCCTTTTGGGTGTGAAGTGAACTGTTGGCGGGCAATCATCCGCTGTGCCGTAGTCGCAATCTCCCGCGCACGGGGAGAGCAAAGAGAAGCTGGAACTTCAGCCGAACGGCGACTCTCCAACATGGCGATTACGTCCTCAATCGCCATACCTTCGATTAGCGATAAACGCGCGGATGCGATGTCGATCGTGCGCTGGGCGTAGTAGAGCGGGTTGGGTTTATCCGAGCGGCGGGAAGCAAGCGCATGCGTGAGCTTCGCGGCATCCTCGCCTAGTGAAAGCTGTTGGACAGCCCACGCCCAATCGTGTTCCGAATGGGTGTTCTTCCCGGTCGGGTATGTTTGTGCGGGCCCTACGAGCGGGAGTGCGCAGTCGAGAACCGAATCATCCAGCCGGAAGTCCGTAGGACGATAGGTGGAGTCGCTGGGATATTCGACTGTGACCAGGTGAGCAGGATCGTATTTGCAGTTGCGGAATCCTGGCACTCGGAGAACGCGGTTGCGGTCGGTGCAAGCGGAGTCGCCACCAAAGGCGATTACCAGCAACTTCAGAGTGTTCTCCTGCTGATCGAAGTCGAAGCCTTCGACCCTCCAAAGTGCCTGGTACTTGCCGGGCGAAGTCGAGAGGATCATGCTCGGCTCGGGTACTGCATTGGAAGTTCGAAGCGCGGCGATTCGCTCCTCACCGTCTACGTCGATGTCGATGTAAAGGTGACGAACTTCCGCGATGCAATCCTTGGTCCTCTTCCGACTGCCAGCTAACAGCGGATTGGCGGCGACATAGACATTTGCTCCGTTTCGATTCTCATAGCGCAGCCAAGCGAGATAGCTGGCCCCGAGCGCCTGCTCCAATCGAACGGTGCGCTGCGTCGTAGACGCCGGGTTCTCCTTGCGGAGGAGAATGGCAATCGTTCCTCCGGGGTGGAAGCATCGGGTTATGAACTCGGATGCGGTCTGCGTGTTCATTGCGGACGTCTCACAGGTTGGGAAGCCCGGCTTCTACCGAGCTCCCGAGTTGATGGAAGGAAAGCGGCTTATGCGGCCCCTTCCAGATTGAGTTGGGAGTTCCATCCTGCTCCTCCGGGCTGGCCTTCTCGGCCCGGTCCAGCTTGAGAATCGAGTTCACCCGGATTTCCCAGATGGTCTTCTTCAGGGCTGGCTTCTTGCCGACCTTCTTGGTCTCGTACTCCCGGCTGCGCAGCTCGCCTGCCACCTGCAGATGAGCGCCCTTCTTCAGCGTGCCGGCGAACTCACTCAGCTTGCCGAAGATCACGCAACGGTGCCATTCGGTGTGCGATATGTACTGGCCGTCCTTCTTGTAGGAACTCTTGGTTGCCAGCGAGAGAGTGGTGAAGCTGCGGTTGTCGTTGGTGCGAACTTCTGCGTCGTTGCCGAGGAAGCCGATGAGGGTGACTTTGTTCTGGTACATGGTGGTAGTCTCCGTGAGTTGACTTTCCCGATCTTGCTCGGGTCACTAATAAGCGAAGTGGGCCCGGCTCCCAAGTGCCAAGCTCTGCATTTGCGGAGGGTCCGGCGAAGCTGGAAACCGTAACCCAAAGGGCGACGCAGTCAAAGCAGAAGAGCGCAGCGCCGCAGGGCGCCGGTTAAGCCCCGAAGCAGTGACCGTGCAAAGGCGGGATACGAGCCGGATGAATCCCTCTGGACCGAAGTCAGCCTCTCGCTCGTCGGCGGCGAATGTTCGCCCAAACCGCAGGTCATCGCTGCTGGCTTGAGTGCCGTAGAAGGACGGCCTTTGGCAACTGCCGTTCCGCTCTTCACCGCTCATAGACTGTGCGCTGAAGGGCTTTAGAGACAGGTGGGGCTGTGCCGCCGAATGGGGAGCATGAGGGTGCATCGGTAAGACCTCGGATACGGGTTGGGTTCTCTAGCGTTCGGACTGGGCGTTAGGCTGCGGAGGCGCGGTAGACCTCCTCGGTCTGGAAGCTCTGGTCTGCATGGCTGTAGCCACCGACTGTAATCAACTCGCGGACTCGACGCCGGCCTGTATGGTCGCGCTCGCAATAGAGCACGAAGTCGATCGCTTCCGCCGTCTCAGACCGCATGAAGGCGTGGTTGAGATTGGGTCTCGCACTGAGGGCAAGATTGGAGAGACGGTTCAGCGCATCCCACGCCGATTTCGCGTGGATCGTAGACAGCGTTCCGCCATGCCCCGTGTTCATCGCTTGAAGCAAGTCATAACCGCATTCGTTGCGGATCTCGCCCATGATGATCCGATCTGGACGATGCCGGAGGGCTGCTGCCAATAGCTCGCTTGGCGTGATGGCAACCTGACCCGGTATCTCCTCGACAGCCTCCCAACGAACGGCGTTCTTGTGGGCGACTTTTAGTTCTGCCGGTTGCTCGATAATGAGCAGCCGCTCGGTTTCTGGAATGTGGTCAAGGAACGCCTTCATCAAGGTCGTCTTCCCAGAGCCAGTTCCGCCGCTGATGATGCCATTCTTCTTCTTGCCGATGAGTTCGACCACAGTGTCCCGCACATGGGCAGGCATACTCCCCGAATCAATCAGCTCGTCGGAGGTATACCAACGGTTGAACTTGCGGATGGTCAAGGTCGGCCCATTGATTGACGATGGCGCACCGACAACGGCGACACGAGAACCGTCCGGCAGCCGGGTATTGAGGATTGGATTCTGGGTCGTAAGATCCTGACCAAGAATCCTGGCAACCCGCTCGATAGCCGCCTGCAGTCGGTCGTTGGTGTACGGCTCGGACAGCGGAATGTGCTGCACGACCCCGGCTCTATCCGCATACACACCGGTCGTCCCATTAATCATCAAGTCCGAGATGGACGGGTCAAGCAATAGCTCCCGCAGTTCTTCGGGAAAGAATGGCAGTATGAGGTGGTAGCTCATCGCGTTTCCTCCGCGACTGGCGATGTCGCCGCCGCTGGTGAGGCAGCGTTGACACCGATCGGCATTGGATCGACGGACATCCGGTTTTCGTGGAACTCCGTGATGGTCAATCCAAGCGGATTGATTGTCTCGAACTGGGGGAAGACTTTAGCCTGGTCGCTTACCTGCTTGGGATTCAGATAATAGGTGACACTCAGTAACCAGTGTTCCGTTCTGGGCTCCCGAGAGTTGCGCAGTGAGTACAGCTTGTCGATGGTGACCAGCGCAGTCCCTCGGGCGATCGTCGCATTCTGAACAGTCTCCTCCGACATGGTCGTGATGGTGACGTTCTTGACCTCCACATCACTCTTTTCGATCTGTCCACCGACAACCTGCGAGACAAGGTGATTCTGGTTATCCTGGCCCATCAACTGCGAAGCCAGATTCTGCGACAAGAAGTAGTAGTTGAGCGGATACTTCTTGGCGATGGTGTCACGGTTGACGGTGTACCGATAGTTCGCCCAATCTGTCAGATACGTCCGCACCTCGCCCTCTCGGGGACTGTAGTTGAGGTCGGTGTAGGCAATGGCCTGGGCGCGGCCCATCTCGTCGATCCGGATATACCGATTAGCAATTGGGCGGTGTGCCAGAGAGAAGATTAATCCGAAAGCTACAAGCAGTAGAACCGTCTCAGTTCCGATGACGAATCGACTGAGCTTCCGTTCGGAATAGTGGGAGGCGTAGACTTCATTCCCAATCTCGTCGGTCAAGAGGGATTGCTGCGGAGTGAGTACGGCTTCAGCGTGCAAATTAGCTGTGGACATGAGAGGCGCTGCTCCTTTCAAAAACGGCGCTGAACACTGCGAAGGCGTAAAGCAAACCAGCGATCAACAAACCAATGGTTATTACGATCAGAATGATCCTTAGCGTTGTAGACCGAACACGTGAAAATGTGAGAAAGCCGAGAAGGAATCCAAGCATGTTTAGCCTCCGCCGCGGAGCACTCCTGTCGTGACCGCTCCGCCTATAGTCTGACTAATATTGGATGCCATTCCGGCTGCCCCACCGAAGATCGCTTGGGTCATGCTGGGAATGAAGAGCATGTTGATAATGAAGGCGATAAAAACCATCGTGCAGGGGATCAGATTTGCAAGCCACACTTCCATCGAATAGTTGCCATTGAATGTCTGCTGAATGAAACCGTTTAGGAACCCGGCCCAGACGAAAATAAAGGCGGCGGCAACGGCCCGAATCATGGCAAAGCTGATAAGGACGTCGAGGAAATGAAAGAACTTCGCACGGAAGGTCTTGGTCATCAGCAACGGGACGAAAATTGGCCCGAATAGAGCGGTCACACCGTAGAGGATGAACGCACTGCAATTGATGAGGAAAAGAATGGCAGAGGCCAGCCCTAAAAGTATCTGCACAAGGAAGTAGCAGAGGATCTGAACCGGTGCCGTGAATGAGGGCATTTGGGTCTGATCGCCGGCAGTCTTGAGCAACTGTAGCAACGAGTCAAGCGAACTCTGATCGAAGGCGGCGACCATCGCCTGGGCAATGTAGGAAAAGAAGTGGTTGATGCCGAAGCTCGCGCCGGGGAACGGATTGACCCAGTAGGTCTCCAAGAGACAGCAGATGATGAGCTGAAGCAGAAACTTGGTCAGGTCGCCCGCTTGAATCGGGTGATGATGCAGACGGAACGTCATCGTAGAGGTCTGCCAGTTCACAACCATGCTGACGAGCATAAAGAATGAAATGCAGGCTAATTCGGTCATCCCAAGCTGAGTGAGAGCTCCGCCATTCTGTGTCGTCAGGTTGGTCAGATTGTTCGTGAACTGATACAGCCAGTCAACGCCGGAACTCGCGCTGGGAAGGGCTTGGGCTAGCAACACAATGGAAGACATGGTGGGTGCTCTCTCTGGGTTCTTGGACTCGGCTTCAGTCCGGGGCTAGAGGATGTAGGTCTTCCAGGTCTTGCCCTCATGGGCCGCCGCTGAGCTGTGCGGCTTCTTGTCTGCCTCAACCTTTTTTCGAAGGGCCTCGTTTTCCTGCTTGAGGTAGTCGTTGTCGTCCTTTTGTAACTGAAGAATTTCAGCTGCCTTTGCGGCGGCTGCGGCCGCTTTCGTCGCTTGGTCGCGTTGATAAATGGCGGCACCGCCTATGACGGTCAGTGCCGCAAGGATTGCAAGGAGAATCTTCGTATTGATTGCTGTCAGCATTTCTTCTCCGAATTAGGGCAAGTAGGTCGTCCAGGTGCTGCCTTCATTGGCAGCGCTGGTGTCATTCACCGTGCGCTGCTGTTGGACCGCCGCTGCCGTGTTCAGGTCGGCGGCTGCGGCGTTCCGCTGCTGCATGTTCGACACGGTCATCTGAGAGGCAAGGCAGACGTGCATCGCGGCCTGGGACTGCATCTCGGTCAACTGTTGGGCTTGAGCGGCGTTCAGGAGGTTTAACTGCTGTACCTCGCTATTTGTCGCCGAGGTTGCATCGAACTGCTGCTGCGTTAGAGAGCTGCTGGCTGTACCGTTCTGGCTGCGCCCCGCCCGGTACTGTCCGACTGCCGTGAGGCAGTCAGGCGAGACCGAATCGGACATCTCGATCATCGCGAGTTGCGAGAGCTGGGCGCTGTTGCCGACCGTCTGCCCTTTCAGGTAGGTGGACGTACCAGAGCTGACCGGGACGGTCGCCGTCTTCCACGCTGTCAACGATGCACTCGGCGAGTTGGTGTTGAGCGCGACGTTAACGCCCGCCGTTTCGCCGAACATATTCGCCACGTTCGCGTTCTTGAGCGCATTGAGCGTCGTCTGCCATTGCTGCTTGAACGAAAAGTGGGTGACATTGTTCTTGAGCATGTTGTACTGCGACTCAAGAGTGGTTAGCTGGGATACGAGACTCGCGTAGCTCGTGGGATCGAAGACGATGTCTCCGATGCCGAAGAGCGCGAAGCTCGGCGTCGCTGTCGCCAGAAGCAGCCCGCCCGCGAGCAGGTAGTTCCGTTGTTTGTTTAGGGTGAACTTCATAGAGGCTCCTGAAGGGTTGAGGGTTAGTTGCACTCAGAGCGGGTCGGGTTCATCCGCTCCGGAAGCGTTTCGAAGTTGGTGATGGCGTCGCTGATACGGGCGGGCACGTCGGCATAAAACAAGACGGTGTCGATGGCATCGCTTGCGTTGACTGTCCGCACGATATGGGCTGCGAAGCAGATGGCAGGCACAGCTAAGGCCAGTGAGAGCGCGATTTTGGGAATATGGACCTTCATCTAAGCCTCCAGACGCGCACGGCTATAGCGTTGAATCGACGCGGTGTTCCGCGTAGGACGGGATCAGGATGTCCGTGCCGATGTAGACGCGGGCACGCGAACCTTCCTTGAGCGTGATGATCGGGAGCCGATTGAGAAAATGGTTGAGCACTTGTTCTCCCTCGGCTGCGGACTGCTCCGATATGCCGTCACGGATCTGGGTCGAGGGCGATAGAACACTGCCGCTGTTGCCGATCTGTGCGAGGCCGCCCAAACCGCCTACCGCTGCCGCTGCCGCGAACGCCTGCAAGTAGCCGTGGTCAACCTTGGTAGCCAGGCCGGTCGTGCCAAGCGGGTCGAGGCCGACGTACTTGTCGAGTTCCAAGGAGAAACCATCCGGGCAGATTGCACGATGGAAGGTAACGAACATCTTCCGCTGCTGCGCATTGCCGACGCTTTGGACTGTCCCAATCAGCCTTGTACCTTGCGGCATGAGAAGCTGCTGGTGGTCGTGCGAATAGTAGTCGGTCGTGAGCATGATGAGGATTGGCCCGTTCAAGCCGCCGTCGATATGATTCGTAACGACACCTTCCAGCACGGTTCCTTCAAAGACCCGGTAAAGCTGACCCTGATAGGAATCGAAGTCGTAGGGTGCCATCGGATTGCTCTTACCGGCCAACTTCGGCTGCTGGTCCAAGACAGTCTGAGCGCTTCCGGCCCTCCTGGCTTCTCCCGCCACGGGAACTGACGCTGCGCTCGGTGACATCTCCTCACGCTCGCCCAATACGGCGGTGGGTTGAGATGCGAGCGAACCTGCGGCGGGCGTAGCGGTCGTCGGATGAGCGAAGTCGATGGCAACGGTGTCGCTGTTGAGCGCATCCTGATGCAACTTCTCTTTCTCCAGAGCCTTCTGTTTCGCCTCAGCTTGTACCTGCGAGACATTGGAGGTCTTGCTCGGTGCATTTGGGCTGTCGCCATACATCGCCGAACGCTGGGCAGCAGTCATGGGCGGTGCTCCTGCTACCTCGGGGCCTGGCACATTCTGCGCAGCCTGAAGTTGCTGCATCTCGGCGGCAAGCTCCTGCCTCCGCTGCTGATCCTCGGAATCTCGCTTCGCTTCCGTCGCCTGCTGCGTCTCGAAACTGGAGACCTGGTGGGGATTTGCAGTAGCAGGACGCATCGGCAAAGCGCTCTGCGGTGCGGTTCTCTTCTTGCCGCTCACAAGGCTCGATATGTTCGCGAGTCCTATGAGGCCGACGATCACGACAAGCGCGATGATGACGGGCGTACTCTTCTTCACTGGCCCCACAGCTTCACGCTGCGCGGGAACGGTAGCGGGCGGGTTGGGATTCTGTTCGGTCATGGCTAGTTCTTCTCCTCGCTACGGTGGAAGTCCACGCGCTTCTTGCCAATCGCGAGATAGCCCGTCTCCAACTGCTTCGGTACGGTGTACAGGCCGGCGTTGTAGTCGAAGTTGATGAGCGATCCTTTGCCATCCTTCAGCTCATACAGCGCAGGCGTCTCTTGAAACTGACCGCGCAGGTAGGTGAACTTGTCGTCATGCCATATCTGCTGCAGGCCAAGCTCTTTACCCTTTTTCTCGTCCCAGGTGAAATCGAAGTGAAGACTGCCCGGGTATTGGCTGCGATAGGTCTCAGCTTTGGCTTCTTCCGTTTTCAACTCGGCAGCTTGCGCGGCCTTGGCTGCGGCGGCTTCCTGCTTGGCCTTGTCCAGCTCAGCGGCGGGTACGAAGACGGGCATGTCGGTAAGCCTGTCCTTCGCGGCCTTATCACCGGGCAGGATGAAGACCTTGGAATCGAAGTGCGCGTCCGCGTCACCGGAGATCTCCTGAAGTTGCAAGGTGTATTCGTTGCCGTGATCAGACACAATGTGAATGTCAGTGGTTGTGTTCGCGAGCTTTGGCTTGACGCTGATGAAGCGGCTGGCTACATGGCCGCCATCGAACACCCAGTCCACCGTGTCTCCACCGAAGACGGTCGCAATCTTCTCCTCGGCGGGTAGAAGAATAAGGGTGGATTGCAGCAGCCCGGCCCGTATGACGGGCGGCGTCTGCGCCTCGGATACGGTGACGGAACGCGGAGCGTTCGGCTCAAGGCGATGCGGCAAAGTCGCAGGCGATGCCTGGGAGACAGCACAGACGAGGGAGAGAAGAGACGTGACGGTTAGGATCATCGGCGGTTTCATAGGGGCCCTTTGGTTGTGAAATGGTGATGCAGGTTACACAGCCTCGCCCTGGGCAAAGCGGGAGATGCCCTCAGAGAGTCCGTACTTTTCGATCAGCTTAGTCCGGCGTACACGGTCCTTGGGCTTGGTCGAAAATGTTGCGTAGCTGCGGCTGTCCAGATTCAGGGTGACGACCTTCGTCAACCCATCGCGCCGCATGTAAAGTCCTTCGCGGTCCTGCAAGCTCTCGAAGAGAGCGAGTTGCTGCACGTTCATCTTGAATAGCTCGGCGTAACGCTTCCGGTTGAACGTCGCGTCTTTCAAGAAGAGAAACGACGTGCAGGAGTTCACGATGCTGTCAGCATTCGCGCCCAAGTCATCGGCGGACTGGCCGATCATGGTGACCCCGCCAAGGTTCTTGCGGACGGTCTTGATCGAAGCCAATGCTCCATCCAGGAGTTGCTTGTTCTTCATCGAAGAGAAGATCTCCTCGATGAGGATGTGCTTCGGAACTCCGAGATTGGCGGGGTTGTAGAGAACGTCGTTGATCCTGCGTAGTAGCCAAACCATCAACGGCTCGATCAGGTCGGCATACTGCTCGTTGTTTACACCCTGGAAGTCGAAGCATTGGAGCCGCGATAGCGAGAGGCTATCGTCCACGTTGTCGAAGATCGCGTTGTAAATACCCTTCCCAACCCACTTGGCCAGATACCTGTCGAGCTTCTTCGGAAGGAACAGATTCGAAAGCCGGCGATTCGCCGCGTCGAGCAGATACATATCCTGCACGGCCTTATGAATCAGATTGTCGTCTTCCGGCTCCAGCTCCGCCCCGCCATTCGTGAGCAGGAGCTTCACGAACGAGTAGAGGAACTTGATATTGCTCTCGGTCGGCTCCAGGGCAAACGGATTTACTCGTGGGCCATCTTTGCCGACTCGATCAACCTTGCCACCGTATAGCTCGACAACACTTTCGTAGCTCCCGCCGATGTCGAAGATGTAGGTGAAACCCCCATATTTCTGCTCAAGCGAGATGATCTGATTTCCGTGGACCGACTTTCCGGTTCCTGTTGGCCCAATGATGAGCATGACCCGTACGCCATCCACATACACGTCCTGAAAGAACGGGGTCCGTGTCCGCGTCTCGAAGATGTTTAGGTACTCGGAATCCAAGTCTTCGGAATGCGGATGTCCGATATTAGGCGCGAACACAGACGAGAGACGAGCGTGGTGGTCTTCGGCCAGCCATAGCGGGAAGACGTTGAACTTGTGATTGCCGGGGAACATCGCATAGAAGGCGGAGAGATTGCCAAGCGTCTCCTCCATCACTTGAGCCCTGGCATCGACAAAGATCCGATGGACGGTGGGGATGGTATCCCGGAGTTGTTCCGCGCTGTGAGCGGCAAGCAACAGCCGAAGTGAGAACTCGCCTTGGGCCTTCTTGTCGAGCGACCGAATGACTTCGCTCAGGTCATCGACGTTGTTGTTGGCGGCCTTGGCTCCGGCACCTGTGTCAAGTGAGGCGGTGTCGCGTCCGCTCATCACACGGGTCAACACGCCGACTTTGAAGAACGAAATGAACTTCTCCTGGGCGTCGATCTCGCTGCGTGCAGCCGACGTGGACTTCACCCGCCACGTCGAGCACAGCACACTGTCGCAGTCAAGGGTCACCAGACCGGAGAACAGGCAGGGCCGCGATGCCTCCGGAGTCGTCTTTAGCGAGAACATCTGAACGTGCCGCTTGCCGATCTGCACATGATCGCTATGCCAGGCAACCGAGCTCTTTACGATCTGACGGTCAACACCGGTATCTGCGCGAAGCTGATCGCGGCCTGACCACTCCTCCAGATTGAATAAATAGCTGAAGAACTGGAAGGCTTCGGCCTTACCCAGCAACTTGAGACCGAGGGAGCTGCCGAGGTGGCCTTCCAGCAAGATCGCCGTCTTCTCAAGATCGGAGAGCATCCTTGACGTGTCAGCAACATTCTCATCGGGCTTGTGCTGAAACGCTTTGACCCGGGAGGGCTCCAGCGTCAGGCACCAGTGGAGGTCGATACGGCGAAACGCTGCCGTCTTGTCGAGGTGTGCGAGACGGTCGCTCGCGAACGTCTCCGTCACCTCGTTCCCGTACTGCTTCCGCCGGGGTAAATCGAACCCGGACATCACTCGCGTGTACTGATAGAGGCAAGACCCTTCGGGCAGTCCGCGCAACGCGCCTTCAACCTGACGGACTCGGGCCTCAAGCTCAAGGTCGGTCAGGCCCTCTTCATCTAAGCCAGTGAGAGAGAGGAGGCATCCGTAGCCTCCGCCCTTTAGCGCGAAGATGCTTGGGCCTACGAAGCGGGAGATCGGCACGATGCTGCAGGCCGCTCCCGCCTTCGCAAACCACGGGGTATGTTTTTGCTGTTCAGTGTTTGCGCGGGTCATAGTAGCTCTTCTGGTTGAGGCTCAGGCCCCAGAGTTGAAACATCTTTGGGTGTTTACGGACGATCAACCATGCGCCGCCCGCGAGCGTCGGAAAGCTCAGGATCGCCAGCATTCGGAACCCGACGAGGAAAACCGTCACGCAGACAAACACGATGGCCATCCATGCCGAGAGGTCAAGCCCTAGCTTGGCTCTCGGCCTGTTCAATGCCTGATTGATTGGTAACGGTTCTCCCCGCCTGATCGTATGCATGGCACCCTCACATGGACTGGCCGGTGAGAGAGCCAATCCAGCCCGCACCCCAGCCGAGAACTCCAGCGCCAAACAGCGCACCGAAGAGGCCCGGGATTGCATCCTGGAACCTTCCCGACATCATGCGGATGCCGGCGAAGATGAGACCACCAAAGCAGATGACGGCTCCGGCGTAGATTGCGAAGGTTTTGAACGTTCCCATAAGCGTCTGAGCGCCTGAGAAGTCCATGGTTCCTTGGGCATGGGCAACGCTCGCGAATGTGAGCACAAAGAGGGTCGGCGCCAACGTGCGAATGGCATCCTTGATCTTCTGTTTGTTGAAGCGTTGTGCCCACCTGTTGGTGGGCCGGGACTCAAGCGGAACTGTCGTCTTCATTAGCACCTCGATCAACCGTGGAATCGGTTGGGATATGCGTAACGTAGAGTCCAGTCGTTCAGCGAGTCCAATAACTTTCGGGGGTTCTCTTATTCAGAAAGAGAATGATGGAAGATCTCTCGAAGGACCCAGTCCGACTAACGACGGGCAGAATCACGTATTCGGAAGAGACGGCTCTTGACGCAGCCGTTAGCAACGCTTAGGGCGGGGCACCCTCTCCGTCTGGTTTCTACGAGGTAGCTTCACGAGAGGAACCGCCAGAGTTGCGGCATCATGCCCTGTCTCTAACGAGCCGTCGGCACGGGGATAACGCCGCGTATGTGCTCTGCGATCCGCCCACTGTTGTCCACGATGGATAGATGCTCTCCGATTAGCATTGAGTCTGGAAAGATGTCGAGACAATAGCCTTCATCATGTGCGGCGCTTGGCACTTTCAACGCAGAAATTCTTCCGCTGAAAGAGCACGCAGCTCCAAGAGCTTGGGTCGGAGCCTGTTCACCGCGTGCATTAGCCATGAAACGCGACGGGGTGAGACTCACGAGCTCATCGCGCGTTGTGCCGAGTTCCTTGTGGAAGCTGGAGTCAGTGAGGTCCAAGACTCGAGCAAGCTTGCAGCGAAGAGACAGTACGAGATCGGGGTCGCGGGCCACGCCTCTGAGTTGTCCATCCGCAGTGGCGAAGAGCGCCTCCACTTCGAGCATGGCGGTCATCTGGCTGTCTGCACAGTAGAGGACCGGGAAGGTATTAGGGGCGTTATACCGTCCCCCGAGGCGAATCGAACCGACCGTAGAGAGAGGAGACTCGCGCCAGCGCTCGGCGATCACCCGGTAAACGAACCCAGCAAAGGGCTCGACTGGGGCACGCTCGAGTGCGCGAAGGAGTTTGTCGGGGGAGTGCAAGCGAACGCTTCCTAGACGGTCTGCCGGATACTCATCGCTTCGACCAAGGCTTCAAGAGGCTTGAGATTGCCTTTCTCGATGAACTCGATAGGGGCCTGAAGTTCCAAATGACGGTTCGGTGCGTTCAGGAAGATGCGAGCATGCTTCTTGTTCCCAGCGTAGAGATCGACGAGTGCAACCCAGATGCGATACACCCGGCGCAACTCAGGCTGAAGGCTGCTAGCGTCTGGATGCTTACGAACGCTCGGTGCTTTCTTGCCAATCGCATCCGCAATCGTGGCTACCGGAAGTTGAATCTCGTGAGCAATCCGGGCGGCATCGAGCCGTCCTGTCTGCGGGTTGAAGAGCGCTGGATCGGCGCTGATGAATGCGGGAGTTGCCGACATGGAAGTCACCTCAACTGCTCCCAGAATAAGGTATCCCGAAAGTATCGTCAATGTATCGCCAGAGTCTCCCTTCGTGAGGTTGGCGTGTGCCGCCCTTCGAATCTCAACCCCAAACCAACCCCAAGTACGAAATCCCCTCTTATATTTCAACGACTTGCGACTCTGTAAAGCTCCCGATCAGGCCGTGCAACTCGTTGAAACTACGTGTCTGTCGCCGCTCATAACCCAATGGTCGTAGGTTGAAACACTACCCCCGCAACCAATCAAATGCAACATTAAAAGGCTTAGGAGATTTCGGCTCCTGAGCCCTTTTCATTGATTGCAGATAAGCTGACAATAAGCGCCGAATCTTCGCCAATCGTCTGCTCCGAAACAGCACGTTCCAACTCCCTTCCGATCAGTCCCGCCGCCTCTACATTGCGACTCCAGTCCGGCTGCCTACCATACACGTCCAGCGTGAACGATCCGGTCAGGGCGTGTCCTGCCCTCTCCTGAATCACCTTCAGTGGAACCCGCAGAGCATCGAGCAGAGACACGTTGAAGTACCGGAAGGCGTGAAAGCCCGCCTGCTCGATCCCAAGCCGCATGAGAAGTTTGGCCAGGTTCCGGTTCCGGAACACGTTCATGTCCTACGGCTTTCCGGAAGGCGAGGAGAACAGGTAGACATGCCTCTTCGAACGCTGCCGTGGGATCTTCTCACACAGCGACGATACGAGCTGAGGTGAGAGCGCGAGAGTCCGCAAAGCGCTGTTCGTCTTTGGGGTCTGCTCCTTCCCCTGCCAAACCGACCGATTGATCGTCAGGCGATCGCCCTCGATGTCGGTCAGCTTGAGTCCGGCAAGTTCGCCAGCTCGCATTCCTGTCTCTGCAGCAAGCCAGTAGAAGACACGGCGGTCTGCCTCCGATGCTGCGATGATCCTTGCGACATCTCTCAGGGTGTAGAACCGTGCCCGCTTCTTTGCCCTGCGCGGCATCTTCGGTTTGGGGAGCAGGGAATCGACGTACTTCTGGGCGAGTGCTGCCGTCCAGATGAGTTTGATGGTTCCCCAGTGGTTGCGGATGGTCTTCGCGTCGAGGCCTTCTTTGACGCTGGCGGCAATGAACCGCTGAACGTCCCCAGCGTCAATCTGGCGCACGTCACGCCCCCCAAACGCGGCTTTTAGGCGCTTCAGGTTGCTTCGTGAGTCGGATTGAGTAGATGGCTTGGACAGAGACAGGTAGTCCTGCTCCCATATGGCTGCGAAAGCCTCAAATGTTGCTGACTTGCGCTCCCGGATGGGTTCGGACAGAACCGTGTTCACACGATCGACGAAGGGCTGCAACAGCCGCTGCGCTTCTCGTTTGCCTACGGTCTTGTCAACGTTCTTTGCCGGACAGAGAACAATCTGCAGGCGTTTGCGGACCTCCGCGCCATGCGTATCGAGTACGTACTCTGAATACATCCCGAGCCACAGCGTTTTAGTCTTGTTCTGGTACACACTTCCCCTTTGAAACCTTCGTCTTTGCACAGAATCTCCATTCTGTGCTTCAGAACCAGTCGTGGGAGTGAGTTTAGCCGCTTTGGTGGACGTTTGCCGAAGAAGTTGCGATAGGGCTTGACGCCGGTTGGGGGCGTCGGGACGGACAGGCTTTCCAATCAAGACCTGATGCCCTGAGCGTCACAGGGCTATGCTCCAAGCGCTCTACGTTCGTCGCCTGTCTTGCTGGGACCATCTGGCGGCGATGTGCATGGTCGCCATGACGGGACGCCAGCCAAGTCCGGAAACACCCGGTCCTGCTGTTCTATCTGCTGGTGCTGCCTAGGGCAATGCAACTTTGGTGGCAGCCGTACGGCAGTCTGCTTCGGCTCAGACGGAGTTGGCAGGGAAGCCCGCGATTTAGCGACCGCTAGAGCGACCTTTAGCGCGGCTTCGTAGAAAGGATCGTACCTTTCTGCCCCTGCCAGCCCCTTGAGCGGTCTGTCGTTCTTTGCTGCGAGCTTTTTCTTGCCGACTTTCGCTTTCACCTCTGTCTGCAAGATGGCAGAGTTCGTCTCGATCGCCTCCGGTTCTGCTTCTGAGTTGCTCAACCGTCGTTCGTCCATACAGCCTCCCTAGTCGCGTGGTGCACCGTTGCCCTAGTTTGGTCAACGCCAATCGAGAGGCTAGGGCAGAAGTGACGCAACGTTAGGCTAGTGCGAGTCGCCCAGAACAGAGTGAGCCATTTTGACGCCCTCAAAGCCCAAGCCGCCCAAACCAGCAGAGGCCGCGGCCTTCGCCAGGAGTCCTCCCCACTTGGCGTTGGCAGCAATCGCCTGTGACCTAGCGTATGCCGCATCGACCGTGCGGAGGATGTGCTCTGCGTTGCCGGGTCCGATGGCCTGTGTCAGCCTGCCTGAGTCGTACAGCCGGTTCAGTTTTGTGCTTAGGACTTTCGGGTTGATCGCTTCAGGAGTGGGCGTCGTCCCGGCAGCAGCCAGCTCCGGACGTAAACCTGTGCTGGACTGTCGTAGGCTCGCGGACAACTCGCCCAATGCTCTCTGCTTCGTCCACAGGGCGTCGGCACGGCTGAGGAGGTCCCGTGGGTGCCCAGCGGCCTCCAGCTTGTCCAACATCGCTTTGTGGGCATCATCGATCGCATTCCCACGTGCGACCAGCTCAGCCTCCTTTTCATCGTCGAGACCAACGATGTCCTTCAGCTTGTCTTGAACGTTGGAAGCCGCATCGCGGAAACGCTGGGCTGCTCCACCGCTGATCTCATCGAGTCTTTGGTAGGTTGCCGAGCCCTGTTGCTTGACTGAGTTCCGCACATCCTCGACCACATCGCGGATGGATTGTGATGTAGGACCAGAGACCCCGCGTGGTCGGCAACGTCAGACACGATCTTGCGAAGCGTGTCCTGCAGGGGTGCCTGGATCGCTTGGGGGTCGAGTGCCGCACGGATCGCCCGCATGCCTACCGGAACTGCCCCAAGGGCTCCGGTAAAAGCCGCTGTAGCTGCCCCCTGCTTGGCCCCTTCGGTCAGGTCGCCCCCGCTGTGGACGGTGCCCAACGCAGTCTGCGTCACACCAGAACGGAGTGCGTTGCGAAGCAGGTTGAGACGAAGGCTGCGAGGCAGGCTGGGAAGTGTTCGACGGTGCCGGAGCTGATCCAATGCTGTCGAACACGTCCGGTGCGGCTTGCTGCGGTGCGGCTTGTGGTGTCGGCATCAGAAACTCCATCCCTTCCGGCTAGCCGCCTGACGTGCTTTGTCTTTGTCGCCTGCGGTGAGCTGGAGAAAGATGCGAGCGGTCGCGGGGTCCAATTTCTGACCGTCTCCGTCGGCAAGGCTGCGTCCGCCCCAATGCCAGCGTTGTGCAGCGAGTGGACTGTCGCGGCGTACTGGTTCTGACGGGCAGAACTCGCGATGTCGGCATAGTCCTTCAACTGCTGTGGCGTGATGACGGCACCGGTTTGCAGGTTCTGTAGCCCCGAGCTTGGAGTGCGCCTTCCCAGCCGCGAGCGGTCTGGTGTTCATGGATCGTGTTTTCGTTGATCCGGAAGCCTTTTCCGGCCAGCGGTGCAGCGGACAAGCCGATCGCATTGAAAAGAGCGACCACCGATTGAGCTCCATTCCAATTCCGGCCTGGATGTCTCTGAGAGCACCTTGGAACTGCTGGTAGGACTGTTTGGTCCGGCTCACCAAGTCAAATCCCTCTTCCGAACCGGAGGGCAGTTCGGGAGCCGCTTCCTTCACAGCAGCAGCCGGGCGAGCCCTTGGCGTTGGCGTTGCCACAGGCTGTGCAGGTCGTTGTGCTGGCTCAAGCATTCCGACACTGGCGAGACGCTGCAGAGCGCCAGATCATACTTGCGTCAGCGAGAACGACGCCGTTCCGGGCGAAGTAGTCTCCGATTCGATCAACTGTGGAGTCAGGCTCGTAACGAGAGAAGTCCGGGTTGGTTCGAACGAACGCGGCCAGCTCGCGTTTGTTATACGCCTGTCTATCGGCTTCCGTAGTCAACGTCGGCAGTCCTGGAGTTACATAGATTTCGTCATCGCGGTGCTGCGAGATGCGTTCTCGGGTTGCGGCTGCGACCTTCTGAGCTGTCTTTGACAGCTCCGCCTCAACGTCCCTCAGGAGCTTATGCTGAGCGGCTTGCCGCACGTCCTCCTGACGCCTTCCGGCGGCTGATTCACGCGCACGGAACTGACCCAGCGTAAGGTTGGCCTCTCGTGCAGACCCTCTCTGCCACATGCCGAGTTCGGGCAACGGACTGTCGATCTGCTGAGTTGATCGTGCGACATCGTCGCGCGTCCTG
Source organism: uncultured Acidobacteriaceae bacterium (assembly GCA_964243475.1). GTDB lineage: Bacteria > Acidobacteriota > Terriglobia > Terriglobales > Acidobacteriaceae > Edaphobacter. The sequence continues at coordinate 51,729 of CAXTEU010000002.1, read as the reverse complement.
AGCAAATTGCGCAGTGCGTCGAGTATTTCAGGATCGGTCGGACGAACACCGGCGCTCCGATTGTCAGCGTGCCGATCTGATCGCCCTCTTTCGATAATTGTGCTCCGTAAAATGTTTTGCGAGTCAATGTTTACTCCCTCCCTGATCCGGTGCCCAGCGTCCGTCTGGAGCATTGAGAGCGGTCTCCGAATGCCCGCCGAACGAGAAGCCCCGCCCGCAACAATCTTTGGAGATGGACCATGCGGGGTTCGGAGCCGTGGTAAATGTCAGCAAGGCCCTTGCACTTGTTCGGGTTGGCGAGGCTGAAAGTGACCGTTGCTAGTGCGGTGCGCCTTGCTGAAAGCAAGCTGCCGGAGCCGCAGACGTAGACGATGTACAACCGCGCTCTCGTAAGCGTGCAGTCCGTCGGTGGGATAAAAATGACGTTGAGAGACGATGCACTATAGAAGCGATGGATATACTCGCACTCAGTTTTGAGTGTCACAACTGCGGGTCCGCTCACCGAGTACCAATAGCAAAGTTAGATCGGGAGGGAATCGCTGTGATGGCTCAAGAAAACTGCAGCGCGTGTGATAAGCCTAGCGGTTTCAACCCCGGAACGCTGGAGGTAAATAGCTTGGTCGCGTTTGGAAAATCAGTAAAGCAACTAGCGGAATCGTCGTCAGGCCGGAATCTTCTAGTAAAGATGGAGCTTAGGTGCTCTGATTTGGAAGCTAAAGTATGACAGACATAGACGAACTCCGGGCAGCCATCCGCAGCATTCATGATGTGCAGTCAACCCACATCAAAAGCGTCCCGGTAACCGAAACGTTCAACGGTCAGACGCTCTGGGATGGAACCGTAGAGGTATCCAGACTCCACGACCATCCCGAGGCTGAGCACGTCTATGCGTGGTCCCACGAAACCGACGACCCCGCCAATCCCAAGCAGCATGTGACGGTGCTCCATGCCGGGCCGATTACATCGCCTCAGCGAACCGTGCAAGCCGCCATCATGCAGGAGATACGAAGTGCCAGAGCCCAAGCCTAAGAAGCGTAAACCGGGACGCCCCAAGATGGCCAAGGGAGAAGCGAAGTCTAGCGCAGTAAATCTTCGCTTCACAGCCGAATACCGTAAACGGCTTGAGTCTGCGGCAAAGGCGAAGGGACATACCTTGTCTCATTTCATTCGGGAGACACTCGATGCAGCGCTCTAAAGCGGCATTTTCAAATTAGGACACTACCAAATTTTGTTGGCGCTGGGCGATCGTTGTGACTAACGCGATACCGAAGCTCCCGTCTCAGTTGCGGAAGAAGTTTGTCATCGAAGATGCTCGATTGTTCTGCGCCCGGCTAAATTGGTAACGACCGTAAGTGCAAGCTTAGGCGAACTTACACTGACTCGGGTTTGCAGGTTCACGGCATAGCCGTAACAGCTTAATGGGCTGAACTCTTAACCGATGCACAGGTGCAGCGCGCCATGCTCGACACGCATGAGGACACTGGTCAGGCAACTCTGTAATCGACAGAACTCTACAAGAGTTACAAAAATTATTCATGCCCGGGACAAGCCGCAAGAGCAATGAACAAGGAAGGCAATGTTTCGCTGGACGATTGTTCTTAGGAGAGTACCCCTCCTAAGCTAAAGCAAACAAAAGAAGTTCTGGGTGAGCTTGCACTTTGACGCCATTAGAGGAGAAGATAAGGCGAAGGAGAGAACGTCTTGATCGCCGCTGGTTCAGCTCGCAGGCAAATCGAAGAGGCGCTGGCACACCGTGTGTCCGGAGCGCGGTCTTCACAGCGAAGCACAGTAGTCCCGCGTGTTGCATTCAGTGTGCCGGAGATCGACGCGTTGCTCGGTGGCGGGTTGCCGGTCGGGGCCATCACCGAAGTGATAGGTTCATCCTGCTCTGGGCGGACCTCGTTTGCACTGGCCTTCACCGCAGAAATGACCTGCGCCGGTCAAATTACGGCATGGATCGATGTTGCGGATGCATTTGATCCCGAGTCAGCCGCGGCCGCAGGCACGGACCTCAATCGGCAGCTTTGGATTCGGTGTGGGGGCAACAGCAAACAGCCGAAAGGAGATCTGGCGCAACCATCCGATGTAGCTGGACTGCTTTGCGGAGAGCCTCGCAAAAAGTCGCCTTTGGGGAGAGGCGGCAGTCCACATCCATGCAATGAGGTACGCGGAATACCCGAAGCGATTCAGACGTTGCTACAGCACGACCAATGCTACCGATCAGAGAAACTAGGCACAGCGGAATCATATTCAAGTCCAATTACACGGAATGGCGAGAACCCGGTTGCAGCGCGGCGGAAAAGCATCGGCACCCCCGGAATGCCGAACCGTTCAACGCAACCAAAGGCAGATGGCGTATTTGCGGGTCGTGCGTGGGATAGAACGGAACAAGCACCGACCGACCGGCAACCACCGCGACGCGGGGAGCACTTCCATCAGCAGACGCATCACCCGGCGACGATCATGCCTTGCTGTGCAGAAACGCCGACGATGCGCATGCAAGCACGCCTAGGAAATGCGAGTCCCATGCCAGCATTGAATGAAAACGCGCTGTGCGAAAAGATACTCACTTCCGACACGAAGGGTGAGTCGAAACGGTCGGAGATCTTGACAGCACTCGACCAGGCCATCCGTGCCGCTGATCTGCTGCTGAGCGCAGGAGGCTTCGCAGCACTGATTCTCGATCTGGGCAGCACGCCACCCGAGTTTGCGTCTCGCATTCCAATGGCGACGTGGTTTCGTTTCCGGGCAGCAGCGGAACGTTCTCGCACCATCATCCTTTTGCTGACGCAACATCCATGTGCACGCTCCAGTGCGGCGCTTGTGCTGAGGCTCAAAGCATTGAGCGTCACTACTGCCGGCGACCTCTTCACTGGAAGGAGCTACGAAGTCTCCGTTAGTCGTCAGCGCTTTGAGGCTGTCGAAGAGCAGCATGACGAAGTGGGGAAGGTCGTTGCCATGCGCAAGCTGCCGCAGAGTGACCGGTGTGCAACTTGGTCTCGAAACACAGCGTGGGTTCCTTTTGCAGAGCGGGTGCGGGAAAAGGCTGAGCTTGAATGGGCACATCAAAGATGAGCGTACCGTCACAGCCGCTCTATTTTTGCTTCCGGGTGCCCGAGTTTGCGGCACAGGCCATGCTGCGATTGCGACCTGCGGAGCGCACGATGCCAGTTGCCGTTGTCGAAGGCGTACCACCCTTACAAGTGGTGTGTGCGGCTAACTCCCGCGCCCGGCGTCTAGGGGTAAAGCGCGGCCTATCGCGTGCTGAGTTGGATAGTTTTTCCGGTTTACAGGTGCTCCGCCGTTCCTCTGTGGAAGAGCGAAGCGCATCTGTGGTTTTGCATGAACTAGCGGCTAGCTTCACGCCAAAATTTCAAAACATAACTCAAAGCCAAAAATTGGCACACAGCACCAATAACAATCGCGACAACTCACTCCTACTCGCCTTGGATATGACGGGGACTAGGCGTGTGTTTGGACGGCCGGAGGTGGCAGCGCGCAAGCTATGGCAAGCCGCCCGCGATCTTGGTTTTCAGGCCGTGTCTGCGCGAGTGCGAATCTCTACGCCGCAGTGTGCATGGCGCGGTCGTCACAAAAATCAATTGCCGTTCTCCTACCCGGCGCGGAGGAGAGATCCCTGTCCAAGCTGCCCCTCGACGCGCTTTCACCGGGCGAAACAGAGACCGAGACACTTGCGCTATGGGGCATCCGCACGGTGGGTGAACTTGCCGCGCTGCCAGAGATCGCCGTGGTTGCACGGCTGGGCGAACCAGGACGAGCGTTGCACCAGCTTGCATGCGGTAGACACGCACATCTGCTCATCCCAGATGAGCCTGCCTTCTCGCTTGTGGAGCATGTCGAATTTGACGTTCCGGTCGATCAACTCGACTCACTGCTCTTCGTACTTGGCCCGATGCTTCGTCAGTTGCTGGTTCGTGCCGGTCTACGCGCGCTTGCGCTGGCCAGTGTTACGGTCAAGCTTGGCCTGGAAAGTGCGCTCGAGTACAACCGCACGACGAAGCCCGCCCTACCGCTGTTTGACCATGCGCTTTTGCTGAAGCTGCTGCAGCTTGATTTACAGGCGCATCCACCCTGCGCGGGTATCCTCATGATCAGTTTGAGTGCCGAGCCTGGACCTCGTGCTGAGATACAGGCTGGCCTGTTCACACCGCAGACGCCAGAACCAGCTCGTCTTGAGGTGATGCTTGCCGACTTTCTGCGTTAGTTGGAGAAGATCGCGTAGGCTGCGCAAGGTTGCTGAATACGCACGCGCCCGAAGGATTTCGTATGGAGCGCTTCTCCGTGACGGACGCTCCCCGACGATCTGTAACGTATACCTCCGAAACAATGGTTCGCAACGGCATCGCGCTTCGAAGGCTGCGTCCGCGTGTACCTATTGTTTCGCAATCAGACAATGCCGTGCCGAAGACTTTTACTTGTTTGGCATTCGCTACAACGTTCGCAACATTCATGGTCCATGGCGACGTAGCGGGCATTGGTGGACCCCGGAGGTCTGGTCGCGTGAGGAGTGGGATGTGGAAGCAGAAACTGGCATGAACGCGGATGGCTCTGCGTTGATGTGTCTCTTCACCCATGATCTGCTGCGCCGCGAATGGTTGGTTGAGGGGCTGTATGACTAGGGTCAGGTACGAATGAAGGACGGCTACATTGAGTTGCACGCCGCCAGCGCGTTCAGCTTTCTTGAGGCTGCGTCCGTGCCCGAAAACCTGATTCGTGCCGCCTTTAAGCGCGACATGCCGGCCATGGCACTGCTCGACCGCAATGGTGTGTATGGGCTACCGCGCTTCCATGCTTCCGCGCAGGCAAATAACATGCGCGCCCATGTCGGCGCTGAAGTTGCTGTAGGTGATTGGGGTTTGCGGTTAGAGCCGCCTGATTGGGCGCCGCACTGCAATGCACCTGAGCCGGTACGCCTGCCGCTGCTATGCGTCTCTCGCAATGGATACCAGAACCTGTGCCGCATGATCACTCGGTACAAGATGCGCGAGCGCGTCAAGGCCGAGGGTATGGCGACCATCAGTGATTTGGCAGAGTTCGCTCCCGGCCTGATCTGCCTGACAGGGGGGGATGAAGGACCGCTCGCCGCAGCGCTGACCCGAGGCGGCGAAGCTGCAGGCCGCACGTTACTGGAAAACTTGGTCCGGCTGTATGGCCAAGCCAACGTGTATATCGAACTCCAACGTCACGGCGAGCGCGCTGAAGAATGGCGCAACCAAGCTGCACTCCGTCTCGCCGAATCAATGCGACTTCCCCTGCTTGCAACTAACGGCGTGCGCTATGCCACGCAATACGAGCGTGAGGTGCTGGATGTGTTTACAGCGATCCGCCACAGGACCGACCTAGAACAGGCCGGGCGTTTGCTGGCGCTCAACTCGCAGCGTCAAGTGCGCTCCGCACAGGTCATGCGCCGGCTCTTTCGAGATCTGCCGGAAGCAGTCGACAACACGCTGCTGCTCTCGGAACGCCTGGAGTTCACGCTTCAAGATCTCGGGTATGAGTTCCCTCATTACCCAACACCGAATGGGAGGCCCATGGCGGTCTTCCTGCGTGAGCGCGTTGCCGCAGGAATCGCTAATCGCTATCGGCCCAAGAACGATGCCGCGCTCCTTGCCAAGGCACAGCAGCAGGCGGAACGCGAGCTGAAACTCATCGAGCAGCTTGGCTTTGAAGGTTATTTCCTCATCGTCTGGGACTTAGTGGAATACTGTAAGGCCAATGGCATCCTCATACAGGGTCGTGGCTCCGCGGCCAACTCGGTCGTGTGCTACGCGCTGGAGATCACGGCCATCGATCCAGTCGGCATGGACCTTCTTTTCGATCGATTTCTGAATGAGAACCGAAGCGAATGGCCCGACATCGACTTGGATCTGCCATCCGGTGAGCGGCGCGAGCAGGCGATTCGGTATGTGTATCAGCGCTATGGTGAGCTTGGCGCGGCGATGACGGCCAACGTCATCACGTACCGTGGTCGCTCGGCGGCGCGGGAGGTTGGTAAGGCGCTCGGCTTTGATCGAGAGGCACTGGATCGTCTCTCCGGGCTTGTCGGCCAATGGGAGTGGAAGCAAAAAGACGAGACACTTGCCGACAACTTCCGGCACGCCGGCTTCGACCTGAGCCATCGCCGAATTGCCAAGTACATCGAGCTCTGCGAGCGCGTTCAGGATTTGCCGAAGCACTTAGGGCAGCACTCTGGCGGCGTGGTCATCTGCCAGGGTCAGCTTAACTCGATCGTACCGCTGGAGCGAGCTTCCATGGTGGGCCGCACCGTCGTTCAGTGGGATAAGGAAGACTGCGCTGCGATGGGCATGGTTAAGGTGGACCTGCTCGGGCTAGGCATGATGGCCGTCCTTAAAGATTGCGTTTCCCTCGTACCCGAGCACTACGGCGAACACCCGGATCTTGCTCAACTGCCAGAAGGCGATAAGGCCACCTACGATGCGCTCTGCAAGGCAGATACGGTCGGCATGTTCCAGGTAGAAAGCCGGGCACAGATGGCCTCCATCGTGCGGAACGCACCGCGCAGGTTTTACGACATCGTTGTCCAGGTGGCGATCATCCGTCCCGGTCCGATCGTCGGCAAGATGATGCATCCTTACATGCGGCGGCGACGCAACGAAGAAGCAATTACCTATCCGGTCGAGAGCCTGCGACCCGTGCTGGAACGCACGCTGGGCATACCACTGTTCCAGGAGCAGCTTTTACGCATGGCGATGGTCGTGGGCGGTTTTACTGGCACGGAGGCGGAGGAGTTGCGAAAAGCTGTCGGCATGCGCGGGAGCAGGGCGCGGATGGAGGCGCTCATGACGAAGCTCCGCGAGGCATGGCGGTCAACAACATTGAACTGCATACGCAGGAAGCGATTGTCGGCAGTATCCAGAGCTTCGCTTTGTACCATTTTCCAGAGAGCCACGCGGCCAGCTTCGCCCTGATCGCCTACGCTTCGGCCTACTTCAAAGTGCACTACCTGGCAGCGTTTACCTGCGCCATGCTGAACAACCAGCCGATGGGATTTTATACGCCTGCTGTGCTGATCAAAGACGCGCAACGTCACGGTCTTCGCGTCAAGCCCATCGACGTGCAGGTCTCTCGCGATGAGTGCACGGTGGAACATGAAACAGACGGCTCTCTCACGCTTCGTCTTGGGCTGCTCTACGTCAAAGGCCTGCGTCGCGCAACCGCTGCGGTTTTGGTTGCTGCCCGTGATGCGCATGGCCCCTTCCGCACGATTGAAGATCTCAGTCAGCGTGTATCTGCCCTGAGCCGGAAAGACCTCGCGCAGTTAGCGCGCATCGGCGCACTGAACTGGCTCGAATCCGTCGAGCATCGCCGCGATGCTCTCTGGCAAGTAGCGGAAATTGGCCGCCCCGCCGGACCTCTACTCAACATAGCTTATGAAGCTGAACCTCAAACCATGGCGGTCTCATCAGCGTGGCTGGGAAGTTCTCGTGGTCTCACGCCGCTACGCCGGATGTCTACCGATGAGCGGCTGGTTGCCGATTACGCTGGCACAGGCGTTACGGCCGGTCCGCACCCGCTCAGCTTCAAGCGGGATCAACTACGCGCCGCACATATCCTCTCGGCTGCAGAACTTCACGCCCGCCCGGACAAAAGCTACGTCTCTCATGCGGGCGCCGTCATCGCTCGCCAGCGCCCTGGCACGGCTCTGGGCTTCATCTTCCTCAGCCTAGAAGACGAGACCGGCATTTCGAACGTCATCATTCATCCCGACCTATACGACTATGACCGCCTGCTTGTTACACGCGGCAGATTCTTCCTCGTGCATGGCCGACTCCAGAACCAGGACGGTGTTGTTCACGTTCGAGCCGAGCGGCTAGAAGAGCTTGCCTTCGGCCTGGAACAGATCACTCTCCAATCTCACGATTTTCATTAGGAGCCTGGACATCCTCTCAGATGCAGTGCCCGATTGCTGCTGCCGATGCCGATGCGCGGTACGTCTCGCACCGTATTGCAAAATTTTAGGAAGACAATCGAAAACAGCGGCAATGGAATATCTGCCACGTTGACAATATCTCCTGTCAGTTATAGCAGGGAGTTCCGAAATGTCTTCGGGCAATGTCTATGTCAATCGCTATTCTTCTGACTTAACTTATTAGCTTCGCTCTCGGGGCCACTTTGTATACCTGATCAACTACTGCCGAGTCTGGCAAGCTTTGCTGTCCGCTCGATCCGTCATCATCAGTAATGAAAGCGATAGCGGATCTCACCGTAAATCTGACGCGGGTCGTTGTAATGGAAACCGCCGAAAGTGAGGCTGTTATCCAGCAACACTCGACGGTTGGCTACGTTTGTTGCGGTAACAGACGCTGTGATCCTTTCGCTGAACGTCTTGCCTGCCGACAAATCGACAGTCGTGTTGTAAGGCAGATATTCGTTTGGGTACGGCGTCGTCGAGTCTGGGTCGCCATTGTCGAAGCCGGAGCCGTAGTACACGTTGGTCGAGGCAGAAACATGCCAGGGCAGGCTTGCGTTGAAGCCGACGTTTAAGGTGTTGCGCTGATCGTGGTCCACAGGGGTGTAGGCGAAGCCGGCATCGCACTGCCCCGGCGGGGTCGTGGCGGGATCGCAGATCAGGCCGCCTGTGATGCTGCCACGTTGCTCTGCAATTTGGTTCGAATAGGCGACATGCGCCTGCCCAAACTTCCACAACCTTGGCGATCGCAGCGTCAACTCCCACGCACGGATGAGCGCGCCATCGACCGTCACCGGGAAGTAAATGCTCGATTCACCAACGTTTGAGTGGTCGAGGAAGTTGTTGACCCGGTTCTTGAAGGTGTCTGCATCGAGCAACCAGCCGCGGAAAGGTATTTGCACACCGAACTGGTGCTCCTCATCACGCTCGCCATGCAGCGGTGCGAAGCTGACGCCGCTGTTTCGCGCCACCGTAAGCACGCTGCAGCCATTCATGCTGAATGACGTGCTTGTCGCACAGGCTACGGTTACGAGCGGCGGCGGCTGGTAGAACCTGCCATAGAAGCCGCGAAAGACCCAGTTCAGCTTCGGCACACGCACCGCAACACCGAAGCGGGGATCAACCTCGTTCTCCGCAAACTCCGCACGGAACTGGGTTGCGCGCACACCCGCAATCAACGTGAGCCACGAGGTCGCCTTGTAGTTGTCCGATATGTACTCTTCGACTACGCCGCCGTTTGTCGAATCCGTCTCATGGACAGGCGCAGTCCCGCTGCCGTCATGGAAGAGCAGGCCGTACACATAGTGGTCGTGCTGGCCGAAGGAGTAGAGCCCCGCCTGGACGCTGTTGCGATCGAGGACAGTGTTGACCGACACCTGTGCACCACCATAGGTTGAGGCACGGTCGTACGTCGTGGCAACCGGAACATCGTTCGGGTTCGAATCGTAATCAACCATGTTGTCGTGATAAAACGGGGAAATCTGGAGCACCGTCGAAGCATTGAAGGTGTGCAACCAGGAGAAAGCCTCCGCTACGTCGGTTTCATGCTGAACGTCTCGCAGACCGCTCGAATTGTACTGCTGGTTTTCGAAGTCGTTCGCATCGGGATCGTAAGGGATCTGAAAGAGGTCTTCGCGGACCAGCGAGATCAGCCGAAACTGGTCCTGCGGCGTGCGGTTATAAATCAGTGAGGCGAAGCCGCCGTATCCGTTGTCGGCGTCGTGAAAGACCGGCGCGATGGGCGGCGCCAAACCGTAGTCGCTACGGTTGCCGTTCACGCTGGCGTAGTATGCGAACTTGCCAGTATGGTCCCCAAAATTGAGCTGGTCATTGGTTTGCAAGAAGTTGCCCGCGCTCAGAACGAGTTCGGCTTCGCGGTCGCGTTCAAAGCCGGTACGTGGGACGACGTTGAACACACCATAGGTACGGTCACCGACATCGGCGGTGTAGCTGCCGCGCTGAATCTCGATGTAGTCGATGTCTTTCGGATCAATCTGGGCTGCAAGGTTGCTTGCGATGTTGGTGTTTGGAATCTCAACACCATCGATCTGCCAGTTCAGTTGATGTCCGCCCCGCATATGCAGCATGTCATGCGTCATGTACGCGCCCGGTGTGTAATCGGTAATCATGGCGAGACTGTTCGTGCGGTCCGCACCGGGTGTTTCTACGATGTCCAGCCTGTCGACAAGTGTGGTCGGGGTCACCGTGTTCACGTTTCCCGTGTTGCCGAACGCGCTCACGGAGGCGGTTTGCTCCACGGTGCCGAGTTGGAGTTCGAAATGAAGGATGGGGGAAGTGTCTGAGGCGAGCGTGATCGTCTGACTTGTGCGAGCAAAACCAGGCTGCGAGACCGTGACGTTATAATCCCCAAGCGGAAGAGCGGCAACGGAAAACGAGCCGTCCTGCTTGCTGGTCGCCACCTTCGTAAATGCTGAGTTGGCCGAGTGAACGTCAATCTGCGCTCCCGCGACCGGTCGGTGGTGCGGATCATGAACGACCCCATGGACTTGGCCAAAAATGCTCGCATGTGCCACTGAGAGTGGCAGCACCAGGGAAAGAACAAAAGCAAATGCCAAAGGAAGCCTGTATCTCATAAAATCTCCGTCGATCCCGCTAGAATCTGCAAGGTGCGTCAAAGCGCGACCAGTCCCGCATGGGCGGAACATAGATTGAAGTCACGAAGACAGGAGACGTCGAGGGGCGCTCTGGACATCAGAACGCTCACTGGCACTCACTGCCGGCTCGTAGGTCGGTGATTGCTTGCTTAGAGGAAGATGGGTATTGGAGGGCCGCGCTTCTGCCGGGAGCGATCACGCGAAATGCGCCGCTTCGATTCGGTCTGAACAAGACCGGCCGGGTGACTCGATACGGGGACGCATGCAGATGCGGTGTGAGCACCAGAAGCAAGCGGGTTGGTGTGACCCGCGGCTATCGAACTCGGGCAGTAGGGACACTTGTCTGGTGGTGCACTGAACTGCGTCCCGTCGTTCGTGGCGTTTTGACGCTCGGGTATGCTCATCACGCAGTGGTGCTTGCCGTTCCGCCGGCAGCAGGCGGGCAGGTTCACTTTGCTCTTCGGCGTGAGCGCGAAGAGTGAGGAAGCAAACGGTAGCCCAAAGGCGACCAGCAACGCGATGGCGAGGAGCTTACGCAACGGACTCATTGAAACACTTCCAGCATGACGCTGCAACGCGTGAGCGCACCATTCGCGCTCACGACGACGGCTACGGAATCGATTGATCCACGGCATCGTGCAGGTCAGGCTCGTCAGCCGCCACGCGGCCGGCCACCTGCTCCTTCAATTCCTCCAAAGCCTGCCTAGAATAGAACGATCCGGCGCGAACAACAGCGTGGATCCCATGCAGATTTCCAACACGTTCCACCGGGTTATGGTCGAGCAGCACCAGGTTTGCATCCTTGCCTGCGTCGACGGTGCCCATGGTTGATTCGCGCCTGAGGAATTCGGCCCCACGGAGCGTCGTCATCTGCAGAACTCTGAGCGGTGTCAAGCCCGCCTGTTGCAGGAGATCGAACTCCTGGTGTAGCGAAATTCCGGGAACCACCCAACCCCCACCGAAGTCTGTGCCGGTCATCATCTTTACCCCACATTCATCGTAGGTTTTAGTCAACTTCAGCTCCATCTCACCCAATCGCCTGAGGGTGTCACGACCGGAGGCCGAAACCTTCTGTGAGAACGTTGTTGCCACGCTGTTCCAGAAGGCGCGCTGGGTCCCGTCCACATACCGTAGGTTTGGGCTTTGCGTGTAGATCGGATCGTCCCCGAGCCGCATCGTGGCATCGCGAATCAGCGTGGGACATTGCCAGGTGCCATGCTGAACAAATGTGGCACTCAGCTCACGCGCTTTGCGATCGCTGTAGGAATCGATCAGGCGTCTGGTCTTGGTCAGAGCATCCGGGTCGGTATTCAGGCGACCAAGAATCGGATTGGCAATCATGATCTTGCCCGCTTTCTTCATGGCCTCGGGGGAGAGATCAGGTGGCTTCGGCGGCTTGAGCTTCAAGAGAAGGTTGATGAGCCAGCCTTTGGTCGAGGTCGCAATCAGGGTCAACTCCGTAGGACCAAGGTGCTCGATGGCCGCCATGCCGAGCTCCGAAGCCTTGGACAGGCTGACCCCTGGCGACATGTGACCGTCGTACGGCAGCCCCTGCCGGTTCGCCTCTTCAAGGGTCGCAAAGAAGGTCTTCGGCGAGACAAAGATCGTTTTGATGAAGTCCGCGCCTTCCGCCTGCTGCCGCTTCACCTCCGCAACCCCTGCCTGGGGTGTGGCTGCGTTCATCGGGGTAAGGATCTCACCACACAGGGTCAGTAGCTCGGGCGCATGCTCCCCAAGGCTCAGGGTCCCAGCTCTGCGCCTCCGCAGCATCTCGGTCGTACCGGCCATTTGACGTATGCCGGTGATGCCGTGCGCGAGCAGCAGGGCACTGCTCGCTTCAATGGCGTGCTCCTGCTGCAGAACGTGCGTGTGCATGTCCAGGAAGCCGGGAACCAGAAATTTACCTTGAGCCTCGATGACATCGCCGTCCTGCAGAACTCCGGCAGGAACGATCTGCCGGACCTTGCCGCGAACGATGTGGACGGCCATATTTGTCGCTAGCTCACCTGTGCGCGTGTTCACGACGGTGACGCCGTTCAGAACGAGACCACTCTCGGTCGCGCTACCCGCCGTGTTGACGCCACCTATGTCTATCGCCATTGCCTGCTCCTCAGAGTACATTGCATTGGACGTCTACTGCGAGCGACACAGGCCCGAGAATCCTCGCGCCTCTGTCGTGGGCCAGGGAACACAGATATCGGCATCCTGTGTTTTCTCCACACTGCCTAGGCGCCAAAAAGTAAGGGAAAGCCAGTGCTGAAGAGCTTTGTTCCCCCATCGTCGACGAAGGACACCTCTCGACTCCGTACCACATTCGAGCAATAGGCGAGCCGCTCGTCCTGAGTATGGTTGGGTACAGCGGCTGTTGTGTTCTGCGCCATCACATGCCACAGAAGGACGAGATTGCAACTGTATGTACTCGCGACCCTGTGACATAGCGGATTGCTCAAATCCATGCAAGAGATTCGGTCGATGTGTCAGGATCGCTCCACCATCACTTGGCAACGCCGTATTCGGCTCTGTTTTAGGTTGCTGCTCGTTCTGCTCTCGATTCCGATAGGCGCAATCGCGCAGAACTGTACAGTATCGGCGACGAATGTGAACTTCGGAAACTACACGGGATCCACAGTCTCCCTCGGGGGCTCTCCGCTAAGCGTGACTTGCCCGAGCGGCGATACGTACCAGATCCTGCTCGGTGCGGGACAAGGGAGCGGAGCCTCCCCGACCGTTCGCAAGATGACCAACGGAAGTTACACACTCAGCTACGGTCTTTACCAGAATTCTGCCCATACGTCGAACTGGGGTAATTCCAGCGGAACCGGATACGAACAATCCACCGGAACTGGGTCGGCGCAAACCTTCTATGTCTACCCGCAGCTGACGTCCGGGCAAGTGGTCCCGCCGGGCACCTACACGGACACCATCAGCGTCTCGACGATGTACAACGGGATGGCCACTTTTACGGTGACCGCCACAGTTGTGGCGAACTGCACGCTTTCTGCCGGCGCACTTGCCTTCGGCAACTACGTTCCCACAGCGCAGACACTTACAACCACAACAATTACTGTCACCTGTACCGACACTACAACGTACAACGTTGGCTTGGATGGCGGCATCGGGAGTGAATCCAGCGGATACACGCGCTACATGACCGGCGCCGGGGGAGAGGAGATCCCTTACCATTTCTTCTCGGACTCGGCACGATCAACGGAGTGGGGCAATACCGTGGGGACCGACACTGTTGCCGGCACGGGCACTGGCTCCGCGCAGGCGCTCACCGTCTACGGGATCGTATACACCAGCCACTACGCCACGCCAGGTTCGTACACGGATACTGTGACTGCAACGGTTACTTACTGAAGACGGAACTCCATGCCGTTTTAGGTTTTGCGCGCTATGAAACGCAGTGAACTGCGCCAGGAAGACGCCTCCGACGTCAGGGACCCGCCGCAGGAGCGGCTGCGGTGTTGCCGGCCAGGTCCGTGGTGCTGTAATGCCGACTCCTGCAATGCAAGGGACCGATGTTCGGGATGATTCCCCTTGCAGGGAGATAGTCGAAGACAGCGGTGCATTTGCGACCGTCGGGAAGTTCGGCTTCCACCTGGTTGATCGCGAACAAATCTTGAACGTATGCCTCGCCGTCGTAGCCCACCGGAAAAACCGTCTGAGCGGTAAGAAGCACCACTTTGCTTCCGATGGGGAGCGACACGCCCGCGTCATCCACGAGGCGCAGCAGGGCTGCGTGGCTGATCCTGACTGGAAACCGGACGACGATTCCGGAGCGATCCTGTGGCTTCACGTTGCGAATGGCGCTGTCCAGCGTGCTATCCGCAGGCACATCGTTCGCGTCGATGGCGAGGTGGTTGAGCTCAAAGGCGCGTAGATCGGGCACCAACAGCCGACCCTTGCCGTTGGTCATACCGACGTCGCGATTCTCCTCAAGCACGTGCACATTCGCCAAGCCATTTGTGTCGACGATGGCGAAGCTGTCGTAAATCGAGTTCGAGGCGAAGACCGCCCGATCAATCCACGAAAGAGCTCCTTGGGATTCAAGGCGGAGTGTGGTCTCTCCTCCCTCCTGGTCGATGCCGGCGGTAAAGAGGCCAAGGTGCGACTTGTGTTGAGCCTGAGCGAAGGCATGGTTGAGATCGCCGCCCGAGACGTAAGCGTCGTAGCCCCATTGACCGATTTCGGTCGCGGACCTCTGTATACGAGCCTCCCCGTATCCTTCGCCGGATCCACCACTGAGTTCGGCGGATTGCCGCCGTCCGAGTGGGATCATGACGCCCGCACGGATCCCGTTACCGCCGGTGTCGGAAAAATCTTGAAATTCGTTGGCGTAGATCGACAGACGGGAAAATTGCAGGGAGTAGCTGGCCGAGAAGATCTGGCCGTGCTGCCCGACCGTTGTCTCTCCACTGAGAGGATGTGGCGACGCATCCTGCCGGGTCTCCGCGTAAGAGACGCCGAGCGAGCCGAGCCGCCGAAGTTCGAGGCCGCCGGTGACACTTAGCAGGCGGCGCTGGATCGCATCTCCGTTGAGTGAAGCCACATCGTCAAAACCGCGACTCGCTATAATTTCGGAGACCCCGAAGCTCAGGAAATTGCTGAGCCGTTGTGCGCCGAACGAGACTCGCGCGCCGCCACCACTTGACCCGGAGCTCGCTGTGGCTGACGCATTAAGGACTCCCAGCGAACCGATACCGACGACTGCGCCTCCACCGGCGAGAGTCGTGCCGGGGGTTGCCTCCGCGCTTGCCTCGACGGTGACGTCACGGGTCAGACCGAAGCTGTAGTCGCCGATTGCAGCGGCCTTGCCGTAGTTGTCGCTGAGCTGGCCCCACTCCCGCCGCACCAATCCGACCTGCGCGGAAAATGTTTGCAGGCCGGGAGACAGCAGGGAGGCGCTTGCATAGAAAGGACGTGTAACGCTGACTTGCTGGCCCAGCGCATTGGTGAGGGTCATCGAGATCGTATTTGCGCCGTTCACGACCGGCAGTTGCGGAATCTCGAAAGGTCCGGCGTCGACCTGGTGTGACAAAACCAGGTTGCCGTTGGCGAGCACGTCCACCGTAGACGGCACCGCAGCCGTACCGCTAAAGCTTGGGAGCGGAAAAGTGACCAAATCGGGGCGGAGACTAAAATCGGAACGGAATTGCGCGCCGGTGAGCCGAACGGGCCGTGTCCAGCTTAATCCTCCGGTGATCACGTCTCCCAGGCTGTATCGCCGCATGGAACCCACATCGGAAAAGGTGTAGAGCGTATCGAGCCGCACCGTTCTGCTGTTGGCCGACGCCTGATTCGTCGAGGCAGTACCGGCTCCGGCGTAGGCCAGCATGCCGGAGCTGAGAACACCCAAAGGCGAAAAGGCACGCAGATCGAACGAACTGCTTGAACCGGCCTGTCGACCTTCGACCGTTGTGACGACATCGTAGTTAAGCGTGGCACCGGTCCCGCTCTCGACCTGGGGCTCAGCATCGTCTGGTGTCCTCGAGTGGTTGTTTCTTTCAAGGATGTTGGGGAACAAACGATCGTCTGTTGCGAGAAGGTAGATGGTTTGGCTCTGCTGATCGATCCGCCAGTGCAGTCCCGGTAGGTCCGAAAGCGCGACCAGGCCGTCTGGACTAACGTTCTGCTCTTTCCATCCGCGGGACACGAGACCCTGTGGGCCACGAATGCCAAGCTCGTGAAGCTCGTTCCGCGTCGCGAGCAGAACGCCGTCCCGCAAGGTAAATTCCCCGATTTTGCCAATGGAATGTCCGTTAATTTGCACGTCGAGCAGCAGCGTTTCCTTAGCAGCTGACGCAACAGCAGACTGCAGCATCAACGCGAGCCCAACGGATCTCCCAAGCGAGAGCACGGACCCTCGTCTCGGCGTATGGTTACGGACTGTCGGCATTACGGACCTGCTGCTGGATAACGCCGCTAAGCGAGCTCGCGGTCACTCGCAGGTTGTCGCCTGCGGGCTGGGAACTGTTCCTCGCCGTGATGAGCCATCGGCGCGTGGCACCGGCTAGAACGTATTGCGAACCGCTGAAGGTGGTAACAAGTGTCTGGCCGTCGTTGGTTCCAAGCTCCAGACCATGGAGAACCTCGTGTGTCACGCCGTCGTTCGTCGCCGTCAGGAACTCCTGCTGGGCGCTACGCTCAAGATGAAAGTTCAGGTGAGAGACCGCCCGCGTCTTTGGCTGGGCAAAGATCGGGATCGAAATGCGCAACACCACATGCACGGTGCCCTGCTCGGCGGGCGGGGGGATCTGATCGAGAAGTATGCGGTACGCGTCTTCCCGCGCGTCGGAAGCTCGGCGCAGAACCAGGCGAACAATCTGTGTAGCGCCAGGGGGAATCGTTGCGATCGGCGGGCTGGCGACGATCGCGTCGGTTGCGGTGAGTTGATCGTTGCCGTTCGGCTGCGTCCAGCCAAATGCGCGAATCTGGATCGAGGTTTCGGCAGTCCCCGCGTTGGTCACGCTCAACGTGGCTGCTTTCTGCCCGGGTGCCATCTGGACGTGCACCGGCATCACTGTCAGTGCCTGCCCTCGCGCGATACTGCCTCCGAAGCTGAACGCGAGTGCCCACACAAAAAAGGCAACTGCCGTCGAGCAGGTTCGGATCGCCAGAGATGGCCGGTTGCGAGGAGAAATAATCAACATATCAGTAGGTGATGGTGGCTGTAATCGTGTCCGTGTAAGCTCCCGGAGCGACGAGTTGACCGGCCGGGATCTGCCCGTAAACGGTGATCGCCTGAGCCGACCCATTACCAGTGCCGGTGACGGTGTCGGTGCCAACCGTCATTCCCCAGTTTGTGGTGTGGCCGCTGTTGGAGTAGAGACCGTAGTTCAGAACGACGGAGGGTGTGCCGGAGACAAACATCGCGCGTGTCGTGACGGTGGCTCCGCTTGCCGTGCCAGCATTCAGTCCCACGTTGTAGGGCGTGGTGTTGGAGCACGTGGCAGTTACCGTGGCGGTGCTCGTGAGTAGCGTGTTGTTGTAGTTGCCGAATGACATTGGTGTTGTAGACACAGTGCAACTGGAGACCACGGTTGCGCTGACCGCCATGGTTGACGTGGCCGTGGAAGCCCCGGCTACAGCACACGCCAGCGGGCACAGCGCGACGGCGAGAAAGCCTGTTTTAAGGCAAATGCGTGAACGCGGCACCGCGGAGAGTCTTTCTCCGCGGGTGGGTTGGTCCTGCTGAAAAAGAGAGATGAGGTGTGCTGGAACGGAACGCGTGAGCTTCATTGTGAGATACCGCCTTGGCAAATTCAGCTTTCCTGTCAGAGGAGCTGTACTTTCTTTATCGTCACTTCCCGAAAAAACTTTAGGGGTCACCTGAACTTTCTTTCACTTTCATCTGGACGGAACGGGTGTCGCCCCCGCCCCGTGCGCCTCTCTTGCGCTGGAACGAAGGACGGCTGAGCCAGTCAGCAATCGGCAGGCCGTTCACACACTTCGAATATTCCTCCAAAACCTCGCCGAAGTGCATCCCCTTTTGGTAGCAGAGCGGAATTGGAAGCAGGGCAAGGTCGGTCGCTATTTCAACACGCGCACGTCCTGGCAAGCATGGTCATCGAGGACCACTTCGCCATCGGCAGGCTCTCCGGGGAACGCATCGGAGCCGAAATCGTCATCGATGTCGGCCCCTACGAAATCTTCCTAACAATGGCGGTCGGCAGGTCACATGTGTACCTGAAACAGCAAGCCGCCCAGTGCTTCACCGAAGATAGGCTTGACTGTCCTGTCAGCCCTTGCATGGTCCACCACATCTGGCCGGAGAAGCGTTCCAGTCGTCCGGTACAAGTCACATTCGGATGTTCTGGGCAACTTACAGCAAGGAACTACTGAATTTTGCTCCCAATAGGTCGCTGAACGCTTTTAGCAATCTGGAAACTTCACCATGAAAGGTTCGAAAGAAGAGCTATCACCCTCACCGCCCCTGCCTCTTTCATCGTTGGCTTCCTGGTTGCACTCCGACGTGGCGTCTGAGCCCAAGATCGCCTCTGTAGCCTTGCCCACTACAACGAATTTGTGGTTGTGGAGGCGCCGTCCGTTGAATCCTTCTCACGAAGATGACGGATAGGCCGACGGCAGCGTGATGGTAAGGTCACTGCCTCTCGGAAACAGCCGATCGGTCATGAGCGCTAGCAGGGCTGCGAGTTTGAGAGGGGATGTGGAGGTGGCGGCGCGGGGCATCGAGGGGCCGATGGCTACGGCCTCGTTGGCGCCTTCGAACCAAGCGAGGAACATAGAGGCTTTGGAGCCGGGGAGGCGCCCCTGATTGATCCACTGGTAGTAGGCGGCCATGTCGGCGTCGATGAGGGAACCTACGGGGTCGAGCTCAGGTGGGGCTTCGCTGCGGGTGAGGAGTTCGTTCATGGGACGTTGGCGTTGGCGGGGCGCGAAGCGGGTGAGGAGGGTGAGGGGCTGGGCTCGACGGAGGGCCTCGCGTGCGGTCCACTGGGCAAAGGTGGTGGAGAAGATTTGGGTGCCGGAGCCTTCGGTGAGGAGGCGGAGCTGGAAGCGGTCGAGCACGGGGTCGCCGTGCATGCCGAGTTCGGTTGGGGCGAGACGGGCGAGGTGGTTCCGCAGTTCTTCGGGACCCATGCCGGGTCTGCTGACGTCGGTTTGGATGCGGTCGAGAAGGGTGTGGAGGACGGGTGTGAGGGCGCTGTAGGAGACGGTGGTGATGGGGTCGAGATCGTGCGTCGCGGATGCGCCGCCTTCGACGTACCAGTGTCCGTACGGGACGGGGTGGGATGTGGCGCGGGAGTAGACGGCGGCGAGGAGGTGCCCGAGGCCGTCGGTGGGGTCGATGTGGCTGAAGTAAGTTCCGTGCTCGCGCAGCTTGCGGAAGAGTGGGCTCTTGGGAGCGGGTGCGCCCAAGCCGATGACGGCGATGCCAAGGCGGGGTATGGGGAGCGGCGCGGGGGGAAGAGCCGCCTGGAGGTCGGTGCCGTAGGCGGTGGCGGCGGCGCGAAAGCTGTCCATCTGGTGGGTGCTCCAGAGGTGGGCGGAGAGCCCCTCGGTGAAGGTCAGGGGCTGGTTCACCCAGTCGACGGACTGGAGGTCGGGGGAGAGACCAAGGCTGGAGAAGTTGGCGAAGAGGTGGCTCAGTTGGGGCGTGGTGAGGGTGGCCAGGTAGGTGAGCTGGGCTCGGAGCTCGGTGCGCTCGGCGGGGAACTTTTCGTCGAAGTCGATGAGCTCGCGGAGGAGATTGGGGAGGAAGGCCAAGGGCAGCTGCTGGAGGAGAGCGAGGTGCTCGACGGCGAGCGCCTGAGCCTCCGGAGGGTAGGAGTGAAAGGCGGCGGCGGTGAGATTTGCGGGCAGCATGGCTAGAGGAACTCGGTGATGGGGCGGCCCTGGGAGAGGCGGGGAGAGAAGCCCATGAGGGCGCCGAGGGTGGGGACGAGATCGATGGACTGTACGGGGCGGTCGTAGACGACGCCGGGACGGACGCCGGCGCCGAGGGCCATCATCCATGTGGTGCGGGAGGCGATGTCGCCGGTGCGGTGGTGCTGGAAGCCGTTGCCGCCGGCCTCGGCGTCGGCGTCGCGGCCGAAGTCGGGGAGGATGAAGAGGGTGGTGTTGCCCGCGTACTCGGGGTCGTTCTGCACGGCGGACCAGAGTTCGGCGCAGAGGCGGTCGGTGCGCTGGATGGCTTCGATGTAGAGGGAGTAGGCGCCGGTGTGCGCGATGTCGACGTCGTGCATGGTGATCCAGAGGAGGCTGGGGGACTGCTTGCGCATGAGCTGCCGGGCGATGTACATGGAGAGCTCGTCGGGGGAGGAGACGGTGCGGGCGTGGGCCATGAAGTCGTCGACGGAGAGCTGGAGGATGGTGTCGAGCTGGGCGAGCTCGATTTCGCCGCCGCCGAGGTGCGGGGTATAGAGCGGGGTTTCGTAGTTGTCGCGGAGCAGGTGGCTCATGGAGTTGCCGCCGCGGCTGGACTCGGCGGCCTTGAGCAGGTGTTTGGGAAGGATGACGCCGGCACCGAGGCCAGGGCCGTAGAGGCGGGCGTCGCTTTCGCCGATCCGGTTGAAGCCGTTCGAGGGAGCAACGACCCAGGTGTTCGAGGAGGGGCGCTTGAGGTCTTTGCGGAAGTATTCGAAGACGGTGGGGTGCGAGGGCGGGGTGGCGGAGAAGTTGTTGAGGGTTTCGTAGACGCCGGTGGCGAGCGAGGCAGTGGCGACGTAGTGGCCGAGGATGCCGGCGTTGCGGACGTGGGTGAAGAAGGTGGATTGCGGGGCGAGCTCGCGGAGCATGTGAGGGATGTTGCCCTGACCTTCGGGGGCGAAGGTTTCCTGATCGCGGGCACCGCCGCCGAAGGTGATGACGATGACCTTTCGCTTGCCCGCGATGGACTGACCACGGAGGAAGGGGCTGCCGCCGAGGAGGGTGGAGCCGAGGGCGAGGCCGGCGGCGTCGCGCAGGAAGTCGCGACGGGAACGGGCGAGGTGCGTGGCGATCTCGGCGTCGCTTTGCGTGGGGTTCGGGCGGCGTGTGGGGGCGTGGATCATGAACGTACCTGCGGTGCGGCTAGGGCTGGGCTGGAGGTGTGGCCTGGGTGGAGACGACGAACTGCTGGACCTCGGCTCGCTCGGTGTCGACTTCGGCCTGGTGCTGCGCCTGGAGGCGCTTGAAGGTGTCGAGTTCGGCCTGGCCCTTTTGTTTTTCGCCAGCGTGGAGGAAGTAGCGGCCGAGGCGGAAGTGGGCGTCGGGAAGGTTCGGGTTGAGCTCGATGGCGCGTTGGTACTCGGGAAGGGATTTATCGAAGGCGTGTTGGTCGGTGTAGAGAATGCCGAGTTGAAGGTGCGGTTCGGGGAGGTTGCCGTTGAGGGCGATCGATTTTTTGAGGAGGGCTTCAACGGTGGCGTAATCGATCTCGGGATTCTGGATGCGTCGACCTTTCCAGAGGCTGATCGCGTAGTAATACTGCGCGAGAGCGTTGTTCGGCTCGAGGGTGGCGTATCTGTGGAAGCGGCCGATGACGTCTTCGGCTTGGCTGGGGGCGCTGAGGTAGGCCTTGGAGAGGAAGAGGTAGCAGCGGGGGTCGGTGGGGTCGAGGTCGGCGGCGGTGAGCAGGGCGTGGATGGAGGCGTCGTACTCGCCGCGGGAGTAGCGGGCCATGCCGAGGCCGATCCAAAGGCGGGGCGAGGCGGGGAAACGTTTCGTGGCGGTTTCGAAGACCTGGATGGCGGGATCGTAGGCGCGATGGAGGAGGAGTTCGGTGGCCCAGACGAAAAGGTTGTCTTCGGTGGGGTCCATGTGGGCGGCGGCGGCGAACTCGTTGGCGGAGTCGACAAATTCGCCCTGTTTTTCGTCGAGGCGGCCGAGCAGATTGTGGAGCTCGCCGGAGTCGTTCCCCTGCTGGAGGGTGGCGATGAGCTGCCGGCACTCGGGGTAGCGGCCGAGGAGGAGGTCGGCGAGGGCGAGGTCGTAGCCATTGTCGGGGGCGGCCGGCCGGGCGAGCTGGGCGGCTTCGAGGTAGGGTTGGGCTTCGGCGATGTTGTTTCCGCGGAGGAACAGCTCGGCGAGGCTGTGGTTGGCGCCGTAGTTGTTGGGCTCGATCGTGAGGGCTTTCTTCCACTCGGCCTGGGCTTCGGTGGGCTGGCCGGCGCGAATGAGGCCGGTGCCAAGATTGGCGTGGGCGGAGGCGGATTGCGGGTTCAGGCGGACTGCTGTTTTGAGTTGATCGACGGCCTGCGTGTTGCGGGTTTGGGCGCCGTAGACGAGGCCCAGGAGTTCGTGCACGGAGAAGTTTTCGGGAGCTTGCCGAGCGAGGGTTTCGAGCTCCGTGGCGGCTTCATTAAGGTGGCCTGCCCCGTAGGCGGAGGCGGCGGTCTGAAAGGCTTGGTCGAGCGTGGCCGGGGGTGCGGCGGGTTGCTGCGCGGGGATGCAGGGAGCGAGCAGGGCGAGGGTAAGGGGAAGCGTTCGGTGGAAAGGGAATGGCACGGTCTTCTCCCTCAGCTCCCAGAGGTGCGGGACGCCCGGTTCGCGCTGCGGTGGACGCTGCGCGAGCGGGTGTCCTCGACGGCTCCAACAGAGTATGCGCTCAGCGCGGTCAAAGCAAAGCTGGAACGGCTTTGAACCGTTCCAGCTTTTTCGGGATCACGACGAGCGGGGTCAGTAGTAGAGCTTCAGCGCGAACTGGATCTGCCGCGGATCATACGGAGCGTCGCGGGTCGAGCCGATTTCGCCAAAGGTGGAGCTGTTGAAGTTCTGTGAGTTGCCGATGGCAGTCACGCCGTTGCCGCCGAAGCCCGGAGCGTTGAAGTTCGGATGGTTGAGAATGTTGAAGAACTCCGATCGGAACTGGAGCGAGTAGCGTTCCGTGAAGTTGTAGCTCTTGAACAGCGAGAAGTCGAAGCGGTGGAATCCCGGGCCAAACGTCTGGGCCGGTCCGCCGCCGAGCAGCAACGCGCCCGAGACCGGAATGCACCCCGGCGTTGCGGGTTGGTTGTACGGGCAGGGTTGCTGGAACGCGGCGGGGTTGCCGAACCAGAACGGCACCTTCTTGGGGTTCGCGCTGGTATCGCTTGTATCGGGGCGGACCTTGATGCCGAGCTTTTGGCTCTGTCCCGGCACCTGGAAGTCGAAGCAGCCTGTGCCGGAGGTCGTTGCAGTGGGGCAGCCGAGCGTGATCGGCTGACCGCCCTGAAGCGTGACCAGGTAGTTGGTGCCCCAGCCACCGAGCACAGCTTGGGTGAGCCTACCGGAGTTGCCCCCGAACATCTTTCCTTTGCCGTACGGGAGCTCGTAGCTGCCGCTGAAGTGGAAGACGTTGCGAATGTCAAAGGTAGCGAGGCCCCAGTCAATACGTGTGCCGAGGCCTGGGACGTAGGGTGCGCGGAAGCCGGAGGTGCTGCCTCCGTTAAGCAGATCGGGCGCATCGGTGAGGGTCTTGGAGTACGTGTACGTAATCAGGTAGCTCAGGCCGTGCGCGAGACGCTGCTCGATCTTGGTCTGCAGGCCGTTGTACACGCTCGCGCCAAGCGTGAGCTGGTAGTTTCCACCCTGAGCGAAGTCGGGGAAGGGGACGTAGGGCGTGGTGCTGATATTCGCCGGCAGGATCTGCGAAACCTCGTTGTTGCCGACGCCGACCTGCAGATGGCTGGCGTGGGTGTAAACGTAAGCGACCGTCGCCGACATGTCATGCGTCACGGCGTACTGCACGCTCAGGTTGGAGCTCAGGGTGTCTGGCGTTTTGAAGTTGAACTGAAGACCGGACAGCCCGAGGCCGGAGGCGTTGACCGCGAGCGGCGTAAAGGCGGCGCAGGACAGGCCCGCGCCGATCGTCGCGCTTCCACCTGGACCCGCCGTGGCGCAGGTGCCGTAGGGGTTCGGACCGGCACTGAAGGGAGCCGAGTCGGAGCCGTTGCCGAGGAAGTTGAACGAGTAGGCGAAGGGGTAGTTGCGACCGATATTTGGACCGTAGCCGGCATTCTCAAAAGCGTTGAAGAACAGGCCGACACCGCCGCGCAGAGCCAGCTTTGGAGTGGCTTCCATGGCAAATCCGAAGCGCGGTGCGACGTTGGTCTTCTGCGCCTCACCCACGCCCTTGCCATATTTGTCGGTAATGTCGAGAGCAATGCCATCCTTGGCGAGGAGGTCGATGAAGCCGTTGCCATGAAGAGACGGGTTGTTCGCGGTGGACGACAGGCTGCGATCGGCCTTGCCGGAAGCCGGAATAATGTAAGTGGGAACGCCGTTCGGTGGTCCACCCTGAACGAAGTTCGCCTGCGCGCCGTTCGTCTCGGCGATCGGGCTGAAGTAGTCGTAGCGCAGGCCAAGGTTGAGGGTCAGCTTGGGGGTGATCTTGACGTCGTCCTGGAAGTAGCCGGACCAGTAGCTTCGCTTGTCGTAGGTTTTGGCGATGTTGGAGGCCTGCACCTGGTTAGCTCCGCCGACGAAGCTGACACCGTTGGGAACCGTTGCCGCGGTGGGAGTCAGCAGAAACGCGGCGCGAGCCGTTTGATCGCCACCCTGGCCGGGGACGCCGGCGAAGTTGCCGGTAAAATCGAACTCCCCGCGGGAGAAGGCGGGCTGCAGCGTGTTGAAGTGGACGTCCTGGTATTCGAAGCCCATCTTGAAGTTGTTCTTGCCGTAAATCTTCGTAAAGTCATCAACGACCTGGAGGGTCTGCGACACCTCGTCCGAGGGCAGGAAGTCATTGGAGCCGAGCGCGTTCAGACCCGAGATGTTGATGTTGGGAAGGCCGCCGTTCAAACCACCCTGCGGAATGCCCTGAATGCCGAACTGGTCGGGGATTCCGCTGATGCCGCCCGCAGGTCCGGTGCGCGTCGTGTGGAGGTGGTTGAAGCCAACGCGGGCGACGTTAACGACCGACGGGTTGAAGACGTGGGTATAGGCGAGTACGGCCTGGTCCGATTTCGCCGTTTGGATTCCGTTCTGAAAGCCCCCGCCGTCGGCGATCCCGCCAAAGATGCCGGGAATGAAGTTAGGGTCGTCGACGTACGAAAACCGGCCGAAGATCTGATCTTTCTCGGAAAGGTTGTAGTCGATGCGGGTGTCGAAGGCATTACGATGCTCGTACAGGCTGGGGCTGTTGGTGAAGTTCGAAGTGAAGCCGCCGCTGGTTGGGTTGGGGTAGAGGTTGAGGAGCTTGACAGCGTTGGGGTCGAGGCGGCCGGCGGGCAGTTGGTTGAGGTTGCAGGCCGCGAGAGTAAAGACAGTGGTGCCGGCGGCGCAGGTGCCGAAGGGATCGCGCGCGAAACCGGTTTTGGCGGCGACCAACCCAGAAGCAGGGTCGAGAACGCCGGCGGTGACGGCGCGCGTGGTCGCGGGATCGAGAATGGTACCGAAGGGGATTACTCGGCCAAGAGCATCGACATGTTGGGGGCAGGGCTGACCCGCAGGAACAGTTTGGCAATTCGGAGAAGTCAGTGGGAGCGCCTGCCCAGTAATCACATCCGACAGGTTCGTGAACCCGCTATTCTTTTCCGTCAGGGTCGGAACGCTGCCGGTCAGGACGGTTCCCTGCACCCGGCGGAGGCCTTCGTAGTCACCGAAGTAGAACAGCTTGTCCCGCAGGATCGGTCCGCCGATCGATCCGCCAAACTGATTCTGGCGAAGTTCGCCTTTCTTGATGCCGCCGTTATTCTCAAACCAGTCGGCGGCATCCAGCTTGTCGTTGCGGAAAAACTCCCACGCGGCACCGTGGATTGAGTTAGTGCCCGACTTGATCGTCGCGTTCAACACGGCGCCCGCGGAGCGGCCTAGTTCGGCCGAGAAATCAGCAGTCTGGACCCGGAACTCCTGGATGGCGTCTACGGGCGGGAGAATCACGAAGTTGGTTCCGTTCAGGAAGTCAGCCGCGTTCGAATTGTTGTCGATCCCGTCAAGAAGGTAGTTGTTCTGCGCCGATTGGAGCCCGTTCGCGGTGAAGGCTCCGGAGGCGGCATTGCCGCGCGTATCGGCCTGCGCCGTGTTCACGCCGGCCGAAAGCTGCGCAAGAAACGTGAAATTGCGGCCATTCAGGGGCAGGCTCACGATGGTGTGCTCGTCAACCACCTGGCCCACAGACGACTCCTCGGTCTGCAGCTGCGGGGGCGCCGTGGAGACGGTCACGGTCTCGGTCGCGGCGCCGGTCTGCAGCCGGATGTTGGCCTGGACCTCCGAGCCGACCGTGACGGTAAGGTTCTCCTGGGTCGTCGTGGAGAAGCCGGAGGCCGTGACCGTGACGGTGTAGTGGCCCACCCGGACCGGAGAAAAGGTGTATTCGCCGGCGCCGGCCGACTTGGTCTCAAGGCTGGTGCCCTGGTCGGTGTTAAGCAGGGTCACCGTGGCGTTGGGGATCACCGCGCCGGTGGAATCCTGGACCGTGCCGGAAATGGAGCCTTGGTCGACCTGGCCGAACGAGGTCGCGGAAGCGCTTAAAAGGAAACACACCGCCCATGCGATGCAGGCAAGAGTAGACCGCCGGAATGTTCTTGATGCTACGTGCTTCACGATCATCTGAACGTCTCCATGACTTCGTTCCGACCAATCCGATTCGTGCCGGGCTCTTCCGTTCGGCGGTTGCCAGAAAGTGGCTACCGGAATTTACTCTGCAATCGGACGCCGAGAAGAGTAGGAGCGCGGCACAGGTCTGTCAATCGAAAGATGGAGATTCGTTCAATCCACTCAACGCGCCGGATCATTTTTGACCTGTTTCGGCCGAGGTGGCGTGCCCTGGTTTGGAAGAGGGTCAACGCTTATAGTGGAAATCAGGCGGACACTGTTCAGGAATGGCACATTTACGACGGCATGAACGAGGCCTGAGCCGGCGAGACCTTCTGAAGGGCTTGACGTTTGCGCCGCTGGTGTTTAAGCCTTCCGCCTTTTCGCTGGGTTTCTCGCGAGCGGCGACGTCGGGAGTTCGTTCCTCTCCTCCCCTTTCTTTTGCCGATACGCGCTACACCCCACATTATCCGGTGCGATCGCCGCTGGACGATGTGCTTCGGCTGGTCGCGCCGGGATCGGATGAGTACGCGACCGAGGGGTACGCCGCAGAGATCGGGCGGGTGCTTGCGCGCTGGGCCGAGAGCTTTCGCACGGGCGATCTCGCGGGGTTACAGATATCGCTTGACCCGAATTTGCAGGCGAACTCGCTGATTGCGGTACGGGAGAGCAGGCTGCGCGGTGACTTCGGGATTGAGACGTTTCGGCGGGAGTTTTCGTCCAGCATGACGATTGAGCAGGGCGGTTTCCTGCACGAGCTTGGGGGCTGGGTGGGCAAGGGCGTTGCCACCGAGCAGGTCGAGTTCGAGGTGACGGCGCTCGAAGAGATGCTGCAGGCACCGCTGACCGTACGGACGGCGGTTCGGTACAGCCTGGTCGCGCAGCGGTCGGAGGGGGGGCGCGAGCAAAGGGTGGGCACGTGGCGCATGGTCTGGTTGCGCGGCGTTGGCGAGTCCAGTCCGTGGCGGTTGAGCCGATTTGCTGCCGAGTCAGAGATGCGCGCCCATGTGCGGGGCGGCTTTGTTGATGTGTCGGAAGCGGCGCTGGGAGCGACAGAGTCGTACCGGGCGCAGATGCTGCCCGGCGTGGATGAGTGGCGGACGCGGCTGGATGGGGCGTGCGGGATCGATGTGTATGGAAATAACGGCATCGCGGCGGGAGATTTTGACGGGGACGGTTGGGATGATCTGTATGTGTGCCAGCCGGCGGGGCTGCCGAATCGGCTGTATCGGAATCGCGGCGATGGGACATTTGAGGATGTGACGGAGCGGGCCGGGGTGGGTGTGCTCGACAATACGGCGTGCGCGCTGTTTGCGGACTTTCGCAATGTCGGGCGGCAGGATCTGCTGGTGGTGTGCGGAAGTGGGCCGCTGCTTTTTCTGAACGGGGGCGATGGAACGTTCACGCTGAAGCGCGATGCATTTCGGTTTGCGCGTCCCCCGGAAGGGACGTTTACGCATGCGGCGATTGCCGACTATGACGGCGACGGACGGCTGGATATTTACTTCTGTGTCTACAGCTACTACCTGGGGCTCGATCAATATCACTACCCGGCGCCTTATTTTGACGCGCGCAATGGACCGCCGAATTTTCTGCTGCACAACGAAGGGGATAGCACGTTTGCCGACCGCACGGAGGCTGCGGGATTACACGCGGATAACGACCGGTACAGCTTTGCGTGTGCATGGGGGCATACCGGAGCGAACGAGTTGCCGGACCTGTACGTGGTGAATGATTTTGGCCGCAATAACCTGTATCGCAGCCAGGGGAATGGCACGTTTCGGTCTGCTGCGAAGGAGTCGCGCGTGGAGGATGTGGGCGCGGGCATGAGCGCAAGCTGGGGCGATGTGAGCAACAGTGGAAGGTCGGATTTGTATGTCGCGAACATGTGGTCGGCAGCGGGGCAGCGGGTTTCGCGGCAGCGGAACTTTCAGGCGAAGGCTTCGGACGCGGTGCGCGAGCTATACCGGCGGCATGCACGCGGAAATGCACTTTACCGCAATCAGGGGGATGGGAGCTTTACGAACGTGAGCGAGGCGGCGGGGGTCGAGGTGGGACGGTGGGCGTGGTCGTCGGATTTTTGGGATTTCGATCACGACGGTCATCTCGACCTGTACATCACGAACGGCTACATCACGGCGCTTGAGCCGGGGGCGGGTGCGCCGGACCGGCTTCCGACTGCTGCGGAGGCAGCTGGGGCTCCCGCGGGGGCGGAGGCCGATCTGGCGAGTTTTTTCTGGCGGCAGGTGGTGGGCAAATCGCCCGAGGATGCGACGCCTTCGCTGGCGTATGAGCGCGGGTGGAACGCGCTGAACGAGCTGATCCGATCGGATAATTCGTGGAGCGGATCCGAGCGGAATGTGATGCTGGCGAACAATCGCGACGGGACGTTTACCGAGGTGTCCGGCGCGGTGGGGCTGGACTTTCTGGAGGACGGACGATCGTTTACGCTGGCGGATCTGGATGGGGATGGGCGGCTGGAGGTGGTGGTGAAGAACCGCAACGGGCCGCAGCTGCGCGTTGTGCGTAATGCCCTGACGGACCTGGGCGACTCGATTGCGTTTCGCTTGCGCGGAACAAAGAGCAATCGCGACGCGATTGGAGCAGCGGTTACGTTGACGGTTGGCGATCTGCGGCAGACCAGGTACGTGCAGGCCGGCTCGGGTTTTCTGGCGCAGCACTCGAAGGAGTTGCTGATTGGGATTGGTCACGGGACGGGACCTCTTGAAGCCATGGTTCGATGGCCGAGCGGGTTGATGCAGACGTTTCGGGAGTTGCCGCGGAACTGCCGCGTGGAGCTTGTGGAGGGCACGGCGACGTTTCGGGTGAAGGCGTTTACGGCGAGGGGTGTTGGTTCCCGTAAAGCGGGACGGACGGAGTCCCCGGTGGTGGCGCGGCCGGTGCTTAGCACGGTTGAGACCTGGCTGATCGATCCCATGCCGGCGCCTGACTTTGTGCTGCCAGATGGGCAGGGCACGACGCACGCGCTTCGCGCCTTGCGGGGCGGCCTTGTGCTGCTGCAGTTTTGGGCGGCGACGTCGGCGGTTTCGCGCGAGCAGTTACGGGCGCTTGAGCAGCATCGCGCGGCGCTGGTTGCGAGCCAGATCCGCGTGTTGGCCATCAATGTCGATCAGGCGGACGCGGCCGATGCCGCGCGCGCAGCTGCCAGGGCGGAACGGGTGTCGTACCCGGTGCTGTTTGCGACGGACGACGTGGCGGGGATGTACAACATCCTGTACCGGTATCTGTTTGACCGGCGGGCGAACCTGGCGATCCCGGCGGCGTTTCTGATCGACGGCGAGGGCTTGATTGTGAAGGTGTACCAGGGCGCGGTGGCGGTGGACCGGATGCTGGACGATGCGCGAGGGATGCCGGGGAGCAAGGCGGAGCGGATGAAGAAGGCTTTGCCGTTCGCCGGCACGCTGTATGCGGGGGAGTTTTTGCGCAACGACTTTACCCTGGGTGTGGCCATGTTTCAGCACGGCTATTACGAGCAGGCGGCGGCCTCGTTTCAACAGGTGGTCGCGGCTCGTCCGAACGACGCCGAGGCGCACTACAACCTGGGCACGTTGAATTTGCGACGGAACAATTTTCCTGAGGCACAGCGATATCTGGAGCGGACGCTGGCGCTGAGGCCGAACTACCCGGAGGCCTGGAATAATCTGGGCATGATGGCGGCACAGGGCGGACGGTTCGACGAAGCAATTCGCGATTTCCAGCAATCGCTTGCGCTGCGGCCCACCTACGCGACGGCGCTGCTGAACCTGGGCAACGTGTATCGGCGCCAAAAATCATTTTCGGCCGCGCAGGATTCGCTGATGAGCGTTCTGAACTTGCAGCCGGACGACCCGGAAGCGAATTACAGCCTGGGCATGCTGTATGCGCAGCAGAACCAGATGCAGCCGGCGGCGGAGTATTTAGAAAAGGCGGTGGCATTGCGGCCGGATTATCCGGAGGCGTTGAACAATCTGGGCGTCCTTCTGGTGCGGGAGCAGGATTACCCGCGCGCGGAGCAGCAGTTTCAAACATGCATTCGCCTGGTGCCAGGGTTCGATCAGTCCTACCTCAACCTGGCGAGTCTCTACCTTGTGCTGCACGAGAAGGATAAGGCGAGGTCTGCGCTTGGGGACCTGCTGCATCAGCACCCTGAGAGCGCGGCGGCGAAACGTGGGCTGGAGACGCTGGACGCCGCGCCCTAAGACCCCGACAGCGGAACCGCTCAGGCGAGTCCTATAATCGCCGGGTATGGTTTTGCCGCGGCGACGATTTCTTGGCTCTTCGCTGTTTCTGCTCAGCAGCACACTGACGGAGGCCCTGGCGTCGCCGCTGTGGACGTGGCGGGATCAGTCACTGGTTCAGGTGGCGAAGGAAGCCGGTTCGGGGGCGTCGCCAGTGCAGTTTGTGGATGTGGCTCGACAGAGTGGATTGACGGCGCCGAACGTCTGGGGCGGGGTGGACCACAAGCGGTCGATTCTTGAAGCGAAGGGCAGCGGGCTTGCCTTCTTCGATTACGACCACGACGGCTGGCTCGACATTTACCTGACCAATGGCAATCGGCTGGATGCTCACTGGCCGGCGGGCCAGGCGCCTACCTCGCACCTGTATAAGAACAATCGGGACGGAACATTCACGGACGTGACGGAGTGCGCGGGTGTGGGTGTGACCGGATGGCAGACGGGCGTGTGCGTTGGGGATTACAACAACGATGGATGGGACGATCTGTTTTGCTGTTTCTGGGGACAGAACATTCTGTTTCACAATAACGGCAACGGGACCTTTACTGACGTGACGCGCAAGGCGGGGCTGCACCAGCAGCAGACTCGTTGGGGGGCGGGTTGCACCTTTCTGGATTACGACCGCGACGGCCACCTGGACCTGTTTGTGTGTAACTATCTCCAGTTGGATCCGGGAAAGATTCCCACGGCCAGCGACACCCATTTCTGCCAGTGGAAAGGTGTGCCGATCCTGTGCGGTCCGCGAGGTCTGCCGGGGGATACGAATCTGCTGTTTCACAACAATGGAGACGGGACGTTTACGGATGTTTCGGAAAAGTCGGGCATCCTGAAGCCTGGTCCGCGGTACTCCATCAGCGCGGTTTCCTACGACTTTGACAATGATGGCTGGCCCGATATTTATGTCGCGGTGGATTCGCAGCCGAGCATTCTGTTTCAGAACAATCACGACGGGACGTTCACCGATGTGGCCGTGGGTGCGGGATGCGCGTACAGTGATGCGGGCCACGAGCAGGCGGGCATGGGGGTGGCGGTGGCCGACTATGACTGCGATGGCTGGTTCGATATTTTCAAGACGAACTTTGCCGATGACACGTCGAACCTGTACCACAGCAATGGTGATGGTACGTTTACGGATGTGACGTTTCCGGCGGGGACCGGAGGCAACAACCAGTATGTTGCGTGGGGCTGTGGATTTGTGGATTACGACAATGATGGCTGGACCGATATCGTCCAGGTGAACGGCCATGTTTACCCCGAGATCGATGCGTATCACTTCGGCCAGAGCTTTCGGAATCCGAGATTGGTGTACCGCAACCTGGGCAACGGTCGCTTTCAGGATGTCTCGTCGTTGATGGGTCCGGGTATCACCGAACAGTTCTCGAGCCGTGGCGCGGCGTTCGGTGATTATGACAACGATGGCGGCATGGATGCCCTGATCCTGAATATGAACGACACGCCTTCGCTGCTGCATAACGTTGGTGGAAATCGAGGGAACTGGATCAAGCTGAAGCTGCTGGGAACGACGTGCAACCGCACGGCGATTGGAGCGCGGGTGCGCGTGACGGTGGGAAAGCACACGCAGATGGATGAGGTACACAGCGGAACGAGCGTGATGTCGCAGAGCGACCTGCGGCTGCACTTCGGGCTGGGCAAAGCGGAGATGGTGGACGTGATTGAGGTGGTGTGGCCGACGACGCGAAAGGTGGAGCGGTTTCGCAGCGTGAAGGCGAACCAGATTCTTACGATTCGCGAGGGCGAAGGGATCATCACACCGGGATCGAAGAAGAATTTGTAACTGGGTTGGCGACCGGGCTCACTGGTGGGGCGGGTTCGCTTCGAGCACAACGAACTGCTTGAGTTGACGCCGCTCCGCCTCCACCTGGTCGGCCTGTTCCGCGACAAGTTGATCGTGCTTCTGGAACTGCTGCCGGGCGTCGGCCGGCTTGCCTGTGCGATCGTATGCGACGCCTAACCTGTAGTGGGCTTCCGCCTGTTGCGGGTCTGCGCGTAGAGCCTGGTTGTACAGATCGATGGCCTCGGTGTATCGGCGATCGGTGAAGGCGAGGACGCCGAGCTGGAGGTACGCCCCGGAGTCGTTTGGGTCGATCGCGACGGCTCTTTTTAGCAGGGAAGCCGCGGTCTGCAGGTTGGGAGTGCCGCCTTCTTTGAGCAGAAACATGGCGTACAGATAGTTGGCGTCGGCGCGGTTGGGCTGCGTACTAGCGAAGCGGGCAAGCTTTGCCTGGACACAGGTGAGCGGCGCCGGTGAGGCCAGGAGCACTTTGCCGATCAACAGGTACGGCTCGGTTTGTGTGGGGTCGAGATCGGAAGCTTCGCAGAGGCGCTGAGCCGCCTCGTCGTAGTGGGCACCGGCGAAGAGCGCAGCGCCCCAGCCGGTCTCCATGCGCGCGGAAGCTGGATGGGCCTTTGCACCGCCGGCGAAGACCTGCGCCGCCTGCCAGATCGCGCGGTGCAGCAAGAGTTCCGACCCCCACACGAAATAATTTTCTTCGGTGGGAGCAAGTTGTGCAGCGCGCTCTTCCTGCTGTACGGCACGGAGAGAATCGCCGAGAGCCTCGTCCAGTTCACCGGCAACGCGGTGAAAGTTTGCGTCGTCCTTCTGCTGGGCAAGCGCGCGAGCGACGTGCTCCCGGGCCTGCGGGAGATCGCCGAGGCCTCGGTACGCGAGGGCCAGGCCGAATTGATCCGCCGCATTTGCCTGATCGAGGTCGGACGCGGTCTGGAGCGGCGCGATCGCCTGCTTGTAGCGTTCGGTGCGGAGATAAAATTCACCAAGATCGTGCTGGGCCGCGTAGCTGCCCGGGCTGGCAGCGACCGCATCCCGGAGCTTTGCCTCTTCGGTGCTTTCGCGAGCCCGATCCTGCGCAGAGGGAGCTTCTGTCTGATCCTTCCGTGCGCCTAAGGTGACCGTCTGGCGGGCTAGTTCTTCGCTGGTGCGCAGGGTAGCGTCCGAGCCGTGGCCACCGACGGCAGTCCAGTCGGTGACCCCGGCGACGCTGAAGCTGGGTTGGTCGGAGAATTCCATGGGCGTAGCGGACGTGGAGGAATGGGCTCGAACCGGCTCGAGGACGATTTGTAACATTGGCGATCCCCCCGCGGTGAGCACGACGGCAACGGGAACGCTTCGCAGACCGGAAACCTCAGCGCTCACGGTGCCGGCGCCAAAAGGGAGATCCCGGAAGCTGAAACGGCCAACGTCATCTGTCGTGGCGTGCAGGTTGTTGCCGTCTTGCGTGTGGAGCGTCACCGCCGCGGAGCGGATCGGCTTTCCTGCTCGGTCCGCGACAGTGCCCGTAAGCGTCGCGTCGAGAGTTGCAGGCTGTTGCTGCTCCTGGGCGAGCGCTGCGGCGGCGTTGACGCGTATGACCCCAAAGTTGCCGATCAGAACGAGCCCCGCGACGGAGAGGGCGACTATAAGGGAGATGCCCCGGCGTGCCTCCCGTCGTTTGAGGACGAGTTCTCCTTGCTCAACACGGAGTTCCTCCGCGCGCAGGGCGCGATCGAACTGGGGGTCGGTTATTCCTTCAGAGTTGGTATGGAAGCCAGCGTTTTTCACCGAGGCCCAAAATCATAGCACACGGCCCGTTCGGGGCGTCACCCATCCGCCCTTGCCGCGAACCGTTCTCCTCATTGTGGCCGGAAGAGTCATGGAGCTGGGTGCCGGGGTTTAGCTGGCGAAGCCCTTGATGTCGTCCAGGGGCACCGTCGAGTTCGGCGGTGCGGAATAGATAGTCCCCGTGTCGAGCAGGCCATTCCAGACGTAGCACCTCGGCAACGCACTGACCGGCGCAAGCTCATCACCAAGACCCATGTCATGGGGAACGTCCGTCGGAACTAAAGCCGCTATGGGATGCGCGGGGTTCACTTACCAGGAGTTCTCGCACCTCGAGCGCCCCCTCGCACTAAAAGGTGATCCGTTCGGTGTGCCGAAATGTAATCTGGTGAGTGCATGGGCGGAGTTCCTGCAGCCAACAACAGCCAAGCCGCCTGCCTTTTACGATCACCCGTTCTTCGGCCGGTGGCCGGCGATCACGACGAATAGCTATGCCACGGGGACGTCGTTGTATGAGGGAACGGTGCTTTCGGATACGCTGCGGGAGAAGGTAGTGCGGAAGGATCTTGAGCAGAACGCTCGCGCATCGTGCGCATTCATCTTCTCCCTTCGTTTCACAACTCTTTTTTTGAGAAGAAGGCATGACCAACAAAACATCTGTTCCGATGATCCATAACCTTTGCAAAGCCGCCCCGCAGTTGTCCCGAGCCGCTGTTTGGCTGCTTGCGGCCGCGGCCGCTTTCCCCTGTTTTGGGGTCGCGCAGTCTCCCCCCGCGACAACGCGGTATGACGCCGCGACCCACGTCTTTCGTCTGGACGCGGCAGAGGTTTCCTATGTCTTCGGCGTCAACGAGGCGGGGCAGCTGCAAACGCTCTACTGGGGCAAGCGACTCGCACCGGCGGATCACCTGAATCTGCCGCGGCAGAAGCCACACGAGTCGGGGCTCGATCCATCCGCGTCCACGACACCGCGCGAGTACGCCGGCTGGGGCAGCGCCATCTATGTCGAGCCAGACCTGAAGATCACCTTTCCGGATGGAAATCGCGACCTGGTCCTGAAGTACCTCTCCCATACCATCGAGGGAACTCGGCTCCGCATCGTGATGAAGGACATTGAGCGCGAGGTGTACGTCACGCTCGAGTATCAGCCCGACGCCGAGACGGGCATTCTCCGCCGCAGCGCGGAGATCCAGAACAAGACCAGGGCGCCCGTCGTGCTGGAGCAGGTCGCGGCCGGCACGTGGAATCTGCCGCGCGGAACCGACTACCGCCTACGCTATCTGACGGGCCGATGGGCGGGTGAGTGGAACGTCCAGGAGCAGCCGGTCAACCCTGGAAAAACCGTACTGGAAAGCCGTCGGGGCACCACC
This sequence comes from uncultured Acidobacteriaceae bacterium, assembly GCA_964243475.1. Lineage (GTDB taxonomy): Bacteria > Acidobacteriota > Terriglobia > Terriglobales > Acidobacteriaceae > Edaphobacter. The sequence continues at coordinate 16,024 of CAXTEU010000002.1, read as the reverse complement.
GGTCCGCAGAACAATCCTTGGTTCGCGATCGATCACATGAGCGACAAAGATCAGGAGCAAGGAGACGTCTGGTTTGGCGCCCTGGGGTGGAGTGGATCGTGGGCGATTCAGGTGGAGCAGGACGTGCTGCAGCAGGTGCGCGTGACAGGTGGACTCAACCCGTTTGACTTCGCCTACCGACTCCAGCCAGGAGAAACGTTGACAACGCCGTTCTTCTACGGGGGCTACTCCCCGCGCGGCATCGGCGATGCGTCGCGCCTGATGCACCGGATGGAGGTAGATTCTCTCCTGCCGCACACCAGCGGCAACACCGGCCCGAAACTGCGACCGGTGCTCTACAACTCCTGGGAGGCAACGGAGTTCAGCGTTACCGAGGCCGGGCAGATGGAACTCGCCGAAAAGGCAGCCAGCCTTGGGGTCGAGCGCTTCGTGATGGACGATGGCTGGTTTGGCCAGCGCAAGGACGACCACGCCGGCCTGGGTGACTGGTACGTCAACCAGCAGAAATTCCCCCGTGGATTGAAGCCGCTGATCGACAAGGTACACTCGCTCCACATGGACTTCGGCCTTTGGGTCGAGCCCGAAATGGTCAACCCGGACAGCGATCTGTATCGCAAACATCCGGATTGGGTCTTGAACTTTCCTGGACGACCAAGGACGGAAGGCCGTAATCAGCTAGTGCTCAATCTCGCGCGTCCGGATGTGCGCGCCTATGTGTTCGGCTTCCTGGACAAGCTGCTGAACGAGAACGACATTGCTTTTCTGAAGTGGGACTACAACCGGCAGTGGACCGAGCCAGGATGGCCCGCGGTTGCGCCCGAAGACCAGAAAAAGGTTTACGTCGATTTCATCCGCAACTACTACTCCATCTTGGAAGAGCTACGGCAGAAGCATCCGAAGCTCGAGATCGAAAGCTGCTCCAGCGGTGGCGCCCGCGTTGACCTCGGTGTGATGCGCTACACCGATGAGGTGTGGACCTCCGACAATACCGACGCCTTCGATCGCCTGCTAATTCAAAACGGATTCACTTACGCTTACACCCCGGCGGTGATGATGGCCTGGGTCACCGATTCGCCCACATGGGTCAACCATCGCACGCTGTCGCTCGAGTACCGCTTTCTCTCCTCCATGCAGGGCTCGCTCGGCATCGGCGCCAACCTGACAAAGTGGACGCCGGGAGACTTCGGCAAGGCTAAGCAAATGGTGGCGCAGTACAAGGCCATCCGCGAGACGGTGCAGCGCGGCTCGCTTTACCGGCTTATCACGCCGGAGCACAACAGCGAGCAGTCGGTCACCGAATCCGTAGCCCGCGACGGCCGCCAGGCAGTCACCTTCGCCTTTCTGCACTCCAGCCGCGAGCTGTACCCCTTTCCTCGTATTTACCTGCGCGGGCTGGATGAGGCTGCAATGTATCGCATAACAATGTTGGCCGGAACGGCTGCCCCGGACACCCCGGAGCTAGCGAGCGGAGCCTACTGGATGCACCACGGCCTGGACCTCAACCTGATAGGCGACTTCCAGGCCGCAGCATTCGCCTTGGACCGCGTGAATGTTGCTCAATAGCTTATTGCTCTTTCCATCCCCGCTGAAGAAGAAGCGTACCTGCACAAGTGAACTGCACCTCTGAACCCGTGATAAGCAGGTCCGGATTGATGTACCGCGATCTTGGGGTCCACTTGCACTATGCTTGACTGTGCCGTGGTAAAGGTGAACACGGTGAGGTTCCTGCATGAAGCTCGTAGTGAGCGCTGCGGCAAGTACGGTTTCGATTGCTCTTGTGATCTTCTGTTTGCAATTCCGTCCCATGGGGGGCCAAGTTGCGGATAGAACATCAGAGCGCCCCAGCATCAATGGATCGGCCATTTACGGCGCACGTCCAAATCATCCGTTTCTGTATCGGATTCCCGCAACCGGGAAGAGGCCGATCCACTTCTCTGCATCTGCACTTCCTTCAGGTCTCACGCTCGACAGCACTACAGGAATAATCACGGGAACCGTCACATCTCCCGGGAGCAGAACCGTTGTTCTTCAGGTAAGCAACGCGGACGGAACTTCGACACGTAAATTCCGCATTGTGATCGGGGATCAGCTTGCTCTGACTCCGCCCATGGGCTGGAGTTCCTGGGATTTCCTGCAATCAGAGGCTAGCGACCGAGACATTCGGGCGCAAGCGGACGCAATGGTCTCCTCCGGCCTCATCAACCACGGCTATTCCTATCTGAACCTTGACGACGGCTGGGCCATGAAGCTGACCGGATCTCCCGGAAGCGCTCATCCGCGCGACGCTCAGGAAAACATCAAACCCAACGAGCGATTCCCAGACATGAAGGCTCTCACCGCATACGTTCACAGCAAAGGAATGAAAGCTGGAATCTACAGTTCTCCCGGTCCACTTACCTGCGGGAAGTTCGCGGGGAGTTACCGGCACGAACAGCAGGACGCCAGGCAGTTCGCAAACTGGGGATTCGATCTGCTGAAATATGACTGGTGTTCCTACCAGGCAAAGGATACCTCGCTGCCAGAGCTACAAAAACCGTACCGCTTGATGGGCTCCATTTTGGCAGGAGAGGATCGTGACATTCTGTTCAGTCTGTGTCAGTACGGGAAGGGTGACGTTTCGGCTTGGGGCCGCCAGGTTGGTGGACAGCTCTGGAGGACAACCGGTGACCTAGCCTGGGGACCGAAAGGTCTCTATTCGTCGTGGGATAACATCGCCGCGGACTTCAAGCAGACGGATCACGCCAGGTGGGTTGGCCCGGGTGGATGGGACGATCTCGACGATCTGCTCGTCGGTCATATCGCGTACATCCCTTTCAATGAGAAGCCTCCAAATGTGAAGATCGACCGGATTATGCCACCACCGCTCACTCCTGACGAGCAATACGCACAAATCAGCTTATGGAGCCTGCTCTCGGCGCCGCTCATCATAGGCGGTGACCTAACCACCCTTGACGACTTCTCGCTCAGTATGTTGACCAATGACGAAGTGATCGCGATCGATCAGGACCCGCTCGGACGGCAGGCCACTGAAGTAGTTCGGCAGGGAACACTGTCCGTCTGGGTCAAAGACCTAGAGGACGGATCCAAAGCGGTCGGCCTATTCAACTTAGGTGACAGCGAACACGAGGTCGAGGCAACGTGGGCAGATCTGGGAATTTCTGGAAGGCAACTAGCTCGCGACCTATGGAGACAGAAGGCTCTCGGAAGCAACGATCGCGAGATCCACGCGCTCGTGGCGCCGCATGGCGTCCTGTTGGTCAGGCTTTCCGCGGTGGTAGCTAAGCCTAAGATTTAGGCCGATGTAACGAAACCCTAAGATTTAGGCCGATGTAACGAAACCCTAAGGTTTAGGTCGAGGTTCTCGACATGCCTTGCATACTTGAACAACGGCTAGGGCGTTTCGCTCCGATCGAGATGGCGCCTAGACACGTTTGTTCCAGCCTCAGTGCATCATCCGCATCTGTGGAACGTCCTGGATGCTGACCTCAGCGGCAGCCGATGGGACGCCATGCCCGTTGCCGTTGACGGCGGTCACGCGATACTGCGTGACGCCCTTTTCGGCGGCAGGTTCGGTGAAGGTCGGCCTGGTCAGGCCGGAGCCAATGATATGCGGACCGCCTCCCTGTGTACTTTCAAGAGTGTAGGTCACCGCTCCCGCCACAGGATCCCATTCTATGGTGACATTCTTCGCATGGGTGGTAGCTCGCACGTGTGTGGGGGCGTCCGGGACGACGCCATTCGGTAACAATCCATACACGCAGAGTTGACCGGTCCCTGTGTTCTTGGTGCCGAAGCTCGAAAGGTAAACCTTGCCATTGGCTACGGTCGGCGGCGCCATCTTGGAGTACTCGCCACAGTCGTCACGCGATGGGTAGTCGAGCGAATTCCATAGCTCGCTGTGGATGTCGTCTGCGTCGTACGCGTATAAAATGCCGGGCTGGGAGGTGTGCCAGGAGTCTCCCACGTGATGGATGGCCGCCCACAGGATTCCATCCCGTTCGCCATTGGCCGAGATGGACAGCATGGCGCCAGGATGGCCGTAATTCGCCGTCGGCAGCATTTGGAACGGTGTCTCTTCGAGCGTATTGTCTGGGCGAAATCTGTACACGCGCTCTTTATCCCTCTGTCCCCACATGTAAAGGAGGCCGCCGTTCCGAGCGCTCCGCCAATACACAACGCTGTGCAGATGCGAGCTGGTTGCAGCGAAATGCTGCACCGCGTTCCCGTCACCGAGGTGGCCGAGGTTCTGCCTGTTGAGAAGGTAGAGCACGCCTTCCTTCCCGCCACCCAGCACAAGGTTCGTCTTAGGGATGAGGGTGGCGCCGGAAGAATCAAGATCGTTGTCATCTTTGTCGAGCTGGACATGATTGGTGGGTGTAAACCAGTCCAGGACCCGCAGCGAAGGGGAAAGCTTCAAGAAGCTTTCGCTGAATTGGGTTGTGCCGTTCCAGCTGCCGTTGCCCGTATCCAGATACAGGTTCCCGTCAGCGTCGATCGACGGCGCCTGGCCGCTTTGCCAGATGCTCGCGCCTCCGCCGGCGGGAGACGTATTCAGTACGGCCTGTTGCTGGAGAGTGGAGGCGTCGTAGCTGAGCAGAAATCCGTGATACGCCTCCTTATCGCAGTGCGATGCATATCCCACGTACACCTTGCCGTGATCCAGCGCCAGCGCGGGTCGTTGGTTCTGGAGCAATGGGTCAAAATCGGGTGCTGTTATCGTTACGGGGCTCCCTGGCGTATCCGCACCCGTCCCCACATCGAGCTTGTGCAGGCGCTGCTCAAAGTGTCCGCCGGCTTTGGTCAGCGCGACGACATACAAGACACGGGTCGCGGGATCAACGACCGGCGTGCCGATAATGCCCATGTTTCCATTGATGTCCAGGCAGCCGAAGTCGTAATCGTGCAGATTGGCGGGAATCCCGAAGTTGACGTGCCACAGCGGTTCGGTGGCGGTCGCGTCGTTGGCGTCGAAGGCATAGACGCTGTTGTTGACGGTGGTGGCGAAGACAACGTCGTGGTAGCCACCGCCAACGAGCACGTTGGTCAATACCAGCGGCTGCGTGTAAAGCTGATCGTCGACGAGATGCTTGAACAGCATCCCGAAATGACCGGGGTCGACGTTGGAAGGTTTCAGCACCGTTTCGTGGAGATTTGCCCCGGTCCGTTCCTTGTCATTGTGCTGCGTCGGGATATCCACCTGTGCCGCCGCGACCGCACTGACACACACTCCGGATGCAAGGAACAGAGTAACGAACCAGAAGGGACCAGAAGACGGGATCATACGTTGTTCATAGCTTCGACAATCGGTGTGGGTTGGCAACGAGCGCCGTGCAGGCTCCGGCGAGTGCGCCCGCTTTGGTTTCTTTCATGAATCTGTCGGACGCGCGGAGCCTCATTGTTGCGGAAGCGTTCGCTACCTATTCTGGCCTACCCACGGTGTTGTCTTTGTACGCTTCTTGAAGGATGGAAAAAGCTTGTTTCTTCTGTCCATCGTCAGAAATCAGGCCTTTGCGGTTATAGCCGTCCTGGAGCTTGGGAATGTTCCGAGTGGTTGAACGAAAGTCCATGAGAATCCAGGGGGTAATGCCGCGAAGCTGAGGAATTTTTGAGAACATGATCAGCTGATGCCTGTAGAGGTTCGCCTGCTGCTCCTCGGTCCAGCGCTGGCTGTCCGGCCCATGATTGCCGAACTTGGCTTCCGCACCGAGTTCGCTCACGATAATTGGCTTACTAGGGAGGATCCACCGCATCGTGTCAGCGTCTTCGGGAACACCGCCGTACCAGCCGAGGTATTCATTCACCCCGACAACATCGAGCGTGTTCGTCAAAGGATCGTCGAGGGTAGCGGTGCCGCCAGCAATGTGCTCTGAGTTAAGAGCGGAAGTGATTGGGCGAGTGGAGTCGAGCCGTCGGGCTTCATTGGCTAGGTTAGTCAGGAACATGGTGCGTGTCGGAGTATTTTCGGTCTCGTTCGAGATGGACCAAAGGATTACGGAGGCCTTATTGCGGTCGCGGCGAATCATCTCATTCAACACCACAATCTCCTTAGCGTAGACCTCGGGTTTGTCGAACGAGATGCGTTGCCAGTTGGGAATTTCCGACCAGACCATGATGCCCTCTCGGTCGGCGGCGCGGGTCATGCGTTCGTCGTGCGGATAGTGGCAGAGGCGAACGAAGTTGGCGTGGAGATCTTTGAGATAGCTGAAGATCGTGGCGACGTCCTGGTCGTTGTTGGCGCGGCCGCCGCGAAGGGGAGCCTCCGCATGGACGTTGATGCCGTTCAGGAACACGGCCTTCCCGTTGAGCAGGATGCGGGTGCCGTCAACGCGGATGTCGCGGAAGCCGATCTCGTCGGTGATCTTGTCCATCTGGTCGCCCGAGCCGGTAGCGAGGGTCACTTTGTAGAGCTTGGGAGTCTCTGGAGACCACAGGGTCAGCTTGGCAGCCTTCACGTTGAAGGGAGCTCGCCCATCGGCTTCGGTCTTCAAACTGGCGTGAACGCCGGCCTCTGGAATGTCGAGGGTCACGGGCGTTCCTTCCGGGGCATCCAGCACATGGACATATCCGGTCAGATCTGTGTTGCCGGCTTGCCACGCGGAGCCATGCGACAGGTGCACGTCGTAGTCATCGATGAAATCCTCGGGCACGGTAACGAGGGAAACATCGCGCGTGAGGCCGCCGTAGTTGAACCAGTCGTACCCGACGGAAGGGATACCGTCCACGAGACGAGTCGCATCAACGGCAATGACAACGAAATTGGAGCCGGGGTGAAGAACCGCGGTTACCTCGCAATCAAACGGCGTAAATCCACCTTCGTGATCGCAGACCCGCTTCTGATTGACCCAGACGTGCGAGCGGTAATTGGCGGCACCGACGTGAAGAAAGGTCCGAGTGCCTGGCTTTGGCTGGGCGTCAAAATCTCGCTCGTACCAGAGAACGCCCTCGTAGTTGAATAGTTGCGAAACCTGGGTATTCCAGTCGCCCGGCACCTTCAGGGTAGGAGCGGTCGAAAAGTCGTACTCCGCGTTATGCGGTCCGCTCACGATGTTCGGGTGCGTGTTCATGGCGTAGCCATGGTCGTTGACGGCGCCGGTGCTGGTGTAAAGATCCCGGGCTGGTGCCTGATCCACCAGGTAATGCCAGTCGCCGTCGAGACTGGTGACCGTTCGGTGATCCACGCCCACGAGCAGAGTCTGAAGCTGCTTCTGTCCGAACGCTGAAGGCAGCAGTCCAAAGCAGACCAGCGCGACAGCGATCATCCTGTGGCAGAACGAACCTAAATCTGTGGAGTGGTTCGGAAGACTCGTCATGCTGCTCCTTGGTGGACAATGCGAATTTGTGAATGAGTGAGCTGGCGTTAATGCAGGGAGTCGCCCGGGTGCTCAGGAATGCCAGGTTCATCAAGCACCTGGACCGCTGTCGCCGGGCCGAAGTCCTTCCAGTCCTCAAGGACCCAGACGACCTTTTTGTCTCGAGTAATCTCTACCAGCTGCGGTCCCTTACTTGGTCCGCCACGGGAGCAGATGATCGTGTTGCCGTTCGCCAGACGGGTGACCGATTGGGATTCGCCGTACCAGTATCGGTCCGGGATGTCCGCTTTCGAGACCTCCCATACGGTTTCCTTCTTCGGGTTGATTTCCCGGCTTGTCACGTCTTGCTCGTCGGTAATGAGTGTGTTGCCATCTTTCAGGCGAATGGCCGCCCACGGTTTTGCGATGTCATAGGCCCAGATCTCCTTGAAATTCTTGTCGTACTCGACAACCCGGTTCATCTCCAGGAACGGTGTGAGATAGGTTCCCTGGGCTGTATACCGGATGCGGCGGAACTGCGCGTGCACGGTCTTTTGATCGGTTTCGCTGATCGCCGGCAGCGCGTGCTCCAGCTCCACTGCATGCGTTTTGATGTTGACCAGCATTAGCCTGGGCAGGCCGTTCACGACAAACAGAACCTTGTCGAGACCGATAGGCTGACATGCATGAATCTCCGTGCCGGAAGGCGCGACATAATGCCAGACCACCTTTTTCTCTGGTGTGATCTCAGCGATGTACCCCATTCGCGTGAACAGGATGTTGCCGTTTGAGAGCATCCACACGTCGTCATACTCATTGCCCGGACCGGTCGAATAGGTCCACACGATCCTGCCATGATTCACGACAAACATCTTGTTAGAGCCTTCACCGATGTAGAGCATCGGGTGCTGCGCCAACCCTTTGCCCGAGAGCCCGTCCGGCTGGGGCGCGCCCGGGCGGAGCTTCGGCGGCTCCGTCTCTTCCGCGCTCATCGTCGGTACCGAAGGCGCCTCGAAGCGAGGAAGGACCTTCATCAAAGGCGCGCTGCTGGATAGATCGGCACCCCTCACCTCTTGCCCCGACGCGAGCGAAGACATCGAAAAAAGTCCGGCTGCGCAAGTACTGAGGATCAGGCAACTACGGGGTGTGGGTTGCACGTGGTCTCCAGGGTGGTCACTCGGCGCACGGGGCACTCCTGCTCAGATCGTCTGTGCGGCTACGGTCGCAAACGTGGTGTCCTTCGCCGCGCGCGACCAGAAAATGCGCAGGTCGGTCACGTTCCGCAGGACGAAGTTCGGCTCCGTCGCGTTGTTTGGTCGCCGTACGGAGATCGCAAAGAAGTCAGCGCGATGGACATCGTCCAGCCAGAACGCCGGGCGCGGATCGGCGTTCGCGGCCGCTACCTCGACGTGCGTCATCTCCAGGTTCTTAAGGTGTCGAAGGAAGAAGCCACTAGTGGGCGTCGGTCCGAAACGCTGCAACTCCGGATATCCGTCTTCCAATTCCGGCACCTCGATGGTGTGCCAATCGGGCATAGGCTTCGACTGATACTCCGACACAGCTTGCGTTGGCAAGCCTCGATGTTCAAAGAAGCAGTTGTTCAGCTTCACATCTTGAATAAGGTTTGACGGTATGCCCGACAGTATCGACGACGTCGAGGCAGCCGAGTTATAGCTCGCAATATTTGAGATCAGCACCCGGCGCAGAGTTCCAGGCCGCATCGTCTCTTTCGGTCCGCGGTTACGGCGGTTCAGGCGCAGAAACAACGGCGCGTCGAACGTGTCGCGCAGCGTGATATTTGAGATAGCGATATCTTCAACGAGAGCGCCGTCCGAGGTCTCAAGCGCGATCCCTTTCGAGCCCTCGCAGACGCAGTTCGAAATGGCGATATTCCGAAATCCGCCGTTCGATTCCGTGCCGCACTTGATACGGCCATTGTGCGGAACGCGCTCGGTCTCGGGAGACTTCTTCCAGGTGCCGTCAATGACGCTACCAAGCTCATAGGTACCGGTCACATAGCAATTGGCAATGGTTAGGTTGTCCGTTGAACGCGGGTACCCGAGTGCGTAGCTCGACTTCGGACAGATCGCGTCGTCCCACGGCGAATTGACCGTGCAGTTAGAAACGCGTACGTTTCGGCAGCAATCGATGTCGAAGCCGTCACGGTCCGTGTCGACGAGCAAGTTGTCCAGCGTAAGATTATCGACGCCCGTGGCCAGCAGCGCAAAATGACCGCCCTTGAGGACCGAGAAGTCCCGCAGCAGCACATTGCGGCAGTTCTTGAGCGCAACCGCCTTGTTACCGACCCCGGTCTGCTCGGCGACAAACGATGCGTACGCGCCGCGCGTTCCACCGGCTCCGTGGGACAGTCCCTTGCCGTGGATCAGGCCAGGACCAACAATCGAAAAGTCAGAGATGTTGTCACCATAAAATAGTGAGTTCGCCCAGTGATTATGCCCGTAGTCCTGGTACTGTTCCCACGCTTGCGGAGGTCCGGCCGGATCGTAGACCCCACCGTTATAGCCGGTCGCCTCGCCAGGTTTAGGCGAGTCAGCCGCGAGGATGGTGCAGCCACGCGTGAGCGAAAGATCAACATGGCTCCGAAGGTGAATTGTGAAGCAGAGATACGTTCCGGCAGGAAAGAACAGCGTTCCACCACCAGCCGCGGCAACGGCTTCAATAGCCTTGTTAATCGCCGGCGTGTCGACGGTCTTGCCGTCGCCCGTGGCGCCGTAGTTTCGAACGTTGAAGAACCCGGTGCTGTCGGAACCAGCACCGGGCGTCGAGGTTTGGGCAAGAGCCACATGACCAACAGCGGAGGCGACCGCAAGCGGGGAGAGCTTAATGAGATTGCGGCGTTGCATCAAAATCACCCTCCATAGCTCTGCTGCAAATGCAAGAAAACAGATCAGCAGAAAGCCGCCAGATTCACGCGTGTCCAGAAACCAACGATTCCTGTTCAATCATTCTGCTCTGTGTTCGCTGGTACTGCAAATATGGTAGTTCGCGCACAAGGGAATCCGGCCGATCCGCTCCTGTGTGTCATAGATCTGGGTCAGCCGGCCGTATCGCCCGAGCTCTTCGGCTTTTGAATGGAGGAGCTCCTTAAGGTCAGCGTAAGACCCAGGGGCGAGCATCTCCGGCCGATCGTACTGTTCGTCCAGCAGCATGGGGCCGGACAGGTTCTGAATGCTCTTTCGGCGTGCGAAAGTAGCGAGACGGAGGGAAACCTGGTCTGCTCGACGGCTCACCGGGCAAAAGGACGGGAATGGAACTAGGTTCGCCTGGACCCGGACTTCGAGACAGGGTTTGTACGTGCGGCGTGATCTCCGATTGCCGGGCGTCCGGATGCTCTGTCCGCGGAGTCCCTGCTCTATATCGGCGTATCCAGGTTTCGGCCCAGCCGATCCATAGAGTGGCAGACAACAGTGTCGCGTTCTCGAACGAACGAACGAACGAGAGCAGAGCGGTGAGCTGCGGGCGCTTCACGTCCTTTCCAGGAACGTGATCCACGAAGCGTCGGTCAAGCTCGAGTCCTTCGAGCTGCCGGTCTTCCCACTGATCAAGCGTGCTAACGCGGATATACCCTACCCACTGGCCCTTCGAAGCCCTGGAGACCTTTTTGGCGACAATAGGTTCTTTGACCCGCGCCATTACAGGTATCGTAAGGCAGAATAGCGGCTTCTGTTACGCGCGTTTCCACGGGCCTGTGACGCATCACTAGGGAATACCCCATGGAGACAACTGCCTGCCAAGAAGCAAGCTGCACCGGCCACAGATTGGGAGATGACTTTGAAGACCCTGCCGACCGACATCCTCGCAGAAGAACAAGAGCGCCGCCTTGCTTTGAAGAAGAAGTAACGGAGATCCCCGACAGGGTACTCAATGCAGAGATCAGATGACGAGAAGAAAGACGCAAGAACCGGCCCTTAAATTAATCGACTAATGAACCGAGACACAGGCGCATGATAGGGAGAGCAGGTTGAAGACGGCCGACGGAGCCACAATGAACGCTTCAGAAACGACGAGCTACCCCGGAGCTTTCGTCAATGACAAAAAGCTACCCTCGACGTATGCCGAAAGGCGTACCGTGAGGACCACCATTCCCTGTGCTGCTTGGAGTGCGGATCCGAGGCTACGTTCAACCCCACCGTAAAGGGCTCGATTGGTGCGCCACTACTCGCCCTCTGCAAACACGATTGCAGGGAACATGAGGATTGAACGTGGCCTTCCAGAAGCGGCGGTTCTGACCGTCGTGCTGCTCGGTTGCTCGTCCACAGCATCTCGCTTAGCAACGAATGCCATGGAGCGTTTGAGAACGCACACAGACACAGCCTGAGCTGTATGGCTTTGGTCGATCCGACTGTTACGGGTGATTCAGCCGGCAACGCACCTGTGCTCCCAGGCGTCAGCAACCGGCCTGGACGGTACCTATCCGTATGGGGCCTCCAACCCGACCGGCACCAACGACACGCCCAAAATCAGTCTACCGGTGATCTACGGGGAGGGAGCGCAAACCTTTGTTGCAACGATGTACCTCATGTGGGACCCTGCTTTGGGTAACCCAAATTGCCCGCCCGCCCAGGACGCCGCTGCAGGGAACGTCCAAACAGCAATTACCTGCACGTCGATACCGATCCCCGTTGGATCGGTGCAGTGGAGCTGGGCCGGATGTGCGATGAACACCCTAGTCTAGTGTCCCAGAACAACGGAACGGATTGGATTCGTCAATGCGGCGCTCAGGCGCTTCAGCCCGCACAGAACTCTGGCTTTCCAGATTGGACCAACATTGTGAATCCCCTTGGAATGGTTAAATGAAAATCGCAGTCTGGACCCTTTTCGCATCCCTCGCCCTGCCCTTCGCACGATTCTCGCCTGCGCAGCCGGCGGCGACGGGACAGAACTCCTTGTCGACCGCCCACTTCAGCCTTTCGGTTGCGGCGGCAGGTCCACTCAAGCTGGGTTCGCCACTCCTGGTCAACGTCACCCTTACCAACACCACGCCAAATTCCATTCCCTTGTTCTCTGGTCCCGAATATCACCTTTTTCGGGTTTCCGTGACGCTATCCGGTTCTGAACTGCACCGCACAGCGATGCACCGCTGGCTTCGGGGTCAACCCGATCCCGACGATCCTCCGCAATCAGACACTGGGACGAAGGTGCCGTTCGATTTCCCCCCGGGGAAGAGCTACACCGTCAGCATGGACCTGTCGAAGCTGTACGATTTTCCCAAGCCCGGGACGTACACCGTTGCGGTCTCTCGTTACGACGAGGTACAAAAGATGGACGTCAAGTCAGCTCCGATCCAGATCACGGTGGGTCCATAACGCGCCATGATCTCTTTCCAAAGCGGAACTTACCTCATGGTCTGCCTCCTCTCGCTCCCGGCGACCCTGCCCTGGGCTCCGGGCTCCACTTCGGTGCCGGGAACGCTCTATGGCCAGCGCAAAACCGCAATTTGCTTCTCGTTGTTCCCTCGGTACAGACCGAGGCCCCCGATCCGCTGTTCGTGACGGTGAACGTCGCCAACACCACGGATCAAACAGTTTGGGTTGCGACGGAAGCACCGTAGTTTTGTGGGCCACCCCCGCCGCCCGGAGGTCCACAACGGAACCGATAGGCAGGTGCGTCTCGACCAGCTCGCGGAAGGGGCGCGACATCTCGTCCTTGAGCGGCTTCACCACCGCACCATGAAGCCTCGGACTTTGCTCTGCTCACGGTGGCTGATCGACCTTCCGGGGTCGCGCCGCACCTCTTGACGACTTGCTGTCCTGCCGGCGAATCGGCTAAGCCGGGTCGGGCAATCATGCTGGAGAGTACCGTTGGGGCGAGGTAGGGCAAAGCAGATGGTGAACCAGACGTCCAGCGTCTTGACAATGGGGCGAGTTCAATGGCACGAGTGTTCACGATCTCATCGACAGCGCGGCTTGAGGGCGGGGATGAAGGGCTTCGGCATGCTTCTCGAACGGGATCTTTCCGAAGTAGCGAAAACCGAAGCCCCCACTAGGACCGTGGCTCATAGAGCCTCCGTGGGCTAAGTGGAGACCGATCGAGGTGGGTCAGACAGCCCTCTTTCTAGACGATCCGTCGTTCTGACATTGAGCACTGTCCTGCCTACGCCCCGCTCACCTCAGACGGGATTTTACTCATCTTCGTTTTTCAAATAGCAGCAGGTTTCACACTTAGCCCGAAACTGAAAAGCGCGCAGGTATAGAGGGGCTTCCCAGGTAGAATGCGGTCAGGTTGATCTATGTTCTGCCTTGTCTCGTCCCGCCCTCCTGACTAAAGTCTCACGTATAAATTTCTCGTGCTGGACGCAGTAAGCATGCTGTCTTAGCAAGGCCTGTATGACGTGGAATCTTTCCTTTACTTCGCCTCGATTTTCGAAACTTAGATGCAGCTTTCAGTGATCTTTTCTTGGTATGCCAAAGCTTGCGGGGAGCATCGTAGTGAAGCGGCTGGGCTTTGATCTCGAGTGCGATGTCCACCTCCGGCTAGCCCCGATCCGAAACAGCTTCGAAGACGGCATGCTTGTGCTCAAGCACTATTGGGGCAAGCCGATTCAGTTTCACGCAGCGACCGTTGTGGACGCGGACACTGACGAGGTTTGGAACGTCTCTGACCCCGAGCATCTCCTCCAGGTGCTGTCCCGAGCGGACGAATTGGTCGGCTTCAACTCTCTGTTCCACGATCTGCCCACCCTCGCCTGGCTCGTGGGCGAGGATCGCGTCTTCGGCCTGCTCCAGAGGCCGCATCACGACATGATGTGCTTTGGTGGTCCAAGGAGGGGCTTCGAAGACACCGTTCCAACAATGTCTCCGAAAAATTTCGGGGAGCTCGAAGCGGCCTTTACTCAGCAGTGCACCGCAGAGACGGCAAACGTCGGCGACGAATTCAAGCGTCACCATCTTATCCGGTCGGGCGTCCATGCCCGGCTAGCTCTTGCCCTTTTCGCCTTTATCGGGGAACGTTGGACGGCAGTCACACCTTCGTAGCCCGACCATGATTGGAAACCTGTACCCCGCTGACGGGCCGGTCTGGGGTATACCTTGGACACTCCTGTACGAATTGCAGTCGTGCGTCCCTGATCGCCACGCCGACGGCCATGAGCATGTAAACACCTACATCGACTCCCCTGGCCGCCCAGCACTTCGGCCAGCGACGGCTAGATTGCACTGACCCGTCGAGGCCCACTCACACCCGCCTCCCTGACGCTGTCTCCGCCTCTTTCTGCGAGACCACGCCCGCGCTCTTGAGCGTGTGCGTGGTCCGGACGTAGTTTCTGCTGCCGTCCGGCCCATGACTCGGCCAACCCGTGCACGGTCGAGAAGCAGGGTCGAACTCGCACAGCGTTGCCCGATGGTCGGTCTAGGCCCGCATCGTGCAGAATCTTACCGTCGAAGATCTTGCAGAAGGTGCGGCAGAACTCAGCGTGCAGGGTGGCAGGACGCTGAGGATCACCGAGTCGGTTGTGCAAAAGATGATCGTGATCACAGGTTAGCTCCGTTCGTCTAGCCATTCAGCGATGTACCGCCCATGAAATCCGTAGATCTGGCCCAACGCTCGGTGTCGGTTTTGTCGGGCAACCTAACAAATAGTCGCGATCTCTCGATTTCCACGCCTCCGAGGCGCAGATTACAGATTCGCCCAAGCGCAATCCGGACTGCTGGCCAATCGAGAGGGCGACGCGCACTTTTGCGCTGTCACGCTCGTTGGCGAATTGCCAGATGACGGACAATTCCACTTTGCTACACGGCCTTGGAAGGTACTCAGGACGTTTCTTGCCATGGAACTTAGGGTATACAGGACAAGCCGACCGGCGATGTCCGTGGCGGATCGCCCAATGGAAGAAGATCTTCAATATCGATATATCGTGAGCTGCATTGGCATAGCCCACCTCGTCGGCCCAGCTAAGGAACTCGGTTATACGTTTCGGTCCGACAAGCTCAAGATCGTTGATTCCTTTCTCGTTTAGAAACAGCATAAAAATGACCGATGGCGGTCCGAATAGGGTCAGGTTTTTGTAATGCTGCCCCGCGAAACCGTTGAGGTATTCACGCATGACGCCGAGCATCGGTCCGCACATATCCTCGAGATAGACTTGGGTCTTGTGCCGACCGGCATGCTCTTTGGAAACATAGTGGAGCCCGCTGGGGCTTATGTCGCATTTTGGACGTCTGAACTCCTCTCCGCACCCGCAGCTGCATGGCAGCAGGACGGTCCCACTTCCGTTCGTCACTTTGACTTGCCGCTGGTTAGCATCTCCCGTTCCTCCTCATTGCTGTTTGTTTGTAGGTTTCGATCAATAGGTCAAGGTCGCGCCGGTCAAAGCGCTCCTCGCCCCGGATCCTGATTGGGACTACTTGGCCCGTCTTGATCAGCCACTCAACCTGGGTCGTCAGTAACGCGAGATATCGATCAGCCTCACTGCGATCCATCCATGACTTCCTTTGTGGTGAGAAAGCTGCTGCGCTCTCTTAGGCGGCCGATCAGGTCCATGGTGGTCCTCCCAGGTGGACGACTTGCGCGTGTCCATGCACGGGGAATACCGTCCGCGGTCCCCAAGGGCAGGATATGAGCGACGAAAAAACGGAAAAAAGTTCGGCTCAGCCCCGCCCAGAAACAAAGCCTTTGTTCGAAACCGACTACAACGGTCCCGGTGTGCTGGTCACCGCGGGGCTTTGCGGCATTTGGACTGTGACATCGCACCCAGCCTTCACGCGGCACCTCCGATC
>CAXTEU010000001.1:168219-474857 GCA_964243475.1 uncultured Acidobacteriaceae bacterium | reverse complement strand
GCCGGGGTGGTTTGGGGGTTGGAATGGCACGGCTGAAGCCGTGCCCCTTCTGGGGTGACTGTGGATGGGCGGTGGGTGATTCTTCGTGGCGCTGGGCGGCCTTGGTGGTGTTGGTGGAGATAGGCGCTGGGCGGCCTCGGCGGTGTGGTGGAGATGGGTGGTGGGGAAACTCGGCGGGGGGATGTTGAGTCCTACGGACTTAAACACGGTGCCGGCGCGTCTTGATGGTGACAGGGCGCTGGGCACGGCGAGGGAAGCGGCATGTCAAATGGGGAGAATGAGTCGTTTCCGCGTGAAACGGAGGAGATGATGCTGGAGCGGGATGACCGTGCGGGTGGGGAAGTGGGTGAGGGCAAGGTGGAGGCTGTGACGCGGCGGGCGTTTGTCGGGAGCGCGGCGATGGCCGGGGCGACGCTGATGTCGGCGACCGGTGCGGCGGCGCAGAGTCGCAAGGAGGCGGAGGCCGGGCGGACGGGCGACAGTGCGAGCGATCCGGGGCCGGAGAACGCGGTGCTGCTGGGGCTGAATCCGGATGCGAATACCCCACCGTTTACGGACAAGGGCAATCCGGCGCCGTTCTGGTATTCGTTTGACCTGACGGCGAAGCGGATGCAGGGCGGCGGGTGGACGCACCAGGTGACGGAGCGCGAGATTGCGCAGTCGAAGGAACTGGCCGGCGTGAATATGCGGCTGACGGCGGGGTCGTTCCGGGAGCTGCACTGGCATCTGGCGGACGAGTGGGCCATTATGCTGGCGGGTAAGGCGCGCGTGACGCTGATGCAGGCGGACGGCAAGATGTTTGTGGACGACATTGCGAAGGGTGACCTGTGGTATTTTCCGGCGGGCCTGCCGCACTCGATCCAGGGGCTGGAGGGCGAGGGGTGTGAGTTTCTGCTGGTGTTTGACCAGGGAGATTTCTCGGAGGATGACACATTTCTGATCTCGGAGCTGCTGGCGCATACGCCGCCGGAGGTGATCGAGAAAAATATGGGATGGACGCGAGCGGAGTGGGACCAGCTGCCGGCCGAGGAGCTATACATTTTTCCGGCGGAACTGCCGGGGCCGCTGGAGGCGGATAGGCGGTTTCTGGGGGCGAACCTGGAGACGAAGACGAAGTACACGTTCCACGGGGCGACGACGATGCCGCCGCAGCACCAGACGGCGGGGGGTGCGGCGCGGGTGGTGGATTCGACGAATTTTCTGGTGTCGAAGGGGATCGCGGCGGCGATTGTGACGTTGAAGCCGGGGGCGATTCGGGAGCTGCACTGGCATCCGAATGCGAGTGAGTGGCAGTACTGGATCCAGGGCACGGGGCGCATGACGATTGCCTTGACGGGGGCGAAGGCGCGGACGGCGGACTTCAATGCGGGGGATGTGGGGTATGTGCCGAAGATGGCGGGGCACTACATCGAGAATACGGGCACGGAGGATGTGATTTTCCTCGAGATGTTCAAGGCGCCGGAGTACCAGAGCATCTCGGTGAACGAGTGGATTTCGCGGATGCCGGACCGGATGGCGCAGGCTCACCTGAAGCTGCCGTTGGCGGCAATCCGGCGGGTGCCTGCGGGGCAGAATACGATTCTGCCGAAGTAGGGTCGGACGTTCCTGTGGGCCGGGGCGGCTACGGGGTGGTGAGGGCTTTGAGGAAGAGGTATTGGAACTGGACGCCGTTGTCGTAGTCGATGAGGCGGATGCGTTCGTCGCGGCCGTGGGCGCGGACGTCGTCGCGGTCGATGCCCATGCCGGAGACGCCGAAGGAGGGGATGCCGGCGGCGGTGGTGTAGATGCTGTCGGAGGCGCCGGGCTCCATGATGGGGAGGATGGGGATGCCGGGGTAGATTTGGGCGGTGGCGGCTTCGAGGGGACGGAGGAGCTCGGGCGATAGGGCGGAGGGGGCCATGGAGCGGCGGTCGGAGCCGGTGGGGAAGACGTCGCCCGCGTCGGAGACGTACTGGAGGGTGAAGGTGGAGCCGGGTGTGGGGGTGACGGCGAAGATGCGGAGGAGTTGCTGGCGGACCTCTTCCTGGGAGTGGCCGGGGAGGATGCGGCAGTTGACGTTGGCGGTGGCGGTGCCGGGGAGCGCGTTGGGGGCGTGTCCGCCGGAGAGCATGGTGGCGACGCAGGTGGTGTGGAGGGTGGAGTTGTAGATGGGGTCTGCGGAGAGGCGGGCGGCGGCGGCGGGGTCCGGGGTGGGGAGGGCGACAGCGCGCATGTCGGCGGCGAGGGCGGCGTGGCCGAGGGTGGCTTCGATGTCTGCTTGTTTGCGGAAGAAGGCGCGGGTGACTTCGTTGGTTTCGAGAGGGAAGGGGGTGTTCTGGAGATGGGTGAGGGCGTCGGCGATGGTGTAGATGGCGTTGTCGGGGCGGGGGAGGGAGCTGTGGCCGCCGGGGTTGGTGGAGGTGAGGCGGAAGTCGGCGTAGAGCTTTTCGGTGGCTTCGAGGGTGAGGTTGACGGCGTGGCCGTTCTGCAGCTGGGGTCCGCCGGAGTCGGGGTTGAGGGCGAAGGCGGCATCGACGAGGTCGTGGTGGTGCCCGAGGAGGAAGTCGACGCCGTTTGATTTGCCGCCTTCTTCGTCGGCGGTGAGGGCGAGGATGAGGTCGCGGTCGGGCACGAAGTGTTCGGCGTGGAGGCGGAGGAAGGCGTCGACGAGGGCGGCGTCGGAGTCTTTCATGTCCTGGATGCCGCGACCGTAGAGGTAGCCGTCTTTTTCGGTGAGGTGAAAGGGGTCGGTGGTCCAGTCGGCGGGCTTGGCTTCGACAACGTCGAGGTGGCCGATGAGGAGGATGGGTTTCAAGGTGGATCCGGGGCGGCCGGGATAGCGGACGACGAGGTTGTCTTTACGGCCCTTGTTTTGGGCGGGGGTGTCGGGGCCGAGGAGATGGAGGTCGGCGGCAGGGAAGCCGGCTTCGAGGAGGCGTTGTTGCATGGCCTGGGCAGCGGCGGTGACGCTGCCGACGGAATCTGTGGTGTTGGTTTCGACGAGCTGCTTGAGGAGGTCGTGGGCGAGTTGGCGGTCGTCGGGGGGGAGGTGGTCGGTGGCGGGGGTTTGGGCGGGGGTGAACGCAGCGGAGGTGACGAGGACGGAGGCGGCCAGGAGGGGGGGTATGCGCATGGGGTGTGGGTTGAGGGTACTTGGGGTGGGGTGGGGAGGCAAGGGGGTGGGTTACTCGCGGAGGTCGACGGTGCCCATGCCGACGTTGACTTCGAGCGAGCCGGAGCCGGTGCCGGGGTCGGAGCGGGCGACGGTGAAGTGGGCGGGGGGCGATGGCGGAGGTACGCTGGGCGGCGGTGACTTGTCCCCGGGGCTAGAGCTGTTTGCGGACGCCGGCTTCGCGGGTGAGTGCGGAGAGTTGGTCTTCGAGTTTGCCCTCCATGGCGGCTTTGGCGGCGCCGGTGCGGAAGGTGAGGGGGGAGAGGCGGCCGGTGACGTCTTCTTCGAGGAAGGCGACCGCGGCGTAGAAGGCGAGGGCGGCGAGGAGGAGGCCGAGCGAGGCGGTGATGGCATTGAGGTGGGCGGAGGCGCCGAGGGAGGGTTTGAAGTCGGTGATGGCGGCGGTGACGGAGCGGCCGACGGCGACGACGAGGAGGCCGCCAAGAAGCGGTTTGCCGGGGAAGGTGATGCCGGCGAGGACGGCGAGGGCGAGGGCGAGGCAGGCGAGGAAGAGGCCGGTGGTGGGGCTGGCGTGGGTGGGTGGGCCGAAGACGAGGAGCTGGAGGCCCTGGACGATCCAGGAGGCGCCGAAGATGGCGAAGGCGGTGGCGCCGCCGGCATCGCGGGAGAGGAAGGCCATGATGGAGGGGAGGAGCTCGAGCGGGGCGACGAACGCGAGCAGCATGAGGGCGAGCAGGAGGGATTCAGAGGCCGGGATCCAGCCGAAGAGGAAAGCGGCGTAAAGGACGTTGCCGGTGCCGAAGGCGAAGGAGGCGAGTGGGAGGGCGGAGGCGTAGGGGGTAAGGGTGATGCGGGTTTGCGCTTGCTGGGCTTGGCTTGGTTGCGCGGGGGCTTGCGGCGCGGGGTCCTTGTCAGACTGGTCTGGCGGGTGGGCGGGATCGGGCATGGAGGGGTTAGACGGGATTCCTGGGTGTGCAGGAGGGAGGTGTGTTTGCGGGGTGGAGTTTGGGAGCAGAATTGTGAAGCAGATGTTGGGATGGGAGGGCGGGCGGATGGGCCGAGGGATGCGGGGGTTGGCGGCGTGGGTCGGGGTGCTGTGGGTCTTGGTCGGGTGTGCGGGCGTAGGGTGGGCGGCGGTGGATCCGACGTGGACGGAGGAGGTGGCGCCGTTTCGGATTGCGGGCAATCTGTACTACGTGGGCAGCCGGGAGCTGGCGAGCTACCTGGTGGTGACGCCGGCGGGGAATGTGCTGATCGATTCGAACCTGGAGCAGTCGGTGCCGCAGATTAAGCGAAGTGTGGAGCGGCTGGGGTTTCGTTTTACGGACGTGAAGGTGTTGTTGATCAGCCATGCGCATTTCGACCATGCGGCGGGGAGTACGGCGGTGGTACGGCTGACGGGGGCAAAGTACGACGTGATGGACGCGGATGTGCGGACGGTGGAGACGGGGGGCGCGGCGGATCCGCTGTATGGGCGTGGGGGGACGCACTACCCGCCGGTGAAGGTGGATCGGGTGCTGCATGACGGGGACGAGGTTCGGATGGGTGGGACGGTGCTGGTAGCGCACAAGACGCCCGGGCATACGCCGGGGTGCACGACGTGGACGATGCGGGTGGCCGACGGGGGCGTGATGCGGGATGCCGTGATCGTCGGGAGCTGGAGTGTGCTGAGCGAGATGCGGCTGGTGGCGGGGCTGCGGGGGCCGGGTGGGCAGCGGCTACCGACGACCTACCCGGGGATTGCGGAGGATTTTGCGCTGGGGTTTCGGGTGTTGGAGGGGTTGCCGTGCGATATCTTCCTGGGGGCGCACGGGAGCTACTTCGGGATGGTGGAGAAGCTGGCGCGAGCTCGGGCGGGGGCGAAGGAGGTTTGGGTGGATCCGGCGGGGTATCGGGCGGCGGTGGCGAAGCGGAAGGGGGTGTTTGAGCGGGAGTTGCGGCGGCAGGAGGCGGAGGTGGCCGCGGGGCGGTAGATGGCGGGCGAGCGGCGGGGGACAGGCGGTGGACGTCCCACCCACGCCGCGAGCGTCATGGATGGGGCACCCTGGCGAAGGTGGCTGCAGGTGCAAGGGCAACGGCAAACGCGGGGGTCGTTTGCTTCGCGCAAGGATGGCGGTGGTGAGCCAGGGAGGTAGGGGAGAAGACCTGAGAGAGCGGCCCCGCGTGTGTGCGGTCAGGTGGGTTTGGCGAGGAAGGTGGTGAGGCGGGTGGCGAGTGGGTTGGGGAGGTGGGCGATGGCTTGCTTGAGGCGGAGGCGTGGGGGAAGCTGGTGGCGGGGGACGTTTGCGAGGAACTGCTGAGCGAGGTCGAAGCGGCGATGGCTGAAGGCGGCGTTCGCGCCGAGCAGGGAGCGGTGGATGACCGATTGCTGGATCAGGGTGCGGGTGGTGTCGGGCAGGGCATGGTGATCGAGGGCCAGGCGAAGGATGGCGATCTCGCCGGCCAGCTGGCGGGGGATGTCGAGGGAGTGGTTGCCGGCGTGTTTGCGGATGCCGACGAGCGGTTGGGTGAGGACGCCGACCGGCGGCTGGCGGACGCAACGGAGGGTGAACTCGAGATCTTCGGACGGAGTGCGGCCGAGCTCATCGCGGAAGCCGCCGATGCGGTCGAACAGGGTGCGGGCGATGAGAACGGTGGAGGGGAAGATGGGTTGCGAGGAGAGAAGGGCCTCCACGAGCGAGTGACGGAGGATGCGGTCGCCGGCGGGGGTGGTGAGGGCGTCGGCGAAGAAGTTTGGCGGGAGGCGGTCGAACTTGGTTTCCTCGGCCCAGAGATCGTCGCGGATGAGGCGGAAGTTGGTGAAGGAGTAGAGGACGTCGGGGTGGGCGGCGTGTAGGCGCATCTGCTGCTCGAGCTTGTCGGGGCGCCACAGGTCGTCGTTGTCGCAGAAGGCGATCCAGGGGGAGGTGGACAGGCGCACGCCGGTGTTGCGGGCGACGCAGATGCCGAGATTGGGCTGGCGGTGGAGGTGGACGGTGGGGCCGAGATGGTGGAGTGCGGGTGCGGGATCCGCGGTCGATCCGTCGTCGATGACCAGGATTTCCGCGGGCGGTTGAGTCTGGTCGAGGATGGACTGAACGGTCTCGCGCAGAAATTCCGGTCGGTTGAAGGACGGAATAACGACGCTGACAGGGCTCCGCATGTGCGGATAAGGTTATTCGGTTTCCCGCCAGACGCAAGGGTAACTTTGGTGCCTTTCGGTCGGTTGCAGGGCCGGACGCACGACGGCCTCATGCCGCGAACCGAATCTGGTCGCGCTCGGAGCGGAGGAGCAGGTTGGAGAGGCGAAGCGCGAGCGGCTGGGGGAGGAATGCGATGGCCTGCCTGACGTGATCTTTGGGGGAGAGCGAGCGGGCGGGGACTTCGCGGAGCAGCTGGCGATGGAGTCGGAACTGACGATCGGCAAAGGCAGTCTGGGCCCGGAGAAGGAGGCGGCGGTGGATGCCCTCCTGGATGGCCGCGCGGGTTTCGGGAGGGAGGTTGTGGTGGGCGAGAACGTGCTCGAGAATTTCGACCTGATGGAGGGTGGCGAGGGCGTGGTCGCGGGAGGTGTTGCCGGGGTGTTTCCGGACGCCGACGAGGGGCTGGAGGAGAACGCCGGTGGGAGGTTGGCGGAGGCAGCGGAGGGTGAACTCGAGGTCTTCGGAGACGTTGCGGCCGAGCTCGGGGCGGAAGCCGCCGATGCGGTCGAAGAAGGCGCGGGAGAGGAGGACGGAGGAAGGCCAGATGGGCTGGCGATGGAGGATGCTGTTGTGGAGGGAACGGCGGAGGATGAGGTCGCCGGAGGGGGTGGGGTGGGGGTCGGCGGGGGTGAAGAAGTCTGGCGGCAGGGTGCTGAACTTGGTTTGGGGGGACCAGGTGTTGTCGGCGACGATGCGGAAGTCGGTGAAGGAGTAGAGGAGGTCGGGGTAGGTGAGGTGGAGGCGGAGCTGCTGCTCGAGTTTATCGGGGCGCCATAGGTCGTCGTGGTCGCAAAAGGCGATCCAGGGGGAGGTGGCATGGAGGACGCCGGTGTTGCGGGCGGCGGTGATGCCGGCGTTGGGCTGGCGGAGGAGGCGTACGGTGGGGCCGAGGTCCTGTAGGTCTGCGGGAAGCGGGTTGGGGGAGCCGTCGTCGACGAGGATGATTTCGGCGGGGGGGAGGGTCTGGGCGAGGATCGTGGCGACGGTCTCGCGGAGGAGGTCGGGGCGGTTGTAGGCGGGGACGACGACGCTGATGGCGGGGAGGGACATACGGCTCTGGCGAGTAGGGTAGCTCGGGTGCGGAGTTGGGTGAAGAGGAGTTTGGGCCGGGTGGCGTTTTTTTGGGTGGGGAGTTCCGATTTGGAACGAGTGGGTGGTGGAGTGGTACGGGAGGAGGTGTTTGGGCGGTCTGGAGGCTTGAGGAAAGGTGGCGCGACGGCGACTGTGACGGCAAAGAGCAACAGGAACGGCAACGGCCAATGCGGGGGTCCTTCGCTTTGCTCAGGATGACGACGGTGGAACAAGCAACCGCAAAGGCAAGGGCAAGGGCAAGGGCAAGGGCAACGGCAATGCAGAGGCAACGGCGATGGTGCCGGCAGAGGGTAGGCATCAGGTGTTTTCGGGGGATCTGGAAAAATCACTTGGGGGGGGGGCTAAAGGTTTTCGCTTTTCTGCCGATAAGAGGTGTGAGGCCAGCGGGGACAGCAAACCGGGGCGCTCGGGCGAGGAGAGTTATGTTTTCGATCATTGGCATCGTGGTGGTGCTTGGCTCGGTCATTGGTGGGTTCTTGATGGAGCACGGAAAACTGCCCGTGCTGATCCAGCCGGCGGAGTTTCTGACGATTGTGGGGGCGGCGGTTGGGACGCTGCTGGTGGCGAATCCGATGCACGTGATCAAGGGTGTCATTGCGGGAGTGCTGGGCGTGCTGAAGGGCGGCGGTGTGCCGGAGAAGCGGTATGTCGAGTCGCTGAAGATGCTGTTTGATCTGTTCAGCAAGGCGCGCAAGGAGGGAATGATTGCGATCGAAGCGGACATTGAGGAGCCGGACAAGAGCCCGATTTTTTCGAAGTATCCGGCGTTCTTGAAGGATCACCATGTGTCGGCGTTTGTGTGCGACACGATGCGGATGGCGGTGACGGGCGGCGTGAAGGCGTTTGACGTGGACCAGATGATGGAGCTGGACCTGGAGGTGCACCACCATACGTCGATGGAGCCGACACATGCGCTGAGCTCGGTGGCGGATGCGCTGCCGGGGTTGGGAATTGTGGCGGCAGTGCTGGGGATTGTGGTGACGATGGGTGCGCTGGGCGGGCCGCCGGCAGAGATTGGCCACAAGGTTGCTGCGGCGCTGGTGGGGACGTTTTTGGGCATCCTGCTGTGCTACGGGGTGCTGGGGCCGGTGGCGGCGAACATGACCAAGGGGCTGGCGGAACAGCATGCCTTCTACCATGTGCTGCGAGTGGCGCTGCTGGCGTTTATCAAGGGAACGTCGCCGATCCTGGCAGTGGAGATGGGGCGGCGGGCGATTCCGGAGCATGTGCGGCCGAAGTTTGCGGTGATGGAGAAGGCCTGCCGCGAAAAGGGCGTGGAAGCGGCGGCGTAACGGCAAGCACTGCTGCAGGAGCGGCGATTTTGGCGAGCACGCACCGGGCGATGGGGCTCGGTGCGTGGGTGAAGTTCTGACGGGAAAAAGG
This sequence comes from uncultured Acidobacteriaceae bacterium, assembly GCA_964243475.1. Taxonomy (GTDB): domain Bacteria; phylum Acidobacteriota; class Terriglobia; order Terriglobales; family Acidobacteriaceae; genus Edaphobacter. The sequence continues at coordinate 466,088 of CAXTEU010000001.1, read as the reverse complement.
AGAGGGTGATGGCGGACAATACGGACGATCTGATTGTGATCAAGAAGAAGAAGGTGGTGGCGGGTGGGCATCACGGCGGTGCGTGGAAGGTGGCGTACGCGGATTTTGTGACGGCGATGATGTCGTTGTTTATTGTGCTGTGGCTGCTGAGCAGCAGTAATGAGCAGACGAAAAAGGCGGTTGCGGGGTACTTCAACGATCCAAACGGGACGGCGAAGCTCGCGGGCAGCAGCATGGCGGGGACCGGGCACTCGGTGGATGTGAATCAGGCGGACATGCCGAAGTTGAAGGAAAAGCTGCTGGCGTCGGCGCGGCAACTGCCGAACTTCGAGAAGCTGAAGAAGCAGGTGGAAATTTCGGCGTCGCCGGACGGTCTGCGGATTGAGTTGATGGAAAAGGAAGGTGGGACGTTTTTCAATTCGGGCGATGCGCACCCGACGCCGGAGCTGGAGCAGTTTCTGGCGCTGATCGGGGGGGAGCTGGGCAAGATGCCGAACAAGGTTTCGATTGAGGGACATACGGACGCGCGGCCGTACAGCAGCCCGGAAGGGTACAGCAACTGGGAGCTGTCGGCGGACCGGGCGAATGCGGCGCGGCGGCTGCTGCAGGCGCACGGCTTGGGAGCGGGGCAGGTACAGCAGGTGCGGGGGTTTGCCGACCAGATGCCGCGCAAGCCGGAAGATCCGATGGACGCGTCGAACCGGCGGATCACGATCATTGTGGATCCTACGCCGGTGGTGGAGCAGCCAGCGCCGGCCGGCGCGGGAACCGAGGATGCGGCCGAGGAGAAACCTGGTGCGGCGAAGGAATTGGCCGAGGCGAAGCCGGGTGCGGCGAGGGGGGTGGCGGAGGCGAAGCCGGGTGCGGCTAAGGAGGAGTGATGGGCGGGGAGCGACGCTGGCCGCGGAGCTAGGAGGCGGGCGGTGCGGCGTGGTGCGAGACGGCTTCGACGACGGCTCGGATGACGTGCTCCTGCTCGCGGTCGGTGAACAGAAAGTGGAGACCGGCGGTAAGGCCGTCGGCGTGCGTGACGGTGGCGAGGAGGTCGAAGGTGCGATCGACGGGTTTGAGGCGCAGGGTTCCGGTGGAGCCCTCGGGGAGGGGGTAGGTGAAGCGGGCAAGGAGGCCGGTGTGGCTGAGGTTCTGGCACAGGCCGACGGTGATGTGGTGGGCGCGGACGAACTCGACGGGGAAGTGGATCGAGAACCGAGGCAGCCGATAAAGGAAGGAGCTAACAGACGTCATGGCGGGCGGACGGCGACCTCTTCGGCCACGGTATACCGGGCGAAGGGGGAGCAGTCTACAACCTCCGTGGGAGGGCGGAGCGGATTCCGCGAGGCTGCGAACGGGGAGGCTGCGTGCTACGATCACGATCGCCGGCAAGCTGAGACACTCCATCCGGCAGAGGGTTCGTTGGCGTTTCCGGGTCTGGGTGAGGTGTCGTCTGCAGAGGATGGGGCGCCGAACGGAGAGGTTCGGACGAAGCCGGGCGGGCGGGTTTTGGTGGTGGAAGACGACCAGCCGCTGTCGCGATTCTTGTGCCGGACGCTGCGAACGGAAAAGTATGAGGCGGAACTGGCGCACGATGGACAGACGGCGCTGGAAATGCTGCAACCGACGACGGATCTGCTGATCCTGGACATTAACCTGCCGGGGATGGATGGGTTCAGCGTGCTGCGTGCGTTGCGTCCGCGGTTTCCCAAGCTGCCGGTGCTGGTGCTGACAGCGCGGAGCCGGACAGAAGACACCGTGGCGGCGTTTGACAGCGGCGCGGATGACTGCCTGGTGAAGCCATTTTCGTACCACGAACTGCTGGCTCGGGTGCGTGCGCTGTTGCGGCGGAATACGGGGGTGCTGCCGCGGTCGACCCAGGTCGGGGACCTGGTGCTGTATCGCGAGGAGCACCGGGTGGAGCGGAACGGGCGCAAGGTGGAGCTGACGCCGAGGGAGTTTGCGCTGCTGGAGTTTCTGATGCGGGAGCCGGGAACGCCGGTTTCGCGGGCCGTGCTGATGCAGGAGGTGTGGGGCGTGGCGTTTGATCCAACCACGAACGTGGTGGATGTGTACCTGAAGTACATCCGCGACAAGGTGGATCGCGACGGTGAGGTGAAGCTGATCCGGACGGTGCGGGGGGTGGGGTATGTCGTTGGCGAAGAGTGAAACGGGCGGCGCGGTAAGGGGCGACGAACCGGAGCTGACGCTGCGGGGTCCGGCGCGACAGGTACTGCACGAGCTGGTACATGCGATGGGGCAGCCGCTGACGATTCTGCAGATGGGGCGGGTGTTGGCGAGCAAGGGTGGAGCGGACGCGGACTACGGGCAGGTGCTGGGCGAAGTTGCGGGGCAGGTGGACTCGCTGACCGAGATGTACCGGGCGCTGCGGATGTTGATTGAGGCGAGCGAAGCGGAAGCGGAGGAGATGGAGGTGGCTGGGATGCTGCGGCGGATGGAGGTGATGTGGGGACGGCGAGCCGCGCGGCAGGGCGGTGTGCTGCGAATGGACGTGGACACAATGGCGAGCGGGGTGTTTGCGGGTGTGGGTGTGGAGCAGGCGCTGGATCGGATTTTTGAGGGGGTACTGCACGGGGATGTGGCGCCGGCGAGGGCTGCGGCGCTGGCCGGGGACGCGGACGGACCGCGGACGGAGGTTCGGGTGCTCGGCGATGGCCTGGAGGTGGTGTTCTGCGCGGACGGGCGAGACGTGGTTTTTGCGGAAACGTGGACGCTGCGAGTGGCGCGCGCGCTGATCGAGGGTGGTGGGGGTGGTGTGGCATACAGTGGGCATCCTGTGTGCGCCAGGGTGCAGTTTGCCCGAGCGTAGGGTGTCCTGGAGGGTGCCTGCGGCCGGGCGCGTGCGGTTTGGCTGCGTCGCTTCCGCCGCACGCGGCTTGCCGGATTTCCTTCGCGTATGAGTCTTTCTTCGGGCTCAGTTTCGGATCGGCCGGGTCGGTCGCAGCGGGTTGCGGTGCTGCTGGTGAGCCCCAGCTTTGAGGTGCGGCGGACGCTCTGCGAGCGGCTTTCCGCCGAGCGGTGGGCGGTGCGGGAGGCGGAAAGCGGAGCCGATGCGCTCGAAAAGCTGCTGGATGCGGAAACAGAGGTCGTCTTGCTGGACACGCGGCTGCCGGACCTGCGGCCGGAGGAGTTCCAGGAGCTGGTGCGGGCGCAGTTTCCCGGGTTGCAGCTGCTGACGCTCAATGGGCCGTATGGGGAGGCTGCGGGCGACGGTGGTGTGCCGACACGATCCGCGCCGACGCGGCTGGCGGGCGAGCTGGCGGAGCTGCTGCAGATGGGTGGGGGCGCAGCGCTGCCGGGGTTGGTGAGTGGGCCGGAGATGCCGGGACGGAGCGTGGGGCCGCAGACCGGGGGGGCGCGGCCGGTTGGCGGGGCGACGGCTGGGGGATGGCAGGGGATGGTGGGCGGATCGGCGGCGATGCAGCGGGTGTACTACGCGGCGCGGTTGGTGGCGAAGCGGGACACGAGCGTGCTGATCACAGGCGAAAGCGGGACGGGCAAGGACCTGGTAGCGCGCGGGATCCATCAGGTGAGCGCGCGGGACAAGCAGCCGTACGTGGTGATCAACTGCGCGGCGATTCCGGAGGCGCTGCTCGAGTCGGAGCTGTTTGGGTACACCAAGGGGGCGTTTACCGGGGCGGTGCAGTCGCGGATGGGGCGGATCCATGCGGCGCACGGGGGGACGCTGTTTTTGGACGAGATCGGCGAGATGCCGCTGCTGCTGCAGAGCAAGCTGCTGCGTTTTCTGGAGGGCGGCGAGGTGCAGCGGATCGGCGACACGGATGTGTTGAAGGTGGATGTGCGGGTGATCGCGGCGACAAATGCGGACCTAAAGCGGATGTCGGCGGAGAACCGGTTTCGGGAGGATCTGTACTACCGGCTGGCGGTGTTTCCGATTCGGCTGCCGCCGCTGCGGGAGCGGATGGAGGATCTCCCTGCGCTGGTGGCGACCTTTCTCGAACGGTTCGCGCCGGGCATGGCGGTGAGCGCGGAGGCGCGGGCGCTGCTCGAGGGGCATCCCTGGCCGGGCAATGTGCGGGAGCTGCGCAATGTGCTGGAGCGGGCGAGTTTGTTTGCGGAAGGAGCGGGGGAGATTCGGGCGGAGGACGTGGTGCTGTAGCAGATTAGGTGGGCTGAGCATGGCCGCTGCTCCCATTGCCGCGATGCGCTTCCCTTTTTGCACGGACGGCCCCCCGGGAGATCGCCTCGGCGCCGGGCGTGGGTGTGCCGGTTTGTTCTGCCATGGTTGCGTTTCCCCTGGGGGAGATGGTGGTCCGACGCGTTTGGGATCGACGGGAGTGGATGCGGGCTGATGCTGGTCGGGAGCGGCCAGTTGGGGGTCTACAACGGATGGGGTAGGACGGCGGGGTTGGGCGCCGGCTTTGGCGGGGGGCTTGCTAGGGTACTAGGCGAATGTTGCCTAGTTCTCATGGAGTTCCAATGAAGGGGAAGGGCGGCTCGGCAGCGGCGCTGCTGCAGGCTGGCGTGGCGGGGCTGCGTGGAAGTGAGTCGGCGCCTGGAGCAGACGGCGTGGCGGCGGATGGCTCGCCGGCGCTGCTGCGGGAGGCGTTTGGGGAATTTATTGCGGCTTCGGCCCGGCTGGAGATGAGCTACCGGGAGCTGCAGGGCGAGGTGCAGCTGCTGGGGCGGGAGTTGGAGCAGCGGAACCTGGCGCTGGGGGTGAGTCTTCAGGAAAATCGCGCGATGCGGGAATTCCTCGAGCAGATTCTGGATGCGATGCCGTGCGGCGTGCTGGTGGTGGACGGGGAGGGCGAGATCCGCATGGGGAACCCGGAGGCGGCGCGGTTGCTGCTGATGGAGCCGGAGCGGATGCGGTCGATTCGGGAGGTGCGGTCGGAGCGGGGAATCGACCTGGGCGTGGATGCGGTAGTCGGCGCGGCGGAAGACGGCTTGGAGCAGGAGCTGGCGCTGCGCGGGCCGGCGGGGGAGCGCTGGCTGGCGGTGCGGCGGCGAGTTTTGGATGACACGTTTGACGAGAACGACGCTCGACGCGCGGTGGTGATCCTGCGAGATGTTTCGGCGCGGCGGCGGATGGAGGCGGAGCGGGACGGGGCGCGGTCGGCGGTGGCGCTGGCGGAGGTTTCGGCGGTGCTGGCGCATGAAATTCGCAATCCGCTGGCGAGCATGGAGCTGTTTGCGGAGCTGATGGAGGACTGCCCGGAGCGGTCGGGAGACTGGATTTCGCCGATGCGGGCAGGGATTCGTGCACTGGCCGGAACGGTAAACAATGTGCTGGCGATGCATGGCGGCGTGCCGCCGGCGATGGAACGGGTGGAGCTCCGCCGGGAGTTGGCGCTGGCGGTTGAGTTCCTGGAGCCGCAGGCATTGCAGGCGGGGGTTGCGGTGCGGATGGAGGAGGGTGCGGGGGCGTTGCCGGCGGTGCGCGCGAACCGCAGCGCGGTGGGGCAGATTGTGCTGAATCTGGTGACAAATGCACTGAAGCACACGGCTGCGGGCGGTGAGGTGGTGCTCCATGCGGAGCGGCTGGCGGGCGGGGTGCGGGTGTCGGTGCGGGACACCGGGTGCGGGATGCCGGCGGAGTTTTTGCCGCAACTGTTTCACCAGCGGTTTTCCGGGTCGGGATCGACGTCCGGGCTGGGTTTGGCGGTGTGTGGCCGCCTGATGCGGCAGATGGGCGGACGGATTGCGGCGGAGAGTGAAGCAGGGCAGGGCAGTGTGTTCACGCTGGAGTTTCCGGCGGCGATGGGAGCGATGTGATGCAAACGACGACGACGGCGGCGGCGGTGTTGGTGGTGGATGACGAACCGGGGATCCGGGTGGCGCTGGGCGCGCACTTCGCGCGGGAAGGCTGGCGGGCGGAGACGGCCGGCGGTGTCGCCGAGGCAACGCGCAAGCTGGACCGGGCGGCATTTGACCTGGTGGTGTGCGATGTGCGGATGGAGGATGGCGACGGGTTTGCGGTGCTGCGGGCGGTGCAGGCGACCGAGCGGCCGGCGGCGTTTCTGTTTCTGACGGCGTTTGGGAGTGTTCCGGAGGCGGTGGAGGCGATGCGCGGAGGCGCGGTGGACTACCTGGCGAAGCCGGCGTCGTTTGATCGGCTGCGGGCGCTGGCGGCGAAGGTGATGGGCGAGCGAGGGGCGGGTTTGCGGGATCCGGCTCAGGGAAGTGCCGGGCTGGAGGGGCACGGGCGCGGCGGTGGCGTCGTGGGCCGGGCCGGCATTATCGGGCACTCGCGGGTGCTGCAGGCCTCGCTGGGGCGGGCGCAGGCGGCGGCGGCGACGGATGCGGATGTGCTGGTGGAGGCGGAGAGCGGCACCGGAAAGGAGCTGCTGGCACGGATGATCCATGAGGCGAGCGCTCGGCGGGCCGGGCCGTTTGTGGCGATCAACTGCGCGGCGCTGCCGGAGTCGTTGCTGGAAAGCGAGTTGTTTGGGCACGCGCGCGGAGCGTTCACGGGAGCGACGGCGGCCAAAGCGGGGCGGTTCGAGATGGCGAACGGAGGGACGCTGCTGCTGGACGAGATTGGGGACATGCCGCTGAATCTGCAACCGAAGCTGTTACGTGCCCTGCAGGAGCGGATGGTGGAGCGGCTGGGCGAGACGAGGTCGCAGAGGGTGGACATCCGGGTAATTGCGACGACCAATGTGCAGTTGCAGGGTGTGGTGGATCGCGGTCTGTTTCGCAGCGATCTGTTCTACCGGCTGAACGTGATTCCGTTGTCGCTGCCGCCGCTGCGGGAGCGGATGGACGATGTTCCGCTGCTTGCGGAGCACTTTGCGCAAGCGTTTGCGGAGCGGCATGGGCGAGCGCCGGTGCGGCTGCGGTCGGACTTCGTGGAGCGGCTGGGGCGGTATGGCTGGCCGGGCAATGTGCGGGAGCTGGCGAACTTTATGCAGCGCGTGTTGTCGCTGTACCCGGGTGCGGAGTTGACGGCGGCGGCGTTTGATGGCGAGCAGCGGCCGGTGCGGTCTGCGGGCTCGAGTGGGATGGCAGTGGTGGCTGGGTTTCGGACCGCGGCGGCGGCCCCGGGGAGCGGACCGGTGAAGATGGACGATCTCGAACGGTCGCACCTGGAGCGAACGCTGGAGTTAGTGGAAGGCAACCGGACGCGCGCGGCCGAGATGCTGGGCCTGAGCGTGCGAACGGTTCGCAACAAGATTCGGCAGTACGACCTGCCGCCACGGAGGTATGCGTAATGAACACGACGCCTGTGATGCAGCAGCTGGAGACGTTTCTGGGTTTGACGAATCGGCGGCAGACGGTGATTGCGAGCAACATGGCCAACATCGACACGCCGGGGTACCGGACCGAGGACATCGATTTCGGCAAGGAGATGTCGAAGGCGATGCAGGGGAGGGGCAGCGAAGGCACGCTCCAGGTGGCGGTGCACACGGTGCCGGGGTTGCTGGAGCGGCCGGACGGCAACAACGTGAACATGGATCGCGAGTCGACGCTGCTGGCCGAAGCGCAGCTGCAGTACCAGGTGGGGACGCAGCTGCTGAAGCAGCGGTTCCACCAGATGCTGTCGGCGATCAACAGCAACATGAGTTAGGGGAAGGGAGACGGCGATGAGCATGTTTGACGCGTTGAATATCAGTGCCTCGGCGATGGCGGCGGAGCGGCAGCGGAGCGAGGTGGCGGCGACCAACCTGGCGAACGTGGACACGACACGCCGCACGGACGGCGCGGGTCCGTTTCGCCGGAAGGAGGTGGTGCTGGCAAATGTGGCGGGGGGGCGGTTTCGCGGTTTGCTGGGTACGGCGTCGAGCCTTTCGACGGCGCGCGGCGAGGCGGGCAGTGTGCGGCTGACGGAGGTGGTGGACGACCCGACGCCGGCGGTGCGGCGGTATGAGCCGGGGCATCCGGACGCGGACAAGGACGGGTATGTGGCGTATCCGGCGATCAATCCGGTGCAGGAGATGGTGGACCTGATGGGGTCGGTGCGAGCGTACCAGCTGAATGCGTCGGCGGTGAGTGCGTCGAAGCAGATGATCCAGCAGTCGATTGATTTGTTGAAGAGTTAGCCGGGGTTGGGAAGACAGAAGAACAGAAGGGCAGAACAGAAGAACGGTACGGAAACCTAGAACGGGACAGAAAGCGTTAGCGGGAGCGGATCATGATCAACGGAGTGGGAACGAGTTTTTCTTCGCTGGCGGCGCAGCTTGGGCAGGCGGGCGGAGCGGCGACGTCTTCGGGCACGGCGGACACGGGCGGCGGATTTGCGGACACGTTCAAGGCGGCGATCGGGCAGGTGGATCAGCTGCAAGCGGGGGCGGATACGCAGGTGTCGAGCGTGCTGCAGGGCAAATCGACCGCGGATGTGGGCAACGTGATGGCGTCGGTCGAGAAGGCCGACATTGCGTTCGAGCTGATGATGCAGGTGCGCAACAAGATTGTGAGTGCGTACCAGGATATCGAGAAGATGCAATTTTAGTAACGGCAATCGTTACAGATAATTAAGGCGGAGCGGGATGGGAAAGTTTTGGGCACAAATGCAACAGATGTGGGCGCGCCTGACGCCGCGGCAGCGGATGGTGGTGGGCGGCGGAACGCTGGCGACGGTGGTACTGGTGGGCGTGCTGGCAAAGACGATGGGCGATCCGGAGATGAAGCCGCTGATGGTGGGTTTGGAGCCCGCGGACGCGCAGGCGATGGTGACGCAGCTGGCGGCGAAGAAGATTAACGCGCAGCTGACGACGGATGGAAAGGGCATCAACGTGGCGGCGGAGCAGCTGGACGCGGCGCGGATAGAGGTGGCGACGGAGGGCGCGCCACACAGTGGGCGGATGGGGTTTGAGCTTTTCGATAAGGTGTCGTGGGGGCAGACGGAGTTTGATGAAAAGGTGAACTACCAGAGGGCGCTTGAGGGCGAGCTTGAGCGGACGATCGGGACGCTGAGCGATGTGAAGAGTGCTCGGGTGCACCTGGTGCTGCCGCGGAATTCGGTGTTTCTGGAGCGGGAGCGCGGGGCCAAGGCGTCGGTGACGCTGCGGCTGAAGCACGGGACGATGGCGCCGGAGGAGCTGGACGCGATTGGACGGCTGGTGAGCGGTGCGGTCGACAATTTGCAGCCGGGGGATGTGGCGATTATCGATGCGGACTCGAACCAGGCGCTGGGGAGAAAGGGTGGATCGGCGGAGGGGCGAGAGCTTGAAGAGGAGTTGCAGAAAAAGTTGATGGCGACCCTGGCGCCGGCGGTGGGCGCGGACAATCTGCGGGCGAGCGTGAACGTGGAGTATGACCTGTCGACCAGCGAGGAGAGCCAGGACAAATACGACCCGGCGGTGAGCGCTCTGCTGCAGACGCAGAAGAGCCAGGAGCAGACGGGCGCGGGCGCGGCGCAGGGCGGTGTGGCGGGAACGTCGGGCAATCTGCCGGCGCAGGGCGGCGGGGCGCAGGGGGCACCGGCGCAGGGCGCACCGGCGGACGCGGGCGTGGCGGATGGGGCGCAGACGTCGAGCTCGGAGAACTCCACCTTTGGGGTGAACAAGGTGATGCGGCACACGGTGTCGCCGGCGGGACGGATCCGGCGGATCACGGCGGCGGTGCTGGTGAACGACGGCGTGGATCGCAAGCAGGTGAACGGGAAGTGGACGGAAACGCCGCTCAAGCGGTCGGCCGCGCAGCTGAAACAGATCGGGGACTTGGCGCAGGCGGTGCTGGGGATGGATACGCAGCGGGGCGATGTGCTGAGCGTGCAAAACATGCCGTTTGACGATGGGCGGCTGCCGGACGTGCCGCCGACGGTGCTGAGCAAGGTGCGCGAAGGTGTGTCGGAGTTTGGCAACGTGGTGCGGTATGCGGCGATGCTGGTGCTGTTCGGGTTGGTGTACCTGCTGATGTTCCGGCCGGTGCAGAAGCAGATGGCGGCGTCGATGCAGGGTCTGGGCGCGGGCACGGCGGCCGCGGGGACAGAGGCGGTGCTGCCGGCGCCGATGGTGGCCGCGGAGCTGCCGAGCGGCGAGGAGGCCCTGGCGCTCGAGGCGCATGGAAGCGCGCTGAAGAAGCAGCTGGCGGAGCTGGTGCAGGCTGAACCGGTGACCATGACGCGTACGGTGCAGGCGTGGCTGCGGGAGGATCACGCATGAGCGGAGCAGCGGCGGTCGGCGGGATGAATGAGTACGGGCAGCTGACGGGCACGCAAAAGGCGGCGATTCTGCTGACGATGCTGGACGACGCGGCGGCGACGGCGATTGTGCGGCACCTGCCGGAGGACGATGTGCAGCGGGTGGCGCGGGAAATTTCGCACCTGGGGCGGATTCCGGCGGCGATTTCGCAGCAGGTGCTGGAGGAGTTCCAGCGCATGAGCCAGGGGCGCGACTACCAGATTGAGGGTGGCCGGGCGACGGCCTACCGTCTGCTGACGCAGGCGCTGGGCGAGACGGGCGCGAAGGGCATGCTGCACCAGCTGATGCGGGTGGAGGAGTTGGATGGGGGGCGCACGGGGAGCCTGCAGGGCGTGGACCCGAAGCACCTGGCGCGATTGCTGGAGGGCGAGCATCCGCAGACGGTGGCCCTGGTGCTGGGGCATCTGGAGCCGCGGCAGGCGTCGGCGGTGTTGACGCATCTGCCGCGGGCGATGCGGGCAGAGAGTGTGCGCCGGTTGGCGAAGCTGCGACAGTTTTCCCCGGCGATTGCGGAGCGGATTTCGACGGCGGTGCAGCGTCGGCTGCGGTCGTTCGGCGATGTGAATAAACGAACGTATTCGGGATTCGAGAATGTGGCGGCGCTGATGAACAGCGTGGACCCGGAGACGTCGCGGGAGATTCTGGAGAGCATCGAGGCGCAGGACGCGAAGCTGGCGGGCAGCATTCGCGAGCTGATGTTTACGTTTGAAGATTTTCTGGCGGTGGATGATGTGCAGTTGCGGGAGCTTTCGGCGGGGATCGACAAAAAGGTGCTGGCGGTGGCCTTAAAAGGCGCGAGCCCGGATGTGCGCGAGCACTTTTTCAAGACGATGTCGGCGCGCGCGGTGGAGATGATGAAGGAAGACATCGACTCGCTGGGGCCGATGAAGGGCAAGGATGTGAGCAAGGCGCAGAGCGAGATGATCGGCGTGGCGCGACGGCTGGAGGAAGAGGGAAAGATGACGCTGCGGAACGACGGAGGGGATGCGTATGTCTAGCGCGGGATGGGGATCCGTTGCGGCGTTGGAGTACTTCGATGTGTCGCCGCGGGGCGCGGCCGAGCGTGCGCCGATGGCGCCACCGCCCATGCCGGCGATGCCGGAGCCGGTGGGCGTGTCGGAGATGGAGGTCGAGGCGCGGATCCTGGCGGCGTGCCTGCGCGAGCGCGAGGCGACCGAGGCACGGCTGCGGGCGGAGTGGGGGGCGCGCGAGGCGGAGCTACGAAGCGGGCTGGAGCGGACGGTGCGGGCGTTTGCGGAGGAGCGCACGACGTACTTCGCGCAGGTGGAAGGCGAGGTGGTGCACCTGGCGCTGGCGGTGGCGCGCAAGATTCTGGGGCGCGAGGCACATCTGGATCCGATGCTTCTGGCGGGCCTGGTGCGCGTTGCGCTGGACGGCATGCAGGGGCGGCCGGCGGTGCGGGTGCGGGTGGCTCCGGAGCGCGTGGCGGCGTGGCAGGCGGTGGAGTTTCGCGAGGGCGTGGAGGTGGTGGCGGACGCGGCGATGGGCGGCGAAGAGTGCGTTCTGGCGACCGAGGTGGGGGAGGCGCACCTGAGCTTTGAGGCGCAGCTGAAGGAGGTGGAGCAGGGCTTTCTGGATCTGCTGGGCCGGCGGCCGGACCTTGTGGCGGATGCGGGTTCGGAGCGGGCTCGCCCATGAGCCCGAGCGCGGCGGCGGAGGGGACCCACGGAATGTTTGCGCAACTGGAACGGCAGCTGGGGGAGCGGTCTCTGGTGCGGTGGGAGGGCCGCGTGATCGAGGTGACGGGCAACCTCATCGAGTCCGAGGGGCCGGCGGGTTCGGTGGGCGAGGCGTGCGACATCGTGCGCGCGACGGGCGATGTGTCTCGTGGCGAGATTATCGGATTTCGTGGATCGACGGTGCTGTCGATGGTGGCGGAAGAGCCGGTGGGGATCCGGTATGGCGATCGCATTGTGGCGCAGGGGCTGCGCACGTCGGTGCGGGTGAGCGATGCTCTGCTTGGACGTGTGCTGAACGCGATGGGCGAGCCGCTCGATGGCGGGGACGCGGTACGTGCGGGGCGGGCGATGCCGATCGATGGAGCTGCGCCGAAGCCGCTCGACCGTGTGCCGATTCGCGAGCCGCTGGGATGCGGGATTCGGGCGCTGGACGCGTTTGTGACCTGCGGGCGGGGGCAGCGGCTGGGGGTGTTTGGCGGCAGTGGCGTGGGGAAAAGTACGCTGCTGGGGATGATGGCGCGGGGAACGGCTGCGGACGTGACGGTGATGGCGCTGGTGGGGGAGCGCGGACGCGAGGTGGGCGAGTTTCTGGAGGTGCTGGGCGAGGAAGGGCGGCGGAGGTCGGTGGTGGTGGTGTCGACGTCGGACCAGTCGCCGCTGCTGCGGCTACGCGCGCCGATGGTGGCGACGACCATTGCGGAGGGGTTCGCGGCAGAAGGCAAGAACGTGCTTCTGGTGGTGGACTCACTGACGCGGTTTGCCATGGCGCAGCGAGAGATTGGTCTGGCTGCGGGCGAGCCGCCGACGGCGAAGGGCTACACGCCCAGCGTGCTGAACAAGCTGGCGCGGCTGGTGGAGCGCGCGGGCAATTTTCAGGGTGGCAGCATTACGGCGTTTTACACCGTGCTGATGGAGGGCGACGACCAGCAGGATCCCGTGGTGGATACGGTGCGGTCGTTGCTGGACGGGCACATCCTGCTCGATCGGGCGCTGGCGACGCGCGGGCATTACCCGCCAATCGCGGTGCTGGACAGCCTGAGCCGGCTGATGTCGAGCGTGGCGAGCGGGACGCACCAGGAGAAGGCGCGGCTGGTGCGGTCGTTGCTGGCGGCGTATGCGAAGTCGGAGGACCTGATTCGGATCGGCGCGTACCAGGCGGGGACGGACGCTGCCCTGGACCGGGCCGTGCGGGCGCAGGCAAAGATTGAGGCGCTGCTGCGGCAGGGATCGGGCGAGCGATGCCGGTTTGCCGACGCGGTCGCGGCGCTTGAGGCAATGGAGGCGTAGGTGGGCTTTCGGTTTTCGCTGGCGGCGGTGCTGCTGGTGCGTCGCGAGCGGGAAGCGGCAGCGGAGCGCGCGCTGGGTGCGGCGGAGCGCGCGGTCGCGGCGGCGCGGGGGCAGCGCGAGCAGGTGCGGGCGGAGCTCCTGCGGCTGGCCGCGGAGTGGGCTGGCGCGGGGCCACGGGTGCTGCAGGCGACCGCGCTCCACGAGCGGTATGCGCGCGTGGCGGTCCTGGACGCGGCCCGGGTGGAGCTGGACGGGCAGATTATGCAGCTGGAAACGCAAAGGGACGCGCGGCGGCTGCTGTATGTGGCGGCGCGACGCGACCGTGAACTGCTGGAAGAGCTCGAAGCGTCGCAGCGGGCGAGCTTCCGCGCGGCGGCGGATGCCCGGGAGCAGAAGCGCAGCGACGATCTGTTTTTGGCGCGGCGCACGCGCCGCTAGGGTCTGGCGCGGCGCATGCGCGGCGAGGGTCTGGTGCGCGGCGATGCGGTGCTAGGCAGCATGTGCCGGGCGGAGGTCGGCAGAGTTTGCCTACCGGCAAGGATGGCGCAGCGGACCCATCTCCTGACCTGCGCAAACCTTGGGGAATTGTAGATTTTCAGCAAGCGCCGCAATGGCACGCCGCATGCATAAGGAAGGGCATGACGATGGTGGCCATGCCGACGGGAAGGGGGAACGCGATGCCGGTCGCGTCTCCGGCGAAGGATGCGAGCGCGGCAGCCGACACGGGTGCCGGGCAGTTCGCAACGGTGCTGCAGCAGCAGCGGACGGCGGCGCACGAGGACGACGCGGCCAGCGGAAGTCGGTCAGATGCGCGAGGCAAATCCCGAACGAGTGACGATCGCACGGATGCGGGACCACACGCGGCGGCGGCTGGCGGGAACGCGGTGCCGGTGATTCCGGTGATGGTAGTGCCGCCGACCATAACGGCGCCGGCAAGGGCAACGACGACGGCGACAACGACGACGGCAACGACCAGTGCGGCGGAACCGGCGGCCACGGATGAGGTTGTCTCTGCGGTGAGCCTTCCCGCGGTGGACGCGTCCGGAAGGATGGGGTCTGCCCCGGGTGCGGCGAGCGGAGCGGATGCGGCGACAGCGGCAGGGAACGGAGCGGCGGCGGACGACGCGGAAGCTGGAGCCGAGGCCAAGGTGACGGCCGACAGGGGCGCCGGAGTGGCGCGTGCCGAGAGGTCTGGCGCGGAGGTCGCGGGCGTGCAGGTTGCGGGCCTGCTGTTGCCCTTTCAGGCGGAGGCGATCGAGGGGGCGACGATCGTGGCTGCGGGTTCGCAGGCAGAGGTTTCCGGCGCGTCCGCGTTGCCGGGTGCGGGTGCGGGTGCGAGCCGGCAGGGTTCGGTGGCAGACGGAGTTGCGAGTCGGAGCTCCGGGATGGAGCGGCGCTCGGCGTTGAGCGAGGCGAAGATGTCTCCGCTGAGCCAGGCGCCGCATTCGAATGCGGTGACCGGAGCAGGGACCGGAGCGCAGGCTGGCCCCGCCGGCGAGAACGGGCGCGGGCAGCACGAGGGCAAGGGCGCGGCACGGACGGCGGAAAAGGGAAGCGTGGAGGGGACAGGGCTGGCCGGGCGCGGGGATGCGGCTCCCGAGGCGACATCTGGGACGATGGGTCCCGCAGTGTCCACCGGTGCGGCGTCCGCACCGGCGGCGGCCGCGGCCCAGATGATCGCCGTGCCGTTGGGGGATGCGGCGAGCGGATCGGCGAAGGACGGCAGCCTGGCGGCGGCGCCCGGCACCGGAGCAGCCGGGCGCGATGCGACGACGGGCGCGGCGGGCGCGGATGCGGCCGCTGGCGAAACAGCTCCGCTGACCTCGGTCGGCGCGGCGCGCCTGCTGAAGACGGCGGCGGGGTCGGAGCTGCGGGTGGGGACGCAATCGGACGACCTGGGCGCGGTGACCATCCGGACGGTGCTGGGGCGCGATCAGATGCAGGCGCACATTTCGTTCGACAACGAGCGCATGGGGTCGGCGTTGTCGTCGCACCTCCAGTTGCTTGGCGGATCGCTCGAAGATCGGCTGGGGCAGAGCCTGGGTGTTCGGGCCTCGGTTTCGGTGAGCACGGGTGCGGATACGGGCACGGGACATCGGGACCGGGAGGCGTCGCAGGACGCCATGGCAGCGGGGCAGGGCAGCGGCGGCAGCAGCGGCGGAGCGAGCCGCGACGGTTCCGGTCGGCGAACGGCGGAAACGGCGGGCCTGGCCGGATATGGCAACGGCAGCAGCAGCATGGGATCCAACGTAAGCCGGTCGATCCCCTACGGCGGCGCGGTAGCGACGGATGGCCGGCTGGACATCCGGGTTTAGGACAGAAACGCAGCGCGGAGCGAAAGAACAAAGCAGACGAGAAGAGCAGAAGAAACGAGAAGAACAGAAGAGAAGAACGAAACAGAAGCAGATCACAAACAAGGAGCACACACGATGTCGCACAGCATGGCACTTTCGGCAAATCCTCTCAGCAGCGGCCTTTCCCTGCAGAATCTGGGCGCGAGCACGGGCACGACCAAGCTCAGGGCGGCGGACACGAGCAGCCCCACCACGGGCAGCAGCACAGGCACGAGCGCAAACAGCAGCGACACGGATTCGATCGGCACGACCTTTCTCAGTCTTCTGGTGCAGGAGCTGCAAAACCAGGATCCGACGGCGCCGATGGACAGCACGGCGATGGTGGGGCAGATGATCTCGCTGAACCAGCTTGACCAGCTGACCAACATCGATCAGACGCTGTCGAACGCGTACGGCGGCAGCAGCACGACGTCGAGCAGTACGTCGGGCACGACCTCGGGTTCAACATCGGGCACAACTTCGGGAACATCGTCGGGAGCGTCGCCCAACGCGTTAAGCAGCGCTCTGGGCAGCACCCTGGGCGGCGCGGCAAGCCAGGACGCAACCACCAGCGCGGCCACGGCAGCGGCGATGCGGCTGCTGGCGAGCAACGGCTTCAGCAGCCAGCCTGGAGTGAGCACATCGGTATCGCTGCCGGCGTTTTAGATCGGGATCAGATCACAAAAAAACTGCACCTCATACGGTTACATACTTTCGGAGGCTTCTTCCATGTCTTTCTTTTCCACACCACTTTCCGGTCTGAGCGCGAGCTCGGCAGCACTTCAAGCGATCTCCAATAACCTGGCCAACCTGAACACGGACGGATACAAGGCACAGACCGCGGACTTCTCGGACGTCTTCTACCAGAACCTCGGCAACAGCGGAGACGGCAACCCGATCCAGTCAGGCCTTGGCGTTCAGGTCAGCGGCACGACCTCGGACCTGACCAACGGCGCTCTGTCGGCAACGGGCGTGAGCTCCAACATGGCGCTCGATGGAAGCGGGTATTTTGTGCTGCACGACACGGTGACCGGAGCGCAGACGTACACCCGCGCGGGTGATTTTACGACCAACACCTCCGGCCAGCTGACGACGTCGGATGGCCAGCTGGTGATGGGCTACCCGGCCGTGGCGGGCGTGGTGAACGGCAGCGGAACGCTGCAGGCGATGAACGTGGGCGCGGGAACGACGACGCCTGCCAACCCGACCTCCAAGTTTTCCCTGACGACCAACCTGGACTCCGACACCGCGGTGAACGGAACGCAAAGTTCGCAGATCAGCGTGTTCGACTCGCTGGGCTCGGCGCACCTGGTGTCGATCACCTACACCAAAACGGCGGCCAACACGTGGAACTACACCGCGACGGTGCCCTCGACCGACATCACGGGCGGCACGGGCACGTCGACGACGGTGGGTTCGGGCACGTTGACCTTTGATGCAACCGGAGCTCTGACCTCGCAGAGCTCAGCAACGCTGTCCATCGGTCCTCTGACCGATGGCGCGTCGACGCTGAACCCGACCTGGAACATGTCGGACGGCAGCGGCAACGGGCTGATTACGCAGACGGCAAGCGCCGCGAGCAACAGCGCAACCTCGCAGGACGGCTACGCGGCCGGCACGCTGAAGAGCTTCTCCGTGCTGTCGGATGGGACCGTGGAGGCGACCTTTACCAACCAGCAGAACCGGGCGGTCGGCCAGGTGGCGGTAGCGAGTTTCGCGAATCCGGAAGGGCTTTCGCTGAACGGCGAAAACCAGTACACGGTCACCTCGGCCTCGGGCGCGGCGGTCATCGGCACGGCGGGAACCGGCGGCCGTGGCGCGATCACGGGAGCGAGTGTGGAAGGATCGAATGTGGACGTGGCGACGGAGTTTGCGGAGATGATCGTGGCGCAGCGATCGTACGAGGCCAACGCCAAGGCGATCACGGCCTTTGACCAGATCGAGCAAGCAACGATCGCCATGAAGAGCTAGCGCGGCAAGGCGGAAGGGACGGTCGCTTAGGGCTCGATGAGGAGCTCCGGGCGGCCGCCCCGGCCTGCGGTGCTGCTGGGCTTTGCCGCAACGGTTCAGCATCTCGAAGCGTTCCGCTGGGCAGGATTGTTCTCATGGATGTCTCATGTCGGGCGCTCCACGCCCTTGCCGAACCTGGCGGCGCGGTGTTCTGAGCCGGGTTGCGACTGCCATTTTCAGAGCTTCTGAGACGGAGGTACAACTTCCTGGGCAGCGCGGCAGGCGTGGCCCACGGCTTGGCCGAAGGCGTGCGAGAGCGATGGCAGAGTCCGGCCCGTGTTGCCCCGAGTGCGTTCTTGATCGGGAGTGCGGGCCAGCTGAAAGGTCGTCCCGCATGATCACAGCAACCGCGCCCGTACCGGGAGGTTCGTCCGCTCCGGAGATCCTGCCCGCCACGGTGGGAGCGCATGAGCCCAAGCTGGAGAGGCTGGCGCGTGAGCCGCTGGAGCGCGCTCTGGGCCTGCCATGCACGCTTACGCTGGAGGTGCCGGTCATCCACTTCACCGTGGGCGCGATGCTGACGCTGGCGGTCGGCTCCATCGTAGAAACGGCGTCGCAACAGAATGAAGACCTGCCGCTGTCGGTGAATGGACAGCTGGTGGGCATGGTGGAGATTGAGGTGGTCGGGGATAACCTGGCGGTGCGCCTGGCAGGTGTGGCATGAGCGGAGCGCCGGGGGGTCTGGCGATCGCCGGGCCGAAGCTTGATCTGTCGCAGCTGCGATCGGTGGCGTGGATTGCGTCTCTGCGACGAGCTGCCGTGTGGTTGCGACGGCAGCCCGTGCTGCAGCCGAAGCTGCGCCGCCTGCAGGTGCAGGAGACGGTGCAGCTGGGCGACAAGCGCTTTGTGTCGATCCTGCGTGTCGATGGGGAGCAGTTCCTGATTGCCGGCAGCTCCGGCGGTGTGACGCTGCTCGCGTCCATGCATCCGGATGCAGCCGACGCTGCGTCGTTTCGGGCGGTGCTGCACACAGAGCTGGCCACGGAGAAAGGGCGGGCATGCGCGTGAGGCTGCGAGTGCTTGCCGGGGTTCTGGGCGCGGCGGGTTTTCTGAGCGTCGCTGCTGTGTCGTCTGCGCCGGCGCAGGCAACCGCAAGCGCGGCGACGACGGGCACTGGAGCCCCGGCGCAGCCCGCGTCCGCGCAGCCCGCGTCCGCGCAGCCCGCTCCCGCGCAGCCCGCCCCCGCGCAGCCCGCTCCGGCGCAGCCCACTCCGGCGCAGCCCGCTCCCGCGCCGGTCGCGCCGCCACTCTCGGCTGCGGCGCTCAAGGCTCTGGTTCCGTCGCTTGCGGCTGCCCCGCCGCTTGCTGCGACCGCTTCGCCGGCCGCCGCCGCCGCCGCGGCTCCGCCGTTTGCCGCGCCCGGTCCCTTGTCGGCCGCGCCGGCTCCGCAGCCGCCGAGGCAGGCTGCCGCGCCCGCGCCGGTCGTTGCGGCTCGACCCGCACCGCTTACCCTGGACCCCGCCGCGCCGGCCGCGCCGAACGAGATCCGCATTACCGGCATGGGCTCGAGCTCGGCTCCCTGGTCCATCGTTCTGCTGTTGACCGGGCTCACGCTGATCCCGTCGCTGCTGATCTGCGTCACGCCCTTTGCGCGGCTTCTGGTGGTCTTTCACTTCCTTCGGCAGGCGCTGGGCCTGCAGACGACACCCTCCAACCAGACGCTGATCGGCCTGACGCTGGTGATGACGTTCTTCATCATGGAGCCGGTCGGCAACCGCATCTACCAGCAGTCGTTTGTGCCGCTCGAGGCCGGGAAAATTACGGCGTTTGAGGCGATTTCGCGCAGCGCAGGACCGATGCGTGAGTTCATGTCGCACTACGTGCGCGAAAAAGACGCCGCGCTGTTCCTGGAGATTGCGAAGGAGCCGCGGCCGCGCACGATCAACGACCTTTCCATGCGCGTCCTTCTGCCGGCGTACATTGTGTCGGAGCTGAAGGCCGGCTTCCAGATCGGCGCCGTGCTGTTTCTGCCATTCCTGGTGGTGGATATGGTCGTCGCCTCCATCACCACCTCGGTCGGCATGATGCAGCTGCCGCCGGTCGTCATCTCGACGCCGCTGAAGCTGCTGCTGTTCCTGATGGTCGACGGCTGGCACCTCTTGATCAGCTCGCTGATGAGGAGCTTCAGCTGATGGGGATCGATCAGGTGGTGGAGCTCGGGCGCTTGATGCTGCAGGAGGTTGCGTTGCTGGTCGCGCCGGTTCTGGCGATCGCCGTGTTTGTCAGTCTGCTGGTGAACATCGTGCAGGTGCTGACGTCGTTGCAGGATCAGACCCTGTCGTCGGTGCCGCGGCTTTTGGCTACCGGCTCCGCGCTCTTCATTCTGATGCCCTGGATGTGGCGGCACCTGGCGAACTACACCATCAGCGTGCTGAGCGACTTCGGGAAGGTGCTCCAGTGATTTCTCTTTCGGCCATGACCCTGATCACCGGCTTCCTTACCATCTCCGTTCGGATCTCCGGCCTGATGCTGTTTGCGCCCTTCTTCGGCAGCACGGCTGTGCCGCCGCGGGTGAAGGCCGCACTGGTGCTGGCGCTCTCCGCGCTGCTCTATCCCATGCTGTCGCCCACCCTCACGCACCGCGATCTGAGCGACTGGCCGGTGCTGGTGTTTGGCGAGCTGCTGATCGGCGCCGCGCTGGGCATCGCGACCAACCTGATCTTCGACGCCGTGCAGATGGCCGGGCAGGTGTTGAGCGTGCAGATGGGCTACTCGCTGGTGAACATCCTGGACCCGCAGACGCAGGTAGATTCGACCGTCATGGCGCTGTTTCACCAGACGGTCACGATGCTGATCTTTCTCCGTATGGACGTGCATCTGTGGCTGCTGCGGGCGATCGCGCGAAGTTTCACGGTGCTTCCGCCGGGCAGCTTCCATCTTTCGGCCGCGTTCACCATGGCGCTGTTGCACGGTGCCGGAAGCGTGTTTTCGCTCGGCGTTCACATGGCCGCACCGGTGCTCTCGGCGACGTTCCTCACCGACATCATCCTTGGCATGCTTGGCCGAGCGGCTCCGCAGGCGCCGCTGATGCTCCTTGGGCCGGCGGTCAAAAGCACGCTCGGGCTGGCGCTGTTGGTTGCGACACTGCGCTTCTGGCCCGCCATGCTGGACCGATTCTTTGCCGGTTCCATGGAGCTTTCCGACCATCTTCTGCAGTTGCTGGCGCACTAGGACCCCAAACCATGGCCGATTCGAACAAAACAGAAAAAGCGACACCGCAACGGCGCAAGCAGGCGCGGGAGCAGGGCCAGGTTGCGCGATCGCGCGAGTTTCCCAGCGTTCTGGCTCTGATGGGCGTTGTCGGCACGGCGGTGCTGCTGGCCGACAACATGGCCGAGCACTGGCGCAGCCTGTACGGCAGCGCTCTGGCGGCGGCGGCCAGCGACGAGCTTTCGGCCAACGGGCCGCTGCTGTTCTGGTGCTCGGTCGAGGTGCTGCGGTGGATCGTGCCGTGCCTCCTTGTGGCGCTGGTGCTGTCGGTCGGCGCCGGTCTGGCGCAGGGCGGCCTCACCATCGCCCCCGGTGCGCTCACACCCAAGTTTGAGCGCTTCAACCCCGGCAATCGACTGAAGCAAATCTTTTCGCTCACCAGCCTCAGCACGCTCGGCAAATCGTTGCTGCCGTTTTCGGTCATTCTTGTTCTCGGCGTCACAAGTCTGCGCAGCCACTGGCCGGAACTGATCCGCGCCTCGGAAACCGACGTGCATGCGCTGGCGTCGGCGGTCGCGGGCATCGCGCTCACCATCGGCTGGCGCTCGGTGCTGGTGCTGTTCGCCTGGTCGGCGGTGGACTACGGCCTGACGTGGCGCAAAAACGAGAGCGACCTGCGCATGAGCAAGGAAGACGTGAAGCAGGACATGAAGTCGAGCGACGGCAATCCAGCGGTCAAGGGTCGCATCCGCAAACTGCAGCGGGCCATGCGCAAGCGGCACTCGCTCAAGGCCGTGCCGACTGCAACCTTGGTGATTACAAATCCCACGCACTTCGCCGTGGCGCTGCGGTATGAGCCGGCCATGCGCGCGCCGGAGGTGGTGGCGAAAGGCACCGATCTGCTGGCGCAGAAGATCAAGCAGATCGCCCGCGAGCACGATGTGATGATCATGGAAAACAAGCCACTCGCGCAGGCGCTTTACAAGACGGTCGAGGTCGGCGACGCGATTCCGGCCGAGCTCTACCAGGCCGTGGCGGAGATCCTGGTGATCGTCTTCAAGGCGCAGGCCGAGCTGCGCGAGCAGGACCAGATGCGGCGCAGACGCAACGCGGCCGGAAGCGTGGAGGGACGCCGATGAACAAGGCAGGCATGCTGAAACTGATGCGAGGCGCGGGCGAGTGGATCGTTCCCGTGGCCGCTGTGGTGATGCTGTTCGTGATGCTGGTGCCGATGCCGTCGTTCATCTTGGACCTGCTTCTGACGCTCAGCATTGCGGCTTCGGTGCTGGTGTTGCTCACCGCCATCCAGGTGCTGCGGCCGGTGCAGTTTTCCGTGTTTCCCAGCCTGATTCTGCTGCTGACGCTGGTGCGTCTGAGTCTCGATCTCGCCAGTACGCGGCGCATTCTGCTGCATGGCAACGAAGGTCCGGGCGCTGCCGGCGCGGTGATTGAGGCCTTCGGGCAGTTCGTCGTCGGCGGCAATTACATCGTCGGCTTTGTGCTGTTTCTGGCGCTCGTGGCCATTCAGTTTCTGGTCATCAGCCACGGCGCGGTGCGCACGGCGGAAGTCACGGCGCGCTTTACGCTCGACGCCATGCCGGGCAAGCAGATGGCAATCGACGCCGACCTGAACGCGGGCCTGATCAACGAGGGGCAGGCACGCGATCGGCGCGAGGCCGTCGCACGGGAGGCAGAGTTCTGCGGCGCCATGGACGGCGCGGCGCGCTTCTCGCAGCGCGATTCGCTCGCCACCATCCTGATTCTCGCGATTAACATCGTCGCGGGTTTCCTGATCGGCGTCTTCCAGCAGGGCGTTCCCTTCGCCGAAGCGCTTAAGACCTACACGGTGCTCACGGTCGGCGACGGCCTGGTGTCGATCCTGCCGTCGCTGCTGGTGTCGGTTGCCGGCGGCATCGTGGTCACGCGCGCGGCGTCGAAGAAAACCCTCGGCCTCGACGTGCAGGACCAACTGGTACGGCGGCCCATGCTGCTGTGGATTGCGGGCGGCGTTCTTCTGGCGCTCGGTCTCATTCCCGGCCTGCCAAAATTTGCCTTCTTCACCCTCGGCGGCGGCCTGATGTTTGCGGCCTACAAAATGAAGCCGTTCGCGGACGACGCGGACAAAAAGGTCGCATCCGCGGCGATGGCGGGCAAGGCGGGAGGGGCCGCACCGGCCGCGGTCGACCCCATGGACGCCGTGATGCGCGTGGACGAACTGACGCTCGAAGTGGGCGTCGGCCTGGTGCCGCTGGTCGACGACAAACAGGGCGGGCAGCTGCTGAACCGCGTGAAGGGCCTGCGCAAAAAGCTGGCGCAGCAGATGGGCTTCCTGGTGCCGTCCATCCACATCACCGACAATGTCGCGCTCAAGGAGCAGGAGTATGTCATCCATCTGCGCGGCGTCGAGATCGCGCGATGGGAGCTGCGGCGCGGCTGCCTGCTGGCGGTCAACTCCAACCCGGGAGCCATCAATCTGCCCGGCGTCGAAACCTACGAACCGGCCTTCAACGTCACCGCGAAGTGGATCCAGCCGGAGCTGCAGGCACAGGCCATCGCCATCGGCTGCGCGGTGGTGGAGCCGACCTCCGTCCTGGCCGCGCACCTGGCCGAAGTGATCAAAGGGAACGCGCACGAGCTTCTGAGCCGCAGCGAAACCAAGCGCCTGGTCGACAAGCTGAACGATTCGCACCCCAAGCTGGTCGACGAGCTCATCCCCAAGCTGCTGACGCTCGGTGAGCTGCAGCGCGTGCTGCAACAGCTCTTGCGCGAAGGTGTGTCGATCCGCGACCTGGGCTCAATTCTTGAGAGCCTGGTCGAGGCCGCCGCCGTGAACAAGCACCAGGTGGCGCTGGTGGAGGCGGCGCGGCAGTCGCTCGGCCGCGCCCTGGTACGGCCGCTGCTGGCCAACTCCGGCGAGCTGAAGGTGGTGACGCTCGACAGCTCGATCGAAGAAGAATGCCAGCGCGCCAGCAATTTGCAACCGAATCAGATCAATTCGAGCGCGCTGCAGGTGTCGGTCGCCCGGCGCGTGCTGTCGAGCCTGCAGGCAAGCTTCGGCGACGAAGTCGGTGGCGCTCCGCCGGTGCTTCTGTGCGCCTCTCCGGGGCGGTTCTATTTGCGGCGTCTGCTGGAGCCGTTCCTGCCCAAGATCGTCGTGATTTCCCCGGCGGAGATTCCGCCGCTGACGCAGGTGCGCACGCTGGGCGTGGTGCGTTGAGGGTGGGTGCAGCATGAACGGAAACGGAGGGATTCGCATGAGTGAAGCGGCGGCAGCACCGGTCGAGGACGCAAGGCAGCGCACGATCGTGGCGTGCAACTTTCGGTCGGCAGGACGGCTTTCTAACGACAGCACGCGCCATCTGCGCAGCGTGCACGAAACCCTGGCGCGCAATCTGGCTCACTCGCTCGATCTGTTCTTAGGTTCTTCGCTCGAGGTGAAGCTGCTGGGCGTGGACCAGGCGAGTTCACGGGAGCTTGCCGGCTCGCTCGCCAGCTTGAGCTACCTGGTGCCGTTTGTGGCGGCGCCCATGCAGGACCGCATCCTTGCCCGGTTCGACAATTCGCTTCTGTTTCCGTTGCTGGATCTTCTGTTGGGCGGGACCGGCGAGCCGGACGAGCAGGCGCGGGAGCTGACCGACCTGGACGAGGAGCTGTTGCGCAGCGTGACGGAGCTGCTGGCCACGCAGCTGGAGCAGGCATGGAAGTCCTGCCAGGTCGCGGTGACGGTGGGTGCCTCGATCAAGCCGCCGATGGTCGGGCAGACTTTGGCGAACGAAGAACGCATGGCCCTGGTGCACTTTGAACTGACGGTCGCGACCACGACCGGCGGGCTCGACCTGATCCTGCCGATGTCGTTTGCCAATGCGCTGATTCGCGGCAGCCAGACGGAGGCGACGCGGCGCGTGGTGCGGCAGGCGACGCCGGGTCTGCGCCTGCGCGACCGCGTGATGCACTGCACCATGCGGACCGCGACCGAGCTCCACGGGCTGCGGCTCTCGGTGGGCGATCTGGTGGGCCTGCGACCGGGCGATGTGCTCAACCTGCAGGCGCCGGTCACAACGCCGATCCGGCTGAGTGTGGACGGCCGGGCGCTGTTTGAGGTAACGCCGGTGCGCCACGGCCGGCGGAAAGCGGCGCAGCTGGGCCGCGCATGCGAGCAACAGGACGGAGCAAGGGGATGACGATGGACGCACAGCAGAACCACACCGAGGCAGACGCACCGCAACCGCAGACCCCGGCCGCGATCTCCCGGCCGGCCACCATGGACCGCGTCATCGATGTTCCGCTGTCGGTGACGATTCGCTTCGGACAGCGGCAGTTGACGCTGCGCGAGCTGCTGGAACTCGGCACCGGATCGCTGCTCGAGCTGGATCGCCAGGTGGAAGAACCGGTGGACCTGATGCTGGGCGAGCGCGTCATTGCGCGCGGCGAAGTGGTGATCGTCGACGGCAACTACGGCCTGCGCGTCACGGAGGTGCTGGAAACGCAGACGCGCTCCGCCGCGGCGCGGGAGCGGTCCGAACCGCTGAGCTACGCGAGCGCATGAAGCTCATCGCGATCGATCGGCAGCAGGCGTACGCCGGAGCGGCGCAGACAGCGGATGCGGGCCCGGCCGCGTGGCACGCCGGCCCGGCGCTGTTCGCGGTTCCGGTGCTTCCCGTGACGCTGCTCGGGCTGGAGCTGCTGTGCGATCGCCCCGCCTTTGATCTGCGCGCGGCGACGCGGCTGCTGCGCGAGGATCCCGGAGCGGTGCTGCAGCTGTTCGCGAGCGTCGCGGAGGAGTTCCCGGACGCGGCGGACCGCCCGACGCGCCTCGACAGCTGCCTCGCCGCGCTTCCGCGCGAACGCCTTCTCCCTTCCCTGACAAAGGTCTGCGGCGGTCACCGGCTGCCGGCGCGGTTCGCGAATCACGCAGCGGCTGTGGCTCGATCGGCGGAAACCGTGGCCGGCGCGCTTGGCCTGCCGGTGGAGCCGGCGCGGATCGTCGGTCTGTTGCACGAGGTCGGCCACCTTCCCGCGATGCTTGGCTGGGGCGGCTGGCCCGCGCATCCAGCCATGTGCTCGGACCGGCTGGCGACAGCACATGGCCTGCCCGCCTCCCTCGGACAAGCGCTCAACGAGGTGCATCGCGGGGAACGTGCATCGCTCTGGACCTCGGTCATCGCGGCTGCGCACGAACTTCTGCCGCGCCCCGCCTAAGATCTGCCGCGAAAAGGCAGCGCTCCATGAGAACCGACGCAGAGAAAAGCGGCAGCGGTCTCCGGTTCACATCGAGTTCTCATCGAACGGTCCGCGCCACGTGCACCTCCTGCAACCTTCGGTGTAGGTTTCCGGCCACGCAGGCGAGCCCCGCTGGCCACCGGCATGCAGCAGAGAAGCACGAGAGGTAGCAACCATGGACAGTGGACTCTATGCCGCATGCGCCGGTCTGGTCGCGCGCACGGCGGCGCTCGACACCATCGCGAGCAATGTCGCCAACAGCAGCAGCGCGGGATTTCGCGGAGAGCAGAACGTCTTTGGAACGGTGCTGGCCACGGCCGGCCACCATCGCCTGTCGTCCATGAACCAGGTGACCAACAGCTACGGCGTGCTTTCGGACACGCGCATGGATGAGACCGAGGGCACACTCACGCGCACGGGCAACGACCTCGACGCGGCCATCCAGGGCCCGGCGTATTTCAAGGTGCAGACGGCTACCGGCGTCGCCTACACGCGGGACGGCGCCTTCCAGGTATCGAGCAAAGGGCAGCTCACCACGGCCACCGGCGACGTGGTGCTCGGCGACACCGGCCCCATCAACGTACCGAACGGCAAGGTCGCCATCAGCGGGGACGGCACGTTGTCGGTCGACGGAACCATCGCCGGCAAACTAAAGCTGGCAAGCTTCGCACCCGGGACCAAGATGCTGAGCCACGGCGCCAGCTACTACACCGCGCCCGCTGCGGCGGAGCAGACCGCCACCGGAGCGACGGTGGAGCAGGGCGCGCTTGAAGGATCGAACGTCAGCCCGGTCGAAGGCATGGTCGCGCTCATCAGCGCGCAGCGCGAGGCGGAATCGATGCGCCATGTGCTGTCCATGATCGACGGGGACATGGACAAAACTGCCGCGCAGGATTTGCCGCGGGTAAGCTAACTCAAATTTGTAACCGACACAGTTAAAACAGAAAGTCACACAAGGAGCCACCTTCTCCCATGATGCGAGCCCTCTACACCGCAGCCAGCGGCATGACCGCCCAGCAGATCAATCTCGACACCATCGCCAACAATCTGGCGAACTCGAGCACCAACGGATTTCAGCAGCGGCGCGTGCAGTTTACCGATCTCCTGTATCAGAGCGATGTGGTCCCCGGCTCCGCGGCCACGTCCCAGACCACGGTCGCCGCCGGCATGCAGATCGGCCTCGGCGTCCGTCCTGGATCGACCGAGATCATCCAAACGCAGGGCGACCTCGCCACCACCGGCAATCCGCTGGACGTCGCCATCATGGGCGCAGGATTTTTTCAGATTCTGATGCCGAGCGGGCAGACCGGCTACACGCGCGCCGGCAGCTTTCACATGGATTCGCAGGGCAACGTGGTGACCGCCGACGGCAGCGCGCTGCAGCCGGCGATCGCGATTCCAGCCGACGCGCTCAGCATCTCCATCGGCTCGGACGGAACGGTGAGCGTCACGCTGCCCAACCAGACGCAGGCCTCCAAGGTGGGCGTCATCCAGACCGCTATGTTCGCCAACCCCGGCGGCCTGAACAGTATCGGCAACAACATCTATTTGCCGACCTCGGCCTCGGGCGAGGCCATCGTCGGTTCGCCCGGCGGCACCGAAGGCCTGGGCGCGCTGCAGCAGTCCTCGCTCGAGCAGTCCAACGTGAGCGTGGTCGATCAGTTCGTCGAGATGATCGTGGCGCAGCGATCGTATGAGTCCAATTCCCGCGTCATCAAGGCAGCCGACGAGATGCTGCAGCAGCTGAACCAGCTCGGGCAGTAGCGCCTGGAAAGGAGTGAATCGATGCGGACCGGATCGATGTGTTTCAAGAGGTGGTGCGTGGCGGGCAGTCTGTGGTGCGTGCCGATCGCGGCAGCGGCGAAGGCCCCGTCCGCGGTCGGCGGTCGGCCGGCGATTCCGCCCTCGGCCGTCGCGGCAACCCTGGCGCAGGCGGGCCTGTCGGTTCCCGAAGCGCGGCTGCACCTGCCGGGATCGCTGTCGTCCGAGACCGACACGCCCGAGCTCAAGATCACCGCGGCCGAGCAGCGCGCCAACGGATCGCTGTCCGTACGGTTCGCCTGCCGAAGCGCGGTGGAGTGCATGCCCTTCTTTGTTACAGTCGACCCCGCCGACGACCGCCCCGCGCTCGCCGCGTTCGCCGAGCGCATGCT
Source organism: uncultured Acidobacteriaceae bacterium (assembly GCA_964243475.1). Lineage (GTDB taxonomy): Bacteria > Acidobacteriota > Terriglobia > Terriglobales > Acidobacteriaceae > Edaphobacter. Next base: position 438,114 of record CAXTEU010000001.1, on the reverse strand, counting down.
CGCGCAGCACCAGGCAGCCGGCACATCGTCCGCCAGGTCCGACCGCGCCGCCGTCGCCATCGGAGCTCACGTCACGCTGCAGCTCACTGACGCGCAGATGCGCATCCAGCTGCCTGCCGTGGCCATCGACACCGGCGCGCCCGGCGCAGAGGTCCGCGTGGCCAGCCTGGACCGCAAACACACCTGGCGCGGCGTGGTGATTGACGCGACCACGGTGCGGGGAGGCGTGCAATGAAGCACGGAAAGAACCGAACATTCCGAGGCAAAGCTGTTCTTGCGCTAGGTCTCCTGTGCGCGACGGCGGCTACCCACGCCGTCTCGCTCAAGTCGCTGAAGCCGCCAAAGAAAAGCGCCGAAGAGCTGCGCGAAGACTACCTGAGCAAGCTGCTGCAAAACGCCGGACCGTACACCGCGAAGCGCACCGCCGGCAGCTTGTGGTCGCCGGACGGCATCCTGGGCGACCCTTCGGCCGACTACAAGGCCCGCGCGCTGCATGACACCGTCATCGTGCAGGCCTCGGTGCAGACCACCGCTGCGCAGAGCGGCAACGTCGGCAGCCAGCGCGACTTTTCCACCACCTCGGCCATCTCCGGCCTGATCGGCGCGCTGTCCACCAAGGGCACCAATCCGCTGCTCACCGCCAACTCCTCCACCTCGCTCAAGGGCGCGGGCTCCACCTCCTCCAACACCACCTTCACCACCGCCATGACCGGCGAGGTGATCGCGGTCCTACCCAACGGCAACCTGGTCGTCGAGGCGCACCGGCAGATCTTCATGAATAACCAGCACGAGGAGGTGATCGTGCGCGGCGTGGCGCGGCCGGGCGACATCTCTCCGGCCAACGTCGTGCCGTCGGCGGCGCTCTCGAGCCTCGAGATTGAGATGAAGGGCAAGGGCATCATCTCCGACAGCACGCGTCCGCCCAACCCCATCACTCGCGCCGTTCTTTGGCTCTTCGGATTTTGAGGCACATCATGCGGCTCCGTCGTCTTCTTCCTCTTTTCCTGCTCGTGTGCGGTTTCCCCGGGGCCGCGCGCGCCGGCGCCGCGCCGCGCCCCATGCACATCCGCGACATCGCCGAGATCGGGGGCGTGCGCGAAAACCAGCTGCTGGGCTACGGCCTGGTGGTCGGCCTCGAGGGCACGGGCGATCGCCAGCAGACCTACTTCACCGTGCAAACCCTCGCCAACACGCTGCAGCGGCTCGGCGTGCAGATCCCCGCCGGATCCGCCGTGGTCAAAAACGTCGCTGCCGTCATGGTCACGGCCAAGCTGCCCGCGTTTGCCGAGCCCGGCATGAAGCTCGACATCACCGTTTCCTCCGTCGGCGACGCCAAGAGCCTGGAAGGCGGCGTGCTTCTGCTCACCGCCCTGCGCGCCCCCGACGGCCAGGTCTACGCCGAGGCGCAGGGGCCGCTCACCACCGGCGGCTACTCCGAAAGCGTCAACGGCAACCTCCGCGCCGTCAACTACCCCACCGTCGGCCGCGTTCCCGATGGCGGCATCATCGAGCGCGGCCTCGGCATCGACCTCCGCGGCATGCGCACCGTCGCGTTCCTTCTGCGCAACTCCGACTTCACCGCCGCGCGCGACGTCGCCGAGGCCATCAACAAGGAGTTCGGCGCGCCCGTCGCCGACGCGCTCGACAGCCGCCGCATTGAGGTCGACGTGCAGCGCGCCGGCATGCCGTCCGTGCCGCAGCTCATCTCGCGCGTCCAGGCGCTCTCCGTGCAGATCCATGCCCCCGCGCACGTCGTCATCAACGAACGCACCGGCACCATTGTGCTTGGCGGCGACGTCACCCTTTCGTCCGTGTCGATCCTTCACGGCGGCCTGCAGATCCAGGTCGACACCGTCTTCACCACATCGCAGCCCGGACCTTTTTCGAACGGCACCACCACCACCGTGCCCAACACGCAGGTCAGCGTCGAAGACAAGCAGGCGCGCTCCATCCACCTGGCCAACGGCGCCGACGTGGACGAGCTGGTCAAAGGCCTCCACGTCATAGGCGCCACCGCGCACGACATCGTCGCCATCCTTCAGGCAATCAAAGCCGCCGGCGGCCTTGAGGCCGATCTGGAGGTCATCTGATGGCTTCTGTCGGTTCTGCCCTCGGTGCTGTGCCCGGAAGCACCGCCACGCCCGCCAGCGAAAAGGCCCGTCTGGCGCACGCCGCAACCGAATTCGAAGCCGTCCTGCTTGGGCAATGGCTCGACGGCGCCGAGCGCAGCTTCGCCACCGTGCCCGGCAGCGAAGAGGACGAGGATGCCGGCGGCGAGCAGATGCGCGGCTTCGCCATGCAGCAGCTGGCCCACACCCTCGCCGCCAAAGACACGCTCGGCATCGCGCACCTGGTGCAGGGAGGCCTCGAAAAGGCGGCCGATCGAGGGGAACGCACCACCTCGCCCTCCGCCGGCGCCGAGGGCGCGTTGCGTGCCAAACTGCCCGCCAGGCTCTGACACGGAAGATGAATATCCTCAAGGCCCCGTCTCCCGTACAAAGATCGTGGGCCGTGTGTCTCAAGCGTCATCTGTCGGACGTTTGAACGTCGCCAACCGCATCGACCCAGCTTCGGCACTCAGTTTCGTTCTCACATGACGCATCCGGCCCCCATCTCGCAGCAGCAGCACCTCCCGACCGCCGTCTCCTACCTTCACGATGTGGAGCAGCTGCGGGGCGAGATCGAGTCGGCCATGCGCCACATCTCCGGCAACCGGCTGGCTGCGCTCGAAGACAGCCTGTGGCGGCAGCAGGTGCTGTGCACCAGCCTCAAACACCTGTCGCACTCGCTCGCCACTGAATCCATCGAGCGTCCGCTGGTGCGCCGCCTTCAGGAAGCCAGCGCCGCGCTCGATCAGCTGAACCGTAGCTACACCCTGCTCGTCCGGCAGGCCAGCCACGGCAACAACCTCCTCCTCCGCCTGTGCCGCTCCTATCAGGAATCGGCCCAGGCATCGCTCCCATCCCCCACCCACGCCGCCGGCGCCACCGCGCGCTCGTGGTCCTGTGAGGCCTAGCCATGGTCAGTCTTAACGCGTCGCTGTCGATCGCCTCGCAGGCTCTTGATGCGCAGGATGGGGCGATCAGCATCGTCAACAACAACATCGCCAACGTCGACACGGTCGGCTACTCGCGACAGACCGTGAACCTGAGCGCCGAGGCTTTGGCCAACGGCGTCGATGGCGGCGTTTCGTTCAACGGCTACACCAGCGTGCGCGACCAGCTGCTCAACATCTCGGTCAACAACAAGACCTCCGACCAGGCGAGCTTGGACACCCAGTCCGCCGCGCTCGCGACCGTCAACAGCGACTTTTCCGGCACCGCCACCGGCATCGGCGCCGCGATCTCCAGCTTCTTTTCCTCGCTCTCGAGCCTGTCGTCCGACCCCACCGACAGCTCCTCGCGCCAGTCCGTTCTGTCGGCGGCCACGCAGCTGACCACCGCCTTTCAGCAGGGCGCCTCATCGCTCACCACGGCGCAGAGCAACGCCAACACAGAGGTCAGCTCCAACGTTGCGCAGATCAACCAGCTCACCGGGCAGATCGCCTCCCTCAACGGCCAGCTCGGCACCGGCACAGACAGCGCCGGTGTGGGGGGCGGCGATCTCGAAGATCAGCGCGACCAACTCATTTCGCAGCTCTCGCAGCTCACCGGCGTCTCCGAAACCCAGACCGAGGGCCAGCCGACGCTCACCACGGCGAACGGCTCCGCTCTTGTCGTCGGCGACAAATCCTACGCCCTGCAGGTCAGCACCGGCGCCGATGGCCAGCAGCACATCACCGACGCCGGCGGCACCGACATCACCGCATCGCTCACCGGCGGCTCGCTCGGCGGCGCCCTGAACCTGCGCGACACCACCATCCCGGGGTTCCTCACGCAGCTCAACACGCTCGCCACCCAGTTCGCCTCGGCCGTCAACACCGCGCAGGCCGGGGGCTACGACGCCACCGGCGCGACCGGCCAGCCCATGTTTTCGATCTCCGGAAGCAACGCGAGCGCCGGCATCAGCGTGGCGCTGTCGAGCGCCTCCGGCATCGCCGCCAGCTCGGACGGTTCGTCCGGCAGCAGCGGCAATCTTACGGACCTGCTCGCCGTCCAGACCGCAGCACTCCCGGGCGGCCAAACCCCGACCGACACCTACGCCGGCCTGGTCACGGACATCGGTTCCACCACCTCAAACGTCTCCACGGATCTCACCGCCACCAATCTCTCCCTGCAGCAACTCACCGCGCAGCAGAGCTCCGTCTCCGGCGTTTCGGTGGATGAAGAATCGACAAACCTCATCAAGTACCAGCAGGCGTACAGCGCCGCTGCCAATGTCATCTCCACCATCAACACCCTGTTCACGACCCTGATGAACATGGATACGGTGAGCTAAGTATGCGCGTCGACAGCAACCAAAGCGCCGCCCTCCTCGCGGACATGCAATCGAGCCAGGACGCCCTGTCCACCGCCGTCAGCCAGCTGGCCTCGGGCAAGCGCGTCGCCGCACCCTCGGACGACCCCACCGCCTTTGGCGAAGATGTGCGCAGCCTCGCCGCCAGTGCCGACGTCGACAGCTACACCAGCAACGCCGATGCCGTCGTCAGCCGCGCCCAGATGGCCGACTCCGCTCTCTCGAGCGTCGTCACGTCGCTCACGCAGGCCGTCTCGCTCGGCACCGAAGGCGCCGGCGGATCGCTCACCACCGCCAATCGCTCCGCCATGGTCACCCAGGTGCAGGGCCTCCTTGCGAACGTGCTCACGCAGGCCAACCTCACGTACCAGGGAAGCTCCCTGTTCAGCGGCACGGCCGCGCCGTCCACCGCAACCTTCACCGCCGATAGCAGCTCCGCCGCCGGCTACACCTACAACGGCAACAGCGGCGTGAATCAGACCGTGATCGGCGCTGGTCTGAGCGTTTCCACCAACATCCCGGGCAACCAGGTCTTTCTCAACAGCAACGGCAGTGTCCTGGGTTCGCTCAACAGTCTCGCCACGGCACTCGGGAGCGGCAACACCGCAGACATCACCACCGCCACGTCGGCCGTCAGTGCGGCCATCGCGCAGGTGGGCCAGCAGCGCGTCCTCTACGCGAATGTCGTCAACCAGGCACAGAACCAGGAAAGCTATCTCTCGCAGGAGACGCTCTCGCTCACCTCGCAGCAGAGCGCGCTCACCGGCATCGATCTTTCCACGGCCGCCACGAATTTGACCCAGGCACAGACCGCGCAATCCGCCATTCTTGCCGTGGCCGCCAAGGTCCTGCCCGTGTCTCTTCTTGACTATCTGAAATAAGGAGAAAGATATGTGAAGTTTTTTTCTGAAATGGCCTAAAGGTTTTCCAAGACTTGCCGATAAGAGAAGTAACAGCAGGACGAGCATCTTCCGGAAGAGAGGAGCTCGAACGATAAACACATCTCAAAGGAGCTTTGCCCACCATGATCTCGGTCCTCAATAGCATTTCCGCCCTCAGCGCAGAAAACTCGCTCTCCAGCACGCAGATGAGCCTGCAGAAGTCCCTCACCCAGCTGTCCACCGGTCTGCGCATCAACACCGGCTCGGACGATGCCGCCGGCCTTTCGATCGCCAACGGCATGCAGGCCAACATCGCCGCCCTCACTCAGTCGTCGCAGAACGCCACCAACGGCGTCGGCATGCTGCAGACCGCGGACGGCGCCCTGTCGCAGGTCACCACGCTGCTCAACCGCGCTGTCACCCTGGCCACCGAGGCCGCCAACGGCGGCATCACCACCGGCACCAACAGCCAGGCGTCGGCGCTCGATACCGAATTCCAGTCCATCCTTTCGGAAATCAACCAGATCGGTCAGACCACCGACTTCAACGGCGTCAACGTCTTCTCGTCCGCCACCCCCAACTCCTTCACCTCCACCCAGGCCTCCCTCGCCACAACCACCGCCCTCACCGCCGGTTCGAAGACCACCATTACCGATTCAGCAACCGGTGACACCTTCGGTTTCACCGCTGGCGCAACGAGCACCATCGCCAGTCTGCAAACCGCCATCACCAACGCGGTCTCCGCAGGCACCCTGAGTGCCGGAACGACGGCGAGCATTAGCGCCGGAGGGCAGCTTGTGATCGCCAACACCACCACCCCCGGTGTTTCTCTGGGCGTCACCAGCAACGACAGCGCCCTCGGCGCCTTCGGCCCAACCACCGCCGGCAACAACAACTCCACCGTCTTCATCAGTGACGGCACGCAAACCAGCGCGCTCAACACGCAAATCAACACCACCATCAATGCCCTGTCGGCCACGACGCTCAACCTCAACACCAACTCGCTCACCAGCGAGTCCAACGCGGCCACCGCTTTGACCGCCGTCAACAACGCGATCTCGGCCGTTTCTGCCCAGCGCGGCGTCATCGGCGCCTCGGTCAACCGGCTCACGGCGGCCTCCACCGTCATGACCACCGAGGTCACCAACCTCACCAGCGCCTCCAACGGCATCCTGAACGCCGATGTGGGCAAAACCGTAGCCAGCATGACGCAGTACAACGTGCTCCAGTCCACCGGTATGGCGGCACTGCAGCAGGCCAACCAGGCGCAGCAGGCTGTGCTGAAGCTGGTCCAGTAACCCTCGCCGGGCAGCGGAGCGACCCTCTGCTGCCCGGACCTCTCCCAACGGCTCTTTCTTGATCAAGGCGGATCCTAACCCATGAGCTCTGTCTCCTCGCTGAACTCTTTGTTGTCCTCAGCCACCAGCACCGACAGTTCGTCGTCCATCGATATCAGCTCGCTTCTGGCCGCGGCCACCGGGGCGTCCTCAACGGGCATCGATGTGACGTCTGCGGTGCAGGCGGCCGTTTACGCGGCGCAGGCGCCGGAACGCCAGTGGCAAACGGAGCAGACCTCCGTCAAATCCCAGATCACCGCCCTCACCTCCATCCAGACCGCGCTGACCTCGCTGTCCACCGATGCGGACGACCTCAACAACCTGAACGGTTCCCTCGCCGCCCGAACCGTCAGTTCCTCCAGCTCGGCCGTCACCGCGACCGCCACCTCCGGCGCAACGCTCGGCTCCCACTCCGTCACTGTCAGTGCTCTGGCCAGCGCCGCCTCGTGGTACTCCCCGGACGTCGCCAGCACCACCGCGCCGCTCGGCACGATGCAGCTCAACCTCGTCTCACAAAGTGGCACCACGACCACCTTCAGCACCGGCAGCGGCACCGGCGACGGTACCCTCACCGATCTCGCCTCGTCGATCAACAACAGCAACCTCGGCGTGACTGCCTCTGTCATCACCGATTCCAGCGGTTCACGGCTTGCCCTGGTCAGCAGCTCCACCGGCGCCGCCAACGATTTTTCGGTGTCGTACGGCGCTGTTTCCGGCAGCAGCTGGACCTCCACCTCGGTCGCGAGCGCCTCAACAGCCCTCTCCGCCGGCAGCTTCCAGGTCGGCGATGGAACCTCCACCTCCACCATCAACGTCACCGCGGGCAGTTCGCTGTCCGACGTCGCCAGTCAGATCAACAACTCCGGCCTGAACGTCACCGCCAGCGTCGTCACCGACTCTTCCGGCGCTCACCTGTCGATCGCCTCCGCAAACTCCGGCACCGTCGCCGTCACCGGAGATCCCGCATTTTCGCTCACCCGGGCCAGCCAGGGCACGGACGCCTCCCTCACCGTGGACGGCATTCCCGTCACCAGCGCCTCGAACACCGTCAGCGGCGTCGTCTCGGGCCTGACGCTCAACCTGCTCGGCACCACCACCACCACATCCTCCGGTTCGGCGTCCACCTCCGCGCCCGCCACCCTCTCCGTCGCAGCCGATACCTCCACCATCACCGGCGCCATCTCTCAGTTCGTCACCGACTACAACTCGGCTCTTTCTCAGGTCAATACGCAGTTCACCTACAGCTCCTCCAGCAGTTCGCAGGGCGTACTCAGCGGCGACTCCACCACCCGCTCCCTCCAGAGTGCCTTGCTGGGCATGATGAGCTACACGAGCAGTTCCTCGAGCTCGACTTCGAGTTCGACGTCCAGCTCGAGCTCGGGCGTCCTCAGCCTCGCCTCCCTCGGCATCACCATGGGCGACGATGGCTCTCTCACCCTCGATGCCAACCAGCTCTCCCAGGCGGTTGCCAGCAATCCAAGCTCCGTTCAGAACTTCTTTCAGGGCACGGCGCTCAACGGCTTCGCCCAAAGCGTCAATGGCACGCTGGACACTTTCAACGATCCCTCCACCGGCGCGTTGACCAGCGAAATCAGCAATCTCAACCAGACCTACACCGATCTGCAGAACCAGGTGGACGACTACCAATCCGGCTATATCGCCTCGCAAACGACCGCGTTGACGGCCATGTACAGCCAGGCCGAAATCGCTCTGCAGTCGCTGCCCACCACCCTCAAGCAGCTCCAATCCGAACTTGGCGATAACTCAGGGAGCTAATCGTGCCTAGCAGCGAATCGTTCTACCGGCAGATGTCCGGAGAAGGCGCCACCTACATCGGTCTTCTCCTCGTGGTCTATGACACGCTGGCCGAAGACCTGCGCCGCGCCGGGCAGGCGGTCGAGCGCGCCGACATTGGGGCACGGTGCGACGCAACCAACCACGCCTTTCTTCTGCTGGGGCATCTCGAAAGCTGGGTTGCGTCGCTCGACGACACCACCCTCCAAACCAGCCTGCTGCAGTTCTACAGTTACCTGCGCTCCCAGGCCATGCTCTTGCAGACCGCCACGCGCCCGGACGGCTTTTGTGAGCTGGCGAGGCTTGTGGGAGAGACGCGAGCCGCCTGGCAGAAACGCGAAAGCCGGCAGATTCCGCCGGCGGACGCTCCCGCCCCGCTGGGCGGAACGCCGCCCTGGGCCGAAGAGGACGGAGCCCGGCACAGCTGGTCCGCCTGACCACGGCGACCTTTCGGTGCGGGTTGGCTCGCCGGTAACCCCGGCGTGACCTCCAACCTCCAACGGACCATCATGCCAGTCGGATGGCAAGGGTCGGAGCAAGATTGAGCGTCGGGGCGGCTTCGGCCTGGCGCGACGAACGCCTTGCGTCATCGAGGAACCTCGCCCCAGCCCAGATCTGCCTTTCCGAGGCGTCACAACCGCCACCGGCCAAACTGTTTTACCTGGACTGCACGGCAGTCTCCAATCTTGCGTTTTGACACAAGTCCGCTGTACTGTAGATCGCGTCTGGGGCGACACTACAGTACGTCGCTGCCCTTTGTACCGTCATCGTGCTCGTCCAGGACTGTTCGCTCTTGTCTCCGAGCCCTAATCACCGAGGTTGCATTCTCTCCTTTGCGAGACTCTTCCCAACCCTTGCCATCCGCCGCTTTACGAAAGGCCTCTCCCGTACGGGATGAGGTCTTTCAAACGTTGCGCCTCGGCGTCCCGCTTGCTCTCGGCGAGCTCGGCTGGATGTCCACCTACCTGGTCGATGCCTCCATGATCGGCCACCTCCAAAACTCGCCCCTCGCCATCTCCGCCTCGTCGCTCGGCAACACCATCTTCTACGCCATCGCTTTCTGCGCCATCTTCCTCCTCAACGGCCTCGAAACCCTCATCGCTCAGGCCTTTGGCAGCGGTCGCCGGGAAGAATGCCCCCACCTCCTCGCACAGAGTTTCTGGATCGCCGCCATCTCGACCCCCATCGTCATGCTGTCGACCCTGGGCGTCCTCCGCCTTCTGCCGTACTTCGGCACACCGTCCGAAATCGTCGCCGAAACCAGCCGCTACGTCCACGCGCTTGTCTGGTCCACCGCGCCGCTGCTCGCCTACATGGCCCTGCGCCGCTACCTCCAGTCCATGAACCGCGTCACCTTGGTCACCGTCTCGCTCCTCACCGCCGCCGTCGTCAACGCCGGCGCGGACTGGGTCTTCCTCTTCGGCCACCTCGGCGCCCCCGCCATGGGGGTCGCCGGCTCCGCCTGGGCCACCCTGATCGTTCGCGTCGTCATGCTTCTGCTCCTTGCCGCCGGAACCGCCTCCGCCTTCCGGCAGACCGGCGAACCCATCCGCCTCCCCATGCTTCGCCCCAGCTGGCCTCGGCTCCACTCGCTGCTCCGCATCGGCTGGCCCAGTGCCATCGAGAACCTCGAAGAGCTCGGCACCTCCACCTTTATGTCCATCCTCTGCGCCCGCCTCGGCACCACGCTTCTGGCCGCGCATCAGGTCGTGCTCGATCTCAACGCCTTCGTCTACCAGGTGGCCGCCGGCCTTGCCTACGCCACCGTCGTCCGCGTCGGCCAGGCCGCCGGCCGCAACAGCCTCGATCAGGTCCGCCGTGCCGCTCGCGCCAGCCTCATGCTCGGCGTCGGCTTTATGTTCGTTGCTGCCCTCGTCTTTGCGGGCTTCGCCCACCACTGGGCCAGCCTCTACACCAACAGCGAAGCCGTGGTCGTCGCCGCCGTCCCCATCTTCTCCATCTGCATCTTCATCCTGGTCGGAGACACCACCGCCGTCCTTCTGGCGTCCGCCCTTACCGGCCTCGGCGACACCCGTACCCCGCTCTATTCCTCCTTCGTCTGGAACTGGGCCATCGGCATGCCCCTCGCCTTTTACCTTGCCTTTCACCAGGGCCTCGCTCTCCGCGGCCTCTGGATCGGCAGCGCCGTCTCCAGCGTCGGCTCCGCCCTCACCATGCTCACCCTGTGGCACTGGCGTATGCGCCGTGACGCCACCTCCACCGCTCCTGCCACACTCAGCCTGCTCGGCTCCCTGTCCTCCGTCCCACAGCCCTGATCCCGCCCCACCGAGTGCACGTCCTCGGCCAACCCACACCGCACGCCGAACCGCTCGACCCACAAAGGATCCCGATGAAACCGCCAACCTACGTGCACCTCCGCCGTCGCCACCATCCCATCCGCTTTCTCCTCTTCTGCCTCGGCTCCGGCCTCCTCGCCGCCTCCGCACCCGGGCAGTCCACCCTCGGCAGCATCCGCGGCACCGTCCATGACCCCTCCGGAGCCGTCGTCGCCAACGCCACTGTCACCCTCCACCGCATCGAATCCAACACCGACCGTACCCTCCGCACCACCCTCACCGGCGAATACGCCGCCCTCAATCTCGACCCCGGCCACTACGACCTCCACATCACCGCCCCCGGGTTCTCCCCCGAGGACGACGCCGGCCTCGAGCTCACCGCGCGCCAGCAACTCACCTACGACATCGCCCTCTCGATCAGCCGCGGCACCGAGACCGTCACCGTCAACGCCTCCGACGCCGGCGCCATCAACAACACCGACGCCTCCATCTCCGCCTCCCTCTCCCCCGAAGCCGTCCTCGACCTCCCCGCCAACTACCGCGGCGCCGGATCCACCTCGCCCCTCAACGTCATCCAGACCCTCCCCGGCGTCCAGCCCGACTCCGGCTCCTACCCGCCCACCCCCTCCGCCTCCCCCAACCCCGGCATCAAGTTCTCCATCCAGGGCGGTCTCCCTTCCCAGTCCGAAACCACCGTCGACGGCATCTCCGCCCAGAACCAGACCGCCAACAACATCCAGGCCGACGCCTTCCCCTCCGCCGAATCCATCGCCGAAATCCGCGTCGACGGCGTCGGCAACAACGCCGAATTCGGCCAGCCCGGCGAAATCACCACCGTTACCAAATCCGGCACGGACGACCTCCACGGCTCCGCCTTCTGGTACTTCCAGAATTCCGCCTTCGACGCCATCCCCTTCGGCTTCACCCAGGCCACCAAGCCCAAAAAAGTCGCCAACGACTTCGGCGGATCCGCCGGCGGCCCCGTCGTCATCCCCCACCTCTACAACGGCCACGACAAAAGCTTCTTCTTCGCCACCTATGAAGGCCTCCGCTTCCCCCAGGCCGTCGGCCGCCACCTCCTCGTTCCCACCCTCCTTATGAAGGGGGGCAACTTCTCGCAGGAAACCTCCACCCTCACGGACCCCGCCACCGGCCTCCCCTTCGCCAACGCCACCCTGCCCGCCATCAGCCCGTCCGCCGCCGCGTTCCTCTCCATCTACCCCGACCCCAATGTCGCCGGCTTCCCCACCGTCAAGTCCGCCCTCGCCGGCAACAACGGCTACAACTACGTCGACACCCGCCGCAACGACATCACCTCCAACCAGTACGACCTCCGCTTCGACCAGAACCTCGGCCACCGCCTCTCGGTGTTCGCCCGCTACACCAACAAAACCATCGACCAGTCCCAGCCCGCCGACCTCCTCCTCCCCAACGGCACCGGCTTCAGCCGCTATCACATCTTCGCCACCGCCGCCAACCTCACCCTTACCCCCCGCCTCGTCAACGAGTTCCGCTTCGGCTTCACCCTCGAGCAGGACGGCGCCCAGAACCCCTTCAACGGCAACGCCCTCACCTCCAGCGCCGGCTTCGTCGGCACCAACCCCGCCTTTTTCAACGGCTTCACCCACGTCGCCTTCAACCAGCTCACCTCCAGCGGCGAGCGCCTCAACTACACCCAGCAGTCCCGCATCTTCCAGTACGTCGATAACCTCACCTGGCAGCGCGGGGACCACACCATCCGTTTCGGCGCGGACTTCCGCCACCTCGGCGCCTACACCGAGCATGTCGTCTACCCCTCCGACAACCTCGGCAACCTCTATTTCGACGGCATCTTCACCGGCCAGGAGTTCGCCGACTACCTCATCGGCGCGCCCGACACCACCGCCGTCGACAACATCACCTCCGACAACATCGGCTCCGCCAACAGCTACGCCTTCTACGCCCAGGACAGCTGGAAGGCGACGCCCCGCCTCACCCTCAATCTCGGCCTCCGCTACGAGTTCCACCCCGCCTTCACCACCACCTCCCAGACCATCGGCAACTTCGACCCCTCCGTCGCCGGCTCCGGCCGCGTCATCTACAACGACGGCCACGCCGCCGGCCTCGACCCACAGGAGCTCGCCAGCTTCAACGCCTGCCAGACCGCCGGCGTCACCAACCCCTACGCCAACAACCTCCCGCAAAACGGCGCTCCCTGCACCCCCGTCCTGTCCAATTCCCAGGCCGGCCTCCCCTCCGGCCTCCGCACCTCCCCCAAGCTGCGCTTTGAGCCCCGCTTCGGCTTTGCCTTCCGCCCCTTCGGCAACGACCGCACCGCCATCCGCGGCGGCGTCGGCTACTACAACATCACCACCACCGGCGCCATCTTCTACGCCCTCACCAGCACCGTCAACACCAACCTCCGCGTCTACAACAACGTCGTCGCCCCCACCGACGCCAACCCCACCACCCATCCCCTCTTCACTTTTCCCAACATCGTCCCCGCCTCCGCCGCCATCGCCGCGCCGGACTTCGGCAACCCCGGCACCGTCTTCTACTCCGCCGTCGACACCAAGTGGCACGACCCCTACTCCCTCCAGACCTCCCTCTCCATCGACCGCGACCTCGGCCACAACTTCGGCCTCCGCCTCTCCTACGTCGGCCTCAAAACCTGGCACCTCGTCTGGCAGCCCGAGCTCGACATGCTCCACTACTCCACCACCACCCTCGCCCTGGCCCAGCCTCGCTCCGCCTTTCCCTTCCCCAACTTCCTCTCCATCCCCGACCGCTCCACCTCCGCCCAGGCCGACTACAACTCCGGCCAGGCCGAGCTGTCGCGCCGCTTCTCCCACGGCCTCTCCTTCGACTCCGCCTACACCTACGCCAAAAATCTCTCCGACAACCAGGGCACCTACGGCGCCTATCAGACCGCGTCCAACTTTGTCGATGAGCAGGGCGGCTACAGCGCCTCCTACACCTACGACCGGCACATCGACTACGGCAACGTCACCGGCACCCGCCGCCACCGCTTCCTCTCCTCCTCCGTCTTCGAGCTTCCCGTCGGCCGCGGCCAGCGCTTCGGCGGCGGCATGAATCGCCTCGCCGACGCGGCCATCGGCGGCTGGCAAGTGTCCGGCATCTTCCTCCTCCAGACCGGCCCGTTCCTCACCCCCATCATCCCCTGGGGCGCCAACATCGACCCCTCCGGCACCGGCTCCTCCTCCATCTACCAGGGCGCCCAGCGGCCCGACCGCACCGCCAACGGCAACGCTTCCGGCAGCACCCGCAACCGCAACAACTGGTTCAACAAAGCCGCCTTCACCTGCCCTGGCGGACACGATGTCGACGGCAACACCGGTATCAGCTCGCTCCAGAGCGGCGGCTGCATCGTCGGCGGCACCGGCACCGATCCCGCCACCGTCAGCGCGACAAACGCTGGCAGATCCGTCTCCGTCCTCCCCATCGGCCGCTTCGGCACCTCCACCGTCGGCGACGTCAACGGCCCCGGCACCGTCTCGCTCTCCACCGGCGCCTCCAAACAATTCCCCATCACCGAACGCGTCCACCTCCGCGCCGAAGGCACCTTCACCAACGTCCTCAACCACACCAACCTCGCCGACCCCGTCCTCGACACCACCAACCCCGCCTTCGGCACCATCGGCCAGTCCCGCGGCTCCGACTTCGGCGGAAACCGCACCGGCCAGGTCTCCGTCAAACTCGAGTTCTAACCGCTGCTTCTGCCCTTGCCGTTGCCTCTCTTGTTTGTCATCCCCGCAGGGGACCTGCTTCTGCCTTTGCCGTTGCTGTTGCCCTTGCTGTTGCTCGTTCCACCGCCGTCATCCTGAGCGAAGCGAAGGACCCCCGCATTTGCCCTGTTCTTGCCGCGCCCGCCTACCACCACCTGCACCACAGAAGCGCCCGAAACCATCGCCTCAGCCCCATGCACACTTCGGGATTGGCGTACCAATTCGCACAACCAGCTATGCTTAAGAAGATCTCAAAATTTCAGGTCCCACCCCGCCGGCTCCAACCCAGCCGCTCGTCCGGGGCCGTCCCCGGAAAGCAGGCAACCGTGTTCGAACCACCCCGTAAGCTATTGGATAGAGAGTTTTTGTACATAAATCCTCTCGAATCAACATGATGCATCCGCACCCCACGCATAACGTCAACAAAGGAAAGATCTTCGCTACAAAATACCCCGCCCGGCGGGGGGGGGGAGGCGGCGGGGGAGGGAGACCCCGGCAGCCCGCCCAGGAGAGCCACCGACAACAAAGCCCTCCGACACATCGTCGAAGGGCTTTCGCGCATCACCGGAACCAGAGAACTTACTTCTCGCTCAGCGGCTTCGCCATACTGTCATGCATCTTCGCCTTCACCGCGTCCGGAACCAGGTTTGCCATCGCACCCTCGATCTTGGTTTTCAGGCTCGCCGCGTACACATGCTTGTCGCCCTTCATCAGCGCCTCAAAGCCCTGTTTCGCGACCTCGTACGGCTCGCTATCCTTCTTGCCCTTCGTGCCCGCGTCCGTATCGTCCATCTCCGCACGATGGAAGAAGTCCGTGTCCACCGGTCCCGGCTGCAGCGCCGTCACGGTTACGCCCGTGTCCTCCAGCTCCGCCCGCAGGCTCTTGGCAAACGACAGGTCGAACGCCTTGGTTGCCGCATACACCGTCTCGCGCGGCGCCACCATCTCGCTCGCAATCGACGCCGTGATCAGGATCTTGCCCTGGCCGCGACCGACCATCTGCTTCACCACATGCTTCGCCAGGTGAACCGTGCTTTCCACGTTCAGGCGAATCATGTTGATCTCCTTCTCAAGCTCAGTCTCGTAGAACATGCCGCCCAGACCGACACCGGCGTTCAGCGCCACCGCATCCAGCGGCCGTCCCGTCGCCTCCACCGCCTTCCACAGCTCCTCAACGCCGTCGTAGGTCGCCAGGTCCGCCGAGATCTCCTTCACCTGCACGCCCAGCGATTGGAAGTCGACCGTCGCCTTCTCGAGCCGGTTGTCCTCCGAAGCCACGATCAGGTCAAACCCATTCTCCGCAAATACCTTCGCCAGGTTGTAGCCAATGCCGCTCGAAGCGCCCGTTACCAATGCCAGTTGATTCGCCATAGCTCGCCAAACTCCTTTGCTCCGTCACCTCGTTTGAGGTCGACTCTTCGTCAGATGCAGCGCTCGTGCGGCGGCAAGCAGCCGCCGCAGAGTCACATCAGTCCGATCAACATCGGGTTCCACGCAATGGAAGCCGCAAGTGCGGCTACAGGAAAGCGCTCGTCGGCGGCTCCGTCTCCGGCCGCGCCGCCACGCTCTTGCGCAACGGCAGAAACAGCGTAAACACCGTCCCATGATGCACCGCATGCTGCGACGACCGCACCCGCAGCTTGCCCTCATGCCGCTTCACGATCTCCGACGAGATCCACAACCCGAGCCCCGTTCCATTCAGTCCCTTGGTCGTGTAGAACGCCTCAAACAGGCGCCGCAACGTCGTCCGCGACATGCCGTGTCCCGTGTCCGCGATGGCGATGCGAACGCCCGCTTCGCCGCTTTCCGCGTCCGCGGCATCATGCGCTCGGACCAGAAGCCGACCGCCGGTTCGCATCGCGTCGATAGCGTTGGCGATCAGGTTGTTCAGCACCTGTCGAATGTCGTTCTCGAAGCACAGCATTTCGGTCGAGCTCGCGTACACGGCGCTCACCTCGATGCCGGAGTTTGCCAGCCGCCCCTGATAGAGGTTCAACACCGCGTTCACCAGCTGCTTGGCCGTCACCCGCGTCGCGCCTACAGCCTGCCGGTGGAAGCGCAGGGTCTGCGTCGCGATCTGCGAGACGCGACCCAGCTCCGACTGCGCCATGTGGACGTAGACCCGCAGCTCCTGCGGTAGGTCCGCCGCCTGCGCGACCAAGTAAAGCAGGTTGGTGATGGCCTCCAGCGGATTGTTGATCTCGTGCGAGATGGATGACGCCAGCCGCCCAACCGCGGCCAGCTTCTCGTTCTGGATCAGCGCCGCCTCGGCCCTGCGCTGCTGCGTGATCTCGAGCGATGCCGTCGTGATGCCGGTGATGATGCCGGCAGAATCGCGGATCGGAAAGTAGTTCACGTTCCAGGAGCGGATCACGCCCGGCTGGCTCGCCTGCTCGCCCTCAACGATGCGATTGCGCACCGGTTTGCCGGTCGCAACCTGCCGGAACAATTCGCCGATCGTCGCAACGCCAGGAACCACTTCCAGAATCGACCGGCCAAGGATCTGCTCCTTCGGCAGACCGATGGTGCGCGCCAACTCGTCGTTGATGCGCTGATAGCGAAACTCGACCGGGTCGAACAGCGCCATGCCGACCGGCGTGTTCTCGTAGATCGACTCCAGTTCGGTGCGCTGCCGTTCGGTTTCCCTCTGCTGGGCGCTCAGCATCTCGGCAAAGGTGCGACTCTCGTGGATGTCGATCGCCACGCCGAGCCAGCTCTGGATGCTGCCGGTGTCGTTGCGCATGGGCTGCGCCCGCACGTCGAACCAGCGGGACGCCTGATCGGCATCGCGGATCAGGCGCGCCTGGATGCTGTAGTCTTCGCCCGTCTCGACCGCGCGCGCCCATGTCGCGGTCACTCGCGCCTGGTCTTCGGGGTCGAACGCCTCGATCCAGCGACCCGTGTCGTCCGGCGCATGCTGCTTGCCGATGTAGCCCAGAAATCGCTGGTTGGCGTAGGTCACGCGGCCGTCGGCTGCACCCATCCAGATGAACTGCGGATTGAGATCAGTCAGCACGCGGAACTGCGTCTCGCTCGCGGCCAACGCTTCGATGGCCAGCTTGCGCTCATGCACGTCGGTGGCGATGCCGAGCCAGCCCCCCACCGCGCCGGAGCTGCCGTGGATCGGCAGGCCCGAGATGTCCAGCCAGCGATACGCTCGATCTTCGGCACGGCAGATGCGGGCCTGCGCGCAGAACTCCTGCCCGGTTTCGATCGATCGCGCCCAGGCCGCGAGCAAGGGATCGCGATCGTCCGGATGCAACGCCTCGGCCCAGGCATTGCCCTCCGGGGTTTCGGCGGCCGCAAGACCAAGGAAGTCGAGCAGGCGTTGATTCGCGTAGTTGATGTGGCCCAGTGCGTCGCTGGTAAAGATCAGCTGCGGATTCAGGTCGGTCAGCACGCGATAGCGCGTTTCGGAAAGGCGCAGCTGCTCTTCGTTGCGCTTGCGCGCGGTGATGTCGATCGATATGCCCCGCAGGTGCGTGGCGCGGCCATCGCGATAGAGCACCTGGCCACGGCTCTCGATCCACAGCACGTCGCCGTTGGCCGCCGAGATCGGAAACTCCTTTGAGATTGCTTCGCCGGTGGCGATGGCGTGTTGGGTCTCCTGGCGGACAACCCGGAGGTCGGGCTCGGCGATCCACTGCTCGATCGAAGCGGAGGTCGGTAACTCCGCGATTGGCCGGCCGAATACCGGGTAGGAACCGGCGCCAAAGTGTATCGCGCCGGACTCGAGATCGACCTCCCAGGTGGCGATCAGTGCGGCCTTCTGGACGGTGGAAAGCAGGTCGGCCTGTCGCCGCAGCTCGAGCGTGCTGCGGCGGGCGGCCGTGATGTCGCGAAGAAAGAGGATAATGCCGTCGGGCGAGGGAATGGCTTCGATGGTGAACCAGAGATTGAGGGGCTCGGGATAAAACGCGTCGAAGGACGACGGGATGCGCTCGTCCATCGCTCGGTGATACTGCTCCTGATACGGCGACCCGGGAAGGGTTGTGTCCGGGAACTGTTCCCACAGATTCTTCCCGACGATCTCGCCCGCGGGCGCAAGCAGCTGGCGCGCGCGACGGTTTACGAGAGTGATGCGCCAATCGCGGTCAAGTGAAAGGATGCCGTCGTTGGTGACTTCCAGCACCTGCCCAAGCGCAGCGGCGGCGCGGTCGCGTTCGAGCTCGGCCAGCTTGCGCGCGGTGATGTCGGCGGCCGAGATCAGGATGCCGTCGCGAAACGGTCGCGCGACGACGTGGAACCAGGCATTGAGATCGAGAGGGTAGAAGGCTTCAAACTCAACGACGACGCGCTCCCGCATGACGCGGCGATAGCTGGAGGCGAAGGGTTCTTCGAGGTTGCCGGGAAGACTGGTCCAGAAGTTCCGGCCAACCAGCCGGGCGTGCAACAGGGCCTGGGCGCGCGCATTGCTGTAGGTGAAGGTCCAGTCCGGGCCCAGGCAGACGACCACATTCGACGTGGCCTCGAACACCTCCTCCATCTGCTGCATGGCCTCGTCGCGCCGTTCTTCGGCGGCCTTTCGTGCGGTCACGTCGCTGAAGACGATGCTGATGCCGTCCGCGAACGGGCGCGCCGAAACGCGATACCAGCTGTGCAGCGGCTCGGGGTAGAAGGCCTCGAACTGGGTGGGAACCCGCTGCTCCATAGTGGTGCGATAGCTGGTGTTGAAGGGCTCGAGACGGTTGTGCGGAAACTGTGTCCACAGATTCTTCCCGACGAGCGTGCCGGACTGGAGCAGGTCGACGGCCTCGCGGTTGGCAAAGGTGAAGTTCCAGTCGCGATCGAGAAACAGGACCGCGTCGGGAAGGATGTCCAGCGCCTCCTGCAGGGTTGGCGAGGGCTTGGGGCGCGTCTCCCCCGGAGCGCCTAACGCGCCTTGCCCCGACGATGAGAGCGCGATGTTGTCGGCCATACGGAGTGAATCCAGCCCTGATTATGCAACGACCCTGATTATGCAACGAGAGGTCAAGCGCTGGGCAGCGATTTCCCTTCGATCTGCTCCATCCGCCGTTGCAGGGCGACCAGCTCCTGCCGCAGCTGCTCCACGTCGGCGCGCAGATGCTCGATCGTTGTGCGCGGGTCGGGCTCGGTGGGCCGTGGCGCGGCGGCGGGCATTGCGACGGGCGCCCCGCCGAGCAGGTGGGCGTAGCGGATCTCGCGGGCGCCGGGCTGTCGCGCCAGAGCGGCGGCCAGTGGACCGGTATTGCCCGGTTCAGGCGTGTCGGCTGCGGGCGGTCGCGCGGCCAGGCGATCCAGCGTGGCCGTGACTGCGGCGAGCTCGTCAAAGGGATACAGGCGGTCGGAGCGGCTGCGGAGCTCGCCCGGCGTTTGCGGGCCGCGCAGAAGAAGAAGGCACACAAGCGCGGTTTCGTCGCGACGAAGATTGAGAACGGTGCGCGCGCGATGCTCCCACTTGGGCACGCGGCTGTCGCGCACGGGCGTGACCAGGTCAAGATCTTCGAGGGCGTGGAGCGCCTGCCGCACCTCCTCCTCGGTGAGGTCGAGCACGGGATCGCGGGAGGAGCGCTGGTTGGTGGCCGAAAGAAGCGCGTTAAGTGAGAGCGGGTAGTTTTCGGGCGTGGTGATCTCTTTTTCGATCAGCGCACCAAGCACACGGAGCTCGGCAGTGGTGAGTTCCATACAGTCAAGCTTGCCACATGGCTGCAAGCTGCTCGCGGTCGGCTCCGCCAAGGGACGAATGGGGTAGCAAAGGAGGGGTATAAACGTGACACAAAAGTTACAGAGCTGGCTGCCTGAAACGTGCTCTCGACGCATCGCAACGCGGTAGAATCGCTCAAGCGAATGAGGTTTGGCAAAGCGCATTGCCGCCGACCCATTCGGATCCAAGACCCTCGGGAGTGTGCATGCGGATTGGCTTGATGAAACGGGTTGGAGTGGCGGCGGCAGCGCTGGTGGGCATGCTGGCGGTGGGCGCGACGGCGCGGGCGAACGAGATGCTGGAGCCGGGCGTGATGGGCACCGACTCGATGATGAACCTGGTTGGTGGCCAGCGCTACGAGCTGCACCTGCATCACCTTCACACCGGGGAAAGCCTGGATGTGACGTACCGGATCGGGAATACGTACCTACCGCAAGCGATGGTGCAGCTGAATCATTTTCTGCGCGATCACCGGACGCAGGATGAAGCGCACTATGATCCGCGTGAGTTTGACATATTGCACTCGGTGCTGGCCAAGCTTGGCCGGGTGAACAGCGTGATCGACATCGTGTGCGGCTACCGGACTCCCGAGAGCAACAACTATTTGCGCACTCGGTCTGCGGTGACGGGGGTCGCGGAGCACTCGCAGCACATGGAATCGAAGGCGATCGATATCCGGGTTCCGGGCGTGCAAACGCTCGCACTGCGGAATGCGGCGCTGTCGCTGGGCGCGGGAGGCGTTGGATACTACCCGGTAAGCCAGTTTGTGCACGTGGATGTGGGTCCTGTGCGGGAGTGGCAGTTTGGTGGATCGAGCCGGCACGGGCAGGTGCGGCAGGCGCGGCACTCGACAGCTTCGGTGCGGCACCATGCGCGGCGGCGGGCAGCGTAGCGACGAGATCGGGAAGGGAATCGTGCCTCGGCTTCGGCCGGGGCACTTTCGCTTTACGAGACATCCTGGAGGTGAAACGACGGTGTGCTCCGCGATACCATGCTGGCATGAGCGCATCTGGGAGCGTGTTGGAGAGCACATCGGGGACGGCCGCGCCGCTGCTGCTGGATGGCGTCGCGATCGCCGGGGAGATCAAGGCGGAGGTGGCGGCCGAGGTGGCGGATCTCGGGCGGCAGGGCGTCCGGCCGGGGCTGGCCGTGGTGCTGGTGGGGCATGTGGCGGCGTCGGAAATTTACGTGCGCAGCAAGGTGAAGACGTGCGGCGAGCTGGGCATCTACAGCGAACTAATTACGCCTCCGGAGACGGTGACGACCGAGCAGCTGCTGGCGCTGGTCGACGATCTGAACCGGCGCGACGAGATCGATGGGATTCTGATCCAGCTGCCGCTGCCGGCGCATGTGGACTCCCATCGCCTGCTGGGAGCGGTGCTGCCGGAGAAGGATGTGGATGGCTTCCATCCGGTAAACGCGGGGCGACTGATGACCAGGCAGCCGGGGCTGACGCCATGCACGCCGGCGGGTGTGATGGAGGTGCTGCGGCGGTCGGGCATCGATCCGTTTGGGAAGCACGCGGTGGTGGTGGGACGGTCAAATATTGTGGGGCGGCCGATGTCGATGATGCTGCTGAATGCGTCGGCGACGGTGACGATCTGCCACCGGTACACGGTGGATCTGGCGCGGTATACGCGGGAGGCGGACATCCTGGTGGTGGCCGTCGGGATTCCGGGGCTGGTGACGCCGGAGATGGTGAAGCCCGGTGCGGTGCTGATCGATGTGGGGATCAATCGCCTGACGGACGAGGCCGAGGTGGAGCGGTTGTTTCCGGGCGATGCGGGGCGGATGGCGGGATTTCGGAAGCGGGGATCGACGGTGGTGGGCGATGTTGCCCCGGCGGCGTTTGCGGTGTCGGGTGCATATACGCCGGTGCCGGGCGGCGTGGGCGCGCTGACCATTGCGATGCTGATGCAGAACACGGTGACGGCGGCACGGCTGCGGCGGGGTTTGCCGGCCGTTGCTGCCGTTGCGGAGCGGTAGCGGGCTGTGTTGCGGGTTGGATTGACTGGCGGGCTGGGAAGCGGGAAGTCGACCGTGGCGGGGATGCTGGCGGCACGTGGCGCGGAGGTGGTGCGGTCGGACGATCTGGCGCGCGTGCTGATGCAGCCGGGTGAGCCGGTGTACCGGGCGATTGCGGAGCGGTTTGGGCCGGAGGTGGTGCGGGCGGGTGGTGAGCTGGACCGGGCGGCGCTGGCGCGGCTGGCATTTGGGCAGGGGCGGGTGGAGGAGATGAACGCGATCGTGCACCCGGCGGTAATTGCGCGGCAGGCGGAGATGGCGGCGGAGATGGCAGCGCAGTGGCCGGAGGCGGTGCTGGTGGTGGAGTCGGCGTTGCTGTTTCAGACGCGGCACGCGGGCGAGGGCGGGTGGCAGCGACGCTTTGACCGGGTGGTCGTGGTGACGGCGCCGGAGGAGGTGCGGGTGGAGCGTTTTGCCGGGCGGCTTGGGGGGGATCCGGAGGAGTTGCGGGGGGAGGCGCGGCGGCGGGTGGCGCAGCAGATGGCGGAAGGGGCAATGGTGGCGCTGGCGGATTTTGTGGTGCGGAACGAGGGCTCGCGGGAGGCGTTGGAGGGGGTGGTGGATCGGCTGTGGGCGGTGCTCGAGCGGGAAGCGCGGGAGGGGCGGTAGACGCGGTGCTCGTCCCGATACAATGAAAGCGATCGGCAGGTCTCTCCCCGCTGCCGTCGTGTGGTCTTCAGGTGCTTGTCGACAATGAAACTGCGCCCCGTTCTGCTTGTTCTGCTGCTGGTGTTTGGCTTCTACTACGCGACGACGCATCTTTCGTTGCGGACCGGCACTGTGCCGTCTCTGGGAAGCACGCTTTCCGAGCTGTTGGGGGCGGAGGCGCCGTCGACGACCGCAACCGTTTCGGGGGCGCTGAACACATTTCATCTGACCGAGGCGGCCGCGGCTCCGGCGTACGACACCGAGGAGCAGCAGAATATTGCGGTGTACAAACGGGCTCTGCCAAGCGTGGTGAACATCACGTCGACGGCGGTGCAGTTTGATTTTTTCTATGGGCCGGTGCCGCAGCAGGGTCAGGGATCGGGCTTCATCCTGGATAAGCAGGGGCTGATCCTGACAAACAACCACGTGATCGACAATGCGCAGCGGATTGAAGTGACGTTGTCGGACAAGCATAAGTACAAGGCGGAGCGGATTGGGGTGGATGCGAACCATGATCTGGCGCTGATCCGCATCAATGCACCGAACCTGGTGCCGGCGACGTTGTCGGATTCGAACGGGCTAACCGTGGGGCAGCGGGTGTACGCGATCGGAAATCCGTTTGGGCTTTCGGGCACGATGACGCGCGGCATTATTTCGGCGATCCGGTCGATTCGTGGGCCGCAGAATAATCCGATCGAGGACGCGATCCAGACGGATGCGGCGGTAAATCCGGGGAACTCGGGTGGGCCGCTGCTGAACTCGCGGGGCGAGGTGATTGGGATTACGACGCTGATCGCGAACAATGGGGCGGACCAGAGTTCGGGGATCGGGTTTGCGATTCCCATCAACACGGCGAAGGCGGTGCTGGACGATTTCGCGAAGTATGGCCGGGCGCGGCGGCCGTCGTTGGACGTGGTGACGCTGCCGATCTCGCCGGATATTGCGCAGCAAATTGGGCTGCCGGCGGACTACGGCGTGCTGATCGAGCGGGTGCTGCCGGGCGGAGCGGCGGAGCGGGCGGGACTACGTGGAGGGAACCAGCGGATGTACCAGGGCAACACGCCGGTGATGCTGGGGGGCGACCTGATTGTGGGGTTTGATGGGCAGGAGATTGGGACACAGCAGGATCTGGCGGCGGCAATGAATGGGCGTCGGGCGGGAGACACGGTGGTGCTGACGGTGTTTCGCGGGCAGCGGCGGATGGAGGTGAAGGTGGTGCTGGGCGATGCGAAGGCGACGGGCGGGGGCGGGCAGACGGTATGACGCTGGCTTCAGTTCCAGCCTTAGCCGTAGGTGAGGCCGGTGATCTCGCAGAGTCTAGACTGCGACTAGGACCGGAGACCTAATGCGTCTTACCTGGGTTGGAAAACAAGAAAGTAGTCCTGGCCGTCGGCTTTGGTGAAGTCGTAGTGACCGATTTCCTTGTAGCCGGCTTCCTCCATTTCGTGCTCGACGACGTCTCGGTTGAGGCCGTGATCGGTGCCGTTGCCGTTGCGGTCGATGATGCCGACGCGGGCGTCCGGGTGGAGGTCGTTGCGCAGGGTTTTCATAAACGGCACGGGGTGGGCGATCTCGTGGTAGACCTTCAGCAAAAGGACGGCGCTGGTGCTGCCCTGGGGAAGCTTGGGGTCGTCCGGGGTGCCGAGGATGACGCGGACATTTTCCAGGTTTTCTTGTTTGACGCGGTCAGCGATGTGCTCGATGGCGCTGGGGTTGATGTCTTCGGCGAAGATGCGGCCGCCGCGGCCGACGCGACGGGCGGCGCGAACGGTGAACCAACCGGACCCGGCGCCGATGTCGGCAACAACGGTGCTTTGCTGGATGCCGAGGATATCCATGACGCGGTCGATCTGGAGCTTCTGGTCACGGCCGGGTTCTTCAAAGATGGACAGGTCGCCGCGGTAAGGGTCGCTGGTCGGGCGGCTCTGCGGCGCGGCTGAGGCGGTCGGGCTTTCCGTCTGTGTGGGGGTCTGCCCGGCGGAGTGGGCCGCGTGCGCGCGCAGGAGCCAGGATGCGGAGGTGATCGTCAGGGCTGCGCCGAAGAGGACGGCGAGGGTGCGGCGAGGGGACGGGACGGTCATGTGGGTGAGGGCTCCTGCCCTTGGGGGTTGGATGACAGGTGCAGGCCGACGATGCACCAGGACCTGGCTCGTTACCTGGCTCGTTCTACGGAAGACGGAAGCTGACCGGCGGCTACCGGATCTGGACGAGTTCGGGGCTGCCCGACGTCTGTTGGGAGCCGTGGCCTGAGCCGCCCGCAGGGAGGCCGCCGGTCGATTCCGGGTGCTGCGGAGCGCGCCAGTGGTCGATATAGGAGACCTGGTGGACGCAGGAGATGGTGCAGTTTGGGGCGCAGCCTTTTTCGGTGAGGAACTCGCGCTCCACGTCGGCTTTCTTATACTCGGCGAGGGGAATGCCGGGATAGCCCCGTTGCTGCGAGCAGTAGTGGACGAGGCCCTGCTCGCAGATGTAAAGATAGCGGGCGCCGGCGCGGCAACGCCAGTCGTTGGGTTGGCCGTTGGCGATCGCTTCCTGGAAGTGGTTGAAGCGGGAGTAGGAGCGACGGGTGAGCTTGCGGACACGGTCCCAGACGTCCCGCTCTTCGGCGCCGAGCGGCTTGAGCTGGCCGGAGCCGTCGTGGATGATGCCGATGGTGGAGGAAAAGCCGAGGCCGAGGGCGCGCTGCGAGATGGTGTAGGCGTCTTCCGGGTGGGCGATGCCGCCGCCGACGACGGAGTTGATGTTGACGTGGAAGTCGGCATGCTCGGCGAGCATCTTGAGCTTGGCGTCGAGAACCTTGAGGGATTTCTTCGAGACGGCGTCGGGCATGACGTTGTCGATGGAGATCTGCATGTGATCGAGGCGGGCGCGGTTGAGGCGCTCGATGCGATCGGGCATGAGGAGATAGCCGTTGGTGATCATGCCGGCGATGGCGCCGGTTTTGCGGATGCGGGCGATGACGCGGTCCAGGTCGGGGTGGAGGAGGGGCTCGCCGCCGGAGATGGTGATGACGGAGGTGCCGAGGCGGCCGAGTTCGTCAATGCGGCGTTCCATCTCTTCGATGGGGACGGGGTCGGAGGTCTGGTCGAACTCGTTGCAGTAGGTGCAGGCGAGGTTGCAGCGGCGCATGGGCACGATGTGCGCCATGTAGGGGTGGCCCGTGGACAGGAGGGCGGAGCCGATGGAGCCGAGCTCGCGGAGCTTGCGGGTGACGGCCTTCCGTCGCCGCCGGATCCTTGTTCGCACGCCCGAGGTAGCAGTCTGTGACGGCATCTTTCCCATTCTATGTCGGCCCGCAGTTTCACGCCTGCGCTTCGGCGTTATCGGGCCGCACCTGCTGCGAGAGGCGGCGCTCCAAGACGCTATAATCAGCGCGATGGTCGCCCGTCCCCTTGAGCTTCAGAGGAAATACCGCATTTTGCAGTGGGTCGGTGGTATCAGATGGCTGCGCGGCCGCGACCGCCTTCTCCGTGCTTTCTCTCATCCGGATCGTCAGCCGTCTCTTCCTTTCGCGATCGAAGCAATGGGAGTGCCCTATACCGGTAACCTCAATAACTTCGTTGACTGGACGGTCTTTTTCTACGGAGCGCATGCCCGCCACGAGCTGATGCTCCTGGCTGCTCTCGCCGAGGGGCTCAGAGCGAGGGGTGGTCCCGTCAACTTTTTCGACGTCGGCGCGAATGTCGGTGCTCACACCCTGTTTATGTCACGGCACGCCGACCATGTTTTTTCGTTCGAGCCGTTCGATCCGGTGCGCCGCGAGATGCAGCGCAAACTGACGCATGCTGGAATCGCAAACGTCACCGTCTTTCCCTTCGCACTCGGCGATCGCAGCGAGGGCGCCAGTTACACGCCCCCGACTGGCGCCAACCAAGGCACGGGAACCCTGGGGGAGCTGTTGCCGGACAATGCCGCCAGCGAACGGATCCAGGTCGATGTGGTGCGGGGAGACGACTTCCTCAGTGCGGAGCAACTGCCACCCATCTCCCTCTTGAAGATGGATGTTGAGGGATTCGAGTTGAAGGTCGTGGAAGGTCTGAAACAGACCCTCTGGCGGGATCGCCCGCCGATCCTGATGGAGATCCAGCAAGATCATCGCAAACCGGGTAATACGGGGCAGGGAATGGAGCAGCTTTTGTATCCCGACCATCTTCTCTTCGAGGTGCAATCTCGCCGGACCGACTTCCGCCTGGCACCCTTTCGCGGATCAACGGACGAAGCTCTTGTTCTACCAAGGGAGCTTGCCGGCATCGTACCCGGCACGACATATCCCTAACGCATCTCGGGCCACTCCGCCGGACCCATCGTGCTTGGGACAGAAATAGGAGGAATCCCCAATGCTGAGTGCCGTTTTGCGTCCGGTGTCAACGTCAGGGTCTGTTCCTTCCTTTCGCGCAGGATAGTGACCTGCACGGGCCGCCCCTTGCTTTCGTGCATGACGCGCAGCCAGTCAATCCCGGAGGTGACGGCGATCTGGTTGACACGGACGACCACGTCGCCGGCTTTGAGACCGGCAGTGGCGGCCGGGCTGTTGGTTTCGATGCTGCGCACCAGAAGCCCGTTTCCGTCAGCTGCGCCGAAGTACTCGGCCAGTTGCGGTCCCAGGGTTTCGAGCGCGGCGCCGGTGTAGGCAGGCGGGAGAACCGTGCCGATCAAATTGCGGTCGGTTGCGCGAGGGACGACGGTGGCGGCTGCCGAAGGAGCGTGCGCCCCGAAGAAGCCCAGGCCAGCGGATGGGGAGGCCTGGCCGCGGTCGACGTGGTCAAAGGCGGAGGGTGTTTGGCCTGACGGCTGGTCCGGCAGGGGCACCGGGATGTGCTGATCCCAAGCCTGCCGCTCGAGCGCTTCGCGGTTAGCCAGTTGCGTGGTGACGGTCTGCTGCTGGCCCTCGTGGCTGAAAACGAGGCTGACCGTGCGACCAGCGGGAATCTCGTGCAGCATGCGCCGCAGCTGCTCTGCACCTTCTACGGTCTGGCCATTCAATTGCAGGATTACGTCGTGCTCTCGGACGCCTACTTTGCAGGCTGGTCCATCGTGATCGACCTGCGTTACCTCGGCGCCGCGCATCTCTTTGAGCTGGAGGGTGCTGACCTGGTCCTCGCTGAGGTCACGGAAGTTGATGCCGAGGTAACCGTGCGAGCCGTTCCAGCCGATTGGGAGCAACTGAGGTGCCGAAGCGGATCGTTGCGCCGGCGCGGGGAACGCGGTCAAGAGGCCGAACCCCACGGCAACCACGACCCTTCCCCATCTGTTCTGACTCATCGGGCGATCCTCGATCCTTGATCCTCAATCTTAAGCCTGGGAAGCGTCGCAGATCGGCGGGATCGTCTGCGCTGCGCGCTGCTGCCCGTTGGACTGTGCCAAGCATTGCCGGTGAGCAACTTGTAGAGGGGCAGCGGCGACGTTACTGGATGCCGTCGGCGCTTTGCAGGGCCTGGTAGCTCGCCGTGCGAATGTAGGGATTGTCGTCTTGGGCGGAGACCGTTCGCAGCACCTGGCGCACGCTGGAGTCTGACTGTACCGGCTCGAGCATGGCGATAGCACGCTTTCGAACGGAGGCTGAGTTGTCGTGCAACAGCGCTTCCAGCATGGCGTCGCGAACACGTTGATCCTGCTCGACGTAGTGCTGCAGGCCGGAGATGGCCTTGAGTCGCACGGAGGGGTCTTTATCGTAGCGCAGGCTGACCATGAGCGCGCCGCGGAGGCTGGTCGGATCGTCGTTCGAGGAAGCGCCACAGCGGTGGCCGGCGCTGCATTCGCCGGCCAGCAAGGCGACCGAGTCGGAACGCACGTCGGGGTTGGTGCCTGCACGCATGCCCATCATCAGCAGCTGGCGGATCTGCGGATCGTCGAGTGAACCCTCGACCGACTCCGGGATGACGCGGTTGTACTTTACCTGGACCAGTTCGGAGTTGGGGGTTTGTACGATTCCAATGACATTTACGATCGCGCCTTCTGTGGGCTGAAAAAGTGTGACCGGCGGTTTCGGTAAAGCCGGCGGACGGTGCGCGAGCGATCCGGTGAGGAAGCCGACGCCGACAAGAAGGGTGGCCAGCGCGGGCGCGCTCTGCACGTTGCCGATCCACCGAAAGAAGTGGCTGCGAAGCAGATCGAAGGGTCTGTGCGGCCCCAGCGCATCGAGCGCATCGTCCAGCCGCACGCGGCTTTGGGCCAGAAGGTTGGGCGAAGGCTCAAGCATTGGAAGCGCGTCAACATGGTCCAGAAGAACGCCCGTGGTGGCGAGTTCCCGCCGGCAATCTTCACAATCACGAAGATGCACGTCCACCTGGAATGCGAGCTCGTCGTCGAGCTCGCCGTAGTGCCTCAGTACGATCTGTTCCTGCACGTCATTGCAACGCATGGACGTTTTACTCCAAACCAGCCTCAAAGCACTTCCGTTCCGGGAAGCGGATCAGTTTGTCCGCTTGACTTGTCCGCTCGACCGAATGGTGATTGGTCCGGGTCTTCCACATGGGCAATGCGTGGAAGGACGGCATGAAAGCCAGAAACGGCTAAGAGATGCCACGCAGCTCTTCGAGATTGGCCCGAAGTTTGCGGGTCGCACGGAAAAGGGTATTCTTTGCCGTCTCCTCGGTGGTCGAGAGCATGTCGCCGATGGTGCGTAACTTCAATCCCTGGTAGTGCTTCAGCTCGAAGACGGTGCGTTCCCGGGGGGTGAGTTTATCGAGCGCGGCTGCGATCCGTTCTCCCATCAGCTTGCGGTCAAGCTCCCGGGCGGGGTTCGCCATGGCGCGATCATCTTGCACATTCGACAGCAGATCCATCTCCTCCCCGACAGCATCGACCACGGTTGCGGGGTCTTCGCGGCGGCTCTTACGCCGGCGCAGCTGGTCGAGGCAGAGGTTGGTGACGATGCGGTACAGCCAGGTGTAGAAGGAGCACTCGAAGCGAAAGTTCGACAGGTGCCGGTAGGCCTTGATGAAGGCTTCCTGATGCACGTCCTGAGCGTCCTGCTCGTTGCCGAGCATATGGAGCGCCAAACGGAGCACGCTTTGATCGTACCGCCGCACCAGCGTGTCGAAGGCCGCGCGATGTCCTTTTTGGGCTTCGCGGATCAAGTCGTCGTCTTCGAGGCGCTGCTGCGCACGGGCTTCCATCTGCGCCTGCGTCAGTCTGGCCCGGCCGCTCGGTCGTGCGATTGCCTTTGCCATCTCTGGCATTGATTTTACTGCGACCGCGTGTGTTGCGGCGGAGGCCAGCGTAGCGATATCTCGCCGATCGCTCCACGGCGAAAATCCGCTTCCGCCGTTGTTGATCCCTAGAACGTCTGCGCCCATTCCCAGCTCCGGAGCTAGAACTTCAATTGCTGACTCTTGTGACGGGGAGGAAGGGCAAAGGTAAGCGAAGGTTCGAGGGTAGGCGCCGAGATCAGCGGCGATTCCCAATACGGGAATAACGCTATCAATCCGAGCAAAATACCTGCTGGGATTGCACGTTGCGGGGGTATGCTGAGGCCGGTGAACGGCGGGGTTCGAGCTTTGGCGTTGCGGGCGGAGGCAGGTGGCCTGCGATGGCTGCATCGTGCGGCTCGAGCGCTGCGTTCGGGATCGGAGATGCCCGCGCACCTCGTGACCGGCATGACCGGTGAGCGCGAGGCGCTGCTTCATCTTCGCCGGCGAGGCTACGTCATTGCCGCCCGGCGCTGGACCACGGGGAAGCTGCGCGGCGATCTTGACCTGGTCGCCTGGTGCGGAGACACCCTGTGCTTTGTCGAGGTAAAGACGCGTACCGATCGCAACCCGCTGGACCCGGCCCAGGCAGCTGTTGACCGCGAGAAACGGCGCATGCTTCGCCAAATGGCCTGGGCTTATCTGCGCAGCTTTCCCCGAGACCGCCGCCACACCGTGCCTGTGCGCTTCGACATCGTGGCCGTGTATCTCACTCCGGGCGAGCCCATGGTCGAGATCTTTCCCGCCGCCTTCGGCTGGCGCGATCAGCCGCACAGCCGGCGCGCGGGTTTCGGTGTCTAATACGCTGAGGTCGGGAGGGGGAAGACAATGACGCTGCTGAACGCACCGGGCTACGACGCGAGGCGCGAAAACCTGAAACGCAACCTGCTGGTCGGATCGGCGGCGCTTGTGTTTTTCGCGGTGGTCGTCGGGATTGCGGGCTTCGTTCTTGGCCACGGCTGGTTTTTTACGAATTTGCGTGCGGAGCATCGCGTGAACGAATTCTTCGACGCCGTTCAGGCCAGGAACTTTGACCAGGCCTACGCGATCTGGATGAACGACCCCCATTGGCAGCAGCACCCGTCCAAGTACGACTACAACCTCAAGCGCTTTACCGAGGACTGGACGACGGCCAGCCCGGTCAACGGGCCAATTGTGAACCACCATGTGGACATTTCCAAGACGGACGGTACCGGCACCTTTGGGACCGGGATCATTGTGGCGGTGCGCGTCAATGGCGACCACAAAATCTTTATGTGGTACCAGAAAAGCGATGGCACCCTGACGTACCCGGCTCCCCACGTTCTCGACTACTAGCGCCGGCAGCTTCCGCCTGGTGGCCGACCTGCGTAGGTCATGGACTGTTCGGGTCAGGATTGGTGGGCCCACCAGGACTTGAACCTGGAACCAACGGATTATGAGTCCGCTGCTCTGACCATTGAGCTATAGGCCCCCGCCTTGGACTGTTGCTTCGTCTTCCAGTGTAGCGAGAACCGGGGTGTTCAGGGCGTGAAAGGCGGGTCGTGCGCGCGGCGACGAGCACCGGGACTTTTCCTTGGGCATCTTCGCAGACAAGAGTGGCTGCTTGTCGGCGCAAGCATCGCAGATGCGAGATCGAAGCCTCGGCTCCAGCTCAGGGAGCGTGTTGCGCGGTCCGCGGATGGGTAGGCCACGACACGTCCTGTGCCCTGTTTCTGGTTCGTGCCCTGGCGACGCGTCTAACCGAACACGATGCCCCGGCTACGGATTGCCCTTGCCCCCGTCTTTCTGCTCTGCATGCTGCGCGTGCTGCTGGCCCAGCAGCCTTCCACGGTCGCCGCGGAAAACTTTCCGGGCGGCGATCTTTCCGCACGCATCGCGGCCGCCGATGCGGCGCTGGGGAGTGCTTCCGGCACCATCACGGTCAATGCGCCGGGCACGCTGGGCGCGCCACTCACGCTTCATACCGGGCACGGCTTGCTGCTGCGCGCGCCGGTTACCTGGTCGGCCGCTGTGACGCTTTCCGGGAGCAACACCGTGAGCTGCGAAAGCCCGGCCGCGCAGATGGTGGCGAATGTTCCTCCGTTCCACTTTCCCGCCGCGGGAGGCGGGCTTTTGCTGGCCAGCCACGTGTCAGGGATTACGGTGCGGGGATGCACCTTTCGCTCTGATCAGACGAGCATGCTGTTTGCCGGGGTGGCTATCTCGAACCTCACGATGGAGGGCAACACGCTTGCCGGCCTTAGCCTGGCGATCGTGAGCGGCGGCCTCAGCACCGGTCTGCAGTTCACCGGCAACACGGTTACCTTCCCCGGCAACCGCCACAGCGACATCGCCGCCGTCTCGTTGTACGACGCCCGCCAGGTCACGGCAACCGGCAATCACTTTACCCGCACGTTGCACGGCATGCAGTGGTGGGGGGGCGACTCCGGAGCGCCGGGCGCCAACCTTGACCAGGTGAACAGCACCGGCGACATGCACTTTACCGGCAATGTCTGCGCGGAGGTTGGCTCCTGTATCTGGGGATCGATGGGGTACGGGATCGTGATGACGGGGAACACCGCGACCGGCTGCGGCGATGTTTGCTTCGACACGGAAGGCGGCCGCGACACGGAGATCTCCGGCAACACGGCCAGCGGCTGCGCCAACGGGTGTGGCGCCATTTTCTTTTTCACTCGCAATACTGTGTTCAGCGGCAATCACTTCGCTGGCCCAACCGGGGGCGGCCTCGTTTTCATAAAAAACGCCTCCCAGGATCCGTTGCGTCATCAGGGGGTCGTCGTCTCCGGCAATACGCTCAACTGCGGACCGACACCGTGCCGCGCCGTCTACGCTGAAGCTGCCAGCGGCATTCGCTTTGAAAACAATGACGTGACCAATGGAACGTTTCAGCCGGTCAGCTACGCCCGGTCGGTCAGCATCGTCGGCAATCGCATGCACTTCACCGCGTCACTGCCAGCCGGATCGGCCGTGATCGCCGCGCCACCCCTGGTAGGCGGAACGACGCTCCTGGTTTCCGGCAACACGGTCGACTCCGACGCGCCTCAGGCGGCCGGGAGCATGTGCGTTGCCGCCGGATGGAGCGACTTCAATGCGATGGATCTTCATATCTTCGCCGGCAATCGCTGCGGCGGAACCCACCCGTTTCCCATCGGCATCACGACCACCACGGACGGCAAGAATCCCGGTCCGCGTGCGATTTGGATCTTGGCGGGGAACGCGGCGGCGATGCAGCCCACCGTGCATCACGCAGTGACGCAAAATGAGGTCTACCTCGAGCTTCCAAGCTGCCCCGGCAATGCGTGTCGGCCGGATCCCACCTTAAAGCGGGGCGCCGTTTGCTCCGGACCAAGCTTTGGCCAGCTAACCGCGCCACCGAGGGGGTGGGCTACCAGCGTATGTGCGAACGACGACGCCGGGCACTTCACGTGGATCCCGCTTCCGGCGTCGCGCTAAGGGCCATTCCGGAAGAGGAACTCTACTTCGATGCTCCCGAGCCCGGCGTCGTGTTGCTATCTTCCGGAGCAGACGGATTGATGTGCCCGGCTTTGTTCTCCGGTGTCTCCGACCGTACTGCCGTCTGTCCCGGGCCAGCGGTGGAGGGATTGCCGCCGTTGTAGCCGGACGGTTCTTCTTTCGCCTGCTGCGGGCTGCTGGGGGTGGTTGGGGCTGCGGTCTGGTTTTTGTGATCGACTGCGTCTGCCACGGCTGGCTCCTCCGGCCTCCAGCGGCATTGCCGATGCGGCCAAACAACCCTTAGGTGTCTCCTGAGCGTCCCCGGTTGCTTGCTTTGGTCGGTCGCGACAAAGTTCGTTAGACTAAACACCGGCTCCGGGTCCGGCGTTTTGCCGTTTGCTCCGGCGCGGCTTTTTTATGGAGACGAGGGCAATCTGCGGGTGACAGCAGCAGCGCACGTATGGCGGTTCAGGGCGTCGAAACAACTTCAGCGAGTCGCACCTGCGTTTCTGGGCTGCGTTCTGGGCAGCCTTGTCGCCGCGCAGGGCCTGGCGCAGGCGACCCCGGCCCCTGCTGTGGCGCCAGCGGGCGCGGCCACCGCCCCCGCTGTGCCAGTCACCGGTGTCGCACCGCAAGGCGCCCTGGACACGTCCGCCACTCCGGCCGACCAGCAGACAACCGCGGCCAACCAGGCGCGACGCGCGGCCACGGACCAGACGGCGGCCCCCCGCGCACCGGACCCGCCGACGGAGTTTCAGCGGCTGATCCGGGAAAGCACCGGCCAGCAGCTGCCGCTGTTTGGCGCAGGTCTGTTTGGCCCAACACCCTCCACCTTTGCGCCGGTTGAGAACAT
Source organism: uncultured Acidobacteriaceae bacterium (assembly GCA_964243475.1). Taxonomy (GTDB): domain Bacteria; phylum Acidobacteriota; class Terriglobia; order Terriglobales; family Acidobacteriaceae; genus Edaphobacter. The sequence goes on along the minus strand of CAXTEU010000001.1, from coordinate 403,869 downwards.
TCCGGTCACGCCCGACTACGTGATCGGCCCGGGCGACGAGATCCGCCTTCAGCTCTGGGGTCAGGTCAACCAACAGCAACGCGTGGTGGTCGACCGCACCGGAGCGATCTCGCTGCCGGACCTCGGCGCGGTGCACGTCGCCGGCCTCCATTACGCGCAACTGACGGATTTTCTCCGGTCCCAGCTCGGCCGCGTGTACCGGAACTTCGACCTCAACGTCAACCTCGGTCAGCTCCGCTCCATCCAGATTTTTGTGGTGGGGGAGGCGCGCCAGCCCGGCTCCTACACCGTCAGTTCGCTGTCCACGCTGTTGAATGCGCTGTTCGCGTCCGGCGGGCCGTTGCCTCAGGGCAGTCTGCGTCGCATTGAACTCCGCCGCGGCAACCAGACCGTGGTGACCTTTGACCTGTACGACCTGCTGCTGCATGGCGACAAGAGCAAAGACGTCCCACTGCTTTCAGGCGACGTGGTCTTTCTTCCGCCCGTCGGCGCGCAGGTTGCCGTGCTTGGCAGCGTCAATACCGCCGCTGTATACGAGCTTCGCGATGAGACCACGGTGGCGCAGCTGCTGCAGCTGGCTGGCGGCCGCACCAACACCGCTGCCGGTGACGTAGTCCGCATCGACCGCATCTCCGACCATCTGCAGCGCAGTGTCGTCAACGTGGACCTGGCGACCTCGCCCGGCACCGCGCTGCGCAACGGCGACGTGGTGTCGGTCACCTCCATTGTGGATCGCTTTCGCAACGCCATCACGCTCCGCGGGAACGTCGCCAACCCCGGCCGCTACGCCTGGCACGAGGGCATGCACATCACGGACCTGATCCCCAACCGCGAGTCGCTGATCACCCGCGACTATTGGCGCCGGCGCAACGAGCTCGGCCAAACCACCCTCGACTACGAGGCAGCACCCACCGCCGCCAACCTTGCCACCTCCAACAACGGGGAGGGCTCTTTGCAGCTGCGGAGCGGTACCGGCCCCACCGACAGCGCGGGTGCCCGGAACAGCGGCGCAAGCTCCGACGCTGGCGGCAACTCTGTGGGCGTCGCGCTGACCGCCAACTCGAGCATCTTCCGCGCTACCAACGACGTTGTCCTCTCAGCTCCGGACATCGACTGGAGCTACGCCGTGGTGGAGCGCCAGGATCCCGTGACCCTCAAGACCACGCTGCTGCCGTTCAATCTGGGCGGTCTGGTTCTGGACGGCGACGGCGGGCAAAATCTGCCCCTTCTTCCCAACGACGTGGTCACGATCTTTTCCACCTCCGACCTGCGCGTGCCTACTCGCCAGCAGACGCGCTTCGTCCGGCTCGAAGGCGAGTTCGTTTCGTCGGGCGTGTACTCCGTCCGTCCCGGAGAAACGCTGCGGGGGCTGATCGCCCGCGCCGGCGGCCTGACGCCCGACGCGTATATGTATGCGTCGGAGTTCACCCGTGAGTCCACCCGCCGTGTGCAGCAGCAGCGCTTGAACGAGTACGCCGATCAGTTGGAGGCCCAGGTCACGGCCGTGACCTCCAGTGCCGGCGCCAGTGCCCTGAACGACCGAGACGCCGCCGCCGCACAGGCCGCGGCCAGCTCGGCCCGCGCTTCCATCGCCCGTCTGCGGCAGCTGCAGCCCGTCGGCCGCATCGTGTTGCAGCTCCGCCCCGACGACCACACCCTCGACACCATCCCCGACCTGGCGCTTGAAGACGGCGACCGCTTCGTCGTTCCGCGCGTTCCCGCCAACGTCAGCGTCGAAGGCCAGGTGTATAGCGCAAACGCCTTCGTCTTTGAGCGTGGCCGGCGCACCAAGTTCTACCTCCGCGAGGCCGGCGGGCCCGACCGCCTCGCCGACGAACACCGCGCGTTCATCCTGCGCGCCGACGGCTCCGTGTTCAATCAGCAGTACGGCAACGTGGAGCATGCCAACATCTTTCCCGGCGATACCATCGTGGTTCCGCCCAAGATCACCTCGCGCGCGATCCTTCGCAATCTGGTTGACCTCAGCAGCATCTTCGGCCAGCTCGGTTTTGCCCTTGCCGCCGGAAGCGTCCTTTTCTAGCGCGATGCCCATGCCCCTGCACACACCGCCTCTCGAGACCACCGACGACCAGACCGTCGACCTGATGGAACTGCTGGTCCGCTTCCTCGCCGAGTGGCGCACCGGCCTGGTGGTCGCCCTTCTGATCGCGGCCGCCGGCATCGCGAAGACCTACACCCTGAAGTCGCAATACGTGGCTGTCGCGACGATTCTGCCGCAGGATGGCGGTGGGGCATCTCCCCTCGGTGGTCTGGCCGGCCTGTTTTCTTCGCGCGCCACGGGGGACGTCTACTACGGCCTGCTCGGCAGCCGCACCGTCGCCAACAACATCATCGATCGACTGCATCTGATGAAGGTCTTCGGCACTGGCAGCCGCGAGACCGCCCAAAACATCCTTGCCGGGGCAAGTTCATTCACGCCGGGGGCGGGCGGCATCCTCGTCATTTCCGTACGGAACACCGACGCGCAGCTGGCCACCGACATCGCCAACGCCTACACCGAAGCCCTGGGCGAGCAGGAAGATCGGATGAATTACGCCGAGGCCGCCCGCCAGCAGCGCTTCTTTGAAGCGCAGCTCGGCAAGGAACGCGAGGCGCTCACAAACGCGGAAACGGCTCTCAAGCAGGAGCAGCAGCAGTCCGGCATTATCTCGCTCGACACGCAGACCCAGATCGGCCTGTCGACCATTGCCTCGACGCGCGCGCAGATCCAGGGTCTCCAGGTGCAGCTGGCGACGCTGCTTCAGAGTGAGACCGACCAGAATCCGCAAGTCCAAACCTTGCGCACACAGATCAGCTCTCTGGAAGGCAAGGAGCGCGCCCTCGAAGCCGGTTCCGGCGTGGGCGGCGTCGGCGCCGCACCGGCTGCCGGACGCGTTCCCCAGCTGAACCTCGATGTCGCCCACAAGCAGCGCGATGTCGCCTACCACGCCGCTCAGGTTTCTTCGCTGTCCAGCGCGTACGAGGCGGCCCGCCTGTCGCAGCAGCAATCTAGCCCGCAATACGAGGTGGTGGATCGCGCCATCGTCCCCGAAGAGCGCTCCTGGCCACCTCGACCGATGTATCTCGCTCTCGCCGTCGCTGCCGGCGTCCTGGCCGGTCTGCTCGCCATTCTCATCCGCCTCTTTGTCCGTCGCCTTCGCTCCGATCCCCGGCAGGCGGGACACCTGCGCGCCATCCGCCACAACTTCAGCCTGAGGCGTCGGCGAGCCTAGGACGCGCCATGACGCTTCGGTTCCCGCGTTACGCCCACCCGCTTGCGGCCGTGTTCCTCCCGCTTCTTCTTGTGTTCCTTGTCCTGTTTCCCAAGGGAGGCATCAAGTTTGCCGGCGCGCCGCTCACCTGGGGCTACATGCTCCTCGGCGTCTCTGCCGTCCCTCTGCTCGCCGCCCGCCTGCTTGTGCTTCCGCTCCGCACCACCCTGCGCTCGGTGCTCGCCTTCAGCACGCTTTTGCCTCTGCTTGTGCTGTTCTTCTACTCCATCGAGGCAAACGGCATTGCCCTGCTCGGCTACGCCATCAGCGTCTTCACCAACTTTGCCATCTTTCCCGCTCTGTTCCTCCTCGTCTATCCGCCGTTTCTCCCCTTCGTCAGTCTTCGGCAGTTCTCCCGCTGGCTCCGCGTCTGCATCTTCCTCGCCGCCATCTGGGGCGTTTTCCTGTTCTTCCTCCATCCCGTCATCGGCCGCTTCATCGAGATTCCCTACCTCACCGTCAACTCCGCCGACGTGGGCGACCTGGAACTGACCAAGCACATCGCCCGCGGCCGCTTCCTGAAGCTCATCTCCACCTACAACAACGGCAACGTCTACGGCGCCGCCACCCTGATCCTGCTGCCGCTGTATGACCTGCTTGAGCACCGCCGCTGGCACCGTAACCTGCTCCGCTTCGCCCTTGTGCTCACCCTGTCGCGCACCGTCTGGGTCGGCCTCATTGTGGAGCAGCTGCTTTCGCTTGCCGCCCAGATGATCGAAAATGTCGCCACCTTCCCGTACGTCCGCCTGAGCGGAGCCGCGCGTCGCGGCCTCACGGCGCTTTCCATGATCGGCCTCGTCGGCGTCGGCCTGTTCTTCACCTCCAACGCCCGCCAGCTCCTCACCGACCGCAGCTTCGGCGGTCGCTCCGGCGAGATCTCTCTGACGGCCACTGCCACCTGGCTGCCCACCGTGCCCGTCACCGGGTTCGCCGAAATCCTCTACTCGGGCGCCGCCATGAACTACGGCTACGCCGGCCTCGTCGCCATCACGCTCATCTTTCTCGCCCCGCTCGGCCTGATGCTGCTCGACCGCCGCCTCCTGGGGACGCCTTCCCGCCGCGCGGCGCTCAAAGGCCTCATCCTCTACGCCATCATCTCCGCCTCGGACGGCGCCACCAACCTCATCCCCGTCATGGTCTTCTACTGGTTCGCCTATATGACCTTCCTCAACGGCCTCCCCGGCGAACGTTCCGGATCCGCCCTCGCCCCGGTCTCCGCCGGCCCGTCGCTGTCGCACCCACCCGCCACGCCCGCCATCCCCCGATTGGGGACTCCCGCCTCCCACCACTCCATCAGCTAAACTCTCTTCGCGGTGCTCTTCGCGCTTCGTGGCATCCGCCGCGTTCGTCGATGCCGTTGCTTGCCCCTGATTCACCTCCGCCCCAGAACCTCCGCCCCAGAAAGGACGCCGTTGCCCACCGCTCCACCCTCGAGACTCCCACCCATCCTCGTCACCGGCGGCGCGGGCTTCATCGGCTCCAACTTCATCCTTGGCTGGCTCGGCGCCTCCCCCTCCGATGCCAAAAGCCCCTTGGTCAACTTCGACGCCCTCACCTACGCCGGCAACCCCGCCAACCTCACCTCCCTCGCCAACCGGCCCGACTACACCTTCGTCCACGGCGACATCGGCGACGCCGCGCTGATCCAGCACATCCTCACGCTGCACCAGCCCCGAGCCATCCTCCACTTCGCCGCCGAATCCCATGTCGACCGCTCCATCACCGGCCCCGAGGCTTTCCTTCGCACCAACATCGAAGGCACCTTCACTCTCCTTCAGGCTACCCGCGCCTTTCTCGACACGGTGGACCCCGCCAACCGCGACCAGTTCCGCTTCCTCCATGTGTCCACCGACGAGGTCTACGGCTCCCTCGGCCCCGCTGACGCCGCCTTCCACGAAGACACTCCCTACGCCCCCAACAGTCCCTACGCCGCCTCCAAGGCCGCCAGCGACCACCTCGTCCGCGCCTGGACCCACACCTACGGCCTCCCGACGCTGATCACCAACTGCTCCAACAACTACGGCCCCTTCCAGTTCCCGGAAAAGCTCCTCCCGCTCATGATCACCAACGCCCTCGCCGGCAAACCCCTTCCCGTTTACGGCGATGGCGGGCAAATCCGCGACTGGCTGTTCGTCACCGACCACTGCCGCGCGCTTCAAACCGTCCTCGCTCGGGGCCGGGTCGGCGAAACCTACAACATCGGCGGTTCGAACCAGCACGCCAACCTCGACGTCGTCCAGACGCTGTGCACTCTTCTCGACGAGCTCGTTCCCACGCCGCGTCCCCACGCCGACCTCATCCGCTTCGTCACCGATCGCCCCGGCCACGATTGCCGCTACGCCATCGACGCCACCAAAATCGAACGCAATCTAGCCTGGCACGCTCAGGAAACCTTCGAAACCGGCCTCCGCAAAACCGTGGAGTGGTATCTCGCACACCCTGAGTGGATCCGGGACGTCACAACCGGCGCCTACCGCCAATGGATCGACCAGAACTACAGCGCGCGCACGGCGACCGAGGCCCCGCAATGATGAACGAGCGGAAAGGCATCCTCCTCGCCGGCGGCTCCGGCACCCGCCTCCACCCCGTTACCCAGGCCATCTCCAAGCAGCTCCTGCCCGTCTACGACAAGCCGATGATCTACTATCCCCTGTCGGTGCTCATGCTCGCCGGCATCCGCGAGATCCTTCTCATTTCCACCCCGGAAGACACCCCCCGTTTCCAGCATCTACTCGGCACCGGAGCCCAGTTGGGCCTCCATCTCCAGTACGCCGTCCAGCCCTCCCCCGACGGCCTCGCCCAGGCCCTCCTCATCGCCCGCGATTTCCTCGCCGGCCAACCCTGCTGCCTCGCTCTCGGCGACAACATCTTCTACGGCCACGACCTCGCCCTCACCCTGCGCAAGGCTGCCATCCAAACCTCCGGGGCCACTATCTTCGCCTACCCTGTCCAGGACCCCGAACGCTACGGCGTCGTCGAGTTCTCCCCCGACCGACGTGCCCTGTCCATTGAAGAAAAACCCATCCACCCCAAGTCCCGCTACGCCGTCACCGGCATCTACTTTTACGACGCCCAGGCCCCCGAAATCGCCGCCACCCTCAAACCCTCCGACCGCGGCGAACTTGAAATCACCGACGTCAACCGCTGGTATCTCGAGCGCGGCCAGCTCCGCACCGAACTGCTCGGCCGCGGCATCGCCTGGCTCGACACCGGCACCCACGACTCCCTCCTCGAAGCCTCCCTTTTCATCCACACCATCGAGCAGCGCCAGGGCCTCAAAATCGCCTGCCCGGAAGAGATTGCCTTCCGCCTCGGCTGGATCTCCGCCGAAGACCTCCAGGCGCTCGGCCAGAAGATCGCCAAGAGTACCTACGGCCAATACCTCCTCCGCATCCTCCACGAAACCGTCTACTAACCTGAAGACACCGCGTCACCGCCCGAGCGAACCCATCGCTTTCACGCGCGCCCCTCGTTGGGATCACCCGTTCTTGTCCGTCGAGCTCGTAAAAAGAACGGACGTAACAAAAAGGCCGATTCACTCGGGCTCTGCCGGCGCCTTTCGTCCGCTAGTGCCGCTGAGATTCTAAAACCGCGACGCGCTCACTGAGCTGGCTGATCACCCGAATCGAAGTCAGTTCGCTTTGCGCTTTGAATTCACCCAATGCAGCCATCAGAGCCTTGAACTGCGCGTCTGCTTTCTGGCTCTGCGCCTCGGCCCGTTGCTCCTGAGTGTCAAACCGCTGATCCATCTGCTTCTGCTGCGCCTCGAATCGCTGGTCCATCTGGTCAAACCGCTGATCCATCTGCTTCTGCTGCGCCTCGAACCGCTGGTCCATCTGCTCTTGCTGCGCCTCGAACCGCTGATCGATGTGCCTCTGTAGCGCGATCACGAGTGACTTCAGTTCGCGCACGTCCGGCGCAACCAGATCCTGGATCACCTTCTGAACGGTTTGTGCGATATTTTCCGGCATCCAAGTCCCTGCATCATACCGCATCGGCCGCCGCTGCTCCTCCATTTTGCTGCCCATCCTGTCGCGTATCCTGAGACCGTGACCGCAGCCGAACTCCCTTCGCAGGCCGCCGCCTGCACCATCGTTTCTCCCAATTACCTCGCCTTCGCCCGCACCCTCGCCCGCAGTTACCGCGCCCACCATCCCACCCACCGCTTCTTCGTCCTCATCGTCTCCTCCACCCCCGACCCCGCCCCCTTCCTCTTCCCCGACTTCGAAACCATCCTCGTCCGCGATCTTCCCCTCGAAGACCTTCGCCGCGAAGCCATGAAGTTCGATCTCCTCGAACTCAACACCAACGTCAAACCCACCTTCCTCAAGCTCCTCTTCGCCCGCCACCACCTCGAAACCCTCACCTATCTCGACCCAGACATCTTCGTCTACTCGCCGTTGACGCCCGTCTTCGACACCCTTACCGCCGGTGCCTCTGCCGTCCTTACTCCCCACATCACCGCCCCCATCACCGACCGGAAGCTCCCCTCCGAGCAGGACCACCTCTACAACGGCACCTACAACCTCGGCTTCATCGCCCTCCGTCGCTCGCCCGAGACCACCGACCTCCTCAACTGGTGGGAGCGCCGCTGCCTCGACCTCGGCTTCTCCGAAGGCCGCACCGGCCTCTTCGTCGACCAGAAATGGATGAACCTGGCACCCGGTCTCTTCCCCAACGTCGGCATCCTCCGCAACCCCGGCATCAATATGGCGTATTGGAACCTCCACGAACGAACGCTGACCGGCACTCCCGGAACCCCCACGGTCAACGGCATCGCACCCCTTTGCTTCTTCCACTTTTCCGGCATCGTTCCCGCTGATCCCACCTCCATCTCCAAGCACACCAACCGCCTTACCCTCGCCGACCGCCCCGACCTCCAGGACCTCTTCGCCGCTTACCAATCCGCCCTCCTTGCGAATCGCGACTCGGAGGCAGAGGCTGTCCCCTACGGCTTCGACCAACTCTCCGACGGCACCGCCGTCACCCGCCTTGCCCGTCGCATCTACGCCCAGCGCGCAGAGCAGTTCTCCTCGCAGGACCCTTTCGACGCCAACGGTCCCTTCGCCCGCTTCGCCCGCCGACACCGCCTCGTCGCCGGCAAACTCGCCCCCGCCAAGTCCACCTGGCGCGAGTTCAACCCAAACGATCGTCGCGTCCAAGCCGTTCACCGCCTGCTCAAACTAGCCCTCCGCCTGCTCGGCCCCGATCGCTACGAACTGCTGATGCGCTACCTCGCCCACATCGCCGTCCTCCGCAACCAGAGCGTCTTCCTCGGGGAGGACTAGCCCGATGCCCGAGACCCTCCGCAAAGTGCTGCTCGTCAAGTTTGGAGCCATCGGCGACGTGCTCATGGTGCTTCCCGCCGCCCATCTTCTGCACCAGGGGGGCGCCGAGGTCCACTGGCTTTGCGGACCCGTCGTTGCCCCCCTCCTCGCGCTGTATCCCTGGATCCACATCCACGTCGCTGACGACCGCTCTCTTCTCCGCGCATCGCTCCCCGCACGCCTCCGAGCCTTCGCAAGGCTCTGGCGCCAAATCTTCTTCCACCGCTTCGACCTCGTCGCCACCCTCTACTACGACCCCCGCTACCGCCTGCTCACCCTGCCGGTCCGCACTTCCCGCCGCCTCCTCCTTTCCCGCACCGACCGCCGCTTCCAGCTCATCCCTGATCGTCACCACACCGACGAGTTTGCCCGCATCCTGCTCGGCTGGCCCGACACCTGCCGCTCAACCTCCTTCCCGCCACTGCCCCCAAAACGCCTTCCTCCCGCACCGCTTCCCAGCCGAGCAGGCGGCCGCACCCGCATCGCCCTCATCCCCGGCGGCGCCAGTAACATGCTCCGCCAGCAGACCCTCCGCCGCTGGCCTGCTGAAAACTACGCCGCCGTCGCCCGATCGCTCCTCGACCGAAACTTCGAAGTTCTCCTGCTCGGCGGGCCGGACGACACCTGGGTCCGTCTGCACTTCACCGGCCCCGCGTTCGAGGGCAAGCCCCTGCTCGACGCCATCGGCACCCTGTCCCTCCCCGAGGTCATCGCCGTGTGCAATACCTGCGCCGCCGTTATCTCCCACGACACTGGCCCGATGCACCTTGCCGGCCTTTCCACCGCCTCGCTCCTCGCCCTCTTCGGCCCCACCTCCCCCGGCAGCTTCCTTCCTCGCCGACCCGGCGTCCGCGCCATCCACGGCGGCGAGGGTTTCGCCTGCCGGCCCTGTTACGACGGCCGCGAGTTCGCTCCCTGCGCGAACAACGGCTGTATGGGGCAGATCACCCCCGCCATGGTGCTGGGCGAGCTCGATTCGCTGCTGTCCGAACGCGCCCACGGTGTCGCTACGCCCTTCCACGTCCTGCAACCCTCGCAAACCTGGACCCAGAGCTCCCCGCAGCCAACCTCCAGCCGGAGCACCGACCATGCCTGAAGCCGTCCTGCCACCGCGCCGCCCGGCCCTGTTCCTCGACCGCGACGGCGTCATCAACGAGGAAACCGGCTACCTGATCCGCACCGAAGACGTGCGCTTTATCCGCGGCCTTTTTCCCCTGCTTCGCTCCGCCCAGGCGCTCGGCTACCGGCTCGTCGTGGTCACCAACCAGTCCGGCATCGCCCGCGGCTTCTACACCGAAGCCGACTTTCACGCCCTGATGGACTGGATGCGTGGCGAACTAAGTCGTGAAGGGATCACCCTGGACGCGGTCTACTTCTGCCCGTACCACCCGGAACACGGCATTGGCGAGTTCCGCCGCGAGCACCCCGACCGCAAACCCGGGCCCGGCATGCTTCTTCGCGCCGCCGCCGACCTCTCTTTGACCCTGGATCAAAGTCTCCTTGTCGGGGACCGCTGCTCCGACATTGCCGCAGCGAATGCCGCCGGTCTGCGCCAGGCTTTTCTGCTGGAGGGCACTGAGGCCGAACCCTGCGCAGGCCCGCACCTCAGCCTGCCGACCCTTGCCCACCTGGAACGCTGGCTAAGCGCGAACCCGCCAAATCTCCGGCCCGAAGTCTGACGCCGCCGCAGAGACGGGAGCCCGACCCGTCACTCGGGCAAATCACACTCTCGTAAGGGCAGCCCGCGAGCATCCTTCTCACTCAACCCCGGTGTCTCCACACCCGCCGCAGCGATCGGCCAGTTGATCCCGAGTTCCGGATCGTTCCACCGCACGGTCCGCTCCGAAGCCGGATCGTAGAAGTCTGTGACCTTGTAGAGCACTTCCGCCGTCGGAGAGAGCACCAGGAATCCATGGGCATACCCAACCGGAACCCACAGCATCTCCATCTGCCCATCCTCCGCCACCGGCTTCAAAGGAAAGGCTGCCCACCGGCCGAACTCCGGGGAACTACGCTGCACGTCGACGACCACGTCCCAGATTTCGCCCGACAGGACCCGCACCAGCTTGCCCTGCGGACGCCCCAGCTGAAAGTGCAGACCGCGCAGAATGCCTTGCCGGGAGGTCGACTGATTATCCTGAACAAACCGGGTCGGAAGGCCTGCCGCCTCGAGGGTACGCTCGCTGAAGAACTCGGCAAACCATCCGCGGTCGTCCTCGAAGCGTTTTGGTTTGAGCAGCTTGACATTGCGCAGCGGTGTGTCGCAAACCTGCATGGTCCAAGTCTACCGGGTCGCACCCTGGCGAGCGCATGAGTTACCTCCAGCGACTCCGCCGTCGTTTTCTGCTTGGGTCTGGCTCGGATTCCCGCTAAACTGGCCCAACGATTGACGCATCTTGCCACACCCTGCAACGCTCTCCTTCCAGGAAGACATCCGCTCGCTCCTGCCGTAGCTTCTGCTCCGCGCATCTCACTCTGATGGAGAGCGGGGCAAACTAGACGACAGGTTGAATGTACGGAAACCGGTGCGGCGGACGTTTGCCGTACAGACCCCCAAGGATGGAGATGCTGGAGCAGTCTGAATTTCCTGAAATGCGGTCGGCAACCCTGGACGAGGCGGTTCCATACGTTCTTGACTCCGAACACCCGCCACGACGGCCGTCGCACCGAACTGACCGGATCCCCGCGGAAATCTTTCGCTACCGGGTGGTGAAGCGATGGCTTGATGTGCTGCTGGTGCTGCTGTCGCTTCCGGTGACCTTGCCAATCCTGGCGGTTGTGAGCGCTGTCGTCCTGCTCAACTCACCGGGACCGCTCTTCTACTCGCACCGGCGCATCCGCCGCGGCGGTACGTTCTTTTCGATGTGGAAGTTTCGCACCATGTGCGTCAACTCGTCCGAGGTGCTGGAAGACTACCTGGCGCAGCACCCCAGGGCACGTGCCGAGTGGAACAAAATGCACAAGCTGCGCCGCGATCCGCGCATCACTTCGGTCGGTCTGTTCTTGCGCCGATACTCGCTCGATGAGTTGCCGCAGCTGTGGAACGTGTTTACCGGCCAGATGACTCTGGTGGGACCTCGACCGATCGTTGCCGCTGAGGTAGAGAAGTACGGCGATGGTTTCTCTTACTACTGCCGCGTCAAGCCGGGGCTTACTGGTTTGTGGCAGGTTTCGGGACGCAGCGAACTGACGTACCCGCAGCGTGTGGCACTGGACTGCGACTACGTGGAGCGCTGGTCGCTGTGGCACGACTTCGTCATTCTCCTGCGCACCTTTCGGTCAGTGGTGAATCAGGATGGAGCGTACTAGGCTGCCGCCTCCCACCGTCGCCGGTCAGGGATCGCGGTGCGTGTAGCGGTCGTTCACCACTGGTTTGTCACGCGGGGCGGCGGTGAGCGGGTAGCGGAGTGCATCGCCTCGCTCTTTCCGTCGGCTGAAATCTTCACGCTGCTCGCCTCCGCGGCGGGAACACCCGACAGCCTCCGGACGCGCAAGCTACACACATCGTGGCTACAGCGGGTGCCGTTCGCCGCGTCGCATCACCGCCACCTGCTGCCGCTGTATCCATGGGCGACGGAAAGCCTGGATCTGCGTGGGTATGACCTGGTGCTGTCGTCCGATAGCGGTCCGATCAAGGGCGTTCGTGTGGATCCGGGAGCGACGCATATCTGCTACTGCCACTCGCCGATGCGATATCTGTGGGACGGGTACGAGGCGTATCGCGGGCAGATGGGTCCGGTCACGCGGGCCATATTCACGGCCACGGCGGGGCGCGTCCGCGCGTGGGACCGTCGCGCCGCTGATCGCGTGACCTACTTTCTGGCCAACTCGCGGTATGTTGCCGATCGCATCCGCCGCGCGTACGGCCGCGAAAGCACGGTGATTCACCCGCCAATCGATCTCCATCGCGGCATCATCGATCCAGCACCGGGCGCACAGTACCTGTGCGCCGGACGTCTGGTCGGCTACAAGCGGACGGAGCTGCTGATCGAGGCGTGTGCGCGCCTTGGGCGGCCGCTGCGGGTTGCCGGTGCTGGGCCGGAGCTGGCGCGTCTGCGTCGGTTGGCTGGACCGGATGTTAGTTTTCTTGGGGAGCTGTCGACCGAGACCCTGTGGCAAGAGTACGCGCGCTGCCGGGCGCTGCTGTTTGCCGCCGATGAAGATTTCGGCATGGTGCCGCTTGAGGCGCAGGCGTGTGGTCGGCCAGTGATCGCGTTCGGCAAAGGCGGGTCGCTCGAGACGGTGCGGGTAAGTGGATCGCAGCCGACGGGCGTCTACTTCCCCGAGCAGACAGCGGATGCCGCCGGGGAGGCGATCCTGCGCTTCGAGGCGGCCGATCGGGAGAGCTGCTTCGATCCGGCCGCGACGCATCGCTGGGCGGAGCAGTTTGCGACGCCGGTATTTCTCCGGCGCATGCGGGAGTTTGTGGTGTCGGTGCTTCCGTCCGCGGCCGAGGTGATGACTTCTGGCCTGTGAGCGCCGCGGGCGATACGATGACGGGATGGCTGGTTTGGAAGGAATGCGGTCCGTTCTGCGAGGGTCGTTGGCGCGGAGCCTCCAGCGCATGGGAGTTGGCGACGAGGATCGTCTGGCGGCGGCGTGGACGGTTGCCTGTGGGCGGGCGATGGCGGAGCATGGCGAGCTTGTGGGGTTTGCCGATGGCGTGCTGGCGGTGGAGGTGACCGACGCGGCGTGGGAGCAGCAGATGGTGAGCATGCGCGGGGAGCTGGCGGGGGAGATCAGCCGGATCGCGGGGGTTCCGGTGCGCGAGATACACTTCGAGAGACGGGGAGCTTCGGCGCGGCGCGTGCGGCGGAACGCGGCTCCAATCCAACGAAGCGAAGGAAGCTGAACACTGTGGCTGAGACGCAGGGCGTAACACTGGACGAGGTGCGGCACGTGGCGGAGCTGGCCAATCTGGAGCTGACCGCTGAGGAGATGCCGCGGATGCAGCGCGACCTGAACGCGATTCTGGAGCACATTGCGGAGCTGAATGCGCTGGACACGATGGACCTTCCGGCGATGGCGCAGGTGGGCGAGATGCTGGGTGAGGCGACCGACGCGGAAGGCGCCGAGCTGCGCCGGGATGAGGTGAGGCCGTCGATCAGCCGAGCGGCGGTGATGGCGGAAGCGCCGGAAACGGATGGGCGGTTCTTCAAGGTTCCGAAGGTGATTGAGCGGTGACGACGGAGGTAGCGGCAACGACGAAGGCGACCACGATCCGGAGTATCCGGGCGGGGCTCGAAAGCGGATCGATGCAGGCGGCGACGCTGGCGACGGAGCACTACGACCGGATCGCGCTGAAGAACCCGGAGATCAACTGCTACCTGGCGCTGAGCCGGGATCGGGCGCTGGCGCAGGCTGCTGCGATCGACGAGTTGGCGGCGAAAGGCGATCCACTGCCGGCGCTGGCGGGCGTTCCGGTGGGGATCAAGGATGTGCTGGCGATGCGTGGCGTTGTGTCGACGGCAGGGTCGAAGATCCTCGAAGGTTACGTTCCTCCGTACGATGCGACGGCGGTGACGCGGCTGGAGTCTGCGGGCGCGGTGCTTCTGGGCAAGCTGAACTGCGACGAGTTTGCGATGGGTTCGTCGAACGAGAACTCGGCTTACGGCGCAGTGCGGAATCCGGTGGCGCCCGATCGGGTTCCGGGCGGATCGAGCGGCGGAAGTGCGGCGGCGGTTGCGGCGGAGATGGCGGTGGCGACGCTGGGAACAGACACGGGTGGATCGATCCGGCAGCCGGCGGCGTTCTGCGGGGTTGTGGGTGTCTTGCCGACGTATGGGCGCGTGAGCCGGTTTGGGTTGATTGCGTTTGCGTCGTCGCTCGATCGGGTTGGGCCGTTTGCGGCGGACGTTCGGGATGCGGCGACGATGCTTCACGTGCTGGCGGGCGAAGACGCGCTCGATGCGACGAGCTCGGATCGGCCGGTTGCGGACTACGGTGCGGCGCTGGAGAAGCCGGTTGCGGGACTTCGGGTCGGGGTTCCGGAGGAGTATCTCGGCGAGGGGTTGGATCCGGAGATTCGGGCTGCAGTGGAGCGGACGCTGGACGGGCTGCGTGCGCAAGGGTGCGAGGTGAAGCGGGTGACGCTGCCGCACACGCGCTACGCTGTGCCGACGTACTATGTGCTGGCGACGGCGGAGGCTTCGTCGAACCTGTCGCGGTTCGATGGGGTTCGGTTTGGGCTGAGGGCGGAGCAGGCAAAGACGCTGGGGACGATGTTCCGGGAGACGCGCGAAGAGGGCTTTGGAGCCGAGGTGAAGCGGCGCATTCTGCTGGGAACGTATGTGCTGAGCGCTGGCTACTACGACGCGTACTACAGGAAGGCGCAGCAGGTTCGGACGCTGCTAACGCGGGATTTCCTGCAAGCCTTCGGCGAGGTGGATGTTCTGGTGACGCCGATGACGCCGACTCCGCCGTTCCGGCTGGGGGAGAAGGTGGACGATCCGGTGTCGATGTACCTGGCGGACATCTATACGGTGGCGGCGAGCCTTGCGGGGATCTGCGGGATGAGCGTTCCGGCGGGTACGACGACCGCGGGTTTGCCGATCGGGGTGCAGATTCTGGGTCGGCATTTCGAGGAAGCGACGATGCTGCGGGTTGGGTTGGCGGTGGAGGGGATGTAGACCCCTGTGGGGTCCCCCTCCCCAGGGGTGAGGTGTTTTGTGTCGAACATCTTTCGATTGAATGGGTTAGGACAGGAGTGTTTCTGCAAAGTTTTGATTCCAGGAGTTTTGCTTACAAAATTTCTGGAATGAGGGACTTAGCGGATCTCCCCCGAAGAGGGCGAAGCGTGGGACGTGAGCTGCTATTTCCATGATAGCGGGTTCAGTGGGGAACTACGCCATGCGGGTGTGATCTTGTTTTGTGGGGGATCCTGGACCTCTGCTTCGCTCAGGATGAGGAGGTATCGTGTTTCTTCGGCCGGCCTCTGCGGCGCGGAGGTTCGGGTGTGTTGCCTGCCGTGCCTTTTGCCGCGGTGTGCGCGGCCCATCGGGCTCGCTGTGCGGCTGCGATGCGCTCCCGAGCTTCGGGGCTGAGGGTCCGCTTTTTTGCAATGGCGCCTCCGTCCGACACCGCTCCCGACACGAGCCGGGCTTTGGCCTGCACCCGTTCTGAACCTCGCGCGACCCCCGCGAGCAGTTCCTGAACCTGTCGCAACCGTGCGATTTCTGCGTCCAGCGTGGATAGCATTTCTTTGGTGGTCATGGATCTCCTGTGTCTTCTGCGGCGGCTGCCGGGGCGTTCTGCTCCCTGGGTCCCTGATGCGGACGGCGAACATGAGCCTTTCCACGGTACGCACGTGGACGGTGATGCACAAGTGCCGAGATGCACACCGGGGCGCCGCACTGCGGGCGAGCTTCAGAGTTGCACGGAAAGTCTGAGAAGCTGACCTCCGGTTCAGGGCTCCGTTTGCGCGGGCAACAGCCCCGGAGCAGCGTCCATCTGATGCGGAGAGAAGGGCAGATGCGGTTAGGCAGGCGAGCTAATCCGTCCCTCCACACTCGCGAAATTCGGCATAGACTAACGAACAGCGCGTTTGGCGCGCGCCCCCTTGGAGAAGAGCCTCTTATGAGCGAAACGAACGGAAAGCAGAACGGGACGAACGGCAGCACGAACGGCCACCAAGCTCCCAAGTCGGAGACGCCGACGAACCAGACCCTGACGACGCGGCAGGGACACCCCGTTGTGGACAACCAGAACCTGCGTACGGTGGGCAGCCGTGGGCCTGCGGTACTGGAGAACTACCATTTTCTCGAAAAGGTTACGCACTTCGACCGGGAACGGATTCCGGAGCGGGTGGTGCATGCTCGCGGAGCGGGAGCGCATGGATATTTCGAGCCGACTGGAAAGGTCGGCGACGAGCCGATCGGCAAGTACACGCGCGCGAAGCTATTCCAGACGGCCGGCAAGCAGACGCCGATTTTTACGCGATTTTCGACCGTGATCCATGGCGGCCACTCGCCGGAGACGCTGCGGGATCCGCGTGGATTTGCGATCAAGTTTTACACCGAAGACGGAAACTGGGATCTGGTGGGGAACAACCTGAAAGTGTTCTTTATCCGGGATGCGACGAAGTTTCCCGACATGGTGCATGCGTTCAAACCGGACCCGCTGACGAACCAGCAATCCGCGGCACGCTTTTTCGACTTTATCGCCAACACGCCTGAGTCGACGAACATGATTACCTACCTTATGTCGCCATGGGGTATTCCTGCCGCGTATCGGTTTATGCAGGGATCGGGCGTGAATACGTACAAGTGGGTGAATGCGGAGGGTGTGGCGCACCTGGTGAAATACCATTTCGAGCCGAAGCAGGGGATCAAGAACCTGTCGCAAGATGAGGCGAACGGGATCCAGGCGACGAACTTCAACCATGCCACGCAGGATCTGCACGACGCGATCAACCGGGGTGACTTCCCGGAGTGGGACATGTTTGTGCAGCTGCTGTCGGACGATGCTCATGATGAGTTGGATTTCGATCCGCTGGACGCGACCAAGATCTGGCCGAAGGAGCAGTTTCCGTTCCTCCACGTCGGCAAGATTGTGCTGAACAAGAACCCGGACAACTACTTTGCAGAGACGGAGCAGGTTGCGTTTGGAACGGGCGTGCTGGTGGATGGCCTGGACTTTTCGGACGACAAGCTGCTGGTGGGGCGGACGTTTTCTTACTCGGATACGCAGCGCTACCGGGTGGGCACGAATTATCTGCAGTTGCCGATCAACCAGCCGAAGGTTCCGGTCTACACGGGGCAGCGGGATGGGCAGATGGCGTACGCGGTGAATGTGGCTCCGGGGCAGAATCCGCACGTGAACTACGAGCCATCGTTGATGAATGGGCTGGTGGAGGCGGAGCCTGCGGGCAAGCCGTACGAGCCGGAGTACACAGGACGGCTGGTGCGGGCGAAGATCGACCGGCAGAACAACTTCAAGCAGGCAGGCGATGTCTGGCGGGATGACTTCGATGAGTTTTACCGCTCCGAGCTGGTGAACAACCTGGCCGGCAACCTGGCGCAGTGCACGCCGGAGGTGGCGGAGAGGGTGATCGGCTATGTGACCGAAGCGGACACGGAGTATGGCCGGCGCGTGGCGGAAGCGGTGCGGACGAAGAAGAACGACAACCTGGGCATGGAGATGGACAAGGCTGTGGAGTACGCGACGACGGCGGGGCACTCCGGCAAGGAGTACTAGGGTCGGGCTGGTGTCGCGCGACGGACGAGGGCTGGCCGAGAGGCTGGCCCTTTTTCTTGCGATTGGGCCTGGTTGCGGGAGAAGGACGCTGGCCGGATGGCGTTTGGAGGTGTACAAGGGAGGCGATGCACCGGAGACTCCAACTCGTCTGCTTTGGCTGTCTTTGGCTGCCAGTGTCCGATGTTGCGCTGGTGGGGCAGGGGCCTCCTGGCGCGGCGCCGGGCGCGCAATACACCCTGCGGACGAGCTCGCGCATTGTGCTGACGGATGTGACGGTGATGGATCCGGCAGGGAATCCGGTGCGCGATCTGCCTGCCTCCGCCTTTCACGTGACGGACAACAAGCAGGTGCAGACGCTGGCTTCGTTTGAGGAGCATCGGGCTTCCCCGGCGACGGCTGCGACGGTGGCCGATCCGATTGCCGGGCCGGGCGTGCATAGCAATGCGTTGCTGCTGCACCCGCCGCCTGTTCTGAACATTCTGGTTCTGGATCTGAATCATCTCCCGATCGACGACCAGATGTTTTTGGACGTTGAGCTGACACGGTTGATGGATCGACTGGATCCGGGCCAGATGCTGGCGGTGTATGTCCAGCACGGATCGTTTGGGTTTTTCGTACAGGATTTTACGACGGACCGGAAGCTGCTGCGGGCGGCGCTTGAGCGTGCGTTTCCGCGGTTTCCGCCGCCCGGCGTGGAACGGCTGACGGACCTGAGCACGCTCGATCAGCTGGCGAAGATCCTGGCACCGCTTCCCGGCCGCAAGAACGTGTTGTGGTTTTCAGGAGGTGCTCCGCGGGTGCTGGTTCCGGGAGATCCGTTCAACCTGGTTCAGCAGGACGCCGGTGATGCCCGGCTTGTGGACGATGAGCTGGAGGCGGCGCGGATTGCGATTTATCCGATCGATGCGCGGGGTCTGGTGAGTGTTTCGCCCAATGGTTTGCGCGGTTTGGCGTACGGACATGGAGCCCTGAAGCAGGTGGCTGAAGCGACCGGGGGCGAGGCCACGGTGGACAGCAACGGTCTGGCCGCGGCGGCCAGCCATACTTTGGAGACGAGCCAGAGCTTTTATACGCTGACGTTTTCGCCTCAGAATCCGCGGTTCGATAATCGTTGGCATACGGTGCGGGTGACGGTCGACCGGCCGGGGCTCCATCTTAGTTATCGCCGGGGGTACTTTGCGGATGGCCGGAACGTTGCGCCGGCCACGGGACCGCGAACGCGCCTGCTTGCCGGGGGAACGACGGTGAATGCGCCGGACGCGCCGGCGTTGCCGCTGATCTTTGAGGCGACGGTGGCCCCGACGCGGGCTCCTTGGTTGAGCTCCGGTGAGCCGCTCAAAGGCGGGCACACGCGCTATACGGTCCGGTACAGCACACCGGCGAGCTCGGTGACGCTGCATGGGGCTCCGGGTGTTTCGCGGTTTGTCGTGGGGGCGGCGGTGATTGCGGTGAATGAGGACGGGCATGCGATTGCACGCCGGGCGCAGCAGATCACGATTCCGGTGAACGTGACCGGGTTGCGCGTGAACCCTGACGTGCCGCTGACGGTGGAGCAGGAGATCGACCTTCCCCGTGGCGAGGCGTATCTTTCGGTGGCGATGTGGGATGTGGAGACGGGGCGGATTGGGACGCTGACGCTGCCCGTGACGACGCCGCGGCATGCCAGCGAGCCTTGATTGCGTTTGGGGTGCGGGTGGGTGCGGGTGGCTGGTTAGGCTTCGGCTAAGGCGGGTTCTTTTTCGCTGGAAGCGAGCGGGGCGAAGGCGGGAAAGGTGAGGCGGGATGGCTTGCGCCACCAGCCGAGCTCATGGAGAGCGGGGTCGGTGGGGGGGATGCCGTGGGCGAGGTCGTGGACGAGGCCGGTGAGGCGGGTTGGGCGCGGCGTGCCGTCCGAGACGTCCCAGACGCCGGGTTCGTACTGGCCGGAGTCGCGGGTACAGAGGCTGGCCCAGTTGAAGATGCCGAGGACGCCCCAGACGGTGACGGCGCGGACGTCGATGCCATCGGCGAGGGCGGCTTCGGCGGCCTGCCAGATGTCGTGGAGCCAGCGGACCTGCTCGTCGGGGGTGGAGCCGAGGTGGGCTTCGGTGATGGCGACGGGGAGGCGGTAGCGCTGCCAGGCTTCGCGGAGCACGGCTCCGGCGCCGGGGAGATCGGCGGCGACGACGCGGACGGCTTCGATGTCGACGAGGGGATCGCGGCCGGTGTCGCCGCCGGCGAAGCCTGGGGGGTAGAGCTCGGTGCGCTCGTCGAGAAGGCGGTCGCTGGTGACGTAGTAGTTGAGGCCGAGGATGGACGGGGGACAGGGGTTTTCGGCGAACCAGAGCACGTCTGTTTCGGGGAGGCCGTGCTCGAGGAGGAAGTTCCAGAGCGGGTGGTGGGGGTCGACGTGGCCGCAGAGGAGATCTACGCCGAGCCAGCGGCGGGAGGCGTAGGCCTCCGCGGTCTGGCGGAGGGCGGGGGTTGCGGCGATGGAGCCGCCATCTTCGGTGTGGATGAGGCGGGCTTCGGGGATGACGCTCCGGATGGCTCGCATGGCGAGGGCAACGCCGCGGATCTCGTTGGTGAGGGCGTGGAGGTAGCTGCGCATGTCGCGGTGGTGCGGGTACCAGTGGCCGTAGAGGCAGGCGAAGCGGCCGGTGGTTTGGGGCTCGTTGATGGGGGTCCAATCGTGGACCCAGGGGTAGCGCCGGGCTACGACGGCGGCGAACTCAGCAAGTTTTTCGGCGAAGTGTGGGTCCAGGAGGTCGGTGGTGCGGGGGCCGCTGCCGTGGTGGACGAGGGTGACGATGGGCCGGATGCCAAGGCGCTGCATGGCGCCGAGCATGCGGTCGGGGAAGTGCCAGCTGCCGGTTGCGGCGAAGGTTTCCCAGAGGACACCGACGCGAAGGGCGCGGATTCCGAGGGCGGCAATGTGTTCGAGGTCGGTTTCGCAGCGATCGCGGAAGCCTGAGCGGTCGAGCTGGTCAAAGTAGGTGTCGCCTACCCGGTTGACCGTGCATTCGATTCCGCCCCACATTTCCAGACCTGATTGCGGCAATGATGCTGTGGACATACGCCTCCCGACGTTCGGGCGGAGACGAGTCCGGGAAAGGTGCTTCCCCGGAGGACGGCAAAGCCCGGTGCTTGCCCTGCGTATCTGGGCAGCAGACTTAGGTGGATGGCGTCCGAGGCCCGGGGAGTTAGCCCGGGAAGCCAGATGGATGCATTTGCGTCGGGGCTGGCCGGTGCGGCGACGTAAGAGGTCGGCGGTCCGGCCGGCCCGGTTTCGCGCAGCGCCTGGTTCCGGGATGGGTGTGCTGGACCGGTGACCGTGAGGGTTTTGGCATCTGCCGTGACGGGTTGGGGACGTTGATGCGGTGAAGGCTTTCCGGACGTCCAGGCGTCGCCGGGGTGGGCGAGGCCCTCTAACCTCCCGTGGCTACGTTTCCGGAAACTGTCGATGTGCGTGCTGGGGATGTTGCTGCCGCGGCGGCTGATTATGCGGGGGAAGGCGCGCTTCGTGCGGGGGAAAGTGCGCCGGGGAGACTTTGGCGGCCGCGACGGGTGTTGATTACGCCGGACGCGCTGCGGTACGTGCACGGGCAGGCGATGCTGGCGCGGGCGGAGCTGCTGGGGGCGGAGGTGGTGCGGCTGAAGGCGAACCGGCTGCCGTCGTTTACGGTGCGGGACGGGAACCGGCCGGCGGGGGCTGACGGGAAGAGTCCGGTGGATGAGCGGAGGTCGTATGCGCAGGCGAAGACGACGCTGGCGATCGTGACGGCGCCGCCTTCGGCACGGAAGCTGCAGCCGATTCCGCCCTCGGCGGACTGGCAGTTCCACCTGGCGCAGGGGTGTCCGGCGCACTGCCAGTACTGCTACCTGGCGGGGTCGGTTTCCGGACCGCCGGTGACGCGGGCGTATGCGAATGCCGAGGAGATTTTGGACGGGTTGGGGCCGTTTTTAGGGCAGGGGACGATTACGTCGCGGCAGGCGGACCGGGTGGACGAGGGGACGACATTTGAGGCGTCGTGCTACACGGATCCGCTGGGGATTGAGCACCTGACGGGGTCGCTGGCGATGGCGATCCAGTATTTTGGGCGGTGGGCGATGCCGGCGGGGCTGCGGACGCAGCTTCGGTTTACGACGAAGTTTGCCCAGGTGGACGCCTTGCTGGGGCTGGCGCATCACGGGCGGACGCGGATTCGGTTTTCGGTGAATGCGGCAGGGATCGCGCGGGATTTTGAGGGAGGCACGGCATCGGTTCCGCAGAGGCTCGGAGCATTGCGGAAGGTGGCGCAGGCGGGGTATCCGGTGGGACTGACGATTGCGCCGATCATGCCGGTGGAGGGCTGGCGGGCGCAGTACACGGAGCTGCTGGAAGGGGCGGCGGAGGCTTTGCGGGGTATCCCTGCGCCGGATGTGACGGCGGAGCTGATTACGCACCGGTTTACGCCGGGGTCGAAGGAGGTGCTGCTGGGGTGGTATCCGAAGACGACGCTGGATCTTGCGGAGGCGAACCGGACGCAGAAACGGACGAAATTCGGGACGTTCAAGTATGTGTATCCGAAGGACCCGATGGCGGAGATGCGGGGCTTCTTTTATGAGGTGATCCCGCGGATTTTGCCGGGCTGCCGGATTTTGTACTGGACGTGATCCGGACGTGATCCGGACGTGATCCGGACGTGATCCGGACGGGATGCGCGAAGGCTGGGGTGCGGAGAGACGATTACGGACATGAGCTCAGGATTCGATGGAGGCAATGCGGCCTGTCTGTCGCGCGTTTTCCGTGGCCAAGCGAAGGCGTCTGCGCCGTAGCAACCCGCGGGAAATGCGGATTAGCCGTGCAGCTGCTCGTCCTTCTTTGCGATGGCGGCGGTGTCTTGTGGAAGGAGACGCTCGATCAGGCTGAGGAGCTGGTGCGGGTCGAAGGACTCGAGGTGGTGGTCGCCGTCGCAGGGGCCGCTGCGGGGGGAGCTGACGACGATGATGGGTGCCGAGGGTTGGATGTGTTTGAGCTTGCGGATGAGGTCGGCACAGGGCATGTCGGGCATGCCGGCGTCGAGCACGATGGCGGTGACGGCGGGGAAACGCTCGAGGGTTTCGATGGCTTCGGCGCTGCTGTAGGCGGTGATGACGTTGAGCTTGGCGGTTTCGATGACGAGCTTGCGGGTGGAGATGCTGCCGAAGTATTCGCGATCGATAACGAGGAAACAGGGCCTGACCATAGGGTGATTATGCGGGATGCGGGTCGGCGTTGACGATGGGATTCCGTTCGGGGGAGCGGGATGTGGCGAGGGGGAGGTCGCGGCGGGTGTGCATGGTGGGGGCGGAGGCGAGCAGGGCGCGGGTGTAGGGGTGCTCGGGATGATGAAAGATGCGGTTGGCGGGGCTGTTTTCGACGATGCGGCCGCGCTGCATCACGGCGACGCGGTCTCCGGGCTGGTCCGTAGCCCCGGCGACGACGGCGAGGTCGTGCGAGATGAAGAGCATGGCGAGGTCCTGCTCCGAGCGGAGGTTGCGGAGGAGGGTGAGGATCTGGGCCTGGACGGTGACGTCGAGGGCGGTGGTGGGCTCGTCGGCGATGAGGAGCTGCGGGCGATGGATGAGGGCCATGGCGATGACGAGGCGCTGGCGCTGGCCGCCGGAGAACTGGTGGGGGAAGTCGCGGAGTCGGGTTTCGGGGGAAGGGAGGGCGACCTCGTGAAGGGCGGCGAGGACGCGGGTGCGGATTTCGGTGCGGGACAGATGGGGGGCGTGGATTTCGAGGGCTTCGGCGATCTGGCGGCCGATGGGGAGGACCGGGTTGAGGGCGGTCATGGGCTCCTGGAAGATCATGGCGATGCGGCGGCCGCGGTGTTGGCGCATGGCGACGTTGGGGAGGGTGAGGAGGTCTTGCCCGGCGAAGTGGATTTGCCCGGTGGTGGTGGCGGAGGGGGGAAGCAGGCGAAGGAGGGCGAGCGAGGCGGCGGATTTTCCGGAGCCGGATTCGCCGACGAGGCCGAGGGTTTGGCCGGGGGCGATGGTGAAGTCGATGTCCTCGACGGCGGTGTGGGGGCCGAAGCGGATGCGGAGATTGCGGACTTCGAGGAGGGGGGGCACTGCCTTGATGGTAGAGGATGCGCGAGGGCGCGGCCGAGAAAGCGAACGCAAAGGGCGCGAAGGTTGCGCAGGGGACGCGAGGGGGGGGGGGCGGTGGGAACTTCACGGCGGGTGCGGCGTCTAACGAGGGATATGAGTGGATGGCGGCGAGGGGCGGCGGTGTTGCTGGCAGCGGCGGCGAGTGCGTCTGTAAGTGGGTTTGGGCAGATGCACAAGGTGGACAAGCCGGAGAAGGTGGTGCGGGCGGTGGGGGTGTACGAGTGGACGGGGGAGCTGGGGAAGCCGACGGCGAGCCGGCTGGTGCCGGTGTCTCTGTTTATCGATGGCGGACTGGCGGATGCGGGGGTGTACCTGGCGCGGCCGGTGCCGTTTGCGCTGGGGCAGGGGACGGAGTACGAGCTGGACTTGGCGGGGCTGCGGAAGGGGGATGTGGCGTTGGAATCTGCGGCGCATGTGCAGACGCCGGACGATGCGTATACGGACGGGTGGATGGGGTATGGGAACTTTCAGGCTCCGGTGGTGACGGTGGCCAAGGCGCCGACGGGCAAGAGCCGGCCGGGCAGCATGAGTGGAACGATCAAGGTGGCGGAGGCGGATGACGACAAGCCAAAGTTTGCGTCCCGGTCGGAGGATGCGACGAAGGGGAAGGGGGCATCGGGAGACGCGGCGTCGAGTGGGGGCGCTGGAACAGCGGCAACGGGGTCGAATGGTGGGAGTGATCCGGCGGCGGCGGATGATCCGGCGGACCGGCCGACGCTGAAACGACGGGCGCCGGATGCGGCGGCGGACGCGAAGAAGGATAAGAAAAAGAAGCAGCAGACGGCGTCGGTGACGGGGGTTGGGTCGTTGAACGATGATCCGGACCGGCCGGTGCTGCATCGCGGGGGCGCGGGCGGGGCGGAGGCGGCGGAGGTGCCGAAGCTGATGGGGGTGCCGGCGGATATGCACCAGATGGTGGCGGTTTCGGATGCGGCGACGAGGTCGGCGCACCCGTTTGCGCGGCCGTGGGAGACGGAGGCGGAGCGGACGGCGGTGCTGGGGACGATGCGCGGTATGGCGACGGCTCAGCTGGCGGCGTATGCGAAGAGTGCGACCGGCGGCGCAGCTGGGGGGGCGAAGACGGGGACGGCGGCGGGTGGATCTGGATCTGGATCTGGTTCGGGATCTGGGGTGTCGGGGACGGTGCCGCGGCTGCGTGCCGGTGCGGGAAGTGGGGTGAAGTCGCGGAAGGTGGGGGCGGCGGCGCCGCCGGCGCTGCTGGAGGAGGAGGTGCGCGGGTTTTTGTTGAGCTATGGTGGGGCGCCGACGTATGTGTATACGGCGCACACGGCGGGACAGGGTGATGCGCTGCGGTACGTGACGGTGGTGGCGCAGGTGGGGGCGGGGAGTGAACTGCAGCAGGCGATGTCGAGCGTGACGGACGCGGCGCACCTGGACCGGACGCCGTGGATGCGGCTGGTGGATGCGGTGGATGCCGAGGCGTCGAACCGGGCGAGTCTGCTGTTTGAGCTGCGGGGCAAGGAGGCGCGGCAGTTTGCGCTCTACCGGGTGCTGGGGGGGCGGTCGGAGCAGGTATTTGCGACGGGGACGACGCAGTAGGGGTTGGGCGGGGAGGGGTTAGAGAGAGGCGCTCTGGTGGCGCCTCTCCGGATCGGCCTTAGGCGTGCTGGAGGGCGGGGTAGTCGGTGTAGCCGGCTTCGGCGTGGGAGTAGAAGGTTTCGGGGTTGGGGGTGTTGAGGGGGGCTCGTTCGCGGAAGCGGGCAGGAAGGTCGGGGTTGGCGATAAAGAACTTGCCGAAGGCGACGGCGTCGGCTTCGCCGTCCGCGAGGACCTGCTGGGCGGTCTCGAAGGAGAAGTCTTCGTTGGCGACGTAGACGCCGCCGAAGGCTTTCTTGAGATCGGGGCCGATGCGGTCCGGGCCGAGTTTTTCGCGGGCGGCGATGAAGGCGATCTTGCGTCGGCCGAGCTCGGCGGCGACGTAGCCGAAGGTTTTCGCGTGGTCGGAGTCGGAGATGCCATGGAAGTCGGAGCGGGGGGAGAGGTGCATGCCGACGCGGCCGGGGCCGAAGACGGAAATGGCGGCGTCGGTGCACGCGAGCATGAGGCGAGCGCGGTTTTCGACGGTGCCGCCGTACCTGTCGGAGCGGTGATTGGAGCCGTCCTGGAGGAACTGGTCGAGGAGGTAGCCATTGGCGCCGTGGAGCTCGACGCCGTCGAAGCCGGCGGTCTTGGCGTTGGCGGAGGCGGTGCGGAACTCTTCGATGACGGCGGTGATCTCTTCGAGGCGGAGCTCGCGGGGGGTGACGAAAGGGCGCTGGGGGCGAAGCAGGGAAACGTGGCCGGAGGCGGCGATGGGGGAGGGGGCGACGGGCGCCATGCCGGAGAGGAAGACGGGGTCGGAAATGCGACCGACGTGCCAGATCTGCGCGAAGATGTGGCCGCCCGCGGCGTGGACGGCGGCGGGAATGGGCTTCCAGGCTTCGGTCTGCTGGGGCGACCAGATGCCGGGCACCTGGGAGTAGCCGACGCCCATAGCTGAGATGGGGGTGCCTTCGGTGAGGATGAGGCCGGCGGTGGCGCGCTGGCGGTAGTACTCGGCCATGAGGGGGGTGGCGACGTGGTCGGGGGTGCCGCGGAGGCGGGTGAGGGGGGCCATGAGGATGCGGTTTGGGAGATGGAGGTCGCCGAGTTGGATCGGATCGAATAGGGATGGCACGGGTTAGGAGTACCTCTTTTGGTTAAGTTCCCCGTATGGGATGCGGGTGGGGGCGGCGAGGGTTCTGCGGCGGGGATGCCGGGAGGCGGATCTGGAAAGTGGGGTCACAACAGTTTACCGCGATGGGGCGAACGGGCGAGCCAAATGCGACTTAGCCCGGCTCGTGAGCCGAGCCGGGATGATGGATTCAGGGATGAAGGATCGTTGAGGGCAAACGGTTTACAGGGGGAAGGACTTGAGCCATGTGCGGAAGGGTGGGCCGAGGTCGGGGCGTTTGAGGGCGTATTCGACGGTGGCTTTGAGGAAACCGAGTTTGTCGCCGGCGTCGTGGCGTTTGCCCACGTAGGAGAAGCCGAAGACCTTTTCGTGCTGGAGAAGGGCGAGGATGGCGTCGGTGAGCTGGAGCTCGCCGCCAGCGCCGGGCCGGATACCCTCGATCATTTCGAAGATCTTGGGAGTGAGGATGTAGCGGCCGATGATGGCGTTCTGGGAGGGCTGGGTGCCGGGTTTGGGCTTCTCGACCATGCCTTTGACGTCGAGCAGGCGTGGGTTGCTGGGATCGGGGGTGCAGTCGAGGCAGCCGTAGGCGGAGATGGCGTCGCCTTCGACGACTTCGGAGCCGAGGATGGAGCAGCCGACCTCGTTGAAGGCCTCGACCATCTGCCTCATGCAGGGAACGGCGGCATCGACGATGTCGTCGGCGAGGATGACGGCGAAGGGTTCGTCGCCGACGATCTGCTTCGCCATGAGGACGGCGTGGCCGAGGCCGAGGGCTTCGGGCTGCCGGGTGACGGTGACCTTGGCGAGTTTGGCGGTGGAACGGGCGATGTCGAGCAGGGCGGTCTTGTTCTTGGCTTCGAGGGAGGCTTCCAGCTCGAAGTTGCGATCGAAGTGGTCTTCCATGGCGGTTTTGCCGCGGGACGAGATGAGGATGATCTCGGTACAGCCGGCGGCGACGGCCTCTTCAACGCCGTACTGGATCAGGGGCTTGTCGACGAGGGGAAGCATTTCCTTGGGGACGGCTTTGGTGGCGGGGAGAAAGCGCGTGCCGAGGCCTGCGGCGGGGAAGACAGCTTTGCGGATCTTTTTATAGGTCATCGGTTTGTGGTTACGTCCGGCTCAGAGGATCATCGTAGCAAAGTGGCGTTGTGCGAAGGTCCGATTGGGGGATTGCGCGCGAACTTTCAGGGCACGGGGGAGATGGCGGTTGCAGCATCGGGGTGGCGCGCTGCATCGAAATCGAAAACCTGCTTGTGCGGTACGCGCGCGAGGTTTGCACGATGTGGACGGAACGACCGAGGGTGACGGTAGCGGATGCTGGGATGCTCGCCGCTGATGAGAGTTGATGGGGGATGTGAACCGGGCGGAGAAGACGGCGCCAATTGCGGTTTTCGGCGACGAGGGTGGCTTCCGAGCAAATGGCTAACGAGGCAGACCTGACTGCCGGATCCGCTCGCACCCACTAAGTGGGAGCAGCAGCGATTCGAGGCGAGCCTGGGGACGAGTAACTCGCCGGACGCCCAGTTCTGATCCAGAGATGCTGAGTTCTGATTCGGTTGCTGCCGCCATCACAGGTTCCATGTCGTAGAACGCAGCAGGCTAAAGGACGGGGCTGTCGTTGCCCAGCATGTCCCGGCGGATGATTTTGATGGGGGCTGGGCCTTCGCGCATGAAGCTGTCGTGGAACTTCTGGAGGTTGAAGGCGGAGCCTTGTTTGGCCTCCATGTCGGCGCGGAGTTTGAGGATTTCGAGCTTGCCGAGGTTGTAGTAGAGGTAGGTGGCGTCGGCGGTGCCGCGTTTGGTTTCGATGAGGCCGATGGCGGGTGACTGGTAGCCCTCCCGGACGAAGAAGTCGGCGGCCTGGTCGGTGGTCCACTTGCCGGAGGGCTCGCCTTGCGCGGTGTGGAGCTTGATGGAGTTGACGAAGCGGGCGTTGCGGAGGAGGGCGTCCTGCAGCTGGCCGAGGCGGATGAGGCGGGCTTCGCGGGTGTCGGGTTTGACGCCGGGCGGGAGGTAGCCTTCGTCGAGCATCATCTGCTCGCAGTAGTGGGCCCAGCCCTCGATGTTGGTGTTGGCGCCGATGAGCTTGCGGATTTTGGAGGGGAACTGGTCCTGCCAGAGGAACTGGATGTAGTGGCCGGGGTAGGCCTCGTGGATGGCGGTGGAGGTGATGGTGCCGACGTTGAAGGCGGCCATGTGCTCGGCGATGTGCTGCGGGGTCCAGGAGGCTTCCGGGAGGGTGACGTTGAAGTAGGCCTTGGTGGAGTTTGTCTCGAAGGGGCCGGGAGGGTCCATGGAGGCCTGGGTGGTGGCGCGCATGAATGGCGGGGTTTCTTCGAGGGTGGGCTCCGTGGGCGCGGGGATGGTGATGATGTGCTGGGTGTTGATGAAGGCGATCAGCGAGGCGAACTGATCGTGAAAGGCTTCCAGGAGTTTGTCCGGGGCGGGATGAATGGTGGCTAGTTCGGCGAGAACCTCTTGCGGAGTCTTGGAGGGGTCGACGAGCTTCGCGACGCGGGCGAACTCGGCCTGATTTTTGTGGAGATCGGCGTAGGCGATTTCGAGCAGGCGAGGAAGGGGGATGTCGACCATCTCGTCGTACTGAAGTTTTTTGCTGAAGGTGGCGGCGCCGAGGCGGAAGTCACCGTGTGAGCGGGGGAGGAGGTCGGACTTCATCCAGGCGCCGTAGCTTTTGAGGGCGTCGATAACGGCGGTGTTGGATTTGACGAAGTCGGCTTTGGCGGAGGGGTCGTCAGCGCCGGTGAAGGCGGAGGGGACGTCGTTCTGGAAGAAGGAAATGAGGCCGTCGATTTGTTCGAGGGCGATTTCGGTGAAGATGCCGGGCGGGTTGTTGAGGTTTTTGCGGGCCTCGACGAAGACCTGGGGAATCTGGCGCTCGCGGGCGACGACATCGCGGAGGCGGGTGTCGGCGGGGGCGAAGGGGCGCTCCATGAGGACGAAGATGGAACCGGTGACGCCGGAGGAATAGGTGTCGGGATTCTTTTGCCAGTTGCGGATGGTTTCGAGGGAGAGGAGCTGGGAGCGGATGGAGTTGAGCAGGATGAGGCGGTCGGCAGCGACGGAGGCGTCGAGGGCGGAGGGGTCGATGGCGCTGATTTTTTGCTCGTAGGTGTGGAGCGCGGCGGTTTCGCGGGTGACGCCGGCGGCGGAGTAGTCCTCGAGCTGCCGGTCGTACTGGTGGAAGCCGGCGGCGGTGCCCGCGGAGGGAGCGTACCGGAAGAAAACGTCAGAGAAGTATTGCTCGGAGAGGGAGTCGAATGTTTGGGCGGCTCCGTCGGCGGAGGGATGCTGGGCGGGGGCGACGGCGGCGAGGGCGAGCGTGAAGGCAAGAGCTGCCAGGATGTTTCGGGTCACGTAGGAGGTCTCCGGTGAGTCAAGCCTACATGGGGCGCCGGGGGGATGGTGTGGGGAGCTAAAGTTTTCTCGCGATCTGCCGATAAGACGAGAAAGGCCCGGAGCTCATGAGGAGCGCCGGGCCGTAAAAGGGGGTGAACGAGCGGTTAGGGTTGCTGGAAAAGTTCGACGCGGCGGTTGTCGGCTTTGCCGGGGGCGGTGGCGTTGGTGTTGACGGGGTTCTGCTCGCCGAAGCCCTGGCCGGTGAGACGATCTTTCGGAATGCCCTTGGCCATCAGGAACTGCTCGACCGTGAGAGCACGCTCCTGCGCGAGGGCGTCGTTGTGGCCGGTGCTGCCGGTGCTGTCGGTGTAGCCCTCAAGACGGAGGTGCAGGTTGGGCTGCTGCTTCATTGCGTCGGCGGCGCGGTCCAGGGTCGCTTGGCCTTCCGGCGTGAGCGTGGCCTTGTCGGTGTCGAAGTGCACGGTTCCAAGGTCGGGCAGGGCTCCAGCCGTGGAAGAGGCACCTACCGCGGCGGGGGTATTGGTCGAGGCGACGGGGGCGTTATGACGGCTTCTCCAGGCCCACAAGGCGAGCAGGGCGAGCAAGAGCAGCGGGAGCAGCCAGTACAGGATGGGAATGCCTTTGTTTTTTTCTTCGTACACTTTGACGCGTTCGGTGCTCATGCAAATCTCCTGGGATGGTACGAGGGTGCCGGGATCGTGGAACAGCGGAGGATCGTGGATCGAGCCGGTGAAGAACCGGGGTCAACGCCGGTTCAGCGGGTCGTTCAGGCGATCGGCCGCGGGATTGCGAACGTTGTCCACCGGGGCGTCGGGGTCGAAGCGACCGGTTGTGACGGCAGAGGACGAGCCGCTCCGAGGCTCGACCAGGTCGGTGTCTTCCACCAGATCCGTTGGCTCTAGGAGAATAAGGTTTTCACCGATCGCGACGGTTTCGGGAGAGCGGGTGAAGCCGGTGGCCGGTTCGCTGACCAGGAGGATCGCTTCGATCGGCTCATCGCGGTAGGCGTCGGCTCCAACCGCCGGGGAGTACAGATCGTCGGCGGAAACGGTTTCGACGACCGGCGGATTCATGGTGACGACGCGACTGACGGGAGGAAGGTCTACGCGTTCGTCGATCAGCGTGGAGGGGAACACGGAAGCGTCGACCGTGGCGCCTCGATCCAGGATTTCCGGGTCGGTGGTGGATAGGACCTTTTCGTCGATTTTGTCGGCGCTGTACTCCTTGAAGATGGCTTCGATCTTCGCGGCCATGCTGCTGTCGGCGGAGACGGCGACGATGCTGCCGCCAGACCGAAGGCCGTCCATGAGCCGCTTGCGATCGGCGTCGGGGACGCTGAGGTTGTCGAGCGTGACGGTGCCGGTGTTGAGGTCGGCGGTTTCGCGGGCGTGGCCGATAAGAGTGATGGCGTTTTCGGGGATGCCAAGCTCCAACAACTCCTGGACGGTGCGTTCGGCACGGTCAGTGTGGTGGAAGAGGCAGATGAGGGTGTCGTGCTCGGGGGCGGTTGCCATTTGGTCTCCTGCTGGATAGGTCGATTCCGTCTTTTGCCTGCGCCTTGGAAGCTGCCGGCAGACACAGGACTGAATCGCGCGTTGTGGCCGCGGGTCGTCTCGGCTTGCTGCGGTGGCGGGGTCTGGTGGCGGATCGGGTCGAGTGCGTGGCGTTCGGGTCAGTACCTGCGGCTCACGCGAGAGCGGCTCAAGCTGTCAGAGGAGAACGGCGGGGCAAGGGTTGTCAGCGGGATGGGGATTATTGCGAGCGCGCGTCGTCCGCGGTGGAGCGCGTGAGGTCGAGCGCTTCGAGCAGATCGCGGGTTTCGCGGAGGACGTCTTCGGATTTGGAGCTGGCGAGCGGCCAGCGGAGGATGCCCTGCGGGGTGAACTGGGCACCGCCTTTTGCGTGGCGTGCGACGAGTTTCATGAGAGCGGCAGGGTCGGGTCCCATGCCCTGACGGCTCTTGCCGGGGTTGGCGAAGGTGTCGGAGGCGGAAGTGTCGGCGAATTTGAGGAAGAGCATGTCGCGCATGGACTTGATTTTGCCGGCCTGGGCGAGCATGGGGGCGTTGGCGGGGCGGACGGCGGCGGTGGCGCGGACGGCGAGGGTGGCGTTGGTGACTTCACGCTGCGCGACGGAGCGGGTGCCGAACTGGAGCGGGCGGACGGGCGGCGCGGGTCGGGCGATCTGGCCGGGGCGGAGCGGCTGGATAGGCGGCTGGGCACCGAAGCGAGTGGGATTGCTGGGCGGG
The DNA here is from genome assembly GCA_964243475.1 of uncultured Acidobacteriaceae bacterium. GTDB lineage: Bacteria > Acidobacteriota > Terriglobia > Terriglobales > Acidobacteriaceae > Edaphobacter. Next base: position 371,652 of record CAXTEU010000001.1, on the reverse strand, counting down.
ATGTAGCGCCCGGGCGCTTGGGGTGGGATGGGTGGGGATGGTCCCTGGGCGCCCGTCGGTCTTGCGGGTGGGTGATGTTTTGCGGCTGGAGCGGGTGGCTGGGCGGGAGCTTCGTCGACGGCGACGCGCTTTCGCTCGACGGAGACGATGGTGAGTTGTTCGCACAGGAGGCGGATTTCTCCGGCGGCGAGGAGGTTGGCGACGGACTCGGGGATGGCGCCGTAGCGGTCTTTTAACTCGGAGCGGATTTCTTCGAAATCCGCTCCGGTCCCTGCCGCGGCAACGCGCTTGTACATGCGCAGGCGCTGGTTCTCCTCAGGTATGTAACTGTCGTCGATCCGTACCGAGATGCCGAGATTGACAGTGGCTCCGGTGTGCTCGGTGGAGCCCTCGCCCTTGAGCTGGCGGACGGCTTCTTCGAGCATGGTGGTGTACATTTCGAAGCCGATGGCTTCGATGTGGCCGGACTGCTCGCCGCCGAGCATGTTGCCGGCCCCGCGGAGTTCAAGGTCGAGGGCGGCGATTTTGAAGCCGGCGCCGAGGTCGGAGAACTCCTTGAGGGCGGCGAGGCGGCGGCGGGCGATCTCGGTGAGCTGCTGCTCGGGCGGGATGAGGAGGTAGGAGTAGGCGCGGCGGTTGGAGCGGCCAACGCGGCCGCGGAGCTGGTAGAGCTCGGAGAGGCCGTGGCGATCCGCCCGGTTGATGATGATGGTGTTGGCGCGCGGGATGTCGAGGCCGTTTTCGATGATGGAGGTGGCGCAGAGGACGTCGTACTCGCCGTTCATGAAGGCGAGCATGACGCGCTCGAGCTCGGCCTCAGGCAGCTGGCCGTGGCCCACGGCGACGCGAGCGCTCGGGACGAGTTCACGAATCTTCGCTGCTAGTTCATAGATGGTTTCGACGCGGTTGTGGACGAAGTACACCTGGCCCTGACGCTCGAGTTCGATCTCGACGGCGGTGCGGACGAGCTTCTCGTCGAACTTGGCGACGATGGTCTGGATGGCCATGCGGTCTTTGGGCGGGGTCTCGATGACCGACATATCTCGTAACCCGATGAGTGACATATGCAGGGTGCGCGGGATGGGCGTGGCGGACATGGAGAGGACGTCGATGGCGGAGCGCATTTGTTTGAGGCGCTCTTTGTGGCGGACGCCGAAGCGCTGTTCTTCGTCGACGACGAGGAGGCCGAGGTCTTGGAAGCGGATGTCTTTGGAGAAGATACGGTGGGTGCCGATGAGGATATCGACCTTGCCTTCGGAGGTGCGCTCGAGGGTGTCTTTCTGTTGTTTCGGCGTGCGGAAGCGGGAGATGAGGTCGATGTTGACGGGAAAGTTGCTGAAGCGTTTTTTGAACGACTCGAAGTGCTGGAAGGAGAGGACGGTGGTGGGGGCGAGGACGGCGACCTGTTTGCCATCCTGCACGGCCTTGAAGGCGGCGCGCATGGCGACCTCGGTCTTGCCGTAGCCGACGTCGCCGCAGAGCAGGCGGTCCATGGGCTGGACGGACTCCATGTCGCGCTTGATGTCGGCGATGGCGTTGAGCTGGTCGTCGGTTTCGGTGAAGGGGAAGGCGTCTTCGAACTCGCGCTGGAGGGTGCTGTCGGGCGAAAAGGCGGTGCCGACGGCGGCGGCACGCTGGGCGTAGAGCTTAAGCAACTCCGCGGCCATGTCCTGCATGGCTTTTTTGACGCGGGCCTTGGTCTTGGCCCAGGACTGGTTGCCGAGTTTGTTGAGCTCTGGTGCGGGTCCGGTGTCGGTGGAGCGGTATTTCTGGATGAGGTCGAGGCGGGTGAGCGGGACGTAGAGTTTGGCGTTGTCGGCAAACTCGAGGATCATGAGTTCGAGCGGCGGTGGGGCGCCGGGCTCGGGTTTGGCTTCTTCGATGACGCGGAGGCCGCAGTACTGGGCGATGCCGTGCTCAACGTGGACGACGTAGTCGCCGACCTTAAGGTCGCGGAAATCGGAGATGAAGGCGGAGGTTTTGGATTTCTTGCGCGGCGTGGGGCGGGCGGAGACGTCGGCGTCGTCGGAGAGGTCATTGGCGCCGAAGACGACGACCTCGGCGGCGGACTCACGGCGAAGGTCGAGGATCTGGACGCCGGTAGAGAGCGCGGCGCGGACGATGACGGGGGCGCGCTGGGAGTCGGCGGAGTTGCCGAGCGAGGCGGCTTCCATGGCGAGGGATTCCGAGCCGGGCTGGGCGGCGCGGGAGCCGATGCGGTAGGGCAGCCCGTACTCCTGCAGGATGCCGGCGAGGCGCTCGAGCTCGCCCTGGTTGGGCGCGGTGAGGAGGATGCGGGCTTCCGCGGACATCAATGTCCGGATCGCCTCGATGAGGGCGGGGACGGCGCCGTGGAAGCGCTGGGTAGGGCGTGTGGAGAAGCTGATTTCGGAGAGCGAGCTGTTGTTGCCGTCGAGGATGTCGACGGCGCCGAGCTGGTCGAGGTCGGCTCCGGGGAAGGTTCTCAGGCGATCGTTCAGCTCCCACGGGGAGGTGTAGATATCTTCGGGGCGGACGAGGGATCCGATGCCGGAGCGCTCGTGGCGCTGCTCGACCTTGTTCCACCAGCGCTCGCCCTGGTTTTCGGTCATGGCGGGCTCTTCGACGAAGACGCGGGTGCCGGGGCCGAGGAGGTCGAGAAGGGAGGAGGTGGCGCCGGCGACGGGGGCGAAGAACTCCCATCCGGGGAAAACGGTGGCGTCGCCCGTGCGGCCACCTTCTCGCGTGACAGAGACGTGGGTCTGGAGTTCGCTCGGGGTTTCGCCGCCTTCGAGGTTGGCGGCGGCCGCGGAGCCGGTTCGGGTGAGGCGGGCGTTGATGGCGGAGAGGAGTTTTTCAGTGACGGGAGTTTCGGTAAGCGGGAGGAGGAGGGCGTCCTTGAGGGTGGAGGAGGAGCGCTGGGTTTCGGGGTCGAACTTGCGGATGGACTCGATCTCGTCGCCGAAGAAGTCGATGCGGACGGGGCGATCCCCCTCGGGCGAGTAGACGTCGAGGATGCCGCCGCGGATGGTGAGCTGGCCGGGCATTTCGACGACGTCGACCTTGGTGTAGCCGACGGAGAGGAGGTGGTCGACGAGCATTTCGGGGATATGCTCTTCTCCGGTGCGGAGGTGGAGGGCGAGGGCGTTGTAATGGTCGCGCCCGAAGAGGCGCATGCAGGCGGCTTCGAGCGGCGCGATGACGAGGCGAGGAGCGCGGGCCGCGGTAGTTCCGGCGGCGGAGGCGAGCTTCCACAGCGTGGTCGCGCGGGCTTCCTGGATTTCGGCGTGCGGCGAGAGGCTTTCAAACGGAAGGACGTCGTGGGCGGGGAGGCGAAGGACGTCTTTGGGGTCGAGCGCGGCGGACAGCTCGCAGGCGGTGAGGACGGCGGTGTGGAGGGCTTCAGCGGCTTTGTTGTCGGCGACCAGGATGAGGCAGGGCGCGGCAGAGGCGCGGACGAAGAGCGGAAGGTAGAGGGCGCGGGCGGTGGCGGTAAGTCCGGAGATGCGGCGTCGGCCGAGGCCACCGGCGAGGTGGCGGCGGGCGCGATCGAAGGCTTCAGAGTGTTCGAGGTCGGCGAGCAGGTCGCGGACGAAGGGCAAGATCATACTGGTTCAAGTTTAGCGGAGGCGAGGTGGGATGGGGTGGCTGCTCGGACGGGTTGGGTGAGCTGCTTGCAGAGGTCGCGGTTTGTGCGGATGCGGTGACCGCGATTGCGGGTAGAGAGGTCGCGTGTGAACGCCGAGCGCCGGATTCTTGTGCAGGACGCAAGGCGGTGGAGGAAGGCCCTTAGCTGAGCGGGTGAGTCTGTTAACGTGAGATGGATTGCTGCCGTGCACGGTTTTCCCAACCTGCGACGCTGGCGTGCAGACTTCTTCTGAAAGGCTCGATCCTTGCCCATCGTTCACACCACTCCGGAGCGGCGCAAAGCTGTTTTGGAGCAGCAGCAGCGCAGCAAGATGGCGGCATCGGCACACGCCTATGTGCGTGGAAACACGGTTCAGTTTTACGAGTGGCTGCGGAGCGATGCGGTGCGGGCGTCGCTGCCGGTGGGGCCGGATGTGTGGATTTGCGGTGATTGTCACACGGGAAATCTAGGTCCTGTGGCGGATCTGGAGGGAAACATCGACATTCAGATTCGCGATCTGGACCAGACGGTGATCGGGAACCCAGCGCATGACCTGCTGCGTCTCGGGCTCTCGCTGGCGATGGCGGCGCGAAGTTCTGACCTGCCTGGGGTGACGACGGCGCTGATGATGGAAGAGGTGCTGGTGGGGTACTTGTCGGCGCTTTCCGGAAGCACGGCACGGCTTGGGTCGGATGACATTGCGCCGATCCGGGCGGTGATGCGGGAGGCGAAGGCGCGGCGATGGGCGCATCTGGCGGAGGAGCGGATTGAGGATGTGACGCCGAAGATTCCGCTGGGGCGAAGGTTCTGGTCGCTGACGGACGACGAACGGGGGCAGGTGGAGGCACTGTTCACGGGCAAGGACCTGCATGGATTGGTCGAGCGGATCGACGGAAAAGGTCCGGCTCGGCTGAAGGTGGTGGACGCGGCGTATTGGATGAAGGGGTGCAGTTCGCTCGGTCTGACGCGATTTGCGGTGCTGGTGCGTGTGGGGGAGAAGAAGTCGCCGACGTACCATTTGCTGGACATCAAGCAGGCGGTGCAGGCGGCGGCTCCGTGCACGAACGTGGAGGCCATGCCGCGCAATGACGCGGAGCGTGTGGTGATGGGGGCGCGCCGCTTGTCGCCGTTTCTGGGAAATCGGACGCAGGCGGTGACGCTGGGCGGACGGCAGGCGTTTGTGCGGGAGCTTCGGCCGCAAGATCTGAAGTTTGAGCTGGTGGGGCTGAAGCAGGACGAGGCTGTGGCGATAGCGCGGCTGATGGCGGCGGTGGTGGGACGGGCGCACGGGCGGCAGATGAAGCGACCAGAGCGGCAAAGCTGGGCGAAGGAGTTGCGCAGCCGGCACGGCAAGGGGTTGGACGCGCCGCGATGGTTGTGGCGGGGTGTGCTGGATCTGGTGGCGTTGCATGAGGCGGCGTACCTGGAGCATTGTCGGCGGTATGCGCTGGCGGAGCGGAACTAGGCTGGGCTGGAAGAGAAGAGAGGGCTCCCCCGGGATTTTGGGGTGGGCCCTTTTTGCGCGGACGGTTAGACGGTGATGACGATTTTGCCGACCTGCTGGTTGGACTCCATGTAGCGGTGCGCGGAGACGATGTCTGAGAGGGGGAAGGTTTTGGCGATGACGGGCTTGAAGGCGCCGGTTTGGAGGTGGTTGTAGATGTACCGTTCGCCGCGGGCGCGGAGTTGCGAGTCGGCGTTGACTTCAAACAGGGTGTATCCGCGGATGGTGAGGTGCTTGAAGAGCACCTGGAAGAGGGGCAACGGGGTGGGTTCTCGGGACAGGGCGCCGTACGCGAAGAGGATGCCGGTCGGGGCGGCGGCGAGGGCGAGTTTTTCTAGGGTGGGGCCGCCGACGGGGTCGAAGGTGAGGCGCGCGCCTTTGCCGGCGGTGATCTCCGCGATGCGGGCGACGAGGTCTTCTTCGTCGGTGGCGACGACGTGGTGGGCGCCGAGACCGAGCAGCGCCTGGCGCTTGTCGCTCGATCGGGTGAGGGCGATGGCGGTGGCGCCTTCCGCGCGGCAGATGTCGATGGCGGCGAGGCCGACGGAGGAGCTGGCGGCGGGGATGACGACGAAGTCTCCGGCGGTGACGTGGCCGAAGTGGCAGAGCGCGCCCCAGGCGGTGAGGTACTGCATCCAGATGCTGGCGCCCTCCTCGAAGTTGAGGGTTTCTGGGTAGGCGGCGAGGGCGTCGGCGGGGACGATGGCGACCTCACCATAGACGCCGTACTGATCGGCCATGAAGGCGGGGACGGTGGAGCGGATCTGGCCGATCAGGTCGGGCGAGACGTTGGGGCCGATGGCTTCGACGATGCCGGAGGCCTCGTAGCCGAGCTTGGAGGGGAGCTTCGGCTGGACGAGGTATTGGCCCTTGCGGAAGACGCATTCGGCGCGGTTGAGGCCGATGGCGCGAACGCGGAGGCGGACCTCGCCGGGGCCGGGTTCCGGCAGCGGGAGGTCTTCTAGTCTGAGGACTTCGGGGCCGCCGAGTTCGTGGAAGCGAACGATTCTGGCGGTGGCGGGCTGCGAGGGGCTCTGGTCTTCCATGCGGTTCTTGGTCTCCGGAATGTGCGATACGGGGTTAGGTTCAGCGGCGAGGAAAGCTGACTTGCAGACGGGCTCGTCGGAGATGCTGGGCGAGGTCGGTGCTGGGCGAGGTCGGTGCCGGCGAGATCATGCTGGAGTGGGTCGATGTTGGGCTAGGCCGCGATGGTTGAGGAGGTTGCGTCGGAGGTGCTCTTCTCCGAGCTTTGTGCGTCACTGCCACCGTAGATGACCTGACCGTACTCGATAAGAGTGACCATGCCGACGCCTCCACAGATGTTGCCGAGCACGGCGAAGAGGAGCCAGTGAAGGTAGGCGGCAGTGGAGGCTTGCCGGGAAAGGACGGCGGTGAGGATTTCGCCGCTGGTGGCGATGCAATGGGCGAAGTTGCCCAAGCCGACAACGGAGGTGAGCAGCCAGATAATGAGGACGGATCCGGTAATGGAGTGCGAGCCGGAGACGAGCCAGGCGGTGGTGGCGATGATCCATCCGCCGAAGACGCCGCTCCAGAAGATGGACGCTGCGGGGTGCGCGAGGGCCTCCGTGCCGAGGGTGATGAGGGAGTGCAGGACCGGTAGCTGGAGGGCGGCGGTGTGCGCGCAGAGCAGGGCGAAGGTGAAGGCGCCGAGGATATTGGCGGGAAGGACGATAGACCACAGACGCAGGGTGGCCCAGAGGTGGCGGCGCTCTGCCAGGACAAGGGCGACGGGGTAGAGGGTGTTTTCGGTAAAGAGCTGCGATCGGCCGATGATCACGACAACGAAGCCGATGGGGTAGAAGAGCTTGGCGACGAACTGGGCGGCGGCGGACTCGCCGAGAAGGGAGAGGACGACGGCGGTGCCGAGGCCGGTGAGCCCCATGAAGATGCCGCCGGCGAAGCCCGAGATGGCGAGCGCGCTGGTGGAGCGCTGGATCTCGTCACGGCCGCTGGTGGCGACCTGCTGATAGATCTGTTGCGCGGTGGGTCGGGCCAGGTTTTGCTGGGCGCCGACCTTTGGTCGTGGGTCTTCGGATGATTTCTCTCTTTGAGGCATGCAGTTCCTTTTGACGTATTGCCGACGAATACGAATAGGATGCCGTAGTACGCCTCGCTATAATGAACATAGAGGGCCAGTATGCCAGAGACAAAATCGTCACATCCGAGTACAGGGGACGTGCGCAGCGGTTATAAACCTTCTGCCCCGGCGAATTACCGTCCGCCAACTCCAGTGAAAGTACCGCCTCCATCAAAGGGCGGAAAGTAAGCTTCTTTGCCGCAAGGTCTACAGACTGTTCTGGCGCTCCTGGTCCTCCTTCCAGGGTTTGTGAGCGCGCGCATTGTCCGTATGATGTCGGCGAAGTCGCAGCAAAGCGAGCTTGAGCGGATCATTGAGGCGCTGATCTTCAGCTTCTTCATCTATGTGCTGTATGTCACAGCGTATGAGGCTGCCTTGCCGCTGGAATGGTCAGCGACATCAGCGCACTATGGTTTGGTTGTCCATCGCGGCAGACTGATCAGTCTGCTTCTGATTGCGATCGCTCTGGGATTCGGCTGGGGCGTCGTTCGAGGCCGCGATCTTCTGTTGCGGAGCCTTCGCCTTTTTGGGGTTACGGAGCGCAGCAGCCGGGAGTCTGTGTGGACAGACGTGTTCTTGAACTATGGTGGTTCGGTGCAGGTAGGATTAGCGGACGCATGGTTCTTGGCTGGCTTCGGCAATACTCTGAGACAGGCGATGAGCGCACATTGTTCCTAGAAAGGGCTTCGTGGCTTTCTGAGAGCGGGAGCGCCGTGCCAATTGCTGGCAAAGGCTTGCTGCTCCTGACCGAAAAGGCCGAGATTCAGTTCGTCATGTTCTTAGAAGAGGATCAGTTATGAGTGTTGCGACAGCTCTATCTCCGGAGATTCTTGCCAAGTACCAGCCTGTGATCGGGCTGGAGGTGCATGTGCAGCTGATGACGGCGTCGAAGGCCTTCTGCGGATGCCGCAATGAGTATGGCGGGGATCCGAACACGCATGTGTGCCCGACGTGCCTGGGGTTGCCGGGGGCGTTGCCGGTGCTGAATCGCAGGGCGGTGGAATTTGCGGTATTGGCGGCGAAGGCGATTGGGTGCGAGATTCGCGAGCGGAGCGTGTTTTCGCGGAAGAATTATTTCTATCCGGATTCGCCGAAGGGCTACCAGATCTCGCAATTTGATAAACCGATCGCCGAGCACGGGGCGATCGTGGTGCCGGATGCGGAGGGTCGGCCGAAGCGCATCGGCATCACGCGGCTGCATCTGGAAGAGGACGCGGGCAAGAGTGTGCATGACGGGTTTGCGGACTCGGCGAACCGGACGTACATCGACCTGAACCGGTGCGGGACGCCGCTGGTGGAGATTGTTTCGGAGCCGGATCTGCGGACGCCGGACGAGGCATTTGAGTACCTGACGCGGCTGAAGGAGATTTTGCTGTACACGGGCGTGAGCGACTGCAATATGGAGGAAGGATCGCTGCGCTGCGATGCGAACGTGAGCGTGATGTTGAAAGGCGCGGAGCGCTTCGGGACGAAGGCGGAGGTAAAGAACGTCAACTCGTTCCGCTACATTCGTGCGGCGCTGGAGTACGAAATTGAGCGGCAGATTGGCGTGATCGAGGAGGGCGGCCGCGTGGTGCAGGAGTCGCGGCTGTGGAACAACGCCGAGGGCCGCACGTTCTCGATGCGATCAAAAGAACAGGCGCACGACTACCGGTATTTTCCGGAGCCGGATTTGCCGGAGCTGGTGGTGGGGGCGGCGTGGCAGGCGGAGATTCTGCGGGCGTTGCCGGAGCTGCCGGAGGCGCGGCGGGCGCGCATGGTGGAGCAGTACGGCCTCCCGGCGCAGGATGCGGCGACGCTGACGGCGACGCGGGCGTTTGCGGACCGGTTTGAGACGGCGGCGAAGGTGGCGAAGTCGCCGCGGCGGGTGGTGGCGTTGCTGACGAGCGAGCTGACGCCACGGCTGCGGGCGGCGGGGCTGGAGATGGAGCAGTCGCCGGTGACGCTGGCCGGTGTGGTGATGGCGGCGGACCTGCTGGAGTCGGGCGAGTTGTCGTCCAAGCAGCTGAAGGGGCTGCTGGATGTGTGTTTTGCGAAGGGCGAGGATTTTCCGGCGGTGTACGAGCGCGAGCGACCGCAGCAGATCTCCGACACCGGCGCGATCGAGGTGATGATCGACGAGGTGATTGCGTCGAACGCGAAGCAGGTGGAGCAGTATCGCGGCGGCAAGAAGACGGTTGCGGCATTTTTTGTCGGGCAGGTGATGCGGCTGTCGAAGGGGCAGGCGAATCCGGCGCTGCTGAATGAATTGGTGGTGAGAAAGCTCGACGCGCTTGGGCCCGTGTAAGTTTGGGACCTATCTCGATTTTGCCATAGGTCGATTTCTTGAATTGAGCGCTAAAGTTTTCGGCGCCGCTGCCGATAAGAGAGAGTAGGAGCGGCATGCGGATGATGCGCAGGAACGGTCAGAATTGGGCAGCGTCGTCGCTCCTTGTCGGAGCGATGCTGCTGGGCGGCGTCCTTGTGGGTTGCGGAGCGCGACGGCGGTATGTTGCGCCCGAAGGACCAATGCCGCCGAACACGATCCTGCTTTCGGCGATGATGCGCGATCTTTCGGCGCAGCCGGGCTTTACGGAAGCGATGCTGCAGCAGTTGCAGGGGCGGAAGGGCGCGAAGAATGGACCGGCGCTGCTGACGCCCAGGCTGGTGCACCGCATGCGGGATCTGATCGTAGGCAAGGACTGGTCGGGGCTGGATCGGTTTCCTGGATGGACGATGCGCGAGATCAACCCGACGGTGCGGGTTGCGGGGCACTTTGCCGGGAAGGATCCCGTGGCGGAAGGGTTGGCGAGTGGGCCGGGAGCGACGGGCGCCGGGGAGGGTACGCCGCGACGGGCAACGGCCAAGGAGATTAGCGGCTACGTCGACCTGGGGACACTGTCGCTGGATCGTGAACAAACGGTGGATCTGAACCAGCCCTCGAAGCTGCCGGGGTTCACGACGAATGGGATGGTGAGCCCGATGGGCTACGGTGTGGTGCGCGGGGATGGGGCGGATCCAGTGATTGCGCCGATGCACGCGGAAAGCGATCGGATGGCACAACTGCTGAATCGCATGAGCCTGAACGGTGTCGCGGTGGAGGGTGCGACGGACGCGGTGCCGGTTTCGGCGCGGGTGGGCGGCCTGATCGCGACGACGCCGGAGTCGCTGATTGATGCGCTGGTGGCGACCGGGCATACGGTGACGGTGGCGGATGCTCGCTATTTTGCCAATTTTGGGCATTTTCATTACACGCCGGCCGGTGCGGCTCAGGCGCAGGATGTGATGATGCCGTTCTGGGTGAACACGCAAATTCGTGTGCCGGGGACGCGCCGGCCGTTGCTGGTGCCGGTGATTCATGCGGAATATGAGTGGTCGATTCGGGGGCCGAAGGTGAATGCGGATGTGGCCTGGTACTTCGGGATCGACGGCAAGGCGGAGTTCCGCACTATGGACGAGCTGAATCAGCCGTGGGTGCTGGGGCGGCACGCGCATGAATACGGCGACGGCGACGCGCGCGAGGTGACGCGGCTGGTGGGGCGGATGGTGGTCGCGTATGTTCACGAGCACATTGCCCGGCCGAAGCTACCGTTCGGCGGCTACTATGCGCTTGGCGTTTGTCAGGACAACGTAGCGGCCATTGAGAAAAAGATGACGGGCATGACGACGCTGTTTCCGAACACGGCCGACGCGGCGTTGTTTGACGATCCGCGGGATGCCGAGGTGAATCAGCTGATGGCAGCGATCCCGAAGGATCGTGAGGGGGAGATGCCGCAGCCGGAACGGATCTTTGGATCGCTTCCCACGGAGAACTACGCCGCGATTACGATTCCCGGGCTGGCCGAGGATCTCGATCGCTCACGCCAGGCGTGGAAGACGGGCACGCTGCACCGCATGCCGGGAGGGCGGCACGCCCTGATTGTGGCGCTCGAGCTGTTCGGGGCGGCCATGGCTGCGTTGCTCGTGGTGCTGCTGGAGCGGCGACGCCGGCGGGCGTGAGGTGCTGAGGCGGTTCCGTTTGTGGCGGATGCACCGTTTGTGGTGCAACGAAGTTGAGGCCGCCGGCTTCTGACTAGAGCGGAGGCGTGCCATGGCGACAAAGAAGAACTCGGGGGCGAAACCGGGAAGCAAGCAGGGGGGGTCGTCGGCGAAGAAAGCATCGGCGAAGAAAGCACCGGCGAAGACGGCGGCGAAGGCAGCCGGGAAGGCGCCGGCGACGAAGAGGGCGAAGAAGACTCCGGCGAAGTCGGGCGGGAGCAAGGCGGTGAAGACGGGAGACGGTGCTGGCCGGAAGTATTCGCCGGCCGCGAGCAAAAGCGTGGAGCGCGAGATGCACGAAATGCACGAGGGCAAACTGACGATCGGGAAGAGCGGAAAGAAGGTGACGAATCCGAAGCAGGCGATTGCGATTGGGTTGAGCGAGGCCCGACGTGCGGGAAAGAAGGCGCCGCCGAATCCCAACGACCCGAGAAAATGACTCACGCCCGATCGGCATGTGAGGTGGCGTGTGTGCCGGTCTGGGCGGGATCGCTACCGCCTGCGCGAAGACCATTGGAGGTGCCTCTTCGCCGCGTGATCGTGGTTAGTGGGCTGGGGCCGTCGGGGAGCGTGGCTCGATGCCTGCGCCGATCGGGCCATCGTAAATGAGAACGTGGTTGAGCCACTCGACCAGTTGATGCTCCCAGTCAGGGACGCCGGGCACCCTGGCCCATGTGCTGGTCGCGTGTGGCGCGCCCGGGATGGAGATGAGGTCGGCCCGGTTGCCGGTGTGGCGCAGCGCTGTCTGGAACTCGATGGATTGCGCGATGGGCACCGACGCGTCCTGGTCGCCATGAATGAAGAGGAAGGGCGGCGCGCCGGGGTGGACGTGCGTGATGGGGGATGCGTTTGCGAGGTCGGAGTCGGCCGGGGCGGCAGTTCCGAGAAGGTTGTTCTTGGCGACGAAGGTCGGGTCGGGCATGGTGCGGAGATCGCTGATGCCATAGAGCGTGACGACGGCCTGGACGTTGTCGGACTCGCGGTCGATGGCGTCGGACGCTGGCGCTTTGCTGGTCGGCGGTAGCATCCCGGCCATGTTGCTGAGATAGCCTCCCGCGGATCCGCCCAGCAGCGCGATCTTATTGGGGTCTATGTTGTACTTTGCGGCGTTGTGGCGAACAAAGCGGACTGCCCGCTGGACGTCAGCGATCATGTCGGCGAAGGTGGCTGGGGGAGCGAGGCGGTAATTGATGGAGAAGACGGCATATCCGGCAGGGGCCAGGAAGTCAGCGCAGTAGGCTTCGCTGCCGTTGCGGCTGGTGCCGCCGGTAAAGCCACCGCCGTGGATGAGGATGACAGCGGGATGCGAGACGGGACCGCCGCGTGGCGCGTAGAAGTCCAGCGTGAGGGAGGGTTGTGAGGATCCTCCGTAGGCGATGGTGGCGGTGATGCGGGCGTCGCGGGGGTTGGTGTGGGCGGCGCCTGTCTGGGGAGCTTGCATCGAGAGCAGGGTAGCAAGGAGCACAGCAGTGATCATGCGCCGTCAGCTCTTGGTGGGTGTGGACGAAGTTGTGGCCGCGGCCGGCGCTGGTTTGGAGCTCGCGTCGGAGGTGGAAGGGCTCTTGCTCGCGTCGGACGACGCGCTTTTCCCTGTCTCGGAGGCGGCCGCTGGGGAGCTGCCGGAGCCCTCGCCCTTGCTGGCCGCGGCATCGCCTTTGCTGCCTGCGGCGTCGGCTTTGCTGCCTGCGGCGTCGCCGGAGCTCTTCGGTTTGGCGTTGCCGTAGCCGTCGGCGTACCAGCCGCCGCCCTTGAAGGAGATCGCCGGCGCGGTGATGACGCGCTGGAGTTTGCCGCCGCAGTGGGGGCACTCGGTGATCTCGGGGTCGGAGAACTTTTGGCGTTTCTCCGTGTGGCGATGGCACTGCTGGCATTCGTATTCGTAGAGCGGCATGAGGATCGGTCCTCCTTCTAGTTTACTGGACGTTGCCTGCCTTCGCGGAGACGACCGAGTGCGGAGTCCGGGCTTTCTCGAACAAGGGGACACCGTGTTCGTGGCGGCTGCTGGAACGGCCGCCGTCGCGTCCGCCTGCGCTGAGGGCAAGTTAGAGCGCCTGAACGGCGGGAACCGACGGGGGCAGGTTGATCGCATCGGCGAGTTCCTGCAGCAGACCCGACCTGGTACTTCCGAGGAGGTAGAGCAGATCCTGTGCTCGGGTGATGCCGACGTAGGCGAGTTTGCGTTCCGCTTCGGGGTCGCGCTCCGGAAGCGGCAGGTGGTCGAGGCCGATGAGAAACACGACGCGAAACTCCAAACCTTTCACGGATTGGATGGTCGACAGTTTGACCATCGGTGAGGTGACATCGACCCGGTCTTTGCTATGCGTTGTTTCGGTTATCCAGAAGAGCCTGTTTTTGCTGAAACGTTGAGTAAAGGCTTCGGCAAAGCGCTTTGCCCAAGATCTCGCGGTATAGAGAACGGCGATGTCCGCAAGGCTGCAGAGGTCTTCGTCCAAAAGGTCGTCGATCTCGTCGAGCACAAAGGCGATCTGTTCACTGGGGGACATGTCCGTGATGAGGATCGGCCCGTTCCCATGCCGCTCCGTGCCGAGTGGAAAAAGGGTCCGCTCGCCGGTGTCTTCGGTGTCCGCCGAATCACTGCTCGCTGGCGAGAAGACGCGTGCAAGCTGCAGGATTTCGGCGGTGTTGCGGTAGCTTTTTTGCAGCTTGCTGCTGTGGCCAGCGCCGACCACATTCACGCCCATGCTCTTGTACGAGATGCGTCGGCCAAAGATGTTTTGCGCGGGATCGAGACAGAGGAGGAGGCTGTTTGTTTCTGGGTTGAGCAGCCTGGTCAGCGAGCGGATCCAATCCGACGAGAGGTCTTGCGCCTCATCGATGAGGATGGCGTGGTAGCGCTTGCGGATGGCGCCGGTCTCGATGCCCGACGAAAGGAGGGCGCCAATGCGTTGCTCATACGCCGCATCGGTTTCGTCGTCCTGGGGGGCAGTTCCCGCACCACTGAGTTGCTTCACGAGACCGTGGAAATGGATTACTGCGGGCGCGGTGAATCCGGGCGTTTCCACAAGCTGTCTCAGGTAAAGGCAGAGTGACCGATTGAAGCACACGATCAAGATTTGCCAGTCCGGATGTTGTGTCTGAAGAAACTTTGCGCGGCATGCCAGAACGACAGATTTTCCGCTGCCGGCGACTCCTTTGAGCACGTGATGGTCGCTGCTGATCTGTTTTGCGATCCGCTCCTGCGTCAGATCGAGCGCGTGGATGACGTCATGCTGCTCGGGGGTACGAAGAGGGCCGAGTGGACCGCGTGCTGGCGGGAGACGGACCTCCGGGAACAAGAGCGAGCGCATGGTTTCAAGCGCGGGGAGGGAAAGCTGCGGGAACGCGAAGCGATGAACGAAGGCGTGACGGAGTTTGCCGACGAACGCGGCGCAAGCCTGCTCGTCCGCATCGTCGCCTGGCAGATCGTCGCGAAACAAACAACGATCCATATCCAGAGTGCGCGTGAGATCTCCGGACCGGTGGCCTGCCTGAGATCGAGAGATGCGCGTGAAGATGACGCAGTGGGCGATGGGGAAGCGCAGACTTCCCGCGTACGGCCCGGTTTGCTGTCGTAAGGGGATCGAGTTTTCCAGCAGTTCTTTGAACGCGTGAAGAGACCGCAACGCCTGATCGAGTGGGTTGGGCCGGCATTTTTCTGATCCGTCCGCGAGGCGCAACGTCCAGAAATCCCGGCTGGCAAACGCAATGTTTGCGTAACGCCAGTCCTTGACTTCAATGACCAGAAGGCCCCATGTGGGAGTCCAGACAAGAAAATCCGGCAGACGTCTGGCCGACCGCGGTTCGTACCAGACGACCGCATCGGGGTACAGGACGAGGCAGTCCCGGAGGCGGTCGAAGACGCGACGCTCGCCTGTGGTGGCGTGCGCGCTACCGGCGAGCGATTCGGGAATCATTTGGGCCATGGCGTCAAGTTCTTGCCCGGGTGTCACGGGCGACGGATGTTGCGCGACGGCAAGGAGGGTTGCACGCAAGAGGGGATCCGTCCGCTCCCCTCAGGGGGCGCTTAGGAGAGCTTGCCGAGCTCGATAAGGCGGACGCTGGCGATGGCTTCGACCTGGCGGAGGGCGTCGAGGGCGGCGGCTGCTCGAGAGGTTTGCCCGACGTCGATGCCGACGACGGCGAGGGCCTGGCCTTCGGGGACGCGCACGGTCTGGCTGGAGGCGGAGCGGGCGGTGGCCGCGGCGCGGCCGAGGGCGAAGTTAGCGATATTGAGGCCTCCTTCGCCGAGGATGGTGCCGATGCGGCCGATGACGCCGGGAACGTCGTGATTGCGGATGGAGATGAGGGTTCCGGTGAGAGGGGCTTCGATGTCGATGCCGTCATGGGAGAGCAGGCGCGGGGCGGAGCCGTGGAGCACAGTTCCGGAGGCGGAGGCGTCGCCGGCGGCGGTGTGAAGGGTGAGCCGAAGGACGGAGGCGGCGCCGCCGTCGACGAACTCCTTGCGGTCTTCCTGGAGGCGGATGCCGCGCTCCCCGGCGATGGCGGCGGCGTTGATGCGGTTGGGCTGCTGGGAGCTGCCGTCGGAATCGGAGCCGGCAAAAATGCCGGCGAGGGCGGCGTTGCGGATGAGGTCGGTTTTGGACTGCGCGAGGCGGCCGTTGTAGGTGATCTCCACTGACTCCAGGTTGCCGGGAGCGGCGTGGGCGAGGAACTGCCCGAGGCGGTCGGCGAGGTCGATCCAGGGGGAGACTTCGAGGTACTCTTCGTGCGAGAGCGAGGGAAGATTGACGGCGTTCTGGACGACGCCGAGCTTGAGGTAGTCGCGGACCTGGCTGGCGAGCTGGATGCCGATGGCTTCCTGCGCCTCGTCGGTGGCTCCGCCGATGTGCGGGGAGAGGAGCACGTTGGGAAGGGCGAAGTAGGGCGAGTCTTTCAGGGGTTCGGTGGGAAAGACGTCGAGGGCGGCGCCGGCGACTTTGCCGGAAGCGAGGGCCTCGGCGAGGGCGGCGTCGACGATGAGCTCACCGCGGGCGCAGTTCACGATGCGGATGCCAGGCTTCATGATGGCGATGGATTGCCTGTTGATGAGGCCCTCGGTCTGCGGGGTGAGGCCGACGTGGAGGGTGAGGAAGTCGGACTCGGAGAAGATCTGGTCGATGGGAACGAGGGTGACGCCGTTTTCGCGGGCGATGACCGGAGCGACGAAGGGGTCGTAGCCGATCAGCTGCATGCCGAAGGCGCGGGCGCGGCGGGCGACCTCGAGGCCGATGCGGCCGAGGCCGACGATCCCGAGGGTCTTCGATCGGAGCTCGGTGCCCTGGAGAGATTTCTTATCCCATTTGCCCGCATGCATAGTTTCGTTGGCGACGGTGACTTTGCGGCACATCGCGATCATGAGGCCGAGGGTGAGCTCGGCGACGGCGACGGCGTTGGCGCCGGGGGTGTTCATGACGACGATGCCCTTGCGGGTGGCGGCTTCGGTGTCGATGTTGTCGACGCCGACGCCGGCGCGGCCGATGACTCGGAGCCTGGGGGCGTGCTCGAGCAGGGCGGCGTCGACTTGGACGGCGGAGCGGACGACGAGGGCGTCGGCATCGGCGAGCTCGGCGGGCAGGTCCTTGATTTTGTCGGCGGTGAGGCAGGTCCAGCCGGGTTCCTTCTGCAGGACGGCAAGGGTGGAGGCGGAAACTTTTTCGGCGAGAACGATCTTCATGGGCAGGTCCAGTTTACCTGTGGGCCGTGACCGATGCCGGCCTGCGGATTAGACGTCCAGGTATTCCGGGGTGTAGTTCGCGAAGAGCCCGGTGCCGGGGAGAATGCGGCGGACGGGCGGGATTTGGTCGGCGCGGGTGAAACGGACCCAGTGCCAGGCGTGGTCGAGTTCAGAGTTGAGAAAGTAGAGGGTTTCGGCGAGAAGGCCGCCGGTGGCGAGGACGACGCGCTCGCTGAGCTCCTGCCACTGGTCATTGCACACAATAGCGACGCGGGCGATGTGGTCGGCGTGATGACGGAGGAAACCCATCTCGGCAAAACGGGCCTCCCAGGTGGCGCCGTGCATCTCGGCGATGTCGATGAGGAGGCCCATGGGTTTCTTGTGTTGGGCGATAGCGGCGTCGAGCAGGGGAGTGATGTGGTCGATGTCCTCCCGGGTGAATTTTCCGGTGACTTTGAAGCCGAACGCGATGCCGTTGGACTCGGGAAGCTTCTGGATCATGTTGGTCGTGCACCTCGGGTCAAGGGTACTCGCTGGCGGGTGAAGCGTGTGTACGGCTAGGCGACCTGGGTCTTTGCTGTGGTGGGCAGGGTCCAATTGGGGCGGATCCAGTGACAGGTGTAGCCGTTGGGGATGCGCTGGAGATAGTCCTGGTGTTCGGGTTCCGCCTGCCAGAAAGGGCCTGCGGGAGCGATTTCGGTGACGACCTTGCCGGGCCAGATGCCGGAAGCGTTGACGTCGACGACCGTCTGCTCGGCGACCTGTTTCTGCTCCGGGGAGGTGTAGTAAATGGCGGACCGATAGGAGGGGCCGCGGTCGTTGCCCTGACGGTTTGGGGTGGAGGGGTCGTGAATCTGGAAGAAGAATTCGAGGAGCTTGCGGAAGGAGATTCGGGCGGGATCGAAGACGATCTCGACGGCTTCGGCGTGGTTGCCGTGGTTGCGATAGGTCGCGATGGGAACGTCGCCGCCGGTGTAGCCGACGCGGGTGGAGAGAACACCGGGGTAGGCGCGGAGAAGCTCTTGGACGCCCCAGAAGCAGCCGCCTGCGAGGATTGCTGTTTCGCTCATGTTGGATTGGATGCGGGTGGAGGATGTCAGGCTTCCACGTGCGACCGTGGGGCCACCGGTGCCGGCGTGCGGCCGGCTGTCCGATTGTGGACATCGGGAGAGCGTTCTGGACACGGTCCCGCGGCGTAAATGGCTGCTTGAGCCAAATCTGTGGAGAAAAGCTGTTGGCCGGATTGGCGGGGAACGTGCATTCTCCGTAGCGTGAGGTCTGCGATGCACTCGTTTATTCAGGATCTGCTGTATGCGGTTCGGCAGCTGCGCCGGACTCCGGTGTTTGCGCTGACGGCGGTGGTGACGCTGGCGCTGGGGATTGGCGCGAACACGGCCATGTTTTCCGTGGTGGACCAAGTGTTGCTGCGAGCGATGCCGTTTCCGCAGGCCGACGAGGTGGTGCAGATGGCGACGGAGGCGGAGAGTGGCGGGTTCAGTTCGACCTCGCTGCCGGATGTCCGCGACTGGCAGGCGCGCTCCCACTCGTTTGAGGGGATCGGGTTTTACTCGGAGCAGGTGCCGACACTCGGTGGCGCAGGCGCGGCGGACCCGAAGCTGGTGGTGCAGGTGGTTTCGAGCGCGAACCTGTTCGGGGTGCTGGGCGCGCGGCCGATGATGGGGCGGACGTTTGTGCCGGAGGATGAAACGGCGGGCCACACGAACGTGGTGGTGCTGAATGCTTCGCTGTGGCGAGAGTTTTTCCATGGCGACCGGCAGATCGTTGGGCGGACAGTGCCAATCAACGGGCTGCCGTACGCCGTGATCGGCGTGATGCCGGACGGGTTTTCGTTTCCGGGCAACAATGACAGCGCAATCTGGACGCCGGTGCCGGTGGACGATGCGATGCTGCAGGACCGGGGGTCGTCGTCACTGAACGTGATTGCGCGGCTGCGGCCGGGAGTGACGCTGGCGGACGCGACGCACGAGATGAACGGCATTCACGAGCAGCTGCGGCGCGAACATCCGAAGGACGAGGAGGCAAGCGCGATCCGGATGGAGCGGTACCCGGAGGTGGTGACAGGAAGCGCGCGGCCGACGATTCTGGCGCTGGACGCGGCGGTGGTGGCGGTGTGGCTGATTGCGTGCGCGAATGTGGCGGGTCTGCTGCTGGCGCGGGGAAGTGCGCGGCGGCGGGAGGTGGCGCTGCGGACGGCGCTGGGAGCGGGGCGGGGACGGCTGATCCGGCAGTTTTTGACGGAGGGTCTGCTGCTGAGCCTGGCCGGGGGAGCGCTGGGACTGCTGCTGGCGGAGATGGCGTTGCGGGTGCTGAAGACGTATCTGGCGAACGCTGTGGTGTACGGCGAGGGGATCCACATTGATGGGCGGGTGTGCGCGTATCTGGTCGCGGCGTCGTGCGTTTCGGCGGTGCTGTTTGGGCTGGTTCCGGCGCTCGCGGCGTCGAGTGTTCCGGCACAGGAGGCGCTGCGGGAGGGCTCGGCGGGTGCGGGAACGAGCCGGGAGCAGGCGCGCTGGCGGAACGGTGTGGTGATCGGTGAGGTGGCGCTGACGTTGGCGCTTCTGGTGGCCGCCGGGGTGATGGTGCGGACGCTGCTGTCGCTGCGGCGGACGCATACGGGGTTTGTGGCGGAGCAGGTGGTGACGGGGCAGATTTACCTGCCGAGCCATTCGCGGATGGCATTTGGGACGCCGGCGGACAAGGGGTCTCCGTCGATGGTGCAGACGGTATATGCGCCGCTGCTCGAGCGTCTGCGGGTGCTGCCGGGGATGGAGTCGGTGGGGCTGACGACGGTTCGGCCGCTGGAGGCGGGGTGGAACTTCAACATGGAGGTGGAGCTGGAGGGGCACGCGAAGCCGGAGCGAAGCGCGGAGTCCTCGGCACAGGCGCGGGCGACGAGCGCGGGGTATTTCCGGACGATGGGGATCCGGCTGCTGGCGGGTCGGCTCTTTGCGACGACGGATACGGCCGAGGCGGCGCCGGTGGCGATTGTGAATCGGGCATTTGCGAAGCGGTTTCTGCCGAACGGCGATCCGATTGGGCAGCGGGTACGGCTGAACGATGCGGGCGCGCGGCAGTGGTCGACGATTGTGGGGGTGGTGGACGACAGCCCGCAGAAGACGCTGGGGCAGGCGCCGCTGCCGGAGGTGCATTACAACCTCCAGCAGCTGCTGCCGGAAGACGAATTGTACCCGGTGCTGAGTACGTTTTATATGAACGTGGTGGTGCGGTCGTCGGCCGGTGCGGAGACGACGGAACGGGAGCTGCGGCGGACGATGCACGAGATGGCGCCGGAGGCTGCGCTGGACGATGTGCAGTCGATGCAGGCGGTGGTGGATGGATGGCTGGGGAGCCAGGTGCTGGCGGCGCGGCTGCTGAGTTTGTTTGCGGCCGCGGGTCTGCTGATCGCGGCGGCGGGGGTGTATGGGCTGCTGTCGTACTCGGTGGGGCAGCGGACGCGGGAGCTGGGGGTGCGGTTTGCCCTGGGGGCGGAGCGTGGCGATGTGCTGTGGATGGTGCTGCGGCAGGCGATGGCGCTGCTGGGGCTGGGGGTTGCGGCGGGCGCGGTACTGACGGCTGCGGTTTCGCGGGTGTTTGTGGCGGTGCTGCCGTACCGGTACAGCGCGGCGGACGGTCTGGTGTGTGTGGGCGTCGTGGCGGTGCTGTCGGCGTGCCTGATGGGGGCGAGTTACTTCCCGGCGCGCCGCGCAGCCGGGATCGACCCGGTGATTGCGCTGCGCTCGGAGTGAGCTTGCGGGTGATTGGAGGGAGGATCCGGTGGAGTGGGTGGACGTCGAGCACGGGTTTGGAGTTCCTGTTGCGGGCGAGGACTTTGTTTGACCGCAGGGCATGGGACTGGTGCGCTCGACCGGGCGCTGGTAGGATCATCCGCATCGATGCGAGGTGACCTATGCGGGGTCTTGCTCCTCTTGCGATAGCGACGTGGATGGCATTTGGGATTGGGATGAGTGGGCAGACGGGCACGATCGCACCGCGCGGACCGGATGCGGGCGTGACGAGCAGGGTAGACGGCGTTGCGGTTCTGCCGCTTCCGGGTTTGCCGTTTTCCGGTATGGACCGGATTGTGTGGACGCGGCCGATCGAGGGTGGCGGCGCGACGACGAGCTATCTGGAGGCGAACGTGGCTCGGGACAGCCTGGGACGGGTGTATCGGGAGCGGCACCGGTTTGGGGTAGAGGGGGCTTCAGCGGCGTCCACGATGCTGGAAAGTTTTGTGTACGACCCGGTAAGCGGGACCAAGACGAGCTGCTGGTACGCGACACGGCGCTGCAGCGTCACGGCGTACCACCCGCGGCAGCAAAGCGGGGCGGCGACGATGGGCGTGTCTCGGGACGGTCTGCGATCGGTGACGCGGCAGAACCTGGGGACGGAGGAAGTCGGCGGGCTGCCCGCGGTGGGCACGCGGGAGACGACGACGCTGCAGCCCGGGGCTGAGGGGAACGACCAGACGCTGACGATGTCGCGGGAGTTTTGGTATTCGGCAGAGTTGCAGACGAACCTGGCGGTGACGCGCAAGGACCCGCGGCAAGGGACGCAGGTGATCCAGATGACAGTGCTTTCGCGAGCGGATCCGGATCCGTCGGTATTTGCGGTGCCTGCCGGGTTTTCCGTACGCGATGATCGGCGCGCGGGTGGAGCGGATGCGGGTGGGAGTGGCGTCGGGGTGAATGCCGCGCACTAACCCGGTGTCCGCGGAGTGCGGAACCGGGTGTGCCCGGGAACGTGTCGGCTTGGAGGCCGGGAGCTTGACGAAAGCTACAGGCTGGTGGGGTTTACCGGTCCTGTGTGGATGAACTTATGGAGCTTGATGGACGGGAAGACACGTCTGGCTCTGGGCGATCCGGTGTTGAAGTAGTCGACGATTTCTCTCCACTCCGCGGAGCGTGCTGAGCCGTTGTGTTCCAGATCCCCGATGACCAGAGCGGAGCGGGCCCGGAGCAGAAGTTCACCGGCGGCTTCGGCGATGACTCCGTTCTTCTTATCAATGTGGTCGATGCTGCGCAGCCAGCTGTTGCAGCGGAGAAGGAAGTCGTGCGAGTAGAGGCCCAGCAGGCAACGGGCCAGAGGGGACGCAGGGAGGTGGTCCCAGGCGATGTGTCCGTTGAAGGTTTCCACGCTGCGGCGGAATCCGGGGAAAATGACGTTGGTGTCATGCATCAGGAAGCCGTAGTCGAACGTCCAGCGGAGAGGGGCTTCATAAAGGGTGCTCCACTCCCAGGCGTCGTGGGTAGTGAAGGCATGGTCGATGCCGTCGATCGTCTGATCCGAACTTGCGGCGCATCCATTGACGACCACCTTGATCTGCTCTCGTGCGATTCCTTCGGCAAACATCTGTTCCAGAAGGGCGGGCACGGTTCGTTCGTAGAACCGCAGGCAGGATGCGACGAGGTAAACGATCCGGATGTTGGGGCGAAGCGGGGTTTGTGGGATCAGGCACAGCCGCTGCATGGCGGACTGATGTTCCGGTTCGTCGCAGAAGTGTCCGACGGGAATGTCGCCCATGGACTGCGTCCAGGTGGAGCTGGGGATCCACCTATTGTGCGCGGTGAGGAAGGCAAATGCCTGGTCTCCGCTGACCTGTCCGTGGAGGTACGGCTCCCAGCTGCCCTCGTTGGGATGGCTGTACCCGGTCACGCGTCCGTCGGGCTGCATCGTCATGGACGCGATTGGCTCGATGAGGAGACCGTCCCGCAGGTTTCTCATGCGGCAAAAGAGGTGAGGGCGCCCGATCAGGGCGTCCATATTGATCCCGTAGGTTGCCGCCGGAATGGTGCTTTGGGCCGGTGTCTGGGTGCGTGTCCCCGTGCCGTTTTCCTTGAGCTGAGACGCCTCCGCGCTGATCACTGCCATGGGTTGTGGATCCTTTCGTGACGCGAATGCCTTCCTGAATATCCGGTCGCAGTGCCCGTGGAGTTTCTGCGAAGTTGCGCATCCGCACAGATCTTGGATGCGGGAAGGAACTTGGGCAAGGGCTGATCTCAGCGTATGGGAGCGAATGCCGAGGCATGGCCACCATGCTGCTGCGTGATGCACCGGAGAGCTTTGCGGGTCTGGAGAAGGCAGAATGAGCCGATACGAATGCTGGCTCACGTCCGCCTCTGGACACGCTAGGCGCCGGCGGTCTGGTGCTCGGTGCGGGGATCGAGGCCGGTGGCGTCGATGTTATCCGTTTCGGTGCGCGAGCCGAAGCCGGGATGTTGGATGGAGCAGGCGCTGTCGGTGCGGCCGCAGAGGCAGGCGCGTGCTTCGGCCTTCGGGTGGGTGGCTTCGGCGAAGACGTGTTGCGCGGCGATGAGGCCGTCACCGAACTGCACGGGGCGGCCGTCGTGAAGCGCCTGCGGGATGGACTTGAGGACGACCTGCTCGAGTGCGGCGAGGAGGGCGACCGTGTCCATGTAATCGAAGTAACCGAGGTGGGCGATGCGGAAGATCTGCCCCTTCATCTCGCCCTGGCCGTTGGTGATGATGGCGCCGAAGCGGGATTTGAGTTCTTTGACGACAAGGCCGGAGTCGACGCCGGCGGGTGGGAGGACGGCGGTGACGGCCGAGGCGGGCGCGTCGGGGGCGAAGATCTGCATGCCGAGCGCGAGGACGGCGGCGCGGGTCATGGCGGCAAGGGTTTCGGCGTTGTCGACGAGCTTTTTGCGGCCTTCGATGAGGTCCCCGGCGGGGTTGTCGGGTGTGGCGGCCTGCCCGGCGATCCAGTCGAGCGCGGCGCCGAGCGCGGCGATCAGGGCGACGGCAGGGGTGTAGGCGGACTCGCCGGTTTTGGCGTTTTTGCGCTCTTTGCGGAGGTCGAAGTAGTAGCGCGGATTGTAGGTGGCCTCCATGCGGTCCCAGGCGCGCTCGGAGACGGCGAGGTAGGCGAGGCCGGGGGGAATCATGACGGCTTTCTGCGATCCGCCGACCAGGACGTCGACGCCCCAGCCGTCCATGTCGAGGTGCGTGGTGCCAAGGCCGGTGATGGCGTCGACGACGAGAAGGGCGTCATGGCCGAGGTTCTTGAGCAATTTCGCGACGCCGGGGGTGCAGTGGCGAACGCCGGTGGAGGTTTCGGTCGCCTGCATGAAGACGACGCGGGTTTCGAGCTTCAGGGCGGCCTCCACCTCGTCGAGCGAGAAGGTCTGGCCGTAGGGGGCGGAGACGACGTCAACGGCGCAGCCGAAGTTTTTGGCCAGGGCGGTCCAGCGCTCGCCAAACTTGCCGGCAGAAAGGACGAGAACGCGATCGCCGGGGCAGGTCAGGTTGGTCATGGCGGCTTCCATCGCGCCGGTGCCGGAGGAGGAAAGCAGGATGACGTCGTTTTTTGTGCCGACGAAGTCGCGCAGCTGGGCGAGAACGCGGGTATAAAGGGCGCGGAACTCGGGGGTGCGGTGGTGAATGTCCGCGGCGGCCATGGCGAACTGGGCGGCGGGAAGCAGCGGGGTCGGGCCGGGGGTGAAGAGGCGTGTCTTGCGGATCATGGAGGTATTGTAGCGGGGCTAGGGGGGAATGGGTGTCGCTCCGAGTTTGAGGAGGGGGAGGTGTGTCCGGCAGCATTGCACGCTGGATGGCTGCGGGGTGGCTGCCTATAATTCGGGGAAAGAACTGAGGTGCGGGATGGCGGCGATTGGGGCGAAGCTCGAAGGCGATATTGTGACAGCGATGAAGGCCAAGGAAGCGGACAAGCTGACGACGCTGCGGATGGTGAAGAGTGCGCTCAAAAACAAGGAGATTGACAAGCGGGAGCCGCTGACGGACGTGGAGGAGCAGGCGGTGCTGACGACGATGATCAAGCAGCGGAAGGACTCGGCAGGACAGTTCCGCGATGGAAATCGACCCGAGCTGGCAGAGAAGGAAGAAGGGGAGATTGCTCTGATCGAGGTGTATATGCCGCAGGCGGCGAGTGATGAGGAGCTCCGGACGATCATTCACGGGGCGGTTGCGCACCTGAAGCACGACAATGGAGGTGTGCCGCCGGGGCCGAAGGACATGGGCCCGGCGATGCGTGTAGTGAAGCAGCGGCTGCTGGCCAGCGGCATCCGTGCGGATGGCTCGAAGGTGAGCGAGATACTGAAGGCGGAGCTGGCGAAATAGGCTGCGGCGCTTCGCTCTGTTCCGATTTGGGAAGAATAGTCGAATTTGCGCGAAGAACTTACTGCGTTTCGGCGATGTTGTTGGATACTGACGCTGCCCGCGTCAGCACATCCTGCTGGCGCGAGGAGTGGCGGCTGCAACGATGAGCGAACGGCGACACAACCCGTGGCAGATTCTGGACGTGGGCAGCATCTGGATGCGGGAGTTCGCGTCCGCGCTGGCCGAACAGGTGCCGGTGATGGCGTGGCAGCCGGAGATGGTGCGGGCTGGGCTGGGGACGGGCACGGTCCGGCGGGAGCAGAGTTCGGATCCACCGCTGGAGGTCCGGCGGTTTGCCCTGCAGCGTGGTTACTCGCGAGCCCCGGTACGCTGGATTGTGCGATTTGAGCGGCGTGTGCTGCGCATGCTGCTGGCGGCGTGCCCGGACGCGGAGCGATCGCCGCTGATCTGCACGACGCCCTTCTATGCCCCTGTGGCTGAGCTGTGGCCGGGGCCGGTGATCTACTATGCGACGGACCTGACGGTCGGCTACGACGGCCTTGATCCGGAGCAGGTGCGCGGCCTGGACCGGCGTATGTGCCGGGCTGCACGGGCGGTGTGTCCGAACTCGCGCCGCATCGCCGATTATTTTGTGGGAGACGTCGGGTGTCATCCGGAGAAGATCGTCGTAGTGCCGAACGCGACGCGGGAGAGCAATGTTCCGGAGGAGCCGCTGCTGCAGTCGGGCGAGCTGCCGGGAGCGATCGCCGACCTCCCCCGACCGATTGCCGGTGTGATCGGCAACATGGCGGGAAACATCGACTGGGTGTTGCTGCGCGGGGCGATAGAGCAGACGCCCTGGCTCCAATGGGTGTTTGTGGGACCGGTCAGCAAGCCCCTGGGTGACCGCGAACAGGAGAGGGCAAGGGCGTGGGTGCGCGAGCGGGGGCGGTTTGTAGGAGCGAGACCTTATGGCGAGCTGCAGCGCTATGCGCGCAGCTTCGACGTGGCGGTGCTGCCTTACCGGAAAAAGGAGCCGACCTACTCTGGGAGTTCGACGAGGTTTTATGAGCACCTGCCGGCAGGGCGGCCCATGGTGGCGACGCGAGGATTTGCGGAGCTGCTCGAAAAAGGGCCGTTGCTGAAGCTGGTGGATACGCCGGAGCAGGCCGCGGCCGTGATGGACGATCTGCGAACGACTGGATTTCGGGATGGGCTGGAGGTGGCGCGCTGGAAAGCGAGCCAGGAGGGTACATGGCAGGAGCGCGCGCGCATGTTGCGGAGGTCGATCGGGGATGCCGTTGCGGTTGAGGCTTCGGCGGCGGCGCCGTCGATGCTGCGGGGAACGCGGGCCTAACGTGTCGGCGGGAAAAACAGGAAAGATGTGGGGGCGGGGGGCGGCGTTCCCCGCATTCCCCGCATCCATCTCCCTGGCACGTAGCCGATGAGAGAAGGTGTGAGATGGGAATTTTGGATATGATTCAGTCCGTAGCTGGCGGCGCAGGCGGGGCTGGGCAGAACGCGCAGGCAGCAGGTGGTCTGGTAGACGAAATGCAGCAGCGGCCCGGTGGACTCGGAGGGTTGCTCTCCATGATGCATCAGAACGGCAACGGCGGCGCCACGCAGCAGTGGGCCAACGGGCAAACGCAGTCGGCCGATCCTTCGCAGGTGGAGCAGGGCCTGGGCGGCGGCATGATCGACAGCATCGCCCAGCGGACAGGCATGTCGCCGACCGCGGTGAAGGCGGGTTTGGCTGTTGCGCTGCCGTTGATCGTGCACCACATGGTGCAGAACGGGCATGTGTCGGCAGATGGTCAGCAGATCGGTGCACCGCCTGAGCCAGGCGGTCTGCTGCAATCGGTCCTTGGCCGCATGATCTAGGTCGGGCTGCCTTAGAGAACGCTGTTCGCACACGGTATGAGGTGATGAGCTTGGCGAGTTTGGATGAGTTGAAAACGAAATACCAGCCTGTGCTCGAGGTATTCAGCAAGCTGGCGCCGTACGGGGCGAAGCTGGACTCGGTCGATCAGGACCCGGACGGCAAGCTTCACCTGAAAGGCGAGGTGGCGAGCACGGTCGAGGCGAACCGCGTTTGGGATGCGATCAAGGAGGTCGATCCGACCTACTCGGATCTCCACCACGAGATCGGGACGACCGGCGGCGCCGAGCAGCCGTACACGGTGAAAGGTGGCGACACGCTCAGTGCGATTTCACAATTGTTTTACGGCGCAGCGAGCAAGTATACCGAGGTGGCCCAGAAGCTGGGGATCGAGGCGGACAAGATAAAGGTTGGGGAGACGCTGCAGCTGCCTGTGCTGTCGTAAGTCAAATCGTCGGTATTTCGCAAAGGGTGAGCTTCGGCTCACCCTTCGCATGGCGCATGTGGCAGCACGGGGCTATTCCGGGATGACCTTGACGAAGATGCCGTTGGGAAGCTTGTCTGAGCCGAGCAGGTGGATGGCTCCGTCGCGGGTGAAGCCGCGGAGCATGGTGGGCGCGGTGGGCCTTTCCGGGGAAGGGACTGTTTTAGGCGCGGGGGGTGGCGTGGCAGGCTGCGGCGGCTCCGGGGCGAGGATGATGGGAGCGTGGGTGGAACGGGTCGGAGCGGATCGGGGTGCCGGGTCGAGGGTGGCGGGTGTGGGTGGGGCGGAGATTGGCTGCGGGTAAGGGACGGCGCGAAGGGGCAGGGATTGGACGCCGCTCTGGGACGATGTGGGGGAGGCAAGGCGGGGGTCGGGTGTCTGGATGAGCGGGCGACCTTCGGCGGGGGCGTTGCGGTGCATGCCGCGGTCCATGGCCTGGTTGGCAAGGCGGTCGGCGGCCTTGTTTTTATGGCGCAGGGCGTGGGCGATTTCGAAGCGGCCGAGCTTCGCGATGCGGCGCTTGGCCTCCTGCCAGAGCGGGATGAGGTCGGGGGATTTGACCTTGTAGGCGCCCTGGATCTGTTTGACCATGAGGAGCGAGTCGGAGATGACGCGCAGTTCCCGGTGGCCCTGGTCGAGGGCGTACTGCAGCGAGGCGAGCAGGCCGGCGTACTCGGCGAAGTTGTTGGTGCGGATCCCGAGGAACTCGGAGAGCTCGGCGAGCACGCTGCCCTGGGCGTCGGTGATCTCGACGCCATAGCCGGATGGGCCGGGGTTGCCGCGGGCGCCGCCGTCGCAGTGGGCGGTGATGCAGGAGGACGGCGATCGGTCAGGGGCTGGATCGGGGTCGGAGAAGAGGCCGGGCGTGCGCGGGGGCATGTGGTCAGTCTACGGGATTCGGGGACCGCGACCTTCGGCGCAGCAGCCTCGGGCTATACTGACTTGTGCACACCGAGCACGGCCAAACCACACAATTGAATAGGCGGAGGGGGAGATGTCAGCGAAGTACATCTTTGTAACGGGCGGCGTTGTGTCTTCCCTGGGAAAGGGCCTGGCGGCGGCGTCGATCGGGTGTTTGCTCGAGGCGCGCGGCATCAAGGTCAACCTGATGAAGTTTGATCCGTATCTTAATGTCGACCCGGGAACGATGAGCCCGTTTCAGCACGGCGAGGTGTTTGTGACCGACGATGGGGCGGAGACGGATCTCGATCTCGGCCACTATGAGCGGTTCACGCATGCTCGGCTGAGCCGGGATAACAACCTGACGACCGGCAGGATTTACGAGCAGATCATCACCAAGGAGCGGCGCGGCGACTACCTGGGAAAGACGGTGCAGGTGATTCCGCACGTGACGAACGAGATCAAGAACGCGATGCGCAAGGTGGCGGCAGACTGCGAGGTGGCCATCGTCGAGATCGGCGGGACGGTGGGGGATATCGAGAGCCTGCCGTTTTTGGAGGCGATCCGGCAGATGCGGCAGGACCTGGGCCGCGACAACACACTGTTTGTGCACGTGACGCTGATTCCATGGATTGCGGCGGCGCAGGAGCTGAAGACCAAGCCGACGCAGCACTCGGTGAAGGAGATGCTGTCGATCGGGATCCAGCCGGACATTCTGCTGTGCCGGACCGACCGGCCGGTGCCGCGCGAGATGCGCGAAAAGATTGCGCTGTTCTGCAACGTGCAGGAGCAGGCGGTGATCGCGGCCAAGGATGTTGCGTCGATCTATGAGGTGCCGCTGAACTTCGCGCAGGAGGGTGTGGACACGCTGGCGCTCAAGTATCTGCGGATGGAGGCGCCGGAGCCGAAGCTGGACCGGTGGCGCGACCTGGTGGACCGGGCGTATCACCCGGCCGACGAGGTGTCGATCGCGATCGTGGGTAAGTACGTAGAGTACGAGGACAGTTACAAATCGCTGAAAGAGGCGCTGGTGCATGGAGCGTTGGCGCAGCATCTGAAGTTGCGGGTGACGTGGATCGAGGCCGAGGGGCTGGAGGTCGACGGGTACGAGCGGCAACTGGTGGGATTTGACGGCATCCTGGTGCCGGGCGGGTTTGGCAAGCGCGGCATCGAGGGCATGCTCCATGCGATCCGGTTTGCGCGCGAAACGGGAACGCCATACTTCGGCATCTGCCTGGGAATGCAGACGGCGTCCATCGAGTTTGCGCGCAATGTGTGCGGTCTGAAGGGCGCGAACTCGAGCGAGTTCGATCCGGCCACGCCGCACCGGGTCATTTACAAGCTGCGCGAGTTGACGGGCGTGGAAGAGATGGGCGGAACCATGCGGCTGGGCGCGTGGACGTGCGTGATGGAGCCGGACTCGCTGGCCGCGCAGGCATACGGGACGACCGAGATTTCGGAACGTCACCGTCACCGTTACGAATTGAATCGCGAGTATGAGGCTCTGCTGACGGGCGCGGGCATGCGGCTGACGGGGACGACGCCGGACGGAACGTACGTGGAGATTGTGGAGATTCCAGGACATCCGTTTTTCGTGGGCTGCCAGTTTCATCCGGAGTTCAAGTCCAAGCCGCTCGAGCCGCATCCGTTGTTTCGCGAGTTTGTGGCAGCGAGTTACCGGCATCGGCAGGCGGCGCTCGGCGACGGCGTGGACGTGGATTTGGGCGCGGCGATGGCGGCCGGCGAGATGCTGGATGCGGCGCGGGAGGCGTAAGGGCCGATGACGACGCAGTACACTTCGGGCCGGTCGTCGTCGGGCTCGCTGCTTGCCGTGCTGCTGTCGATCTCCCTGGGCGCGGCGGCGGTGGTGGTGTTTGTGCGCCATGCCACGACGGGGCTGCCGGCGCGGCTGGCGACGCTGATCACGGGGCGGCAGACGAGCTTCGCCGCGTCGGTGCCGGTGGTGGTCGAGCAGATTCAGCGACTGAGCCGGCTGGAGACGGTGGTGTATTCGCTGGACACGGTGGTCGAGGGATCGCGGTCGAGTGCGGTGCTGCCGGATGTTCTGGCCGGTGACAAGATGTTGCTGGTGGTGCACGGGCAGGCGATTGCCGGCGTCGATCTCGGCCAGCTGCGGCCGGAGGATGTGCGCATCGATGGCGTCGGGGCTGGCCGGGCGATCCACGTGACGCTGCCGCCGAGCGCCCTGTTTGTGACGGCGATCGACAACCGGCAGACGCGCGTGTACTCGCGGCAGACGGGCCTGCTGGTGCCGGTTGATCAGAATCTGGAGAGCGAGACGCGGGCCAGGGCGCAGGGGCAGATGGAACGCGCGGCGCTTGCAGACGGGATTCTGGACGCGGCGCGCAAGAACGCCCGCGCGACGGTGACGACGCTTCTGGCTGGGCTCGGATTCCAGCAGGTGGACGTCACCTAAAAGTGTCACCGGGCCGTCACGCCACGGCTCGGCGCGGTGCGCTATGATCCTTGGCATGTGGTCCGCGCGCAAGCTTCGCCGCTCTCTTTCCTCGGTTGACGACTTCCAGGCTGCGGTGGCTGACACTTTCCCGGAAGAGGGATCGGTGCTGCTGAAGACCGTGGCGTGGACGACGGCCGGGGCGGGTGCGCTGGCGCTTGGGCTCTACGTTGGGCGCGAGCTGCGGCAGCGCTACAAGTTCCACCGGCGTACGCCGTACGACTTTTACGCGCACTCGGGCGACCGTCTGCCGGATGTCGAGTTTGGCGTGGGCATCTAGATCGGCGTTTGACGGGTCTCTGTAGCCGGCCGCGTTTCCAGAGCTCTGCGTTTGGCATCCAACCCGGCATGAAGGCAGCGTTTCTGTTTCCCGGGCAGGGTTCGCAGGCGGTGGGGATGGGCCGCGATCTCCACGATCAATTTCCGACGGCACAGTCCGTGTTTGCCGAGGCGGATGAGGCGCTCGGGTTTGCGATCTCGCGCGTGATTTTCGACGGTCCGGAAGACGACCTAAAAATGACGGAGCAGACGCAGCCGGCCATCCTGACGGTATCGGTGGCTGCGGCGCGCGTGCTGGCCGAACAGCTTGGCGGTGCGGTGTTGCCGGCGTTTCTGGCTGGACACTCGCTGGGGGAGTACACGGCGCATGTCATGGCGGGGACGATGCCGTTTGCCGACGCGGTGCGCACGGTGCGTTGCCGCGGCAAGTATATGCAGGAGGCGGTGCCGCCCGGGGAGGGGGCGATGGCGGCGATTCTGGGATTGCCGGTGGACGTGATCAATGACTTGTGCGGAGAGGTTTCGGACGAACTGGCCGAGCAGGTGACACGCGCGATTGACGCTCCGGAGACGACCGACAGCAATCGCATGGCGGAGGCGCACGAGGACGCGCCGCTGGCCGGTTCGGCGACGGCACAGAGCATGCTCGCGGACGCGACAAATTCAGCTGCGAGCGTGGCGCATGCGGCGACACAGGTGGCGGCGACGGTGACGCCGGCCAATCTGAATGCACCGGAGCAGACGGTGATTTCGGGGTCGAAGGCAGCGGTGGAGCGAGCGGCGGAGCGGATGAAGGAGTCCGGGGCAAAGCGTGTGGTGATGTTGCCGGTGAGTGCGCCGTTTCACTGCTCGCTGATGCGGCCGGCGCAGGAGCGACTGGCGACAGATCTTGAGTCGATCGCGTTTGCGGATCCGAGCGTGCCGGTGGTGGTGAATGTGGATGCGCGCGGCGTGAGCCGCGGGGCCGACGCGCGCGACTGCCTGATCCGGCAGGTGACCGGGCCGGTACGCTGGGTGGAGTGCGTGCAGTTGATGATCCGGGACGGCGTGACAACGTTTGTGGAGGTCGGCCCGGGCAAGGTGTTGAGCGGCCTGATGCGGCAGATTGATCGCTCGCCGACGATGCTGAATGTTGAGGATGTGGCGTCGCTTGAGAAGACGGTTGCGGCGCTGCGGGCGAGCTAGGCGCGGTGGGGAAAACGGGAGACGAAATGCACGAGAACGAGGTGGTGGAGGACTTTACGCTCGACGATCAGGACGGGCGCGCGGTGTCGCTTTCGGACTACAAGACGAAGCCGGTGGTGCTGTTTTTCTACCCGCGCGCGGATACGCCGGGATGTACGATTGAGGCCTGTGGATTCCGGGACAGCTTCGAAACGCTGCAGGCTGCAGGCGCAGCGGTTCTGGGCATCTCGCGCGACACCGTGAAGGCGCAAAAGAAATTCCAGGAGAAGTACGCTCTGCCCTATCCCTTGCTGGCCGATCCGGACGAGGTAATTTGTAACCGCTTTGGTGTGATCAAGCCGAAGAACATGTACGGCAAGCTGGTGAAGGGCATCGAGCGGACGACGTTTGTGATCGCGCCGGCGGACGCGGACGGCAAGCAGCGCCTGCTGCATGTGTTTGCGAAGGTGAAGCCCGAGGGACATGCGGACGAGGTGTTGCGGATGCTGGACCAGGCGAAGGTGCACTGACGGTGCGGACGTGGGTTAAGGCTACGGGATCGGTAATTGGCGCGGGTTTGGCCGCGGGTGGTGTGGCGTATGCGGCGCTGTACCCGCAGTCGCAGATCTTTGGTGAAGTTCTGGTTGCGCCGCGGCGGCCGGGTGAGATTGCGCTGACCTTCGACGATGGACCGAATCCGGCGGCGACGCCGCAACTGCTGGAACTGCTGGCGCAGCATGGCGTGCGGGCGACGTTTTTTGCGATCGGTGCGTTTGCGCGGCACCAGCGAGGTCTGCTTCGGGAGGTTGCGGCGGCGGGGCATGTGGTGGGGTCGCATACGATGACGCATCCGTGGCTGGCCTGGCAGAGCGATGCGCGCATCGGGCGTGAACTCGGTGAGGCACAACGGGTGATTGAGGATGTGCTGGGCGCGCCGGTGCGGGAGTTTAGGCCACCGCACGGAGCTCGGCGACCCTACGTGCTGCGCGTGGCGCGTGCGCTGGGCATGCGGACGGTGCAGTGGAATGTGATCGCCGATGACTGGAAGGCGGGTTCGGCCGAGTTCATTGCTGACCGGGTGACGCGCGGCATTGACGCTGCACATCGCAGCGGGCGGGCGGCCAATGTGGTGCTGCACGACGGGAGCCACACTGGTGGGGGCGCGGACCGGCTGCGCACGGTGGCGGCGACTGCGCTGCTGCTGGCTCGGTATCCTCACGAGGCGTTCGTCACGGTTGAGAGCTGGCCGTAGCGGGCGCTTGAGGAATTTGCGTCGGAGTGCGCCACGATCGCATTAACATGGCAGCACAATGGCAAGCTCAACCCAGAATCCTGACGTGGCCTCAGAGGCGACTGCAGCTGCGGGCGTAATCTTGCCGGCTGGCCCGGAGCCGATGTCGATGGGCGCGGTGCTGCGCATCCCGATGTTGCGGCGGCTGTGGTACGCGCAGATCGTCTCGGTGTTCGGCGACTTTCTGGCGCTGTTTGCGGTGATCAGCGTGCTGACGTTCAAGCTGGCGGCGACACCGCAGCAGGTGACGACGCTCCAGATTGCGTACCTTCTGCCAATCGCGGTGCTGGGCATTCTGGCGGGTGTGTTTGTGGACCGCTGGCCGACCAAGCCGACGATGGTGGCGAGCGACAGCCTGCGGGCGGGTCTGGTGCTGCTGCTGATGCTGTCGACACAGCTGTGGCAGTTCTATGCGGTGCTGGCGGCGGTCAGTGTGATCTCAAGTTTCTTCTCTCCGGCACAGGGCGTTGCGGTGCGCTCTGCCGTTCCGCTGCATGGGTTGCGTGCGGCGAACGCGCTGATGCAGCAGGTGATGTTTGGTGTTCGCATTGTTGGGCCAGCGATCGCGGCGGCGCTGGTGGCATCGTTCGGTGCGCGCGTGTGTTACCTGGCGGACTCCGCCAGCTTTATCGCTTCGGCACTGCTGATTGCGTCGGTTCCCTTTCTGGCAGCGGCGCCTGCGGCGGCGCCGGTTGAGGCGGCAAGCCAGCCGCGGTCAGCGATAGGCAAGGTGGGCGCGGACATGCGGCAGGGCGTCAGCTTCATTGTGGGGCACGCCGGTCTGCTGTTTGTGATCGTTGCGATGGCTGCGGGCATGTTTGTGCTGGGCTGCTTCGGTCCGCTGATCGCGGTGTATGTGCGCGACAGTGTGCACGGGTCGACGCGCATCTTCGGGTTTGCAAGCGCGCTGATCGGTCTGGGCATGTTTGCCGGCATCAATCTGCTGACGGCGCTGGGTAAGCGCATTCCAAACAATGTGCTGGTGTACGGCGGTCTGGGCGGCATTGCGGTCGGGTTAGTCCTTTTGACGACGATGACGGCGATTTGGACGACGATGCTGGGGACGCTGATCATTGGGCTGTCGGTTGCGGGCATTGTGATTCCGGCGCAGACGATGATCCAGCAGGAGACGCCGCCGGCGCTGATGGGGCGGGTCGGGTCAACGATGATGTCGGCGATCTTTACGGCGCAGATTGGCGGTCTGGTGTTGAGTGGTGTGCTGGCGAACCGCATCGGGGTGCGGCACGTGTTTGCGGTGTGCGCAGGGATGCTTGCGGTTCTGATCGTGGTGGGGCGGTTGTGGATGGAGCCGAAGCCGGCCCCGGCGGTCGCGGCCTAGCTGGCTACGGCGGCGAAGGCGGCGCGGGCGGCGGTGAGAATGTGGTCGACCTCGGGTGGACCGATGGAGGTGGAGACGAAGGCGGCCTCGTACTGCGAGGGTGGCAGCCAGACGCCGCGGTCCATCATGGTGTGGTGGAAGCGGCCGAAGCTGGCGGTGTCGCTGGTGCCGGCGGTGGCGAAGTCGGTGACGGCGTGCGCGGTGAAGAACGGGGTGAACATGGAGCCGACGCGGTTGGTGGTGAGGGCAACGCCAGCTTCTGCGGCGAGCGCGCCCAGGCCGTCGGCGATGGCTGCGGAGGTGCGTTCGAGCTCGGGGTAGATGGTGTCGGCGTGGGCGATGAGGCGGGTGAGAGTGGCGATGCCGGCGGCCATGGCGAGGGGGTTTCCGGAGAGGGTTCCGGCCTGGTAGACGGGGCCGAGCGGAGCGAGGGAGGCCATGATGTCGGCGCGCCCGCCAAAGGCTCCGCAGGGCAGGCCACCGCCGAGGATCTTGCCCAGGGCGGTGAGGTCGGGCGTGATGCCGTAGATCTGCTGGGCGCCGCCGAGCGAGAGGCGGAAGCCGGTCATGACCTCGTCGAGGATGAGCACGGTTCCGTGGCGCTCGGTGATCTCGCGCAAGCCCCCGAGGTAGCCTGCGGCGGGCGGGATGGTTCCGGCGTTGCCGACGACGGGCTCGACGATGACGGCGGCGATCGAGTCTCCGTGAGCGGCAAAAGCGGAGCGGACGGCGCCGAGGTCGTTGAAGGGAAGAGCGAGGGTGTGTTTGGCGGTGTCGGCGGGGATTCCGGCGGATCCGGGGATGCCGAGCGTGGCGACGCCGGAGCCGGCCTTGACCAGCATGGGGTCGGAGTGGCCGTGGTAGCAGCCCTCGAACTTGACCACGAGATCGCGGCCGGTGAAGCCGCGGGCGAGGCGGATGGCGGACATGCAGGCTTCGGTGCCGGAGGAGGTGAAGCGGAGGCGCTCGACCGACGGGAAGCACCGCATGACGAGCTCGGCGAGATCGGACTCGGCGGCGGTGGAGGCGCCGAAGGAGGGGGAGTTGGCGGCGGCACGCCCGATGGCCTCGACGACGGGAGGGAAGGCGTGGCCGAGGATCATGGGTCCCCAGGAGTTGAAGAGGTCGAGGTAGCGGTTGCCGTCGACGTCGTAGAGGAACGCACCTTCGGCGCGCTCGAGGAAGGGTGGATCGCCGCCGACGGCGCGGAAGGCGCGGACGGGGGAGTCGACTCCGCCAGGGAGGAGATGCTCGGCGCGGTGCTGCAGCTGGCGGGAGCGGGTGAGGGAGCGATCCATAGGTTAAGTATAGGTTCCGTGGTGAGGAAGTACGCCACTGCGGGAAGGTGGGTTCACCAGGGGAAACGGACGGCGCTGCTAGACTGGTGATCTTTCCACGTCTGTCGGTACGTGGAAGAAGGATGGGATACGACGTTGGAAGACGAGAGATGGTCCACGCACGATGAGGGTGCGGAACTGGAGGCGGACGAGGTACGGGCGGAGGAGGTGCGCGACGCGGACGAAGCTGCTGCCGAGACCGTGAAGCCGGCGCGCTCGCCGCGCGTGCCGACGAAGCGGAGCTCGACGGCCAAGAAGCCGATGAGCTATGCGGATGCGGGTGTCGATATCTCGTCGGGCGACCGGACCAAGCAGCGCATCAAGATGCTGGCGCGGAAGACCTTCAACAAGCAGGTGCTGAGCGAGATCGGCGGGTTCGGTGGGCTGTTCGCGCTGGACCTCGAGCGGTTCCCGGAGCCGGTGCTGGTGAGCTCGACCGACGGTGTCGGGACGAAGCTGAAGGTGGCGTTTGAGCTGGGGATTCACCACACCGTTGGGCAGGACCTGGTAAACCATTGCGTGAATGACATTGCGGTGCAGGGCGCGACGCCGCTGTTCTTCCTGGACTATCTGGCGACGGGCAAACTCGATGATGCGACGGTGGAGCAGGTGGTGCAAGGTCTGGCGGAAGGCTGCCGCGCGAACGGGTGTGCGCTGATCGGGGGCGAGACGGCGCAGATGCCCGGGTTCTATGCGGAGGGAGAATATGACCTTGCGGGGACGATCGTGGGGGCGGTGAACCGGGGCAAGATCATCACGGGCGAGGGCATCGAGATGGGCGATGTGCTGCTTGGTCTGCCGTCGAATGGGCTGCATACGAACGGCTACTCGATGGCGCGGAAGCTGCTGTTTGAGGTGGCGAAGTATGGTGCGGAGCAATATGTGAACGAGCTGAAGGACAAGGCGGGCGCAGCGCTGATGCGGACGCATCGGTCATACCTGTCGGTGATCCGGAAGCTGGTGAGCGGCGACCTGGTACGCGGGATGGCGCACATTACGGGCGGCGGGATTACGGACAATCTGCCGCGGATTCTGCCGAAGGGTTTGGGGGCGACGGTGGAGCTCCAGTCGTGGCCGGTGCCGCCGATGTTTGAGCATCTGCAGCAGCTGGGCAATGTGGAGCGGGACGAGATGCTGCGGACCTTCAACATGGGGATCGGACTGATTGCGGTGGTTCCGGCCGACCAGGTGAAGAAGGCGAAGGCAGTGCTGAACCGGGCCAATGAGCGGCACCACATCATCGGGCGGGTGACGCGGGGCGACCGCACGGTTGTGTATCGGTGATGCATCGGCTGGGCGTTCTGCTGTCGGGACGCGGGTCGAACTTCGTGGCGATTGCGACGGCGATCCGGGACGGCGGACTGCCGGACGCGGAGATTGCGGTGGCGGTGGCGAACCGTGCGGATGCGGCGGGGCTCGAAGCGGCGCGGGGCTTCGGGATTCCGGCGGTGCTGGTCCCGTCGAAGGGACAGAGCCGCGAGGAGCATGATGCAGCGATGGTGGAGGTGCTGCGGGCGCATGCGGTGGAGTGGGTGTGCCTGGCGGGGTACATGCGGGTGCTGACGCCGGGGTTTCTGCGAGCGTTTCCCGATCGGGTGCTGAACATTCATCCTTCCTTGCTGCCGAGCTTTCCGGGTTTGCATGCGGCCGAGCAGGCGTTTGCGTATGGGGTGAAGGTGGCTGGGTGCACGGTGCACCTGGTGGATGAGGAGCTGGACCATGGGGTGATTGTGTGCCAGCGGGCGGTGTCGGTAATGGAGAGTGATACGGCGGAGACGCTGGCGGCGCGGATCCTGGCCGAGGAGCATCGGGCGTATGTGGAAGGGTTGCGTTTGGTGTTGGGTGGAGCGTACGAGGTGCGTGGGCGGCGGATGGTGCGGCGGTAGGGTGGTGGCCCGCGTCCCCTCCCCCCGTAGTGGGGGTGTCGTTGGGGCTAACATATTTGGAATTAGCGATTTGGCAGTGGTGGTCGGCTGCAAAATACTGATTCGTGGGATCTTGTGCGCAAAATTTCTGAAATGAACGAGTTAGAGCGTGGGGCGGTGGGCATGGCGTGCCTTTCCGGGTGGTTGTGGCAAAGAAAAAGCCCGATCCTCCGGAGGGAGGACGGGCTGCTTTGTTTGCTTCTGATTCCAGTATAGCGAGTGCGGCTTGGAAGTACGCCAAGGTGAGTGGGGTTGCACGCGGAAGGGCCGAAGCAGGTTCCCTCCGGGGATGACAGGCAAGAAAGGCAAGAGGTGATGGCTACGGAGGAGAGTCCGTGACGGAGGGGGTGGAAGCGGTTAGAATGCGGGGATGAGCTCTGAGCATAAGACAAGCCCTTCGAAGGATGAGAACTGGCTGGATGCGGGACAGCCCGTGGCGTTTTGGCTGGATACGTGGTGGCCGCTGCTGGTGATTATTTTTGGGATCAGCCTGTTTTCGATTTTTATTGCCTGGAAGCCGTTTACGGTTTAGTTCGGTTGGGTTGATGGCGGCGGGTGGTGGCGCTGCTTTGGGTTGGTGTGTTTGTGGGGGCCTCTGGCGGGAACTGGTTGGAGGTGGTGAGGGGGCAGGGAGCTATGGGGGTCCTGCGCGCTGGAGGGAAGGCGTGAAACGGGCAGGTGCGACAGCAGGTCCCCTGCGGGGATGACAAGTAAGAAGAGCAGGTGCGACAGCAGGTCCCCTGCGGGGATGACAAGCAAGAAGAGCAACAGCAAGTGCAACTGCCAATGCGGGGGTCTTTCGCTTCGCTCAGGATGACGACGGTGGAACAGGCAACCGCAACGGCAAGTGCAACCGCGACTACGGGGGTCCTTCGCTTCGCTCAGGATGACGACGGTGGAACAGGCAACCGCAACGGCAGGTGCAACTGCCAATGCGGGGGTTCTTCGCTTCGCTCAGGATGACGACGGTGGAACAGGCAACGGCAAGTGCAGGTGCAACCGCGACTACGGGGGTCCTTCGCTTCGCTCAGGATGACGACGGTGGAACAGGCAACCGCAACGGCAGGTGCAATGGCAAGTGCAACTGCCAATGCGGGGGTCCTTCGCTTCGCTCAGGATGACGACGGTGGAACAGGCAACCGCAAGTGCAAAGGCAAGCGCCAACGGCAAGTACAGGGGTGCTTCGCTTCGCTCAGGGTGAAGACGGTGGAACAGGCAACCGCAAGTGCAAAGGCAAGCGCCAACGGCGACTACGGGGGTGCTTCGCTTCGCTCAGGATGACGACGGTGGAACAGGCAGCCGCAAGTGCAAAGGCAAGCGCCAACGGCAAGTGCAGGGGTGCTTCGCTTTGCTTCGGATGACGGCGTGGAACGGGCAGCGGCGCCTACAACTGCAATGAGCGTGGGGTGGTGGGCGTTATTTGTGGGCGGTGGTGGGGTGGGGTTTGTGGGTGGGTTCGGGGCCGCCGGTTTCGGCGATGGCGGTGTCGAGCATGGAGTAGAGGGTGGTGATGTCGTTGACCTCCTCGGGGGCGTGGCCCTGGGCGGCGACAAAGATGGTGGGGGTGTGGTTGAGGCCGAGGCGGTCTCCGAGGGCCTGGTCGGCGTTGACTTCGGCGGCGAAGGCGCCGTTGGGGTCGACGACGAAGGGCATGGTGCGGCCGTGGGCCTGGAAGTAGTGCTGGGTGAAGGCCTGGAGGTCGTCGAGCGAGGCGATGGAGTTCTGGTTGGCGAAGACGGCGAGGCGGTACTCGGTGGCGGCCTCCTTGGAGATTTTGTCCTGGATGTAGCGGGCAATGACGGCAGCGTTGCGGCTCCAGATGTGCATGCGGAGGGGAAAGTCGTAGCGGACGACCGGGATGTGGTAGTGCTCGATGGCGTCGTGGACGATGGGCGCGGCGTGGGCGCAGGCGGGGCACTCGAGGTCTTCCCACTCGACGATGGCGACGCGGGCGCCGGCGGGTGGCTTGACCATGGACGTGTCTTTGTAGGTGGTGGGCTGGGACATCTGCGCGCGGACGGGGGTGGCGGGATGGAGGGCCAGGAGGGTGGCGGCGGCGAGCAGGGCGGCGGTGGGCTTCATGGGGGAAAGACGCATATGGGCTTGTTTGGGTATTTTAGCCGAGCGGGGGTGGGGTGCGGGGGTGCGGGTTGGCGGCGGATTTGGTGGGCGGATGTGAGGACGGGAGGGTCTGAGCCGGACTGGGCCGGGCCGAGCGGACTGAGCCAGGCCCAGCGGGTTGGGCCGGGTTGGGGGCGTGGGCCGGTGGGTGGAGCTAGTGGAGGGTGGGTGCGATTTCGCAGAGGTCAAGCGTGCAGGGGAGATAGCCGAGGCACTGGAGGAGCTGAACGGTGCGATTGGCGGCATCGTCGAGGAGCATGCGGCAGCCGTGAAAGGAGGTGCGTTCGAAGGTGGTGTTGCCGCCGTCGTACGCGAGGGTGCAGTCGGTAAGGGTGCAGTCGGTGAAGTGGGTGTTGTCGAGGCGCACGACTTCGTCGTGGAAGGTTGCTCTGGAGATGTGTCGCACAGGAGGCTCCTTGATGTGGCAGGGTGCGAGCGCTCGTCCGTACTGAGCAGATTGGGTCGATGATACGCGATTGCGCGGGGAAGGGCGGCGTGGCGGGTGAAGTGCGAATCGGGACACGAGATCGGGGTGCGAGATTTCGCAACCGGGGGGTGGACGTGGCACTCTAAGGGGAGTGGCCTTTCGAGAACAACGGACGAACGGGCGGCGGAGCGTGGCGCTGCTGCTGGGGAGCGCGGCGGTGTGGGCTTCGGCGAGCGCTTGGGGGCAGGCCGGGGGGACGGCGGGGCTGCCGGCGGCTCCGGAGCCGAACCGGGCGACGCTGCTGACGGTGCTGGCGGGCGGGGTCCGGGTGGAGCGGGCGACGGGTGGACCGATGCCGCTGAGCCTGGATGACGCGATTGCGCGGTCGCTGCTGCATAACGTGCAGGTGGAGCAGGCGGAGCAGAGTGAGCAGGTGGTGCGGGGGCAGGTGCTGACGGAAGAGAACACGCTGTTGCCGAACCTTTCGGCGCAGATTTCGAGTTCGGCCGAGGAGCTCAACCTGGCGGCGATGGGGTTCAAGCCGGCGTCGCTGGCGCCGCTGCTGGCGCAGTTTGGGCTGACGACGTTTGCGACGATTGTGAAGGTGGATGTGACGTCGGCGGAGCTGCAGGTGTCGCAGCCGCTGTTCAACCTGCCGGCCTATTTTCTGTACCGGTCGGCGTCGAAGGCGCGGGCTGGGGCGAACTTCACGACGCTGAATGTGCGTGGCGGTCTGGTGCTGGAGGTGGGCGGGCAGTACCTGCGGGTGCTGGCGGATGCGGCGCAGATTGCGAATGCGCGGGCGCTGGAGGCGTCGGATGCGCGGGCACTGCAGCAGGCAGTGGATGCGCACAGGGCGGGAACGGCGACGAACCTGGATGAGCTGCGGGCGCGGGTGCAGCTGCAGACGCAACAGCAGCAAGTGATCTCGGCCGAGAACACGTACGCGAAGGACAAGGTGCAGCTGAACCGGCTGATGGGGATGCCGGCGGAGCAGGAGCTCCAGCTGACGGATACGGTGCCGTACCGGGAGATGGCGGAGATTCCGCTGCCGATTGCGATGGACCTGGCGACCGTGCACCGGAAGGATTTGCTGAATTTGCAGTCGCAGGTGGAGGTGGCGACTGCGACCGAAAAGGCGATCCGGTACCAGCGGCTGCCGACGGTGGGCGTGAACGGATTTTACGGTGTGCTGGGAGAGACGACGGGGCTGTATCACGGGGTGTTTACGGCCGAGGGAACGGTGCGGATTCCGATTTTTCGCGAGGCGGAGTTTCGCGGCGAGGAAGCCGTGGCGGCGACGCAGATGCTTGGGCTGAAGCAGCAGATTGCGGCGCTGCATGACACGATCGAGGGGCAGATCCGGTCGTCGATGCTGGATGTGCAGAGCGCGAACGACCAGGTGGTGGTGGCGCGGTCGAATGTGGAGCTGGCGCGGCAGGAGTTGAGCGATGCGGAGCAGCGGTTTGCGGCGGGGGTGAGCGACAACCTGCCGCTGGTGCAGGCGCAGGCGACGCTGGCGGGGGCGGAGAATCAGCTGGTGCAGACGACGTTTCAGTACAACACGTCGAAGCTGGAGCTGGCGCGGAATACGGGTGTGGTGGAGACGCAATATCGGGTGTATCTGGGGCGGTAGCGGGGGGCGGTGGGGAAGGCTGAATAGCGGCAGACGTCGCGTTGACGCGACGATGGCGGCCGAAGTGCGAGGGGCAAGAGCGCGCTTCGTGATCGCGCCGTGGGCGAAGCGGGAGGGCGTGGAACTGGGGTGGGTGGGGGTGCGTATGTGGGAGAGAGATTCTCTTTCGTTGCGGGCCAGGTCATAGTCGGCGGCGGTTTGGCTTGGTGTGTGAGGCGATGTGCTGCGGAGCTTTGGAACATGGGTTCGGGTGGTTACGGTGGGGCTGGTGTGTGGGGGCTCGGCCGGGAACGCCCAGAACAATAAGCCGACGGTGGTGCCGGAGCGGCCGGAGGCGCCGTCGGGACTGAGCAGCCGGACGGTGCCGCTGCTGGAGGCGCGGCTGCGGGCGGAACAGTTCCGGGGGATGGCGCCGGAGGCGGGGTTGCAGGGCAAGCTGGCCGCGGTGTCGCAGTTTACGCAGACTTCCCCCAACAATGGGAAGCCGCCGACGGAGCGGACGGAGGTGTACCTGGGGCGGACGCGGACGACGTTGGAGGTGGCGTTTGTGTGTTTCGATGCGCGGCCGGCGGAGGTTCGGCGGCACCTGGCGCGGCGGGAGAACATCTTGACGGACGACACGGTGGGCGTTCTGCTGGATCCGTTTGCGGATCGGCGGCATGGGGTGCTGTTCCAGGTGAATGCGCTGGGGGTGCAGGCGGACGCGGCGTGGAGCGAGACGGACGACCCGGACTACAGCTACGACCAGGTGTGGAACTCGGCGGGCGAGGTGACGGCGCAGGGGTGGGTGGCGGTGCTGTCGATTCCGTTTGCGAGCATACGGTTTCGGGCGGCGGGGCTGCCGTGGGGTGTGGTGCTGATGCGGAATCTGCCGCGGAACAGCGAGACGGATGCGTGGCCGGCGATCTCGGCGAATGTGACCGGGACGCTGAGCCAGGAGGCGACGCTGCTGGGGATTGAGGGTGTGACGGGGTCGCACCATGTTCAGCTGAATCCGTATGGCCTGATGCAGAACGAGCATGATCTGAACCAGCTGGATGCGAACGATCCGTTTTTCAGCAATCGGCGGCTGGCGGGGACGGCCGGTGGGGACGCGAAGATCATTCTGCACGACACGCTGGTGCTGGATGCGACGGTGAATCCGGACTTCAGCCAGGTGGAGAGCGATCAGCCGCAGTTTACGGTGAACCAGCGCTACGCGGTGTATTTTCCGGAGCTGCGGCCGTTTTTTCTGGAGAACGCGACGTACTTTTCGACGCCGATTCAGCTGGTGTATACGCGGAATATTGTGCATCCGGAGCTGGGGGCTCGGCTGACGGGCAAGGTGGGGCGGACGAACGTTGGGCTGCTGGTGATCGACGACCGCGCGCCGGGCGAGGCGTTGGCGCCCGATGACCCGAACTACGGGCGGAAGGCGCTGTTTGGGATTGGTCGGGTGTCGGAGGACATCGGCAAGGGATCGAGCGTGGGGGCGATCTATACGGACGAGGAGTTTCTGGGGACGTTCAACCGGATTGGCGGGCTGGACTTTACGGCGCGGCTGAACCCGAAGTGGACGGTGTATGGGCAGGGTGTGGAGAGCGCGACGCGGGGCACGGACGGGAGCTATGCGGCGGGGCCGGCGTACAAGCTGCAGGCGGTGCGGCAGGGGCATGCGTTCAACTTTCAGGATAGTTACCGGGACTACAGCCAGGGATTTCAGAGCGATGTGGGGTTTATTCAGACGACGGCGTTTCGTCAGGACCAGAACCATGTGACGTACCAGTGGTATCCGAAGAGTGGCAAGGTGCAGAGCTTTGGGCTGGAGGAGTCGGGGCAATTTGCGTTTGACCGGCAGGGGAACCGGCTGTATCACTACAACACCTTCGATCCGTTTGTGACGCTGGCGCGGAACACGACGGCGGCGGTGCTGGTGGGGGAAAACTCGGACACGCTGGGGCCGGGGAGTTACCCGGTGCTGGCGGGGAACAAGAACCTAACGGAGAACTTTGGTGGGGCGGTGTTGCGGAGTGCACCGGTGCCGCAGATTTCGATGAACATTGTGTACACCTTTGGGGGCAATCCGAACTACAACCCGGTGGTGGGACAGCCGCCGTCGCTGCTGCATGAGAACTACCTGCAGGCGCTGGTGACGGTGCAGCCGCTGGGCAATTTTACGATCGATAACACGTACCTGCTGGACCGGAACTTTGCGGCGGCGACGGGGGTATTCACGTTTGAGAACCAGACGCTGCGGACGAAGCTGAATTACCAGTTCACGCGGGCGCTTTCGGCACGGGTGATTGTGGAG
Organism: uncultured Acidobacteriaceae bacterium; assembly: GCA_964243475.1. Lineage (GTDB taxonomy): Bacteria > Acidobacteriota > Terriglobia > Terriglobales > Acidobacteriaceae > Edaphobacter. Next base: position 327,110 of record CAXTEU010000001.1, on the reverse strand, counting down.
TACGACTCCTTGCTGGTGAACCCGGTGGAGACGTCGCTGGTGCGGACCAAGGAGGTGCAGACGCAGGCGCTGCTGACGTGGCTGCCGCATCCGGGGACGGCGGTGTATCTGGGGTACAACAACGATCTGCAGAATCTGGACCATGAGCTGTGCAGCCGGGAGGGTGGGCTGTGCGACCCGACGGAGCCGATTCTGCCGCGGGCGCCGGGGTACTTGAATGCGGGGCGGCAGGTTTTTCTGAAGGCGAGTTATCTGTGGCGGTGGTGACGGCGAAGGCAAAGTCTGCGAGGTTAACGCGAAGCAACGCAAGCAGAGCCTGGGAAATGTGAAAGCATAGGCTATGGCGGATGGTGCGGTGAAGGTGGCTGCGGCTGGGGACGCAGTCGAGGTGGGAGCGGCGACGGAGGTTGGGAGTGCGCTTCGGTCGCGGGATTTTCGGCTGTACCAGAGCGCGCGGCTGCTGGTGATTTTGGGGGCGGAGGCACAGTCAGTCGCGGTGGCGTGGCAGGTGTACCAGATTACGCACTCTGCGCTGGCGCTGGGGTATACGGGGCTGGCGCTGTTTTTGCCGGGGTTGTTTTTTATGCTGGCGGCGGGGCATGCCGCGGACCGGTTCGACCGGAAAAAGATTATTTTGCTGTGCTACGGGCTGCAGTTGGTGTGTACGGCGGCCCTGCTGTGGCTGACGATGCATGGGACGGGGCGGAACGCAGCGGGCGCGGTGCGGATATGGCCGATCTATGCGGTGCTGCTGGGCATTGGGCTGGGGCGGGCGTTCAGTGGGCCGGCGTCGAGCGCGCTGCTGCCGAGCCTGGTGCCGGCGGGGCAGTTTGTGAATGCGGTGACGTGGGGCGCGACGATCTACCAGATTGCGAATATGGCGGGGCCGGCGGTGGGTGGTCTGCTGTTTACGCTGGCGTTGACGGGGCGGCTCCAGCCGTGGAGTGGGGCGGGGATTGTGTACTGCTTTACGTTGCTGATGCTGGTGGGGTTTGTGGTGCTGGTGGGGATGATGCGGGCGCGGCCGATGCAGGTGGTGAAGAAGGCGTTCGATGTGCGGACGATGCTGGCCGGGCTGGAGTATGTGTGGTCGACGAAGCTTCTGCTGGGGTCGATTTCGCTGGATCTGTTTGCGGTGCTGCTGGGCGGGGCGACGGCGCTTCTGCCGATTTTTTCACATGAGATTCTGCATGCCGGGCCGCGTGGGCTGGGGCTGCTGCGGGCGATGCCGAGTGTGGGGGCGTTGGCGGTGAGCCTGGCGCTGACGGTGTTTCCGATCCGGCGGCATGCCGGCTGGTTGATGCTGACGTGTGTGGGGCTTTTTGGGTTGGGGACGGTGGTGTTTGGGTTGTCGAAGAGCCTCGTGGTGAGCCTGGTGGCGCTGGTGGTGGTGGGGGCGAGCGACATGGTGAGCGTGGTGATTCGGCAGAGTATTTTGCAGCTGGCGACGCCGGACGCGATGCGGGGTCGGGTGAGTGCGGTGAATTGGCTGTTCATTGGGGCTTCGAACGAGTTTGGGGAGTTTGAGAGCGGGCTGACGGCGCACTGGTGGGGAGCGGTGCGGGCGGTGGTGGTGGGTGGGGTGGGGACGCTGGCGGTGGTGGGGGTGGCGGTTGGGGTGTTTCCGAAGTTGAGAAATGCGGATCGGCTGACGGCGGAGAGCCTGCGGGCGGGGCAGGAGAGTTTGGCGGAGGCGGAGCCGGTGGATTGAAGACGGCGAATGCATTTTCCGGCTGTTCCGGATACGGGGACGATGCCTTCCACCGAGCTTCTTCGGCGTCGCCGCTCATTTCGCTAGGTTTGGGTCAACCGAAGTAGGGGTACGACTTGTTAGTCTTGATTCGCTGACGAGATTTGGTGTTTGAGGGGCTGCGATGGAGACGGGGAAGAAGGTTGCGCTTGGGGCGACGTTGGTGGCGGTGCTGGCGGTGGGTGGGCGGTTTGCGATGCTGGTGCATCAGCGGCATGCGGATGAGAACGCGCCGGTGGTGAGCCATGCGGAGGACTGGAAGCGGGGGACGGATCCGGATGGGCTGGTGTTTTTGAAGAAGAAGCGGCCGGGGAATCTGAAGGATTTGAAGGAGCTGGATGGGACGCGGATCTGGGTGAGTGCGGGGGGGCAGATGGAGTATTACCCGGTGGTGGGGAAGCGGGCGGTGTATGGGAAGCCGACGGGGACGCTGCTGGGGGCGCAGGCGATGGAGGTGAAGGACGCGATCGAGCAGGCGGGGGCGCCGAAGGGGGCGACGTTTCGGATTCCGGGAGGGGATAAGCAGGTGCTGCTGGTGTTTACGATGCCGGGGGCTGGATCGGGTTCCGCGGCAGGCTCCGGGGCGGGGGACGCGGGGAAGGAGTTTGCGGTGCCGGTGGGGTATAAGCAGGGGGCGGAGTACACGTTTTATACGGACGAGCTGTTTTTCTACGACGATCCGCATCAGCTGTATGCGCACTGGGGGCCGAAGGTTTGGGCGGCGGTGGACGCGCATCAGGCGGTGCTGGGGATGAGCGAGGCGGAGGTGCAGCTGGCGCTGGGGCAGGTGAGCAAGAGTGTGAGCGAGGAGTATGGGAATCGGATGGTGGTGTATTCGAACCTGGGGCATCCGAAGGCGGTGACGTTTGTGAAGAACAAGGCGACGGCTGTCCGGGATGACCAGGGGTTTTGAAAAGAGCGACTCAGGGTGCGGAATGCTGGATGTGCGCGCCGTGTGAAGGCACGCAAGGTGTGACGGGATGACCGGCGCTGTGCAGGGTGGGCGGTGCGATCAGCGGCTGAGGCGATCGAGGGTGGCGGAGTCGGGCTGGCCGTGGAAGTGCAGGTGGAGCGCTTGCGAAAAAACGACGTCTTCGGGGGTACCGGTGGTGGCCTGTGCGAAGAGCGTCATCGAGGAGTGGAACTTGAGGTCGTCGGGGTAGCCGAAGATGTCGGAGACGGGTTTAGGGGCGGCGGCGTTGGCGAGGGCGGTGCACTCGCGCAGGCGGGGGCCGAGGGTGGGGTGGGCGAGGTAGGCCCGGGCTTCGGCGAGGTCGGCGATGGCGTACCGCTGGGCCATGGAGGAGGAGCCGAGGCCTTGGATCTGGGGGAAGATGAACCACATCCAGTGGGAGCACTTTTCGCCGGCGGCGAGCTCGGACCGGGCCTGGGCGAAGGTGGATTGCTGGGCCGAAAGGAAGCGCTGGAGGTTGTGGGGATCGGGGCTGGCCATGGCTTATGGGATGCCGGTTGACTCAGCCGGTGTTGCGGAGGCCGGCGGAGATGCCGTTGATGGTGGCGGTGATGGCGCGGTTGAGATCGCGGAGCTCGGGGTGGGTGTCTTCGGCTTCGGTGGCGGTTTCGGCGAGGGCGCGTTTTCGGCGGAGGAGGTCAACCTGGAGGAGGGAGAGGGGGTCGACATACGGGTTGCGGAGGCGGACGGAGCGGGACAGGACGGGGTTGGTTTCGAGCAGCTCGGTTTGTCCGGTGACGGAGAGGATCATGCGGCGAGTGAGGTGGAATTCGGTTTCGAGGGTGCGGAAGACGCGGTCGCGGAGGGCGGGGTCTTCGACGAGCCCGGCGTAGAGGCGGGCGATGCCGAAGTCGGCTTTGGCGAGGGCCATTTCGACGTTGCGGACGATGTCGATGAAGAGGGGGAAGCGGGTCATTTCGCGGAGGAGGTCGAGGTTTCCGGGGGCTTCGGCGGCGAAGGTGGAGAGGGCGTGGCCGACGCCGAAGTAGGCGGGGACGAGCTGGCGGGACTGCATCCAGCCGAAGACCCAGGGGATGGCGCGCAGATCGGCCATCGACCGTTTTTTGCCGGTAGAGGAGGCGTCTTTACGTTTTGCGGGGCGTGAGCCGATGCGGGCGTGCTCGAGCTCGGCGACGGGGGTGCCTTCTTCGAAGTAGGTGAAGGTTTCGGGGTTCTGGACGATGTGCTGCTGGTAGAAGGCGAAGGAGAGGGCGGAGAGGCGGTCCATGGCGGCTTCCCAGGCGGGGGTGATTTCGCCGGTGAGGCGGGGTAGGACAGACGCAGGTCCTTCGACTTCGCTCAGGATGACAGGTTTTTTGGGGTGTTGGAGGGTGATGTCGGGGCGGGCGAGGGCGTCGAGGGAGGCGGCGATCATGAGCTCGAGGTTGCGCTCGGCGAGGACGACGTCGGAGTACTTCCAGTTGAGGACTTCGCCCTGCTCGGTGAGGCGGAGGGCGCCGGAGAAGCTGTCGACGGGCTGGGCGAAGATGGCGCGGTGGGTGGGTCCGCCGCCGCGGCCGACGGTACCGCCGCGGCCGTGGAAGAGGCGGAGGGTGACACCGGTCTCGCGGGCGACGGTGTGGAGGGCTCGGTGGGCGCGCCAGATCTCCCAAGTGGAGGCGATCATGCCGCCGTCCTTGTTGGAGTCGGAGTAGCCGAGCATGACTTCCTGATGGCGACCCCAGGCGTTGAGAAGGGGCTGGTAGGCGGGACTGGACCAGAGCTCGCGCATAATGGCGGGGGCGTTCTGGAGGTCTTCGATGGATTCGAAGAGGGGGACGGGCTGGAGGCCGGGGTCGGCGTCGGCGGTGTCGGTGGCGGGGGCGCCCTCGACGAGGACGCCGCCGAGGCGGGCGAGGGTGATGACGTCCCGGATGTCCGTGGCGGAGGCGGCGCCGGAAATGACGTACTGCTGGATGGTTTCGGGGGGGAAGTCGCGCTTGAGTTGGGCGATGGCGCGGACGGTGTCGAGGAGCTCGGTGGTGGCGGGGGAGAGGGGTGGGGGGATGGGTTGGGGATCCTGCGAGGTATGGGCTAGAACCCAGGTCTCAGAATCGAGACCTGGGGCACCCGGCTCTGGGGCACCCGGCTCTGGGGCACCCACCTCTTCGCTGAGTTGTTGGGGGAGGAGGGCGGCGAGTTCGGTGAGGGCGGCGGTGTGGACCTTGGCGTGCTGGCGGATGTCGAGGGTTTGGAGGTGGAGGCCGTAGGTGCGGACTTCGAGAAGGAGGGGGTCGATAAGGAGCTGGGCGAGGCGGCTGCCGCGATTTTGGAGGAGGGATTGCTGGACGACGGTGAGGTCGGCGAGGAGGTCGGAGGCGCGGGTGTAGGGCGGGAGCGCGGGGATTTCGGGGGCGGGCGCGGCGGACTGCGGGGTGTGGCCGAGGCGCATGGAGATGCAGGAGAGGAGGAGGCGGAGGCGCTCGAAGGGGAAGCGATCTTCGAGGGCGGTCTGGCCGGCGGAGCGGAGTTGGACGAGGTAGGGGGTGAGGGTCTGCTCGACGGCGGGGGAGACGGGAACCTGCTGGGTGGAGGAGCCGAGCTGCTCAAAGAGGGTTTGGAGGCGGCGGCGATAGTGGGCGAAAAGGACCTGGCGGGCCATGGTGATGGCGGTGCGGGTGACCTCGGGGGTGACGAAGGGGTTGCCGTCGCGGTCGCCGCCGATCCAGGAGCCGAACTGGACGAGCTGGGGGAGGTCGGCAAGTTCGGGAAGGCCGGCGGGGGAGGCGTCAGGGTGCGGGTATTCTTCGACGAGGGCGTTGGCGACCTCGGCGTAGAGAACGGGGACGGTGGCGAAGAGGGATGACTCGAAGTAGTCGAGGGCCATGCGGATTTCATCGCGGACGGTGGGGCGTGCGGCGCGGACGTCGTCGGTCTGCCAGAGGGCGGTGATTTCGGCGAGGAGGTCGCGCTCGAGGGCGGCCATGGCGACGGGGGGGAGGGGGATGCGGTCGAGCTGCTCGAGGAGGTCGGAGATGCGGCGGCGCTTGAACATGACGGAGCGGCGGGCGACCTCGGTGGGGTGGGCGGTGAAGACGGGGGAAATGCAGACCTGGGCGAGGAGCTTGAGCACGTCGGGGCGGGGGAGGCCGGCACGGCGGAGCATGCGGAGGGTGCCGCGGAGGGATCCGCGCTGGGGTGGGGCGTGAGGGTCGAGCTGGGCGGCGAGGCGACGACGTTTGCGGTGGTTGGTTTCGGCGAGGTTGATGAGCTCGAAGTAGAAGGAGAAGGCGCGGGCGAGCTGGTAGGTGGTGGTGGGGTCGTCGGTGGCGCCGAGGGCTGGGTCGAGGGTGATGGTGGCGCTTTGATCGCCGATGGGGGCGGCGTCCCGCTGGGCGATGGCGGACCGGCGGAGCTGTTCGACGGTGTCGAAGATGGCGGGGCCGGCCTGCTCGCGGAGGACTTCGCCGAGCAGCATGCCGAGGGAGCGGACGTCTCGGCGGAGGGGGGCTTCTTTTCGGTCGGGTGCGGTGGCTTCGAGCTCGGCGATGCGTTGCGACCAGCCTTCGGCGGGGGTCCAGAGTGACGGCATAGGGAGATTATGCACGTGGGGTTGGGGAAGGTCGAAGTGGGTCTGCTTCGAGGAATGACAAGCAAGAAAGGCAGAAGCAGGTCCCCTTCGGGGATGACAACCAGAAAGGCGCGGCAGGGACGGGGCTAAAAGACTTTGCCGAGGGTGAAGTTGAATTTCCGGTGGCCATCGTCGCCGATGGCGGGGGCGAGGGTGAGGACGCCGAGGGGGGTTTCGGCGATGATGCCGAAAAAGGCGTCCTGGCGGGTGGCCGTGCGCATGTCGGGGGCGCGGACCTCCCCGGCTTCGTAGCCGAGGGCGAGGTAGATGCTTTCGCCGAGGGGTGCGGGGAGGCGGGCGACGCGGCGGAGGACGGCGGGGGCGACGAGGAAGTAGTCGGTGCCGCGGAACTCGTCGATGGCTGAGGCGGAGAGGCGCAGGGGACCGCCGAGGGTGAAGCGGAAGGGCTGGGCGAGGTCGCGGTTGAAGGAGGTGCCGCCTTCGAAGCGGCCGGCGAGGGTGAAGTCGCCGAGCATGTGGGTGATAGACAGGTCGGAGCGGAACTGCGGTGCGTTCGGGCTATCGACGACGTGGTAGAGGTAGCTGAGGTCGGTGGTGGAGCGGAAGCCGAAGTGGGGGACGAGGGCGCGGTCCTGGGTGTCGTAGGTGTATTGGAGGTGGGCGCGCCCGACGGAACCGAGGACATCCGGGAGGCCGTCGGAGCCGGTGATGGTGGTCCAGTGGATGTCGTGCTCGTCCCAGCCGAGGCGGAGCTCCTCCGTGTGGGCGTCGGACCAGCCGAGGTCGACGCCGCCGCCGGCGCGCTGGAGTTCGCGCTGGGAGACGCGTTGCTGGTTGCTGTAGATGTAGAAAGGTTCGCGGAAGAGGCCGCCGTTGGGGGCGGCGAAGAAGCCGCCGGCGGTGCGGGTGTTGCGAAGGCGGCGGTAGTATTCGGCGTTGAGGTCGGTGAGGTAGCCGAGGGTGACGTGGGCGCGGAGCTCGGAGCCGTAGCCGCCGAGGTCCTGGTCGAGGAAGATGCCTTCGATGGTGGCGCGGGTGACGCCGGCGGTCTGGGCCTGGATGTTGGCGCCGAGGAGGACGAAGGGTGGGCCGGTCGGTTTGTCGGCGACGGTGACGATGACGGTGGGGTTGTCGGTCGGTGCGGAGTTGGGGGAGCCGGGCGGTGGAGCGTAGGAGACGGTGTAGTCGGCGTCGTAGCGGCCGTCGGAGCGGATCTGGTCGAGGACGGCTTCGATCTGTTTGGGGTCGGTGGGCTGGTTGAGCAGGGGCTGGAATTTGCGCTGGACGGCGCGGGTGACATCCGGAGTGGGGGCGTGGATGTCGACGCGGAGGAGGGTTGCCGGCGCGCCGCGGCGTTTGGCGTGTCGCTGGTCGATGTACTGCTGCCACTGGGCGTCAGAGACGGCGTACTGGAGGAGGTCGGCCTTGTGGGCTTCGGCGGCGGCGTATCCGCGCTGGGCGAGGGGGACGGCCTTGAGGTAGTCGGAGCCGGTGAAGCCGTGGAGGTCGGGCATGATGACGAGGTCGGCGAGCTTGCGCTGTTCGCGCTCGGCGCCCTCGATGGCGACGGAGAAAGAACGCTGGAGGATGCCGAAGACGGAGCCGAGGCTCTGGTCGGGGATGGGGTTGAGGGGAAGCGAGATGGCGATGACGACGTCGGGCCGCATCGCGCGCATGGTGTCCGTGGGGAGGTTGTCGAGGACGCCGCCGTCGACGTACTGGTGGCCGTTGAGCGAGACGGGCTGGTAGACGCCGGGGATGGAGAGCGAGGCGCGGATGGCGTCGGGGAGCGAACCGCGGGCGAAGGTAACGACCTGGGCGGACTTGAGCTCGGTGGCGATGCAGCGGATGGGGATGGGAAGGTCGTTGAAGTCGGTGTGTTCGCCGTAGGCGATCAGTTCGCTATCGAGGAAGGCGTTGAGGCCGGCGTCGGTGAGGAGGGAGTTGCGGAAGGAGACGCCGTGCTTGAGGCCGACGGTGACGGCGTTGGGGAGATCGCGGCTGTCTTCGCGGCGGCGGAAGGAGCGGGTGCGGTAGGTGCTGTGGAAGGCGAAGACGGAGGAGTAGACGCTTTCGTTCATGACGGATTTGAGCTGGTCGACGCTTTTGCCGGTGGAATAGAGGGAGGCGACCATGCAGCCCATGCTGGTGCCGGCGGCCATGTCGACGGGGATGTGGTGCTCTTCCATCCACTGGAGGACGCCGATTTCGGAGAGGCCGAGGGCGCCGCCGCCGCCGAAGACGACGCCGATGGAGCGGCGGCCCCCCGGGCGAGGTGGCGGGGGAGCGGGGGCTGTGGAGAAGACGGGACTGGCCGGGCTGGAGCCGGGCTTGCTTTCGGATTGGCTGGAGGGGACAGATGTCGCGGGAGAGCCGGGCGGGGAGTCAGAGGGGGCGTGCGGGGTTTGCGATCGGGCTGTCCCTGCATGGAGGCTTACGAGCAGAAGCAGGGTGGCCAAGCGGGGTCGACGGCGGGGGTGAGGGTGCGTGGGTGAGACCAGGTGCACCCGCGCTGCGTTGCCGGGCAGACCGTCAGGCAGGCTGAACCGGATCATGCCCCCACTATAAAAGGATTCGTTCGGGAAGAGGATCGGTACGGGATCGCGGATTGCCGGTAGTGGTCTGGCGAAGCAGGGCTACATGGCCAGGGCGAGCCGGGAGAGCTCTTCGCGGAGGCACTGGATGGAGCAGCCGACGGCTTCAATGCGAGTGGCGGCGTGGCGCGCCTCGTGGTGGGAAACGCCGAAACCACGGCCAGACAGGAACGCGCTGATCACCTCGCCGGCTTGCCAGGAATCCAGACCGGACTGCAGCAGGTTGGAGCGAAGGGTGGAGAGATCCGTCGTAGCGAACGTTTCTACGTAGCCGTATTCCATCGCTTCACCTCATCTGTGATGTTTATGCGTTTTTCATAGGAGTCGTTCCGGTGTCGTGGCGTTGGTTGCTTCTGACGAGAAGATGACGAAACCGTGGCAGCGGGGGCTGGTATGTGCTCCACGTCAACAATTACGCGGGCTTTCCTGCGGGGACCGGGGTGAACTGGCAGTGGCGAGAAAGGAAGGGTCGCGCCGCGGAGACCTGGTGCGCTTTTATTGAGGTTGCTGGGCGGGATGGCAGGCTGCTTGCTTGTGCGCGCTTGCGCGTCGGAGATTGGGTACACTCGGGATGTCCCCCGAACATGATCGGTGTTGGCTCGGCGCATGGGCTCATCGCCTCTGTGTGGCTGAGCCAACTGCCGCAATGCAGATGTACACACTCTTTTCCAACCGGAGCCCCCTGCCCATGCTGGACCGATTTCGTCGCGTCGTTTTTCTTGCTTTTCCTCCCCTTTCGCTGGTGGTCTGCTCCCTTCAGCCGCAGGTCTTGTTTGCTCAGCAGCCGGGGCTGGATCGGACGGCGCAGATGCTCGAGCGGCTGGCGGATGCGCCTGGACCGCCGGGGGCGGAGGATCCGGTGAGGGCAATTATGGCGCCGGAGATGAAGCAGTTTGCAACGGCGCCGCTGCGCTATGACGGGATCGGATCGGTGATTGCGCAGCAGGGCGCGACGGGGCCGCGCATCATGGTGGACGCGCACATGGACGAGCTCGGCGGCATGGTGCGGCGGGTGACGCCGCAGGGGTTTCTGTCGATGCAGATGCTGGGGGGATGGCTGGACCAGGCGCTCGTGGATCAGCGGTGGATCATTTTTGGGAGCAAGGGCCCGGTGCACGCGGTGACCGGGATCCGGGATATCCATGTGTTGCCGGCGGACGATCGCGGGAAGGTGTTTCCGCGGGATTCGGTGTTTCTGGATGTGGGAGCGCGCGATGCGGCGGAGGTTGCGGCGATGGGTTTGACGCCGGGCGACCCGGTGGTGCCGGACAGTCCGTTTCTGGCGATGGGGTCGACGGGAAACTACCTGGGCAAGGCGTGGGACGACCGGATTGGCTGCGCGGTATTGCTGGAGGTGATGCGGCGGATGGCGGCGCTGCCGCACCTGAACCAGGTTTTTTACGTGGCGACGGTGCAGGAGGAGGTTGGGATGCGCGGAGCGCGGGCGAGCTCGGTGCTGGTGAAGCCGGATGTGGGGATTGCGATCGAGGGCGGGATCACGGGGGATGTTCCGGGGGATCGGCCGGAAGAAACGCAGGCGCGGCTGGGTGGCGGACCGGGCCTGTTCCTGTACGATTCGTCGACGATTGCGAGCCGGAGGCTGGTGACGCTGGTGAAGGGCACGGCGGCGGCCAGGGGGCTGCCGTTGCAGCTGGACCTGGTGCAGGGGTACGGGGATGATTCGGCCGAGATGCAGATGAATAACGGCGGCGCGCCGACGGTGAACCTGGTGGTGCCGGTGCGGTATACGCACTCGCACAACGGCATTGTGAACCGGCAGGATTTCGATCAGACGGTGGATCTGCTGGTGGCGGTGTTGCAGGCGCTGGATGCGAAGACGGTGGAGCAGATGCGGGACTTTACGGCGGGGCCGTAGCGGGGCGGGCCGGATCGGGCGGGGGCGGACGGTGGAAGGGGCTTGCCGGCGGTGCTGGTTTTCCCGAATCGGGAGGGATGCCCCAAAAGTTGTAGAGGGGGAAACTTACGGCGGGCGATCGTGTCCATCAGACTGTATCGGGAGGGTCGATCGACGGCTTTCCCGGCCCTCACGTGCGGCCCAACCGCCGGAGATGAACAGAGGTCAACATGCGCACGCCCCAGATTGTTTGTAAGCTCCTTCTTACGGCCGCCCTTGCGGCCTTTCCAGCGGCGTCCTTCGGTGGAATTTTCATCTCCGTCGGCTTTGCCCCGCCAGTGCTGCCTGTGTACGCACAACCCATTTGCCCGGGGGATGGGTATCTGTGGACGCCGGGCTACTGGGCGTACAGCCCGGACGGCTACTACTGGGTTCCGGGGGTTTGGGTGCAGCCGCCCACCGTTGGCTATCTTTGGACGCCCGGGTACTGGGGCTGGGGTGGAAGCGCCTTTCTGTTCCATGAGGGCTACTGGGGGCCGCACATCGGCTTCTACGGCGGCGTGAATTACGGCTTCGGGTATGGCGGCGTTGGGTATGAGGGCGGGTATTGGAATCACGGTGTGTTTGCGTACAACCGGTCCGTCAACAACATCAACGTGACGAATGTGCACAATGTGTACAACAAGACGGTGATCGTGAACAACAACACCACGATCAATCGGGTGAGCTACAACGGCGGCACCGGCGGTCTGCAGGCACGACCGACGCAGCAGGAACAGGCGGCGGTGCATGAGCAGCACGTGCAGCCGACGGCGAACCAGATGTCGCACCAGCAGAGCGCCAGCCAGAACCGGGCGCAGTTTGCCTCGGTGAACGGGGGACATCCGCAGATGGCGGCGCAGGCGCGGGTGGGAGATCGCAGCAGCGCAGTTCCAGCGCGCGGCTACAACGGCTCGCAGAACAGTGGTGGGGGAAACGCGCAACGCGGGTTTGGCGGTCAGGCGAACAACCCGCAGGCGCAACGCGGGGCTGCGGGGCAGCCGAACAATGCCGGGCAGCAGCGTGGATTTGCGGCGCAGCCCAACAACGCGCAGGCGCAGCGTCCTGCGGGAAACGCCGGTCAGCCGAACGGGAATCAATTGCAGGCACGACCGCAGCAGGCGCAACCGCAGCAGCAGGCCCGGCCGCAGCAGGGACAGGCTCAGCCGCGGCAGAGTGCGGCGCAGCCCCGGCCTCAGGCGCAGCCGCGCGAGTCACAGCCCCATGGGGAACCGCACGAGCACCGCTAGGCTTGGGTGTAGGCAACGGTCGCGTACAGGGGAGTCGGCTCCGTGCCGGCTCCTGTGTACGCTGGTGGATTGAGATGGTTGGAACGCACGAAAGCCCGGCGGAGATGCCGGGCTTTCGTGGGCTGGAATCGGAGGTGCTCAGTCGGTCCAGCGTTTGAAGACGAGCGATCCGTTAGTTCCGCCGAAGCCGAAGGAGTTTGACAGGGCGTAGTCGATTTTGGCGGACTGGGGATTATTGGCGACGTAGTTGAGCCGGCACTCCGGGTCGAGCTCGACGATGTTCATGGTGGGCGGAGCGACCTGCTGGAGCAGGGCCATGATGGTGATGCCGGCTTCGAGGCCGCCAGCACCGCCGAGCAGATGCCCGGTCATGGATTTGGTGGAGCTGACCAGGAGCTGGTGGTTGCGGGCGCGGTCGCCGAAGACGTTTTCGATGGCCTTGGACTCGAGAGCGTCGCCGAGCGGGGTTGAGGTTGCGTGGGCGTTGACGTAATCGATCAGGTCGGGGGCGACGCCGGCGGATTTGAGTGCGGCATTCATGGCGCGGAAGCAGCCTTCGCCTTCGGGGGCCATGCCGGTCATGTGGAAGGCATCGGCCGACATGCCGTAGCCGATGATCTCGGCGAGGATGTGGGCACCGCGGGCGCGGGCGAACTCGAGCTCTTCGAGAATGAGGATGCCGGCGCCCTCGCCGACCACAAAGCCGTCGCGGTCCTTGTCGAAGGGACGGCAGGCGTGGGTGGGGTCGTCGTTGCGGGTCGAGAGGGCCTTCATGGCGGCGAAGCCGCCGACGCCCATGGGGGTGATGGCGGCTTCGGTGCCGCCGGCGATCATGGCATCGGCGTCGCCGCGCTGGATGATGCGGAAGGCGTCTCCGATGGAGTGTGCGGACGAGGTGCAGGCGGTGGCGGTGGCCTCATTGGGGCCGCGGGCGTTGTAGCGGATGGAGACGTGGCCGGCGGCGAGGTTGACGATGGACGCGGGAATGAAAAAGGGGGAGATTTTACGGGGGCCGCCGTTCATCAGCGCGGTGTGTTCACGCTCGATGACGTCGAAGCCGCCGATGCCGGAGCCGATGTGGACGCCGAGGCGCTCGGAGATTTCGGGGGTGACTTCGAGCCCGGAGTGCTGCATGGCCTCGGCCGACGCGGCGAGCGCGAAGTGGATGAAGCGACCCATTTTGCGGGACTCTTTTTTGTCGACGAAGAGAAGTGGGTCGAAGTCCTTGACCTCTGCCGCGAAGCGGACGGGATGCCCGGTGAGGTCAAATGCCTGGATCTCCGCCATGCCGCTTTTTCCGGCGAGCAGGCCGTTCCAAACCTCGGGAACGGTTTTGCCGACACCGCAGATAAGGCCGATGCCGGTGACAACAACGCGACGTGCGTCCAGCTGCATTCGCTACTTTCCCGCCTTCTGGTGCTTCTCGATGTAGTCAGTGGCGTCTTTGACGGTTTTGATCTTTTCGGCGTCTTCGTCCGGAATCTGGATATCGAACGCTTCTTCGAACTGCATGACGAGTTCGACCACGTCGAGCGAATCTGCCCCGAGGTCCTCCTGGAAGGAGGCGCCCGGGGTCACCTCGGCTTCGTCGACCTGCAGCTGCTCTACGATGATCTGCTTTACCTTCTCGTCCACTGCTGCCATGGTGTGCTTCTCCTGTGCGTTTGCTGAAGAGGGTAGGTCCTGCGCGAAGTTGCGACCAGACTGGCCGACGCCCGTGCTGGACGCAAGTTTCAAGAATATCGAGTGCCCCCCTGAGTGTAAAGCGCGCGGGTCGGGTCCACAGCGTCAATCGCCGGCGCTACAGCCTTTAGTCGTCTTCGCCGCTGGCCGCAAGCAGGGGGGCGACGCCGGGGGCTTCGTCGAAGGAAAGCAGTTTGCCGGTGGCCACGTCGAACTCGCCGACATCGCGCAGGGTGCGATTGATGGCGCGGGTGCGGATACCGAGCGAGTGGATGGTGTTCTGGACGGTGCCGACCTGCTTTTCCATGGTGGTCATGAGATTTTCGAATTTGCCGAATTCGGTGCGGGTGCTGCTGAGGACCTTCCAGACTTCGTCGCCTTTTTCCTGGATGGCGAGCATGTGGAAGCCCATTTGGAAGCTGGTGAGGATGGCGGACAGGGTGGACGGGCCGGCGATGGTGACGTGGCATTTCGATTGGATTTCGGCCTGGAGGCCTTCGCGGCGCATGACCTCGGCGTAGAGGCCCTCGGTGGGGAGAAACATGAGGGCGTGGGGTGTGGTGACGGGAGGCTCGATGTATTTTTCGCAGATGCGTTTGCCCTCGATGCGGATGGCGGCCTCGAAGGCGCGACCGGCGGAGGCGATCTCATCGGCGGAACCCTCGGCGTAGGCGTGCTCGAGGCGCTCCCAGTCTTCGCGGGGGAACTTGGCGTCGATCGGAAGAAGGGTTTCGCCGGCGTGTCCGGGGAAGCGAACGGCGAACTCGACGACCTCCTGGGTGTTTTTCTTGATGCGAGCATTTTTGACGAACTGCGAGGGCGCGAGCATTTGCGAGAGCAGCATGCCGAGCTGGACTTCCGCGAAGCCGCCACGGGATTTGACGTTGGTGAAGATGCGGCTGAGGTCGTCGACGCCTTCCGACAGCTTGGCCATTTCGCCGAGGCCGGAGTGCACCTTGCTGAGCTGGTCGGTGACCTGGCCGAAGCTTTCGGACAGGCGGGTGTGGAGGGTGGCGTGGAGCTTTTCGCCGACGGTTTCGCGCATCTGCTCGAGCTTGGCAGAGTTGTCGGTGTTGAGGCGGTGGAGGCGATCTTCGACGGTGGCGCGAAGACGTTCCTGGTGGGCGGTCTGATCGGCGCCGAGCGAGGACAGGCGGGTGTGCAGGGCATCGCGCGCCTCGGCATCGGTGCGGCTGGCGTCGGCGATGAAGTGCGAAAGACGCGCCTGAATGGCCTCAAGATCCTGCTTGAGGGCGAGGCGGAGCTGTTCGGCGGAGGCGGTGACCTCGGAGCGGTGGGCGGCCAGGGTTCCGGTGGAGTGGGTGCGGACGTCGGCAAGGTGGGTGGTGAGGCCGTGGCCGAGCTGCAGCAGAAGGCGGGTGATCTCGTCGCGCAGGTCGGCGGCGGAGCGAGCGGCGGCTTCGCGGTGGGTGTGGGCGTCGGCAGAGGCTTCGCGGCGGAGCGCAGTGAGTTCGGCGCCGATCTCCCCGACGGCGCCGCGGAGGTGGGTTTCGAGGGCAGCGAGGCGGGCCTCGGTGCCGGCCTCCAGGCGGGCGAGCTGGGCTGGGAGGGAGTCCGCAAGATGGACGAGACGAGGATCGGGGACGGCCACGGGCGCGGTGGGCGCGGAACGGCGCAGCAGCGTGGCCAAGACAGCCAGGAGCGTGAGGGCAGAGAGGACGAGGAGGGCGGCGGCCATTCGTGTTTCCTTCGCCTGTAGAGTACACCTAAATGTGCACCGCCCCTGTGGCAAACGCGGGGGAATTTCGAAGGATCCCCTATGGCTTTCCCGGATTGGGAATCGGGGGGAGTTGCAGATGTGGGGCGCGGGCGTAGAGGTCGGCGAGAAAGGCCGGGCGATCGCGTGGGGAGATCAGGGCTCGACCGGCGGGGCCGAAGAGGATTTCAAGCCGGTCGCGTGAGAGTGCCGGGGCGGAGAGAAGGCTGCGCGTCGGCCGGATGGAGCGCATCTGAGCGTAGGGAATGTGCCAACGGAGGACGCCGCTGCGAATGCTGAGCGCCTCGGGGCCGAGCTGGTAACGGACCGGGATGAGCAGGAGGAGATAGAGGAGGCAGACGGCGAAGAAGGATAGGTAGGCGACCGGCTCGCGCGTGAACAGGGCAGCGACGGCCGGGATAAGCGGAATGATGGCCAGGACGGGAAGTGCCCAGGGGTCGACTTTCGACTGGTACGTGATGGTCGGAGGCAACATTCTTTGGGTGAGATCGTAGCACCAGAGCCGGGCGCGGCGGCTGCCCAGCCGACGTAACAGAAATGGGGAACCATGCCGATTGAGAGCTACAGCATTCTGAAGGGAATGCCCGATGCGGGCCGGGTGGTGAGCGGGACGAGCGCACATTACCAGATTACGGTGAAGGCGGACCCGGTGTCGTATACGGCGGCGGTCAACATCCAGAGCATGGACGGCAGCGAGGTGCTGTATGCGATCGTGCAGCCATTTACGCCGCCGGATGCGGGGGCGCTGGATGCGCTGGCGGCCGGGGTGACGGCGGTGGCGAGCGAACCGGGCGGGCTGGCGCTGGATTTTGTCCGGCAGGCGATTGGCGGAGCGCCGATGATAACGCGGGAGCAGATGACGCTCCTGCCAAAGCCCGAGGTGGATGCGGTAGGTGCGCGGGCGCTCGAGAATGCCGTGGTCGCCCTGCTGGATGAAGCTGTGGCCGATGCGGGAGCGGTGGTCTATGCGACGGGAAGCGCGTTTGCGGACGGGGGCGTGACGGACGGGATCCATGATCTGCATATGAACCAGGGAAACCCGACCGCGGGCGGGCACAGCGGGGACAACGGCATATGGCAGGATGGTGCGGTGTTTTTGAGTCTGCCGGAGCGGGGGACGGGCGCGGCGGGATGGGCCGCGATCTTTATTGCGTTTCAGACGGAAAGCTGGACGACGGATGCGGCGGGGGATCCGGAGGCGAAAGGGCGCGGGCACCACCAGGACGAGATGGAGGGTTGAGTGGGGTCCTGTGAGGGAAGCCAGGGCTAGGCTTCGGCGAGCAGGGCGTCGGCGATGGCGGCGGCTTCGGCAGCGGGGCGGAGGTCGTGGATGCGGAGGATGTGCGCGCCGGCGAGGATGGCGGCGACGTTGGCGGCTAGGGTGGGGTGGAGGCGGTCGGTTGGGTGCGGGGATGCGGCCGCGACGGCTTTGGCGAGGAAACCTTTGCGGGACAGGCCGACAAGTAGAGGAAAGTGAAGGGCGTGGAGGGCGTCGAGGCGGGCGAGCAGGACGAGGTTTTCGGCGCCAAGCTTGCCGAAGCCGAAGCCGGGATCGAGGACGATGGAGGTGCGCGGGATGCCGACGCGGTCGGCTTCGGCCAGGCGGGTGCCGAGGCCTTCGAGCACGAGGGGGAGGATGTCGGCGTGCGGGAGGGCCGGGAGGGTGTGCCAGGTTTGTGGGGTGGCGCGGGTGTGCATGAGGATGAGGCCGGGGCGGGTGGCGGCGATTGTTCGGGGCATGGCGAGATCCCAGAGGAGGCCGCTGACGTCGTTGATGATTTCGGCGCCGGCGGCGACGGCTAGCTGCGCGGTGGCGGCGTGGTACGTGTCGACGGAGAGGAGGGCGCGAGGGCGCTCGCGGTGAAGGGCTTCGAGCACGGGAAGGAGGCGGTCCTGCTCTTCGCCGGGGGTGAGGGGGGTTGCGCCGGGGCGGGTGGATTCGGCGCCGAGGTCGAGGATATCGGCGCCGGCGTCGAGCAGAGAGAGGCCGCGGGCGATGGCGGTGTCGGGGGTGGCGGTTTCGCCGCCGTCCGAGAAGGAATCCGGGGTGAGATTGAGGATGGCCATCAGGCGCGTGCGCTCGCCGAGGGGAAGGGTTTGGGTGCGGAGCTGCCAGGTGAAGTTCGGTCGGGGAGCGAAGGGCATGGCGGAAGTTTACTGAGGCGATGGCCGAGGGGGGCGGTGCTAGACTCCGCCCATGCAGGTTCGTCGATGGGCCCACGCGCACTGGGGTGTGCGTGGGATAAGGGTGGGTGTTGTGTTGGCGGGGCTGCTGCCCCTTGCCGGCGGGGAGAGCGGCGCGGCGGCGCAGGAGGCGAGCTTGCCGGCTCTGCCTGCGGGTGTTGCCGAGCCGAGGCCGGCTTGTGCGGATGGGCTGGAGCGCCAGGTGCGGGCAGTGCTGGCGGAGCCGGCGGTGGCTCGGTCGCACTGGGGTGTGGCGGTGGTGGGGATGGATGGAGCGCCGATTCTGAGCATTGATGCGGACCAGATGTTTCAGCCGGCGAGCACGGCGAAGCTGTTTACGACGGCGGCGGCGATGTCAGTGCTGGGGCCGGAGGCGACGGTAACGACGCGGCTGATTGGGCGAGGAGTGTTTGCCGGGGCGGGGGAGTTGCGGGGCGACCTCGTGCTGGTGGGCGCGGGAGACGGGAATCTTTCCGGGCGGACGTTGCCCTATGCCGCACCGCAGCCGCACAGGGGACGCGCTGCCGGAGAGGCGGGCGCGCCTGAGGTGGATCCGCTGCGATACCTTGCGGCAATGGCCGACACGGTGGCCGCGACCGGGCTGAAGGTGGTGACGGGCGACGTGCTGGGCGAAGACACGGTGTGGCCATGGGAGCCGTACGCGGAGGGGTGGGAGCTCGACGACCTGGTGTGGGGATATGGTGCGCCGGTGAGTGCGCTTTCTGTGGCGGACAACCAGATGCGATTGACGGTGACGCCGGGGGCGCGGGCGGGGCAGCCGGCGGCGGTGGAGCTGGCGCAGGCGGTGCCGTACTACGTGGTGGAAGCGACGGTGACTACGGCCGGGGCGGGCAGCACGGCGGGCGGGGTGCAGGTGGAGCGGGCGGCCGGCGCACGGGTTCTGCGAGTGTATGGGCAGATTGCGGCGGACGCTGGGGCGGATGCCGAGGAGGTGGCAATTGCGGATCCGGCGGAGTACGCGGCGGCGGCGCTGAAGGCGATGCTGGAGGAGCGGGGCATCGCGGTGCGCGGACGGGCGCTGGCTCAGCATCGGTCTCCGGAGAGTGCGAAGGGGTTTCTGGCGGAGTCGCGGGAGCCGATTGCGGGATGGACGAGCAATCAGGCGAGCCCTGGATCTGCGCGGGGGCGGGTGCAGGATGGGCCGCAGGAGACGGTGCTGGCGGAGCGGGTGTCGCCTTCGCTGGCCGAGGACGTGACTGTCACGAACAAGACGAGCCAGAATCTCCATGCGGAGCTGCTGCTGCGCCGGCTTGCCCTGCGGTTGGGGGGCGACGGGTCGACGGCGGGCGGAGCTCGCGTCGTTCGGCAGTTTCTGGTCAACGCGGGTTTGGATAAGGACGACTTTGCCTTGTATGACGGGTCAGGGTTGAGCACGCATGACCTGGTGACGCCGCGGGGCGAGGCGGCGCTGCTGGTGTATGCGGCGCGGCAGCTGTGGTTCCGGGCGTGGAAGGCGTCGCTGCCGGTAGGCGGCGTGGATGGGACGTTGCTGTCGCGGTTTACCAAGGCGCCGCTGGCGGGGCATGTGTTTGCGAAGACGGGGACGCTGGGCGAGGCGCGTGCGCTGGCGGGGTATGTGGAGTGCGCGAGCGGGCGAATGGTGGCGGTTTCGGTGATGGACAGCCTGCATCAGCCGGGTTCGAGCGCGGACCGGGATGCGATGGATCGGATTGTGGCGGCGATTGCGGCGGCGAACTGAGGCGAGGCCTCTAAGTACGTCTTCGCGGTGCTCTGGCGAAGAGGTCGATCAATCTCAGCCGTATTTGCCGGTGACGTTAGAGGCTTTCTCGGAGACGCTCCGCGGCTTCTGCGCACGGGTATCACTCCGAAGCAAGGTCTGTGTTGCTGGGCATTCCGCTGGCGGGATGGGTTAGAGGAGGTCGGCGCCGTGCTGGAGGAGGATGGTGCGGGCTTCGGCGGTGCGGGTTTTGGGGTGGACGAGGGTGGCTCTGGGGATGCTGGGGTTTGGGGTGGGGTCGGGGAAGATGGCTTGGAGCTGGTCGGCGGTGAAGCCGGAGTCGAACAGCTGGATGGCGGCGAGGGAGGCGGCTTTGGTGCCTTTGAACTGGGCGGTGAGGGTGGGAGACATGGGGTTAGGGTTGGGGGTTTGGGGGTGGGGGTATTGCTCGGAGGTGGGACGGTGGGGTTATGGGCTTGGGGGTGTTTGGTCGGCGAGGGCCTGGTATTTGCGTTCTAGGGCGTCGAAGACTTCGTCGGGTGAGGTGCCGGAATTTTGTCAGCGAGGGCTTGTTACCAGAGTTGGCGGAGCCTCAGCGATTTGTTCGCCTTGACACGCACAGACTGGTTCAGTGAACCAGCGATACGCGGCGCCACCTTAGGAAACGACCGCAAGCTCTTCAAGTAGTTGGTGGTCGAGAGGTCCTTGAAGAACTTTTTCTGAAGCGACACTTAACAGTTGTCGAAGTCCGGAGGCAGCGCCCTGCGCGAGCAGCACCAAGGCTGTAAGAACGAGCGGGATCCAGAGAAGTGGCGAGCCAAGTAGCAACCTCTTGACAGCTAGGAGTACAGCCCGATTGTGGAACTCCTCCATCTTTGCTTTCGTTGCTCCGTCTTCTACGTTTGCAATCGCCTTTTCCCATGCTTCATTCCACGGTCGCGGCTCAGCAGAGCCGGAGATCCGCCTAATTAGTGCACTAAGAATTGAGCGAAAGAACGTTATCTGATGGCCATATCGGATTAATCCGTTCATTTGGGTGCGGAGCAACCGATACGCCGGATCTTCGAATGAAATGTTGCCGTGTGCCGCGAAATCGAACATTTCATCACGGATTGCAAATAGGTTCTGCCGAAATGAATCCAAACGACTGTCAGGCACAAGTTTAAAAACGACAATAGAGCCGAGAAAGATGATGACAGCGTTTTGAAATACATTCGCGAGCTGTAGTTCAGTCATTAGCGATCTCCACTTCTGGTCATGCCCTCTCTCGTTAGACTGCTTGAGGTTCGATTGGGGTCGATGAGCTTTTCGAGTTCAGTGACACGTGCGGTCAGTCGCTCTCGAGTTTTTCTATGTTTTCGGTACTCAAGCGCATACAAAAGGCCAGCGGTTACCGTCAACGTGACACTCACGGCGACTGTGGCATTCAAGTGAGCAGCTATTCCAAGTATCACATTCGCAACTGAAGTACGACCGGCGAATGCCTGAAATGTTTCTGCCGTTTCCCGGATCAGGAAAATCGATACGGCTGCCCAGATTATGGAATTGCCGAACTGCCGGATTAGGGCAAAAATTTGACCCGCGATCCAGCGCAGTGTGGAGGGCCTCTCTGGCGCTCGACGTCTTGCTAATTCCTGATCATCTCTCGCCAATCAAATGCACCGTTATTGGTTCATTCCTTAGATGCATGAGACGATATCACGGTTCTACTCACGGTGGTTCACCCCGCTTATTTCTAGTGTAGCTGGCCGCCACAACTGATGTGCCATCTGAGCCAGCACAAGCTTTCATGGCCCGGTTTGGAGGAGTTGGAGTAGGGCGGGTTCGTCGAGGATGGGGATGTTTAGGGTGGTGGCTTTGGTGAGTTTGGAGCCGGCTTCTTCTCCGGCGACGAGGTAGCTGGTTTTCTTCGAGACGGAGCCGGCGACGGTGCCGCCGGCGGCTTCGATGCGGTCTTTGGCGGATTCGCGGGTGAGGGTGGGGAGGGTTCCGGTGAGGACGAAGGTGAGGCCGGCGAGGGTGTCGGTGGTGACGCGTTTGGTGGCGGTGAAGGTGAGGCCGAGGGTGCGGAGGCGGTCGATGAGGGCTCGGTTTCGGGGTTCGGCGAAGAACTCGGTGAGGGCGAGGGCGACGCGGGGGCCGACCTCGTTGACGGCTTCGAGGTCTTCGGCGGAGGCGTCCATGATGCTGTCGAGGGAGCCGAAGTGGGAGGCGAGGAGGTCGGCGGTGCGCTCGCCGACGAAGCGGATGCCGAGGCCGAGGAGGAGGCGGGGGAGGGGTGCGGATTTAGATCGGGCGATCTCATCCAGGAGGGCCTGAGCGGATTTGTCGCCGACGCGGTCTAACGAGGTTAACTGCGGTTTGGTGAGGGTGTAGAGGTCTGCGAGGGACCGGACAAGGGGGCGGAGTTCGGGTTCGGCGGTGTCTGGGTGAGGGAGCGGCCTGGGCGCAAGGAGATGGGCGACCATGGCGTCGCCGAGGCCTTCGATGTTCATGACGGAGCGGGCGGCGAAGTGGAGGAGCTCTTCGCGGAGGCGGGCGGGGCAGTTGGCGTCGATGCAGCGGAGGTCGACTTCGCCTTCGGCGCGGACGAGGTGGGCGTGGCACTCGGGGCAGGTGGTGGGGAATGCGATTTCGCGGGTGGTGGCGAGGCGTTCTGCGGAGGTGAGCCAGGTTTGGAGGGTTTTGTCGGCGGGGGTGTCGGTTGCTTCGGGTGGTGGCTGGACCCAGGTCTCAGAAGCGAGACCCTTCGACGAGCTCAGGGCAGGCTCTGGGGCACCCGACTCTGGGGCACCCGGGTTGGTGGCACCCGAGGCTTCGGTCGAGGGGACGGTATTTAGGGGTGGGGTGGTGACGGCGGTGATTTTGGGGATGACGTCGCCGCCGCGTTCGACGGAGACCCAGTCGCCGATGCGGACCCCGAGGCGGGCGATTTCGTCGGCGTTGTGGAGGGTGGCGCGGCCGACGGTGGTGCCGCCGATGAGGACGGGCGTGAGGATGGCGACAGGGGTGACTTTGCCGGTGCGGCCAACGGAGAAGAGGACGTTTTGGAGCTGGGTGACGGAGGCGCGGGCGGCGAATTTGTAGGCGATGGCCCAGCGGGGGGCTTTGCCGGTGAAGCCGAGGCGGCGCTGGCCGGCGACGGAGGAGAGCTTGATGACGACGCCGTCGATCTCGTAGGGGAGGGTGTCGCGGAGAGGCTCGCAGGTTTGGATGAAGGCCCAGACTTCGTCGATGGAATTGGCGGTGAGGTGGTGCCGGTTGACGCGGAAGCCGAGGGTTTGGAGGGCTTCGAGGGTTTCGGATTGGGTGGGAAGGAGGGGGTCGCCGGCGGGGGTGAGGAGGAAGTAGGCGTAGAGATCGAGGCGACGCCCGGCGACGATGTTGGGTTCGAGGGTGCGGATGGTGCCGGCGGCGGCGTTGCGGGGATTGGCGGCGGGGGGCTGGCCGGCGGCTTCGCGGTCTTCGTTCATCTTTTTGAAGGCGGCGTGGGAGAGGACGACTTCGCCGCGGACTTCAAAGTCGGGGGGGATGCCGGCGGAGGCGAGTTTGGCGGCGGGGATGGAGAGGGGGACGGAGCGCATGGTGCGGACGTTGGTGGTGACGTCTTCGCCGATAGCGCCGTCGCCGCGGGTGAGGCCGCGCTGGAGGTGGGCGGTTTTGGAGTTGGGTTCGTGCGCGTAGTGGAGGGCGAGGGAGAGGCCGTCGAGTTTGAGCTCGCAGACGTACTGGACGGGCTCGGTGGAGGGGAGGGCGGCTTCGAGGCGCGCGGCCCAGGCGCGGAGGTCGGCCTCGTTGTAGGCGTTGTCGAGCGAGAGCATGGGGCGGGAGTGGGGGAGTTTGGGGAAGCCGTCCTTGGGCTTGCCGCCGACGCGCTGGGTGGGGGAGTCGGGGGTGAGGAGGTCGGGGTTTTGCTGCTCCAGGAGCTTCAGGCGGTTCATCAGCGCGTCGTACTGGGCGTCGGTGAGCTCGGGGGCGTCGAGGACGTAGTAGAGGTGCTCGTGGTGACGGAGGTCTTCACGGAGAGCTTCGATCTGCTGGTCGGGGGTGAATTCGGGGGTGGTGCGGGATGGCATGGAGAGAGTTTAGAGCGCGGCGCCGACCCTGGTACTCGAAGATTTCGGTCTGGTTCGCGCTTCCTGCCGTGACTGCGCTCCCATAGAGTTTGCCCGTGGGATTGATGGCGACCTGTTCGAACAAAACCTGGTTTTGCCCGGTAATCTCCGCCGTCGGTTTCGGCGAGCCTGTTGCCGACTTCGAATACTGCAACAGATACGCTGGTGTCGCCGGCAGAAAGAAGGCATCCCCGGGCTGCAGGATGTAAAGGCTGTTCGCCGCGGTGAGCGTCGGCGCGCCGTCACCGCCGCCGCCGGTAACCGGCGCCAGCGGATCTCCGCCGCCCGAACCTCCGCACCCGAGCACCAGTATCGCCAGCATCGCAAACGTGACCCCGGCGAGTAAACGCCTCTTCCTCCGCAACCGCAGAGCCTCCGTCATCACACACCTCGCGCGAACGAAGAGTGGTGCGTTCTTCTCTCGGGCCGTTACACAGTCCGTCATCAGAGCTCAAGGCACACGTTTCGGATCGAGAGGAGGGCAGGGATCCGGCGTTCGGCGCGGACATCCGGCCTGGGATGTTGGGCCACGTATGCTGGGCGGTATGGATCCGGTGACGCATATGTTGACGGGCGCGTGTTTGGCGCGAACGGGGCTGAATCGTAAGGCGGCGTATGCGACGTGGACGATGGTGCTGGCGGCGGAGATGCCGGATGTGGATGTGATCTGGAGTGCGTGGGGGCCGGTGGCGGGGTTTCAGCATCATCGGGGGGTGACGCACACGTTGCTGGGGCTGCCGGTGGAGGCGGCGGTGCTGGTGGGGGCGGTTTGGGGGGTGACGCGGGTTTGGGGTCGGTGGCGGGGCCGGGTGCGGGCGGGTGCGGAGGTTGTTGACCGGTCGACTGGGAGGCAGGACGAGACTGGGGACGTGGCCAGCACGACGGCTTCTGTCTGGGGGTTGCACTTTGTGGGTGGGCCGATGAGGAGGGCCGCTGCGAAGGCGGGGGCGGACAAAGCTGGGGCGCCGGAGAACTGGGAGCTGCTGTTTTTGTTTGCGCTGCTGGCGTTGGGGAGTCACCTGCTGCTGGACTGGACGAACAACTATGGGATCCGGCCATTGGCGCCGTTCAATCCACGGTGGTATGCGGGGTCGTTTGTGTTCATTATTGAGCCGGTGATGCTTCTGTTGCTGGTGGGGGGGCTGGTGCTGCCGGCATTTTTTGGGTTGATTGGGGGCGAGGTGGGCGCCAGGCGGGAGCGGTACCGGGGACGCGGGTGGGCGTGGGCGGCGCTGGCGGGGGTGGTGGCGTTGTGGGGGGTGCGGGGTTGGGAGCATGAGCGGGCGGTGGCGCTGGCGGAGGGTGGGGATTTTGGGAATGTCGCCGTAGAGCGGGTGCTGGTAAGTCCGTACCCGGTGAATCCATTTTGGTGGCATGCGGTGGTGCGGACGCCGGAGTTTGACCAGATGGCGACGGTGGATACGTGGCGGGGCGGGGTAGCCACGACGGAGCAGGAGGACCGATTTTACCGGGGGGCGGAAACGCCGACGATCGATGCGGCGAAGGGGAGTTGGCTGGGGAGGATGTACCTGGACTGGTCGAAGTCGCCGGTGGTGACGGAGGTAGCGGTGCCGGAGGAGGCTCCGTTTGGGACGCAGCGGGCAGTGGAATTTCGGGATTTGCGGTTCCTGTATGACACGGCGGGGGTGCATGGGCGGGAGGACGCGCCGATTGCAGGGACGGTGTTTCTGGATGGGACGAACCGGGTGGTGGGGATGGCGATGGGGACGAAGCTGCAGCGGTGACACGGGTGAGAAGCAGGTCCCCCTCGGGAGGACAAGCAAAAGAGTGGGGGCGGGCGGGACAGAGGAGGTCAGGCGCGGTATTGGTCGTCGGTGACGTGTTCGAGCCAGGTGACGGCGGTGCCGTTGAGGCGTTCCTGAAGGGCGATGTGGGTGAGGGCGGTCGCGGGGGTGGCGCCATGCCAGTGTTTTTCATTGGGGGGAAACCAGACGAGGTCGCCGGGGTGGAGAGTTTCGGTGGGGCCGCCTTCGCGCTGAGCCCAGCCGAGGCCCGCGGTGACGAGGAGGGTTTGGCCGAGAGGGTGGGTGTGCCAGGCGGTGCGGGCGCCGGGCTCGAAGGTGACGGTGGCGGCGGCGAGGCGCGCGGGGTCGGGGGCCTGGAAGAGGGGGTCGATGCGGACGGCGCCGGTAAACCACTCGGCGGGGCCCACGGTGGAGGGTTGTGAGCCGTTGCGCTGGATGTTCATGGGCGTGAGACGGGATTTGGGTGGGTTGGTTGGGCTATTTGGTTGACCCCGAAGACAGGAGACGGGACAATCGGAGTCTGGCCGTGTTTTTGCTTCCGGCGCTCCCTCCGAGGTTTTGCGATGATTGCTTATTTGGTTTTGGTGTTGGCGGTGTGCAGCCGGTTGTTGCCGCATGTGTTTGGCGTGACGGCTCTGAACTTTACGGCGGTGGGTGGGGGCTTGTTGTTTTTTGGGGCTCGGCGGAGTGCGTGGCAGACGGCGGCGGCCGTGGCGGCGATGGCAGGCACGGACTGGTACCTGACGACACAGGTGTACGGGTACGGGTTTCATGCTTCGGCGTACCTGGTGACGTGGGCGTGGTATGCGGCGATCTGCCTGCTGGGTCATGGGATGCTGCAGGGGCGACCGGGTGCGGGGCGTGTGGCGGGCGCGGCGTTTGGGTCGGCGACTTCATTTGCTCTGGTGAGCAATTTTATGGTTTGGATAGGGAGTGGGATGTACGCGCACACGGCGGCCGGGTTGGGGGCGTGCTATGGAGCGGCGGTTCCGTTCTATGCGAACGATGCCATGTCGACGGGGCTGACGGTGGGAGCGCTGTGGGGCGTGCCGGCGCTGGGGCGAATGCTGGTGCGGGATGTGCGGGGTTTGCGGGCGGCTTAGGCTCATGGTTCGGGGCTCGAGCGGAGCCAGCGGCCCGGCGTTTCCCCGAGGGTGGCTTTGAACGCGACCACGAAGGCGCTGACGCTGCTGTAGCCGACTGCGTCTGCGGCGGCCGCGACGGAGTCGCCATCCAGCAGCCGGCGCATGCTTTCGAGCATGCGGAGGCGCTGTCTCCAGGCGGCAAAGCCCATCCCGGTTTCGCGGGCAAAGAGTCGCTCCAGGGTGCGGACTGCCGCGCCTGCGCGATGCGCGAGCTGATCGAGGGTTTCGCGGTTTGCGGGATCGCGGAGGAGGCGTTTCGCGACGCGCAGGGCTCGGGCGTCCTGCGGCATGGGCAGCATCAGCGGCGCAGACGAGGCGGCTTGAAGGAGATCTGCGATGAGGCGGGTGAGCGGCTGGTCGGGAGGAAGAACGCTGCGCCGGACTGCCTCCAGGATGGCCTCGTGGAGTAACGGGGCGACGTTGATGGCGTGGGTTTCCGTGACTCCCTGGCAGAGCGAGCGATGGAAATACAGCATGCGGAGACGCACGGCGCCGCGCATGTGGAGGCTCGCGGCGACGCCGGCGGGAACCCAAAGCGCGCGACGCGCGGGCACGTACCAGAGGCGCTCTGCGATGGGGCACTCGACTGTGAGCGAGCCCTGGGTGGCGTAGATCAACTGGGCCCACTTCGGGGACTGTGGGGGGAGCATGGACGGGATGCGCGTGGTGACGGCGAAGGTTCTGAGGCCGAATGGAGGTTGACGGATTCTCGACATTTCTTTGCAGCGTACCGTCTTTCCGACCAGGGCGTTTCGGCCTAAGCTGCAGCTATGAACTCCCTCGCTCACTTTGCGATCAACACCGACGACGTGGAAGCTACCCGTGCCTTTTACGAGGCGGTCTTTGGATGGACGTTCCGGGCTTACGGTCCGCCGGGCTTTTACCAGATCGACACGGGCTCGGACCCCGTGGCTCTGATGGGCGCGTTGCAGCAGCGGCGCGCGCTGGTTCGTGGCGTCAAGACGAGGGGCTTCGAGTGCACGATTGCGGTTGCCTCGCTGGACAAGACGGAGGCGCTGCTGCGCGGGCGCGGTGCACCGATCGTGCTTGAGCGCTCCACGATTCCGGGAGTTGGGCATCTGTTGTTCTTTGAAGATCCGGGAGGCAACTTTGCCGGCGTGATCGAGTTCGATCGGGCGGCGGAGTAACGCGGAGAGGCTACTGCGGGGAGGTTGGCGAGGTGGTGGGTTGCTGAGGGGGTGGTGGGGGAACGGCGCGGAGGCTGAAGCTGGCGATGGTGGCCGGGATCGAGTCTGGGCGGAGATGGAGGGTGCCGAGGACCTCGATGGAGGAGGGGGGCTGGGCACGGAGGCGGAAGACGAGCAGCCCGGGCTGGACTTCCCTGGCGGAGAGGAGGGCGAAGCCACCAGTTTGCTTGCGGAGCTCGATCTGGGCGGCGGTGGCGGAGGTGTCCGTGGAGAGGGCGGTGCGGAGGGCGGGGGCGCTCGACTGGTTGAAGGCGGCGAGCCAGGTGTAGAGGAGGCGGCCGGCGGGTGAGTCGGGGATGAGGCCGACCTCGTCGCCGAAGCGGGGCAGGCGAACGACGATTGTCGCGTGGACGGGGCTGACGTGGTTGCCGCGGCGGGCGGGCATGGGGGCGTCGGCGGGATCGCCGAGGACGATGGTGTCGATCTGATTGGGGTCGTCGTCTTTGTCGTCCGCATCAGGAGCCGGTACGGTGCCGGCAGAGGCGCCGGCGGAACGGGGATCGGAGCTGGGGGAGAAGCGGTGGGCGTGCGCGGAGTGGGCCAGAGCGAAGAGAACCGAAGAGAGCGCGGCGGCGGCGACGAAGATGGCGAGCAGGATGGCGGTGGGGCGGAGCGGCTGGCGGCCGGTGAGATAGAAGGTGGGAGCGGTGCGGGCGGGCGCTCCGGTGGTCTGGTGCATGGGGATGGTCCTTGGGGCCTGAGTCGGTGACGGCTCGGTGGGGTTGCTCGCTGATGTAGTGTAGACGGGCCGCCGAAAGATGGCGTGAGCCGAGGGTGGATGCGGAGTTGACCGTGGGGCGCTGCTGGGCCGGGCGATTGAGGGGATGGAAGGCGAGGAAGTGTGGTGCGGGACTTTTCGCTTCCCGCCAGTGCGGCGCAGAGATCTTCGCTAGGCGAGCAGGGGCTCTTTTTGGCGGGCCAGAACGTAGGCTGCGACCAGGGCCGCGGTGAACCCTGCCCCGGCGCCGACACCGAGCGCCCAGCGAGGGCCGAAGTGGTTGGCAACCCAGCCGACGATGGGTGCGCCGATGGGGGTTCCCCCGAGTGCAATGCCGACCCGCAGGGCCATCACTCTGCCGCGCATCGCCGGGTCGGTCGAGAGTTGCATGATGCTGTTCGTGCCGTTGGTCAAGGTCAGAACGGCCGCTCCGCTGATCGCGAGAGAGGCGGCAAACCACCAGTATCCGGGCGCCAGGGCGGCCAGGGTACAGCCGAGGCCGAAGACGCCGGCCCCTGCCAACAGAGACGCGAAGCTTTGCCTGCTTCGGCTGGCAGCAAACAACGCTCCAGAGAGGGAGCCCACGGCCATGATGGAGGAGAGCAGGCCGAAGGCACGCGCGTCGGAGTGGAAGACACTCACGGCCATGGTGGAGATGAAGATCGGAAAGTTCAGGCCAAAGGTGCCGATCAGAAACAGCATGATGAGGATCGCCCGGAGGTCCGGCCTTCTCCACACGTAGCGGAACCCTTGCAGGAATCCGGAGGCGGAGCGATGCGCCCTGGCGCTGGCCCGCAGATCGGAAAGACGGAAGAAGGACATCGAGACAAGGACGGCCGCAAAGGAGAGCCCATTGAGGAGGAACGCCCAGCCGATGCCAACGTTCGCGATCAGCACACCGGCGACGGCGGGACCAATCATCCGGGCCGCGTTGAACGAGGTCGAGTTCAGGGCGACGGCATTGGCGAGGTCCTCATCGCCTACCATTTCTGCGACGAAGGTCTGTCGCACCGGCGCATCGAGCGCGGCGGCGGAGCCGGACAGGAAGGCGAAGACGTACACGTGCCAGAGCCGGACCACATCTGCGATCGTGAGCACACCAAGGAGGAGCGCAAGCACGCCCATGGTTGCCTGGGTGAGCATCAGGAGCTTGCGCTGATTGAGGCGGTCCGCAGCCGATCCCGTCCAGGGAAGGAACAGCAGCTGCGGGGCGAACTGCAGGGCCATGACGATCCCGAGCGCGGACGCGTCGTGATGGGTCAGTTGCGTCAGCACGAGCCAATCCTGGGCGACGCGCTGCATCCACGTGCCGATGTTCGACACCAGACCCCCCGCCGTCCACAGGCGGAAGTTGAAGCTTCTGAGGGAGCGAAAGGTGTCGGAGACTGGGCTCTTCATGCGCGCGGCGGCGTGTTGCCTCCGTGGAACTGGCCGAAGTGACGCGCCAGAGAGATGCTGATGGGCAGCGCACCCAGGGCGAACGCAAGGACGTGGCTGGTTGCCCGTGGGTGGAACGTACCGATGTGCGCGACGAGCAGATAGGCGACTACCGCGTTCGAGAATCCCCAAACAACATTGACCGTTGCGGAGGAGAGCCCCTGGCCGGGCGGTTTGGCAAAGGGACTCTGGAAGGGACGTCCCATCACGCCGGAGACAAAGTGAGGAATGGCGTTTGCCGCAAAGACGCCCCCGAAGAAGTACGACACAAGCCAAGGCCAGTTCATGTGGTGGCGCTCCCTTGTTCCAACAGCGAGATGACTTCCTGGGTCGACCCGGTCTCACCGACACGCGGGAAAACGTTCCTGAGGCAGTACACATGCGCCTCCTCCCGGACATCGGTGATTGCATCCAGTGCGAGGGTTACATTGAAGCCCCCCTCATAGGCCTGGCGGGCCGTGGCCTCGACGCCACCCGAGGTCGCCACTCCCGTCACCACCACCTGGGTGACGCCTCGCGCCTTGAGCCGGCGTTCAAGATCCGTGGTTGCGAAGGCGCCCCAGCTTCGCTTGGTGACGACGATGTCGCTCGGCTGCTGATCCAGCTCCGGCAGAAGGTCGGTCCATCCGTCGGAAAACGATACGTTGCCGCGCGACCCCTGTTCTGTTCTTCCCGGCGCCCGTCCCGCCACATTGACGAGCGCGACTGGGAGGTTCTTCGCGCGAAAGACATCGAGCAAGGCGCGCGTTTGGGCAACGATGTCCCCGATCGGATGAAGGAAGTTTCCGGTGGCGATGCCTCGCTGCAGATCGATGACGATCAAGGCGGTGTTGCGGTCAAGTGCGGTAAGCGGCATCAATTCTTTCCTCGGTAGTGGCGTAGGTACGTGCGGGACGACGTGGGTTCACTCTTCAACTAACCGCGCGAGCAGATCGAGTGCCGCCTGCAGCGTCTGCTGCTCACGGAGCGAAAGCTTCTGGGAGATGGTGGTGGTAAGCCAGTCCTGCCTCGCGGCTCTGCCCGCCTGAAGCCACTTGAGGCACTTGGGCGTGAGAGACATCAGAGTTTGCCGCCCGTCGCCCGGATCGGGTGTTCCACGGACGAGGCCGTTCTGCTGCAACGGCGTGACGATTGCGCTCATGGACTGTGGTCGCATGCCTTCCGCTCGCGCCAAACTCGACACCGTGGCCGAACCGTTTTTTTCCAGGCGAAGAAGGACGGAGGTCTGTGACGGCGTCAGATCGCTGCCGCCACCATGCTCGCGCAAACGCAGCTTGAGCCTGCGGTACACCGTACGTAGGTCGGCAGCAAGCGTTTGAGCGAGTCCGGTCTGCGTAGAGGAAGTTTGACGGCTCACAGGATGATTATTACTTACCTACAGAATAACTGTAAAGTTTACCTGTGTATTGTAGGTGGATGTTACAGGCGCATGCGTGACCGAGGGCCGGAGTTCCCGTCATCCCAATCGGGGGAATCGTCCCACGAAGTGGGCCGTGACCGCTGCGGTGCTGGGGCGTCGTGATGACGGAGAGCCGTAACCCGAGGTGGGATGGGGGCAGTTCGAGCGCGTATCGCTGTCAGATGGTGGGCTGGTCGTTTTCGGCTTCCAGGGGAGCTTCTTCGATGGGGAGGGGTGTGCCTCGGCGGCGATCGAAGATTTTGCGGATGATCCAGATGGCGAGGGCGAGGACGAGAACGCCGGCGATACCGAGGGCGAGGCCGGTGTGCTGGCGGAGGGAGTGGGTGAGGGTGTGGATGAGGGTGGGGCCGTAGACGATGGTGATGATGGCCCAGACGAGGAAGCGCAGGAATTTGCCGACGGCGATGGCGAGGAAAAAAGCGAGGGGCTTCATTTCGAAGACGCCGGCGGCGAACTCGAACAGCTTGACGGGCATGGGCGGGGGCATCATGGCGGGGATCATGATGGCGAGGAATTCCTGCTTTTCGAAGCGGTCGCGGAGGCGCTCGTAGCGTTGGCGGTTGATGCGTTTGAGCAGGAAGAGCTCGCCGCCGGCGCGGCCGATGTAGTAGGGGACGAGGGATCCGAGGGCGGATCCGATGGCGGCGAGGAAGACGTACAGGACGGCGCGGGCATGGTCGTGGGCGACGTAGTCGATGACCAGGGCGTCGATGGGAACGGGGATGGCGGCGGAATCGACGATGGCCAGGCCGCCGATGCCCCAGATGCCGAGAGGCTTGAGCGCGGCGAGCATGAGGAGGTTGAGTTTGTGGAGGAGGGCGACGGGACCGCGGGCCATCAGGCGGAGCTCCCTTCAACGGCGTCGAGGGCGGCTAGTGACGTCGCGGCCGGGTGGTGAGTGGTGTGGCCGGCGAGGAGGTCGAGGGCGTGGGGAAGGAGGGGGAGGATAGCGCGGAGGGAGGTTTCGGCGCCATTGGGGCTGCCGGGGAGATTGACGATGAGGGTGGGGCCGAGGGTGGCGGCGATGCCGCGGGAAAGCGGTGCGAGGGGTGTTTGGGCAAGGCCGGCGTGGCGCATCTGTTCGGCGAGGCCGTCGACGAGGCGGTTGGAGACGAGGCGGGTTGCCTCTGGGGTGACGTCGCGGGGGGCGAGGCCGGTGCCGCCGGTGGTGAGGATGAGGCGGGTGGTGGGGGCGAGCTCGCGGAGGACGGCGACGATGGTGTCGAGTTCGTCGGGGAGGGTGTTCGTGGCGATGGTTTCGAGGCCCGCTTCGCGGAGGAGCGCGGCGACGACCGGGCCGGAAAGGTCGGTCTGGAGGCCCCCGGCGCAGCGATCGGAGATGGTGAGGACGGCGGCGGTTGTGCCGGGAGGGAAGGTCGGGGTCACAGGGGATAGTGTACGTGGGACGGCAGGGAGTTTTGGGCGGCGGGGAGGTTGGACGCGCGTGCGCCGGGAGGTCGGAATGGGGCAGTGCGCTGCCCGAGGATGGGCGAGGACGTTTTGCGCGAAGACAACGGCCGGGGAAGATGAGAGCATAGAGGTTGATGTTCGGGCGGACGGGTGTTGCGGCAGCTGGGATGAGCTGGTGTAACTTTCGGCGTTGCCTGGACGTCCCTTTCTGAGCCGATGCCGCTGATTGAGACACCGCCCGAGTTGCCGCGTGACTCCACCCCGGAAGCTTCGCGGGTTGAGGAGCGGCCGTCGCGACGGGGTGGGCGGTATGGGGATCTGGACCACAGCGACCTGGTGCACCTGCTGGACGAGGTGGATGACGAGCGGGCGCGGGCGCGGTTTCGCGAAGCGATTTACATCTCGCTGATTGTCTGGCTGGTGATTGGGTGGCTGGGGTTCTATGGGGTGCGGTACCTGCCACATCCGCCGCGGATCGAGTCGCCGCAGGAGCATGGGAATCCGAGCGACCGGGAGATGACCTACCTGGAGACGCCACGGGATCTGCCGCGGACGGCGCGGTCGGCTCCGCGGACGCCGCCGCCATCGCCGAAGGTGGCCGAGCAAGCACCGGCGATGCGGGCGCCACGGGCGGAGCGGCAACCTGCCCCGGCACCGCGGCAGAACCTGCCGGCGACGCCACAGCCGCAGACGGCAACGGCTCCTCCGCCTCCGCGGACACCCACACCGACGCCGCAGCCAGCGCCACCGAAAGCGACCCAGCAAGCTGCGGTGAATGCGCCGACACCGGCGCCGACGCGGCCGAACTTTGGTCAGGCCGGTGGGCAGACGGCGGGCGATGCAGTCCGGCGAGCGGCCGAGCAGGCGGCGCAGGGCGGGGGACTGAGCGGCGTGACAGGCGGCGGGGGTGGGCCGGTGACGCGGCAGAATCTGAACACGGGTGTGGATGTGCTTTCGGATATGCAGGGGGTGAACTTCAACCCGTACCTGCGGGCGATCCTGAAGCAGATCTACGACCAATGGATTCCGCTGATTCCGGAGGAGGCGCGGCCACCCTTGAATAAGCAGGGCGATACGCTGGTGCGGTTCATGATTATGCCGGACGGGCGGATTGGGATGATGCACCTGGATGGGTCGTCACATGACGATGCGCTGAACCGGGCGGCATGGGGATCGATCACCGGGGTGGGCGCGTTTCCGCCGCTGCCGAAGGAGTTCCACGGGCCGAACCTGGAGCTGCGGATCCACTACATGGTGAACGAGAAGCCGGAGTAGGCTGGGCACGGGTGAGCGGCGACGGGCGAGATCGGGAGCGGCGGGACAGGGAAGCTCGGGAGCGGCGACGGCAGCTGCGTGGGCTGATGCTGCTGGCGCTGCTGGCGCTGGTTTTCAGCTGGTGGCGGATGGGGTGGGCCAGGTCGTTTCCGACGGGGTGGTGGCGGCTGTGGTAACTACGCCGCGGCCGATGGTGGTGGTGGTGGCTGTGGTAACTACGCCGCGGCCGATGGTGGTGGTGGTGGGGCCGACGGCGAGTGGAAAGAGTGGCCTGGCGGTGCGGCTGGCGGAGCGGTTCGCGGGCGAGGTAGTGAGCTGCGACTCGATGGCCGTGTATCGCGAGATGGAGATTGGGACGGCGAAGCCGTCGCGGGCGGACAGGGCATTGGTGCCGCACCACTTACTGGACGTGCGATGGCCGGATGAAGGGTGTACGGCCGGGGACTACAGCCGTCTGGCGCGTGAGGCGTTGGCCGGGATTTCGGAGCGCGGGCGGCTGCCGATTGTGGCGGGGGGAACGGGGCTGTATCTGCGAGCGCTGGTGGAGGGATTGTCGGCGAGTCCGGCGGCGGTGCCGGAGGTGCGGGAGCGATTGCGGGCTCGTGCGGAGCGTCGGGGTGGGGCTTCGTTGCACAGAATTTTGCGACGGCTGGATCCGAAGGCGGCGGGGTTGATCCATGCGAACGATGTGCCGAAGCTGGTGCGGGCGGTGGAGGTGGCAATGGTGAGCCGGCAGCCGATCTCGGCGCAATGGCGTGAGGGGCGGGAGCCGCTGGAAGGGTACCGGGTGCTGCGGCTAGGGCTGGCTCCGGAGCGTGCGGCGTTGTACGAGAGGATCGATGCGCGAGCTGCGCGCATGTTTGACGACGGTCTGGCAGAGGAGACGGAGCGGCTGGTGGAGCGGTATGGGTGGGAGTGCCGGGCGCTTGGGGCACTGGGGTATCGGGAGGCGGTGGCGGTGCTGCGGGGGGAGACGACGCGGGATGGGGCGGTGGCGGCGGCGCAGCAGGGGCACAGGAACTATGCGAAGCGCCAGGGGACGTGGTTTCGGCGGGAGTCGGGTGTGGTGTGGATGGACGGGTTTGGGGATGAGGTGGTGGAGCAGGCGGGGCGGCTGGTGGAGGAGTTTTTGGGGACCGCGGCGGTTTAGGATTGGGGGATGACGACTGCGACGGCGACACGAACCCAACTGGCACATCTGACGGCGGCTCTTGATGACTTGCGGGAGCGCGGGACGTTTTTCAAGCTGCGGGTTTTGGAGGATGAGCAGGGGCCGGTGTGCACGTATGACGGGCGCGAGGTGATCAACCTGGCGAGCAATAATTACCTGGGGCTGTGCAATCATCCCAAGCTGCGTGAGGCGGCGATTGCGGCGACGGGGAAGTATGGTGTGGGATCGGGGGCGGTGCGGACGATCGCGGGCACGATGCGGATCCACATGGAGCTCGAGGAGAAGATTGCGGCGTTCAAGAACGTTGAGGCGTGCGTTGTATTTCAGTCGGGATTTACGGCGAACGCGGGGACGGTTTCTTCGATTCTCGGCAAAGATGACTTTATTCTTTCGGATGAGCTGAATCATGCCTCGATCATTGACGGGGCGCGGCTTTCAAAGGCGAAGATCAAGGTGTTCCGGCATAAGGATGTGGCGCACTGCGAGGAGATCCTGCAGGAAATTGAGAAGGAGCCGGGGCGGAAGCTGATCATCACGGACGGCGTGTTTTCGATGGATGGGGATATTGGGCCTGTTGACCGGCTCGCGGATCTGGCAGAAAAGTATGGCGCGATCATGATGGTCGACGATGCGCATGCGAGTGGCGTGCTGGGACGGAATGGGCGTGGGTCGGTG
The DNA here is from genome assembly GCA_964243475.1 of uncultured Acidobacteriaceae bacterium. GTDB lineage: Bacteria > Acidobacteriota > Terriglobia > Terriglobales > Acidobacteriaceae > Edaphobacter. The sequence goes on along the minus strand of CAXTEU010000001.1, from coordinate 291,473 downwards.
GACCACTTTGGAGCGCACGGCAAGGTGGATGTGCAGGTGGGAACGCTGTCGAAGGCGATCGGGGCTTTGGGAGGGTATGTGTGCGGGTCGCGGGATTTGATTGATTACCTGTATCACCGGGCGCGGCCGTTTTTGTTTTCGACGTCGCATCCGCCGAGTGTGGCGGCGAGTTGCATCGCGGCGTTCGACATTCTGGAGAACGAGCCGGAGCGGATTGCCAGGCTGTGGGCGAACTCGGTGTACTTCAAGCAGGGATTGACGGACGCGGGGTTTGATGTGGGGGGCAAGTCGACGCCGGCGAGTGAGACGCCGATTGTGCCGATTCTGATTGGCGGCGGGCGGGAGACGATGGACTTTTCGCGGGCGCTGTTTGAGGCGGGCGTGATGGCAACGGGCATTGCGTTCCCGACGGTGCCGGAGGGCAAGGCGCGGGTGCGGACGATTATGACGAGTGAGCACACGCGGGAGCAGCTGGATCGGGCGCTCGAGGTGTTTGTGCGGGTGGCGAAGCGGGTGGGGGTTTTGGGTAGGGACTGACGTTGTTACAGATTCGGTCATCTGCTGACGCCCCGCCGCTGCCGCTTAGGCAGACCCATGCGCGTTTGTGCTGAGAAGAGGTTTCCAATTACTGCCGTAGACAGATTTGCCGGCGAAAAAGGTGGTGTGGATCTGGCCGAGGAGGGGGGTGTTGGGGAAGGGGGTGTTGCGGGATTTCGAGGGGGACTGGGTGGGGTCGTAGGGATGGGGGTGGGTGGCATTGAGGAGAAGGAGGTCGGCGGGGGAGCCGGCGGTGAGGGTGCCGAGGTTGGGCTGGCGGAGGATGTTTGCTGGATTTGTGCCCATTAAGGTTACGAGTTGTGCGAGGACTTGGTTAAGAGCTTCGGAATTTGTAACAGCTGTGGTTCCATGGGCGGCGGCGAGGGTGCGGAGGGTTAGGCCGAAGGAGGTTTCGAGGCCGGTGATGCCGTTGGGAGAGCGTTCGAACTCGACCTCTTTTTCCCAGGCCGCGTGGGGAGCGTGGTCGGTGGCGACGCAGTCGACCGTGCTGTCGAGCAGGGCTTCGAGGACGGCGTCGCGGTCGGCGGCGGAGCGGAGAGGCGGGTACATTTTGGCGTGGGTGTCGTAGGTGGCGACGGCGTCTTCGGTGAGGAGGAAGTGGTGCGGGGCGGCTTCGCAGGTTACGTGAAGGCCCTGCTGTTTGGCTTCCCGGATGAGCCCGACGGCGGCGGCGGTGGAGATGTGCTGGACGTGCAGGTGGGGGCGGAGGTGCTCGGTCTGCTCGATTTCGCGGAGGAGGTCCAAGTCGCGGGCGACGATGTCGGACTCGGCGGAGGTGGGGTAGCCGCGGAGGCCGAGGCGGAGGGCGAGGGGACCAGCGTTCATGCTGGAGGGCTTTTGGCCGGGAGCGGCGGAGGTGACACGGGCGTCTTCGGAGTGCTGGGACAGCGGAACGTTGAGGCGGGCGCAGGCGACCAGGGCTGCGCGCATGACGTGGTCGTGGAGGACGGGCTTGCCGTCGTCGGTGAATCCTACGGCTCCTGCCGCGTGGAGGGCGGGCATGTCGGTAAGGTGCTTGCCGAGGGAGCCGACGGTAACGGCGGGCATGGCGAGGACGCGGACGGCAGGGTTGCGGTCGGGCGAGAGGACGTACTGGAGGGTGGCGACGGTGTCGGTCACGGGGGTGGTGTTGGGCATGGCGACGACGGTGGTGATGCCGCCGAAGGCTGCGGCGCGGGTGCCGGTGGCGATGGTTTCTTTCCAGGTCTGGCCGGGCTCACGGAGGTGGACGTGGAGGTCGATGAGGCCGGGGAGGATGTGGAGGCCGGTGGCGTTGATGTGCTCGGGGGCGGCTGTGGTGGGGAGGGTGTTGGGGGGTTCTACTGCGGCGATTTGGCCGTTGGAGATGAGGAGGTCGCGGGGGGCGTTGATGCCGGCGGCGGGGTCGACGAGGTGGCCGTTCTGGATGAGGAGGTCGGGCATAGTGGGGTTAGTTTACGGGCCGCCATAGGCTATAAAGGATGCTGCCGAGGAGGACTATGGACCGCCGAAGCTTCTATGTGTCGCGACGTAGCTATGTCGTGCGGACCCTTTCCACGATCGCGCTCGTCTTGTACAGCATTGTCTGGCTAACTCGCGCAGAGCAGGTTCTTCACCGAGCTCTTGCTATAGCAAGTCTAGTTCTAGGACTAGCTGGATGCATCCGCCTATTTTCTCCTTCGTACCGAAAAAGCCCTCGTTTGGTGTTTTCGGACGAAGGTCTGTATGACCGGCAGCTCGGGATTCCAACGATCCCTTGGAGCGACATACACGGCGCTAAGCTGGTCGTGCTCTACGGGGGCACAATGGTGGCCCTAATGCTGCAAGACGAAACTGTCTGGCTGGGGAATGCCTCACCGCTGGTGCGCTTTGGAAGATTTGCGAACCGAGTCTTTGGGCTGCCGCCACTTACATTGAATCCGAATGGACTAGACGCCTCTCGTGAGTACGTACTGTCGGAGTTGAAGGAGCGCATCGAGAGCGCTCATTCAGCGTCGGTTGTGCCCTAGCAGCTAGGCGTGCGTGCTCCTCGCGATTACTGGTGTGAGGGCGCGGGCGAGGAGGGCGGAGCGGATGGAGAGGCCGTTGGTAACCTGCTGCTCGATGGCGGATTGGGGGCCGTCGGCGACGTCGGAGGTGATTTCGAGGCCGCGGATCATGGGGCCGGGGTGGAGGACGACGGCGGTGGGTTTTGCGGTGCGGAGGCGGTCGGCGTTGAGCTGGGAGTGGGCGGTGTAGTCGGCGAGGTCGAGGTCGAGGTTTTGGAGGCGCTCGCGCTGGATGCGGAGCTGCATGAGGATGTCGGACTGCTTGATGGCGGTGGGGAAGTCGCGGGTGATTTCGAGGGTGCCGGAGGTTTGCTCGGGAGCGATCTGGGCGAAGGTATCGGGCAGGAGGGGCTCGGGGCCGCAGAGGAGGACGCGGGCGCCGAGGCGGGGAAGGAGGAGGGCGTTCGAGCGGGCGACGCGGGAGTGGAGGATGTCGCCGGTGATGGTGACCGTGCAGCCGGCGAGGGTTTGCGGGGTGACGTGGTCGGGGTCGAGGTGGAGGCGCTGGAGAATCGTGCGGAGGTCGAGCAGGGCTTGCGAGGGGTGCTCGTGAGTGCCGTCGCCGGCGTTCAGGACGGGTAGGCCTGTCGAGCGGGCGAGCAGCCAGGGGGCGCCGGAGGTGTTGTGACGGAGGATGATGGCTTCGGCGCCGAGGGCGCGGAGGGTGAGGCCGGTGTCCTTGAGGGACTCGCCTTTTTCGATGGAGGAGGATTTGTCGGAGACGAGGGTGGTGGTGGCGCCGAGTTGTTTGGCGGCGAGTTCGAAGGAGGTGCGGGTGCGGGTGGAGGACTCGTAGAAAAGGAGCGCGACGGTGCGGCCGCGGAGGATTTGGGCGCGGTCGGCGGGCGGGGTTTGTTCGAGCTCGGAAGTGCGGGTGAGGAGGGTGGAGATGTCCGCGAGCGAGAGGTCGAGGACCGAGAGGAGGGATTGCGGGTGGATGGGGTACATGCCCCTACAAGAATGCCAGAAGCGTGGCGGCCTACGTGGCGCTGGCCGCCGCTGGCCCGCCGTTTGGGGGGAGGGATCAGTAGGCGGGCGGTGGACCGGAGGCGCCCCCGTGCAGGAAGTTGTTGTAGCCCTCGCGGAAGGCCTGCCGGTATTCGCCGATGGCTCCGTAGGGAACGGGCGGGTTGCGGAAGTTGCCGTGGCGGTCGAAGTTGGGTGGGGCGTTGTGGCTGACGTCGTGGCGTGCGGCTTCAAAGCCGTCGTGGAGGCCGTGCTGAAAGAAGGCGTCGGGACCGGCGGAGGGAGGGGGTGGATAGTAGGCAGCGTTGGGGTAGTGGTGCGCGCAGCCGGCCAGGAGAACCGTGGCGAGACAGGGAAGCAGGAGGAGTGTGCGGGTTCGATTCATGGTGTCCTCGGAAGGGCGAGTGGGGAGGGCTCGCTTACAGAGGTGAAGACACGGTGGGAGGAGGAAGTTGCGGTCTGCTGGGGATCCAAGGCGAGAGCAAGAGCAGACAGAGGGTCTGCGCTTCGCTCAGGATTGACCCCTGTGCGGCGTGCAACGGCAAAAGCAGGTCCCCTGCGGGGATGACAAGAAGAGAGGCAAAGCAAAACGCAGAAGCAGGTCTCCACGGAGATGACAGGCAGAGAGGCAAGGCGACAGCACCTGCATGAGCCGAAGGAGTGAGGAACGAAACCGGGGCTAGTCGGTGAGTTCGACGAGGAGGACTTCTTCGGTGCTGTCGATTTCGTTGAGTTTGACTTCGATGATTTCGCGGGAGGAGGTGGGGATGGTGCGGCCGGTGTAGGTGGCCTGGATGGGGAGTTCGCGGTGGCCGCGATCGATCAGGACAAGGAGCTGGACGGATTTGGGGCGGCCGTGGTCGAACAGGGCGTCGAGGGCGGCGCGAATGGTGCGGCCGGTGTAGAGGACATCGTCGGCGAGGAGGATGTCGCGGCCGTTGACGTCGAAGCCAACGTCGCCGGGGTTGACGATGGGCCGCGGGCCGTGGGTGGACAGATCGTCGCGGTAGAAGGAGATGTCGAGGGTGCCGGTGTCGACCGGGTGTTTCTCGATGGACGAGAGGAGCTTGCCGATACGCTGAGCGAGGGGGACGCCGCGACGCTTAATGCCGACCAGGCCAAGGTTGGTGGCGCCGTTGTTTTTCTCGACGATCTCGTGAGCGAGGCGGACCAGGGTGCGCTCGATCTCGGAGGCGGACATGAGTCGGCCTTTAACGCGGAGGTTAGGGACGGCGGCGGTGTTGGGTGTGGTGTCGGTCATGGTGTTTTGGGTGTGTTGGCGTCAGCATGCATCGGGGAACCCGGTGCGAGCAAGGGTTGATGATAGCAGGGCGTGTGCGGGCGCTAGCGGGTGGCGGGGCGACGCGGGGCAAGCATGCCGGCGAGGGCTCCGCTGAGGGTCGAGAGGACGAGCAGAAGGAGGCCGCACAGGACGAGCACGGCAAGAACGAGGCCGGTGCGGAACTCCGGCGTGGCGAAGAAGTGGAGGACGTCGGCGGGAGCGGTTTGCGCGGCCTGTGCGGCCTGGGTGGCGAGCGCGGCGGTAATCTGGGCGTCGATGGGGCCCATGGTGTGGGTGACGAAGCGGGCAAGCACGCCGGCGAGGGCGACGACGATGGCAAGGGCGGCGTCGAGGGTGAGGCCGAAGACCAGGCCGATGCGAGCGCCGACGGAGGCGTCGATGCGACTTGTGGGCTGGCGGCGTCGGTAGCTTTCGAGCACAAGCAGAGAGCCCGAAAAGATCCACAGCCAGCACAGAACACCGACGGCGGGCAAGGGGAGGGAGACGAGCCAAAGGAGGGCGGCGATGCCGGCGACAGCGAGGGCGGCCTGGAGGACGGGCCGCCAGGCGACGGAGCCGGGATGCGGCGGGGGGAGGGCCCCGGTGCTGGCGGCTTCGGCGTGGAGCGTGATGCGTTGCTCTTCGGGGAGCTCGAGTTGGGGAGCGCCGCAGTGAGGGCAAAAGCTGGGCGTAGGTGCGCCGGTGGGGGCCAGCTCTTCCGCGCAGCGATAACAAAACGTGGGCATGCTGCTCTTGACGGTAGCGCAGGGGATGGGCGGGGGCAAGCGAGGCTGACGTCTGCGGTGGGCTGCGGGCTGGTCCCGACGCACGCGCGGCGGGGCTCCGGGCGGTGGTGGTGCGGCTAGTCTTCGGGCTGCGTCTGGTCGTTGCCGAGGGAGATGTGCCCAGGGAGATCGAGGGCGACGAGAGCGAACTTGGTGCCGTCGCCTTCCGGCTCGATCGAGACGGTGTGCTGATGTTTTTCCGAGCCGGTCTTGAGCTCGATCTTGAGCTCGATCTTTTTTGCCTCCGTGGCGTCCTTGGAGGAAAATTCGTGGCTATCTTTGTCGCAGGTCAGACCCTCGGCGGTGCGGGTGGGCGTGCCGACCGGGTGATCGTTCGCACACGCGATGACGTCGCCGTAGCGGCGAAGGGCGTTGCGGTAGAACGCCTGCACTTTGTCGGGGCTGTCGGGTGTGCGGAAGGAAAGGGCTTTGACACGCAGCTGAAAGCTGCCGAAGCTCATGTTGATGTCGGCCGCGCCGCTGTCGTGGTCGGCGCCGTGCTGGTTCTGGATGGGCTCGGCTCCGGGGTAGGTGGGCAGGCCGACCGCGGCCTGGGCAGCGGCTTCATTCGTTTTGATCTGAAGGCCTCCGAACGGCGTGGCGACCTGGACGTTGTTGTTGCCGTTCTTGTTGTTGTTGGAGACGCGGCAGCCGGCGAGCGCCAACAGAACGGGCAGGAGGATGACGGCAGCGGTGCGCGACGGTGTCATAGGCATGGGGTCTCCTCGGGTGGCCTCGCCTGAGGGTACGTCGGGACATGCGAGGCGGTTCCGTTCCGGCGGGGGGAGCGACGAAATGTTAGCGGCTGGAGCCGGAGTGGGGCCTATACTTTGGGGGTCGGCTCGACGTGGCGGCCGGCTCGCCCGACGGGATGCGGAGCGTTTCCATGACGCGACAGGACGGGAAGACGATGCGGGCACGGCAGGGGGAGCGACCGGAGACGATTCCGGACAAGCTCTGCTTCCGCATCGGCGAGGTAGCGCGGATCTGCGCGGTGCCGAGCTATGTGCTGCGGTTTTGGGAGCGGGAATTTCCGCAGCTGCGGCCGGGCAAGGGCGGGACAGGGCAGCGGATGTACCGCCGGCGCGATGTAGAGATGGCGCTGCGGGTGCGGCGGCTGTTGTATGACGAGGGGTACACGATTCCTGGAGCGCGGCAGTGGCTGCGCGAGGGGGGACGGGCGGCGGGCGCCGTGGCCGGGAGTGAGGATGCGCTGCCCGACGGTCCGGCGGGCGATGCGGGCTTTGCGGTGGCGGCGGGCACCGGTGCGCTGCTGGCCATGCGGGCGGAGCTCGAGGAGATTGTGCGGATGCTGGCGGGGAGCGCAGGGACCTGGGAGGCACGGCGCACGGTGGAAGCGAAGCAGCGGGTCCACCGATCGGGGCGGCGTGGTGATGCGGTTGTGAGCGAGACTGGCAGCATGCCACTGTTTGCGGCGCTTCATGGAACGGACGAGGGGGAGCGATGAGCGAGGACGTACGGGACGGGGATGCGGCGACGGGGGCGGAGCCGCTGGTGATCGAGGGTCAGGCGGCGTCGCGCTCACCGGGGGGCATACCGATCCAGTGTCAATTTTGTGTGGGGCGGAATTTTCGGCGGTCGCGCTGGCGTAAGGGCGACTTCAAGCAGCTGCTGCTGATGCGGTATCCCGTACGGTGCCTGCGCTGCTCGCAGCGGCAGTGGGTCAGTTTTTCTGTGGCGGGCATCTCGATCCCGTCGCACGCAAAACATGTGCCGGAGCGGGCGGCGACGGTCGGCCACGCTGGGCGGGGGAGCGGTGCGCGCGATCGGGCGGGGGCGGGTGAGGGCAGCCGGTAAAATGGACGGAATTGCCCCGGGGCGGACAGTGGTTTGATCGTCCGTGAGCGGCAAGATCCCTTGAACTGACCGGTGGTTGATCGTTGCCCCAGAACTCCCAGCTTGCTTCCGAGGTCGATTCGCAGGCGTCCGCGGTGGTGGACGAGCCTGAGATCGCGGCCGGTCGTCGTGGTGGGATGTGGGCGTTTTTGCGGCCGTCGCACCAGCACACGGCCATGTCGGCGGCGGTTCTGCTGGGCTTTTTTGCGCTGGTGTCGCGGGTGATCGGCCTGGTGCGCGACAAGTACATCGCGCACACCTTTGGCGCGGGGTCGGGCACGGACGCGTACAACGTGGCGTTTCAGCTGCCGGATCTGATCAACTATCTGCTGGTGGGTGGGGCGGCATCGATCAGCTTTGTGACGATTCTGAGCCGGTATCGCGAGCGCGGAGAGCTGGACGAGGGCGACCGGGCGCTGTCGGTGATTTTGAACACCATGGCGTTGGTGCTGGGCGGGGCGATCCTGCTGGCGGAGGTGCTGACGCCGCTGTACACAGACCGATTCTTTGCGCGGGGAACGGCGGAATCGGTGCTGTGCACGCAGATGACGCGCGTTCTGCTGCCGGCGCAGCTGTTCTTCTTTGCGGGCGGTGTGCTGGCGTCGGTGGCGCTGGTGCGCAAGCAATTTACCTACCAGGCGATCTCGCCGCTGGTATACACGCTGGGAATCATTGGCGGCGGTGTGCTGTTTGCGCGGACGCTGGGGATCTCGTCGCTGGCGTGGGGGGCGCTGGCGGGGTCGGTGCTGGGGCCGTTTGCCGTGAACGCGTTTGCGGCGCGGCGCGCGGGCGTGCACTACCGGCCGGTGCTGGACTTCGGCAACCCGGGGCTGCGGGACTGGGTGCGCATGAGCCTGCCGCTGATGTTGGGCGTCAGCGTGGTGTTTCTGGATAACTACATCCTGACGTGGTTTGCGAAGCAGACGACCGGCGAGATTTCGAAGCTGATGTATGCCAAGCGGCTGTTTACGGCGCCGATGGCGATTATTGGGCAGGCAGCGGGTGCGGCGAGTCTGCCGTTTTTTGCGTCGCTTCATTCGAAGGGATTGCACCAGGACTACCGCGAGGCCGTGAATCGGTCGGTGTCGCGGATTCTTTCAGTGGCGTTTTTGCTGGCGGCGGCGATGTTTGGGCTGGCCGGGCCGATTGTGGACCTGGTGTTTCGCGGCGGCGCGTTTGGACGGGGGGATGCGGCGCAGACGGCGATGTACTTCGCGATTTTCACGCTCAGCCTGCCGCTGTGGGCGTCGCAGGCGATCTACGCTCGGGCTTTTTTCGCGGTGGGCGAGACGCGCGCGCCCATGATCGGCGGGACGGTGCTGACGGCCCTGTCGATCCCGGTGTACTGGCTGCTGCATGCGCGTTTTGGCGTGGTGGGGCTGGCTTGGGCGTCGAATGGGGCTATTCTGGCGCAGACGGCCATGCTGGCGGTGCTGGCGCATCGGCGATCTCTGGTGCCGCTGTTTGGGCTGGATGTGCCCGAGCTCGGGCGGAGTCTGCTGGCGGCGTTTGCCAGCTTTGCCGGTCTGTACCTTCTGGATCACGCGATGCCCGCGGCCGCGACCCACGTCGGGTCGCTGCTCGAGCTGGTCGTCGGAGTGGTGGTGTGGGGCGTGCTGGCCGGGGCGACGCTGCACCTGACCGGGTCGAAGATGATCGGGGAGCTGCGGCGGCGCATCGGGGGCTGAGCGGCCCGGATTCTTCCCGTTTTGGAACTGGACTGAACATCTAACACCATCCTGCTATGGAGCTCCGGCCCGGAGCTGCCGATACTGCTAGCGAGTGTTGTGCAGTATCCGGGGTCGAGCGCCAGTGAGAAGCAGCGGATGGATCGGAATCATGTTATCGCTGGCGCTCGCGTGCGGACGTGCCGGGGCGCAGCGCGAGGTGTTGGGGACGGACGTCGCACCGCCGGCAAGCTACGCCACGGTGGATGCAGTGCTCGAGAGCATGGTGGGACGCGCCGGTGTGATTTTCCTCGGAACGGTGGTAGAGGTGCGGCAGGGCGCTCCGCCGCGTGGTGGTGGATCCGGCATCGTGGAAGTGGAGTTTTCGGTCGACCGCGGATTGCGTGGTGCGATCACGGGCCGGCCATATGTGCTGCGGGAGTGGGCCGGGCTGTGGTCGGGCAACGAGGATCGGTACCGCGTGGGGCAGCGCCGTCTGATGCTGCTGCATGCGCCGGGTGCGGGCGGGTTGAGTTCGCCCGTCGGCGGGATGGATGGGGCGATCCCGATTTTGCCGGCCGAGAACGCCGCGGCTGAGCCGATGGTCGATCTGCGGTGGGTGGCGACGCGAGTTTCGCGTGGGCCAATCCAGTACCGTGCGGATCCGCCGCGGATTCCGAAGGCGAAGCCCATGGCGGAGGTGCTGCACCTGCCCGGCGAGATTACGCCGGTGGTGGACGCTGATGTGGGTGTGGGGCCGGCGGAGCACAGGTCCGTACCGGCCGCGTGCGCGTCGGTCAGTTCGGTGGTGGCGGAGATCGCGCGATGGCAGGCGCAGACGCCGTGACGCGAGGTCTGCGGTGGCTGGCGGCGATACCCCTGCTGTTCGCGGCGGCGGTGATTTCCTGCGCGACGGGATGGGGCGCCGGTCCGCGGTGGGTGACGGGGCCACCTTGGTTCTACCATCCGGGATACCCGGTGGCATGGTACACAAACTCGCCGCAATACTTCACCGACCCCGGCGATTTGAGCGCGTATGTGACGCACGCGCAGGCGGATGCCCTGGTTGCCGCGGCAGCGGGGGTGTGGACGATTCCGACCTCGGCGCTGGTGCTGACGCAGGGTGGCGCGCTGGACGAGCATGTGAGCTCGGCCAACGTATCCATGGGCGCAAACGGACCGGTGTTTCCGGCCGATGTCGAGCTGTCAAACTACCCCAACAAGCAGATTGCGGTGATCTACGATTCGGATGGATCGGTGACGGATCTACTGCTTGGGTCGGGTGCGAGCGAGCCGCTGAACTGCCTCCATGCGGGGGTGACGGAAAGTGTCGACGGCCTGCCTTCCGGCACGCAGACGATTACGCATGCGTTGCTGATTGTGAATGGTCGATGCACCAGCTCCGCTCCGGGGAGTCAGCTGCAACTGCAATACCAGCTGGAGCGAGCGTTCGGCCGGGTGCTGGGGCTGGCATGGTCGCAGACCAACGACAACGTGTTTACGGGTACGCCGCTGGGGACCTACAACCAAGCGCTGAACTGGCCCATCATGCACCCGATCGACATTGTGTGCGGACTGTACAGCTACCTGTGCCTGCCGAATCCGTTTACGTTGCGGCCTGACGACATTTCCTCGCTGGGGGAGGTGTACACCATCTCGCCGGGGCGCGCGCCGGCCGGCAAGCAGGACACGCAGGGTCAGGCCAATTTCGTGGAAGGCCAGGTGGTGTTTCCAAATGGCCAGGGCATGCAGGGCGTCAACGTGACGGTGCAGCGTGACATGGCGTTCTGGGACACGCCGGAGGCTTGGCAATCGGTTTCGGGGGTGAGCGGGTTTATGTACCGGCGGCAGGGCCCGACCCCGACGCGCGTGACGGACACCTCGGCGGCCGGCAGCTTTGGGGTGACGGATCCCGCGCGCGAGGGGTATTACCTGCTGCAGCAGATTCCCATTCCGGACGGGCAGGCGTGGCAGAACCTGGTGGTCTCGACCGAGCCGATCAACCCGCTGTATATCGGGCCGGACGCGGTGGGCCCGTACACGGGCAACCAGGTGAGTGAGTCGGGGACGACGACTTCGCAGAAGATCTGGGTACTGGCGAACTATTCGGATACGGAGGTGGACTTCGGACCGACGGGGGCGACCCCAACCTGCACGGCGGTGGGCGACGGAACGGAGGCAGCGCCAGTGGCGATGGCCGCGACGGGCATGTGGAGCGGTGTGCTGTGCGGGTATGGGCACACGGCGTGGTCGAGTTTCGCCGTCCGGGCGAACCACACCTTCACGGTGGAAGTGACCGCGCAGGACGAAGAGGGCAATGCGACCACCGGAAAGGCGCTGCCGACGATCGGTGTGTGGCAGGCGGCGGATGCGACCGGGACGTTGCCGACGGTGGCGATGGCTGGGACGGCGTTGAACGCGCTGACGTTGGGGATGACGAACCTGACGGTGGCCTCAGCGACTGGGGATCGCACGCTGCGGATGTCGGTCGCGGACCAGCGCGGCGATGGCCGTCCGGACTTTGCGTACGCGGCGCGCGTGCTGTATGCCGATGCGATCTCGCCGGCAACGGTGGGTGCCGCTGGAGCAACCGTGACCATCACGGGAACCGGCTTCCGGACCGGAAACCTGGTGCTGGTGAATGGTGGGCAGGCGACGGTGATCAGCGTGACGCCGAACGCGATTGTGGCGCGGGTGCCGGCGAGCTTTGGCGCGGGGGCGTATGGCGGATTTGCAGCGGATGTGACGGTCAAGGACCCGGTGACGGGTGGCGCGTCGGTGATGACGGGAGCGCTTTACTACCAGCCAGGGTCGAACACGCTGCAGATGGAAAGTGCACCGAGCGGGACGGTGACGCTGAACGTCCCGGCCGCGACGGCGTTCGCGGTGAAGCTGGTGGCGCCGGATGGCGTGAGCCCAATTGCGGGTCGCTCGGTGACCTTTTCGGCAACCGGCGCCGGGGTGGTGTGGGGTGCGTGCGCCGCGGCGACGTGCGCGGTGACGACCAACGCACAGGGAGCAGCGCAGACGACGGTGACCCCAACCTCGGCAGGGGCGGTGAGCGTGACGGCGACGGCCAGCGCAGATGCGGTGACGGCGAGCTTCCATGCCGCGGCGGCGATCGTGACGGAGGTGTCGGCGCCGAGCGGGGGAGTAACGGTCGGGACTGCGGCCGGCACGGCTTTCACGGTGAGCGTGCACGCGGCGGATGGCGTGACGCCGATGGTGGGGGTGCCGGTGCAGTTTGCCGTGACGAGCGGAGGCGCGACGCTGGCGGCGTGCGGGGCCGGCAGCTGCACCGTGCGAACGGACGCGAACGGGCTAGCCTCGACCGCCGCGACGCCCACGGCGGCGGGGAGTGTGGGGCTGAGTGCCTCGGTTGCGGGCGCGATCCCGGTGACGGCGGCGTTTACCGGCGTGAATGAGATGGTGCGGCTGGTGAGCGCGCCTGCTGGGACGCAGACGCTTGGCGTGCAGGCGGCGGTAAGTTTTGCGGTGAAGGTCTTGCGCGGCGATGGAGTGACGCCGGTCGCCAATGAGGCGGTGATCTTTGCCGGCGCGGGCGGCGTAGTTCGCCTGGGAGCGTGCGCGGCGGCGACCTGCACGGTGGGGACGGACGCAAACGGCCTGGCGCAGACGACGGTGACCGCCATGACGGCCGGGAGCACGACGGTGACGGCAACGGGGACCGGGGGGACGGTGAGCGCGACGTTTCTGGCGGCCGCGCCGACGATGCAGCTGGTGAGCGCGCCCAGTGGGACGGTAACGACCGGGACGGCCTGGGTGTTTGCGGTGAAGGTGCTGGCGGGCGACGGGGTGTCGCCCATGTCGGGCGTGGCCGTCGGTGTGTCCGCGGTCGGCGGGTCGGTGCGGTTCGGGGCATGCTCCGCCACGCCGTGCTCGCTCCAAACGGACGGCAACGGCGTCGCGTCCACGTCGGTGACGCCGATCGGATCGGGGGCGATCACATTGACGGCGGTGGGATCGGCCGGGGTGGTGACGGCGACGTTCGCCGCGGAACCGGAGACAATCCACGTGGTGAGCGCGCCGACGGGGATGATCGCGCTGGGGCAGGTTGCCGCCACGCCGATGTCGGTGCAGGTGCTGGCGGGCGATGGCGTGACGCCGGTGGCGGGCGAGATGGTGTCCCTAGCGGGATCGACGGGAACGGCATTTGGCGCGTGCGGCGGCAGTGCGAGCTGCTCGGTGGCGACGGGTGCGGGCGGAGTTGTGTCGACGACGGTGCTGTCGACGGTGGCGGGTCCGGTGACGCTGACCGCGACGTCCACCGCCGGGTCGGTAACTGTTTCGGTCGTCGCGGCGGCCCGGACGGTGGTCCCGTTCCGCGCGACCGAGTATGTCGCTGTGGGGGCAGTGGTGAATTGGACGCCGACGGTGGCGCTGACCGACACCGCGGGTTCCACCGCCGGGGTGGTGGTGAACTGGACCGGATCGCCGGGTCTGCTGTTTGAGACGCCGAGCTCGGTTGCGGGCGTCCAGGGAACGGCGGCCGTGAGTGTGGTCGTCGGCCCACTGGCGGCGTGGATCGGCGCGAGCGGGACGGCGTGCGCGTGGGGGGGCACGGTGTGCACGAGCATCGGCGCGGTCGGTGTCGGGCCGGCGCAGCTGCAGGTGGCCGCGGTCTCCGGGGCGACCCAGACGGTGGCTGCGGGCGGTACGCTCGGTCCGGTGGTGCTCGAGGTGACAGACGGTGCAGGGCACGGCGTGGCGGGGGCGGTCGTCCAGGTGTACCAGACCGTTTCGGCGTGGCAGGCGGCGTGCCCCGGCACGGGACGATGTCCGGCAACCGCAATCTACAGTTCCGGGGAGGTGACCGCGACTTCGGACGTAAACGGCTTGGTGACAGTCGTGCCGGCGCAGATGGCGGGAGAGCCGGAGGTGACGCAGATCGCCGTGGCAGCGGGAACGATTGGGTTTGCTACGGTGACCCTTGGGAAACACCCGTGAGGTATGCGGATGGCGTGACGACGGCAGAGGTGGAGTGCTTGGTTTCGACGGTTCAGGCAAGCCCAGCGCCGGCGCGGTAAGCGGGTCTTGATCCGGAGTGCCCTGGAACCAAACGAAGCGCCGCTCCACTTGCGCGTTCCGGAAATGAAGCTGACCGCGAGGTCTGCCCGAAATTGTTCGTTCGGCGAGAGCCCGGCCAATTGCCCAAGGCGTATTTGCAGAAAGTTGGAGATGTTCTGCATCTGAAGAGATATGGGAACAACCATGGCAACAAACGGATTAGATCGGCCGACCATGCGCAAGCGGGTACTTGTCATCGGCGGCGGGTTTGCGGGGCTTTATGCGGCGAAAGGACTTGGCAAGCTGCCGGTGGACGTTACGCTGGTCGATCGAAAGAATCACCACACCTTTCAGCCACTGCTGTACCAGGTGGCCTTAGCGGCCCTGTCGCCAGCCGACATTGCGCAGCCGATTCGGACAATTCTGCGGGAGCAGCGCAACACAGAAGTCGTAATGGACGAGGTCGTCGGGATCGACACGGCCGAACGCCGCGTGACGGTGAAATCCGGGGCCATGCTGGAGTACGACTTCCTGATCGTGGCGACCGGATCGACACACTCGTACTTTGGCCACGATGAGTGGGGCATGCTGGCTCCAGGGCTGAAGTCGGTCGAGGACGCGCTTGAGATTCGGCGCAGGGTGTTGCTGGCATTTGAGCTGGCCGAGCGGCAGATGCTCGAAACGGGCACGCATCCGGCACTCAACTTCGTCGTGATTGGCGGCGGCCCCACGGGCGTCGAGCTGGCCGGAGCCATTTCGGACATCGCCAAGTTGTACATGACCAAGGATTTCCGGCACATCGACCCGAGCAGCGCGCAGGTCCTGATCCTGGAAGGTTCGCCCAAGCTATTGGGCACCTACCCGGAAGACCTGCAGCAGAGCGCGCTTCGTCAGCTGACAGAGCTCGGGGTCACGGTGCGGACCGGGGCGCATGTGACGGACGTGCAGCCCGGGTATGTGATGGTGGGCGACGAGCGGATCGATTCGGTCGTGACACTGTGGGGTGCGGGCGTGCAGGCGTCGCCCCTGGGCAAGATGCTGGGCGTGGCCACGGACAAGCGCGGCGCCGTGATGGTGGACGAACACCTGAATCCGTCGGGCCATCCGGAAATCTTCGTGTGCGGGGATCTTGCGCACTTCGAGCAGGATGGCCAGCAGGTGCCGGGGGTAGCGCAGCCGGCGATGCAGATGGGCGACTACGCCGCGCGTCGCATTGCGGGGCTGCTGGCAGCCGAGCGTGGCGAGCCGGCGCGCGGCAAGGACAAGGGCTTTCACTATTTCGACAAGGGAGACATGGCCACCATCGGGCGCAAGGCGGCCGTGGCGAACATCAAGTGGCCGTTCCATGGGCACTGGAGCGGATTTCCGGCCTGGGCAACCTGGCTGATGGTGCATATCTTCTTTCTGATCGGCTTCCGCAACCGGTTTTCTGTGTTTCGGCAATGGGCCTGGACGTACCTGACTTTCAGTGACGGGGCGCGGCTAATTGAAGGCGATCAAACCCTGCCGGGATGGGGCTACCAGGACGGCCGGTACGGGGAACTGACGACCGAGCCGATCTCGCTGACGCAATCGAACCGAGGAAGCAAGGGAGTCACAGCATAACGGTTGGGCGAAACACAAACGCGTATTGATTGCGCCAAGGTCTTCTCCGGTGGGTGAGTGGCGGCTGGCATCTCGAGGAACCCAGTGCGCGTCGGAAGGGAGAGGAAAGAAGGGTAGGGTGGCACCGATGGCGCGAACGGTTGAGGCAGGCGAAAAAGTACGGTACGCGGTTGTGGGCGTGGGCTGGATTTCGCAGGCAGCCATGCTGCCCGGAGTGGAGCACACCGGCAACAGCGAGGTGGTCGCCCTGGTGACCAGTCACGAGCAGAAGGCAGAAGTTGTGGCTGGGAAGTACGGGATCAAGAAGGTCGTCTCCTACGAAGAGTATGGGGAACTGCTGCAGTCCGGCGAGATTGACGCCGTGTACCTGGCGACGCCGAACTTCGATCACGTCGCTCTCGCTGTGCAGACACTCGATGCCGGTGTGCATCTTCTGCTGGAGAAGCCGATGGCGGTGAGCGTGGCTGAGTGCGAGCAGATGATCGCGGCGAGCGAGCGCAGTGGGGCCAAGTTGATGGTTGCCTACCGTCTGCATTTCGAACCGGGAACGCTCGAGGCGATTGAGCGTATTCGCGAAGGCGAAATCGGCACGGTGCGCTTTTTCAACTCCAGCTTCTCGCAGCAGGTGAAGGGGCAAAACCACCGAGCGAAGCATGGCTTCTGGGCCGGGCCGGTGACGGACATGGGTCCTTACCCGCTGAACATGGTCCGTAATCTCTTTGGCGCGGAGCCGATTGCCGTGGCTGCGCTGGGCGTCAACACCGACCCAGAGCGTTTCACGGACGAGAGCGGCAAGCCTTTTGACGACACTGTGGCCGTGACGCTGACGTTCCCGGCAGGACGCGTGGCGAGCTTTTCGCTGTCGTACTCCGGCGGCGATGTAGACGAGTACCGCGTGGTAGGCCGCAAGGGTGACCTCTACTCAAATCCCGCGTACCAGGTGGGAACGGCCATCAAGCACGAATGGACAGTCGACAAAAAGGAAAGCACCGACAGCTTCAAGACGACCGACCACTTCGGTGGTGAGATGAAGTACTTCTCCGAATGCATCGTTGAGAATAAACGACCGGAGCCGGACGGCGAAGAGGGCATGCTGGACGTGCGGGTGCTGGAGGCGATCGAGAAGGCGCTGGCGACCGGGCAGGTGCAACACCTGGATCCATACACGCGGACGCGCCGGCCGGATCCGAAGCAGGTGCAGAAGCTCAGCAAGGTGAAAGAACCGGAGTTGGTTGGCGCTCACAAACCGAGCGAAGGGCAATAAAGCCTGCAGCTTCGCACAATCTCATTGTAACCGGAGGGGTGCCATGAACTTGTTCGGTGGGAATGCCGAGAAGAGTGTTGATGGACGCATCAGTGTTGTGGGGCAGTTACGCGCAAAGAGCGGACATGAGGATGACCTGCGATCGGCGCTTGCGAAGCTCGAGGGACCTTCGCAAAACGAGCCCGGCTGCCTGAGGTACACCGTGTTTGAAGATGCGTACTACACGGGCAGCTTCTACACCTACGAGGAGTGGGAGAACGAAGCGGCGCTTGAGACGCACCTCCTGGTCAACAAGGCTGCGCTGAACAAGGCAAAGGCCATGTTAAGCGAAGATCTTCGCATCAGTGTGCTACAGCCGGTGCGGTAGCCGAACCGTATTGAGGGTTGGTGTTGCCTTATCCGATTGAGACACAGTCCATTCGGGCGAACGGCCTCCACTTCGAGGTGTTGACCTGTGGTTCAGGCGACTCCCTCGCGCTGTGCCTGCACGGCTTTCCTGAGGTTGCGCTCAGCTGGCGCGAGCAGATGCGGACGCTTGCCGATCTTGGGTACAGGGTGTGGGCGCCAAACCAGCGGGGATATGGGCGGAGTTCACGACCGGCGCGCATGCAGGATTACGCCATCGAGCGTCTGATGGACGACGTCGCCGGGCTGATCGACGCAGCAGACGCACGGCGTGTTGTGCTTCTGGCGCACGATTGGGGAGCTCTGGTGGCGTGGACGTTTGCGGCGCGACGCATCCGGCCGATTGAACGTCTCGTCATTGTCAACGTGCCGCATCCGGCGTGTTTCGCGCGCGCTCTGCGGCATCCGGAACAGATGTTACGGTCGTGGTACGTCGGGTTCTTTCAGCTGCCACGTGTGCCGGAATCTTTGCTTGGGCGGCGGCATGCAGCGTTGCTCGGCCGAACTCTGCTGGAAACATCGACGGATCGCGCCCACTTTCCCGCGGATCTGATCGACGCTGTCCGCGACAATGCCGCGCAGCCGGGTGCGCTGAGCGCTATGCTCAACTGGTACCGGGCATTTGTCCGTGGAGGCGGGTTGCGGCGGCAATTGCGGCTTGGCTTCCCGGTCATCGAGGTACCAACGCTGATGCTGTGGGGTGACAAAGATACAGCCCTGAGCCTGCGCACGACCGAGGGCACCCACCGCTACGTGCGCGATCTCCAGTTCGTCCGTCTGCGCGGCGTATCGCACTGGGTGCAGCAGGACGCGACCGAAGCGTGCAACCGGCATCTGTGCGAATTTCTGGGTCCCGCCGCAACCGGCTAGACTGGGTGCGCGGCCCGCTTCCACCCGACGGCCTTTCCAGGAGAGTGTTCCTCGTGCGCAGACGCCAATTTCTCACCCGTTCCCTTGCCGCTGCGACTGCCTCGACGCTTGCAAGCTCAGCCGATCCGGCCCTGTCGCAGCAACTCGCCGGGGAATCGCATCGACAGTTTTACGATTTGCGCCAGTATCGGTTACAAATGGGATCGCAGCCGAAACTGGTGGACGACTTCGTCGCCGGAGCGCTTATCCCGGCGTTGAATCGGCTGGGCATCACGCCGGTCGGCGCCTTCCATCTCGACGTCGGGCCGGAGACGCCGACCCTCTATTTGCTGCTGCCTTCCGGAAATGTCGAGCTGCTGGCCACCGCCGATCTTCGTCTAGCGGAGGATGCGGCCTTTCTGAAACAGGCGGAGCCCTTCTGGAATGCCGCTACCGCGCAGCCCCCGTTTGCGCGTGTCGAAAACTCGCTGCTGCTGGCGTTTGAGGGCTGGCCCATGCTGACGCTGCCGGCCGGCACAGCGCAGCACGGCAAACGCATCTTCCAGCTGCGCACGTACGAGAGCCCGACCTATGCCGCGCACGTACGCAAGGTGGAGATGTTTCATCACGGCGAGTTTGCGATTTTCGAGCGCACCGGCCTTCACCCGGTCTTCTTCAGCCAAACGCTGGTGGGCTCGCGCCAGCCAAGCCTGACGTACATGCTGACCTTTGCCGACCAGGCAGAGCTGACAGCGAACTGGGCGAAGTTTGCTGCGGACCCGGAGTGGAAGAAACTGTCGACGGCGCCACGTTACGCGGACTCGATCGTGAGCAACATCACAAATCTCGTGCTGAGCCCGACGGAGTACTCACAGATCTAGGTGACGCGACTTACGCCTCAAGCGCGCCCGAGTATACGGCCATGCCGGCGACTGCGTCGACGCCCATCCGATCAAGCGCGTCAATTTCGACCTGCTCGCGGATGCCACCGGCCACGATCAGCTGGTGCGCCGTGGTGGCGCGAAGCACGGCCGCGACGTCCATGGGAAAGCCCTGCATGGTGCCCTCGGTGTCGACGTGCGTGTAGAGGAAGGCGCCGCAGAAATCTTCAAGCCACGTAATCGCCTCCTCCGGCGTCAGCGCGACAGACTCCTTCCAGCCCTTTACCGCGACGCGGCCGGCCTTTGTGTCGACCGAAAAAACCAGGGCATCTTCGCCAATTTGTTTTTTCAGGCCGGCGGCGAACGCCTTGTCGACCCCATCTTCCGAGAACAGGGACGAGCCGTAGATGACGCGCTTGGCGCCGGCTGCAAGCAGCGCTCGACCGTCTTCGGCGGAGCGCAGGCCGCCACCAACCTGGCACGGCAGACTCCGGCAGATGCTCTCGACCAGCGCACGGTTGTTGCCCTGTCGCATGGCCGCGTCGAGGTCGATCAGCTGCACCATGGGATACGCTGAGAACCGCCCGATCCAGTAGTCGAAGTCATCGAAGGCAAGCTCCAAACGCTCGCCCTGGACGAGCTGCACAATGCGGCCGCCCATAAGGTCAATGGAAGGAATCAGCATAGGATGAGTGTCTCGCGACCGCGAGGCGAGGCGAACACGCTAGGACGCCTGCTCGAGCGCAAGCCAGACAGCGCGCATCTCGGAGTCGAGGCTGGCGATGGGCAGGTCATGCAGCAGCTCGGTGAGCTCACGGCGCAGCCTGGCGTTGGTCTTTCCGGTGCGCTGCATCTCGGCTAGCAACGTGCAGAGATGATCTTGCTGACCCTCAAGTGCACGCAGGGTGTGCAGCAGCGCGTAGAGATGATGGTAGACAGACGGCATGCCGGGCCGGGCGGACGGGGATGTTTCCTGGCAAGGTTTGGTGCGGGTCGCCATTGCGTTCCTCTTCCTCGCATTGGATGCAACAGCGGAAGAAAACGCCATAAACACCAAAGAAACCCGAAGGGGATATCTAACAGGGCAGGCGGACGGAAATACCCGCGCGGCCAAGCTCGGCTTTGAGCGCGCGCGAATCCGTCATGCCAAAGTGGAAGATGCTCGCAGCCAGCGCGGCATCCGCGCGGCCGCGCCCGAACACCTCTGCAAAGTGCGCGGCCGAGCCTGCTCCGCCGGAGGCGATGACGGGTATATCGACCGCCTCGCTGACGCGTGCGGTGAGCTCGCAATCGAATCCAGCTTTGGTCCCGTCGGCGTCCATCGAGGTCAGCAGGATCTCGCCCGCGCCGCGATCTTCGGCCTCGTGCGCCCAGTCAAGCACGCGCCGGCCCGTGGGGTTGCGACCGCCGCTGCTGTACACCTCGGCCTCGGCGACCGGGTCCGCACTGCCGGCGAAGCGGCGTGCATCGATGGCGACGATGACCGCCTGCGCTCCGAAGCTGCCACCGATTTCGCCGATCAGGTCGGGCCGGGCAAGCGCCGCGGAGTTGATCGAGACCTTGTCGGCGCCCGCATCGAAAACCGCCGCCGCGTCCTCGGCCGAGCGGATGCCGCCGCCCACGGTAAAGGGCACGAACAGCCGCGAGGCGGCGCGCTTCACCGTGTCGAGCAACGTTCCGCGGCCCTCGTGTGTGGCGGTAATGTCGAGCAGAACAATCTCGTCCGCGCCGGCTGCAGCATGGCGATGGGCGAGTTCGGCCGGGTCGCCCGCGTCGACAAGATCGACAAACTGCACACCCTTGACGACCCGACCGGCGCGCACGTCAAGGCACGCGATGACGCGCTTGGTCAACATGCTGGATCCAGGCAGAAAGGCACGCTTACGAGATCCTCATCGCGCCGCCCATGACGGGGCAGCCCGGGGCGGCCTGCGGCTGTGCGGAGCCGGCCGGCATGAAACCCAGAACCTCGTTGCCGAGGAAGGTGATGCGGTGTTGTCGGCCCATCCCGGCGAGTTGTTTGCCGACCATCAGAAAGGCCGCCTGCAGCGCTTCGACGGGATCGACTCCGCGCGCGGGGGAGATGTGCGTGCGGCCCATGGCGGTCATGCGGAAGACGCACGCAAAACCCTGGCCTTCGACCCAGGTGGGCTTACCGAACTCCACCGTGAGGGCGCCCTTTTCAACACCGTTCAGGCCTTCGGCCTCCATCTCAAGAATGCGCTCGGCGATCGGCTCGAACGGCAGTTCCTCCCGGCCGGTCCAGTTATTGGTGAGGTCGAGCTTAACCATTTCGGTCGGCGTGGTGGTCTCAAGGGCAGTCGACATGGCGGGTCTCCTTCTTTGAGTAAGATGCTAGAGCGCGAGAAAGTTCTGCAAAACCGCGAGGCCCACTTCGGCGGATTTCTCCGGGTGGAACTGCACGCCCATAACATTGCCGCGCTCGACCGCCGCAGTGAAGGCGCCGCCGTAATGGGTGGTTGCGGCGGTGTCGGCCGAGACGGGCGCTCGCCACGAGTGCGTGTAGTAAACGAACCCGCCGGGCGCGACACCGCGGAGCAGCCGCGAATCCGGGCGGATGTCGTCGAGCGAGTTCCAGCCGACGTGCGGCGACTTCAGCGGGGCACCGTCGACCAGGGCAGGGAAGCGCTCGCAGCGCGACCCGAAGTGGCACAGGCCATCGGTACTGGCGGCCTCGGTCGAGCCCTCATACAGCCATTGCAGGCCGACGCAGATGCCCAGAAACGGCGTGCCCTGGGCGATCGCGGTGCGGGTCGCGCCGGTCAGTTGGAGGTCATGCAGCAGCTGCGTGGAACGGAAATGGCCCACGCCCGGAAGAACGATTTTGCTGGCACGGCGAAGCGCAGCGGGGTCTTGCGTTACGGTGACGTCGGAGGCGCCGAGGTAGCGAAGCGCTTTGACCACGCTGGTCAGATTGCCGGCCCTGTAGTCGATCACGGCAATCATTTCGCCCTGCTTCGCTTTGCGGCCGCACGCGGCCAGTAGGGAAATTCGTCCTCGTACAACTCGCCCGAAAGATCCAGCACACGCTGTTGCAGCCGCGCCTGCGCGTCGGCGATTGCTTTGTTGAAGATCGTCGGGCCGATCTCTTCCACAAAGAAGTTCAGCAGCAATCCCGCGCCAAGCTCGCCGATCGGTTCCGGCATGTTCTGCTCGAAGTAGCGCCGAAGCGACGCAATCGCATCCTGGCGGGCCTGCTTCGACAACTCCGTCGTCACAGCAGACCCTTTGTGCTCGGCAATAGTTCCCGCATACGTTCGTCTCGCGAACACGCCCCGCGCAGCGCTCGCGCGAACGCCTTGAAGCTCGCCTCGATCTTGTGATGGTTGGAGCGGCCATACATCACCTTGATGTGCACGTTCGCCTTTGCGCCGCGCGCGAACCCTTCGAAAAAGTCGGTAACCAGCTCCGTCTGCAGATCGCCGACCAACGGAACGTTGACCTGGTCCTCCACCACGTACGCTGTGCGTCCGGAAAGATCGATCGCCGCCACGGCGAGCGTCTCGTCCATGGGCATCACAAAGTAGCCGGCGCGCAGGATGCCCTTCTTGTCGCCGAGCGCCTCGGCAACGGCCTCGCCCAAAGCGATGCCGACGTCCTCCACGGTGTGGTGCTGGTCCACGTCGAGATCTCCTTTGCAGGTCAGCTCCAGATCGAATCCGCCATGTCGCGTGAACAGTTCCAGCATGTGATCGAAGAAGCGGATGCCGGTCGAGACGGTGTACGCGCCTTGGCCGTCGATCGCGAGGCGCAGCGCGATGCGCGTTTCGGTGGTGTTACGGTTCACCGTGCCGATGCGCGGTGCCGGTGCAAGCTCGCTCACAGGCCCATCTCCTGCCACACGGCGCGCAAAGCTTCGAGGCCGCGCGTGACGTGTTCTTCAACGCCGATGGTGATGCGGACGAAGCCGTCGCATCCGGGGTCGCTTGAGCGATCGCGCAGCAACACGCCCTGCTCGCGCATCCTGGCCACGAACTCCTTATGCCGCGAACCGACCTCGAACAGAACGAAGTTCGCGTGGCTCGGCCAGTAACGGATGCCGAGCGACGCAAGCGTTTGCTCCACGCGCTCTCGCCCTCGATGCACCTGGTCGACATACCACGCGAGATACGCGTCGTCCGCCAGCGCTTCCGGCAGCACGGCCAGAGCGACCCCGTTGACGTTGTAGGGCGAGCTGACCTTGCGCACAAACTGCATCAGGCGCGCGTCGCCGGCCAGCATACCCAAGCGCAGGTTCGCCAGGCCATAGGCCTTCGAAAAGGTTCGGCCGACGATCAGGTTCGGCACCCGGCCCACGTCGCCGAGCGTGGTTTCGCCGTGGAAGTGGAAGTACGCTTCGTCCGCAAAGACGACCGCGTGCGGAGCCGCCGCGCAGATCCGCAGCATCAGCGCGCGCGGAATGGTTTGGCCGGTTGGATTGTTAGGGGTCGCCAGAAGGATGAGCTTGGTGCGCGGTGTGATCGCGGCGAGCACGCGCTCGAAGGGAAACTCGAGCGATGCGTCGGATTGCACGCGCACCAGAGCACCCGTCATGGCCCCGACGCTGACGTCGTACATGAAGAAGCTGGGCGTCGCCACCACGGCTTCCTCGCCCTCTTCCAGGAACGCAAGACACAGCAGGTGGATCGCCTCATCGACACCGTTCGCCAGGAACACCTGATCGGGCGCGAGGTCGAAGTGCCGAGCCGTGGCAATCTCGGCGTGCTCGCGCTCGGGGTATACCGTCAGGGCCTCGGGCGTCAGCGCACGAAGGCGCTCCATCACGCGCGGCGAGGGCGCAAAGGTGTTCTCGTTGAAGTCCAGCCGCAGCAGGTCGCGGCTGGCCAGCGGCGGATGGTACTCCGGCATCGCCACGACGCGCCGCCGCGGCGCTGGCCCGGCGGGTTCGGGTGCGATGGCCAGCGGTTCGCGCTCCGCTTCCACGTCTACGTTCGTTTCGGTGATGACGCTCACGGCACGACCTCCCCGGCCTTCAATCGCATGACCACGCTGGCCGCGTGCCCGCTCAGGCCTTCCGCTTCCGCCAGCGCAATGGCGTGCGGCGCGATGCGCTCGAGCCCCTGCCGTGTGTAGCGCTGGATCGTGATCAGCTTCACGAAATCCATCACGCTCAAACCGCCGCGCGTGCGCACCGTGCGGCCCGTGGGCAGCACGTGGTTGGGGCCGCTCACGTAATCGCCGAGCGACTGCGGCGTGTAGTCGCCCACAAACACCGACCCGGCGTTCTGCACCCAGCGCATATCGGCGCCATCGTCGACGGTAAGGTGCTCCGGCGCGATCCGGTTGGTAAGCTCCTGTGATTCTGTAACGCTTTCGGTGACAAATGCAAATCCCTGCGCGTCGAGCGACTCCTGCGCGGTTGCGTTCCCGGCCGATTGCCGCTTCACCTCCGCAACGACTTCGCGCGCCAGAACGTCGTTCGAGGTGATCAGGATGGCCAGCGCATCGGGATCGTGCTCGGCCTGCGCGACCAGGTCCGCGGCAATGCCGGCCGGATCGCCCGCCTCGCTCGTGACAACAATCTCGGTCGGTCCGGCGGGCATATCGATGCCGCACTCATGCGACACGGCCAGCTTGGCCGCGGTGACGTACAGATTGCCCGGGCCGACGATCTTGTCTACACGTGCGATCGTCTCAGTGCCGTAGGCCAGCGCGGCCACGGCCTGTGCTCCGCCGATGCGGAAGAACTCCGTCACGCCGGCCAGCCACGCGGCCGCCAGCGTTTCCCGCGCCGGCTTCGGCGAGCAGACGACGATCCGGGGCACACCGGCAACCTGCGCCGGCGTCACCGTCATCAGCAGCGTGGAGGGCAGCGGATACCGCCCGCCCGGAACGTAGCAGCCCACACTGGCCAGCGGTCGCACCACCTGCCCCGTCTCGACGCCCTCGCTCGGCGCAAACGTCCAGCTCTTCGGCATCTGGCGCTCAGCGAAGCCGCGGATGTTGTCGCGCGCCGCGCGCATCGCCGCCTGCAGTTCGGCCGAGGTCGCGTTCCACGCAGCCTCCATCTCGTCGCGCGAAACGCGCAGGGGCTGGTCCGGCTCACCGCGCTCAGGGCAGCCCAGCCGCAAACCGTCGAAGCGTCCGGCGTACTCCATCACCGCATCGTCGCCGCCCTGGCGTACCTCGGCAAGGATGGTGCGGACGGTAGCTTCCACCTTGGCCACGTTGATTTCGCCGCGGCGTTCCAGCTGGTCAATCTGGGTTTCGGCGGTCTTGGCAGTGTCACCGAAGGTTTTCAGCAGGCGCATGGGACTCCGAAGCGAGGGTTAACGAATCTTGTTGATGGGCGGCTGGTAGTTGGACGGAGGTCGCTGCGGGAAGCGGCGGGGATTGCGCATCTGCGCCTGCATCAGCTTGCGTTCGGTCTTGGTGCCGGTCAGCGTCACCCGTTTCGCGGATTCCGCCGAGGCCGGATAAATGCGCTCCGGGTCTGTAGGATCGACCACGATCAGCACACGCTGCTGTTTGGTGAAGGTCTGCCCGGCTGGCAAACGGCTGCGCAGAATGACCTCGCGGAAAGGCTTTTGCGGCTCCTGGATGCGCAAGCGAAGCTGGTGAATGTTGAGCGACTTCAAAAGCCCGCCCACCGCCTCGGACGAGAGCACGTCGGCGTACAGCACCATGCCTTCGCGGTCGGCACGCCTTTGCGCACGCCGCTGGCGGAAGTAGTTGACGAGGGCAAAGACGCCCCAGGCGAGAGCGACGGCGAGCAGGAGGTACAGGGCGATTTTCATGGGCGGCTTCAATTCAGGTTACAGAACGACCTTGCTGAGCGGATACTCCACAATGCCGGTGGCGCCGGCGGCCTTGAGCCGCGGGATCACCTCGCGGACCTGCGCTTCTTCGAGAATAGTGTTCACCGCGACCCACGCAGCCTCGCTCAGCTGGCTGACGGTCGGGGAATTCAGCGCGGGCAGCTGACGGACCACGGCCTCCAGCGCATCGCGATGAACATTCAGCATCAGGCCGACGCGGCCCTGCGCAGCAATGGCGGCGTTCAGCATCAGGCTGATGTTCTCAATTTTCTGCCGCTTCCACGCATCCGCAAACGATTGCTTGTTCGCAATCAGCTGCGTTTCCGATTCCATCAGCGTTTCCAGGATGCGTAGCCGGTTCGCCCGCAGGCTCGACCCCGTCTCCGTCACCTCCACGATTGCGTCGGCCAGCGTGGGCGGCTTCACCTCGGTGGCGCCCCAGGAGAACTCCACACGGACGGGGATACCCTTCGCGGCAAAATACCGCCTGGTGAACTCCACCAGCTCGGTTGCGATCGTCTTTCCGGCCAGATCTTCAGGTCGCTCGAACGGCGAATCCTCCGGCACCGCCAGCACCCACTTCACTCGTTGGCGGCTCTGCTTGGAGTAAGTCAGGCTGGTGATGCGCTCCACGTCCGACTCGTTCTCCAGCACCCAGTCGTTTCCCGTCAGCCCGGCATCGAGCGCGCCATGCTCCACGTACCGCGCCATCTCCTGCGCGCGCACCAGCATGCACTCGATCTCCGCGTCGTCGATGGTCGGAAAATAGCTCCGCCCGTTGGCAAGGATGCGCCATCCGGCACGTTCGAACAGCGCCAGCGTTGCGTCCTGCAGGCTGCCCTTGGGAATGCCGAGTTTCAGGATCGGGCTCACCGGGTTTCCCTCGCCATCGTTCCGGCATGCACCGCGATCGGCTTGGTAAAGCAGCTCACCGTTCCCTCGTGACACACCAGCCCGTCGCCCTCGACCTCGACGCGAAACAGCAGCGCATCGTTGTCGCAATCGGTCGCGGCGCTGACCACACGCAAACGATTGCCACTGGTCTCGCCTTTCATCCACAGCTTGTTGCGGGTGCGGCTCCAGAACGTCACGAAGCCGGTCTCGAGCGTCTTCCGGTAGCTCGTCTCATTCAGAAATCCGAGCATCAGCAGTTCGCCCGTACGCGCGTCCTGCACCATGCCGGGCACGAGTCCGCCCATCTTGTTGAAGTCGATTGTCAAGGCGGCCGTCGCAGCCGCATCCATCGTTTCTGTCATCGTTTCGTCCTCACTTCCAGGGGTCCAGCGAAGCTCAGGGTTCAGCAAAGCTCAGGGATTCAAGCGAAGCGTCAGGGTGTCAGCACAGTAAAAAGCCCGCTCGCGATGTGCGCGTCAGCGGGCTGCTTCGGAATCCTGTGCGTTTCGCCGTCTAGATCGCTCGCTCGCACATCACCGCTGCCACGCCCTGTCCGTGACGGTGATCATGCCGAGGATGATGCCAGAGTGAGTACATACGTGTGTGACGCTACGCGGCCGACTCCGGGTTGTCAACGCAGGGTTGGGTCAGACTCGTGGTACCCTCATGGGCGTTTGGAGGAAAGTCCGATGCCCCTCGCACGAAACCTGATCACCGCCGCGGTCCTCTTGTTCGCATCCGTTCCGGTCAGCCTAACGCAGACACCGTCGCCCAACACCCAGGCCACCACGCAATCCAAGGCGGCGACCGGCAGCAGCCAATCCGTATCGCAAAAGATCGCCGACGACGCAAATAAGCTGGACCTCAATACGGCCACAGCCGACCAGTTGAAGGCGCTTCCCGGCATCGGGGACGCCTACGCGAAGCGCATCATTGCCGGCCGGCCGTACACCGCCAAAAATCAGCTGACCACGCGCGGCATCGTGCCCGACGCCACCTACGCCAAGATCAAGGACCAGGTCGTCGCCCATCGCGCGACCGCCACGAAGAAGTAAACGTGGCCGGATGCGCCGGCATCACGGCGGTGGACCCTCAACCGCGACGACGTCTACAACTTTCGTTCGCTGGGGCGATCTCGGGGTTCCGGTACGATGGACCTACATCCGATCGAAGCCTCGGAAGCTGTGATCGAAGCCCGTTCTAAGCATGTTCACCGCCATCTCCAGACCGCGTCGCAGCAAGGTTCTCCAGCCATCCATTGCCGCGGCGCGTCTCGCGCTCGGCTGTGGGTTGGCGGCCGCCGTTCCCTGGCTTTCCGGCTGTCAGGCGGTGCAGCCCACCCAGACCTCCACCCAGGTGCGCGTCATCGATGCTTCGCCGGACGCCCCGGGCCTCGACGTCTACGCCGGCGCCGGCGCCCTGGCCTACAATCTCGGCTTCGGGACCGTCACCTCGTACGTCGGCCTTTCCCCCGGCGCCTACACCATCACGGCGGATACGGCCGGGTCTACCCAGGTGCTCACCTCCGCCAAGGCGACCCTGGTCACGGCCAGTCAGTACACCATCCTGGTCGGCAATCTTTCGGCCGACCTCCAGGAGCTCGTGCTCAAGGATCAGGCACAGGCCGCGCCCTCCGGCCAGATCGCTCTCCGCTTCCTGGATGAAGCGACGCGCGTCTCCGCGATGGATATCTACCTGGTTCCGGCCGGCGCCAAGCTCACGGCCGTCTCCCCGGTGCTGACCGACATCACCTTTCCGTCAAACTCCGGATACGTCAACGTTCCCAGCGGCACCTACACCCTTGTGCTCGTGCCCACTGGCACCATCCCCACCAGCACGACCGTGGCTACCTTCGCCGGCACGCAGGTCGTGTATCCCGGCGGGTCGGCGACCACCGTCATTCTGATCGATCAACAACTGGTCACCACGCCCGGTCTGCAGGTGATCTCCGTGCCGGACTACCGATCGCCGACCGCGACCAGCTAACCGCGCAACCGCCCGAGTCTCCAGCAACACATGGGCCGCAACCCGGATCTCGACTCCAGATCGCGGCCCCTGCTCCCGATTGACCTCGACCTAATACCGGTACTGATCCGACTTGTACGGCCCCTCGACCTTCACACCCAGGTAGTCGGCCTGCTTCGGCGACAACGTCGTCAGCTTGACGCCGATCTTCTCCAGATGCAACCGGGCGACTTCTTCGTCCAGCCGCTTCGGCAGCACGTAGACGCCCACCTTGTACGTGTCACGGTTCGCCCAAAGATCGAGCGCCGCCAGCGTCTGGTTCGAGAAACTGTTCGACATCACAAAGCTCGGGTGTCCCGTCGCGCAGCCGAGGTTCACCAGCCGGCCCTCCGCCAGCACAAAGATGCTCCGGCCGCTGGAGGCAAAGGTGTACTTATCCACCTGCGGCTTGATGTTCAGCCGCGTCGCATCCCGGTCCGCGTTCAGCGCGTCCATCTGGATCTCGTTATCGAAGTGGCCGATGTTGCAGACGATCGCCTGGTCTTTCATCCCCCGCATGTGCTCATGCGTGATGATGTCCAGGTTGCCCGTGCAGGTAACGTAGATGTCGCCCCGGCCGAGCGTCTCTTCGACCGTCGTCACCTCGTACCCGTGCATCGCCGCCTGCAGCGCATTGATCGGATCGATCTCCGTCACAATCACGCGCGCCCCCAGACCGGCCAGCGCCTCGGCCGAGCCCTTGCCCACATCGCCGTAGCCGCAAATCACCGCCACCTTGCCCGCAATCATCACGTCGGTCGCGCGCTTGATGCCGTCACCCAGCGACTCGCGGCAGCCGTACAGGTTGTCGAACTTCGACTTCGTCACCGAATCGTTGACGTTGATCGCCGGCACCAGCAGCTTGCCCACCTCCATCATCTTGTACAGCCGGTGAACGCCCGTGGTGGTCTCTTCCGCCACCCCGCGCCACTCCTTCGCCAGCTTGGTAAAGTGCTCCGCATCCTCGGCGTGAATCTTCTTCAGCAGCGCCTTGATGACGCCCTCTTCCTGGTTGCCCGAGGCCGTGTCGACCCACGGGTCGCCCGCCTCGAGCTCGACACCCTTATGAATCAGCAGCGTCACATCGCCGCCGTCGTCGATCACGATCTGCGGACCCAGGCCGCCGGGATGCGACAGCGCCTGCTCCGTGCACCACCAGTACTCTTCGAGCGACTCGCCCTTCCACGCGAACACCGGTACGCCCGCCGCCGCGATCGCCGCCGCCGCATGGTCCTGCGTCGAAAAGATGTTGCAGCTCGCCCAGCGGACATCCGCCCCCAGCGCCACCAGCGTTTCGATCAGCACCGCCGTCTGGATCGTCATATGGAGCGACCCCGTCACCCGCACACCGGCCAGCGGCTGTTCCGGCGCGTACTTATGCCGAATTGACATCAACCCCGGCATCTCCTGCTCGGCTATATCGATCTCTTTGCGTCCCCACCCGGCCAACCCAATGTCGGCCACCTTGTAGTCGTGTGCGTCCATACCCTTCGCAATCTCTGCCTGATCGATCGTCGCCGTTGCCATCGTCGTTTACGCCTCGCTTTGCTGAATCATTTGACACTCAAGGGTACCATCGGCCACCCCGCCAGCAGCGGCAACCGACTGCCGGATCACAAATCCGCATCTCTCCCTTCGGCGTCCCATCCAACCTGCATGAGCCTTGATCTCCGTCCCAAATCCACCGCCCTCATCCTGATCGATCTTGAACACGGCATCGTCGGCCGCGAGCTCGCGCCCTACCCCGGCAAGGACGTCGTCGAGCGCTGTGCCACGCTGGCCTCCGCGCTTCGCTCCGCCGGCGGCACGGTCGTTTACGTGCACGTGCTGCTGCACGAGATTCTTCGCCAGCCCGCCGATACACCCATGATGCCGCCAGGGGCGCCACTGCCCCCGCCCGCAGCCTCCGAGCTGGTGCCCGAAGCCGGCATGCAGACCGGAGACGTGCTCGTCACCAAGCGCCAATGGGGTGCTTTTTACGGCACCGGTCTCGATCAGCAGCTGCGCCGACGCGGCATCACCACGGTCATCATGGGCGGCATCGCCACCAACTTTGGCGTCGAATCCACCGCACGCGCCGCGCTCGACGGGGGCTACGAGATCGTCTTCGCCGAGGACGCCATGACCAGCATGTCGGCCGAGGCGCATCGTTTCAGCACCGGCAACATCTTCCCCGTCATGGGCCGGGTGCGCTCCACCGAGGAGATCGTGGCCGCGCTGAAAGGCTGATCGCCGCACCTCCCTCCGCAAACGTCTGACCGGAAGGTGTGCGGTCAGGCGTTCGCTGGTCGTTTCCCTTGCGTCTGGTTTGCCTCGTCCGCATGCTGATCCCGGCCAGGAAGGGCGAAACACAGCAGACACGCCAGCACCGCGGACCCACCCACCGCCAGCAGCCCCGCCGTGAAGCTGTGGGTGGCATCCCGCAGACGGCCCGTAAGCGCTGGTCCGATAAAGCTGCCCAGGCTGCCGATCATCGTGATGATCGCAACCCCGCCGGCAGCGGCCTGCCCACCCAGAACCCGCGTGGGCAGCGCCCAGAACGGCCCCATCAGGCTCCAATAGCCGATCGCCGCTAGCACAAATGCCAGCAGCGCCATCACAATCGTGTGCGCATGGGCCGCCCATCCGAAGCCGATGGCGCTCAGCAGGAAACACAGCGCAATGTGCCCTCGGCGCTCCCGCATACGGTCGCTCGACCAGCCGATGACCACGGTAAAGATCGCCGCCGCAACGTACGGAATCGTCGCGTAGCGAGCAACCTGGCTCGCCCCCGCCGCGCCCGCAAGGTCCTTCGCCGCCGCCGCCGCGGGATGCAGAATGCCATTCAGCACCAGCGGCATCCAGAACCCGACCGTGTAGGTGCCCAGCTGGTCCAGAAAGAAGATCCCCGCGAGAATCCACACCATCGGCAGCTTGAAAGCGTCCGCCAGATGGTGCCGGTCTTCCGCCCCGCCGGCCTTGCGGTCGCGCTCGAGCTCGCCATCCAGCCACTTCTTCTCGTCGTCGCTCAGCCAGCCCGCATCGTCCGGGTGGTCCTTCAGCAGGAACAGAACGGAGATGCCGCCAAGAATCGTCGGGATCCCTTCACAGATAAAAAGCCATTGCCACCCATGCATCCCGGCGTGGCCCTCGAGCTTCAGCAGAAAGCTCGAAAGCGGTCCACCGACCACACCCGCAATCGATGTGGCCGTCATGAACTTCGCCACCGCCCGCGCACGCTCGCCTGACGGAAACCAGTAGGTGAGGTACAGAATCATGCCGGGAAAGAACCCCGCCTCGCTGACGCCCAGCAGAAATCGCAGCAGATAAAAGCTGTGCGCCCCTTTCACCAGGCTCATCAGCGTGGCGACCATGCCCCAGGAGATCATAATGCGGGCAATCCACAGCCGCGGCCCAACCCTGCCCAGCAGCAAATTGCTGGGCAGGTCAAACAATCCCTGGCCCAGAAAAAAGATGCCCGCACCCGTGCCGTACACCGTCGCCGAAAGCGCCAGGTCGCGCCGCATCTCCACCGCCGCGAAGCCGACATTCACGCGGTCCAGGTACGCCAGAATGTACAGCAGAAAAATGTACGGAATCAGCCGCCAACTGATCTTGCGGTAAAGCGCCTTGCCATCGATCTCGGTCGCCACAGCCATCCCGCTTACTCTATCGGCAGTTTGCGGAGAAACTTTAGCGCCGACGCCAAATCCGCCTGCGGGGCACAGTCCACTACCGCGCAACGGAAAGGAGCCGCGAAATTCTTTACGCCGTCACCAGCGTGCCCAGCGGTTCGCCCGCCACCACCCGCTTAATGTTGCCCTCTTCGCGCATGGAAAATACCATCATCGGCATGGAATTATCGCGGCACAGCGACACCGCCGACGTATCCATCACGCGCAGGTTCAGCCGCAGCATGTCCGAGTACGTAATCGTGTCGAAGCGCTTTGCCTCCGGGTCCAGCTTCGGGTCGGCCGTGTAGATCCCGTCCACGCTGGTCGCCTTCAGCAGAATGTCGGCCTTGATCTCCATCGCCCGCAGGCTGGCCGCCGTGTCGGTCGAAAAATACGGATTGCCCGTGCCCGCCGCAAAGATCACCACGCGGTTCTTTTCAAGGTGCCGCATCGCCCGCCGCCGAATATACGGCTCGGCCACCTCGTGCATCTCGATCGCGCTCATCACCCGGCAGAACAGGCCGCGCTTCTCGATCGCATCCTGCAGCGCAATCGCGTTGATCACCGTCGACAGCATCCCCATGTGGTCGGCCGCCACGCGGTCCATATCGATCGCCTGCTGCGCCACGCCGCGAAAGAAATTCCCGCCGCCCACCACGATGCCGATCTCGCACCCCAGCGCATGCACCGAGGCAATCTCCTCCGCCACCTTGTGGATAAACACCGCATCAATGCCGAACCCGCGTCCAGCAGCCAGAGCTTCGCCCGAAAGCTTGAGGAGAACCCGTTTGTACATAATTAGTCCCAAGTATCGCATGCGGTTTCGCGCCGCCGGGTACGTTCGGGGGACCACTCCCGCGGCGCCCCGGAACTCTTTTCCCCCGGGCCGCGTAGCATCATCTGCGAGGTCACACACACCGCCATGCAAAGCCGCATCCTCGGCACGACCATGCCCGTCCTCGAGTTTCTCCTCGACCCCAACGACTCCGTCATCTCCGAGGCTGGCGAACTTTCCTGGATGTCGCAATCCATCGCCATGCAGACCCACACCCAGATGGCCGGCGGCGGCGGCCTGCTCGGCGCAATCAAGCGCGTCGCCGGTGGCGGCACCCTGTTCATGACCGAGTACACCGCCGTCGGCTACCCCGGCGAGGTCGCCTTCGCCACCCGCATCCCCGGCCACATCGTCCCCGTTCAGGTCGGCGGCGGCCACGAGTACCTCGTCCACCGCCACGGCTTCCTCTGCGCCACGCCCAACGTCCAGCTCGGCGTCGGCTTCCAGCAGTCGCTCGGCGCCGGCATCTTCGGCGGCGACGGATTTCTTCTCCAGCGCGTGGGAGGGCAGGGAACCGCCTGGCTCGAGCTCTCGGGCGAGCTCGTCGTCAAGGACCTCCGCCCCGGCGAAAACCTCCGCGTCCACCCCGGCCACGTCGGCGCCTTCACCACCTCGGTCAACTTCGGCATCACCCGCGTCCCCGGCATCCGCAACATGATCTTCGGCGGCGACGGCATCTTTCTCGCCTCGCTCACCGGCCCCGGCCGCGTCTGGCTCCAGAGCCTCCCGCTCTCCAAACTCGCCCACGCCCTCCAGCCCTATCTATCTACCGGCCGCGTCGTCGAAAACAGCGAAGCCGGCGTCGTCGGCGGTGTCGTCAGCTCCCTTATCCGCAACATGGGTAATCGATGAAACCCCCGCCCTAATCAGGCCTCAGCGCGTCAGAAAACCGACCTTCAACGTCTTGGTCCCACCCTTGCGGAAGTGCACAACAGCCACACTCTCGTCACACGTCCTTACGGTGCCCTCGCCAAACGTCACATGCCGCACCGTCGCTCCCGGGGCGAAGCATGGTTCCCCCGCCCCCTGCGGCAGCGTCTCCGGCGACGTGGTCACAATCGTCCCGTGCATCGTCTCCCGCCGCACCACCTCGCCATCGTCATGCCCCTCATCCGCCCGACGCGTCTCCGCACTGGCCGCCAGCGTCACCTGCCGCGCTTTTTCCCGGTCGTGGAACTGCGCCCGCGCATCCGCCACCACCCGCGCAGCGTGTCCCTCGCCTCCGTTCGCCGCCGTCTCGCAGTTATCGCACCGCTCGCATCGCTCCCCAGCTTCGTCGCCGAAATACTGCCGTATCATTTGCACCCGGCAGTCCACTGACTCCGCATAATGCATCATCTCGGTCAACCGGCTCTGGTCGTGCTCCGCCCGCTCCACATAGGTCTGCAGCAACACCGCCAGAATCTCGTCGGGCAGTGTTTCCATGTGCCTGAGAACGTACCCGCGCCGGCTTCGGCCAATCAGCCGCGCCTCGCGCAGCAGATGCAGGATCACTTCCGTCTTCTTCTTGCCGACGCCGGACCGCTCCGAAATTGCGTCCTCCGAGATCACCTCACCCCTGCTCGCGACCTTGGCCACCGCCCCTTCCATTGTGTCGGCCGGCAACGTCTCGCCCTCACGCTTGGCGGTCAACTCCGTCCGCGCCTCCTCAACGCTCTCCCCCGCCGCCTCCACCAGCGCCGGAACCACCTCCACCGCGTTCAGTTCCTGGTCGTCCCCCGTCAGCACCCGCCCGGCCATCGCCTCCAGCACCCTGCGCACTTCCTTCACCTTCGGGTAGCGGTCCGCCAGAAAGAAGCTCTGAATCCGCTTATCTTCGAGCCGATACAGCAACACAGCCCGGCTCGGCAGCCCATCCCGTCCCGCGCGCCCAGCCTCCTGGTAGTACGTCTCCAGCGAATCCGGAAACTCGTAGTGGTACACAAACCGGATGTCCGCCTTGTCGATCCCCAGACCGAACGCCTTGGTCGCGATCATCACCTTGTGCTCGCCGCGCATAAATTCCTGCTGCACCTGCTCGCGGTCGTGCGCCTTCATTTTGCCGTGGTAATGCCCCACGCTGATCCCGTGCTCCTTCAGCCAGTCGTGCAGTTCATCGGCCGATCGCACGCTCGACGTATAGATGATGCCCGTCCCATCTTCCTTCTCCAGCAGCGACGTCACCCGCGCCAGCTTCGCATCGGTGTTCACCGTCCGGTGCACGCTGAAGTGGAGGTTCGCCCGCTCCGTCCCCGCGTTCACCACCTTGGCTCCCGTCGCATGCAGATTCTCGAAAATCTCCCCCACCACCTCGTGCGTCGCCGTCGCCGTCAGCGCCAGCACCGGTGGCATGCCCAGCGTCTTTCGCGCATCGCCGATCGCCAGGTACGCCGGCCGAAAATCATGCCCCCACTGCGCAATGCAGTGCGCCTCATCCACCACCAGCAGCGAGATCCCTCCCGCCCGCTTCAGTTCGTCCAGAAATTCCCGATTCTCCAGCCGTTCGGGCGTCACGTAGATCAGCTGCGCCTCGCCCGCATCAATCTCGTGCTCGGCCTTGTGCAGCTCCTTCGCCGTCAGCGTGGAATCCATCTTTTCCACCACCAGGTGCGCCTCCGTGGCCCGCTCCTGCTGGTCTTGCATCAGCGCGATCAGCGGGCTCACCACCACCACCGGCCGCTTCAGAAACACCGCCGGCAGCTGGTAACACAGCGTCTTTCCCGAGCCCGTCGGCATCAGCCCAAGCACGCTTCGCCCGGCAAACACCTCCTCCAGCACCTCCCTCTGCCCACTCCGAAAACGCTTGATCCCGAACCGTGTCTGCGCCTCCCGCAGGATCTCCGGCCACCCAACCTTCGGTCCGGCCGCGGGTTTCCGCTTTGCCCCAGCCGTGCGCTTCGCCCCAGCCGTCCGCTTCGCCCCAGCCGTCCGCTTTGCCGGCCCCGCCCCGCTCTTCCGTGCCTCCGCCGTCCCCTGCTCTGCCACGTCCACGCCCAAAACCCCTCCTGTTTTCAGGCTTGGATGCGGCGCTTCCGGGGTGCCGCCCGGCAACCCCATAACTCCCTTTTGACTCCGCCAAACATCCCCGCCCGACACCAGGGTGGTACTCTGACGGTGCGTTCTCCACGAGCTCGGCGCCGAACGGTGCCCCTCTCCAAACGCGATCCACGACGGATGCGGACCCTTCCCCCATCACAGCCAGAAGCCCGCGCCGCAGGACGGACCAGCGCGTGGAACTGACCATCGTCATGCCCTGCCTCAACGAGGCCGAAACCCTCGCCGCCTGCCTCCAAAAGGCGAGCGGCTTCCTCCATCGCTCCGGCGTGGAAGGCGAAATCGTCATCGGCGATAACGGTTCGGCCGACGGCTCGCAGGCCATCGCCCGCCAGCACGGCGCCCGCGTCATCGACGTCCCCGTCCGCGGATACGGCGCCGCCCTCTTCGCCGCCTGCACCGCCGCCCGCGGCCGCTACATCATCATGGGCGACTCCGACGACAGCTACGACTTCAGCAACCTCGACGGATTTCTCGCCAAACTTCGCGAAGGCAACGACCTCGTGATGGGCAACCGCTTCACCGGCGAAATCAAGCCCGGCGCCATGCCCTGGAAAAACCGCTACCTCGGCAACCCCGTCCTCTCTGGCATCGGCAAGACCCTCTTCCGCTCCTCGCTCGGCGACTTCCACTGCGGCATCCGCGGCTTCTCAAAATCCGCCTTCGAGCGCCTCGACCTCCACACCACCGGCATGGAGTTCGCCTCCGAAATGGTCATCAAGGCGACCCAGATGCATATGCGCCTGGCCGAGGTCCCCACCACCCTCTCGCCCGACGGCCGATCCCGCCCACCCCACCTCCGCCCCTGGCGCGACGGCTGGCGCCACCTCCGCTTCATGCTCCTGTTCAGCCCCAACTGGCTCTTCCTCTACCCTGGCGCCTTCCTCATGTGCATCGCCGCCGTCTTCGGCCTGCTGATCGAGATCGGTCCGCTCCAGCTCGGTCGTTTGCAGCTCGACGTCGACACCCTCATCTACTGCGCCTTCGCCCTTCTCATCGGCTTCCAGGGCGTCATGTTCGCCCTTCTGTCCCGCGTCTTCGCCATCCAGGAAAAGCTCTACCCCGCCACTGAACGTGCGCAACGTCTGCTTCGCCGCATGGACCTCGAAAGCGGCCTGGTCGTCGGCGGCATCCTTCTGCTCGCCGGTCTCGCCCTCGCCCTCTATACCGTCGCCTTCTGGCGCCGGCAGCAGTTCGGCTCGCTCGAGCTCCGCGCCGTCGCGCGCCTCGTCATCCCCGCCGCCACCAGCATGGCGCTCGGCGTCGAGCTGATGCTGTTCTCCTTCTTCCTCAGCACGCTCGGCCTCAGCGTCCGCCACCATCCGCCTGCCCTGCCCGAGCTCCCTTGACCCAACCCCCTGCTCCCCTTCCCGCGCCGCATCATCGTCGTGCTATCCCCGCAGGAGCGCCCCAGGCATGATGCCCATGCCGCATCTCCCGCCCATCACCCTGCTTTCGCTCCTCCACTTCTTCGGCGCGATCGCCTGGTGCCTCGTCCTTCTGCTCTCGATCGCCGGCTACGGAGCCGCCCTTCTCCGTCTCGCCCGCGTCCCCCGACCAGGATTCACCCTCTGCGCCGCCAGCGGTTTCGGCATCGTCCTCCTCGTCGGTGGCCTGCTCAATCTCGCCCACAGCATTACCGTCCCTGCTCTCCTTGAAACCGTCGCTTTCGGCCTCTTTGCCGCCGCAGCCACTCTCCGCCCAGGGTCCGAGACCACCGTCGTCCGCCCACGCCCGCCACGCGAGCCCCTCACCCTCCCCGGCAAACTCCTCCTCCTCGCCTTCGCCCTGGTCTTCGCCGTCCGCCTCGGCGCCTCCGTCCACACTCCCTATTACCAGCCCTCCGACGACTACAACTTCTATCTCGCCGCCCCCGTCAAGATGCTCGAAACACACATCTTTGGACCCGACCCCTTCTCCGAGCGCCGCGTCATGTCCTCGGTCGGCGGCAACCACTTTCTCGAAACCCTCGTCCTCGCCGAGCTGCCCCTCGAAGACGTCCAGATGGCCGACCGCACCCTCGGCCTCCTCCTCTCGGCCTTCGTCGCCTTTGCCCTCGCCCGCGTTTTCCAACTTTCGCGCACGGATACCGCCGCCTGGGCGCTGTTCGTCATCGCCACCCCCCAGCTCCAGTTCAACCTCACCTTCGTCATCCTCCCGTCCGCGATCTTCCTCGGCATGGTCTACCTCGCCGCCGCCGACCTCGGCCCGCCTCCCCTCTTCGCCAGCCGCCCCCACCTGCGCGACCTGCTGCGCGGCCTCCTTCTCGGCCTGCTCGCCGGCAGCGTCACCTCGCTCAAATCCACCTACCTCGTCCCGTCCGCAATCTTTCTCCTCTGCGTCACGCTCCTTGTCGTCCGCCGGGAAGCAGGCCTCGCTGGCAGTCTCCGCTTCCTCGGCGCCGCCGCCCTCGCCACCCTGGCCGTCCTTCTCCCCTGGTCGGTCGTCCAGCACACCGCCGCCGGAACCTGGTTCTACCCCACCCTCGGCCTCGGCTTCCACTACACCCGCTGGGGCGGCTTCGCCCCCCCCGGAAACCACTCCGCCCACGTCATCCTCTTCAAGGTCCTCCCTTTCAGCCTCCCGCCGCTCGCCGTTTTCGCCCTTGGCTGGCTCCGCGGCCGCCGCGACCGCGTCGCCCGCATCGCCCTCAGCATGACCCTCGCCGCCGCTCTCGCCACCATCCTGGTCGGCATCGCCACCGGCGGAGACTCCGTCCGCCGCTACAACTACCCCGCCCTGCTCCCCAGCATGCTTCTCCTGTTCCCCGTCTTTTGCCGCCGCCGCCCCGAAACCGGCACCACCCCCAACCCCGCCCATCCCGCCTTCAGCCGCCCCGGACACCTCGCCGCCGCCACCCTCGCCGCCGCCACCGCCCTCTACGTCGGCTTCAACTCCTTCACCTGGGAGTACCCCTGGGCCGTCCGCTGCCTTCGCACCGGCCTCACCGACTACCGCATCCTCCCCAACACCGTGCTCGACCCCGCCGCCGGCCTCGCCGCCCGCGCCCGCTACCAGGCCCTCGAAGCCGCCATCCCCGCCACCGGCCCAAACAGTGGTCCAGCCGCCACCCTCGAAACCCTCACCGACGCCTACCTGCTCGACTTCCGCCGACGCACCATCTACCTCGCCGACGTCCCCGGAGCCGCCAGCCCACCCCCCGGCTGGCCCGCCCGCCAATCCGGCGAAGCCCTCGCCAAGTTCCTCCTCTCCCATGGCATCCGCTACCTCGCCTACTCCTACGCCGACGGGGCGTCCGAAACCGACGGCGCGGCCGCCGAACAACGCGCCAACCCCAAGAACTCACAGTGGATCCGCGCCGAAGCCGAGATCGCCCTCGCCGCCCATCACCAATACGAGGATCTGGGCCGGTCCCGCCGCCACCTCTACGACGACGGCCACAGCTTTCTGCTCGACCTCGCCACCCCCGTCGCACCTCCGCAGGCAAACCCTTGACCCTCAAACTCGCCTCAGTTACTATCAGATCTCGCGCAGTCTCGCGCCTGCGTGCCTGTTTGTTGTCGCAGCAAGGACAGACCGGCACATCGCAGCGGTCGAGGCAACGTAGTGAGTCCATCTGAGGCAGCCCGCCAGGCAGCACAAGCGGGGACCTCCAAAGTACCCACTCCTCAGCCGGCAACTTTCGGCTCTGTGTGCGAGTTCAGACGCTCTTCTCGTCCGTTCTGCTTGAGATCCTTTACGGATCTCGGCGTTCCACAGTCGGCGTCTCGCGGAAGCGATCCAGTTTCGAGCCTCATACCGTCCATCTGGTCGATTGTGCGGTGCATGTCACACGGTTCACAGGGAGCAGCAAACGATGTCCACCACCATTCCCAGCGGCAAAAATATTCAGCGTAAGTGGTTCGTGCTTGACGCCAACGGAAAGACGCTCGGCCGCCTCGCCACCGAGGCCGCCAGCATTCTCGCCGGCAAGCGCAACCCGCTCTACACGCCCTACATTGACATGGGCGACCACGTCGTCGTGATCAACTGCGAAAAGATCCACGTCACCGGCCAGCGCGCCGAGCAGAAGGTCTACCGCCGCTACACCGGCTTCCCCGGCGGTCTGCGCGAAGAGGGCTACCTCAAACTGCTAGCCCGGCGCCCGGAAAAGATCCTCGAAGAGGCCATCCGGGGCATGCTTCCCAAGTCCAAAATGGGTCGGCAGATGGCCACCAAGCTTAAGGTCTACAAGGGCGCGGACCACCCGCACCAGGCGCAGCAGCCCCAGCCGCTCGAGCTGGCATCGTAACTCCGTCGGCCACATCGGCGCAGAAAAGGTTTAGAGGAGCAGCATGGCAGATCTGATTCAGTACTACGGCACCGGTCGTCGCAAAAGCTCGATCGCACGCGTCTTCCTCCGTCCCGGCTCGGGCGAGTTTTCGGTCAACAAAAAGCCCGTGGACGTCTACTTCGTCACACCGCAGCAGCGCGCCGCCGCCAAGCGCTCCCTCGGCATCCCCGACATCGGCGAAACCTTCGACGTCATCACCACCGTTCGCGGCGGCGGCGTGATGGGCCAGGCCGACGCCGTCAAGCTCGGCATCGCCCGCGCCCTGATGGAGTTCAACCCGGAGCTGCGCAAGGCCCTCAAGAGCGAAGGCCTCGTCACCCGCGATTCCCGCGGCAAGGAACGCAAGAAGTACGGTCAGAAGGGCGCGCGCGCCCGCTTCCAGTTCTCCAAGCGCTAACCCTCACCACAGACCGGGTGCCCCACGTCTCGCTTCTGAGACGTGGGTCCGCTTAGACCCTGTTTTCGCAGCACCCTCCGAAGAACATTCATCGGAGGCACGGAGTCAAATCTCCCAACCTCACGGACGGGATCAATCCAGGTCACCGGTGTCCCCACCCGGCCGGCCTTCACCAGGGAGCCCCATTGGCCAACATCACCATGAAAGAACTGCTCGAAGCTGGCGTTCACTTCGGGCATCAGACCAAGCGCTGGAACCCCAAGATGAAGGAATACATCTTTGGCGAGCGCAACGGCATTTACATCATCGACCTCCAGAAGACGCTCAAGATGTTCAAGGACGCGTCCAAGTTCGTCACCGATCTCACGTCCACCGGCAAGCTCATTCTGTTCGTCGGCACCAAGCGTCAGGCTCAGGACGCCGTCGCCGAAGAAGCCAACCGCGCCGGCATGCCCTATATCAACTCCCGCTGGCTCGGCGGTCTGCTCACCAACTGGGTCACCGTGCAGAAGTCCGTCAAGCGCCTCACCGAGCTCGACGACATGTCCACCGACGGCCGGTACGAACTGCTCACCAAAAAGGAAGTCATCAAGCTTGAGCGCGAGCGCAAGCACCTGACCACCAATCTTGCCGGCATCAAGAGCATGAAGCGCCTCCCCGACGCAATCTTCGTCATCGACTCCAACAACGAAGCCATCGCCGTCGCCGAAGCCCGCAAGCTCGGCATCCCGGTCGTCGCCGTCGTCGACACCAATTGCGACCCCACCGTCGTCGATTACGTGATCCCCGGCAACGATGACGCCCTGCGCGCCATCCGCCTGTTCACCACCAAAATCGCCGACTCTGCCGCCGAAGGCGTCCAGATGATCTCCGACAAGGCCTTCCACACCGAGTTTGCCGACGTCCAGCAGGCCGAGGTCGCGCCCGAGCACATCGGCGAAGAAGCCGCCGCCGCGCCGGCCGAGCCCGAAGCTGCCGCCGCTCCCGAGACCCCCGCCGAAGACGACGACAATGTCGACCTCGAGGCCGTTCTCGGCGGCAACATCCGTAAGGCCCCGGCAACCGCCACCGCCGACGAGCCCGAGCCCGTCGCCGCCGAAACCGGCGCCTAACCATCCCGCTGTTCCAATGGAGGGCGCGGGCTTCGGCCAGCGCCCTTTGTATAATCGGGCTGGGTTCAGAAAGGAGCCGCCGTTGACGAATGTTCAGCTCTACTTCGCGATCGGCGTTCCTACCTTCACGGTTCTGCTTGGAATCGTGCTTGGCCTCCTTCAGAGCAATCACGTTCTCAACCAGTTGAATCTGCGCTTCACCTCATTGGAAAACGGGATGAGCGCGGGGTTTTCGAGCCTTGAAGGTCGAATGAACCTGTTCGACCACGATATGAAAACACTGGTGCGCGCCAGCAGTGATCTCGACGTGCGCCTCGCTCGACTTGAAGAGCGACTCGCCCGCTAATCGCACTCGAAGCACCACCGCACAGTCGCCGGGCACCCTCGCGTGCAGCGACCCAGGAAGGAATCGCATGTCTGCTACCGCCACGCCATCCCCGGATGGGGATGACAACAAGAAGATCGACGCCAAGCTGGTCAAAGAGCTCCGCGAAAAGTCCGGCGCCCCCATGGGCGACTGCCTCAAGGCCCTGCAGGAAACCAAGGGCGACATGGAAGAAGCCTTCGTCGTCCTTCGCAAGCGCGGCATGGCCTCGGCCGCCAAGAAGGCCTCCCGCTCCACCAACGAAGGCGCGGTCGGCACCTACATCCACGCCGGCGGAAAAATCGGCGTCCTGCTCGAGCTCAACTGCGAGTCCGACTTCGTCGCCCGCACCGAAGACTTCCAGTCCCTGCTGCGCGACATCTCCATGCACATCGCCGCCACCGACCCCCGCTACGTTCGCCGCGAAGACGTCACCGAAGCGGACCTCGCCCGCGAAAAGGACATCTATCGCACCCAGGCCGCCGCCACCGGCAAGCCCGCACCCGTGGTCGAAAAGATCGTCGAAGGCAAAATGGCCAAGTTCTACGAAGAGGTCTGTCTGCTCGACCAGCCCTTCAT
This sequence comes from uncultured Acidobacteriaceae bacterium, assembly GCA_964243475.1. Taxonomy (GTDB): domain Bacteria; phylum Acidobacteriota; class Terriglobia; order Terriglobales; family Acidobacteriaceae; genus Edaphobacter. Next base: position 248,355 of record CAXTEU010000001.1, on the reverse strand, counting down.
CAAGGAACAGACCCAGACCATCACGCAGCTCATCGCCACCAAGGTCGCCAAGCTCGGCGAAAACATCTCCGTCCGCCGCTTCGCCCGCTTCAAGGTAGGCGATCCGAACTGGACCGTCGCCACCACCAAACCCGCCGCCGAAGACACTGACTCCCAGGCCTGAGTCCGGGGCCATACATACCGAAGGGCTCGGCATCGCTCCAGAGCCATGTCGTATATTCGTCTAATTCGGCATCCAAACCCGCGCGACACCTGGATAGAAGGTGACCTTAGGCGGAAGCGTCTTCACAAAACTCGCCACGTCGGCGGCCAGCTCCGCGCGTCGCGTCATCTCTGTGCTGTAGAACACCACACAATGCTCATTCAGAAACGTAAGTGGGGTTTCGACACACATCGATCCTAAGGGCGCCCAGCTTTCGGGAATGCTCGCATACCACGATGGATAAATCATCGCCAGGGCAACATCGTTCCGCTGCGTGATCGACTCCATCCACGCCCCATTCTTGTTTCTCTGCTTGGCAGCCTCTGTGGACGCCAGCCCCCACAGGTCCAGCACATACGTTCCCGGCGGCTTCTGGTATGCAACCAGGCCCAGGTCGTTCACCGCCACGTTGCCGTGATAGAACTCCTGGAGAAACCGGTGCATCTGGTATTGCTGGCGATAGATGTCCATCGAAGCGTTCACAATCTGCTGCGTCGACACAAGATACGGTGCTCCAAAAAACAGTAATCCGACGGCAAAGTAGGAGAACAGAAAGGGTGGCCGCTCTGCCAAAATGCGCACCACGAGGATGGTCCCGAACACCACGGCATAGACCTCATACCGGGTGAACCAGCCGTTCTGCCCCAGTAAGACGTGCAGGCCCAGCGCAAGCGTCGCTCCCCCCAGCACCCATCGCCTGCGGTCGTTGCTCTCTCTCCACCACAGATGCGCCAGCATCAAGGTCAAGATAGTCACAGGCCAACGCTCGATGTTCGGTGCAATGCTCCGAACATTGACAAAGATGATCCAGAGCGTGTGCGCCAGAGTGCCGCTCCGCTGTGTTGCCACCTGGCTCTTGACAAGCAGGGAATTTGGCAAAAGGGGCATTCCATGAGCGTGCAGAAACATCGAAAACGCAAGGAGGGGAAGCAGACTGACCACGACCAGACGGACTGGCGCGACCCAGCGCTTGCGCTCGCCATACAGTGCCAGCGCAACGGCCAGCGTCAGTCCTAGACCCTCGTAGCGTACCGAGGGCAAAATCGCCGCCGCAACAAGGACCCCGCTCGACATCGGCCTCCCGCTGAAGACCTCCGTCACCCCGAAGGCACACAGCACCGCAAGAAAGATTTGCAGCCCATGCTCCATCCCTACAAAAGTCAGGGTCCACAGGTTCGCCACAAACAACAGCAGCACCGCGACCAGAACCCGTTTCGTCCATCCATGCGATCCCTGGCCAAGAAGGCTGTCCGTCGGGCGCAACCCGCTCCATCGTGTCACGCAGAGGCCGATCAGCCATGCCGTGCCCATCGAAAACACCACGTTCCAGAAAAGCGGAAGCACCACCTGCACGTGGGTCCCCGAGAAAGGAACCAGCAAAATCGGCCAAAGCAGGCTCGACGACGGAGAGGACGCCTGTCCCGCATTGATGCCATACGTCCCATGAGCCATCTGCTCGGCCAGCGCGAGGTGAATGTATGGATCGTCCAGCGCGTACACCAGCCTGCCGTGAGTGTGCTTCAACAGAGAAGCCAGCAGCAGCAGCACTCCCGCGAGATACACCGCAACACAGATGACCGAAAGGCCTCGCCCTCGGGATCGAACATCAACGCTGTCATTACGTTCGGCAGACACCAAAGCCATGGACCATCCCCCAATGACAGATCATGCCACATCGATCAGAAAGCACAAGGCGCAGCTGCAAGCAATCGAGGCACCCCCCCGCCCAACTCAGGTCACAGCAGAACAGCGCACAACCCTCTTCTGTGCCGCATGCCGGGTGCCTCCTTATTTTTCCAACCCTACTGCAGCTGCCCCAGCACCCCCAGCATCCGCGCAAACCCATCCCGCCACGCCGCCGCATTCTCCGGCGTCGCATCCGGGGCCTGCCCCGCCCGCATAAATCCATGCCCAGCGCCGGGGTACGTCACCGGCTCATACCGTTTCCCCGCCGCCTTCATCGCAGTCACCGTCCCGGGCACGGTCGCTCCAATCCGTGCATCGTTGCCCGCATAAAAGCCATACACCGGAGCCGTGATCGCCGCCATCTGCCCCGCCTCCGGAGGCGGCCCGTAAAACACCAGCGCCGCGCTGATCCCCTTGCGCTCCGTCGCAAACGCAAACGTCTTCCCGCCGCCCCAGCAGAACCCCGCCACCGCCAGCTTCCCGCTCGCACTCGGCAGCGCCAGCCCGTAGTCCGCCACCGCCTCAAGATCGCGCATCACCTGCTCCGGCGGCAGCCCGCTCACCGCCTTCACCACCGCATCCTGCCCTCCCAGGCTGTCCGTTCCGCCCGCACCCGGTCCCACCCCCGACAGCAGATCCGGCTCCACCACGATGTATCCCTTCGCCGCCAGCTCGTCCGCCATCAGCTTCGCCCAGTCGCTCAACCCAAAAATCTCGTGGATCATCACCACCACCGGAGCTTTTTTCGCCGACTCCGGGTACACCACAAACGTATTCACCGTCCGCGACCCCGCCTTCACCGGCACGTACTCCCGATGCCGCGGACTCTTGTCCAGCGCCGCCTTGGCCCAGTCCTGCGCAAAAGCCAGCGACGGTAGCAGCAGCAGCGTAAGCCCAACAGTCACAGAGCTCAAGAGGGTGCGCGGGAGCGCAGCGAAGCGCATGGGGGAGGACATGGCCGGAAGTCTACGCGCGCCGGCGCGTCCCGTCTATCGTCCGGCTCCATCCATCGCGGAAGCCGTCTCCGCCAGCCCCTCAGCTGCCCCTCGCCCCATCTCCCGCCAGCTTAGCGAGAGCAGCCAACCATACCCCACCAGCAACAGCAGCTCCAGCGCCAGAAAGACAAAGCACCGCCCATCCCCCCGCGCCAGCCCCGCATGAAATGTCTGCGCATCAAATTGCCTCAGCACAGTTGCCCAGTAGCTATGCTCCACCAGCGCCACCACGCCAAACGCCCCCACTCCCGCCACCGCCCAAGCCGACCCTCGCGAAGCCACCGACAGCAGCAGCGGAAACAGCACCAGCATCAGGTAAGGCGGCCAGCTCTTCTTCGAAAACAGCTCCAGCGCCAGCGTCGTCGCCGTCACCCCAAACAGCATTCCCTCCACTCGCACAGACATCGCCGGATCCCGCCGCACCCGCCCCACGACTCGCAACAAAATAACCGCAAACGCCCCCAGCAGCAGCACCGTCCAAATTGCCCCCGGCAGCGTCCACCCCGTGGCCGCCTCCACCACATACGGCAGGTCCCCCGCGGACTTCAGCCCGCCCTCCCGCGTCAGCGGCATCAATACCGCCCAGCCCAGCACCCGCCAAAACGCCCCATACCCCAGCGCCACCACCGCCAGGAGCCCCGCCGCCCATCGCCATCGCTTGGGCGTCGCCGCAAACAGTACCGGCACATACCCCAGCGGAATCACCTTCACCGCCACCGCGCTCAGCCCCACCATTGCCCCAGCCAGCAGCTCCCGCCGCGCCAGCACCAGCGAAACCGCCACCGCCAGCAGCAGCGCAATCACGGCATTGTCCTGCCCATCCAACGCGCAAAACTGCAGCGAAATCGCACTCAGGAGGTACAGCCCCGCCGCCCGCCGCACCGTCGGCTCCGGCCGCACCCGCCGCCCCAGCTGCATCCACAACGGCAGCGCCGCCGCTTCCACCGCCATTGCAAACAGGATCAGCGCCCGCGGCGATTGCCACACCCGCAACACCGCCGCATCCAGAAATCCATGTAGCGGCGCATAGCTCGACGCGAAGTCGCGGTACGGCAGCAGCCCATGCATCGCCGCCAGACCTTCCGGCCAGTAGTACCCCAGCACGTCGCCCCGCACCGGCACCCGTAACAGCACAAAGACCAGCAGAAACAGTCCCAGCCGGCTCAGCAGAAACGCTCCGTAGAACGCCCGGTCAAAGGTCCGCCGCGCCACCCTTTTCGGCCATCCCCACCCCGCCAGCGCCACGCCCGTCCCGCCGCACCCCACGCCCAGCACCCCCCGCGCCAGCAGCGTCTGCTCTCCCGTCATCCACTTCCCCTTAGGCGTCATCATAGCCGCAGGTGTCCGCGCCCACCCGCGCCGCTCTCAGTGCACCAGCTGCGTCTCGCTCGGCTGCTGCCCCAGCTTCGTCTCCAGCAGCTTCGGCACCGGCTTGCGTCGCCGCCGTCGCCGAACGCCGCCCTCCGACGGGTCCAGTCGATACACAATCAGCAGATTCCGCTCCGGGTCATCCATCGCCGGGAACGCCGCCACCCGCTCCACCCGGTAGAACGGCGTCAGCGCATCCATCTTGTCGTCATCCACCTGGTTCCACGCCACGTACCACCCCGGCTTGTACGCCGCCACGCGATCGACCAGGTCCAGCGTCCCGAAGTCGTCGCAGATCGACGGCAGCCCCGTCATCAGCGACAGGTCCGATCCGCTGATCGACAGCACCAGCCGGTTGTGGCCCCTGTCCGCCTCCACCACGCGCCGCACCCCCTCCGCCGCCTGCTCAAACGTGTACTCCGGCCGCCGCACATAGCCCAGTGTCTGCCACGCAGACCGCAGCGCAATCACCAGCAGCACACCGCTCGCCAGCGACACCGCCGCACGCGGCAGCAGCGCCCCCCTTGATGCCTCCCACACCGCCTCCAGCACCACCGGCACCAGCAGCGTCAGCGGCACCGCCACCACCAGGTAATACCGCGGCTGCAGGTTGTTGTGGTACGCCAGAAACGCCGCATACCCCAGCGCCCACAGCACCAGCGACACCACCAGCGGCCGCCTCCCAAACCTCCGGAGGCCCACGAACACCGTCGCCACCGCCACGCACGCCAGCACGTAAAGCCCATGCCCCATCCAGTTGCCGTCGTGCATCGTGTCCGCCAGCACCTGCCGCGCGTTCTCAAGCGTCATGCCCGTGTACGCGTTCGCGGAAAACAGGTACCGGTAGTCCTCCAGGAACTGCGGCCGCACCACCAGGCCGTAGTACCCCACCCACAGCAGCAGCGCCAGACCTCCACTCACGCTCGCGGCGCGGGCAAAGCTCCGCACCCGGTACCCCGATCGCGCCCAAACCATCCACCCCACCGCCGGCAGCAGAAACACCGCCGTCGTCTTGGTCAGCACCATCGCCGGCAGAAGCACGCCCAAGGCCATCGCCGGCCACCACCCCCGCCAGCCCGTCGCCCCCGGCCGCCACGCCGTCGCCGCCAGCAGCGCCAGCAGCATCAGCAGAATCAGCAGCGGCTCCAAAATCGCCATCCGCATAAACGCATAGCAGAACGGACTCACCGCCAGCAGCAGGACACCCGCGGCCGCCGACAACGCCCCTCCGCCCCGCTCCTGCCATCGCCGCAGCAGCGCATACGAACACAGCAGAATCAGCCCAAACACCGTCACCACAAGCGCCCGCGCCGGAACAATCCCCACCCCCGCCACGCGAAACACCGCTACCTCCAGCAGAGGCCACGTCGGCAGCGCCGCCGCCGGGTTGAAGTCGCCCTTCACATACCAGCTGCCGCGCTGAAAGTGCCGAATCGCCGCATCGCCATACCACCCTTCATCGGTGTACTTGGCCCAGTCCATCCACGGCGAGTGGTTCGGAAAATCCGCCCGCAAATGCACGTAGTGCAGCAGAAAAAAAACCGCCGCCACCAGCAGCATCGCCGTCGCCACCAGCCCCCGCCGGTCTGGCCGACTTCGCCGCTCCCTCCGATCGTCTCCCGTTGCGCGCATCGCCGGCTCTCCCTCAGCATACGGATCAAACCCCATGCGGTTCCGTCCGTTGCGGCCGGCGTCTCCCATCGCGTTACTCGTACGAAAGCGCGTCGATCGGATCCTTGCGCGCCGCCTTCAGCGCCGGGTACAGCGCTCCCAGCATCGCCCCCACCAGCGCAATCACCACCGCCGCCAGCACCCACCCCGGCGTCATCGCGAAGTCCTGCTTGGGAAACTTCACATGCAGCACCGCCTTCAGCACATACGTCGCCACCACCCCCAGCACAATCCCGCACATCGCCAGCAATCCCGTCTCCGACAGGACCGCCCGCACAACATACAGGCGCGACGCCCCCAATGACTTCAGGATGCCGATCTCCCGCGTCCGCTCCATCACCGCCGTATACATCGATTGAAAAATCACCAGAAACCCGATCACCGTCGCAATCCCAATCACAATCCGCAACCCGATGTTGAACCCCGGCAGCTTCTCCGGCGTCAAGCTCGCCAACAACTCGTCCGTCGTTTCCACGTTGTACTGCTGCATCCCCGGCGTCGCCAGCACCTCCCGCTTCACCAGCCCGGCATTCTTCAAATCATCGAGCTTCAGGTAAAACAAACTCGCCTTGCCCTCGGTCCCGTTGATCTTCCCCATCGTCGTGATCGGGATAAACTTCCGCCCACCCTTGCCATGCTCCACAATCCCGCAGATCGTAAACGGATGGTTCAGCACGGGGATCACCTCCCCAAGGTGATGCCCCTGGTCCGACTTCGCAAAGTAATCGTCCACAATCACCTCATCGCTATCCGGTCCGGAAAACGATCGCCCCTCCACAAATACAAACGGCTTCAGTGCGTTGTAGCTCTCGAAGTCAATCCCATAAATATTCTCAAGCGCGCTCCCCGCCGTCAGCTGCACATTCACCGGCGCCGCCACCGTCACATGCGGCAACCCCCGCAGCACGTCCGCCACCTTCACCGAAGCCGCCGCGCCCGAAACCCCGAGCAGGTTCGACGCCGTCCCCGGCTTCGCGATCATGTCCATCCCGATGCCCGTCTGCCGCGTCCGCGTGCCGTTCAGCATCCCCAGCATGATGCCCGCGATCGACAGAATCATGATCACTTCAATCGCCACCGCCAGCGCGCTGATCAGCGATCGCAGCGGACGGTACACCAGGTTGCCAACCACCAGTCGATTCATACTCCCTCAGTCTACCGGCAAGTCGTCCGCGGCCCCTGCCCCGGGCCCACAGGAAAGCCGCGCCCCTCTCTCCTACTATCGGCAATCCGCGGAAAAACGTTAGCCCCCGCACAACATCTCCGGCAAACTCCCGCTACCCCGCCACACCCTCACCCGCCTCCACCACCGCCACCCGCTTCGGCAGCGGCCGCACCACCACCCGCTGGGCATCCCACGCCGTCCGTGATCCTGTCAACAATTTGCCCAGCAGCGGCATCACATACGCCGAGGCCAGCGCCCCAAAAATCACGCTCAGCGACCCATACCCCAGCGTGTAAATAGCCCCGTCCAGCATCCCCTCCGGCGCCGTGTGCGCAAACAAGGCAATCACCAGCAGCCCCCACGGCGACCGCCGCACATCCCCGCACAGCGAGTCCATCGTCACAAACAGCAGAATCCAGATCAGCGGCGCCACCACCAGCACCCCCACCCACTTATCCAGGTGGTACGCCTCCCCGCTCGGCGAAAACGATACGCCGGTCGTCGTGTCGTCCTCCGAAAGCCCGCCAATCTCATGCGCAAAAGCGTTGCCATAGAACGGCGTCGGCTTGTTCGGCCAGAACACATGCGGGATCAAATTCTCAAAATCCACCAGAACCGGCGTCAGCCCGAACACGTCTCCCCGTTCCGTTACATCGATCAAACGGTCGTCCACCGAGATCATCTGCAGCCGGTCCAGAAACGCAGACTGCGCAAAGTAGCTGGACGTTTCCTGCGTCGCCGAAAACGCCTGCGCCGCCCTGAACCGATCGCGCACCAGGTCCAGGTGCTGCAGCAAATCGATCGACACCGCGATGTTCTCGCTCAGCGTGCCCGTTTCACTCCGGTAATTGCGCCCATCCTGCGCGTACGGAACCAGGTAGTACACAAAAAACGTGGTCGCCACTCCAAACGCCACCATCTGCCCCAGCGTCACCCGATATCGCTGCGCCCCCGCCGCCACCGCCCAGCACAGCAGCGGCGTCAGCATGCCTTCCTTGGAAAAGGAAAACACCCCGTAAAACACAAACATCACCAGCGACGACACCAGTACCGGTCCATTGATGCTGCTCGTTCCTCCGCTTTTCCGAACCTGGTGCGTCACCCCAAGAATGATCGACAGCGGCAGAAACCGGTTTACCTGGCCCAGCGCGCTCAGCAACGACCCGCTCTGATATCCACCAACTGCCAGCACGAAATAAATCCCAACCCCCACGATCATGCAGCCGATCGTTGCGTCCTGCATGCGGTTCGGAGGCACCACATTCTGCAGAAACGCCCGCCGCCGGGTCAGCCGCTTGCTCACATACACCGCCACCAGCATCCCGCAGATCCCGCCGAGAAATACCCCCATCGTCACCGTCGGCTGCAGCAGGCCGGCGTCCGCCCGCTCGCCCAGCAACGCCTTGCCGACCAGCCCCACCAGAACACCCAGCACCGAGTAGAAAAATACGTACCCGCCCGCTGGCCGCGTCAGACCCCCCGCTAAATTGAAGGTCAGCGTCGCCACCAGAAGAAACAGCGCACACAGAACCGAGAACGCGAATGCCGTTCCTTGCACCTGCTGCAGCAGCATCAAAAGCCCCGCCAGCAGCAAGGCGTAGATCATCGGGATCCGTTCTGGAAAGGCGAGGCGCACCGCGCAGCTAGTCTACCAAGCGACACTCCCCCGCCGCTTTGCCCCTTTGACGTCGCCCCACACCGCATCTATCCTTCAACGCAAGCAGCAGCGGAGATTCAGCGGATCGTTTTCGAGCGGTCCGCCTCACCCGAGCGGAGTGCATGGCACGATTTTCCGATGATCTGCGTGGGGAGCGCCAGCGGCTCGGCGTCTCCCTCGACACCATCTCCGAAGTCACCCGCATCCACATGCGCCACCTCCTCGCACTCGAGGCCGGCGACTTCGACCAGCTCCCCGGCGGCGTTTTCCGTCACGGCATTCTGCGCAACTACCTCAGCGTTCTCGGCCTTGACGCCAGCCCCTGGGTCGAGCGCTTCGACGCCGAGCAGCCACACCCCAACCCCGCCCACTCGCCCGACCCCACCCAGCAGTCCACCAGCGAGTTCAGCGAGTTCGCCGAGAACGTCCACCGCTCCCGCCCACACCCCACCCCCTCCCGCCACTTCCGCTGGTTCGGCGTCCTCCTCATGCTTACCCTCCTCGCCGCCCTCGGCTGGTCTGTCTGGCGCTTTGTCCTCCACGGCCACGTCATCCTCTCCAGCACCGCCGAGCCCGATCGACCGACCGCAAACGTGGAAGCTCACAGCTGACCGCTTCCCACCCGGCCGCCCCGTTCACCGCCAAATCTTCCCCACCCGCTGCGCTCGACGCCCAATCCGCCTCCACGCTTTGCCCCTCCGCTCCCACCGCAGGTAAAATCAAACGATTGCATCACCGAGCCGGCAAGCGCCTCTCCCCGCGCCGCGGCACCCGCAGGAGGAAGTCTCTTTTGGCCACACGCGACCGTTTCCTATTCACCAGCGAGTCTGTAACCGAAGGTCACCCCGACAAGATCGCCGACCAGATCTCCGATGCCATTCTCGACGCCTGCCTCGAGCAGGACCCCTACTCCCGTGTAGCCTGCGAGACCCTCACCTGCACCGGCCTGGTCGTCATCGCCGGCGAAATCACCACCAAGGCCTACGTCGACTTCCAAACCCTGGTCCGCGCTACCGTCGCTGAAATCGGCTACACCCACTCTTCCCACGGCTTCGACGCCGCCACCTGCGCCGTCATCTCCACCATCAACAAGCAGTCCCCCGATATCGCGCAGGGCGTCGATACCGGCGGCGCCGGCGACCAGGGCATGATGTTCGGCTTTGCCACCAACGAGACCCCGCAGCTCATGCCGCTGCCCATCTCGCTCGCCCACCGCCTCACCGAAAAGCTCTCCGAAGTTCGCCGCACCGGCCTCATGCCCTACCTCCGCCCCGACGGCAAGTCCCAGGTCACCGTCGAGTACGCCGAGGTCGGCAAGCCCACCCGCGTCGACGCCGTCGTCATCTCCACCCAGCACGACGAACACGTCACCAACGACCAGCTCCGCGCCGAAATCCTCAAACACGTCATCGAGGCGGTCATCCCCGCCGAGCTCCTCGACTCCGCCACGAAGTACCACATCAACCCCACCGGCCGCTTCGTCATCGGCGGCCCCATGGGCGACAGCGGCTTGACCGGCCGCAAAATCATCGTCGACACCTACGGCGGCATGGGCCGTCACGGCGGCGGAGCCTTCTCCGGCAAGGACGCCACCAAGGTCGATCGTTCCGCCGCCTACATGGCCCGCTACATCGCCAAAAACATCGTCGCCGCCGAGCTTGCCGACCGCTGCGAAGTTCAGCTCGCCTACGCCATCGGAGTCGCCGAACCCGTCTCCGTCCTGGTCGACACTTTCGGCACCGGCAAGATCTCCGACGGTCAACTGGAGCAGCTCGTCCGCGCCAACTTCTCCCTCACCCCCAAGGGCATCATCGACACCCTCCAGCTGCGCCGCCCCATCTTCAAGCAGACCGCCGCGCACGGCCACTTCGGCCGCACCGGGGCCGACTTCACCTGGGAAGGAACCGACAAAGCCGCCGCCCTCAAAGCCGGAGCCGCCGGGAGCACCGAAAGCAAAGTCGGCGCGGAAGAACTCGCCGGCGTCAGCAAATAAACCAGCGTGGCGTAGTTTCTTTGCTTACCGAGTACACTGGAAATAGAGGGTGAAGCCGAGGGACACTGTCCATCAGCTTCACCCTTTGCCCTTGTCCGCAACCTGCTGAAAGCAAGGATTTTGTCCACAAGTTCCTTGATTGCAATACCTTGCGTCGGTGCGTTGTCTGCAAGCTTCAGAAGCGAAAGAGTTTACGCCCAGAATATCGCCTCGGGGCGGTGGGGGTGGGTCTGGGGTAGGTGAGGTACACTCCAGTCCGCGATCGCCGCGAAGATCGTTGCGCGTTGCGTGTTGCGTTCGTTCCGCTCGTCGTTCGCCCCGACGCACAACCGATCGACCCTGAACCCGCATCTGCCGTATCTTCCTCCCAATCCACGGGAAGTGAGATGGTCCGTTCATGCGCATCCTGTCTGAGTTCGATATCCGCTTCAACCTTCCAGCGCCCACCACGGTGGTCGCCCTCCTGCACCTCTATCCCACGCTGCAACCCTTCCTCGTCCATCCCGAAACCCTGCGCGTCGAGTCCGGCGATCCGGACAGCGCGACCCTGCTCGACCTCACCTTCTACAACGATGCCTTCGGCAACCTGTGCTCCCGCCTCAACGCGCCCGCCGGTCCGCTCCGCCTCTCCGGCTCAAGCCTCCTCGATCTCCCGGAACGCCTCGACGAGATCAACCCCGACGCACAGCAGGCCCTCATCGAAGCCCTGCCCAACGACACCCTGCAGTTCCTCCTCGCCAGCCGCTACTGCCAGGTCGACCAGATGCTCGCCATCGCCAACGACCTCTTCAGCGCCACAACGCCCGGTTGGCCGCGCGCCATCTACATCCGCGACTGGGTTCACAACCACGTCCGCTTCGACTACAACTCCGCTCGCCCCACCAAAACCGCCCTCGACGTCTTCACCGAGCGCGTCGGCGTCTGCCGCGACTTCCAGCACCTCGCCATCACCCTCACCCGCGCCATGAACATCCCCGCTCGCTACGTCACCGGCTACCTCGGCGACATCCGTCATCCCTTCTCCGGCCCCGGCGACTTCTCCGCCTGGTACGAAGTCTTCCTCGACGGCCGCTGGTACACGGTGGACGCGCGCCACAACACCCAGCGCTTCGGCCGCGTCCTCATGGCTGTCGGCCGCGACGCCACCGACGTCGCCATCACCACCAGCTTCGGCGCCGCTCTGCTCACACATTTCTACGTCGAGTCCAACGAGGTCGACCAGAACGGCAACAAGCTCCCACTTGCAGCAGCCCCAACCACCGAAGCCGCTCCCGGCGCGAACGCCACCACCGCACTTGGAGCCACTCAGACCGAAACCGCCATGTCCTGACCGCAGCTACTGCAGCTTGTCAGGAATCACGGAGTGCTGGATAAGCAAGGCAAACGAAACCAGCCGCAGCGTGTTCTCGTGCGTCGCCTCGAGCACCACCGGGCAAGCCGCGCCGGCCTCCACCGCTTGCATCCACCGCGCCGCGCACACACACCAACGATCGCCCGGCTTGAGCCCGGCGAAGCCATATTGCGGCATCGGTGTCGAAAGGTCGTTGCCCAGTCGACGGCTCGTCTGCAGAAACTCCTCCGAGACGATGCAGCAAACCGTGTGAACGCCAAGATCATCTGGCCCCGTGTTGCAGCAGCCATCTCGGTAGAAGCCAGTCATCGGCTCGCAGCCGCACGTCGCCAATGGTTGACCGAGAACATTCTTGGCAAGGGATTTTTGCGGCTCCGCAGTTGGCATGCTCACTCCAGGGAATCAGTATTTCATCCGCGAGATCGGTTGCGGTGAACGAGCACTGCTCGCCGCTTTGCTGCGACGAAAAAGTTGACGCGGATCGCCGTTCCGTACATCACGCTGCATCACACGTAAGAGGAGCGTGTCGCAATGAGCTTGAACGAGATTCTGATTGATGAGTTACGTGATCTGTACAGCGCAGAGAATCAGCTGGTCAAAGCACTGCCCAAAGTAGTCAAAGCCATCAGCAACCCGGAGATGAAGGCGAACGTCAAGGATCACCTGGAGATTACCAAAGGCCAGGTGCTTCGCCTTCGCGAGGTCTTCGGGCACATCGGCAAGAAGCCCACGGGCAAGCACTGCTCCGGCATGGAAGGCTGCATCAAGGAAGTAACCGAGGCGCTCGAAGAAGACTACGAAGGCGCGCTCAAAGACGCCTGCATCACCGGCGCTGCGCTGCGCGTGGAGCATTACGAGATTGCGGGTTACACAGCGGCGATCGCGATGGCAAAGGCACTCGGTGAAAAGGAGATCGTCGATCTTCTGAACGAGACGCTCAAGGAAGAAACGACCGCGGCCAAGAATGTGGTGACTGGCGCAAAGCCGGTGCTCAAGGCTGCGGTGTCGCAGGAAGAGGACGAGAGCGACGACGAGCACGAGGAAGAAGAAAAGGATCCGGAAGAGCAGAAATCCGAGCACGAGAGCGAAGAAGACGAGAAGGAAGCTGCGCCTGACGTCGAAGGAGCAAAGCCTCCGAAGAAGTCTGCAAAGAAGTCGGCCAAGAGCTAGCAAGGCGTGTTCATAACAACGGCAAAGGCCCTCAGGTACTTGTCTGAGGGCCTTTGCCGTTGAGCGCGGTGGTTACTTTGTCGCCAGCGCGAGTTGTTGTTGGTACTCCTCGTACGGGCCTTTGTGGTCGGTGATGTGGAAATCCGTCGGTCCGCCTTCGAAATGCCAGATGCGCGTGCCGGCTTCTTCAATCAGATCCTGATCGTGGGTGACAAGAAAAACAGTGCCCTCATATTTTTGGATGGCCTGGTTAAGAGCGTTGATGCTTTCGAGATCCAGGTGATTGGTGGGTTCGTCGAAGACGAGAACGTTCGGCTTCTGCAGCATGATCTTGCAGAAAAGCAGCCGCGCCGCCTCGCCGCCTGAAAGCGATTCGGTCTTCTTCATGCCCTCTTCGCCGCGGAACAGCATCTGGCCGAGAATACCGCGGATATCTTCCTTGGTAGCTTGCGGGTCAAAGGTATGCAACCACTCGGCAACCGTTGTGCCGTGCGGAATGGAGCCAGTGTGGTCCTGGGCGAAGTAGCCGATCTGCGTCTCGTGCCCCCACTTGACGGAGCCGGAGTCGATCGACACATCGGTCTCGTCAACGCTCGGACCATTGGCCAGCAAGGCTTTGATCAGGGTCGTTTTCCCCTGTCCATTGCGACCCATCAGGATGACCTTATCCCCACGGAGAACCGAGGCGGAAAAGTTACGGATGACGTGTTCCGTCGAGCCGTCCTTTTGCACGTAGGACTTGTTCACATTCTCGAACTCCAGAACGTGCTTGCCGGACGGCCGTAGCATATCGAAGCGGATGAACGGGCGAGCGATATTGGAGCGCGCCAGCTCGCTGGTTGCTAGGCGCTCGACTTCTTTCTTGCGTGAATTCACCTGGCTCGAACGCGTTCCAGCGGAAAAGCGCGCGATAAAGTCGTTCAGCTGGGCAATCTTCTTCTCGCGCTGCTCGTTCTGCGACTCGATGCGCGATCGGATCTGCGTCTTCTGCAGCACCATATCGTCGTAGCCGCCGGTGTAGGTGATGATCGTCTCGTAATCGATATCGGCAATGTGCGTGCAGACCCCGTTCAGAAAGTGCCGGTCATGCGAGATGGTGATGACGGTGCCGTTGTAGCGGACGAGAAAGTCTTCGAGCCAGTGAATGGATTCGAGATCGAGCGAGTTGGTGGGTTCGTCCAGCAAAAGCGCTTCGGGATTTCCGAACAACGCCTGCGCCAGCAGCACGCGCACCTTCTGTCCGCCCTGGAGCTCGCTCATCTTGCGGTCGTGCAGCTCGTCGGGAATGTCGAGGCCCTGCAGCAGAACGGCGGCGTTGGACTCCGCCTCATAGCCGTCCTCGTCGCCGACAACACCTTCGAGCTCGCCGAGGCGACTGCCATCTTCGTCGGTCAGCTCCGGCTTATCGTAGAGGCGATCGCGCTCCTCGAGAGCGGCCCACAACGCGGCGTTGCCCATAATCACGGTGTCGATCACGCGATACGCGTCGAACTCGTACTGGTTCTGCTTGAGGACGCCGAGCTTGCGCGGTCGAACGACGTTGCCTTTTTGCGGATCGATCGCGCCGGTAAGGCACTTCATAAAAGTCGATTTGCCGGCGCCGTTCGGGCCGGTCAGGCCGTAGCGGCGGCCGGTGGTGAAGGTGACCGAAACATCCTCAAACAGGAGCTTCGAGCCATAGCGCATGGTGACGTTAGAGACGGAGATCATAGGAAGTTCTAGTTTACCCGCTTTCCCCGCTAATTTCGATGACAGAGCCTATCTGGCCGGGATACACTTCCGCGATTTCTTGATCGGAGATCCAAGTGAAACTGAGCACGTACCTGTATTTTGCAGGCAACTGTAAAGAGGCGCTGGCGTTTTATGAGCAGGTTACGGGCGGCAAAGTGATCTTCTCCATGCCGTATGGCGGATCACCCGCGGAGGGCATGATGCCACCGGGCTGGGAGGACAAGATTCTGCATGCAACGATGGAGCTCGGCGGCCAGGTGATGATGGCCTCGGATGCTCCACCAAACCACTCCGAGAAAATGGGCGGGTTTTCGGTATCGCTCGCCACAGAGAGCGTGGACGAGGCCAGGCGGGTCTTTGAAGCGCTGACCGAGGGCGGCCAGGTGACCATGCCGCTGGCGCCGACCTTTTGGTCGCCGATGTTCGGGATGGGGAAAGACCGGTTCGGGACGCCTTGGATGGTGGGCGCGGCGGCGCAGCAGAGCTGAGCAAAGTAGCTGAGCGGGCGCGCCGGTGAAGAACGCGCCACGCTCCGTTGCGGTTTAGCGGAGACCGCCGGCGGCCTGGAGCAAGGCGCCGGTGACCCAGCGAGCGTCGTCTGAGGCGATAAAGGTGACGACGTCTGCGATGTCATCGGGCTGGCCGAGACGGCCAAGAGGGGTCTTGGCGACCTCAGCCTTCTCGAACGGACTCTCGGGACCTCGAAAACCGGCGTTGCCTTCGGTTGCGGTGAGGCCGGGATTGACGGCGTTAACGCGGATGTTCTTGGAGCCGAGCTCCTTGGCAAGGACGCGGGTGATGGCGTCAACAGCGCCTTTTGTCCCGGTGTAGATGGACGACATCGGAAGTGTCGTCTCGGAGACGACGGAGCCGATGTTGATGATGTTGCCGCCTTCTGTGGGGAACTGCGCGACCGCGGCTTTCGAGGCGAGCAGGAGGCCTTTCACGTTCACATCGAACATGCGGTCGATCTCGCTTTCCTCAACGGCATCGATGGCTGAAAAGGCGTAGACGCCGGCATTGTTGACGAGGATATCGACATGACCAAATGTTTTCTTGGCTTCGGCGAAGAGGGTGTCGATATCGGCGGATTTGGCGACGCTGCCGCCGACGGCGATGGCCTTGGCTCCCTTGCCGGCGATTTCCGCGACGACGCGATCTGCGCCGGTCTTGTCGGAGCTGTAATTGACGACGACGTTAGCGCCTGCTGCACCGAGTGCCTTTGCGATGCCGGCTCCGATGCCCTTTGAGGCTCCGGTGACGAGAGCGGTTTTGCCTGTGAGTTTGCCCATGATTGATGATCCTTTCGATGCTTGTCGAATGATTCGACACACATCGAATAGATTGCAGCTGGCGGTAGAAGATGCGGGAAGTTTTGCAATCGTCGCTGAGCTATGGCTTGGGCTAGAGTTCGGCGAGTTGCTGGAGGTAGGCGTTCCAGGTGTCTCGGCGAAGTGTGAGGGAGACGCCGCGGCCGACGCGAGCCATGGCGATGAGGCCTGCTTCCTGGAGGGTTTTGGTGTGGTGCGAGATGGTCGCGGGAGAGAGGGTGGTGTGTTGGGTGAGGGCGGTGCAGGGGAGCCGGTCCTGCTGGGCAATTTGCTGGAGGATGGCGAAGCGGCTTGGCTCGGCGATGGCCTGCGCGATGGCCTGGAGCTGGTCGGGGGTGAGGCGGGTCGGCGCAGGGGAGGAGGCCATGCGTCGATGGTAGACCGTCTGAGCGCGCCGGGACTAGGACTGACCGATAAGGACGCCGGCGGCGAAGACGAGGCCACCGCCCACGACGACCTGGAGGAAGGAGATGGCGAAGCGGGAGCCGAAGTAGCGCTGACGGATGAGGGCGATGGCGATGAGCTCCAGGCCGACGACGACGTACGCGAGAATCAGTGCGTGGCGGACGTTGGGGAGGAGGAAGGGAAGGGTATGGAGAAAGCCACCGACAAAGGTCATGATCCCTGTGACCACACCGCGGAACACGGGATTGCCGCGACCGGTGAGCTCGCCGGAGTCGGAGAGGCCTTCGGAAAAGGCCATGGAGATGCCAGCGCCGACGGCGGAGGCGGCGCCAATGAGGAAGACGGTGTGCGAGTTGTGCGTGGCGAAGGCGGTGGCGAAGATGGGCGCAAGGGTGGAGACGGAGCCGTCCATGAGGCCGGCGAGGCCGGGCTGAACGATGCGGAGGACGAAGGAGCGATCGTCCTGCACGATTTGGGCGAGGCGGTCGAAGGTGGGCAGGTTGTTGGGCGGGTTGCCGCGCATGGGAGTTACGGAGAGTTTAGCGCGTCCATCGACGCCGGCCGCAGCCGGGATGGCAGCTTCAGAGGCCGAGGAGGCGAAGGATAGCCTGGGCGCTGGAGCTGGTGTTGGGGCCGGGTTTGAGGCGGTAGTCGAAGGCGAGGGGGTCGGCGGGGTCGGGGCTGGCCATGTGGGTGTTTCTGCCGTGGAGTGCGGGGTCTTCGGCGACCGCGGTAAGGGCGAGGTCGTGGGTAGAGAGGGCACCGAGGGCTCCGTTGCGGATGAGGCTGCGGAGGATGGAGTCGGAGGCGTGCTGGCGGTCGACGGAGTTGGTGCCGGAGAGAATCTCGTCGATGAGGAAGAGGACGGGGGTGGACTGTTGGGTGAGGTGGACGAGGTCGCGGAGGCGTTCGACCTCGGCGCGGAACTTGGAGCGGCCTTCGGCGAGGGAGTCGGCGAGGGTGATTGAGGCGCCGAGGGCGAGGGGCGTGAGGCGGAGATGGGCGGCGCGGACGGGGGCTCCGGCAAGGGCGAGGACGGCGTTGGCGCCGATGGAGCGGAGAAGGGTGGATTTGCCGGCCATGTTGGAGCCGGAGATGACGAGGAAGCGGGTTTCGGGGTTGAGGGTGATGGTGTTGGGAATGGCTTCGGGAAGGAGCGGGTGGGCAAGGTCGGTGGCTTCGAAGGTGGCGGGATGATTCGCGTCGAGGAGGGTGGGAAAGGGATAGTCCGGATGTTCGTGGGTGAAGGTGGCAAGGGCGTTGAGGGCTTCGAAGTGGCTCCAGGCGGCGATACCCCGGGTCATTTCGGGGCCGTGTTTTTGGCGCCAACGTTCGACGGCGATGGCGGTCTGGGTGCCGGCGGCGGTGAGGAGAGAAAAGACGAAGAAGTACTCTTTGGTGCGCTGTTCGGCGATGGAAAAGAGGCTGTGAAGGCTGCGGAGGTGGGCCGGTGTCTGGACGGGGAGTTCGGCTTGCAGGGACTGGAGATGCTGGCACTTCGCGGGGTAGTGCTGAAGGAGGACGAGGCCGTCGCGGAGCATGAGGAGCTGGGGCTGGAGACGCTTGGACTGCTCCAGGATGGGGAGGACGCGGCGGCGGAGGTGGAGCGAGATGGCGGACTGAAGCGTGGCGAGGAGTAGGAGGTTCGGAAGGACGGTGGACCACGGAAAGGTATGGGCGGCGCCGAGGAAGAGGCCGGCGACAAGAAGGAGGGATAGGAGGGCGAGGACGGGCGAGGCGTAGCGGGGGAAGGCGGTGGGCGGGTCGGCCAGCCAGAGGTCGAAGTGGGTGGCGGGGAGTTGCTGGGCGTTGGTGGCGCCGAGGAGGGCGATGTGTTCGCGGAGATCGAGGTTGGGGGCGAGCTCCTGGATGGCCTGTTGGCGGGCGAGGATTTCGGGGACGGACGGGCTCAGGTGAAGGAGGAGGTCCGCGAGGCCGCGCTGGCCGAGGCCGGTGCGAACGGTGGCGAGGGTGGCGAAGAGGGAATCGGGGCCGAGGATGGAGAGGTCGCGGTCGAAGAGGTGGTGCGTGGGGCGGAGGTCGTCGCCGGTCGGGTTTGGGGCGGCGGCGATGGGGGGCGGCATGTGGCGGACGCGGGCGAGGGCGCGGTCGTAGAGAGCGGCGAGGCGGGCGAGGCGGTCCTGGATGGCGTAGAGGCGGAGGAGCCAGAGCAGGAAGATGATGGCGGCGATGAGGGGAATGGCGGAGAGACGGAGGGGGTAGCGGCCGCGGCCTGCGGCGACGACCGTGTAGACCAAGGCGGCGATGGCGGCGAAGAGGGCGAGGCGGACGGCCGACGAGAGGCGGACGGTGCGGGCGAAGCCCTCCGTGAGGTGCTGATGGCGTTCGGCGTAGACGGGTTCGGGGTTGGCGGGCATGGGTTGGTTTGAGGATAGCTGGGTGCGTGATTGTTTTTGGTCAGGGGGTCCGTGGGCGTGGTTGGGCGGCTGGGTGAATGGTATTCTGGGTTGGTGCCGGGTCCTACGCGACGTAATCCCGCCAACCCCGCCAGGTCCGGAAGGAAGCAACGGTAACGGGCTAGTATGGGCGCAGTGGGTCGCCCGGCATACTTTCCCTCTCACAATTTGTATTTCGCGGGTCCTCGGAGAGCGTTTGAATTGCTTTCTCGAGAGGAGGCTCAGCGTCTGGTGGTGGCCGGCGGCGCCGTGCTGCGAGGGTGGACGGGCGGCGTTGAGGTGGTCTAATGAAGGTGGGGTTCCGGCTTGGATGGGAAGGCTCTGTCTCGACCCGGCGACTCTGGCTTTTGGTCCGATGAGGTGTTGTGTTGGCGTTGATGTTGCGTCCGAAGGCGAGTGTGCGAGCGAAGATCAGTGCGGTAGGAACCTATGTTCCGCCGAAGTTGCTGACCAATGCAGACCTGGAGCAGATGGTTGCGACCAACGATCAGTGGATTCAGGAACGGACAGGGATTCGTGAGCGGCATCTTGCGGACAAGGGCGTGGCGACAAGCGATCTGGCGGTGGAGGCGGCGCGGGATTGCCTGCGCAAGCGGGGGATCGATGCGAGCGAGGTGGAGCTGATTTTGGTGGCGACGGTGACGCCGGACATGCTGTTTCCGGCGACGGCGTGCCTGGTGCAGGACAAGCTGGGGGCGCAGGGGGCTTGGGGGTTTGATCTGTCGGCGGCCTGCTCCGGGTTTATCTATGCGCTGCAGGTGGGGGCAAAGTTTATTGAGAGCGGGGCGCACCGGAAGGTGCTGGTGATCGGGGCGGATGTGATGAGCTCGATCATCGACTACACGGATCGGGCGACGTGCATTCTATTTGGCGACGGTGCGGGGGCGGCGTTGCTGGAGCCGTGTGAGGGGGACGAGGTAGGGTTGATTGACTTTGTCCATGAGGTGGATGGGTCGGGCGGAAATGCGCTGTACATGCCGGGTGGAGGGAGCCTGCATCCGGCGTCGGTAGAGACGGTGGAGGGGCGGATGCATTATGTGCACCAGGAGGGGGGCGCGGTGTTCAAGACAGCGGTGCGGAAGATGGCGGAGTTGAGCGAAGCGGTGCTGAAGCGCAATGAGATTGCCGGGACCGAGGTGGACTGCTTCATTCCGCACCAGGCGAATCGGCGGATCATCACGGCGACGGCAGAGCGGCTGGGGATGCCGGAGGACCGGGTGGTGATCAACATCGGGGAATATGGGAATACGACGGGGGCGACGATTCCGCTGGCGATGGGGACGGCGCTCGAGCAGGGGCGGTTGAAGAAGGGGGATCTCGTGCTGCTGGCGAGCTTCGGCGGAGGGTATACGGTGGGGGCGACACTGCTGCGGTGGGAATTTTAGGCGGTCTACCTGGACGGTGCGAAGCCTGCGCTGGTGAGTTGGCTTGGGGTGAGATCGAGCTCCAGAGTAGCGATTTTGTTGACGTGAAGCGCGGACAGTACGCCGTCGATATCGCGAGCCGGGACGTTAAGTTGTCCAAGTGGGATGGTGATGGTGTCTTCCTGGCCGAACCAGCTCTGTTTGTCGGCAAGGTCGGGATCGGCGGAGGGCTCATGCCCTTCAAGGCGCTCGGCGGTGGCTTCGGCCATGCGCTGTCCCGCGATGATGCCGTTGCCGCGGAAGGTGAGACGAAGTCGCTGCGTGGTTCCAGAGGAGGGCATTCCTTGAGAGTACGGCATTCTGTGGGTTGTCGGAATATAGGTCTTGACCCGGGTATCTACTAGAGGTATATCTCCTAGATATGAGCGATGTTGCTGAAGAGGTGATCCGGACGACGACGGCGGAAGCTGTTTTAGGGTGGCTCAGTATTCGGCCGATGAGCGGGTATGAGATTCGCGGGTATGTGGACGAGGCGACGGGAAACTTCTGGAAGGAAAGCTTTGGCCAGATTTATCCGACGCTGAAGCGATTGCGAGAGGAGGGTCTGCTGGAACTGGTGGAGATCGGTGAGGAGACAGCGCGACGGGAGGCAGGCAGGCCGGACTCGAAAACGTACCGAATTACGGCGGCCGGAAGGGCGCGGTTGGACCAGTGGCTGGAGACGCCTTCGCGGGAGCAGGTTCCGCGGAACGAGTTGCTGCTGAAGATCTTCTTCTGTCCGCCAGAGAAGGTGGAGGTGGTGCGGGAGCATGTTCGGGGATTTCGCGTGGCGCAAGAGCGATATCTGGCGCGGTACGACGGCATTGAGGCGGAGATGCGGCGGGTGCGGGGGCATGATCCGCGGATGCCGCTGTGGCTGATGACGCTTCGGTATGGGCAGGCGGAGACGCAGGCGCTGATCGAGTGGACCGATGAGGCGTTATGGATGTGCGACGCCATGGAAGCAGGGCGGCCGGTGTAGGTGACACGGCGTGCGTACGTGGTGAGCGAAACAGGGCAGGGCGGGAGGTGTCGCGATGCATCAGGATCCGGTTTGGATGAGGGCGTTGCTGGTGGTGCACATTGCGTGCGGCTTTGGGTCGTTTCTGCTGGCTCCGGTGGCGCTGGCCACGGCTAAGGGAGGGAAGGCGCACAAGCGGTGGGGCATGGTGTACCTGTGGGCGATGGGCGGTGTGGCGGCGACCGCGTTGCCGATGGCGCTGTATCGTCCGGTGCTGTTTCTGGCACTGGTGGCGGTATTCAGCTTCTATGCGGCATTGAGTGGGTGGCGCGTTCTGAAGCTGAAGGATCTTTCGCGGGGTGGGCGGGCAAAGCCGATCGACTGGATTGCGGCGGGCGTGACCTTTGGGTCGTCTGCCGCTTTGGCGCTGCTGGGGGCGTTCCGGCCGGCGGCTGTGCAGGGGATGGGAATTGTGTCGATCGTGTTTGGGCTGGTGGGAATGCGACTAGCGTTTGTGGAAGGAATGAGCTTTGTTCGCAAGCCAAAGGAGAAGATGTTCTGGTGGTACACGCATCTGGGGAACTTCATCGGCAGCTATATCGCGGCGTGGACGGCGTTCAGTGTAGTGACGCTGCCGCAGTTGCTGCCGCACGCGGGGATGGTGCTTTGGCTGTGGCCGACGGCGGTGGGAGTTCCAGCGATTGTGTTGACGACGGGGTATTACCAGCGGAAGTTTGCGCCGCGGAGGCCTGTCGCCTCGTCGGCAGGCTAGGAAGCGGCGTGCTGGGCGGCAGCTTGGCTGCGTCCGCCGCGGATCGACTTTGAGGTCTTCCACATACGCCACAGGGCAAAGGCGACGCCAGCGATGATGACGACCCAGATGCCGATCAGAACGGGTGTGCCGTACTTTTCGAAGAAAAGATTCCAAAGGTGCAATACCTGGCGGCCGTAGATGACGCCGAGCGCGGCGGCGATAACGTGGCGGAGCAGACGGCTGAGGGTGAACGCTGTGATGAAGGTGCGGAACTTCATCCTGAGCGCGCCGGCGGCGAGGACGAACGGGCTGAGCGGCATGGGCGGGGGAAGGATAGCGGGAAGGGCGACGGCGAGTACCGCGTGGTGTTCCATCCATCCTGTGACACGGCGGAAGATGCGCTTGGGGACGTGTTTTTCGAGGAACTGCATGCCGCCCTTCTGGGCGATGACGTAGCTCAAATACCCGCCGAGGGCTGAGCCGGCCGTGGCGATGGTGACCAGCAAAAACAGGTTGGCATGCTGGGCGGCGTAGAGGACGACCATGATATCCGTAACGCCGGGAACCGGTAGAGGGACGAAGGAGCTGTCGACGACGGAGACGAGGAAGAGGCCGACAAGGCCGAACGAGAGCAAGAGGTGGATGAGGTGGTTGTGGTGGCCGCCGGCGTGACCGGGAGCGAGAGCGGCAATGCCAGCTACAGCGGAGAAGCGAAGAAGCATAGCTGCAGCGGCGCTGGCGGTCATATGAGATGAGACGCGGTTGCTGGGGCGGAAGTCGCGGAATGTGCAAGTGCGCGGTGGCTGTCAGAGCAGGCGGAGCTCAGGGAGCGAGGCGAGAACTCCGATGGACGATGCGAGCTGACGAAAGAGGGTGATGGCACGGAGGCAGTCCGGGGTGAGGGTGTAGTGGACATTCTTCGTGAGGTAGGTACGGATGGTTTCGGGGAGGAGAGGAAGACGTGGGGACCACTCCTGGACGAGGTCTTCGATGTGTTGGAGGCCATGGTCGCGGGAAAGCTGGAGGTCGTGGGTGAGCTGGTCGGGGGGGAGGTCGCGGAGGAGGTCGGGGCGGCAGGCCCAGACGGCGGCGACCCAGGGGAGGCCGGTGCGGGTGTGCCACTCGTGGGCGAGGTCGAGGCAATCGCAGGGGCCGCCGAGGGCCAGGTCGATCTCTGAGCGGCGTTCGAGGGCGAGGAGGGCGGGGTCGCCGATGAGTAGGGCGGCGTCGGCCTGGGCGAGCATGGCGAGGGGGTCGGCCGGAGTGGGGAAGAAGGTGGGATGGGTTTTGAGGAAGTGCTGAAAGAGGACCTGGGTGTAGGCGACCGACGACCGTGAGGCGGTATCGGCAGCGACCGTGCGGACGGTCTCGAGGGTGACGCCGGGGCGGAGCAGAAGCAGGATGGAGCGGACGCGGTCCAGGGATGCGATGGTGCAGCCCGGGACGATGGCGAGATCCGAGGTGAGGGCAGCGACGGGGATGAGCCCGAGGGCGGCACGGCAGGCGAGCAGATCTTGGGCGCACTGGGATGGTGCGGTGTAGTGGAGCTGGTAGCGGGAGGAGAGCTCGGCGGCGAGGGGTGGGTGTTCGAAATCCCACATGAGGGGGGCTGGATTGAGGAAGTGGATGGCGGCGACCGGGAGGGGCTGTTGCATGGGCGTTCCTGGAGGGGTGTCTTGGGCAGAGCAAAGGCCGGAGCTGAGCTCCGGCCTCGTTTGGATCGGGGGATGACTAGCCGCGGCGGCGACCACCACCGAACAGCTGGAGGACGGCGAGGAAGATGTTGATGCCGTCGAGGTAGATGGAAAGGGCGAGCATGGAGGCGGGGATGCCGTCGCCGCCGGCGCGGATGCGGGCGAAGTCTCCAATAGTAAGGAGAGAGAAGACGCCGAGGATCAGGAAGGAATAGGTGCTGGGCTGAATGAAGTGGAAGAAGATGCTGGCGATGCCGACGACGAAGACAAGAAGGAGGGCGGCTGAGGCGACGCCAAGCAAGCGGCGGTAGTTGATATTGAACAGGTAAGCGACCGAGCCCATGACGGCCATGCCAAGGCCGGTGGTGGCGGCGGCGTTGAAGACGACGGCGGGGCCGACAGACTGCATATAGCGGTGGATGAGTGGGCCGATCTCCCAGCCCATGGCGTAGGCGAGGAGGAAGAAGAGACCGAGGGCAAGTGACGGGTTCGAACTGCGGGCCCGGCTGATGCCAAAGATGAGGGCGAAGACGACGATGAGGCCGGGAAGGGTGCTCCACGCTGGGGCAGTGGCTACGCCGACAGCGGTGACGAGGAATCCGGCTGCGGTGATGCCGAGGACCTTGGCAAGGAGCGAGGCGATGCCTTCTTTGGCTCCCTCGATGGTCGTCGGGCCGGTGCGGTAGCCGTTGAGGCCGAAGTTGCTGCCGGCGCTGTTGCGGTAGTCAGGTTGGTAGTCGGGCATTTTGAGGAACTCCGTGGAGGCGTGGTGGACGCGCTTTCCGTTTCCATTTTATTAGACGCGGCTGCCCGTGCGGCGTCGCTTTGGTTGTGCCCTGGCCTGCGCAGGGTTGCGGGGGGGGGGGGATGGGCGACCTTAGTTGCATTTACGGCGAGCGGGGACGCCCTTAGGCTGCGAGTGGAGCGCGACCGTGACAGCACATGCG
This sequence comes from uncultured Acidobacteriaceae bacterium, assembly GCA_964243475.1. Classification (GTDB taxonomy): domain Bacteria; phylum Acidobacteriota; class Terriglobia; order Terriglobales; family Acidobacteriaceae; genus Edaphobacter. The sequence goes on along the minus strand of CAXTEU010000001.1, from coordinate 223,454 downwards.
AGATTGCGCCGATGGGGGTCTCTGATGGCGGCGGCGCGAAGAGGCGGGCTGGTAGGCGATGCAAAGCTGGAAGTCGAGCGGATGGGCTGGCTGGGACTGGTGTTGACTCCGGGAATGGGACCGACGCGAGTGAGCCGGGCGGCGGAGCGGCTGGGCGGAGCGGACCGGGTGTTTGGGGCGTCGCTGACGGAGTTGGAGGCGGCGGGGATGCCGGCCACCGCGGCGCAGTTCTGCTATGCGGGCAAGGCGTGGGAAGCGGCAGAGGAGGAGATGCGGCGGGTGGTTGACACGGGGGGTGCGCTGCTGACGCGAGGCGATGAGGACTACCCGGAGCGGCTGCTGGAGATCTATGATCCGCCGCCGGTGTTGTGGGTGCGGGGCGATGCGCGGCTGCTGAGCCGGCCGCAGATTGCCGTGGTGGGAACGCGGCATCCGAGCCCTTACGGGGCGGGCATGGCGGAGGTACTGAGCCGGGATCTGGCAGCGCGAGGGCTTGTGATTGGGAGCGGGATGGCGCGTGGGGTGGATACAGCGGCGCACAAGGGCGCGCTGGCCGCGGCGGGCAAGACAGTGGCGGTGTGGGGGACGGGGATCGATGTGATCTATCCGAAGGAGAATAAGAAGCTGGCGGAGGATATTGTGGCGAGCGGCGGAGTGATCGTGAGCGAGTTTGCAACGGGAACATTTCCGGCTCCGCAGAACTTTCCGATTCGGAATCGGACGCTGAGCGGGATGAGTGTAGGGGTGCTGGTGATCGAGGCGGGGGAGCACTCCGGGACACGGATTACGGCGCGGTGCGCGATGGAGCAGAACCGGGATGTGTATGCGGTACCGGGCAACGTGACGAACAAGAATGCGTGGGGGCCGAACACGCTGATCAAGCAGGGGGCAAAGCTGACGGCGACGTGGGAGGATGTGTGGGAGGACCTGCCGAGCCAGGTACGGCTGCTGCTGGAGGATGAGTCGGACGCGAGGCGGGTTGAATCGGCCGCGGGTGGTAGTGCATCTGTTGGTGGAGCGGGGCTGTTTGAGGCGGCTGGGCTGAGTGAGCACGAGCTTCGGGTGCTGGAACGGTTGAGGCCGGACGAGACGACGCAGCTGGATACGCTGATTGAACAGATGGAGCCGGAGCTGGGTTCGGCGGAGATCTTTGCCGCGCTGTTTGAGCTGGAGCTGAAGGGCCGGGTGCGGTCGATGCCGGGGAAGAATTATCTGCGGGCGATGTGAGTGTGCGGAGCGGGCTATCTCGAACGCCGCCACAAGCTTGGCCGTGATCCGATCGAGAAGCGGCGTGGGAAAACGGCTACGGATTCAGCGAGTCTATTGCTCCAGGATGGGCAGGAATTCCGGTTCGTAAAAAGAGAAACAGGGCGGACCGGCTGCTGGATGCGGTTTGACTCGGGCCCGGCAGGACGTGTTAGGTTCGCAGGCATTGGGTGTTGTGGGGTGTGGTTCTCCGGTGAGCCTCGAGAAGGCAGGAGAGATAAAGAGGAACGATGAGCAAGTCATTGGTAATCGTCGAATCGCCGGCGAAGGCGAAGACGATCAATAAATACCTGGGCAGCGAATACGTGGTGGAGGCCTCGATTGGCCACATCATGGATCTGCCGAAGAACGACATTGGTGTGGAGTTGAAGCACCGGACGTTTGCGCCGACGCTGATTGTGTCGCCGGGCAAGGAAAAGATTGTCGACCGGCTGAAGAAGCTGGCGGCGAAGGCGGACGCGGTGTTTCTGGCACCGGATCCGGATCGCGAGGGGGAGGCGATTGCGGCGCACCTGAAGATGCAGCTGCTGCCTTCGATGAAGAAGGGAGGAACGCTGCAGCGAGTGACGTTTAACGAGATCACGCAGAAAGCGGTGCGGGCGGCATTTCAGAACGCGCGGGATGTGGACGAGAACCTGGTGGATGCGCAGCAGACGCGGCGCGTGCTGGATCGTCTGGTGGGGTATCAGATTTCGCCGCTGCTGTGGGACAAGGTGAAGCGGGGGTTGAGCGCGGGGCGGGTGCAAACGGTGGCACTGCGGCTGATCGTGGAACGCGAGCGGGAGATCAACGCCTTCAACCCGGTCGAGTACTGGAATGTTGATGCGGCCCTGACGCCGGGCAAGGGTGGGGAGTTTACGGCGCGGATGGTGGGGGTGGCGGGGCAACCGATCCGTGTGTCGAACGGGGTCGATGCGGATGGGAAGGAGCAGTGGCTGTCGAATGCGCTGCCGGATCAGGAGGCGGTTGACGAGGTGATGGGGCAGCTCGATCGGGCAACTTGGCGGGTGCGTTCGGTGGAGCGGCGGGAGCGGCGGCAGAACCCCAAGGCGCCGTACACAACGAGCAAGCTGCAGCAGGATGCGGCGGGGCGGCTGGGCTTTAATGTGCGGCGGACGATGGGTGTGGCGCAGCGGCTGTATGAGGGGATCGAGATCGGCAAGGAAGGGACGGTTGGACTGATCACGTACATGCGAACGGATTCGACGCGCATGAGCCCGGATGCGATTGCGGAAGTTCGGGAGTGGGTGGGCAAGCAGGTGGGGGCGAAGTACCTGCCGGCCAAGGAAAACGTGTACAAAACGAAGGGTGATGCGCAGGATGCGCATGAGGCGATTCGACCGACGCACGTGGAGTTTGTGCCGGAGGAGGTTCGCAAGTACCTGAGCGATGAACAGTTCCGGCTGTACCGGATGGTTTGGGAAAGGGCGGTTTCGAGCCAGATGGTGCCGGCGGTGTTCGACCAGACGACGGTGGACATTGAGGCGAAATCTGGGGCGACGAGCTATGACTTCCGGACTACGGGGAGCGTGCTGAAGTTTGACGGATTTTTGCATTTTGAAGAGAAGTCGAAGAAGGCGAAGGCGCTGCGGGATGCGAAGAACGCGGCGGAGGCGGCGGTCGAGGCGCAGCGGAGTGCGGCGGCAAGTGCGGACGGTGACAGCGACGTGGAAGCGGCCAAAGATGCGACGAGCGAGGATGGATCGGCGGATCGGCGTTTGCCGCAGATGAGCGATGGGCAGGAGCTGGAGCGGGTGCGGCTTGATCCGCAGCAGAAGTTTACGCAGCCGCCGCCGCGATTCAATGAGGCGAGCCTGGTGAAGGCGCTGGAGGAGCGGGGCATTGGCCGGCCGTCGACGTATGCGTCGATCATCAACACGATCCAGGAGCGCGATTACGTCAAGAAGATGGCGCAGAAGCTTGTGCCGACGGAGATCGGCATGGTCACCACGGAACTCCTGGTCAAGAATTTTCCCTATATTTTCGAGCCGGGGTACACGGCGACGCTTGAGGGAGAGCTTGACGCGGTGGAGGGTGGCGAGAAGCGCTGGACGGACCTGCTGAATGGTTTCTACGGGCACCTTGAAGAAGAGCTGAAGGTTGCCGAGCACGCGATGGAAGACGTGAAGGCAATGGAGCAGAAGACGGGGGAGATCTGCGACAAGTGCGGGGCTCCGCTGATCCTGAAGTGGGGCAAGTTTGGGAGTTTTTACTCGTGCTCGAACTTCACGAAAGAGAAGCCGGTGATTATCGCGGCCGGCCCGTGGAAGAAGGACTCGAAGGCAGTGATGAAGAAGGTGCTGGCCGCGTTCCATTTTCCATTTGCGATCAAGGCGCTGACGGACGATGCGCTGAAGTTTTCGCGGGAGGTGGTGGATGCGAAGCAGATGACGGCGGCGGTGGCGGAGGCGCAGGGCAAGGGCAAGAAAGTCGTGGCGGAGGCGATCTCGTGCGACTTCACGAAGGAGAACTTTGCGGCCAAGCCGGACTTGAGTTCGGCCGACGCGCAGGCGGCGGACGGCGAGGCGGAGGAGGAGTTTTGCGATAACTGCGGGCGGACGATGGCGCTGCGGAACGGGCCATGGGGTCCGTTTATGGCTTGCCCGGGGTATAACGACGATCCGCCGTGCAAGACGATCCGTAAATTGACGCAGAAGGTGCAGTCCAAGCCGCCGGTGCAGCTTGAGGAGCCGTGCCCGAAGTGTGGACGGCCGTTGTTGCAGCGAGATGGGCAGTATGGCGAGTTCATTGCGTGCTCGGGTTACCCGAAGTGCAAGTATGTGAAGCAGGATCTGCTGGAGGTTCGGTGCCCGAAGGACGGGGGCGACATTGCGGTGCGGAAGACGAAACGCGGGGACACGTTCTATGGGTGTGTGAATTATCCGAAGTGTGATTTTTCCTCGAATCAGAAGCTGGTGAACGAGCCTTGCCCGAATGGAGACAGCCTGTACCTGGTGGAGGTGGCGAACAAGGAAGGGACGTACCTGGTGTGCCCGAACAATCGTGACGCGATGCCGAAACGGCGCAAGAAGAGGGGTTCGGCGGAAGAGGATGCGGGGTCCGAAGGAGCGGCCTGCGGATTTGAGCGGCAGATTGACGGACCCAAACCTGTTGAGCTTCCGCCGACGCCGGCGGGGACTCCGGCCGTGGTTGGGAGTGTGGCGTAAGGTGTTGATCCTACGAATGTTGACCGGCGTCGGCTGTGGTTCTGAAAGGTCCGGGCGCTTCCATTTCGGTCACGCGTCTGTTACAAATGCGAGAGGTAGGGGCCCAGGTCCCCGGTGGCGTCGTTAGCCGCCGGTCCCGGTTCTTTGTTGGCAGGAATTCATGGCGAAGGCAGTGTGGAACGGCCAGACTCTGGCTGAGAGCGAAGCGACAACAACGGTGGAGGGGAATGTTTACTTTCCCGAGGAGGCGGTGCGGCGAGAGTTTTTGCGACCGAGCTCGACCACCTCAAACTGCCCCTGGAAGGGGCAGGCGCGGTATTACACCATTCTTGTGGATGGCCAGGAGAACCAGGATGCCGCATGGTACTACCCCGACCCGAAGCCAGCTGCTCGCAGCGTGAAGCACCACATCGCGTTCTGGCGCGGCGTTGAGGTGAGTTCCTAAGTCTTGAATCATCAACCGGCACGGCGGCTCTATCTGCCGCAGCTGGATGTGTTGCGATTTTTCGCCTTTACAGCTGTTTTCTGGCTCCATGGGCTGCCGGCCACGGATCCTTCGACGCACACAGGCATGCGGCAGATTGGATCCCTGGTGCAGCTTACGGCGCAACGGGCGGGCGCCAACGGCGTTGGATTATTTTTTCTGCTGAGTGCATTTCTGATCACAGAACTGTTGCTGCGAGAGCGGCAGAGCACGGGAGACGTGCATCTTGGCTTGTTCTATCTCCGCAGAATTCTACGTATCTGGCCACTGTACTTCCTCGTTTTCCTGATCGGTTTGCTGCTCCAGCCGGTGGCGCGTAACTTTCACATGCCTCGGTGGGAGATTGTCAGCGGTCTCTTCTTTTTCATGAACTGGGAGTTTGCCATGCGTGGCTGGCGCTGGAATCCCATTTTCGTTCTGTGGACAATCTCCTGTGAAGAGCAGTTTTACGTAGTCTGGCCACTGCTGATGAAGCTGCTTCGACGCCGGTGGTTGCCAGCGGCATGCGCGACGCTCACGGTTCTCTTGGGAGGGGCGGCCTTCTGGCCAGGCGGACCATTTATGAAGCTTGGTTCGAGCGAGTTCGTATGGGTGTTTGCCTACTTTCCTGTAGGCGGACTGCTGGCGTTGTGGGTGGGCGTTGAGCGGCGGCCGAAGCGGCTTGCGTGGTCCGCGGCGATGGTGGCGGGTGGTCTGCTGCTGTGGCTTGCCGGCGGCTTGCTTGTGATGCCGGACGGCAGTCATCTGAGCTCTGGGCTGGTGCTGCCGGCAGGGCGCGCGGTGGTGATGTGGGGAACTCTTATGCTGTTTCTCGGGTTTTTGCGGTCTTCGGCACGATGGTCGCCGAGCCTGGTGTACCTGGGGAAAATCTCCTACGGGCTGTACGTCTTTCATGTAATGGTGCAGGAGGCCGTGGGGGTCTCCATGGCGCATGTCGGCCTGGGGCTGAGGTCCGGACCGGGGAGCTCCCTCCTCAACGCCTTCCTGGTGTTTGGGCTGAAGCTGCCCGTGGCACTTGCGGTGACCATCGGTTTGGCAGCGGGTTCTTACCGGTATTTTGAGACGCCGTTCTTGCGTCTGAAAGATCGCTTCGCGCTGGTTCAGTCACGAGCGGTGTGACGCCGCAGCTGGCGTCCACTTAATACGCCCCAGCGTGCTGGATTGGAAGGCGGACCTGGAAACAGGTCGCTCCGGGACGAGATTCGACGGTGATGAATCCGGAGTGGCGGCTGACGATGCGCTGCGCGGTATCGAGACCGAGGCCGAGACCAGCTCCCGGCGCCTTGGTCGTGAAGAAGGGCTCGAAGATGCGATTGCGGATCGCGGGATCGATCATGCCGCCGGAGTTCCAGATCTGGACGACCGCCATGTTGCCGGCGCAGGCTGTGGCGAGCCGGAGTGTTCCACTGCCATCGAGCGCGTCGAGCGCGTTTTCGAGCAGGGTGGTCCAGACCTGGTTGAGTTCACTGCCGTAAGCACTGATCGGTGGCAGGTTGGGGTCAAAGGCGGTTTCGACCGTAATGCCCGAAAGTCGCGATTGCAGCATCGCGAGGGTGTTTTCGAGAGAGTGAGCGACGTCTACGTCCTGGATGGGCGCCTGGTCCATGTAGGAGTAGTCCTTGATGGCGCTGATCAGGTCGAAGATGCGGTTGGTTGAACCGATCACAGTCGCAGCCATCCGCTCTACGCGCATGGAAGTGGCAAAGACGGCGAGAATTTGCGGAAGAGCTGCACCGGGGACCGTGGCGGCGAGCTCTTCCATTTGGACGGCGGAGACGGAGCACTCGGACAAGGTCGGTGCGAGCGTCCAAGGCTCGGGTACCTCGTGGGCCGCGAGCCAGCGCAGGAGCGAATCTTCGCGGTCGGAAGTCGGCATGGCGAGGGTTTCGCGCGGCTGCTGACGAATGCGTTTGCCCCACGCGACGATTCTGTCGTATTGCTCGGCCGTCATGTTGAGCGTTCCGAGATGAAAGGCGAGCTCGCCGAAGCTCTTCAGATCGGAAAGCAGGGTACTGGCGGTCCGTTGGGCAGCAGAGGCGGGATTGTTCAGCTCGTGAGCCAGATTGCCGGCGAGCTTGCCGAGGGCGGTCAGTTTTTCGCCCTGCTGCTCGAGGCGGGTAATTTCGCGCACGCGGTCGAGCAGAATGGATACGCAGCGCTGGGCCATGGAGGGGATGGCCGCGAGCATCGCTGGAAAGAGGGATTCGTCGAAGTTCAGGGAGCGCACCGTGCCCACAGCCCAGCCATCGCCGCCGTAGTGCTTCATGCGCGAGAATGGGAGTTTTCCGGTCAGGGAGCCTGCGCGTCCGGTGAAGACGGCGAAGGGCCCCGTGTTGCTGCGGCGGACGTGCACCTCACCATGCAACAGGATGTGAAGCTGTGTGGCAGGCTGCTGCTCTTTAAAGATGAGGGTGTCGTTCTCGCATTCGGCGACCTGGCCGTGCGTGGCAAGCCACGTGTACTCCGCGTCGGACAGGCCGTCGAGCACGGGCAGGGAACGAAGGGCGGCGACGGTAGCGGACACCGACGCCGGCTCAGCTGCGGGAGGTGCGAAGGGGGACACCGACGTAGTCGCCATGGCTCCATTATGGCCGAGGGTGAGCGGATGTAGGGATAGAAGTCGGACGGCGCTGTGGAAAGAGACGGGGTGTCCGGGGTGCGGATCCGGCGTCGAAGAACCGCTTCAGGCGCAGAAAGGGGCGCTCGAAGAAGTGGTAGCTGAACATGGCGGCCGGGATCGTGATGGCGAGCACGATGGTCGGAAAAACCAGATGCAGGAGAATCTTTGAGTGGATCGTGGCGCGTAGAGGACCGCCGAAACGGTACTCAATGGCGGCAGCGACAATTTGGTGCAAGATGTACAGGCCGTAGCTGTACTGGCCGAAGAAGCGAAGGACGCGCCACCTGAGGCCGCGAGCGATCCACGTAGACGGCGAGAGCGCGACCGCGATGAGCGAGGTGCCGGTGACAGCAAGAGCGGAGTAGGCGAAGACATTGACTGCGCGGCTGCTTTGGAAGTCGAAGGTGCCGTTGGTGAAGGCGATGGTGAGGCAACCGAGAATGCCGAGCACCAGCGTGACGGGAGCGAATCGGAGAACGGTGGCACGCTGCGGACCGCGGAGGGCGGTGGCAAGCCAGGCGCCGGCGAGGAGGCCGTCGGAGCGGCAGATGGTGAGCTTGTACGTGGCCTGGAACGGAGCTCCGTGGGTGAGCAGGACGTAGCGGAGCGCAGGGGAAAGAACCACGATGGCCGCAGCCAGCCAGAGCAGGGCACGGCGACTGGGTAGAAGAAGAATCACAAGAGGCCAGACAAGATAGAACTGCTCTTCGACTGCGAGCGACCACAGGTGAGAGGTAAAGTTGGCAACCAGGCCGGGGACGTGGCCATACCACCACAAGGGGGTGTTCTGGAGGTAGGTGGCAAGGATCAGGAACGGGCGTGCTGCGGCCAGGCTGTTGGGGTGAAAGCCGAGAAGGAGAAGAAGCAGGACGACATAGTAAAGCGGAAAGATCCGGAGCACCCGGCGGGCGTAGAAGTTACGGAGGTATTGTGGATTATTGCGGGTTTCGAGAAGTATGCCAGTAATCAGATATCCGGAAAGGGCGAAAAAGAGATCAACGCCGATCCAGCCCGAAGAGCGGAGCCGGACGACGATATCCAAGACCTGCGACCCAGTGACCCAGTTAGACCAGAGAAGGTGAAAACCAAGGACAAGCAGGATGGCAACACCGCGAATGCCATCGAGGGCGGGGACATGTTTCAAGGGTGGGGTAAATCTCTGGTCACCCATACGAACCACTAGTTTATACCCCAGTAGCGCGACCCATGATTACGAATGGATGTGCTGCTTCATTTCCTGCTGGCGCATGGGCATGCCATCGATGGTGTCGCGGAATTTGGAGAAGGGGACGGGTTTGTGGAAGCGCAGCTTCTCACCGCCGTCTTTGCCGAGCAGGAGAACGGCGAAGTCATTGGGCGCGATGTTGAAGCGACGGCGGGCGGTTTCTGCGTCGGCAGAAGTAAGGGTGGTGTCGGTGGGAGACGGGGTTTTGTAAGGAACGGCGATGACGAGAACGTCACGCTCGGCGAGTCCGACAGCGTCGTCGTGAAGGCGCGTGAGTTGTGCGCGGAGGCCGGGGTCGTCCGGGGTGGCGGCGAAGATGAGCAGAGGACGGAAATGGTCGCGGAGGGCGGCGAGGGTGGTGGGGGGTGTTTGGGTCAGGGCGGGGATCGGGGTGGTCATGAAGAAAAGCGCGAAGGGAAGGAGGTAGCGCATGTGGGTGGGATGCTCGCGGTATGGTCTGGTGAGCGGGCATCCTGTGCTTCAGGCCGGTGTTGCGGAAAGGAAGAGGAAGTCCATGGGCCAGTCTGGCCTGAGCCCGTGCTGGCGAGCGAGGGTGGCGAGCTGAGCGTAGTGGCGGATGCTGTGCATGAGCGTGTGGACCAGGATGACGTGACGGGATGCTCGCAGGCGGCCTCGGCTGATGGTGGTGAATGCGAGCTCCTGATTCCAGTCAAAGGCAGGGTCCGCGAGCATGGGCCGGATGAGAGCGAGGGCGTGGTCGTGAGTGGCGAAGAGTTCGTCCGCTGTGCCGCACGGGATGTCGCTGTATTCGGTTTCAGGTTGGGACGCGAGTCGCTGGGCGTAGCGGAGTTCGACGGCCACGACGTGCTGGAGCAGATGGGCTGCGGTTCCGGATTCGGGGATGTCGCAGGGGAGATCGAGCAGATCGGGGTGGGCCGTGGCAAAGCGATGCCAATGCTGGGCCGAGACATCGTTCCAGGCGATCAGGTCGGTAGCGGCAAGGGTGGGGTCGTTCATACGGGATTTTTCAAGGGGCTGGCGCTCTGATCCAGCGCCAGCCCTTGGGTGGCACCTTCAGGCCTTGACGACGGCGCCGTTTTCGACCTTGACGGGGTCGAGGAAGGGCATGCCTTTGCGGAGATCGGCGCCGACCTTTTCGATGGGGTGCTGGCGATCCTGGTCGCGGAATCGTTGGAACTCCTTGCGGCCGGAGTTCTGGTCTTCGATGAAGCGCCTGGCGAAGGAGCCGTCCTGGATGTCATTCAGGAGGGACTTCATAGCGGCCTTGACGTCAGGGGTGACGATGCGTGGGCCGGCGATGTAGTCGCCCCACTCGGCGGTGTCGGAGATGGAGTGGCGCATGTACTCGAGGCCGCCGCGATACATGAGGTCGACGATGAGCTTGAGTTCGTGGAGGACCTCGAAGTAGGCGAGCTCGGGCTGGTAGCCGGCCTCGGTGAGGGTTTCAAAGCCCGCCTTGACCAGAGCTGCCGTTCCTCCACATAAGACGGCTTGCTCGCCGAAGAGGTCGGTTTCGGTCTCCTCGGTGAAGGTGGTTTGGAGCACGCCGGCGCGGGTGCAGCCGATGCCTTTGGCATAGGAGAGGGCGAGAGCTAAGGCATCGCCGCTAGCGTCCTGCTCGACGGCGACGAGGCCGGGAACGCCGCCGCCCTCGGTGAAGACTTCGCGGACACGGTGGCCGGGGGCTTTGGGAGCGACGAGGCTTACGTCGATCGAGGTGGGCGGGGTGATGGTGCGGAAGCGGATGTTGAATCCGTGGGCGAACATGAGGGTCTTGCCCTCCGCAAGGTTGGGTTCGATGTCGGCGTGGTAGACCTTGGCGGCGGTCTGGTCGGGGACGAGGACCATGATGACGTCGGCCCACTTGGCGGCTTCGGCGACGGGGAGGACTTCGAGGCCGACGTTGGCGGCCTTCTTCGCGGAGGGGGAGTCGGGGCGGAGGCCGACCTTAACCTCAACGCCGGAGTCTTTGAGGTTGAGCGCGTGGGCGTGGCCCTGGGAGCCGTAGCCGATGATGGCGACTTTCTTGGCCTGGATGAGGGAAAGGTCTGCGTCTTGGTCGTGGTAGGTCTTTGCCATGGTGGTCTCTGCTTTCTGTTGTTTCACTTCAATCGGTCAAATCTCTTCTTCGTGGACGTCCGGGAACTGATTTTCGAGGAACTCGTCTGCGGGGGGTTGGGTGAAGTCGGGGCCGTCGTGGAGGGTGGGGGAGGTGGGGGTGTTGGTGCCGAGGGCTTTGAGGACACGGGAGGTGTGGTGGCCGCGGCGCATGGCCATGCGGCCGGTGCGGGAGACTTCGAGGACGGTGTAGCGGGACTCACGGAGGACCTGGAGGAGGCCTTCGATCTTGGAGGCGGAGCCGGTCATTTCGAGCATGATGGACTCGGGGGCGAGGTCGACGACGCGGGCGCGGAAGACGTTGGCAAGCTCAAAGACGTGCGAGCGGGCCTGGATGCCGAGCGGGGCGTCTCGTTCGGTGCCGCGGGCGCTGGGGCCGGCGGCGACCTTGATGAGGCAGAGCTCACGGACGACGGCGTCGGTGCGGTTGACCTCGTCGACGTCGACGGTGGTTTCGAGCTTGTAGAGGGACGCACGGATGCGGTGCGCAGCGTGCTCGGGCGCCTCGCAGACGATGGTCATGCGGGAGGTGTCGGGGCGCTCAGACTCGCCGACGGTGAGGGAAACGATGTTGAGATTGAGGCGGCGGAAGAGGGACGCGACGCGCGTAAGGACGCCGGGTTTGTCTTGGACGAGGGCGACAAAGGTGTGGAGCATGGGTGATGCCAGTCTAAGGGATGCGGTGGTGGGGTGCGACGCGATCGGTGGGAGATTGCTGCCGGTGGACGTGCTGCGTGAGCCAGCGTGCATCTGAGATCGCATGTCTCTCGTGGATGTGCTTTTAGGAAAGCCTTTGGCGTCGGAGGAGGATGCGGAGCAGCGGGTGGGTGTGGTTGCGGGAGTTCCGACGTTTGGTCTAGATGCGTTGGGGTCGGCGGCGTACGGGCCGGAGGCGGCGCTGACGATTTTGATTCCGGCGGCCGCGGCTGGACTGGCGTATGTAATGCCAATCAGCCTGACGATCATCGTGCTGCTGGCGATCGTGTTCTTTTCTTACCGGCAGACGATCGATGCGTACCCGCATGGGGGCGGGTCCTACACGGTGGCGAGTGAGAACCTGGGGCGGGGTCTGGGCCTGCTGGCGGCGGCGTCGCTGATGGTGGACTACCTGCTGGATGTGGGGGTGGGGATATCGACGGGGGTGGGGGCGCTGGTGTCAGCGGTGCCGAAGCTGGTGCCGCATACGCTGGAGCTCTGCCTTGTGATTTTGTTGATCCTGACGGTCATCAGCCTGCGTGGAGCTCGAGAGAGCGGCGTGCTGTACCTGGCGCCGACGGTGCTTTTCATCGTGTGTCTGCTGGGAGTGATTGGATGGGGTGAGGTGCAGGCGCTGCTGTCAGGTGGGCATCCGCGGCCGGTGGTCGCGCCGCCGGTGCCGTCGACGCATGCGATCGAGGCGGTGGGCGCGTGGCTGCTGATCCGGGCGTTTGCGAGTGGATGTACGGCGCTGACGGGCGTGGAAGCGGTATCGAACGGCGTGATGGCATTCAAGGAGCCGAGCACGCAGACGGCGCGGCGAACGCTGACGGTGATTGTGGTGCTGCTTGGGGTATTGTTGGCGGGGATTGCGCACCTGACGCGGGTGTACGGGATTGTGGCGACGGATCCGGGGAAGCCGGGGTACCAGAGCCTGCTTTCGATGGTGACGGCGGCGGTGGCGGGGCGGGGTGTCGTGTACTACCTGACGATTGCCTCGGTGTTGACGGTGCTGTCGCTTTCGGCGAACACGGCGTTTGCGGATTTTCCTCGGCTGTGCCGGGCGATCGCGGAGGATGGCTACCTACCCAAGTTTTTCGCGATTCGAGGTCGGCGGTTGGTGTACACGGAAGGGATTTTGGTGCTCGCGATTTTGTCGGCGCTGCTGCTGGTCGGGTTTGGCGGGGTGACCGACCGCCTGATTCCGTTGTTTGCAATTGGCGCGTTTGGGGCGTTTACGTTGTCGCAGGCGGGCATGGTGATGCACTGGCGGCGGACGGGCGGGAAGAACGCAAAGCTGTACATGGGGATCAACGGACTGGGCGCGGTGGCGACCGGGTGCACGGTGGTGATTGTGTTGCTGGCGAAGTTTGTGGAGGGCGCGTGGATCACGGTGCTGGTGATTCCGGTGCTGATCGTAATCATGCATGCGGTGCACCGGCATTATGTGCGGGTGCAACAGGATACCGAGATTACGGGACTGAGCCTCGCGGCTCCGTCGGCGCCGTTGATTGCGATCGTTCCGGTTGCTTCGTGGAACCGGACGACGGAGGCGGCGGTACAGTTTGCCTGCTCGCTGACGCCGGAGGTGCAGGTGCTGCATGTGGAGGGCCCGGAGGAACACGGGCAGGAGATAGCGGAGCACTGGCAGCAGGAGCTGGACAAGGCTTCAGCGAGCTGCGGCGTAACGGCGCCAAAGGTGGTGTCTGTTCCTTCGCCCTTTCGGTTTATCACGTCGCCGATTTTGAACTACGTCCTGGATGCGGAGCGACAGGCTCCAGACCGGAAGGTCGCGGTCGTTGTTCCGGAACTGGTCGCGTCCCGATGGTATCAGTACCTGTTACATAATCATCGGTCTACGGTGCTGAAAGCGCTGCTGCTGATGCAGGGGAACCGGCGGATTGTGGTGATCAATGTGCCCTGGTATTTGCGGGGGTGAGGGGCGTGCCATGGAGGAGGAGGCGGGGGAGTGGCGAGTTGGTGGGGTTTGGGCATTGTGATGACAGTTCTGGGGCAATCCTCCCTATCAGGGACCATCGCAATCAGCCGAGTTCGTTACCCGTTGAAAGCGCCTGCCCACCAGTTGCCGAAGATTTCGCCGGCAGTCAACGGGCGAACGAAAAACGTGATTTCCCCAGGTTTTGTAGGAACAGAGATCGCCATTTTGCATTCGTCAGGAAGTGCGATACCTGTTTGAACGATCTTTGCGACCTCAGACAGGTCACCATTTCGCAGATTGGTACACGTGCGAAATTGTCTGGTGCCCAGGCTCACATAGCCGAGTTCAAAAGCGAGGATTTCATGGGGCAACAGAACGACATAATCGGCTCCGCGAGGTTTGACGGCGACATTCACGGGCGAGAGTTGGTATTCATGAACGGTTGAGAGCCCAACCTTGGCGTTCGGCAGAGGTTTTCCATTGCGGCCATCAAGGACATGGATCGTGATTTCTTGCCCTGAGATCGGTACCGCAAGGCACATGACGAATGAAATTAAGAATGCGACGTAGCGCATCGTGCTAGTCCTCGGCGGTTTCAAGTAGGGGGTTTTGGTGGGGGCGGCGGGTCATTTCGTGTAAGGCGGCTCCGGGGGCGATCATGGGGTAGACGCCGTCTTCTTTTTCGACCTGGAAGTTGATGAGGAACGGGCGGCCGCTGGTGCGAGATTTTGTGACGGTGGGGGTCACGTTCCTACGATCAGCGACGTGGGCGCCTTCGATGCCGTGAGCGGCGGCTAGGAGGACGAAGTTGGGCGAGAGGATGGGGCTGGCGGAGTAGTTTTTGTCGTAGAAGGTCTCCTGCCACTGGCGGACCATGCCGAGGAAGCCGTTGTTGATGACGGCGATGTTGAGCGCGATGCCTTCCTGGACGACCGTGGAGAGCTCGGCGGCGGTCATCTGGAAGCCGCCATCGCCGGCGATGACCCAGACGTCTTTTTCGGGCTGGGCGAACTTGGCGCCGATGGCGGCGGGGAGGGCGAAGCCCATGGTGCCGAGGCCGCCGGAGGTGATGAGGGTGCGGGGGGCTTCGTGTTTGAAGTATTGCGCCTCCCACATCTGGTGCTGTCCGACATCTGTAACGATGATCGTGTCTTTTTCTCGGCCGGCGGCGATGGCTTCGCGCCAGATGTCGTTGATGACGTGGGCGGCGTAGAGGTGGCCGTTGTCGGGGAGGTTGACAATGTCGCGGACGGAGGCGGTGCCTTTTGATTTGTTGATGTGGGTGAGCCAGGGGGCGGTGCGCGAGCGGTTTACGTCCCACTCATCGCGGTGAGACTGCGATGAATGGGGCACCCGGGCGTTGGTGGCGGGTTGCCCTGCAGGTCTCTCCACTCCGCTTCGCTCCGGTCGAGATGACACATCATTGGTGGCGAGGAGGGGCTTGAGGGTTTGGAGGATTTGTTTGAGGTCTCCGATGAGGGCAATGTCGACCTTGACGTTTTTGTTGATTTCGGAGGGATCGATTTCGATGTGGATCTTTTTTGCGTTGGGGGCGTAGTGGAGAAGGTTGCCGGTGACGCGGTCGTCGAAGCGCATACCCATGGCGATGAGGAGGTCGGCTTCCTGGATGGCCTGGTTGACCCAGGACTCGCCGTGCATGCCCATCATGCCGAGGTGGAGGGGATGTGCGGCGGGGAAGGAGCCGAGGCCGAGCAGCGTGCTGGCGACGGGGATGCCGTGGGCTTCGGCGAAGCGGATGACTTCGGCTTCGGCAGAGGACTGGGTGATGCCGTGACCCGCGAGGATGACGGGTTTGGTGGACTGCTGGATGAGGGCGACGGCGTCGCGGATGGCGCTTGATTCGGCGCGGAGCATGGGGTGCGGGCGGTGGGGCGTGGGCGCGGCGGCCTCGAAGGAGAATGGCGCGGTGGCCTGCTGGGCGTCTTTGGTGATGTCGACGAGGACGGGGCCGGGGCGTCCTTGCTGGGCGATCTGGAAGGCGAGGCGGACGGCGGGGGCGATGTCTTCGGCGCGGGTGACGAGGAAGTTGTGCTTGGTGATGGGGAGGGTGATGCCGGTAATGTCGACTTCCTGGAAGGCGTCGGAGCCGAGGACTTTGGACGAGACCTGGCCGGTGATGGCGACGATGGGGATCGAGTCGAGCATCGCTGTCGCCAGGCCGGTGACGAGGTTGGTCGCGCCGGGGCCGGAGGTAGCCATGCAGACGCCTACGCGGCCGGACGCGCGGGCGTAGCCGTCGGCCATGTGGGAGGCGCCCTGCTCGTGGCGGACCAGGACGTGATGGATGGTGGGGAATTTGCGGAGGGCGTCGTAGATGGGGAGGATGGCGCCGCCGGGGTAGCCGAAGACGGTGGTAGTGCCTTCGCCGGCTAGGGTCGCCCAGAGGATTTCGGCTCCGGTGAGGGTGGGATGTTGGTTGGTCATTGCTGCGCCTCCTGCATATTTGTATGGAATAAATCCAAGTCACCCTTTGCGCGAACAATCGTGGAGATTTCTTCGGCGCTTACAGTTCCAAGACTTGTGAACGAAAGTTCAGCGCCGTCTTCGAGATCGTCGTGGATAGGAAAGAGATCAGCTAGACCCCTGAATCTGCACGCAACCAACTTACCGTCCGGATTGAGGTACTCTTGATTACTTTGCGCACAGATTTCTAAGGCTCTGGTGTAAGCCGTTTCCGCTGAATACGCCTTAACTAAAATGCTGTTGAGATACACAAGGTTCTCGGTTCTCCTTCAACTTGAAACTCTTCCACCTGAACGGCGATGAACCATTGCACATTGGGAGGTACAAACATTGGTTGCCTAGTCCTCGCTAGGTAGTGACTGCGCCTTGGCTGGCGCTTGAGACGCTGCTGGCGTATTTGGCGAAGACGCCTCGTTGGTAGCGGGGTGGCGGTGGGGTCAAGGTGGCGAGGCGACCGGTGAGTTCGTCGTCGGGGATGTTGAGGGTGAGGGTGCGGTTAGGGATGTCGAAGGTGATGGTGTCGCCTTCGTGGACGGCGGCGATGGGTCCGCCGAGCTGGGCTTCGGGGGCGACGTGGCCGGCCATGAGGCCGCGGGTGGCTCCGGAGAAGCGGCCGTCGGTGAGGAGGGCGACGGTGTCGGAGAGCTCGGGGATGCCCTTGATGGCGGCGGTGACGGCGAGCATTTCGCGCATGCCGGGGCCGCCGCGGGGGCCTTCGTAGCGGATGACGAGGACGTCGTTGGGGTTGATCTCGCCGCGCTCGACTGCGGCGTGGCAGAGGTCTTCGGAGTCGAAGACGCGGGCCGGTCCGGTGTGGTGAAGGCGCTCGTGGCCGGCGACCTTGACGACGCAGCCTTCGGGGGCGAGGTTGCCGCGCAGGATGACAAGGCCGCCGGTGGGTTTGAGGGGGGCGGACCAGGGGAGGATGACCTGCTGGCCGGGGGTTTCTTCGGCGGCCGCGGCTTCTTTGTGGAGAGATTTGCCGGTGACGGTGGGGGTGTCGTGGAGCTGGTTGCGCTCGATGAGGCGATGGGCGAGGAGGCGGGAGCCGCCGGCCTCCTGGTAGTCCTTGGCGGCGTATTTGCCACCGGGGGAGAGGTCGCAGATGAAGGGGGTGCGGTCGGAGATGCGGTCGAAGTCTTCCATCGAGAGGGGGATGTTCAGCTCGTGGGCGATGGCGAGGAGGTGGAGGACGGCGTTGGTGGAGCCGCCGGATGCGGCGACGGCGGTGATGGCGTTTTCGATGGACTCGCGGGTGAGGATGTGGGAGGGCTTGACCCCTTTGCGGACGAGGTCCATGACGAGGCGGCCGGCTTCGCGGCTGGCGATGGCCTTGTTGGGTGACATGGCGGGGACGCCGGTGATTTCGATGGGGGAGATGCCGAGGAACTCGCCGGCCATGGCCATGGTGTTGGCGGTGAACTGGCCGCCGCAGGCTCCAGGGCCGGGGCAGGCGGAGGCTTCGAGCTGCTCGAGCTCGGCATCGTTTATCTTTCCGGCCGCGTGCGATCCCATGCCTTCGAAGACCTGCAGGATCGTGATTTCCTTAGTGGAGCCGTCGGGCTGGGGGAGCTTGCCGGGGGCGATGGAGCCGCCGTAGAGCATGAGGCCGGGGATGTCGAGCCTAGCGAGGGCCATGATGGCGGCGGGCATGTTTTTGTCGCAGCCGGCGATGCAGACGAGGCCGTCGAAGGAGTTGCCGCGGGTGACGAGTTCGATGCTGTCGGCGATCACCTCTCGGGAGATCAGAGACGCTTTCATGCCTTCGGTGCCCATGGTGATGCCGTCGTGAATGGTGACGGTGTTGAACTCCATGGGGGTTCCGCCGGCGTCGCGGATGCCTTGCTTGACGGCCTTGGCGACCTCGCGGAGATGGAAGTTGCAGGGGCCGATCTCGGTCCAGGTGTTGGCGACGCCGATGATGGGTTTGCTGAGGTCTTCGCGCGAGAAGCCGACGGAGCGGAAGTAGGAGCGGGCGGCGGCGCGGTTGGGGCCTTCGGTGAGGGCGATGGAGTTTGCTTTTCCGGGGACGGTGGGCATGCGTTCCTTTATGCGGGGGTGCTTAGTGGGTGAGGCCGTGCTGGGTGCGGGAGTTGTTGTTGGGTGGCTGCGCGGAGGTGAGGGCGTCGAAGTCGGCAGCGAGATGGTCGACCATTTCGTCGAGGTTTCGGTCGCGGTTCTTCTGGAAGACGGCGTAGTTGGTGCGTTCGGTGATCGACCAGAGGACGACGTGGGTGCCGGGATCGAGGATGAGGACGCGGAAGCGGCGCGGGTCGTCGTGGCCGGCGGTCTGGCCGGGGGTGAGTTCGTAGTGCATTTCGAGGATGAGATCGGCCTCTGCGGGGGTTGGGGTGAGGGTGAAGCGGGTGAGTTTCGTCAGGTCAGAGTAGAAAGCGGTGTAGGCGCGGAGGCAGTCGGCGTTTTCCTGATCGCCGGCGTTGCCGAGGAAGAGCTTGTGGGCGGCCGTCAGGGCAGCGGGGAGCGGGGCGCTGGCGGGCGCGGGTGTTTGTGCGAGCGCGAGGTTAAGGTATGTGCCCAGAAAGGTTACAGATGCGAGTTGGCTGGCGAGGCGTGTCATAGGTTGGCCGCGGCTTTCGGGGCGAGCCAGAATTCGGGGTTGTGGTGTTGTTCGTAGCGGTCGAGGTCGGCGGCGTGGCGGAGGGTGAGGCCGATGTCGTCGAGGCCGTTGAGGAGGCAGTCCTTGCGAAAGGGGTCGATCTCGAAGGTGGCGTGGAAGCCGCCGTCGTCGGTGACGGTTTGGGCTTCGAGGTTGAGGGTGATCTGGTGCTGGGGGTTGGCGGTGGAGCGAGCGATGAGGGTTTCGACTTCGGCCTCGGTGAGGCGGGCGAGGACCATGCCGTTTTTGCCGGCGTTGGAGAAGAAGATGTCGGCGAAAGACGGAGCGATGACGGCGCGGAAGCCGAACTGATTGATGGCCCAGGCGGCGTGCTCGCGGGAGGAGCCGCAGCCGAAGTTTTTCTCGGCGAGGAGGATTTGGGCGCCGGCGTACTCGGGTTTGTTAAGGACGAAGTTGGGGTCGGGCTGGCCGGCGGCTGGACCTTCCTGGATGCGGCGCCAGTCGAAGAAGAGGAAGTCGCCGTAGCCGGTGCGCTCAATGCGCTTGAGGAACTGCTTGGGGATGATCTGGTCGGTGTCGATGTTGGGCAGGGGGAGCGGGGCGGCGGTGGAGGTGAGGATGTTGATGGGTCGCATCAGCGGGAGCCTCCTTCGACGAGCATCTGGTTGAGGTCGAGCGATGGTGCAGGCGTGGCTGCGGTCGAGTTCGCGGTTGGTGTGTTCCAGGTGCGAACGTCGGTGAGGTGGCCGGTGATGGCGGCCGCGGCAGCCATCACCGGGGAGAGCAGGTGGGTGCGTCCGCCGCGGCCCTGTCGGCCTTCGAAGTTGCGGTTGGAGGTGCTGGCGCAGCGCTCGCCGGGGGCGAGGATGTCGGGGTTCATGCCGAGGCACATGGAGCAGCCGGGCTCGCGCCACTCGAAGCCCGCGGAGAGGAAGAGCTGGTCGAGGCCTTCGGCTTCGGCCTGGCGTTTGACGAGTTGCGAGCCGGGAACGACCATGGCGCGGACAGTGGTGGCGACGTGGTGGCCGCGGATGACCTGCGCGGCGGCGCGGAGGTCTTCGATGCGGGCGTTGGTGCAGGAGCCGAGGAAGACGACGTCGACGGGGATGTCCTCGATGGGGGTTCCGGGGGTGAGGTCCATGTACTCGAAGGCGCGGGCGAAGGATTTGCGGTCGGCGTCGGAGAGGGCGTCTTCGGGCGATGGGACGCGAGCGTCGATGGAAGTGACCATGCCGGGAGACGTGCCCCAGGTGACACGCGGCGCGAGCGTGGTGGCGTCGATGGTGAGCTCGCGGTCGAAGATTGCGCCCTCGTCGGTTACGTATGTGCGCCAGTGGGCGACGGCGGCCTCCCAGGCGTCATCGTGGGCGGCCGGCGAGGCGAGCTCGGCGGAGCTGATGACGGATTCAGACGCGACAGACGCGCCGGCGGCGGAGGCACTGTGGTGGAGCGGGCCGGATGGGGAGAAGCGGCGGCCTTTGAGGTAGGCGAAGGTGGTGTCGTCGGGCGCGATCATGCCGGCGCGGGCACCGGCTTCGATGCTCATGTTGCAGACGGTCATGCGGCCTTCCATGGAGAGAGCGCGGATGGCGGAGCCGGCGTACTCGACGACGTAGCCGGTCGCGCCGTCCGTCCCGATGCGACCGATGATGTCGAGGATGATGTCCTTCGCGGTGACGCCGAAGGGGAGGTCGCCTTCGACGTTGATGCGGAAGGTTTTGGGTTTGGCTTGCGGGAGGGTCTGGGTGGCCATGACGTGCTCGACTTCGCTTGTGCCGATACCGAAGGCCAAAGCACCAAACGCGCCATGGGTGGATGTGTGGGAGTCACCGCAGACGATCGTCATACCGGGCTTGGTCGCGCCGAGCTCGGGGCCGATCATATGGACGATGCCCTGCGAGGCGTGCTGGACGTCGAAGAGTTCGACGCCAAACTCGTGGCAGTTGCGGCGGAGGGCGTCGACCTGACGGGCTGCAATATCGTCCGCGATCAGGAGTCGATCTTGAACGCTGGAGGTGGGTACGTTGTGGTCGACGGTGGCGAGGTGGCGATCGGGGCGGCGGAGGGTGCGGTCGGCGAGGCGAAGACCTTCGAAGGCCTGCGGGCTGGTGACCTCGTGGACGAGGTGGAGGTCGATGTAGATGAGGGACGGTTCGCCAGCGGGCTCGGCAACGAGGTGCTGCTGCCAGACTTTTTCGAACATGGTGCGGGGAGTGGTGCTCATGGCTTTGCTCCAGTTGGGGGTGTTTCGAGGTGCAGGGTTGCCGGGGACATGTCTTCCTGGACCCCGCTGGGCTGGACGATGGTGACGAGGTCGAAGTGGAGCTGACTGCGGTGGCGATCCGCTCCTGGTTCGCCGGGCCAATCTACGGCTTCGAGCCATCGGCGGAGGCTCAAGAGAAACGGCGGTGGGAGGTGCTGCCCGTCGAGCTTCGAGCTGGTGAAGAGCCAAAGGTGTTCCCCCGTCGGCTCATCTCCACCGACCATGGTGTTGCCGACGAAGATCAGGGCCGGAGGGCGGCTCGCGGTATCGATCCAGAGCATGCCCCACGTGGCGTCACAGAGGTGCTGCACGCAGCCGTCTGTCGTGACATAGCGGTTGTCGTCGAGGATGGTGTTTCCGGTCACACCGAGGAAGGTGTGGATGAGATCGGCAGTTGAAACGAGGCGGTTGTGGTCGTACCAGAACCACTGGCGCTGCGGGAGGGAGGATCTCAGCAGAGCGTTGAACCGGGGATCCCAGTTCAGCGAGGACCCGTTGCCGATACCACTGTTCCGCGACGGGGTATACGGCGCGGCAAAGGTACGCACCCAGGCGGCGTTGGCTCGAGGAGTCGCGCGTGTCGATGCCTGGGCAGGAGATGCGAGAAGGAGAGCGAGGCAGCCGGCGAAGGTGGCGACGAGGTGCGGTCGCATGCTTGCGGTGGGCGTTGAACGTCGCGTGCTCATGGCTTCGAACGTCCCTCGTCGGTGGTTTCGGCAGGAAGGGTGTTGTGCGCGCCGGCTGTAGCAGGAGCGATGGTTCGTGGTGTGCCATCGGGATCGACCAGAAAAACGCGAGTAATGTTCTGGAGTTCCTTCGCGCCGGAGCTGGGTTGGTTGGTCCAGCGGGTGAGGCTCTGAAGGAGGGCAGCGGGAAGATGGGTGGGGTTGAGTGGACGCGAGGGAAAGAGCCAGAGGGTGTAGGCGGAGCCGGGCTCCGTGGTGGCGCGGTTGTCCTTGATCCAGTCGATGGCGGCGAAGACGGTGAGTGGCTGTGAAGTGCCGGTGTCGATCCAGAGAAGGCCCCGATCTGGGCAGAAGTGTGGGACGCAGCCGTCAATCGAGAGGTAGCGGTTGCTGTCGGCGAGGACAGCTCCGGGAACGCTGAGGAACTCGCGAGCGACGTCGGCGAGCGGCTCCGGACCCCAGAAGGACTGGGGGGCGGTAAGATTTGCCTTGAGGAAGGGCTTGAAGTTTGCGTCCGCGACCAGCTCGTTCTGCCGTCCGGCTGGCGCGGGCTCCGCATAGTGCCAGAGCCAGGAAAGATCTTCGGCGCGGTGTCTGTGATGAGGGTTGAGGGTGGGTGTGTGGATCTGGGCGGGCGCCTCATCCTGAGCCTGTGCGGCTGCGCTCGCCGCGCCAGCAAGGAGCAGGAGACAGGCAACGAGATGGAGGGAACTGGGACGCATGGTTTAGCTTAGAGCTTCGGTCGGGGCTTGCCTGCAAGCATCAGAACGGCATTAACGAGGACGACCATGACGACGCCGGTGAGCAAGATGGCGGCGAGTGGACGGCCACGCCAAAACTGGATCAGGAGCGCGACGAAGATGCTGCTGTTGACGATCAGCACCTTATTGCGGAAGTCCGTATCGGAGCGCGTAGGCGGCATAGGTTAGACGGCATGCAGGGAGTGCTGGCGATTGATCGCCTGGGTAAGCGCCTGATGGACGAACTGTCCCATCTGCTGCGTGGTGACAGTGGTGCTTCCGCGAGCGATGTCCGGGGTCCGATGACCCTCGTCGAGAACCTGGGTGACGGCGGCTTCGATAGCGACGGCTTCCTGCTCGAGCCGCCCGGAGTGGCGCAGCAGCATGGCGGCGGTGAGAATGGCGCCGAGCGGGTTTGCCTTGCCCTGGCCGGCGATGTCGGGGGCGGAGCCGTGAACCGGCTCGTACAGGTTCACTTTGCCGCCTAACGTCGCAGAAGGCAGCATGCCGAGCGAGCCGGTAATGACCCCGGACTCGTCCGACAGAATATCGCCGAACAGATTTTCCGTGAGCACCACGTCATAGTCGCGCGGACGATTCATCAGGTGCATGGCCATGGAGTCGACGAACTGGTGCTCGACCTGGACGTCGGGGAACTCACGGGCGACCGCGTCGACAGCGGCGCGCCAAAGTTGAGAGCACTCAAGAACGTTCGCCTTGTCGACGGAGGTCAGCTTCTTGCGGCGGCTCTGAGCGAGCTCAAAGGCAATGCGGGCGACGCGCATGACTTCGTCCGTGGTGTAGCGCATGGTGTTGATCGCTTCGCCGTGGCCGGGTGCGTCGGCGGACCTGTTCCACCAGCGGGGCTCGCCGAAGTAAAGACCACCAAGGAGCTCGCGAACAAAAAGGATGTCGGCGCCGTCGACGATCTCAGGCCGAAGCGGGGAGCTTGCAGCGAGCGATGCGTAGGCGATCGAGGGACGCAAGTTGGCAAAGCCGCCCAGGTGCTGCCGGATCTGCAGCAGACCGGCTTCGGGGCGCTGCGATGGAGGAAGCGCGTTGAACTTGTTGTCCCCGACAGCGCCGAGCAGAACCGCCTCGGAGCTGAGGGCGATTTCGAGCGTCCTCGCAGGCAGTGGTGTGCCTTCGGCAGTGATGGCTACGCCGCCGATCAGGGCCTCGGTAAAAGTGAAGTCATGGCCGCCGAACTCAGCAACGGCCTTGAGGACCGAGGTGGCCTCACGGGTGACCTCCGGACCGATACCGTCTCCGGCAAGAACTGCGATGTGTAACTTCATCAGGTTCTTACTTCCTTCTGGTCGCCGTGCTAAGTCACGGTGGACGTTGTGGTCGGTTTCAGCCACATTCTGCGCCCGCTGCTCAGGCCGAAGCTGTGACGAAGCTCGTCTCTGCGCGCGTCGGTGTGCCGGGTCAGACGAGTGTGGCAACCTGTGTTGTGTGGGATTTCAGCAGGGCAAGCAGGTCCTGGTCATAAATCGTTTTCTTGTGGTCAGCAAGGGTTGTGAAGCGGTGGTAAACCTCGTTGAGTTCGTCCTTCGAGAGCGGGTGGCCAAGTTCGGTGAGGCGCTGCTCGAGCGCGCGTCGGCCAGAATGTTTGCCGAGGACGAGGGAGCTTTTGGGGGCGCCGACCGACTCCGGGGTCATGATTTCGTAGGTGAGCGGATTGGCCATCATGCCGTGCTGGTGAATCCCGGCGGCGTGAGCAAACGCATTTGCGCCAACGATGGCCTTGTTGGGTGCGGCGCCAAAGGAAATGCAACTCGTAAGCAGCTGCGAGGTGGGATAGAGGTGCTGCATCTGGATGGAGTGGGTGTACGGAAGCCGGTCGCGACGAACGGTGAGTACTGCCGCAAGCTCTTCAAGAGCGGTATTGCCGGCGCGCTCGCCGATGCCATTGATGGCGCACTCTACCTGCCGCGCACCGGCGGCGATGGCGGCCAGAGAGTTGGCGACCGCTAGGCCAAGGTCGTCATGGCAATGCGCGGAAAGTGTGATGTTGTCCACGCCTTTTACGCGCTGGCGCACGTTGCCGAACATGGCGCCGTAGTCTTCCGGCGTGCAGTAACCAACTGTGTCGGGAAGGTTCAGGGTCGTCGCTCCGGCCTCGATGGCGACCTCGCACACCTCCACCAGAAAGTCGGGATCTGTGCGGGTGGCGTCTTCCGGCGAAAACTCGACATCATCCGCATACGTACGGGCAAGCGCCACCATCGACGCAATCTGGTCGATCGCTTCCGTGCGCGTGATCTTCAGCTTCGCCGCGAGATGCAGGTCCGAGGTGGACAGAAAGGTGTGGATGCGGTTCGCGTTGGCGGGCTCGACGGCGCGCGCGGCGGCTTCAATGTCGGCCTGCTTGCAACGCGCAAGCGCCGCGATGCGGGGCGCATTGCGGCCGGTGCCGATTTCGGTTGAGATCGTTTGCACCGCCCGGAAGTCACCGTCGGACGCGATCGGGAATCCAGCCTCAATGAGGTCGACGCCCAGCGCTGCCAGCGCATGAACCATGCGGATCTTTTCGTCCAGATGCATGGTGCATCCCGGTGACTGCTCACCGTCTCGGAGGGTCGTGTCGAAGAAGACGATGTGGTTCTCAGCAGGCATGGGGATCAGGTCCTCTGGACGCAGTCCCATCATAACGAGCTATTATGCGATCTCGTGTTGGTATCAGAAAAATTGATACACGCATCAATCGATAACACGGCCGGAGACTTCCGTGGACCTTTTACAGATGGAAACGTTTGTGGCCGTGGCCGAAGAGCGCAGCTTCTCGCGGGCTGCGGCACGTCTGCACCGCACCCAACCCGCCGTGAGCCAGGCCATTGCAAAATTGGAAGCGGAGCTGGGGGAGATGCTCTTTGAGCGGAGCTCGCGCGATGGGGCGCTCACCGACGCCGGGACAGTGCTTCTGGAATACGCCCATAAGCTGCTCAACCTGCGAGGCGCAGCGACCACCGCGCTCAGTGAGCTGCGGGCGCTGCACACGGGACGACTGAGTGTCGCCGCCAACGAATACACGTGTCTCTACCTGCTGCCGCTGCTGGACGAGTTCCGCCGCCGCAGTCCCCAGATTAAGATCGCTGTCCAGCGATCTCTGGCAAGCCGTATCTCGGACGAGATCCTGTCCCACGCCGTCGAGTTGGGCGTGGTGTCGTTCCGTCCAGACGACCCAGCCGTCCGATCCACGGTGGTGTACCGCGACGAGCTGGCGTTTGTGGTCAACCCGCAGCACCGGCTGGCCAGGGCCGGCAAAGTATCCATCCGGCAGCTGGGAACGCAGACATTTATCGCGCACAACGTTCCGTCGCCGCAGCGGCAAAAGGTGATCCAGGCCTTTCAACGGCACAAAACACCGCTGCACATGCCGGTGGAGCTCCCTTCGCTGGAGGCCATCAAGCGCTTCGTGGAGATGGGCAACGGGGTCGCGCTGGTGCCGGGGCTCACCGCCAAAGCCGAGCTGGATAGCGGGCGGCTGGTGCGCGTGAAAGTGTCGGAGCTTGAGATGGAGCGCAAACTTCGGCTGGTGTACCGCCGGGAGGCGGTGCTCTCGCATGCGGCGCTCGCCTTTTTACGCGTGGTGGAAAGCTACGCGGCCGCCCACGGCGACCCGTTCTGCTTCGTGTCGGAGCGCGGCTGAGCGGCCCAGGCACACAGAAAAGCAACGCCAAAGCGGAACTTCCTGCCGTCACTTCTGTCTATAAGGGAGGCAGGACGACGCCGGACGGAACGGATCGGCGAGGAGAAACGACGATGGAAATCAAAGCAACGAAGCGAGTAATGGCTGCCATGGTGTGCGGCCTTGTGATGTGTGCGGCTCCGGTGTTTGCGCAGGATAACCAGAGCGCTCCGGCGACAACGCAGCAGGGCGACCAGCAGCCTGGCGGTGGGTACCACGGCCACGGGCAGATGCAGGAGCGCCGGATCGAGCACATGACCAAGGCGCTGGATCTGACGCCCGACCAGGTGACGCAGGTTAAGGCGATCGACGCCTCCGAGCACGATCAGATGCGGGCGCTGCATGAGGACACGACGACAGCACCGGCCGACAAGCGGATGAAGATGATGGAAGTACATCTGAGTTCGACGGCGAAGGTGCGGGCCCTGCTTAACCCTGACCAGCAGACCAAGTTCGACGCGATGCAGGCCAGGATGAAGGAGCGCCAGGAAGAGCACCAGAACCAGCAAGGAGCGCCGAGCGCACCGCCTGCTCAGTAACAGAGCAAAGCAGCGCAGGGCGAACAGGCCGGAGCAGGTCGGTCCGGCCTGTTTTTGCGTCAGCGGCGGGTGGGCCGCAACGCAGGTACAATTACGGGAGCGTGCACGGAGCTGTGAGGTCGGACGAATCGACGTCATTGCTGCCCGCTGGCCTGTATGGCTGATCGGCGGTTTCTCACCGATGTGCGCCGCACAAGATTCGAAAGGGTTTGGCGGAACGAATGATTAAAGGGATGGTGTTGGCCGCGCTGATGCTTGCCGCGGGAGCGGCGTGGGCGCAGGAGAGCCGGCAGGATGTCAGCCTAAGCGTAGCGGGGGTATTTACACCCGAGATCCATGGACCTGGCGGTATCTCGCTCGATACGACCAAGCCGGTCGGAGCCTTGGCGAGCTATCGATACCTTGTGACGCCGCGCAGCGGTCTCGAGGTGAACTACTCGTTCGCACAATACATCTCGAAGTACGAAACGCCGTCCTCGAACCAGACCAGCTATCGCATCCACACGCGGCAGCAGGAGGGTACGGTAGCCTACGTCTACAGCCGCACGTATCGCCGGTTCAATCCATTCGGCGAAGTTGGCGTTGGCGCGCTCGCGTTTTCGCCCCTTCAAGATTACAAGAGCACGACCTTCGATACCAAGCGGAACCTGCGCATCGGCGGTCTGTTCGGGGCTGGCGTCGCGTATGAACTTAGTCCGAGCTTTGATGTGCGAGCAGAGTACCGTGGCATGGTCGTCAAGGCGCCGGATTTCAATCTGCCGGGCAATGTGCTGACGACCAACCGGTACGAGCTCGTGTCCATCCCGACCGTGGGCGTCGCCTATCACTTCTGACCGTACGCCGGCGCTGCACACTACCGGAAGTGGTATGCAGCGCCAATGCTCAAGATGGCGGGAGACAGTCCGCTTGGCGGAAAGCTCGGCCACTGCTGGTACTCAAAATCCCCGCGTAGGTTCAGGTACGACTTGATGCGGACGTCGACGCCAACACCCGGCGCGTACATGTTATAGGCCAGGTTGGCATGGTCGTAGCGAGGATAGTTAAACACTCCTCGGCCGATCATGATCTTGGCATACGGGGAGACCCGCCCATACGTGCGAAAGTAGCGCGCGCCAATTTCATAGGTCTTCTCATAAAGATCACTGAAGTCCGGGTTGCTGCCCCCCTCCTTTACGAAGTGGAACTCGGCCTCGGCACCGACGTGCGTCAGAAAATCGAAGTCTCCGTACAGGTTGTACCCAGTGAAATGATCGCCGTAATCAGAGGCAGCATCCGAGTAGCCGGCGCCGATTTGCAGATCACCTCGGCGCGTGGCGGTCGGAACAGCTTGCGCAAAGACAACAGTTGGCGCGAGGGTAAACAAGACGGCAGCGAGGGTAGGTCGAAGGAGCATAGTGTTTCCCAGAAGTCGAGGGTGCAGAGTCGAGGTGCAGCCTGGTCCAGCGCGGCTCAGGCAGACCGTACGGTGAGATCGCGTCATCTAGCGAAATGCATACGCCAGCCCAAAGGTCGTGACATAAGGCGTCAGGCCGTCTTGCCGGTAACCCGGCCAGCGCTGGGCTTCAAAGTCGATGGCGCGCAGCACAAGATGACGGGACAGATCCACATCAAGGCCGCCTCCCAGGGCGTAAATAAAGTACGAGTCGTGATAGTGCGGAATGTTGTCGTACTGGTACTGAAACTCCCCCAGCCCGAGTAGCCCCTTGCCGTAGACATTCAGGTGTTTTCGACGGTAGGTGTACCGCGGACCGGCCAGGTAGGTGTCTTGGCCGATATCGGTCGGTGTCACGTAGCTGACCAGGTGCACATCAAACTCTGCACCGAGGTGCGCTCCGAGGTCAAGGTCGCCGAAGATTGACACGCCTTTGATGTAGCGGGTTCCGTAATCGGGCGAAGCGAGGGTGACGCCGGCTCCCACCTGCGCCGTTGCAGTACGGGTAGCGGTCGGAACTGCCTGCGCATGCGTGTAGCCGCTGAGAGAGCTCAGCAGCGCAAGAGCGCACGGGAGCTCGAAGCGAGGTGTCATGTAGAACTCCTGCAACGATCGTAGGATCGCGTCTCTTGTAGTTGAGACAGCAATCGGGGGAGCGCTCATGAAGAGCGCTCCCCCGGATTCTACGTTATCGCTGCGGAGCGGGGGCAGGAGCGGCGGTAGGCGCCGCAGCCACGGGAGCAGGTGCCGCGTCAGCGGGTTGCGCTGCCGGGGTGTCCGTTACCGCTGGAGCGGATGCTTGGCCAGGAGTGCCGGCCGGAGCATTCGGATCCGCCGGCGCGGGCGTTGCGGCCGGAGTTGCCGCAGGCTGCACAGGCGGTTTGTAGTAACCGAGCTTCAGGTATACCGGCTCGACCTCGAACGGCATCTTGTCGGCAGCCGTGATAATCGGCTCATACGCGGTGTGCATGGTGATCAGCTGGTCTGTCCACGGGTCGTAGCGCAGAAAGGAGGAAAGCGGCATAGCTGCCTGCTGCTTCAGGTCCTTCATGTCAAGCTTCGGCGCCTTCGACATCAGCGGAGCCATCCAGAAGGTCTGGTCATTGTCGCTCTTCACCAGACCGTCGCCGAGCATGGGTTCGTTCAGTGCCTTCAGCGCCTTCACCCGCTGGTTCAGCTGCTGCAGGTACAAGCCGAAGTACTGCTGCCCGTCAACGAGCTCCTTGGCGCTCAGCAGCTCCATCGCTTTCTTCGCGGCCGCCGTGTTGTCCGCGTCCGTGTGGTGCATCGGAATCCGAGTGAACACCGAGGTGGACGGGAACAGCAGACGGTCGTTGAAGGCGTACTTCGTGTCCAGCCGGTGACCCAGAATGATGTGCGCCAGCTGGAACGCCAGAACGGCATTCAGGTTGCCCATCTGCTGCGCGCCATCCTGCGTCACAACTGCCGTGGTGTCCACCAGGCTCTTCGACAAAATGATCGTGTTGCCGATCGCGACCGACTCGAGCGGCTGCGTGAGCAGGGTGCGCACACGCACCGGTCGGGCCAACGTGATGCCGTTATACGCAAGAATGTTGCCGGCCAGTGCTTCGAGCGTCTTATCGAAGTCACTCGGCGCATCCAGGAGACCGGCCTGGAATAGCCGCTCAATGACGTTGTCCTCCGCCTGCTGGGCCCACGCACGCTGGGCGCCAAGTGGCGACACGTCCTGTGCTTCGGTCGAAACGTCGGTCGCGCCAACCACGTCCATTGACGTGTTCTCCGACTCCGGCGGTGGGGCCTTCAGCACGTAACCCCAGATGTGATTGACCGCCTTGAACTTGAGCGTGCGCGACGCGCTCTTCGGGTCGCTCTCTTCCACGTAGAACGAGGTGGGCAGCCACAGGTCTGGCTGCACGTTCGTGCGCCAGCTGTCGAAGTGGTAAAACTCCTTGTACGTCTGCTCGGTGCCGGCAAAATCCCCGTTGAACCGGACCACGTTGCCGTCCCGGGTCTCGATCCAGATGCGGCCAAAGAAGCGGCCAAACGAACTCTTGCCGGAGATCGGTTGCACGTCAAACACAGCCGTTGGCGTGTTGCCCAGGAAATCGTTGCGAACAAAAATGAACGTGTAGTGCTGGCGATCAAAGCTGTTCGAGTCCATCAGCAGCATCTGCACAAAGCCCGACTCATGAAAGTTCAAGTGCAGGCTCGATCCAAGGCCGGTGACGTACGAAGCTGAATGCTTGAAGAAGCCCAGCTTGCTGTTCCCCGAAGTGCCATGCGCCGTGTTGTTGTTGACCGAGAAGGAATCGTCGCCGATGATCTTGCCAAAGTCGACCCGCGCTAGAAAGTGCTGGTCCGACTCAGGCACCTGGCTCAGCACCGGATCCGGCTTCATGTTCTGGATGTAGGTCTCAACGATCGGGGTGCGCTCCTTCACCGTCTTGATCACGGCCTTCTCGCGAACGATCGATTTATCAATGAGCGCGTTTTGTGCGGCCGTCAGCTTGCGCGGCGGGTCTTCCTGCTTCTTCTTTTTGCCGACGAGCGGCAGCTTGGCAGCGCTGGCCGGGAGGGTGGACAGAGCTAAGGCCGTGACTATCAGACCCGTAATGGATTGCTTCCGGAAGATCATGTGTACTCCTGCGGTTGACCGGTGAGGTCTCCCTGGGTGTCGATGCTAGTTCAGAGTCATGCAGGCAGGCAGGAACATCAGCCGGCGAGCTGGAAGGCGACATTGACGACGCCTTCCCAATCCATGGGCGATCCCGAGGCGTCCATCGCGGGCTGGAAGCGGGTCGCCTGGACGGCGCGAACTGCCGCCTCGTCGAGCCCGTGACCAAGACCGTTGGTGACGCCGAGGACCTGCACCGCACCGCCCGAAGAAACGCGGAGGCGGACGGAGACGGTTCCCTCGATGTGAAGCTTTACGGCCTCTTCAGTGTACTGAGGCCGCGGTTTGAAGAGCACCTTGGGGCCGGACCGCTGCGCGACCTGAGTCGCCGCGGAGGGCCGTGGCATCACTGGAGCCTGGGTCTGACCCAGGTTCACCTGGCCCGGGGTCCGTCCCGTCGAGTTCATCGGTCCAGTCCCGCCCACGACGCCAAGCTTCACGCCCTGAACGGAACGCGTCCCGTTGCCCGCCATGTTAGTGCCGCCGGGCGAGCCCGAGCCGAGCGAAACCTTGGTCGCGCCCATGCCGCTGTTCGAAGCAGGCATGCCGGCCATGCCGCGCTGGCCGAGGTCGATCGAGCTGGTCGCCGGACGGTTTGACGGAGCGATCGGGTTGTTCGCCTGCCCAAGCGAAACCGGTGCCGGATGATTGTTGGCCATCACGCTCGCCGCCTGGGGCTGGGCCAGGTTGACGACGCGCGGCGCCGGCGGAGCCTGAACCGCCTTGGGCGGCGCCGGCGCGATCACCGGCGTCGGCTGCGTCATCTTGATCTCGGGAGGCTTCGGCAGGTCGGGCAGCTTCACCTCGGCCACCTGGATCTTGGGCGGGTCCACCTTGATCTTCGGCGGCGGCGGAAGCTTCACCACCGGCTTCGGCGTCACCGGCTCCGGTGGCTTCACCGGAATCGGCTCGGTCAGCGTCGTGAGCTTCTGTCGGTGGTCAATCGTCTTCTTTGCCGCCGCGCTGATGATGATCACGCACAGCGCGATAACAATGTTCAGCGTGACAGACGTGGCCACGGACGACCTGCTCTGCTGGCCGTCGTTGAGTACGCCAAAATGAGCAAACTGCATACTCTGGGGCGGGTTCGTGTCGTCGGTACGGAGCGGCTTAGCCATATAGGGAGGGATCCTTGTACTGATAAGACCTCTACAGCGGGAGTCAGGGTTACACGAGTCCTACAACGCGGCAGAGTGGTGCGTCTTTACCTGAGGGTTGGGGGTGGGGAGAAGCGGCGTCCGCCGTAAAAGCACGGAAGAGGGAACGACGCGTGGGGGGAGGCCGGAAGGCTCACCAAACCCTTCTCCAAAGAAGACGGGTGAGGATAGCAAAAGGGTTGTCGTCGTTGAAGTATCATTTGCGCTTCAAAGCACCCTCCAGTGCTGTTTTCTTCTACTCCTAGGTTACTTGAGAGAGTTTGCCGCACGATACCCGTCTGTGCACTGGTACTTTGGTTGTACGCTTGCTAGCAAGCGCGGAGACGACGATGAAGGTGCTGGTGACGGGCGGTGCGGGCTACATCGGAGGCACCGTTTCGCGGCTTCTGCAGGAGCACGGGCATGAGGTGACCATTTTCGATAACCTCATCCACAGCAAGAGATCCGCGGTGGCCGAGGGGGCTCGTTTTATCCAGGGCGACCTCGCCGACCGGGATCTTCTGGAACAGACGTTCACCGAAGGCGCCTTCGATGGCGTGATGCATTTTGCAGCGCTGATCGAGGCGGGCGAAAGCATGCAAAGGCCGGAGACGTTCTTTCGCAATAACACCGCGACCACATTAACGTTGCTGGAAACCATGCTAAAAATCGGTCCGCAACGTCTTGTGTTCAGTTCAACGGCCGCCTGCTACGGAGAGCCGGAAACCACGCCGATCCTCGAAGACGCTCAGCTGAAACCGACGAACCCCTACGGCGAGAGCAAGTTACTCGTCGAGCACATGCTCCGCTGGTTCAACCAGATCCACGGTTTCCGGTACGCCAGCCTGCGCTACTTCAACGTCGCCGGCGCCATCCCCGGCTACGGCGAGGCGCATGAGCCCGAGTCGCACCTGATCCCGCTCATCCTCGACGTCGCGCTTGGCAGGCGGCCAAGCATCAAGATCTTCGGCGAAGACTACCCGACCAAAGACGGTACCTGTGTTCGCGACTATATCCACGTGCAGGACCTAGCCGCG
Source organism: uncultured Acidobacteriaceae bacterium (assembly GCA_964243475.1). Lineage (GTDB taxonomy): Bacteria > Acidobacteriota > Terriglobia > Terriglobales > Acidobacteriaceae > Edaphobacter. Next base: position 190,712 of record CAXTEU010000001.1, on the reverse strand, counting down.
GCGCATCTGCTCGCTCTCCATGCCCTTGAGGGGACGTCGAAGATGATCTACAACATCGGCAATGGGCAGGGCTTCACCGTGCGCGAGGTCATTGATTCGGTGCGGCGGGTCACGGGACGTCCGATCGCCGTCCTCGACGAACCTCGCCGTCCGGGCGATCCCGCGGTGCTGGTGGCCAGCTCCGAAAAGATCAAGGCGGAACTCGGCTGGACGCCGCTCTTCGCCGACCTTGACACCATCGTCAAGTCTGCGTGGGAGTGGCACCAGCAGCGGTACGAGCCGTAGCGCATGCTGGGCAGCATGTTCCACATGGGTCTGCCGCTTGGCGAAAAGATCCTTCGGCCAGTCATCGTTTACCTGTGCCTCATCCTCTTCCTTCGGCTCTTCGGCAAGCGCGAGCTGGCCCAGCTCAACCCGCTCGATCTCGTCGTTCTGCTCAGCCTGTCGAACACCGTGCAGAATGCCATGATCGGCGACGACAACTCCGTCACCGGCGGCATCATCGGCGCCTTCTCCCTGCTCGCCATCAACTGGCTGCTGATGCGGTTTCTGTTTCATGCGGCCAAGATCAACCAGGCGCTCCAAGGGTCGGAAACGGTGCTGATCCGGTTCGGGGAGGTCGACCGCGAAGCCATGCGGCGCGAAGCGCTCACCGATCTGGAGCTGACCGACGTGCTGCATCGTCAGGGATTTGACGACGCCTCCGAGGTCGACCGCTGCGCTCTCGAACCGAATGGGACGTTCTACATCGAGGGCAGGAAACCCAGCGTGGAGGATCAGCAGCGGGCCGAAATCCTGGACCTTCTGCGAAGCCTCACCGCTGAAGTCAAGCAACTCAAGGCACAGCTGGGGAACGGTTCCGAAGCCTGAACCCTAGATCCGGGCGGGTGTCCGGTCGAACATCCCATCGAGCGAGCGGCGGTAGCGCACCGGTACGTCGGGCATCAGACTGTCCCGGATAGCTGCCCGATACCCGCCAAGAGAGTGGAACGCATCACCGCCAGTGCGCAGCCGACGCCAAAGGCAAAGCCAGAACAAGCCGATCAGCGAAGTAGCCGTGGAGATGATCCCCTAAGGCTACGTGCTCCGTGTCAGGCTGATTAGGCTCGTGGCCGCATCGAATCTGCAGCGTCGGTCGGCGGGTTTGGCCATCCGCGAAAACTTACGGGGGGTCGGCATTGTGAACGCGTCGCGACGCTGGGGAATCGCCCTGGCAGCAGTTCTGTTGCAAATGGCATTGGGGGCGGTCTACGGCTGGAGTGTCTTCCGCGGTCCGCTCACCAGGCAGTTCCACTGGTCCATCTCGGAGGTGACGCTCACCTTCACCATCGCCATCCTTGTGCTGGGGTTCGCCTCGTTCTTCGGCGGGCTTTGGATACGCCGCGTGGGACCGCGCGTGGTCGCGATGACGGGCGGCGTGCTATACGGCCTCGGTGTCTTTCTGGCCAGCTTTTCGGGCATCGGTCTGTGGTGGCTTTACCTCACCTACGGCGTGCTTGGCGGCACCGGCCTGGGTCTGGCGTACATCGTTCCGGTGGCCGTTCTTGTCCGATGGTTCCCCGACCGCCGCGGCCTGATGACCGGCGTAGCCGTCGGCGGCTTCGGCGCGGGCGCTCTCGTCATGGCGCCTGTCGCCACTCGGCTCATCGCCAGCGTCGGCGTGCTGCAAACCTTCGCCTATCTTGGCGTCGCGTTCCTGGTGGTCGCGGGGATAGCCGGTTTCTTCATGCAGTACCCTCCCGATGGCTGGCTCCCCGAGGGCTGGACCGCTCCGGAGCGCTCTGCCGGACAGGTTGCCGCGCGCGAGTTCACCCTCTCCGAAGCCGTCCGCACCTGGCAGTGGTGGGCTCTGTGGATGCTTCTCTTCCTCAACACCTCCGCCGGTATCTCGCTCATTTCGCAGGAGGCGCCCCTCATCCAGGAGCAGACCCACTCCACGGCCCTTCTGGCCGCCACCGTCGTCGGCGTGCTCAGCATCGGCAATGCCGTCGGCCGCGTCTTCTGGGCCTGGGCGTCGGACGCTGTTTCCCGCCGCTTGACCTTTCTGGTCATTTTTCTGCTGCAGTTTTTTAATGATACGGCGACCACCGAGATCCACACCGTGCTTCCGCTCACAGTTGTCGGCTTCGTCATCCTGATGTGCTACGGCGGCGGCTTCGGCACCATGCCCGCATTTGCAGCAGATTACTTCGGCCCCGCCAACGTCGGACCCATTTACGGCCTCATGCTCACGGCGTGGGGCTTTGCCAGCGCCTTCGGTCCACTGCTGATCGCGCATCTGCGGCAAAGCTCGGGAGATTATCGCGGCGGTCTCCATAGTGTTGCCGGCGTCATGCTGCTGTCCGCCTTGCTGCCGCTGGTGATGAAGCCGCCCGCACCGTCATCTCGTACAGCGGCCAAACGCCAGGCAGGAGCCGCCTAAGTTGCCGATGTGGGCGTCCGTAGCTTAGCTTCGGTGTGACCCACTTGGGCCACCATGGAGGACCTCCGTGTCAGCAGCACCGGACGTGCCATTAGAGCAGCAACACCTGAGTTCAACTTTGCGCGAAGATCGCGTGTTTCCGCCGCCGCAAGCCTTTGCGCAGAAAGCGCGCATCCCGGATCTCGCGACCTATGAGGCAATGTACCGCCGCAGCATCGACGATCCGGACGCGTTCTGGGCTGAGGCCGCGTGCGAGCTCGAGTGGTTCGCCCCCTGGACCAACGTCTGCGAGGGCGAGATGGGCCACACGCGCTGGTTTTCGGGCGGCAAGCTGAACCTCTGCCACAACTGCGTCGACCGCCACGCAGCCGGTGAGCGCGCCGGCAAGACGGCGCTGCTCTGGGAGGGCGAGCCCGGCGAGGTGCGTCGGCTCACCTACAGCGATCTGCACACGGAGGTGCAGCGCTTCGCCAACGTGCTCAAGCATCTTGGCGTCCGGCGCGGAGACCGCGTCGCCATCTACATGGGCGTCTGCCCGGAGCAGGCCATCGCTCTGCTCGCCTGTGCGCGCATCGGAGCAGTGCACTCGGTCATCTTCGGCGGCTTTGCCGCACACGCGTTGGTAGACCGCATCAACGACGCCCAGTGCGTCGCTCTGGTCACGCAGGACGGCAGCTTTCGTCGCGGTGCAGAAGTTCGGTTGAAGGAGATCGCGGACGAAGCTCTGGCGCAATGTCCCTCGATCCGCAAAGTCGTCGTCTTCCAGCGGACCGGACGCAAGATCGCCATGACCTCCGACCGCGACGTGTGGTGGCATGAGGCAATCGCCGCCGCAGCGCCTGAGTGCGCGGCGGAGTGGATGGACGCGGAAGATCCGTTGTATCTGCTCTACACCTCCGGAACGACGGGCAAGCCCAAGGGTCTGCTGCACACCACGGGCGGCTACTCCGTCGGGACATACCTCACGAGCAAGTACATCTTCGACCTGCGCGATGACGACGTGTACTGGTGCACGGCGGACATCGGCTGGGTGACCGGTCACAGTTACGTTCTGTATGGCCCGCTCCAGAACGGAGCCACGGTGGTGCTGTACGAGGGCGCGCCCAACTTCCCCGAGCCGGACCGCTTCTGGCAGATCGTCGAGCGGCACAGGGTGTCGGTCTTCTACACCGCGCCGACGGCGATCCGCGCCTTCCTGAAGTGGGGCGACAGCTGGGTCCGCAAGCACGATCTTGGGTCTCTTCGGCTGCTCGGAACGGTCGGTGAGCCGATCAACCCTGAGGCGTGGATGTGGTTTCATCGCGAGATTGGTGCCGAGCGCTGCCCCATCGTCGACACGTGGTGGCAGACCGAAACCGGCTCCATCATGATCGCGCCGATGCCGGGCGCGATGGCGACCAAACCCGGATCCGCAACGCGACCCTTCTTCGGCGTGCAGCCCGAAGTCGTCACGGCGACCGGCGATCCGGTGCCCGCAGGACAGGGCGGTCTGCTGGTCATCCGCAAGCCCTGGCCGGCGGCCGCCCGCACCATTTACGGGGACGACGAGCGATACCAGAAAACGTACTTCAGCGAAGTGCCTGGGAGCTACTTCACCGGCGACGGCGCGCGGCAGGATGCGGACGGCTACTTTTGGCTCATGGGCCGCGTGGACGATGTGATCAACGTCAGCGGCCACCGGCTGGGAACGATGGAGATTGAATCGGCGCTGGTGGCGCACGCGAAGGTAGCCGAAGCGGCTGTTGTCGGCCGGCCGGACGAGATGAAGGGACAGGCAATTGCCGCGTTCGTCACGCTCGATGGCGAATCGGAGCCGAGCGATGCGCTGCGGCAGGAGCTGCGGCAATGGGTCGCCAAGGAGATCGGCGCTCTGGCTCGGCCGGATGACCTGCGCTTCACCGACGCGCTGCCCAAGACGCGCTCGGGCAAGATCATGCGGCGGCTGCTGCGCGAGCTGGCTTCGACGGGCGAGGTGAAGGGCGACATGACGACGCTTGAGGATTTTAGCGGGCTGGCAAAGTTGCGGGAGAAGGACGAGTAAGCGGTCCTTACTGGAGCTTCACGCTGGGCTTGGTCGGCAGGATGAAGTGGAAGGCGGTTCCGCGGCCCTGCACGCTGGTTGCCCAGATGCGGCCGCCGTGCTGGTTGATGATGGAGCGGCAGATGGCGAGGCCGAGGCCGGTGCCGCCCATGGCGCGAGAGTCCGAGGCGTCGACCTGGTGGAAGCGCTCGAAGATGTGCTCGAGTTTGTCGGCGGGAATGCCGCGGCCGTGATCTTCGACCTCGATCAGGGCTTCGGCATCGTCAATGGTGCGGGCGCGGAGCTGGATCTGGCTGCCTGCGGGTGAGAACTTGATGGCGTTGGAGATGAGGTTGGTGAGCGCCTGCAGGATGCGGTCCGGGTCGGCCCACACCTCGACGCCGCCCGATTTGGTGATGACGTGGATGTTGGCCTTGGCGGCTGCGGCCTGCTGCAGGGCGGAAGCACGCGTGAGGAGGTCGTCCATCGAGCACATGGTGCTCTGGAGCTCAGCCTTGCCGGAGGAGATACGCTCGAGGTCAAGGATGTCGTTGACGAGGCGGACGAGGCGGTCGGTGTTGCCGAGGGCAATCTCGAGCATCTGCTGCATCTTCTCGGGGCGCTTGGACAGAGCTCCGCCGGTGACGAGGCCGAGGGCGGCGCGAAGCGAGGTGAGCGGCGTTCGCAACTCGTGCGAGACGGTGGAGATGAACTCATCCTTCATGCGGTCGAGGGCGCGGCGCTCGGTGGTGTCGGTGAACGCGACCACGACGCCAACGGCCTTGCCGGTGCTTTCGCCTTTGGAGTCGGTCTCGATCTGGGGTCGGGCGACGTACTCGACCGGGAAGCTCGAGCCGTCTTTGCGCCAGAAGACCTCGTTCGAGATGCGGACGGTGTTGAGGTTGGTCAGTGTCTGGAAGACAGGACACTCTTCGCTGGGGTACGGTGAACCATCGGCGCGGCTGTGGTGCGCGACCTCGTGCATGTCGCGGCCGAAGAGCTCCTCGTGCTTGTAGCCGAGGGTTTGGGCGGCGACGGAGTTGATGATGGTGATCTTGCCTTCGAGGTCGATGCCGAAGATGCCTTCGCCGACCGACTCGAGGATGGAGTCGGACTGGCGGGTGAGCGTGCGCAGTCGGCCTTCGACGCGGACCTGCTCGGTGATGTCGACGCCGAAGCCGAGGACGTACGGGTCGCGGTCGGGGACGGCGATGAGCTTGTTGCGGTAGGCAATGACGAGGGTTTCGCGGTTGGTGTGGCAAAGGTGCATGAGGCCGCGATCTTCGCCGGTCTCCTTGACGCGGGTGAGATAGCGGCCGAAGCTGGCGCGCTGCGAGGTCTCCATGACGTCGGTGAGCGACTTGCCGAGGAGTTGCTCGACGGTGCGGCCGACGCTTTGGGCGCCGTGTGCGTTCACGGAGAGGAGTTTGCCGGTGAGGTCGTGGGTGCAGACCATGCCGAGCGAGCCCTCGACCAGCTGGCGGTAACGCGCCTCGCTTTCGCGGATGGCGATCTCGGCCTCGCGCTGGCCGGTGACGTCGATGCCGGTGGTGATGACGAAGGCGAGCTGACCTCCCCCGTCGAAGAGGGCGTTGGCGGACCAGGAGATGCGGCGGATGGTGCCGTTGCGGTTGATCCAGCGGTTCTCGAAGGTCGCGGGGAACTGACCGGAGCGCATCTGCTCGAAGTGGCGCATCGCGTCGGGGACGTCTTCGTTGGGAATGACCTTGTCCCAGAGATAGCGGCCGACGAGGATGTTGAAGTCGTACCCGGCGGCGAGTTCGCAGGCGCGGTTGAAGCGGACGATGCGGCCGGCCGTATCGAAGACGGCGACCAGAGCGCCGGCGGTGTCGAGGACGGCGGAGACGAAGTTGCGCTCGACGGTGAGGGCGGACTCGACGCGCTGGCGGGAGCGGGCGGCGCGCTCAACCTGGCGGATGCGGCCGAGGAGCTCGAGGCGGGTGATGATCTGGCGGCTGAGGGTGGCGAGCGCGTCGGCCTGCCCGACGGTGAGGCGGCGCGGCGCGCTATCGAGGACGACCAGGGCGCCGACGGCGACGTCGCCGGGTGTGGTGATGGGCGCGCCGGCGTAGAAGCGGAGGGCGCGGCCGTCGATGTGGAAGCCTTCGGGGCCGAAGTCGGGATCCTGGCGGGCGTCGGCGAGCTCAAAGATGGAGTCGCCGAGGACCGTGGATTCGCAGGGCGTGCTGCCGAGCGGGAGCTCTGTGGCGTGGAGGCCGACGCGGGCCTTGAGCCAGATGCGGTCCGCGCCGAGCAGCGTGATGGCGGCGAAGGGTGTGTCGCAGACCTGAGCGGCGAGGCGGACGATGTCGTCGAGCTCAGGGTCGGGTGTTCCGTTCAGCACCTCGTACTGGCTAAGTGCCTCGATCCGAACGGCTTCGTCTTGGACTAGAAGGGCATTCATCCGGGTCGATCTCGATGATACGGGCGCGGGGAAGATGGCTCTGTGCCACTTTTGGGGGATGATGGGCGGTCAGGGCTTGGGGAGGGTGCAGCAGGAGGTTGGTGGCTCGTCGGCGGAGGCGTCGAGGACGACCTTCCACTGACCGTTCGGCTGCTTGCGCCAGACAGTAATGTAGCGACCGGAGGTGACGACGGGCTGTCCGGCCTTGTCCCGGGAGTGGCCTTCGTAGTGTCCCCAGGTGAAGCCCATGTCGTTGGAGGGGCCCATCTGGGCGCCTTCGGGAACCCAGGTGAGCTGGTAGTCGGCGGGTTTCCACTGGGCGTCGCGGGCGACGGCCGTGCGTCCAAGGACGGGGGCTCGACCGTTATTGAGGGCGACGGCGTCGTCGGCGAACCATTCGGCGAAGGCTTTGCCGCCGCCCTTGGCGACGGCCTGGGCGAAGCGGCCTTCGAGCTCAAAGAGGGTAAGGATTTCGGGGGTGAGGTTCGGCTGGGTGAGCGGGGTGATGATGGCTGGGCGATGGGGGCCGAGGGGGTCGTAGGTGGGCTGGGTGGGGAGGGGGACGATTTGCGGCGAAGGCTGGGTTCCGGTTTGCGTTCCGGTTTGGGAGGTGGTTTCGGTTCCGGTTTGTGGGGCGGTTTGCGCGTGGAGGATGGATGCGGTGAGGGCGAGCAGGAGGAGGGGGGTGGTGGCGGCGCACCCCCACCTCCCCCGGGGGTGCGGGTATTTTGGGAGCAAGATCCTTTGGATCAATGAGTTGCAAGCGAAGGTGGGTCGTAAGGTATGCATTCTAAGGAATTTGCTCCTAAAAGCGAGTTGCAAGCGAAGGTGGGTCGTAAGGTATGCATTCTAAGGAATTTGCTCCTAAAAGCTTTCGTGTCTTCGGGTTGCGGGCCGATCTGAACGGGTCGTGGGCGGTGAGGTCCACGGTGCCGCTTGGACGACTGATTCCAGTTTAGCGGGTGCGGTGGGGCGATTGCGCCACAGCTATGTCGGTGTTGGCGGGGGGAGTTGCGGGTGCGGTGGGCTTGACAGGACGACTCGCGTCAGGGTTCCAGGGAGTGCGGCGTCCGTGCGGGAGCCAGAGTGTTTCCGTGTGGGTGCTGGCGACCGGTGTGGGGCCAGGTAGGTTACGACCGCAGCATGGGCGCGGTGGGGAAGGGTGTACTCTGGTTGCGCCGCGTAAGTGACGAAAGTGCGGTGTTTGGACTGAGAAAAGCTGAAAGTCTCCCATCTGAGACGAGATTGCCTGCGTGCTATGAGTAGAGACCCCGACGCGTCCAGCGTGTCAGCAGCTATGTCAGAGACGGATTCGGATCTTCTTGCCCGGTTGGGGCATGGGGATGAGACCGCGATGACACAGCTGTTTGCGCGGTATTCGCGGCTGGTGTACTCCGTAGCGCTGCGCGTTCTCCATGAGCCGAGCGTGGCGGAGGACGTGATGCAGGAGATTTTCATGCAGGTGTGGCGGAATCCGGCAAGCTTCAGCGCGGCGCGAGGCAGTTTGGGCGGATGGTTGTCGGTGGTGGCGCGAAACCGGGCGATCGACGCGCTGCGGAAGCGGCGGCCGACGGACTCTGTGGACGAGCTGGCGCTGGCGGCTCCGGGCAATCTGCTGGTGACGGCGGAACACAACGTGATGCTGGAGCGGGTTCGAGTGGTGATGGCGGGTCTGCCGGCGGAGCAGCGGCAGTCGCTGGAGATGGCGTTTTTTGAAGGCTGCACGCACTCGGAGATTGCGGAGCGGACGGGGGATCCGCTGGGCACGGTGAAGACGCGGATTCGCACGGCGCTGATGGTGCTGGGAAAGGCGTTTCAGCCATGAGCGCGGCCATCGAGTACATCGAAGACGATGATCTGGCGATGTTTGCGCTGGGGCTGCTGGCGCCGGCCGAGGCTGCGGCGATAGCTCGGGCGGTGTCGGAGGACGCCGGCGCGCGGATGCGACTGGCGGAGGCGCGGGCGCAGATGGGGGCGTACCTCGAGTCGCAGGTGGTGCTGGATGAGGTGCCGGAGCAGAGTTTTGAGCGGCTGATGGGGCGGATTGCGGACGAGCGGAAGGTGGCGCCGATGCGGCCGGCCGGGGCCGCACCGCGGCTTGGGGTTTTGGGGTCGGCGGAAGTTTCGGGATCGGCGAAAGAGACGACGGCAGACCGGAGATTTGGCGTGGGCCGGGCGATGCCGTGGGTGGGATGGGCGGCCGCGGCGGGGCTGGCGGTGGCGGCGGGGACGCTCTTCCGCGAGCGGGCGGGGCTGGAAGGGCAGCTGGTGGAAGAGCGCGGTCAGGTGGCCCAGGTCTCGAACGAGACCGCCGAGGCGGCGCGTGAGCGGGATGCGTTGCGAGCCGGTGCGGCGGAGCAGGGCCGGAAAGTCGAGGATCTGACGGCGGCGCAGCAGAGTGCGCAGGCTGCGGCGGCCGAGGAGCGGGAACGCGCGGCGGGGCAGACCGAGGCGGCTCGGGCAGAGGCAGAGCGGGCAAGAGCGGCCGGGGCGGCGACGATGGACCAGGAGCAGGCTCGGGTGAATGCGCTGACGGCGCAGCTGGCCGAGGCGCAAAGGCAGCAGGCGGTGCTGCAGGGGCAGGTGAGTGCGGAGACGGCGACGGTGGCGACGCAGACGGGCGAGCTTGACCGGCTGCGGGCGGAGGCGGCGGGCGCGCGTGAGGTGATGGAGGCGCTGACGGACCGGACGGCGCTGCGGGTGACGCTGACCCGGCCCAAGGGGACGCCGGAGCCGACGGGGCGGGCGACGTACGTGGCGAGCCGGGGGACGCTGGTGTTCCAGGGCAGCAGCTTAGCGGCGCTGGCGGCGAATAAGGTGTACGAGCTGTGGCTGCTGCCGGCGGACGGGGGAGCGCCGGTGGCGGCGGGAACATTTGCCCCGGATGCTCGGGGAAATGCGACGCTGGTGACGGCAAAGCTGCCGGGGGCGGTGGCGGCGAAGGCATTTGCGATCACAGTGGAGAACGAGGGTGGGGCGGCAACGCCGACGATGCCGATTCTGCTGGTGGGGGCTGCGGGGTAGGGGTAGTCGGTGTGGATTTCGTCGGGGCTCGAGTCAGAGCCCAAGTTTGTTGAAACCTCCGAGTGCGATTCGGTCTGCTGATCTGGACCATCCATGCTGCGTCATTTCAGGTCGCCTCACCGTGCCTGAGAGCTCGGGAATGACTCAGCACAGTCTCGAAGCGATCGTTAGGTTGTCGAGTTAGTGGGCAAAGAGTTGTGGGGCCGTGTTCCAGACGAGTGACGTGTCGTCTGAAACGGAGATGTTCTCCCTGGACACGAAGTGGGCTGCGGCTAAGGCGATAGCAGGGTGCGTCGCTGCGCTCAGGATGACGACGGTATACGGGCAACGGCAAAGAAAACTACAGGGGTCCTTCGCTGCGCTCAGGATGACGATGGTATACGGGCAAGGGCAAGGCAAGGGTAAGGACGAGGGTCGGAAGGACATGGGAGGAGATGCGACGAGGCGGCCGAGGATCCGGCCGCCTCGTCACGGGGTGGAGGGCTGGTTGCGGGTTAGCTGCGGGTGAGGCGCTTGCGGGCGTATCCGCCGAGGCCGGCGAGGCCGGTGAGCATGAGGGAGATGGAGGCGGGCTCCGGGACGGGGGACTGGGCGGAATCGACGGAGACGCCGTCGAGGAGCGAGAACGGGGGCTCGCCGCCGGGGGTGCCGATGGCGAGGAAGGAGAGAGTTTCGGTGGCGCTGGTGGGAGTGAAGGTGAGGTTTTCCTGCTCCCATCCGGTGAAGCCGTGGCTGGCGTCGGTGAGAACGTCGGTGTAGTCGGTCTGGTTGCCGAGCGAGACGGCGAACTGCTCGGTGGTGATGCCGGTGTAGCCATACTGCTGAGCTCCGGCAAAGGAGAAGGTGACGGTGGTGGTGCCGCCGACCTGAAGGCCGGTGAGGGTCTGGGAGAGGGGTCCCTGCTCGTAGGCGCCGTCCATGGCGAGGAAGTTGCCGCCGCTGGGGCTGGCGGTGATGGTGTTGAGGCCGCCGTTGCCGGTTCCCCAGAGGTAGGTTTGGCCGTACTGGCCGGCGGCGCCGGTGGTGTCGGCGGTGCCGGGGAGGTAGACGAAGTTATAGCCCTGGCTGGTCCATCCGGTGACTTGCTGGGAGGCGTAGTTCGAGCCGAACTGCGAGGGGGTGTTGGTGAGGGTCTGCTCGAAGCTGCCGTTGATGACGTTGATGGGGGTGGCGTGCGCGGCGGCGATGAGGGTGGAGGCGAGGGCGAGGGCGGCGAAGTGCGAGAACAGACGGGAGAAGGGCATCAGAGAGATCCTTGGCAGAATGTGGGTTCTAAGTGGTGCAGGTGAAACTGGGCCTGTGTATCTGTCGTACCTGTCCAAGGGAGAAGCAACCCAGAGGCCGAACTTGCGATCGCGGATCATTTTGCGGGAATGCTGGGGATTCCTGGCTTCCACGGTGAAGTGTGCCTTCCCGTTTCGGGAAGGAGAGGTCGATTCGGAAAGGATGTCTGGGGTAAGTGGAAAGCCGTTTCCACTCCTGGTTTCCCCTCTTGGTTTCCCCTCTTTGGAAAGTAAGTGGAACGTGACCCGGTGGGGGTAACAGGAGGACCGCTTCGCCTGGCTAGGGGGTAGGCGAAGTGTTCTGGGGGGTGGGTTCTGGGGGTACGGGCGCGGCTGGGGGCGTGCGCGTGGGAAAGAAGGGGTCGACGAGCTGGGCGAAGAGGCCGGGGCGGAGGGGCTGGTCGATGCCGTAGGTGCTGGTTTGATCGCGGGCGGGGAGGTGGAGGGTGCCGAAGAGGCGATCGATGGCGGGCAGCATGGGGGAGTAGTTCTTGTTGAAGAGGTCGGGGCTGTCGTTGGTGTGGTGCCAGTGGTGGAAGGCTGGGGTGGCGATGAGGTGCTCGAGCGGACCGAAGCGCCAGCGGACGTCGGCGTGGATGAAGAAGCCGAGGAGGGTGCCAGCGAGGACGATGAGGACGGGGATGAGGCTTTGGCTGCCGCGGGCGGGGGAGCCGAGGCCGAGGAGGTAGAGGGGGACGAGGCCGCAGAGGCGGGTGAAGACCATGTCGACGGGGTGGGCTCGGGTATTGACAAGGAAGTGGAGGTGCTCGGGGGCGTGGTGGATGGCGTGGAAGCGCCAGAGGAGGGGGATTTCGTGGCTCCAGCGGTGGCCCCAGTAGAAGCCGAGCTCGCCGATGAGGAGGGAGGCGGCGACCCGGAGCCAGAGGGGGGAGGCGGCGACGGTGACGTAAAAGGAGGCGGGGATGACGCGGTGGGCGGCGATGGCGACGGCGGCGAGGGGGGCGCTGAGGAGGAGCGAGGGGAGGAGCGAGGAGAGGAAGTAGAAGGCGAGGTCGGTCAGGATGCCTTTGCGGAGGATTTCGCGGCGGTGGAGGCCGAAGAGGCGCTCGAGGGGGATGAAGAGGGCGGCGAGGAGGACGAGCCAGACGGTGAGGCGAAGGAGTTGGAGGGCGTAGGTGGTGAGGTGGGGGTTCATGTGGGCGAGGTTCAGTATGGCCGGGAATCGGGTGGGTGTCCGTGCAACTTCCGGGGGAAGCGCAGGTGCAGCAGGCATGTACGAGGGCTGTGTCGAGGACGGGGGGCTGGGGGGATGGCGCGGGCGAGGGTGATCCTGCTGATAGTGTGCGGGTTCGAGTCAGGCGATCTGCTGTGAGGCGGTCTCTGGAAGGAGGCTTGACGGGAGCTGGGCGCCCGGGAGCGTGACGCCACGTTGACTCAAGTTGGCACACTTCCGTGCCGGCGGAAGCACAGCCCCTTCGGCGGGTGATGCGCCAAGCGCACGCGCGATGGGACGAGGGGCTTGGGATTCGAGTAAGCGTTCGATCTCGTCTGCTGGAAGCGGTTTCGCGAAATAAAAGCCCTGAAGCAGGTCGCAGTGCATGTTGGCCAGCCAGTCCCGCTCTTCCTTGGTCTCGACGCCTTCGGCGATGACATCTTTTCCCAGACCGGAGGCAAGCATGAGGATGGTACGGACCAGTTCCGCCCGTTTCGGGTCGCGGTCAAGCGCCTGGACGAAACTGCGATCGATCTTGATGACATCAAACGGCAACTGAAGCAGGTACGAGAGCGACGAATAGCCTGTGCCGAAGTCGTCGAGCGAGATTTGGATCCCGAGGGAGCGGGCGGCGTTGAGGACCTCTTCGACGCGATCTACCCCGCTGAGCAGAGCGGACTCTGTGATCTCGAGTTTGAGGAGGGTTGGATCGAGCGCGGAGTTCGCGAGAACAGCGCGGATGAGGTTTAGCAGCTCGGGATCGGCAAACTGCCGGGAGCACAGATTGACGCTCATGGAGAAGCGGCGACCATAGATCCGGTTCCATTGCTGCACCTGGTCGCAGGCTTTTTGCAAGACGGATTTGCCAAGCTCGATGATGAGCCCGGTTTCTTCCGCGACGGGGATAAAGTCGGCAGGAGATACGCTGCCTCGTGTGGCGTGGTGCCAGCGGGACAGAGCTTCGAACCCAATGATGGCGTGTGCGGAGACGGAGTAGATGGGCTGGTAATAGCAGACGAGGTCGTCCGCAGCGATGGCCTGACGGAGATCCTGTTCGAGGGCGAGATGCTCGTTGGCTTTGCTGACCAGATCTTCCCGGAAGGACTGTTCCTGATTTTTGCCGAGTCGTTTGGCCTCGTACATCGCGCAGTCGGCGTCGCGGAGCAAATCGTCGGCACCTTGGCCGGGGCCTGCTGTGGCGATGCCGACGCTGGCCGAAAGGTAGAGCAGGCGGCCTTCGAGGAAGATGGGTTGGCGCAGCCGTTCGACGAGGACCGCCGCAAGTTGCTGGGGGGAGGTTCGGCCGTTACCGTCGGTCAGGACGACGAACTCGTCCCCGCCGAGACGGACGACGAGGTCGTCCGGGGGGACCGTGGAGCACAGGATGGACGCGATTTCGATGAGAAGGCGGTCTCCGAACGGGTGTCCAAGGCTGTCGTTGATGTGTTTGAAGCCATCGAGATCGATATAGAGGAGACCCAGATCTGGCCTGGGGCTAGGCGGGTGCTGCAATCGGTACGTTAGATCTTCGAGCAGGTACGTCCTGTTTGCCAGACCGGTCAGCGCGTCGTGACGTGCGGCGTGCTGCAGGGACTCATGGGCGCCGGTGAGTTGTGACTCCCTGGCGCTGGTGCGGACTGCAAACAGAACAAGGGAAGCCGCAAGCGCGAGCAGACCCGTTTTGTGCCGGTGCTCATGAAGGAGGGTAGCCGCCGTGATGGAAAGAAGTGCCAAGCCGAGCGCACTCAAGCCCTGGAGATGAGTTGGCAGACCGATTTTGAGACTGCGGTCTCGTGGAACTCCCTGTGTCCCCTTTTCAGGAGTCAGTACGACCATGAGGCAGAACAGAAGCAGAGGCGAACTCCAGCAAAGGTCGACCCAAGCTGTCCCCCACATGCGGTTGCCGACGGAAGAGAGGATGCCGTAGGAGAAAAGGTATCCGCCGAGGTTACGGAAGAAGGCGCGTTCTGGACCCGGAGGCGTGCTGGAATAGCGCAAAGCACACGCCAGCAGAAGCGCCACGCTTTGCACATCGTACGCCCGGGTGACGGTGAGGATGGCGGGATGGGAGAAGATCAGCAGATACAGCAAGGTGAAAAAGGTGCAAGCCTGCGCCGCATCAAGCCAGTTCACCCATTCCCCCTGCGCCCCGGTGCGTCGCCGAAGCGTGACGAGAAGGATGGGGAAGGCGAACATGAGCCACAGGAAGTCAGCGGCCGAGGGAAACCGCGGCGGGGCTCCGGAACGCAGGAGAGGAAACAGGAAGAGGGCCTGGGCTCCGGACCAGATGGTGAACGCGGCAGCGAGCTGCAACCAGGCACGACGGAGATACGGCTCGGAAGTCTGGTAGGCGCGCCGGACGGACAGCGCGAAGGCCAGGAAGGCACAGAGCAGCTGGATCGCGTTCGAGGGCACCAGTGTCTTGAAATGAAGCGCAAGAACGGCAATGTGCCCGACTGCCGTCGCGAGGACGACGATCAGATAAACGAACCACCGCCGAACATTGGTTAGAGCCGACATGCGATCGCACCTGCGGTGCCAGCTGACTCCGCGACGACCAGGTCTTTCTGGGCGCGAATCTCTTCTGGCTCCATTGAGGATATGAAGGCATGCGAAGGGTCGGTATACCACAGAAGAAGCAGAGTTTTGACCCGGGCGTACGGGGTCGTGTTTCTGCTAAGAGCTCACCTAAGGTGAGTTCAGGTGAGACAGGGTGAGTTCCGGGTGAGGAGCGAGCCGCGAGATCCCGGTCCGCGATCCGTTAGTCGAGGAGGGAGTTGATGAAGGATTTGCTGTCGAAGGGGAGGAGGTCTTCGAGTTTTTCGCCGATGCCGGCGTAGAGGACGGGGAGTTTGAGTTCGGTGGCGATGGCGAGGACGATGCCGCCTTTGGCGGTTCCGTCGAGCTTGGTGAGGACGATGCCGGTGACGCGGGCGGCTTCGGTGAAGAGGCGGGCCTGGGTGAGGCCGTTTTGGCCGGTGGTGGCGTCCATGACGAGGAGGGTCTGGTGGGGGGCGCCGGGGATGAGTTTCGCGGCGGTGCGGACCATTTTGTCGAGCTCTTTCATGAGGTCGGACTTGGTGTGGAGGCGGCCGGCGGTGTCGACGATGAGGACTTCGGTGCCGCGGGCCTTGGCGGCGGAGCAGGCGTCGTAGAGGGCGGCTGAGGGGTCGCCGCCCTGCTTGGTTTTGATGATGGGGACGCCGGAGCGGGTGGACCAGACTTCGAGCTGTTCTATTGCTGCCGCCCGGAAGGTGTCCGCTGCACATAACAGGGTGGCGCGGCCATCGCGGGTGAACATGGCGGCGAGCTTGCCGGAGGTGGTGGTTTTGCCGGTGCCGTTGACGCCGACCAACATGATGACTTCGGGTGCGGGTGGGTGCCCGATGGGGGTCTGGACGCTGTCGAGGATCTGCTGGAGTTCGGCTTTGAGGAGGGATTTGAGCTCGGCGCCGGAGGAGATGCCGGACCGGTAAGCGCGCTGGCGGAGGCGTTCGAGGACGAGGTTGGTGGTGGTGTGGCCGAGGTCGGCGACGAGGAGCGCGGGCTCAAGGGCGGCAATGGTGGACTCGTCGACTTCGCGGGTGAGGGCGACGACGGCCGTGATCTGTTCGGAGAGGGTTTCGCGGGTGCGGGTGACGGCCTGCTTCATGCGGTCGAAGAAGGAGCGTCGGGTGGGGGTGTCTTCGGCCGGGGACTCGGGGAGCACAGGGGTGTTGTAGCCGCCGAAGGAGAAGGTGGGGGCGGTGGTTGCGGCGGGGGGCGCCGGCGCGGGTAGGGCTGGCGCGGGTGGGGCTGGGGTGGGTGGGGCTGGGGTGGGTGGGGTGGCCGGTTCGGGAGTGGTGGCGGGCTCGGGTGCCGGCTTGTCGCGCTTGCCGAAGAGGTTGAAGGCCATTGGGTCAGTTTAGTCGAGTGCGGCGGGGCGGGAGGGCATGGTGGCGAGGTTGGGCTTGGCTGACGGCGGTGGTGGGCTTCGCTAACGGCGATGATGGGCCTCGAGATTGGGCGGATCGCGCAACCCTCGGGCGGACAGCCGCATCCACCCACCTGATAGAGCGGTCCGGAGACGGTCGCAGGCTTCGGCGAGTCAGGATGTTTCGCGGTGCGGGCATTCGGTGTTTTCGGGCTGGAACGGGAAGACGAAAGAGGAGGAGTGCACATGGCGGACAGCAGCGTTGGTGGATTTGGATGGTTTCTCGCGGGACTCGGTGTTGGTGCACTTGTGGGTGTTCTGTATGCGCCGAAGGCGGGCAAGGACACGCGGGACGACCTTGTAGCGGCATCGCTCGATGCGAAGGACAAGGCGGCGACGCTGGCGCAGCAGGGCAAGGAGCAGGCGACGCAGTACATCCAGCAGGGTAAAGAGACCGCGTCCCAGTATTTGGATCAGGGCAAGCAGCAGGCGAGCGACTACATCGATAAGGGCAAGGATGCCCTGGATAAGAGCAAGTCGCAGTTTGCCGATTATGTCGACAAGGGTAAGAGCCTGGTTGCGGATCAGCAGACGCGGGTTTCGGCTGCCGTGGATGCTGGGAAGAACGCTTACCAGACCACGACGACCGAGGGGAAAGCGTAACAGCAGTTTGGCAGTTGTTTTAGGCGGAGCAAAGGTCCGGTCAGCCGCTGCGCGTGCGCGCTCGGATGGACCGGACCTCCTTGTTTAAGAGAGACGTGGAGGGAATATGTCAGCGCATCTGGTAGCGGCGATGTGGTTTCAGGGAACGGATGTGACGGTGAGTTCGGACAGCATGAAGCTGTTGGTCATCTTCGTAGGGGTCATTGCGCTTGGATCGCTGGTGCAATTGGCGGTACTGTTCGGAGCGGCCTTCGGCGCATGGAAGGCTTATACGAGTGCACAGAAGGCCTTGAACGAGGTGAAGGGCAAGGCCTATCCGATGGTCGCGAGTGTGCAGGGCGTGGTGAACGACATCCGGCCGAAGGTGGTGTCAATCAGCGAGAGTGTGCGGGCGATCGTTGAGGATGCAAGGCCGAAGGTCGCTTCCGTAACCGAAAATGTTCGGGCGATGGTTGAGGACGTCAAGCCGAAGGTGGCCTCGGTAACCGAAAACGTTCGTTCGATTGTGGAGGATGCAACGCCGAAGGTGAAGTCGGTGACGGAGAACGTGAAGACGGTGACGGATAACTTCACGCAGACGACGACGACGTTCAAAGAGAAGGCACAAGCAATCGCCGGAAACGTGACTGAGACGGTGGACGACGCGAACAAGAAGACGCGGGCGCAGGTGGATCGCGTGGACGGGATGATCAGTTCGGCGTTCACGGCTACGGGGGAGATCGCCGGCAAAATCCAGCACGGTATCAAGGTTCCGGTGAATGAGGTTGTCGGCTGGGTGAACGCGGCCAAGGCGAGCCTGGACAAGTTCATGACTCACGAAAAGGACGCGGCGAAGGATACCGCGAAGTCGACGGGCGGGAGCGGGGATGGTCCGCTGAGCGGCTTGCTGGGACTGTTTCGGAAGCCGAAGCAGCCGCCAGCGAAGTGGCACCAGCCGAGTGCGGCGGAAACGCTGACACGGTCTGGGTTTCCGGAGTCCGGCCGGGGAGCCGCGGCGGAACGGTATCAGGCTGCGGCGACACTTGCGGCAGAGCATGATGTGCTGAACGATCCTTCTTCGGCGGTGGTGGCGAGTCCGGGCGCGCAGGAAGTTGCTGAGCGGTTTCTGGCGGAACACAAGGACGAGATGCCGAAGCCGGTTTAGTCGTGGAAGGCGTTACAAGGTCGTCGGCGGAGCTGTGATCCAGCCTCCACCGACGACTTCGTCGTTTTGGTAGAAGACGGCGGACTGGCCGGGGGTGATGGCGCGTTGCGGGTCGTCGAAGGTGGCCTGGACGAGGTCTTCGGCAATTTGTGTGAGGGTGGCGGGGGCCGGGGTGTGGCGGTGGCGGATTTTGGCTTGGACGCGGAGCGGCGTGGTGAGCTCGGGGATGGAGATCCAGTTGAGGCGGTTGGCGAAGAACTCGCGTGAGAGGAGGTCGGTGTCGCCGCCGACTTCGACGCGGTTGGTTTCGGGGTCGATGTTCAGGACGTAGAGCGGGTTGGAGCTGGAGATGCCGAGGCCTTTGCGCTGGCCGACGGTGACGGTGTGGATGCCGGTGTGGCGGCCGAGGACTTCGCCGGTGGTGGTGACGAGGTCGCCGGAGGAGTCGGGCAGGTCGCGGTCCTGCTCGTCGAGGTAGGCGCGGATGAAGGCCGTGTAGTCGCCGCCGGGGATGAAGCAGATTTCCTGGGAGTCGGGCTTGGTGGCGACTGGGAGGCCGGCGTCGGCGGCCATCGTGCGGACGGCGGGCTTGTGCATTTCGCCGAGGGGGAAGAGGGTATGCGCGAGCTGGTCTTGCGTGAGGCCGAAGAGGAAGTAGGTTTGGTCCTTCGTACTGTCGGCGGGGCGGGAGAGGATCCAGCGGTTGCGGGTGGGATCGAAGTGATTTCGGGCGTAGTGGCCGGTGGCGATGCGGTCGGCGCCGACCGAGCGGGCGGTGAGCAGCAGCTGGTCGAACTTGAGGTGGTTGTTGCAGAGGGTGCAGGGGATGGGGGTGCGGCCGGCAAGGTATTCGGCGACGAAGGGCTGGATGACGTCGGCTTCGAAGCGCGCCTGCTGGTTGACGAGGTAGTAGGGGATGCCGAGCTGCTCGGCGACGCGGCGGGCGTCGTAGACGTCGTCGATGGAGCAGCAGCGGCCCTGGACGGCTTCGGGCATGCCCTCGTGGCCGGAGAGGCGGCGCTGGTTCCAGAGCTGGAGGGTGAGGCCGACGAGGGTGTAGCCCCCGGCGTGGAGGAGGGCGGCGACGGCGGAGGAGTCGACACCGCCGGACATGGCGACGGCGATCGTGTTGTTGGGGGGGGTGGACATGGCGTTCCGCTGTCTCCAGTTTACTGTCGGGGCCGGTTTCGTGCAGGGTTCCTCTACTCGGCTCAGGAGTCCAGGTTGAGTGGGGCAACGGCAGAGATCCGGGTTTTGATTCGGGTAAGCGGATTGCTCGGTGTGAGGTTGGGAAGCAGGCGGACGCGGGGCGGCGAGGGCGCTTAGGGGCCCTCCAGGATGACGACGATGAACAGGCAGCGGCAGCGGCAAGAGCAACGGCGAATGCGGGGGTCCTTCGCTTCGCTCAGGATGACGACGGTAGAACGGGCAACTGCAACTGCGGGGGTCCTTCGCTTCGCTCAGGATGACGACGTTGGAACGAGCAACGGCAACAGCAAGAGCACCGGCAGAAGCAAGAACAACTACAGGGGTCCTTCGCTTCGCTCAGGATGACGACGGTAGAACGGGCAACTGCAACTGCAACTGCGGGGATCCTTCGCTTCGCTCAGGATGACGACGTTGGAACGAGCAACGGCAACAGCAATAGCAACAGCAAGAGCAACGGCAAGAGCAACGGCAACAGCAACGGCAACAGCAACGGCAAGAGCACCGGCAACAGCACCGGCAACAGCACCGGCAACAGCACCGGCACCGGCAACAGCAAGAACAACTACAGGGGTCCTTCGCTTCGCTCAGGATGACGACGGTGAAACGAGCAACAGCAGCGGCAGCGGCAGAGGCAGCGGCAAAGGCAAAGGAGGCGGCGTCCGATAGACTGCGGAGATGATTTCTTTCTCTTCTCGATCTTTGGTTTGGCTTGGGGTAGCGGCGCTGGTTTTGCGGGTGGGGGCATTTGCGCAGGAGATGCGGTCGACGATGCAGTACCCGAGTGCGGCGTTTCGGGAGCAGGCGGATTTGATCTACAACAAGCATGCGTATGCGGCGAAGAGTCCGAAGGCGAGCCGGTGGCTGGATGGGGGCGCGCGGTATACGGTGCTGGAGGAGGTTGCGGGGAAGGCCGGGGAGACGGAGCTGGCGGTGTATGAGACGGCAACGGGGAAGCGGAGCGTGCTGGTGCCGGCGAAGGATTTTAGGCCTAAGGGTGCGGCTAAGGGACTGGAGGTGGACGACTACCAGTGGTCGAAGGATCACGCGCGGATGCTGATCTACACCAACTCGAAGAAGGTGTGGCGGCAGAATACGCGGGGCGATTATTGGGTGCTGGAGGTGGGGTCAGGGAAGCTGCGGAAGATGGGAGGCGATGGGCCGGAGGCGACGATGATGTTTGCGAAGTTCTCGCCGGATGGGACGAAGGTGGGGTATGTGCGGGAGAACAATGTTTACGTGGAGGATGTGGCGACGGGTGGGATGACGCAGCCGGCTGCAAGCCGAATTACGCAGCTGACGCGAGATGGGTCGGCGGACATCATTAATGGGACGACGGACTGGGTGAATGAGGAGGAGCTGGATCTGCGGGATGGGTTTCGGTGGAGTCCGGATTCGAAGTCGATCGCGTACTGGCAGTTTGATCAGAGTGGCGTGGGGGAGTTTACGCTGATCAACGATACGAAGGAGGCTTACCCGACCACTTTTAAGTACAAGTATCCGCTGGTGGGGACGACGAACTCTGCGGTGCGGGTGGGTGTGGTGGCGGTGGGGGGTGGGGCGACGACGTGGGTGAAGCTGCCGGGGGATCCGCGGATGAATTATGTGCCGCGGATGGAGTGGGTGGGGGATGGGGATGAGTTGGCGGTTGAGCACTTGAATCGCGGGTGGAACCGGAACGAGGTTTGGCTGGTGAAGGCGGCGACGGGCGAGGGCCGGATGCTGATGACGGACACGGACAAGCAGTGGGTGAACTATGTGGATGAGCTCGAGTGGTTGCGGCGGGATGGGGTATCGCGCGAGCTGGTTTGGCTGAGCGACAAGGATGGTTGGCGGCATGCGTATGTGGTCGATCGGGCGACAGGATCGATGCGGCTGATCACGAACTTCCAGGCTGACGTGGTGGAGGAGGTGTCCGTGGATGACAAGGGTGGGTGGTTCTACTTCATTGCTTCGCCGGGGGATCCGATCCGGCGGTATCTGTACCGGTCGCGGCTGGATGGAACGGGGGTGCCGGAGCGGGTGACGCCGGGGGCAGATAAAGGAACGAATGCGTATGACGTGTCGCCGGACGGGAAGTGGGCGATCCAGACGTACTCAAACTCGATGAGGCCGCGGCGATTTACGTTGGTGAGCCTGCCGGAGCACCGGACGGTTCGGGTGCTGGAGGAGAACAAGGCGGCAACGGAGAAGGCGAAGGAGTTCCTGCTGCCGACGGAGTTCGTGGAGACGCCGGTGAGCGGCGGCGTGACGTTGAGCACGTTTGTGATCAAGCCGCCGAACTTCGATGCGGCGAAGAAGTGGCCGGTGTTTACGTTTGTGTATGGGGAGCCGGCGAGCCAGACGGTGCTGGACCGGTGGGGGTCTCCGAGCGCGTTTTTGTACGACGTGGCGCGGGAAGGGTATGTGGTGGTGAGCTTTGATAACCAGGGGACACCGGCTCCGCGGGGTGCGGCGTGGCGGCGGGCAGGGTATGGGCGGATGGGGATCCTGAGCTCGCAGCAGCAGGTGGAGGGGATCCAGGAGCTGGCGAAGGAGCGGCCGTATCTGGATACGACGCGGATGGGGATTTTTGGGTGGAGTGGGGGCGGGTCGAGCACGGACAACATGATGTTCCGGCATCCGGGGGTGTATGGGACGGGGATTGCGGTGGCGGGGGTGCCGGTGCGGGCGAAGTATGACTCGATTTATGAGGAGCACTATGACGGGACGCTGCCGGAGAATGCGCAGGGGTACCACGATGCTTCGCCGATCAATTTTGCGGAGGGCTTACAGGGGAGTTTGCTGATTGTGCATGGGTCGGGGGATGACAATGTGCATTTTCAGGGGGACGAGATGTTGATCAATCGGCTGGTGGAGCTGGGCAAGCCGTTTGACTTTATGGATTATCCGAACCGGACGCACGGGATTAGTGAGGGGGCGGGGACGAGTGATCATGTTTGGACTTTGATTGCGCGGTATTTGGAGGAGCATGTTCCGGCGGGGGCGAGGTAGGGGGCAGGAGCAAGAGCAACTACAAGAACAACGGCAACTACAGGGGTCCTTCGCTTCGCTCAGGATGACGGCGTGAAACGAGCAACGGCAAGGGCAACGGCAGAAGCAGGTCCCCTGCGGGGATGACAAACAAGAAGGGCAAGGGCAGAGGACAGAAGCAGGTCCCCTGCGGGGATGACAAGCAAGAGGGGCAAGGGCAGAGGACAGGAGCAGGTCCGCTGCGGG
>CAXTEU010000001.1:0-168119 GCA_964243475.1 uncultured Acidobacteriaceae bacterium | reverse complement strand
GGGGATGACAAGCAAGAGGGGCAAGGGCAGAGGACAGGAGCAGGTCCGCTGCGGGGATGACAAGCAAGAGGGGCCGGGGCAGAGGACAGGAGCAGGTCCGCTGCGGGGATGACAAGCAAGAAGGGCAAGGGCAGAGGACAGAAGCAGGTCCGCTGCGGGGATGACAAGCAAGAGGGGCCGGGGCAGAGGACAGGAGCAGGTCCGCTGCGGGGATGACAAGCAAGAGGGGCAAGGGCAGAGGACAGAAGCAGGTCCCCTGCGGGGATGACAAGCAAGAGGGGCAAGGGCAGAGGACAGGAGCAGGTCCGCTGCGGGTGATGGGGGGTTAGTGGGCGGCTACGGTTTGTTCGGCGAGGTCGTGGAGGCCGGCGCCGTTGGTTGGGCGGGTGTAGAACATGTGGCCGCCGGGGAAGTTGTGGACCGAGAGCTGGGCGGCGAGTTTGGGGGGGAGCTGGTTTTGGGTGAGGACGGAGCCCATGAAGGGGCAGGACAGGTCGTTCCAGCCGTGGACGATGACGACCTTGAGTTTGGGGTCGGCGGCCATGGCGGCGCGGAGCTCTGGGACGGAGCCGACGCGGAGGTCGCGGGAGTTGCGCTCCCACAACGAACCTACCTCGTAGGAGAGGGCGTAGTAGCGGGAGTCGGTCTTCCAGCCGACGGTGTTCGTGACGAAGTTGACGGCGGCCTCGGTGGTGGGGGCGATGATGGATTCGAGGATGGGGTCGTTCGATTCGAAGTCGGGCGAGAAGGGGTCTGGGTCGGGGAGGGTGACGTTGGAGTCGTAGACGGAGCCGATCTCGCCTCCCTCGCGGTGGACTTCGCGGAGGTAGGCGCGGGTGTCGAGACGGCCGCCGGAGTAGCGGACGAACTTGGGATCGAGGCCGGTCATTTCGGTGACGCGGGCGATCATGGCGTCGGTGGCGGATTTGTCTTCGGGTCCGTGGAGGATGGTGGTGGCGTATTCGCCTTCGGTGTAGTTGATGACGGACTGCATGGCTTCGGGAGTGAGCTTGCCCTCGCGCTCGAGGTGGGCGGCGGTGATGGAGGGGAGGGTGACCATGAAGCGGGTGGGCGAGAGGCCTGCGTCGTCGATGGAGGGGTTGAGGTAAGGGCTGACGAGGAAGAGGCCGTTGACGGCGACGCCGATCTCCGTTTGGAGGTAGTGGGCGATGCGGGGGCCGCGGTAGCCGCCGTAGGACTCGCCGATGAGGTACTTCTTGGCGAGCAGGCGGTCGTGGTTGACGAGCCACTTGTAGATGACGAGGGAGAGGTACTCGATGTCCGGGGTGGGAGCGTAGAAGAGCTTTTTCGACTCGGCGTCGTCGACGAGGGAGCGGGAGAAGCCGGTGCCAATGGGGTCGAGGAAGACAAGGTCGGTGAAGTCGAGCCAGGTGGCGGGGTTGTCGGTGAGGGTGGCGGGGTCGGAGGCGGAATCGCCCTGATTGGCGAAGGCGATGTGCTTGGGGCCGATGGCGCCCATGTTGAGGTAAACGGAGCTGGCGCCGGGGCCGCCGTTGAAGGCGAAGGTGACGGGGCGGGTAGTGGGCTGGCCCTTGGCCGCGGCTTTATCCGGATCTAGCGTGTAGGCGATGTAGGTGACTTCGCCGGTGGTTTTGCCGTCTTTGGCTTTGAGGGGGATGGTGCCGACGGTGGCGGTGTAGTGGATGATTTTTCCGTTGACAGTGACTGTTTGTGAGACGGACTTGTCGGCGGGAAGCGGGTTGGGGAGGGTGTCGGGTTTGGTGGGTTGTTTGGCGGCTTCTTTCGAGGTGGCAGGGGCTCCGGGGGCGGGGGTGTTCTGGGGTTGGTCGGTTTGGGCGAGGGCAGGGAGAGCAAGGGCGAGGCAGAGGCTGGGGACGAGGCGGCGGGCGGTCATGGTTTGGGGGTGTCCTCGGTGTGGGGATCGCGTGCGTGAAGAAAGGGCGTGAACCGGTGGGTTCACGCCCTGAGGTTGGCGGCGGCTGGGGTTAGTCGTCGTCGTTGGCGTCCGTGCCTTCGGGCTTCTTTTCGGCGGGGGCGGTTTCGGGGGTGGTTAGGGGTTTGGTGATGTTGTCGAGGTAGGCGGGGGTGCCTTCGACGCGCTCGAGGCGGGGGTAGCGCTCGCCGTCGTGGTAGTCGATGTCGGCGGTGCGGAGGTGGTCTTCGGACTGGACGAGGAGGTGGATGGGGTCGGATTTCCCTTTGGCGTCCTTGATGGCTTTGCGCATGACGTCGGGGGAGAAGGCGGTGCCGTTGACGGCGATGATCTTCTCGCCGGGGGAGATGCCGGCTTTGTCGGCGGGGCCTTGCCAGCGGACGTCGGCGATGGTGCCGTCGGCGGAACCGCGGATGCCGACGGAGTACCAGAGGCTACCGATGGAGCGGCGGGAGCCGACGGAGGCGAGGGTGCGGTCGGAGGGATTGGGCTTGTCAGTGTAGACGAGCTTGTAGCCGCCTTGCTCAATGCCGGCGAGGTCGGCGTGGGGGTTGATGAGGTCGATGCGTTCGTGGAGGAACTTCGCCCAGTCGTAGTGGGTGACCTGGTTGAGGTCGGCGATCAGTTCCGCGCGGGTGTAGGTGACGATGAGGGGGCCGGTGTCCCCGCCCTTGCCGAGGAAGATTTTCTCGAAGTCGTTGAGGGACTTTTGGTTGTTGGTTTGCTTGCGGATGAGGGTGTCAGCGTCGAGCCAGAGGAGCTCACCTTCCTGGTAGTAGTCCTGGGAGCGGCGCCAGTTGACCCAGGCCTGGTTGCCGCCGCGGATGAGGGAAGCGGAGACGGCGGTGTCTTCGGTGGGGCGCCACTCGCGGCCGGGTTTGTAGTCGAGCTGGGCGGCGGACATGGCGAGGAGGTCGCGGTACTGGGCCTGGTTTTTGAGGCCGGAACGAGCGGCGAGGACGTTGCCGAGGTACTGGGTCATGCCCTCATACACCCAGAGGAGCTGGCCCTGCTGGGGCGTGGCGAAGTCGGGCTGGTAGAGGCCGAAGGGACGGCGGTATTTGCCGTTCCAGGAGTGGGTGAACTCGTGGGCGAGGAGGTCGGACTCGGGGAGCTGGTGCTTGTCGTCGGAGAAGCCTTTTTCGCCGATGCCGTTGTCGGAGGACTGGCCGTGCTCGAGGCCTTCGCCGCCGGCGAGGTCGGAAAGGGTGAGGAGGAAGTGGTACCCGTTGTAGTGGTGGGAGCCGTACATGGCGTCGGCTTCGCGGACGAGGTTGTTGATTTCGGCGAGGGTGGAGGGGCGGAGGTCCTGGTCGCCGGGCTCGTCGGAGATGACGTCGATGAAGTGGGCGGGTTTGACGGTGGGGGCGAGGGCAAACTCGTGGAAGTACTGGCCGGTGATGACGGGGGAGTCTTCGAGCTGCTCGACGTCGGTGACGGCGTACTTAACGGTGCCGCCGGCGGAGTGCTGTGGGTCGTAGGGGGACTCGGGCGTGAGGGCGGTGCCGATGCCCCAGTTTGCGGGGACGGTGACGGTGGGCTGGATGGGGATGTCGCGGACGGGGGTATTGGCAGGGTAGAGGAGGAGCTTTTCCCACTCGAGGACGGCCATGTGGTCGGTGACGCGGCCGTGGACGATGCAGTCGAGGTGGGCGTGAATGGAGGTGGCGCCTTTGGGGGCGGTGACGTGGAACTCGTAGAGGTTGACGTCGTCGCGGCGCCAGGGGAGTTTTTCGCCGTTGGCGGTGAAGGTGACGCCGACGATGTCTTGGGCGGGGCCGGCGGGGGAGTGGGTGCCGGGGATCCACTGGGGGGTGAGGAGGGCGACGGGGCCGGGGCGGACGGGGATGTCGACTTCGGCGTGGTAGAGGTGGCGGGCGCCGTCGGTGAGGTCGGCGGTGATCTGGATGGGGGGTTTCTGGGAGGAAGCGGCGGTGGTGAGGAGGGTGAGGGCGGCGGCGAAGGTGGCGCGGCGGGCGGGAGTGATCATTCGGGTAAAGTGACCTCGGGGGGAATTCGGGCTAGGACAACAGCAAAGACGAGAAGCAGGTTCCCTTCGGGAATGACAACCAGAAGGGCAAAGGCAGGTGCAGCAGTCATTGCGAGACTCGCTTGCAGTGACGGGCGAGACGCGATTGCAGTGACGGGTTAGAGAGCGGCTTCGATGGCCCCGGTGAGGCGTGGGTCGTCCGGGGGAATGTCGGAGGCGAAGCGGCCAAGGACGGCGCCGTTGCGGCCGAGGAGGAATTTTTCGAAGTTCCAGAGGACGCCGGGAGCGGGGTTGGTGTGGCCGCCGGATTTGGTGAGGAAGCCGTCGAGTTGGGCGCGGAGGCCGGGGTTGCCTACCTGGGAGGTGGGCTGGGCCTGGATGAGGGCGTCGTAAAGCGGGTGGATGTGGGGGCCGGTGACGGTGATCTTGCTGAACATGGGGAAGGACGCGCCGAAGTTGGTGGTGCAGAAGGTCTGGATGTCGGCATCCGAGCCGGGCTCCTGCGCGCCGAAGTCGTTGGCGGGGAAGGCGAGGACTTCGAAGCCGCGGTCGTGGTAGGTGCTGTAGATCTTTTCGAGGGCTTCGTACTGCGGGGTGAAGCCGCACTTGGAGGCGACGTTGACGAGGAGCAGGACCTTGCCGGAAAAGTCGGCGAGGGAGGAGGGCTCGCCGGAGATGCGGGTGAGGGGGATGTCGGCGAGGGGGATCGCGGTGCTTGGCATCAGGACTCCTGGAGTTTGGTCGTATGACATGAATTATAGGTTGCAAGATGTTGCCGCGAAAGCAGAGTAGCGGGATAGCATCGTAGGCGACATGGCCATTGCAGACATACTGATTGGTAAGCCGCTCGCGACGAGTGACGAGCGGGCGGAGCACATTGGGGTTGCGGCGGGGATCCCGATTTTTGGGCTCGATGGGCTGACAAGCGCGGCGTACGGGCCGGAGGCGGCAATTACGCTGCTGATTCCGCTGGGGTTGCTGGGGCTGCATTATGCGGTGCCAATTATTTCGGCAATCCTGATCCTGCTTGGGATTGTGTATGTGTCTTACCGGCAGACGATCGCGGCGTATCCGAACGGCGGCGGATCGTACACGGTGGCCTCCGAGAATCTGGGAAATCGGGCGGGGCTGCTGGCTGCGGCGGCGCTGATGATCGACTACATTCTGACGGCGGCGGTGGGGATTTCGGCGTCGGTGGAGGCGTTGACGTCGGTGGACTCGAAATTGCTGCCGTATACCTTGCCGATGTGCCTGCTGATTCTGGCGCTGCTGGCGCTGGTGAATATGCGCGGTGTGAAGGATACGGGCAAGGCGTTCATTATCCCGACGTTTTTGTTTGTGGGGACGCTGTTGACCCTGATCGGTGTGGGTGTGTTTAAGGTGTTTGCGGCGGGCGGGCACCCGGTTCCGGTGGCGACCTTACCGGCGCCACCGACGCAGGTGATGGGCGCGCTGACGCTGTGGCTGCTGATGAAGGCGTTTTCAAGCGGGTGCGCGGCGATGACGGGCGTGGAAGCGGTGTCGAACGGGGTGATGGCGTTTGGCGAGCCGCGGGCGAAGAAGGCGCAGCGGACGCTGACGGTGATTATCGGGATCCTGATGATTCTGCTGTTTGGGATCACGTGGCTGGCGAAGAAGTATTCGATCATGCCGATGGATCCGAATGCGACGAACTTCCAGAGCCTGCTGAGCCTGCTGGTCTCGGCGGTGTTTGGGCGGACGTGGTTCTACTACGTGACGATGGGCAGTGTGCTGCTGGCGCTGGCGCTGAGCGCGAACACGGCGTTTGCGGATTTTCCGCGGCTGGTGCGGGCGATTGCGCAGCATGATTACCTGCCGCATGTGTTTATTCTGCGGGGGCGGCGGCTGCTGTTTTCGCACGGGATCTATGCGTTGACCGGATTTACCGCGTTGATTCTGATCCTGTTTCGAGGCATCACGGACCGGCTGATTCCGCTGTATGCGATTGGGGCGTTTCTGGCATTTACGCTGAGCCAGGCCGGGATGGTGGTGCACTGGAAGAAGTCCGAGGCGCACGCCGGACGGGTGTGGCACATGTTTGTGAACGGATTTGGCGCGGTCGCGACGGGGCTGACGCTGATTGTGGTGGTGATTGCGAAGTTTATGGCCGGCGCGTGGGTGACGGTGCTTCTGGTGCCGGCGCTGATCTGGATGATGGCGGCGGTGAAGCGGCACTACAGCCGAGTGAACGAGGAGATGTGCGACCAATCGGCGATCAGCCTGAAGAACCTGGAAGAGCCGATTGTGGTAATCCCGATGGCGCGTTGGGATAAGATCACGGAGAAGGCGCTACGGTTTGGGTTGCTGCTGAGCAAGGAGATTAAGGTGGTGCATGTGCACTCGGACGAGGCCGAGGCGGATGCGGGGCTGGAGGCAATCTGGGAAGAGTTTATCCGGAAGCCGATCGAGGCGCAGGGTTTGCAGATGCCGGACCTGGTGACAATTCCGTCGAGTTACCGGTTTGTGATTTCGCCGATCATGGACTACATCAATCGCCTGGAGGCGGAGCACCCTGGGCGGAAGGTGGCGGTGGTGCTGCCGGAGATGGTGGTGAAGCACTGGTGGGAGAACGCGCTGCACGGGCAGCGGGTGGCGCTGCTGAAGTTAATCTTGTTGTTGCGGGGGAACCAGCGAATTGTGGTGGTGAGTATTCCCTGGTATTTGTAACCAGAGTGGTCACCCTTGTGCGTTCTGGCGGGCTTCTTCGATGAGGCGGTTAGCTTCATCGGGGCCGGCGGGGCCGAGGAGGTTGTAGGTTTTACCGCCGAGGATCTGGGGGTACTGGACGAAGAACTGGCTCATATGGTCGAGGAGGTTCTTGGGCAGGTCTTCGAGGGTTTCGATGTTGGCGAAGTCGTGGCTGGCGACCGCGACGCCGAGGAGGCGGTCGTTGCGGCTCCTGCCCGCGTCGGTGACATCTTCGCCGCGGATGACGCCGATGATGCGGGTATCGAGGACGACGCCGGGGAAGGCGGGTTCGTCCATGAGGACGAGGACGTCGATGGGGTCGCCATCGGGGGCGAGGGTGGAGGGGACGAAGCCGAAGTCGTAGGGGAAGACCATGCCGGCGGGGAGGATTTTTTTGAGGACGATGACCCGGCGGTCGTGGTCGAAGGCGTATTTGAGGCGGGAGTTTTTGGGGGTCTCGATGACGACCTGGAGGACGCCGGCTTCGGTGTAGGGATCGATGGTCGAGGGGTCAGCGAGGTGGGGGATGTGACTTTGCGGCATGGCTGTTGGATGCTGAGGCTCGGCTAGGCGTGGGCGAGGCGCGGGGCGAGGGCGCGGAGGCGGCTGACAGTGGCGGGGATGATTTCGAGGGCGCGGGCGATCTCGTCGGGGGTGGTGAGACGGGACAGGGAGAGGCGAATGGTGGCGCGGGCGTCGGGGTCGGTGAGGCCGAGGGCGCGAAGGACGTGGGAGGGCTCGGTGGCGCCGGACTGGCAGGCGGAGCCGGCGGAGCAGCGGAGGTCCTGGAGGTCGAGGGCGATGAGAAGGGCTTCGGCGTCGATGCCGGGGAGGGTGAGGGAGGTGGTGTTGGGGGTGCGGGGGGATGTGCGGGCATTGATGCGGGCGTTGGGGATGGCGGCGAGGAGGCCGGTTTCGAGGCGGTTGCGGAGGGCGGTGAGCTGGGTGGGGCCGCTGGCGAGGCTGTCCTGGGTGAGCCAGGTTTGGGCGAGTTGGGCGGCCTGGCCAAGACCGACAAGGCCGGGGAGGTTTTCGGTTCCGGCGCGGCGCTGGCGCTCGTGCGGGCCACCGTGGAGGAGGGGGGTGAGATCGACGGTGCGGCGACGGACGAACAGGGCTCCGGTGCCCTGGGGGGCGTACATTTTGTGGCCAGAGAGGCTGAGGAGGTCGACGTCGGCGAGGGGGCCGGTGGGGGAAAGGTCTAAGGAATCCAAGGGGAGTTTGCCGATGGCCTGGACGGCGTCGGTGTGGAAGAGGGCACCGTGGGCGTGGGTGATGTGGGCGAGTTCGGGGATGGGTTGGAGGACGCCGGTTTCGTTGTTGGCGAACATGAGGGAGACGAGGCGGGTGTTGGGCTGGAGGGCGGCTGCGAGGTCGGCGGGGGAGACGAGGCCGTCGCGGTCGACGGGGAGGATGGTGAGCTGGACGGGGGAGGCGCGGCGGGCGGCGAGGGCTTCAGCGGCGTGGAGGACGGCGTGGTGCTCGGTGGCGGCGGTGATGAGGTGAGGGGGTGGACCCGGGGTGGGAGGGAGGGTGCCGAAGAGGGCGAGGTTGGCGGCTTCGGTGCCGCCGGAGGTGAAGATGAGCTCGGCGGGGCGGCAGCGGAGGAGTGCGGCGAGTTGCTCGCGGGCGTGGTCGAGGGCGGAGCGGGCGTGCTGGCCGTGCTGGTGGGTGGAGGAGGGGTTGCCGAAGCGGGTGGTGAAGAAGGGGAGCATGGCCTGGAGGACCTCGGGGAGGACGGGGGTGGTGCTGTTGCTGTCGAGGTAGATGGGAGCCATGGTTTGAGTTTAGTTTGGTGGGCGGGTTTTGATTGAGGTTTGGGGTTGACGATTTGTACGGGTGGGTAAGGGTTCTGGTAGGCTTAGGCCGTTTGCTCAAGGAGACGGGATGCGGATGCGGATGGCGGCGTTGGTTGTGGTGGTGATGGGTTGTTGTGCGATGGGCGCACGGGCACAGATGGGCGAGGACAGGCCGCTGGCGCCGCTGGGGCAGATGGTGGAGCCGGCGAAGGCGATGGATGAGATAGTGACGATGTTTGAGCAGCAGGTGATGGGCGTGGCGAAGGCGATGCCGGCGGAGAAGTATGGGTTTGCGCCGACGAGCGGGGCCATGGCGGGGGCTAAGTTTGATGGGGTGCGGACGTTTGCGGGGCAGGTGACGCACCTTGCCTCGGCGAACTATTACTTTGCGTCGACGATCAGCGGGGTGAAGCCGGATGTGGATATGAAGGCAATCGGCAAGATGACGTCGAAGGACGATTGCGTGAAGGCGCTGGCGGACTCGTTTGCGTTTGCGCACAGGGCTGTGGCGACGATCACGCCGGCGAATGCGTTTCAGTCGATCTCCGGCGCGGATGGGCTGCATACGCGGGTGGAAGTGGCGGCGCTGATTGCGGCGCACGGGTTTGATCACTACGGGCAGATGGTGGAGTACCTGCGGATGAATGGGGTTTTGCCGCCGGGGAGTAAGTAACGGTTTCGGTTGCTTGTTTCGGGCTTAGTGAGAGAGCGTCGCTGGTGGAGTTTCACTGGCGGCGTTTTTGCTTTGCGGGGGGAGCTGTAAATGCAACGGCGACAGTAACTGCAAACGCAACGGCAACCGCAACAGCAACAGCAACTACAAACGCAACAGCAACTGCGGGGGTCCTTCGCTTCGCTCAGGATGACGGCGTAAAACGGGCAACGGTAAATACGGTGAAGCAGGTCCCCTGCGGGGATGACAACCAAAGATGCAAATGCAAATGCAAAATTGCAAAATTGCAAGAGATGCAAAATTACAAAATTACAAAATTGCAAGAGATGCAAGAGATGCAAGTGCAAAAGGAGAAGGTAAGAAGTAAACGGCAGAAGCGAAGGCAAGAGCAAGAAGCAGGTCCGCTTGCGGGATGACGAAAAGAAAGGAAAGCGGGAGAGCGGGTGAGGCCTAGCGTTCTTGCAGGGGGGTGTAGGGGGCGGGGTAGGTGGGGCCGGTGTAGTCGGCGCGGGGGCGGATGAGGCGGTTGTTGCTGTGTTGTTCCATGACGTGGGCGGCCCATCCGGCTATGCGGGAGATGGCGAAGATGGGGGTGAAGAGGTCGATGTCGATGCCGAGGGTGGTGTAGGTGGAGGCGGAGTAGAAGTCGACGTTGGCGTTGAGTTTTTTTTCGGATTTGACGAAGGCTTCGATGCGCTGGGACATGTCGAAGTAGCGGGTGTCTCCGGCGGATCGGCTGAGCTCTTCGGACATGCGGCGGAGGTGGGTGGCGCGGGGGTCTTCGGTGGTGTAGACGCGGTGTCCGAAGCCGGAGATTTTTTGTTTCTGGGCGAGCATGTTGCGGACGTGCTCGACGGGGTCTGCGCCGGACTCTTCGATGGCAAAGAGGAGGCGCATGGTGGCCTCGTTGGCGCCGCCATGGAGTGGGCCGGAGAGCGCACCAATGGCGCCGGTGACGGCGGAGTGCATGTCGGCGAGGGTGGCGGCGATGACGCGGGCGGCGAAGGTGGAGGCGTTGAGCTCGTGGTCGGCGTGGA
The DNA here is from genome assembly GCA_964243475.1 of uncultured Acidobacteriaceae bacterium. Taxonomy (GTDB): domain Bacteria; phylum Acidobacteriota; class Terriglobia; order Terriglobales; family Acidobacteriaceae; genus Edaphobacter. Next base: position 157,996 of record CAXTEU010000001.1, on the reverse strand, counting down.
GGATGAGGGCGATATCGAAGGCGCGGGTGGCGGTGCCGGAGGGTTTTTCGCCGGTGAGCATCCATAGGAAGTTGCCGGCGTGGGGGAGGGTTGGGTCGGCCTCGGGGAGGGGTTTGGATTTGCGAATGCGGTCGAAGAGGGCGACGATCATGGGGATCTGCGCGGTGAGTTGGAAGCTCTTGCGGAGGTTGGCATCGTGCGCGGTGTCGTGAGTGGGAGCGTCGTAGAGGGCGAGGAGGGAGACGGCGGTGCGGAGGACGTCCATGGGCGCGGCGGAGGTGGGCACGCCGCGGAGGAAGTCGAGGATTTTGGGGGAGAGTTGGCGGGCTTGGGCGAGTTCGAGGGTGAACTGGGTGAGTTCGGTGGAGGTGGGGAGCTTGCCGTTCCAGAGCAGGAAGGTGGTTTCTTCGAAGGTGGAACGTGAGGCGAGCTCGTGGATGTCGATGCCGCGGTAGGAGAGGACGCCGGCTTCGCCGTCGATGAAGCAGATGGAGGAGGTGGTGGCGACGATGCCCTCGAGACCGCGAGGGGCGACTGCAGCAGCGTTCGACATGGGGAGAGCTCCTTCTGACTTCTGGCTTCTGAACTCTGAAGAGACGCGCGCCGGAGCGGCGGAGTTCTAACGGTTATAGCGCAGCCGGGAACGGGATGTCGTGTGGGGTGGTCGAATATCGGCGGTGCTGGGACGATTTAGGACTCAGGGGATGGAGGTGCGGGTGGGGGAGAAGGGGGCGAGGTTGATGAGGGGAGCGAGGCCGGAGAGGAGGTCGGCGAGGATGGTGGCGGTGGCGGGGGCGAGAAGGATGCCGTTGCGGAAGTGGGCGGTGGCGAAGAGGTGGCGTGGGCTGCGGGGGTGGGCGCCGAGGATGGGGAGGCGGTCGTGGGTGGCGGGGCGGAGGCCGGCCCATTGCTCGAGGATGGGGGCGTTGCGGAGTGGGGGAAGGAGGGTGCAGGCGCGGTCGTGAAGTTTGCGGATGGTTTCGTCGGTGGTGGATTTGGTGTAGCCGGCGATTTCGACGGTGGCGCCGATGACGGCGCGGCCGCGGTTGGGGCCGGTGGTGCGGGGGACGATGTAGAGGCCGTGGGTGCGAAGGGTGAGGGTGAAGGGAAAGGTTGGGGGGATGGCGACGGAGAGCATCTGGCCCTTGACGGGGAAGACGGGCAGGGTGGGGGCGAGGTCGTCGGTGCGGGCCCAGGCGCCGGTGGACTCGACGAAGAAGGGGGCGGTGTGGGTTCCGCGGGTGGTGCGGAGGGAGATGGTGTCGGCGGCGGGGGTGACGCCGAGGACGGAGGTGTTTTCGAGCAGGGTGATGGGGGTGGCGCGGACGGCGGCGAGGAGGGCGGAGGCGAGCTGGCGGGGGTCGAGGGAGTGCTCGGCGAGCCGGGTGAAGGGGATGTGGCCGAGGGCGTGGCCGGGAAGGAGCTGGTCGAGTTCTGCGGCGGGGACGGTGGCGGTGGTGGGGTAGGTCTGCTGCAGGGTGGAGCTGGTTTGGAGGGGGACGGGTTGGCCGGAGAGGTGTTCGATGCGGGCGAGGAAGTCGGGGTAGAGGCGGAGGGAGAGGTCGGACAGCGGGCGGAGGGTAGGAGGGTTGTCGGGGTCGGTGGCGGCGAGCATGCCGGCGGCGGCGGTGGAGGCTTCGGCGAGGGCGGAGCCGCGATCGAGGACGGTGACGTGGGCTCCGCGGCGGTGAAGTTCAAGCGCGAGAGAGAGGCCGATGATGCCGGCGCCGGCGATGAGGACGTCGGGAGATTGCGGGGACGGCATGGGCTCAAGTTTAGATGTTGCGCAAGCGAGAGTACTTCTGTGCAGTGGGGTTGGAGGGGAACGGAGCATCTGATGGGAGAGGAGACGGCTATGAGTGAGACGGAGTACGTGCAGAGTCATACGGCGTCGAATGCGTTGCTGGCGACGTTGGGGGTTGCAGTGCTGGCGGCGTTGGGCGGGCTGGGATGGTGCTGGTCGATCCAAACGCACCTTGCTGCGGCGCAGCGGCAGCTGACGACGGCGGCGCAGAGCAATGCGGATCTGACGCACAGGCTGGAGGTGACGAATGCGCGGCTGCAGGCGACGAGCGAAACGCTGGGGCGGAGCGTGGGGATGACGCAGCGGCAGATGGACGCGAAGGCGGACCGGCTGCTGGCGATCCAGACGGCGCAGGCGCAGCATGAATCGCAGCTGGAGAAGCAGCAGGAGGCGACGTCGCAGCAGGTGGGTGCGGTGTCGACGGATGTGGCTTCGGTGAAGACGGATGTGGGCGGCGTGAAGACGGACGTCGCGGCAACGCGGACGGACCTCGAAACGACGAAGACGCAGCTGGGCCGGGTGGTGGGCGATGCGGGTGTGATGAGTGGGTTGATTGCGAAGAACTCGGGCGAGCTGGAAGTGCTGAAGCACAAGGGAGACCGGAACTACTTTGAGTTCACGCTGGACAAGGGAGCGAAGCCGCAGCTGGTGTCGTCGATCAAGCTGCAGCTGAAGAAGGTGGATGCGAAGCGGTCGAAGTACACGCTGGACGTGAGCTCGGACGACCGGGATATTCAGAAGAAGGACAAGAATCTGGATGAGCCGGTGCAGTTTTATTCGGGCAAGGATCCGGCGCTGTTTGAGCTGGTGGTGAATGTCATCGACAAGAATCGGGTGTCGGGGTATTTGTCGACGCCGAAGGGCGCGCCGCAGCCGGCGGCGGCACCGTAGACCGGGAGGGATGACAGACGTAGAACGGGGTCGCTCCTGTGAGAGCAACCCCGTTCTGTTTGCCTTGGTGATGCGCTTTGAAGAGCCTTACTTCTTGGTGGACTTCTTCGCGGGCGCCTTGGTTTCGGACTTCTTTGCCGGTGCCTTTTTGGTTGCCATCTTGCCTATTCTCCCTGTCGGTTTTCGCCGAAATTGCAGCGGGTTCCCTGCAACTATCGAAGGTATAGATTCAGCGAAAATGGGTGTCAAGAAAAAAGCGAGTGCGGAGGTGCTTTTCTGCTGAGGATTTTGAGTCACGTTGTGTGCGGTTGTGGTGTGCGGCTCCGTGGTGGAGAGCCTGCCGTGCTGGGTTTGGCGCGATGCATGCATCTGGAGTGTGCGCGAACGTTTGCGTGAAGATGGTTCGCGGCCCGCAAAGCATGGCTGAGGCTCAGGGTTTCAGCAACTCGGGACGGTTGAGGGCGAGGTGGGCGATGAACTCGTCGAAGGGAGTGTTGGCCCAGGCGAATCAAGGGCGCGTGAAGTTGGGCGCGTTGTTGCGGATGTAGCTTTCGTGAATGAAGCCGGCGCCAAGTAGCTGCGGAAGCGAGCTCGCGAGATGCGCGGCCGAGAGGCTTTTTCAGGAAAGGAGACTTCAGTGCCTTTGGCCTCAGGGTTGTCGTAGTACGGCGAGAATCTTCTCGCTGCATCGCAGTGAATCTGAAATAGCTAAAAACTTTCGCTGAGGTAAGCCTTGCACTGGTCGAGAATCTGAGCTGTCCTGTGACACTTTTAGCACTCGATGATGTTCAAAGCGAGGCCGGCGAGGGAGGTTTCTTTGTAGCGGGACTGCATGTCCATGCCGGTGCGGTACATGGTTTCGATGACCTGGTCGAGGGAGAGCTTGTGGGTGTCGGTGTCGGCGAGGGCGAGGCGGGCGGCGTTGATGGCTTTGACGGCGCCCATGCCGTTTCTTTCGATGCAGGGGATCTGGACGAGGCCGCCGATGGGGTCGCAGGTCATGCCGAGGTTGTGTTCCATGGCGATTTCGGCGGCGTGTTCGATCTGGGCGTTGGATCCGCCGAGGGCGGCGACGAGGCCTCCGGCGGCCATGGAGCAGGCGACGCCGACCTCGCCCTGGCAGCCGACTTCGGCACCGGAGATGGAGGCGTTTTCTTTATAGAGGATGCCGATGGCGGCGGCGGTGAGGAAGAGGCGGAGGAGGCCGGCTTTGCTGGCGCGGTCGCGGTCGGGTTCGGCGGTGGAAGTGGGGTTGATGAAGCGGAGGTAGTACTGGGCGATGGCGGGGATGACGCCCGCGGCGCCGTTGGTGGGGGCGGTGACGACGCGACCGCCGGCCGCATTTTCTTCGTTGACGGCCATGGCGTAGACGGTAACCCAGTCCATGGGGGCGAGTGGGTCGGCGGAGGTGTTGGCGAGGCGGGCGGCGAGGCGCGGGGCGCGACGGCGGACGTTGAGGCCGCCGGGGAGGATGCCTTCGGTAGCGAGGCCGCGGGTGATGGAGCCCTGCATGGTGTGCCAGAGGGTGAGGATGCTGGCAGCGACCTGCTGTGCGGGAGTGTCGGTCGGTGCGTCTTCGGCTGGGGTGGGGCGGTTGATGGTGCGGTCGGGAAGGAGGGCGATTTCATTGGCGAGGAGGAGCTCGGCGATGGTGCAGTGCTGGGCTTCGGAGAGGCGGAGGAGTTCGGCGGCGCTTGAAAAGGAGTGGGGAACGTGGCGGGTGGGGACGGCGATGCGGTTGGGGCCGAACTCTTCGGCGGAGACGATGAAGCCGCCGCCGATGGAATAGAACGTGTCGGTGGTGAGAGTCTCGCCGGTGTTGCTGAGGGCGGTAAAGCGAAGGCCGTTGGGATGGGTGGGCGTGGCGGGGTCGGGGTACATCTGGTCGCGGCGGAAGAGGAGGTCGACGGGCTCGTGAAAGGGGATGGCGTGCCGGCCGAGGAGGCTGAGAATGCTGGTCGCGCGGACTTGCTCGATGAGGGTGTCAATGGCGGCGGGATGGACGGTGTCGGGAGCTTGGCCGGAGAGGCCGAGGAGGATGGCGCGGTCGGTGGCGTGGCCGATGCCGGTGAGGGCGAGCGAGCCGAAGAGCTCGGTCTGGAGGCGGGCGGTACGGGAGAGGAGGCCGGTGGCGGCGAGGGTGCGGGCGAAACGAAGAGCGGCGCGCATGGGGCCGACGGTGTGTGAGGAGGAGGGGCCGATGCCGATTTTGAAGAGTTCGAACAGGCTGGTGTTCACGAACTGATTGTAGGTGTCTGGGCGTGTTGGCTTATCGGCAGATTCGGAGCGACCCCTGTGCGACATTTGGGGGAGTGTGGGTGGGCGGCGGTGGCTGGTAGGGTTTGCGGAGATTGCGGGAGAAGGTTTGGGTCAGGAATGGCACTGTTCAAGACACGGTCGGCAGCGGTGTATGGGATCGACGCGAACATTATTGAGGTGGAGGTGGACTATTCCGGTGTGAAGCTGCCGCAGGAGGAGTTCCACACGGTGGGATTGCCGGATGCGGCGGTGCGGGAGAGCCGCGACCGGGTGCGGTCGGCGGTGCGGAATTCGGGGTTCGAGATTCCGCCGACGCGAACGACGATCAACCTGGCTCCGGCGGACCTGAAGAAGGTGGGGTCGGGATTTGATCTGCCGATTGCGATCGGGATTCTGGGCGCATATGGGGCGATGCAGGCGACGGACCTGAGCGACTTTTTGCTGGTGGGCGAGCTGGGACTTGATGGCACGTTGCGGGCGGTGCAGGGGATGCTGCCGATTGCAATTGCGGCCAAGGCGAACGGGATCAAGAACCTGGTGATTCCGGCGAGCAATGCGCGCGAGGCGGCGGTGGTGGAGGGGGTGTGCGTGTTTCCGGTGCGGAGTTTGCTGGAGGTGCGCGAGCTGCTGAACTCGGCGGCGCTGGGGACCATGACGGCGCAGCCGCTGAAGGTGGAGACGGCGGATCTGCTGGAGGCGCTGGAGCATTTTCCGGCGGACTTCAAAGATGTGCGCGGGCAGCATGTGGCGAAGCGCGCGCTGGAGGTGGCGGCGGCGGGTGGGCACAACATTCTGATGATCGGGCCGCCGGGTTCCGGGAAGACGATGCTGGCGAAGCGGTTGCCGTCGATTTTGGCGCCGCTCCGGTTTGAGGAGGCTCTGGAGACGACGAAGATTCATTCGGTGGCGGGCGTGCTCGATAAGGAGCAGGGGCTGGTGACGCACCGGCCGTTTCGATCGCCGCACCACACGATTTCGGATGCGGGGCTGATTGGCGGAGGGATGGTGCCGCGGCCGGGTGAGGTGAGCCTGGCGCACAATGGGCTGCTGTTTCTGGATGAGCTGCCGGAGTTTCCGCGCAATGTGCTGGAGGTAATGCGGCAGCCGCTCGAGGATGGGCAGGTGACGATTGCGCGGGCGTCGATGAGCCTGAGTTTTCCGGCGCGGTTCATGTTGGCGGCGGCGATGAATCCGTGCCCGTGTGGGTATTTCAACGACAAGAGCCGGGAGTGCATGTGCACGCCGCTGATGATTCAGAGGTATGTGTCGCGGGTGAGCGGGCCGTTGCTGGACCGGATCGATATCCACATTGAGGTGCCGGCGGTGCAGTACAAGGAGCTGCGGAGCGGGGCGGCGGCGGAGGGTTCGGCGCAGATTCGGGAGCGGGTGCTGCGAGCGCGAGAGAGGCAGCACGAGCGGTTTCGGGAAGCGGGGGAGAGGACACGTGGATCGGCAAAAGCGGCGTCGCGGCAGGTGTATGCGAATGCGCAGATGACGACGCCGCAGATCCGGATGTATTGCGAGCTGGGGAGCGAGGCGGAGCGGCTGCTGGAGCGGGCGATGCAGCAGCAGGGGTTGAGTGCGCGGGCGCACGACCGGATCTTGAAGGTAGGTCGGACGATTGCGGATCTGGCGGGCGAACCGGAGATTGCTGTGAAGCATCTGGCGGAGGCAATTCAGTACCGGACGCTGGACCGGAGTTACTGGGCTTAGGGCGTGGATGGTGTCTCCTCCCTTTGGAGGATCCCGTTTCCCGTATTCTTTTTCGGCCATCTCCCAAAATAAGTATTGACCTGCATGGGGCCAGGATGTACTTTTCAGGAGTGCCAAGCGGTGGCACTTGCCGTGGTCTCTGAAAGCGGAGGCGTACAGCAGGTGAGGCTTAGAAGCTAAGTTGTTGATTCGGGGTTGAACCGGCTCACTGCTGATCTTGGTACTGCGAGAGACCGCATGCGTTTGGTTATGTGGAAGCGGACCTCGCATGCGGGTGGATACGTCTGATTCGCAGTGAATCATGACGGGAGCTGCTGAATTTTGTAGATCCGGCAAATTGGTTGTGGAGAATTGTAGACCGCTGACCCGATTTCCGCGTCTAACGCAGCGATAGGTAAAAATAAAAGATGCTGAAGCTTGCGGCACGCTTGATTGCCAAGCCTCAGTTCCAAGGAGAAACAATGCGCTCAGATCTGATTTTCGGTGCACTGACCCATGTCACGAACCGCTACGAGCTTTGCCAGCTGGCGTCGAAGGCGACGCGGAAGCTTCACAAGCCCAACACCCGGCTGCAGGATACGACGAACGAGGTCTTGGATCGCTTCAAAGACAGCCTGCCTGCGAACGAGCCGGACGAGATGATGGTGGAACGGGTTGACGTGCAGGAACGCCGCGCAGCTTAGCGCGGTTGTTCTGCACGTTTGTAGTTCCTCTTGCATAACCTCCTTGCACACGCGTAAAGTGATTTCCGCACGACCCTAGTTCCGCTCCTCCCCCCGCAGTGGACCTTCCGCATTGCCCCCCTTCTTTTCCGATTCCATCCATCCCCCCTTCACCGTTCAAGGATTTCATGACCATTACTGAATTGAAAGAGCACAACATTGCCGAGCTGGGTAAGCTCGCGCGCGGCCTCGACATTGCAGGCACCAGCGGACTTCGCAAACAAGACCTGATCTTCAAGATTTTGCAGGCGCAGAGCGAAAAAGAGGGGCACATTTTTGCAGAAGGTGTGCTGGAGATTTTGCCGGACGGGTATGGCTTTTTACGCTCGCCGGACTACAACTACCTGCCCGGACCGGATGACATCTATGTGTCGCCTTCGCAGATTCGCAAGTTCGATTTGAAGACGGGCGACACAATCTCTGGCAATGTGCGGTCGCCGCATGAGGGGGAGAAGTACTTTGCGCTGGTCAAGATCGAGGCGATCAACTTTGAGAGCCCGGAGGAGACACGAAACAAGATTCTGTTCGACAATCTGACGCCCTTGTATGCGCAGGAGCGGGTGAAGATGGAGACGGTGCGGGAGCACATCTCGGGCCGGGTGATGGATCTGCTGACGCCGGTGGGCAAGGGGCAGCGTGGTCTGATTGTGGCGCCGCCGCGCACCGGCAAGACGATGCTGCTGCAGTCGATTGCGAACTCGATTACGTCGAACCATCCTGAAGTTGTGCTGATCGTTCTGCTGATTGATGAGCGGCCGGAAGAAGTGACGGACATGCAGCGATCGGTAAAGGGCGAGGTGATTAGCTCGACCTTTGATGAACCGGCGGCGCGGCATGTGCAGGTGGCCGAGATGGTGATTGAGAAGGCGAAGCGGCTGGTAGAGCATAAGCGGGACGTGGTGATTCTGCTGGACTCGATTACGCGTCTGGCGCGTGCCTACAATACGATCGTTCCGCCGAGCGGCAAAGTGCTTTCAGGCGGTGTGGATTCGAACGCGCTGCAAAGGCCGAAGCGGTTTTTCGGAGCGGCACGCAATATCGAGGAGGGTGGATCGCTGACGATTATTGCCACGGCCCTGGTGGATACGGGATCGCGCATGGATGAGGTGATTTTCGAAGAGTTCAAGGGTACGGGCAACATGGAAGTGATTCTGGATCGGAAGCTGGTGGATAAGCGTGTATTTCCGGCGATCGACATCCAGCGCTCCGGGACGCGGAAGGAAGAGCTGCTGATTCCCAAGGAAGATCTGCAGCGCACGTGGATCTTGCGGAAGGTGCTGAATCCGCTCTCGCCGACGGAGGCCATGGAATTGCTGACGGACAAGCTGGCGAAGACGCGGAACAACCAGGAGTTTCTGCATAATATGAGCTCGATCTAACCTGCTGGGCGCGACACGGTGCCGGGCACATGTGGGAGCCATCTCTTCGGAGATGGCTCCCTTGTTTTGGCGGCATCGACGAGAGTTCGAGGGTGTCGCGTCGTTTGTGCTGAGCCTCGCGGTGTGCATCTCAGGGGAGGTACGCAGTTTTGCCGAGGAGACGCGATGCAGGAGATGGGCGGTCAGACGACCAGGCGGAGATTGTGATGGAAGGCGGAGTTGCTTTGACGGGTTTGGGATTGGCGGGATCGGCAAGCGGACAGCAGCCGCAACAGGCAAAGGGCGGCAATGCTGGGGCCGGTGAGCAGTCGCGGACCGATGCGCAGACGTGGCCGGGGACGACGTGGAACGGACCGCTGAAGGGCAAGGTCGCGGTGATCACGGGCGCGGCTCGCGGAATCGGCCGGGCGATTGCCGTCGATATGGCGGCAAATGGCGCCGACGTGGTTGGGATCGACATCAACGGGACGGTTTCGCCAATTGTGCAATATGTTGCGGCGACGCCGAGCGATCTCCAGGAGACGGGCAAGCTGGTGGAGGCGCGTGGGCGGAAGTTTCTGGCGATTACGGCGGACATCCGGGATATCAACGCGCTGCGAACGGCGGCGGCCCAGGCGGAGCAGGCGATGGGGCACATCGACATTTTGGTGGCTGACGCGGCGATTCAGGCGTTTAAGCCGCTGCTGGAAATGGACGACCACGACTGGCACGATGTGATCGACAACAACCTGAATGGGTCCGCGAACACATTGCGGGCGTTTGCGCCGTTGATGGTGAAGCAGGGTACGGGTGGGCGGATCATCTTTGTTTCGTCGATGCAGGGGCGGTATGGGACGAAGAACGGATCGGCTTACTCGGCGTCGAAGTGGGGCATTATCGGACTGATGAAGTCTGCCGCGCTGGAGTTGGGGAAGTACAAGATTACGGTGAATGCGATTGAGCCCGGGTTGATCGATACGGCGATGACGCGGAATGACAAGCGGTGGAGCGAGGCGGTGGGCGAGACGATGATGACGCCTCCGCCGGAGCATCCGAGCGAGGAGCAGACGGCGAATGCGCGGCTGCCGAAGACGCCGATGGGTGTGCCGTGGCTGACGCCGGAGCAGGTGGCGCCGGTGGCGGTGTTTCTGGCGACGGATGCGGCGGCGATGGTGACGGGCGCGACCTATGACGTGAATGGTGGCGACTCGGCGCATACGACGTAGATTGCGCCCGGTGGTTGAATATGCGTTTTGGGTGTTCATGCGGTGGCTTTGCCGGGAGTAGACTGCTGGCGAGGTGTCGCATGAAGGCAATGGCTTGGGTTCGATCGGCGGTTTTGCTGGCGTGCGTTGCTGGTGCGGCGGTGGTCTTGGGCCAGACTGGACAGGAGCGGCCGGTTCCGAGAGAGTATCGCGGGTTGCGGGTGCAGGTGGACGGGATCTTTGTGACGCCGATTGCGGGCGCGCCCTTCACGGCGAAGGTGCAGATTGTGTCACACCAGAAGCTGGCGGATGGGACGGAGCACGTGGTGACGACGTCGAACACGGTGGCTCGGAATAACGCTGGCAATATTTACAACGAGCGTCGACAGCTGCTGCCGCAGGGGTACACGGGTGAGCCGCGGCTGCTATCCGCGCACATTTACGACCCCAATACGCGGGTGTCGGTCTTTCTGAATCCGGAGACGCGGATTGCGCGGGAAGAGGTGCTGCCGGTGCGGGGAGTGAGCGCGCCGACGTCGCGTCGGGTGCCGACGACCCCAGACGTGGTGGAGACGGACCTTGGGGTGCAGCTGCTGGATGGGGTGCAGCTGCATGGGCTGCGGAAGTCGCGGACGGTGCCGGCGGCGGTGAGCGGGACAGGCAAGGAGGTGGTGGTCGAGGATGACTACTGGTACTCGACGGACCTGGCGGTGGACATGATTATCCGGCACAGCGATCCACGGACGGGGGAGCAGATGGTGGCGGTGACGGAGGTGAAGCGGGCGGAGCCGGATGCTGCGATATTTACGGTGCCGGCGACATACAAGCTGGTGGATGAGACGCCGGTGCCGGTGCCGGCGAGCCGTCAGTAGCCGTTGGCCATGAGGTAGGCGCCGGTGAGCCACTCGGCTTTCGGCTGCTTTTCTGAGAGCTGTTGTTGCTGGGCATGTTGCTGTTCGGCGTATTTCGAGAGGACGTCGACCTCGATGTTGAGGGGGTTGCCGGGGGTAAGGGTGCGGAGGCTGGTAGAGGCGTAGGTGTGGGGGATGATGGCAATTTCGACGGTGCGGCTGTGGATGGAGGCGACGGTGAGGGAGATGCCTTCGATGGTGATGGAGCCCTGGGGGACGACGTAGCGGGTGAGGGCTTCGGGGAGGTTGAGGCGGAGGCGCCAGTCGGTGGTGTCGGGGTGGGCAGGGTCGAGGGCGGTGAGGGCAAGGAGGGCGGCGGTGCCGTCGACGTGGCCCTGGACGACGTGGCCGCCGAGGGGGGAGCCGGCGGGGGTGGGGAGCTCGAGGTTGACGGTGGAGGTGGGGGTGAGGTGGCCGAGGGTGGTGCGAGCGAGGGTTTCCTGGGCGAGGTCGGCGGAGAAGCGGGCGGGGGTGTTGGCGGGCTGGAGGTCCAGCGCGGTGAGGCAGACGCCGGAGACGGCGACCGAGTCTCCGAGGCGAAGGCGGCTGACTAGCGCGGGGGTGGCGGCGACGGTGATGCGGGTGGCGCCGGCTTCGGGAGTGACGGAGAGGATGGTGCCGGTGGTTTCGACGAGGCCGGTGAACATGCTTCTAGGCTACTCGGTTTGTGGGGGGGATGGTGGCCAAGGGTTGTGGAGGTAGCCGGTGACGAGGGCGTCGGTCTGAATGCCGGTTTCGGTGGCGGAGCGGAATAGCTGGCGGGTGACGCGGGAAAGTTGCTGCTCGAGGAGGTATGGGGAGGGGGTGCCGCGGGCGAAGGGGACGGAGCCGGGGCCGAGTTCGCGCTCGGCGTAGAAGAGGGTGAGCTGGTCGACGAGGCCGGCGGTGAGGAAGGCGCCGTTGAGGGCGGAGCCGGTTTCGAGGAGGAGGGAGCGGATGGGCTCGGGGGTGCTGTCGGCGTCGCGGCGTTGATGGAGGGCGGTGAGGGCGGCGTGGAGGTCGAGGCGGGGGCGGCGGTGTGGGCCGGGCAGTGTGGGGAGGGTGAGGGTTTCGGCTCCGGCTTGCTGGAGGGCGGAGATGCGGTCGGGTGGGGCTTCGGCGGAGGTGAGGAGGAGGAGGTCGTGGGCGGCGGTCTGGATGAGGGCGGACTTTATGGGGGTGAGGGCGAGGGGGTCGAGTAGGATGCGGAGGAGGGGGCGGCGGCGGGGGAGGCCTGTGCGGTCGGAAAGGAGGGGGTTGTCGGCGAGGACGGTGCCGATGCCGGTAAGGATGGCGTCCGAGCTGTGGCGGAGTTGCTGGACGTGGGCGCGGGCGGCGGGTCCGGTGAGCCAGAAGGGGGTGCTTTCGGAGCGGGTGTGCGGTGGTGGGGCGAGGTAGCCGTCGACGGAGAGGGCGGATTTGAGGGTGACGAAGGGACGGCCGTGGGTGATGGAAAAGGCCCAGGCATCGTTGAGCTGGCGGGCTTCGGCTTCGAGTGGGCCGACGGTGACCTCGATGCCGGCGGCGCGGAGGCGGGCGATGCCCCCGCCGGCGACCAGGGGGTTTGGGTCGACGGTGGCGACGACGGCGCGGGCGATGCGGGCGTGGATGAGGGCGTCGGCGCAGGGTGGGGTTCGGCCGTGGTGAGCGCAGGGTTCGAGGGTGACGTAGGCGGTGGCGCCGGCGGGCGAGAGGCCTCGAGTGTGGGCTTGTTTGAGGGCGGCGATTTCGGCGTGGTCGCGTTGGGCGTAGAGGTGCGCGCCCTCCCCGATAACTTTGGGGCCGGCTGGGGAGGGACGGGTGAGGACGCAGCCGACCTGGGGGTTGGGGCTGGCGAGGGCGGTGGTGGTGCGAGCGAGGGTGAGGGCTCGCTCGATGAATCGGAGGTCGAGGTGGGCTTGGGTGGGCAGGGTGCGGGCGGTCCTTGGCCGAATGCAGTTTAGCGTGCGGGCGTGGCCGGACGATGGGGTTGGGAGGGCTGCTGGTATGCTCGGCGCGTGTGCGGGGGTTTGGATGGCGATGACGCGGCGGGAGATGGAGGTTTTGGCAGGGGGGATTGGGTTGGTGGTGGTGGGGGCGGGTGTTGCGGCTGCGGGACACGGTGGAGCGGTGGCGGGTGAGGGGATTCGGTGGGTGGGGGTGGCGGCGCTGGGAGCGTGGTGCGTGATGCGGGGGCGGCTGACGCCGTGGATCTTTTTCGCGATGGTAATGGGGGCGGAGCTGGGGTTTGATGCTCCGGGGTTTGCGGTGGAGCTGCGGGTGTTCAGCGATATCTTTCTGCGGCTGATCAAGACGATTGTGGCTCCGCTGATTTTGGCGACGCTGGTGACGGGGATTGCGGGGCATGGGGATTTGAAGGGCGTTGGACGCATGGGGCTGAAGGCGCTGGTGTACTTCGAGGTGGTGACGACGCTGGCGCTGGTGATTGGGTTGGTGGCGATCAATCTTTCGCGGGCGGGGGTGGGGCTGGCGATCCCGGCTTCGGATGCTGGATCCCAGGTCTCAGAAGCGAGACCTGGGGCACCCAGTTCTGTGGCGGGATCAGAGGCGGGATCAGAGGCGAAATCCTTCGACCAGCTCAGGACAGGCTCCGGGGTATCCGGTTCGGTGGCCGGAGTGATGGCGCCGGCTCCGACGCGTTGGAATGAGTTTCTGCTGCACGTATTTCCGGAAAACCTGGCGAAGAGTGTGGCGGAGGGGCAGATTCTGCAGGTGGCGGTGTTTGCGGTGCTTTTTGGAATTGCGCTGGCGACGCTGCCTGAGGCGAAGCGCGGGCCGGTGCTGCGGCTGTGCGAGAGCCTGAGCGAGGTGATGTTTCGGTTTACGAACGTGGTGATGTACTTTGCGCCGGTGGGGGTGGGGGCAGCGATGGCGTATACGGTTGGGCACATGGGGCTGCACGTGCTGGTGAATCTGGGGAAGCTGCTGCTGACGCTGTATGGGGCTCTGGCGGCATTTGGGGTGTTGGTGCTGTTGCCGGTGGCGATGTTGTTTCGGGTGCCGGTGGCGAAGTTTTTGAGTGCGGTGGCGGAGCCGGCGACGATTGCGTTTGCGACGTCGACGAGTGAGGCGGCTCTGCCGCGGGCGATGGAGCGGATGGAGGCGATGGGGGTTCCGCGGCGGGTGGTGAGTTTTGTGATTCCGGCGGGGTACTCCTTCAATCTGGATGGGTCGACCTTGTACCTGGCGGTTGCGTCCATCTTTGTGGCGCAGGCTGGCGGGGTTCACCTGTCGTGGGGACAGCAGGTGCTGATGATGGGGACGCTGGTGCTGACGAGCAAGGGGGTGGCGGGGGTTCCGCGAGCGACGCTGGTGGTGCTGCTGGCGACGGCAGCGACGTTCAAGCTGCCGACGGAGCCGATCTTTGTGATTCTGGGGATCGACGCACTGATGGACATGGCGCGGACGATGGTGAATGTGGTGGGGAACTGCCTGGCGAGCGTGGTGGTGGCGAAGTGGGAGGGAGTATTTGGGATAGAGGGGGTGGACCCGGTGGTGATGGAGGGTGTGGAAGGATAAGGGCCTCTTCGCGACGCGAGGCTCTGGTTTGAGGATGAGCCGACAGTCGGGCGGTCTCTGGCGGGGAATGTGAAGGAGCGGTAAAGGGGGTTCGTTGCCGGTTTTATACGGTGAACGGGTGCGGGCCGGAAACCACACAAGTTTGCTACACTCCGGTGGCGCGGCGGAAATAGTTTCCGCGCCCGTTCTGATTGCTTTGCGGCCCGTACTGCCCTGGTCTGTTCCTCCCCCCGATGCCTGTTGGTGTTTTGCGTTCGCGCCTGTGCCAGAGAGACCGAGACCCTTTTACTGGTCCGGGGGGCGATGCAAGAACCGGCGCGGTGTCCCTGCTGAGATCCAGGAGACGGATATGCGGTTTTCAAGAAAGTTTTCAAAGAGTTGCCCGGTGTCGCTTGTGCCGGGGCTGATTTCTGCGGCGGTGTGCCTGACGGTGGCTGGGCAGGCGCAGACGGATGTGTTGACCTGGCACAACGACGCGGCGCGGACGGGGCAGGACCTGACCGAGACGATTCTGACGCCGGGCAAGGTGAATGCGGCGAGCTTCGGGCTGCTGGCGAATGTACTGGTCGATGGCAAGGTGGATGCCGAGCCTCTGTATGCGTCCGCGTTGCTGATCGGGAGCAAGCGGCACAACGTGCTGTTTATCGCGACGGAGCATGACAGCCTGTATGCGGTGGATGCGGACAGCGGTGCCGTGCTGTGGCAAAAGAGCTTGCTGCTGGCGGGCGAGACGACCTCGGATGCGCGGAACTGCGACCAGGTGACGCCGGAGATCGGGATTACGGCGACGCCGGCGATCGACCGGACGGCGGGGCGGCATGGAACGATCTATGTGGTGGCGATGAGCAAGGATGCGCTGGGTAACTACTACCACCGCATTCACGCGATGGACCTGACGACCGGGGCGGAGCAGTTCAACGGGCCGGTGGCGGTGCATGCGACGTATCCCGGGAAGGGCGATGGGAGCTCGGGCGGGACGGTAACGTTTGATCCGAAGCAGTACAAAGACCGGCCGGGGCTACTGACCCTGAATGGGCAGCTGTACACGAGCTGGGGCTCGCACTGCGACATACGGCCGTATGGCGGATGGATGATGGCGTATGGCGAGACGACGCTGGCGCAGACAGCGGTACTGGACTTTGTGCCGAACGGGAGTGATGCGGCACCGTGGAATGCGGGCGCGGGACCGGCGGCGGATGCGGCCGGGAACGTGTATATCTCACTGGGCAATGGGACGTTTGACGAGACGCTGAACGGTCAGGGATTTCCGGTGTCGAGCGATTTCGGGAACTCGTTGGTGAAGCTGATGCTAAATGGAAACACGCTGTCGCCGACGGATTACTGGACGATGTACAACTCAGACTCGGAGTCTGCGGGGGATACGGACCTTGGGTCGGGTGGGCTGATGCTGCTGCCGGACCAGGTAGATGGCAGCGGGGTGACACAGCATCTGCTGGTGGCGGCGGGCAAGGATCACAACCTGTACGTGGCGAGCCGCGACAACATGGGCAAGTATGACGCGACCAACGATGGGACGATCTACCAGCAGCTGACTGGCGGTCTGCCGGGCGGGGAGTGGTCGAGCCCGGCGTACTTCAACTCGAGGGTGTATTACGGGTCTGTGGGACAGACGCTGCGATCGTTCCAGGTGACGGCGGCGAAGCTTGCGGCGTCACCGATCCAGACGACGTCGACGGTGTTCGGGTATCCGGGAACGACGCCGAGTGTGTCGGCGAATGGAGATGCGAACGGCATTGTGTGGGCGACCGAGAACGTGAACCCTGCGGTGCTGCATGCCTACGACGCTGGCAATCTGAGCACGGAGCTTTACAACACCACTCAGGCGGCGTCTTCGCGCGACTCGTTCGGTACGGGCAACAAGTTCATTGCTCCGATGATCGCGAATGGAAAGGTGTACGTCGGGACGACGAACAGCGTGGGCATCTTCGGGTTTGTGCGGCAGACGGCGGGTCCCCTGGCGGATGGCGACTACACGCTGATGAACAATGCGAGCCAATTGCTGATGGACGATCCGGCAGGGTCGAAGACGTCGGGAACGGCGATCTACCAGTGGGTGCCGAACGGCGGCGGGCTGAATCAGCAGTGGTTTCTGTCGTATGACGGGAGCGGTTACTACACGATCCAGAACGTTCAGAGCGGGCTGTTTCTCGCGGATGCGAATGGGAACGCGACCGGAGGCATTCACTTGGTGCAGGCGACGGCAACGAACGACAACACGCAGCTGTGGTCGCTGACGCAGTCAGGCGCTGGGTATGTGATCCAGAACAGGGCGACCGGGCTGGTGATGGACGACTCGGGGCTCACCAAGAGCGAGGGCGCGCATCTGATTTTGTGGCCGCCGAACGGAGGGGTAAACCAGAGCTGGACGATTCAGTAGGTGCGAAGGGGAAGCGGCCCTGGCGGGTGCCGGGGTCCTTTCTTTGGAATGGAGCGTGTAACCGCAACGGCGGACCGAACCTGCAGCACAGCTGTGGTGGGTTGGGGAGCACAGCGAGGCAGGAACCGCACGCCGTTGCCGAGCACGTTTGTGGGTGAGCGGTTCCGCATGACGTGGGCGCAGTTTCGACGCCGCGGAAGGACGGGTGCTTTCGTGCTGTGGGCCGGAGGTGCGGTAGGCCGTGTTGTGGGGAACTTGGTATAGTGAAGTGTTGCAGTCGGCGCGGTCTGACGTGCTTCTAAGCGCTGGAAGCGGAAGCGGTAGACGCATGGGCGAGTTTCTGAGCAGGATCAAGTCACCGGTGGATGTGAAGCGGCTTGGGATGGTGGAGCTGGAGCGGCTGGCGGAGGAGATTCGTGCGCGGCTGATCCGAAGTGTGGCGAAGACGGGTGGGCACATCGGGCCGAATCTGGGCGTGGTGGAGCTGACGATCGCGATGCACTATGTGTTTGACACGCCGAGGGACAGCTTTGTGTTTGACGTGAGCCATCAGGCGTACGTGCATAAGCTGCTGACGGGGCGGGAGGATCGCTTTCACACGATTCGGCAGGCGGGTGGGCTGAACGGCTTTATGCTGCGAACCGAGAGCGAGCACGACAGCTATGGGGCGGGGCATGCCGGAACGGCGCTCAGTGCGGCGCTGGGGATGGCGGTGGCGCGGGATCTCGCCGGGGGGACGGAGCATGTGGTGGCGCTGGCGGGGGATGCGGCGTTTACGAATGGAATTTCGTTTGAAGCGCTGAACAATATTGCTGCGCAGACGAAGAGGATGATCGTTGTGCTGAACGACAACGAGTGGTCGATCGATAAGAATGTCGGGGCGATTGCGGAGTACTTCCACAAGATCGCGATGAACTCGACGTTTACGAGCCTGCATGACAAGGCGGTGGGCCTGGTGGAGATGATTGGCGGCAAGGCGGCGCGGCATGTGGCGAAGAAGGCGGAGGAGGCGGCGAAGGGAATCGTTGGGCGGGGGATGATGTTTGAGGAGTTTGGGCTGAGCTACTTTGGCCCGGTGGATGGGCATAACCTGCCGTTGCTGATCGAGACATTCAAATTTTTGAAAGAGCAGAACCGGCCGGTGGTGTTGCACGCGATCACGCAGAAGGGGCGTGGGTTTGAG
Source organism: uncultured Acidobacteriaceae bacterium (assembly GCA_964243475.1). Taxonomy (GTDB): domain Bacteria; phylum Acidobacteriota; class Terriglobia; order Terriglobales; family Acidobacteriaceae; genus Edaphobacter. Next base: position 140,054 of record CAXTEU010000001.1, on the reverse strand, counting down.
CCGGCGATTGCGGGGCAGAAGAAATTTCATGGGCTGGGACCGTACGACCCAGAGACGGGCGAGACCAAGGCCGCAGGGCAGAAAACCTACAGCGAGGTGTTTGCCGAGAGTCTGGTGAAGCTGGCGGGGATGAACGAGCGTGTCGTGGCGATTACGGCGGCGATGCCGAACGGGACGGCTTTGGACCTGTTTCGGCCGCATTATCCGGCGCGGTACTTTGATGTGGGGATAGCCGAGGAGCATGCGGTGATCTTTGCGGCGGGGATGGCGACGAAAGGACTCCGGCCATTCTGCGCGATCTATTCAACATTTCTGCAGCGAGCGTACGACCAGATTGTGCATGACGTGGCGCTGCAGGGGCTGCCGGTGGTGTTCTGCATGGATCGCGGCGGGCTGAGCGGGGATGACGGGCCGACGCACCATGGGTTGTTCGACATTGCGTACCTGCGGAATGTGCCGGGGCTGGTGCACATGAATCCGGCCAACGAGGATGAGCTGCAGGACATGCTGTACACGGCGATGCTGCACGATGGGCCGAGTGCAGTGCGGTATCCGCGGGGGACAGGGCCGGGGGTGCCGGTGAAGGCGGTGCCGGTGGCGATGGAGATAGGGCGAGGTGTGGTGGTTCGCGGGCCTGAGAGCGACCCCGATGTGTGCGTGCTTGGGCTGGGCGCAATGGTGCCGGAGGCGGAACGGCTGGCGGAGATGCTGGAAGGGGAAGGGCTGCGGGTGACGGTGGTGAATGCTCGGTTCGCCAAGCCGGTGGATCGCGAGTGTTTGGCGCGGTTTGGGCGGACGGCGAAGCTGTTTGTCACCTTTGAGGATCATGTTTTGGCGGGTGGGTTTGGGAGTGCGGTGCTGGAGGCGGTGAACGAGATGGAGATGACGGTGCCGGTAATTCGGGTGGGGTGGCCGGATGACTTTATCGAGCACGGCAAGGTGGACGCGTTACGGGCGAAGTATGGGCTGACGGCGGAAGCGGCGATGGAGCGGGTTCGGCCGTTTGTGGCGGCATTGGTGGGGGAGCGGCTGGTGCGGGCGTAGGCGGTGCGCTACCCGGTGACGCGGGACGGGCGATATTTTGTGGTGCGAGGACGGCTGTGGCGGATGTCGAACCCGGCGCTGCCTGCAGAGGAGCGGGCGCGGCTTACGCGGGAGTTGATGGAAGCTCGGCGGGCGAAGGGCGCGGCCATGCGGGCGGGCGATGGGGAGGCACGCGAGCGGGCTCGGGTGAAAGTGGAGGCGGCGAAGGTGTCGCTGGGGGACCGCGGGCCGGTGTGGTGGGGCGATGGAGCGCCGGACTGGAATCGGCACATGGCACGGACGACGCCGTATGCCGATTGGTTTGCGGAGGTGAGCGAGGATCGCTAGGCGATGTCGGGTGCGAGGCCGAGGAGCTTGGCGGTAGTCTGGTGGCGGTAGCGAAAAATGGAGCGGATCTGGGCGCGACCGCCGAGGGTGTTGGCGAGATCGCCGAGCGGGCCGCCCGGGAACTCATAGGTGAGGTGGTCGGCGAGGAGAGTACCGGGGGTGCCGTTGCGGGTCTCTTCCGAGAGGCGGTGGCAGTGGAGCCAGTAGCGGAACGGACCGCGGTGCTGGGTGTCGCAGAAGTGATCGTTCCAGGTGAACTCGGTGATTTCGGCGTCCCAGGGGATGCGGATGGGGGAGAGGGGAAAGGCGCGGAAGGAGATGGTGATGCGGGTGCCGACGCCGGCAATGACGGCCTGGGGCGAGACGGGGATATGGGACGGCGGGCGAGGCGGGGGTGGGGTGAGCGTGGCTTCCTCAATGCGGGCTCGCTGCCAGGCGGGCATGAGCGGCGGGAGGTTGCGGGGATCGGCGAAGAAGAGGAAGACCCGCTCGCGGGGGAGCGGGAGCCACTGCCGGGTTTCGAAGGTGTGGCGCATGCCGAGTGAGATGCGGGGAAGAGACGGCGGCGCCTAGCGGGAGCGCCGCTGTTTTGCTGTGGGTTGCGGGATGAGATCAGGGCATCAAAACGGTGTCGATGATGTGGGCGACGCCGTTGGACTGGAAGACGTCGGGAGTGGTGATCATCGCGGTGCCGCCTTTTGCATCGGTGATCTGGATGGAGGAGCCGGACATGGTGAAGGTGAGGTCCTCGCCCTGGAGCGTTTTGAGCTTGGCGGTTCCGTGGCCGTGCTTGATGTCTTTCATCAGCTTCTTGGCGTCGATCTTTCCGGCGACGACGTGGTACTTGAGAATGTCCTGCAGCTTGGCTTTGTTGTCGGGCTGGGTGAGGGTGTCGACGGTTCCGGCGGGGAGTTTGGAGAATGCGTCGTTGGTGGGGGCAAAGACGGTGAAGGGGCCGGGGCCGGAGAGGGTGGTGGCGAGGTCGGCGGCCTTGACGGCGGAGACGAGGGTGGTGAGGTTGGGCGCGGTGGAGGCATTTTCCACGACGGTCTTGGTGGGGTACATGGGCGCGCCGCCGACACTGGGATCCTGCTTCTGGGCCGATGCACTGAAGGTCGTGAGAGCGAGGACGGCGGCTGCTGCGGCCGTGGTGAACAGGGTCTTCTTCATGAGAGTCTTCCTTCCGATCTTTGGATGACACCCCAACGTCAGGGTCATCTTCTAACTCACGGGAGAGGAGGCGCGTCGGATTGAGTCCTCGGGAAATCTTTCTGGATGCAAGAGAGCGCCGCCGACACGTGGGGCGTCGGGGTCATGGGATGGGACGGCGTTGACAAAGCGGGTGGGAGCCCGTCAACTGGAGGGAGCCGGGATGCGAACCGATCACCAAACGGAAGCGGCGTCTGTGGAACTGCCGGAGCTCGGCGGGGTGGACGGTGTGGAGCTGCGGGAGGGGAAGCACGGTCTGGATCGCGGTCTGTTGCTGATCGGGATTTTCAAGCTGGCGAAGTCGCTGTTCTTCTTTTGCCTGGGTATTGGGGCGTTCCACCTGATGCATCGGGATCTGGCCGAAGAGGCGCTGCGTCTGGCGCACGCTCTGCGGTTCGACCCGGAGAGCCGGCTAACAGCGCTGCTGCTGGACAAGGTGGACCTGATTGACCAGCGGCGGCTGCGGGAGATCGGTTTCGGAACGTTTTTGTATTCGGCACTGGCGCTGACCGAAGGGATGGGGCTGCTGCTGGAGAAGGTGTGGGCCGAGTACCTGACCCTGGTATTGACCGTATCGTTTCTCCCTTGGGAGCTGTATGAGCTGGCTCGTCGGCCGAGCTGGTTCCGGCTGTCGCTGCTGCTGATCAATCTAGCGGTGCTGTGGTACCTGCTATGGCTGCTGCGGCGTAAGGGCCTGCTGCGCGTCCCTGTTGAGTAAGACCCAGCAGTTTCAAGATGCCGGTACCGAGCGTAATCTTCGCTTTTCCTTCGTAGCAGATATCTGTCAATGACACAATCGGGTGATTCAGGGGGAACCTCCGAGCTAAACACAACCTGTTGTGTTTTTGTCGGGGTTGCCTGCTATTTGCAGGGTTGTGGAAAAGATTGTGGCACATTCACGTTTATTCCCTCAGATTTTCCACGCGGTAAACGGATTTAGCCCTTGCGGAAGCAGGGACAGCGAGTCAGGATGTGGGTGGAAGTGGTCAAGAGTGGAGTGAAAGGGAGCTGAGCAGCCAACTTTCACGACGAGTGTACTCCCGAGATGGCTTCCTGAGGCAAGACGATGTTCCGGGGAAATCACCCAACCCGCGTGGATGAGAAAGGCCGGCTGAAGCTGCCGGCGGACTTCAAGGCGCTGCTGGTTCCGGACCCGGATGGAAAGGTGATGTTTTACATCACGAGCAAGGACGGGGAGCGAGCGGAGCTTTGGCCGATCGCGGCGTGGGAGGAGATTGAGGCGCAGCTGGCCAAGATTCCGAGCACGAACCCGGCGAAGCGGAAGTTTCTGGACGTGACGAACTACTACGGCCAGATGGCGGAGATGGACGGGCAGGGCCGGTTGTTGCTGCCGCAAATTCTGCGGGACAAGGCGAGCCTGACGGCGGATGTGGTGGTGTTTGGGTCGCAGAAGTACCTGGAAGTGATGAACCGGCCGACGATCGAGGCGAAGGATCTGACGTTGTCGACGGACGATCTGGCGAGCTTGTCGGAGTTGGGAATTTAGCAGGTGTATGAGCCCCCTAGAGGGGCGGCATGGAGGCGGTGAGTGATGGACAGACCGCGACATGTACCGGTTCTTTTTGATGAAGTTTTGCACTATCTGAATGTGCGGCCTGGCGGCGTGGTGGTCGACGCGACGATGGGTCTGGCGGGGCACTCGGCCGGAATGGCACGAAGGCTGGGCGGGCGGGGCAGGTTGATCTGCTTCGACCGGGACCCGGAGGCGATGGCCTTGGGCAAGGCGCGGCTGGCGGAGCTGGCTGAGGAGCTCGGGCCGGAGATGCCCAAGGTTGAGTTTGTGCCGAAGGCGTTTTCGGAGGCTGCGGGCGAGATCAAGGCGGGGAGCCTGGATGGCCTGCTGGCGGATTTTGGTGTGAGCAGCCTGCAGCTGGACGAGGCGCACAGAGGATTCAGTTTTCGGTCGGATGGACCACTTGATATGCGGATGGACCCGCGCGGTGGAGAGACGGCCGAGCAAGTGGTAAATGAGGCGGGCGAGGAAGAGCTTGCCAACCTCATTTACGAATTCGGAGAGGAAAGGAGGTCGCGGAGAATCGCCAGAGCCATTGTGCGGGCCCGCCCGATTTCGACCACGGCGCAGTTGGCGTCGGTGGTCGCGGGTGCGGCCCACGCGATGAAAGGCGACAAGATCCATCCGGCGACACGGACGTTCCAGGCGCTTCGGATTCGGGTGAATGACGAGCTGGGCGAGATCCAATCGCTGCTAGGGATCGCGGGATCTCTGTTGAGGCCAGGAGGCCGTGTGGTGTTGATCTCTTTTCACTCGCTGGAGGATCGGCTGGTGAAGGATGCGTTTCGCGAGGCGGGTCAGAAGAAGGTGATGTCGGTGCTGACGAAGAAGCCGGTTGTGGCGGACGAAGAGGAAGAGCGACGGAATCCGCGGTCGCGCAGTGCGAAGTTGCGGGCAGCGGAGAAGGTTTAGACATTCGGCTCCGGTTTTCCCCAGGTTGGGGGTTCACAGGATGCACTGACTATGGTGCAGTGTGAACGGAGACGCAAACAGATCGGGTCGGGGTTGTCCTGCCGTGCTTTCAGGCGAAAGACAACTCGTAACAACAAGCCCCTTCCTCCCTCAGCAACCCCGGCCCGGTTGCTTTTGGAAGGTGAAGCGTTTGGATGTGCCGGGCGGGCGGCCCGAGTTCAAAAGAGCAGTAGCAGCGAGGCGAGCAATGGCAGCGACGGCGATGGCAGGGCAGGGATTGGAAATGATGGCGACGCGGTCGATGCGGACGCCGGCGCAGAGCCTGGCGGCTCGGAACAGCGGCTTGTTCGAGGCGCAGCGGAAGGCTCGGCGCGGGCCGACGCCGGAGGTGTTCTTTGCCAAGCACATTGACAACACGCGGATTGTGAAGGCGGATGATCCGGTGCGCCGCAAGGAGATGCGACACTTTTCGGCGGCGATGGCGGTGCTGTTCTGCATGGTGATGGTGTATGTGTGGCAGCACTTTTCGGCGATCGAGGTGGGCTACCACGTGGAGACGCAAAAGGCGGCGATGGAGCAAATGCGGGAGACGAACCGGCAGCTGCGGCTGAGCGAGGCGCAGCTGACGGATCCGGGACGGATTGATGCGATGGCGAAGCAGCTGGGGCTGGCGCAGCCGCTGCCGGGGCAGGTGGTTCGGCCGGATGGTGCAGCGGACGCGAACGCTCCAGTGCTGGCGCAGGCTGGGCCACTGGTGCTGCGGTAGGTGAGTTTCGTGGAGAGACCGCAGGTCCCTCCACTTCGCTGCGCTTCGGTCGGGATGACACAGTTTTCTACAGTTGAGGGTGGGTGGCATGAGGCAGCGAGCGACGCGGAGAATGGGAACGGCTCTGACGTTGCCGAGCCGTTTCTGTTTGCTGGCGGTCGGGTTTGCGCTGCTCGTGCCCGCGTCGGGGGAGGGAACAGGGCCGCCACCGCTGCGGGTGCGGGACCCGAATGCTTCGTTTGTGGATGTGGCGAAGCGGCGCGAGGCGTTGAAAAACGCGACAACGCCAAGGCTGTTGGAGGCGATGAAGGACACCCGGAGCTGCACGGGCAGCAAGGCGCCGGTGCCGCCTCCGGTGGGTGTCGATATTCCGTCGCGGTACATGCATGGCGGGCACGGGGCGGTGAATCCGGAAGAGGGAAAGCTGTCGCAACCGTACTATGACGTGCAGGATGTGGCGGCATGGGGGGCGAACCGATATTTAGAGGTGGGTGACGCGAAAGAGGCTGCGTGCGTCGTGGATGACCTGCTAGCGTGGGCGCAGGCCGGGGCGCTGTTGAAGTACAACGCACAGGATGACATGGTGGTGTGGTTCCAGACTGCATGGACGGTGGCGTCTTTGTCGTTGTCGGTTTCGGTGATCCGGGCGGAGCCGACGCTGGATGGGGCGAAGCGAGATGCGGTAATTGCATGGCTGAACAAGGCGGCGAAGAAGGTGATCAGCGAGCATCGGTCGGGAAAGTCGGGGACGTCCGAGAACAACCATTTCTTTTGGCGCGGTCTGGCGGCTACGGCTGCCGGGGTGATCAGCTCCGATGATGGGCTGTTCAACTACGGGCTGTCGACGTACAAGACGGCGCTCGATGAGATGGATGGGCAAGGAGCGTTTCCGCTGGAGATGCAGCGGCATGAACTGGCGCTGCACTACCAGGCGTTTGCGATTGAGCCGCTGGTGATGATTGCGGAGCTGGCAGGGCGGCAGGGACTGGGGCTGTTTGGGTTCAAGGAGAATGGGCGGGGTCTGGAGGATGCTGTTCGGTTTTTGGCGAAGGCCATGCGGGATCCGGCAGTGGTGAAGCGGTATACGCCGGAAGAGCAGAAAGTGTCACCGGACCTCGATGCAGGCAGCCAGGCGTTGGCATGGGTGGAGATGTGGAATGCGCGATTCGGCGAGAGCGGATTTGTGGGGATGTTGCAGAAGCCGTACTTCACGGCGCGGTTGAGTGGAAGCACGACGTTGTATGCGGCACCAATTCGGGGGTCGGAATGAAGCAGGGGCAGACGGCCAAACAGCCGATAACGGGATCGATCCGGCGCGTGCGTTTTGCCTATGTGGCGTTGTTTTTCTGCTTCTGGGTTTCGGCGATTGGGCTGCGGCTGGTGTGGCTGCAGGTGATTCGGCATGGGGACTTTGTGCATCGGGCGGCGATGCAGCAGCAGCGGACGTTTGAGGTGGCTCCGCGGCGTGGGGTGCTGTATGACCGCAACCTGCGCGAGCTGGCAATGACGGTGCTGGTGGACAGCGTGTACGCGGTGCCGAGCGAGCTGGGGGGGAACCGCGAGCAGGCGGCGGAGATGCTGGCGCGAATTGTGCATGTGGACCCGACGGACCGGTTTACGAGCGAGCCACAGATGATGGCGCGGTTTACGGCTTCGCGGAACTTTGCGTGGGTGGCGAGGAAGGTGAGCCCAGAGACGGCGCAGCGGGTGCGCGAGATGAACCTGAAGGGGGTTTACCTGCAGAAGGAGTTCAAGCGGTTTTACCCGAACGGCGATCTGGGCGCGCAGGTGCTGGGGTATGTGGGGACGGACGACACGGGGCTGGGGGGCCTCGAGCGGGAGTTTGACGAGGACATGCACGGCGAGCCGGGGCACATGCTGACGGCGGTGGATGCGAAGCACCATGTGATGGACAGCGATGAGCAGCAGCCGATGCCGGGCGAGAACCTGGTGTTGACGATTGACGCGAACATTCAGCATATGGCGGAGCAGGCGCTGGACGCGCAGGTGGCCAAGACGCACGCGGCGCATGGGACGGTGGTGGTGCAGGATCCGCATACGGGGCAGATTCTGGCGCTGGCGGTGTCGCCGCGGTTCAACCCGAACGACGGGAAGCACATGGACGCGAGTGTGCTGACGAACCTAGCGGTGAGCGATGTGTATGAGCCGGGGTCGACCTTTAAAGTGGCGACGTATGCGGCGGCGCTCGACGGGGCTGGGGTGGAGCCGACCGATAAGGTGGATTGCCAGGGCGGGTCGATGACGATGTTCGGGCGGACGCTCCATGACGACAAGAGCGATCACTATGGGGTGATCACGGTACAGCAGGCGCTGGAGCACTCATCGGACGTGGGTGCGGCGAAGATGGCATTGAAGCTGGGGCCGCAGAAGTTCTACGGCTACCTGAAAGGATTTGGATTTGGGGACCGGTCAGGGATCGAGCTGCCGAGCGAGACGCGGGGGCTGCTGCGGGCGCCGAAGAAGTGGGGCGCGACGAGTATTTTGTCGATTGCCATAGGGCAGGAAGTGGGCGTGACGCCAGTGCAACTGGTGACGATGGTGAGTGCTATGGCGAATGGCGGGGTGTACCTTCCACCGCACGTGCTGCTGGCGAGCGCGGACACGGTGAAGGGCGATCCGCGGCTGGCGCCGATGGCGTTTCATCCCGAGAATCAGCTACCGGCGGTGCTGCCGGATGGGTCGCACCGGGTGATCTCGGAGATGACGAGCGCGAAGATGCGGAGCATGATGCATGGGATTGTGGTGGAGGGGACAGGCAAGAACGCGGCGCTAAATGGCTACAGCTCCGCGGGCAAGACGGGCACGGCGCAGAAGGTGGATCCGGTGACGCACACGTATTCGCACACCAAGCTGGTGGCGAGCTTTGCGGGGTTTGCGCCGGTGTCGAATCCGGCGATCGCGGTGGCGGTGGTGATCGATACGCCGCAGGGTAGCGATGTGCAACGGTATGGCGGATATGCCAGCGCGCCGGTGTTTGCGCAGGTGGCGCAGCAGGTGCTGGAGTACCTGGGCGTGCCGCACGACCAGGCGCTGAAGTCGACCAAGGAGATGGAGGAGCAGCGCGCTGCTGCTGCGGCGGCGGATGATCATCCGGAGGACAGTGGGGCGGATCTGCAGGCGATGTTTAACGATGTCAATGATCTGCCGGCGGATGATCCGCTGCGGCAGCAGGCGGCGGGTGTGCCGGCGGCAAGCGAGGTGGCGGAGGCGGGTGCGCCGGAGCAGGCGGGCGGGACAGCTCCGGCGCATGCGGAGACGAAGCCGCAGACGGCGGGTGTGGGTGCGGGGGTGATCAAGCTGCTGCCGAAGAGTGTTGTGGAGGCATTCCACAGGAACGGCGGAACCACCTCGACGATGCCGGAGCAGGTGGCGTCCGCCGCGCAGGCGAAGCTGGAGGCGCCGCAGATCCAGCCGGTGGCGGAAGCGCGTGGAGGCAAGGTGCTGGTCGACCAGACGAAGCGCGTGGCGGTGCCGGCGTTTGCCGGCGAAGGGCTGCGCGAGGTGGTGGAACGGACAGGCGAGGCGAAGCTGCGGGTGAAGCCGGTGGGCAGCGGCATGGCGCGGGAGCAGGTGCCGGTGGCGGGGACGATGGTGCCGGTGGGGACCGAGGTGGTGGTGCGCTTCGTGCGATGACGCTGATGCCAATGCCTGCACCGACCTGGGTCGTGCTTCTGGTGGGCGCTGCCGTGGGTGTGTTTGTGGGTCTGGTGGGGACCAGCGGCGCGGTGATGATTCCGACGCTGGTTCTGGTTTTTGGGCTCAACCAGCTGCGAGCCCAGGGAACGGCGTTGTTTGTTGCGCTGCTGCCGGTGTGGATAGGTCCGCTGCTGCCGTACATCCGGGCGGGTGAGGTGGAGTGGCGGATAGGGCTGCTGCTGGGATTGGGGTTGATGGTGGGTGGGTACTTTGGCGGGCAGTGGGCGCAGGTGTTGCCGATGCCGGTGCTGCGCAAGCTGTTTGCCGTGGTGCTGCTGGTGGTGGCGGTGCGGATGTTTCTGAAGAACTAACGTGGGGGCTTGGAGGCTGGGGGCCTGGCTGCCTCCGTGGTCAGCGCGGACGGTTTGTAGGTGGGGTCTGGCGTAAAGCGGGTGATGGAGTAGGTGATCTCCTTGCCTTGTTCGCCGCAGATCTCCGCCTCAAACGGAACGCGCAGTTGCCGGCCTTCGATGCTGAGCGACAGACTCTTCGACTTCGCGAACACATTGTGATTGAAGACGGGGCCGGTGATCCAGCGCATCGTGGCGGTGAGTGTGGCGCTCGCTGCGAGCGGAACGGGAAGGACGACGGGGCCGGGATGCATGCCGCGGATTCCGGGGAGCCTGGGGCTTACGGGCAGAGGTCTGCCCCCGCTGTCGAACAGGAGGGGCCTGGGGATCGGCTGTACGCTGCACACGTCCTGGCTGATGTTGCGCAGCACCAGCCGGGCGCCGCTTTGCTGCATGCCGTCGAACTCGCCGTCTCCACGATCGAGGGTGAGGGTGAGTTGGTGGACGGAGCAGGGAGGATGTTGGGTGGTGAGGGTGCCCTGCTGCGCGCCGAGTGTGGTCGCGAGCAGGAGGACGGCGAGGGCGAGGGGACGTGCGGGCATGCTGAGGAATGATACCCATTCGGTCTGGTGTGGATGGCAGTGACCTAGAATCGCAGGATGCGCTGGGATGATGTGTTGCGGGAGATGCGGGTTGTGGAGTGGACGGGGGATGGGGCGGCGGAGGTAACGGGGGTGCAGTATGACTCGCGGCGGGTGGGCCCGGGGGATTTGTTTGTGGCGATGCGGGGGGAAGTGGCGGACGGGAACCGGTTTGTGGGGGCGGCGATGCATGCGGGGGCGGCGGCGGTGGTGACGGACTCGCCTGAGGTGTTTGCGGGTCTGCGGGGGAGGAAGATTCCGGGGGCGCTGGTGGAGCGGGGGCGGCGGGCGCTGGCGGAGGCGAGTGCGGCGGTGATGGGGCATCCGGAGCGGGCGCTGCGGCTAAGCGCGGTGACGGGGACGAACGGGAAGACGACGACGGCGTGGGTGCTGGAGCAGATGCTGGCGCGGGTGGGGCGGAAGAGTGTGCTGGTGGGGACGATTGAGACGCATGTGGCGGGGGAGGTGCGGGAGAGTCCGCATACGACGCCCGAGTCGCGGGATCTGTTGCGGCTGTTTGCGGATGGGGTGCAGATGGGGTGTACGGAGGCGGTGATCGAGGCGAGCTCGCATGCGCTCGAGCAGGAGCGGGTGTGGGGGATGCCGGTGGATGTGGCGGTGTGGACGAACCTGACGCGGGATCACCTGGATTACCACGGGACGATGGAGGCGTACTTTGGGGCGAAGCGGCGGTTGTTTGAGGGGGTGGGGACCGCCGCGCCGCGGGTGGCGGTGGTGAATGAGGATGATGCGTATGGGCGGCGACTGATGGAGGTGGTGGAGACGGCGGAGGTGATGCGGTACGGGATTGAGGCGGGGGCGTATCGGGCGGAGGGGGTGCGGCTCGGGGTGGGGGAGACGCGGTTTCGGTGGCTGACGCCGGCGGGTGCGGCGGATGTGCGGTCTCCGCTGACGGGACGGGTGAATGTGTATAACGTGTTGGCGGCGGGATGTGCGGCGATGGCTCGCGGATTGAGTTTGGAGGAGGTTGCGATGGCGGCTGAGGATTTGAAGCAGGTGCCGGGGCGGTTTCAGGTGGTTCCGGGATCGGGAGTTGGAGCGGGGCTGGCGGGGTTCACCGTGGTGGTGGACTATGCGCACACGGATGATGCGTTGCGGAGTTTGATCGCCCTGGCGCGAGAGCTGGTGGGGGCGACGGGCGGTCGGGTGATTACGGTATTTGGGTGTGGCGGGGATCGGGACCGGGGGAAGCGGCCGAAGATGGGGCGGGCGGCAGGGGAGGGGAGCGATCTGGTGGTGGTGACGAGTGATAATCCACGGACGGAGGCTCCGGAGGCGATCATTCGTGAGGTGATGGTGGGGGTGGAGGAGACGGGGGCGGACTGCATTGTGGAGGAGGATCGGGCGGGGGCGATCGATATTGCGATTCGGTCGGCGCGGGCGGGGGACGTTGTGCTGATTGCGGGGAAGGGGCATGAGCGGGGGCAGATTTTTGCGGATGGGGTAATGGCATTTGATGATGTGGCGGTGGCGGCTGGGGTTCTGGAGGAGTTGCGATGAAGCTGGCTTTGGGCGTGATTGCGGATTGGATTCATGCGGAGGGGGACTTTACGACGAATCGGGAGGCGGTGGGGTACTCGATCGATTCGCGGACGGTGGGGGCGGGCGAGCTGTTTTTTGCGGTCAAGGGCGAGCGGGTGGATGGGCATGACTATGTGGAACTGGCGCTCGGGAATGGGGCGGTGGCGGCGGTGGTGAGCAACCATTGGCTGCCGCCGGCGACGGTGGATGCGTGCCGGTTGCTGTGGGTTCCGGAGAGTGAGGACTGTGTGCTGTGGGCGATGCAGACGGTGGCGCGGCGGGTGCGAGGGATGTGGGGTGGGCGGGTGATCGGGGTAACCGGGTCGGCGGGGAAGACGACGACGAAGGAGATGGTGGCGGCGGTGTTGGGGGCGCGGTTTCGGGTGTTGAAGTCGGCGGGGAATTTGAACAACGGCTTTGGGGTTCCGCTGCAGTTGCTGCGGTTGGAGCCGGAGCACGAGGTGGCGGTGATTGAAATGGGGATGAACCACCGGGGGGAGATCCGGCGGCTGGCGGAGATTGCGGTGCCGAACTGGGGGGTGGTGTCGAATGTGGCGGCGGCGCACCTGGAGTTTTTTCCGGAGGGGATCGGGGGAATTGCGGCGGCGAAGCGGGAGTTGGTGGAGGCTCTGCCTGGGGATGGGGTGGCGGTGCTGAATGCGGATGATGTTTGGGTGCGGGCGTTTGGGAGGGGGCGGGAGGTTCGGACGGTGCTGTATGGGGTGGCGTCCGACGCGAGTGTGAGGGCGGAGGAGGTGGAGGAGCTCGGGGCGGAGGGGTTGCGGTTTGTTGTGGTTGCTGGGGGTGAGCGGCAGGAGGTGCGGCTGCGGCTGCTGGGACGGCACAATGTGGGAAATGCGCTGTCGGCAGTGGCGGTGGGGCTGGAGAGTGGGATGTCGTTAGGCGATTGTGCGCGGGCGCTGGGCGAGCTGCGGCCGGGGGACAAGCGAGGTGAGGTGCTGGAGTGGCGGGGGGCTCGGCTGGTGAACGATTGCTACAACTCGAATCCGCGGGCGCTGAATGCGATGGTGGAGGCGCTGATGGCGATGCCGGCGGAGCGGCACATCCTGATTGCGGGGGAGATGCTGGAGCTTGGGCCGGACGGGCCGGTGCTGCATGAGCGATGCGGGGTGGAGGCGGCGGCGAAGGGGGTGGACGTGGTGGTGGGGGTGCGCGGACTTGCGCGGGAGCTGGTGCGTGGGGCGGAGGGCGGTGGGGTGCAGGTGGTGTTTGTCGAGACGGCGGAAGAGGCGGGAGCTTGGATGCGGGAGAATGTCCGGGCGGGGGATGCGGTGCTGCTGAAGGGGTCGCGGGGGGTGCGGCTGGAGCGGGCGCTGGAGGGGTTGGGGGAATGAGGAGCGGGTCTTCGCGGTGGTTCGGGGTGCGGGATTGCGGGTGGGTGGTGAGGTGTTGCCGGGTAAGATAGCGGAGACTTCGCGGGCTTGCTGCGCCCGCTAATCGAGGCGGTTTCGCGTTGCTTTATTGGCTGCTGTACCAGAAGCTGTTTCCGTATTTCCGGCTGTTTCGGATCTTTCGCTACCTGACGTTTCGGACGGTGTTTGCGAGCCTGACGGCGCTGCTGATTGGGCTGCTGATCGGGCCGTTTGTGATTGAGCGGCTGCGCGAGTTTCAGATCGGGCAGTACATCCGCGAGGAGGGGCCGCAGAGCCATCAGAAAAAGAGCGGCACGCCGACGATGGGCGGGGTGCTGATCCTGATTTCGATTCTGGTGCCGGCACTGTTGTGGAGCGATCTGTCGAATCCGCTGGTGTGGCTGGTGACGTTGTCGACCCTGGCGTTTGGGGCGATCGGGTTTGCGGACGACTACATCAAAGTGGCGCTGCGGCGGAACCTGGGGCTGACGGGCCGGCAGAAGCTGGCGCTGCAGTTCACGGCGAGCGCGGCGGTGGCGATTGCGCTGTTGTGGATGCGGTCGCGTGGGGAATATTCGACGCGGCTGGTGGTGCCGTTTGCGAAGCGGCTACGGCCGGACCTGGTGTGGGACTGGATGGGCGGCGTTCCGCACATGCACTGGCTGGCGTTTCTGCCGTTTGTGGTGTTTGTGGGGCTGGTGCTGACGGGGTCGAGCAATGCGGTGAATTTGACGGACGGGCTGGATGGGCTGGCGATCGGGTGCACCATTATCGCGGCGGGGGCGCTGACAGTGCTGACGTATGTGAGCGGGCACGTGGTGTTTGCGGATTACCTGGAGATTCCGCGGATGTCGATGGTCAGTGAGTTGACGGTGTTTTGCGGCTCGATGGTCGGGGCGTCCATCGGGTTCCTTTGGTACAACGCGCATCCGGCCGAGGTGTTTATGGGGGATGTGGGATCGCTGGCGCTGGGGGGCGCGATTGGCACGGTGGCGGTGGTGATCAAGCAGGAGCTGCTGCTGCCGTTTATTGGCGGCGTGTTTATCCTGGAGGCGCTGAGTGTGATGTTGCAGGTGGGGAGTTACAAGCTGCGCGGGGGGAAGCGTATTTTCAAAATGGCTCCACTGCACCATCATTTTGAGTTGATGGGGTGGAGTGAGTCGAAGGTGATTGCGAGGTTTTGGATTTTGGCGTTGGTGTTTGCGCTGTTTGCGCTGACGACGTTGAAGTTGAGGTGAGACGTGATGGGCGCGACATGGTTGGGAGCTACCTCGCTGCTTCTGCTGCTGTCGTCTACATGTGTAAGCCTGTTCCTCCAGGAAAAGACTGAGTTGCAGTCGGCTAACCTGTGCATCATCGGGCTTGCTCTCCTGCTTGCGTTAGCAGCAGGTTTCATGGGTTCCCGACGCTGGTGGCTTATTCTGCCGGCCGTCTTCTGCGTTTGGTTTCTCTGGTTACTCGCGCTCGGCCACTAGGATGCGGAGTTAGAGAGGAAGGGGTTGGCATCAAGTAGGCTGGTAGGCATGTAGGCAATGGACACTGAAGAACAACGTGTGCTGGTGGTGGGGTTGGGGCGGTCGGGGATCGCGGATGCGAGGTTTTTGCGTGCCATTGGGCGACGTTGAAGCTGCGGTGAGGTGGCAGCTAGGAGCGGCCGCGGGCTGTTCTTGCCTGGCTTTTGAGCCAAGAGCGCAGAGCGTCGTCGACGCGTGACTGCCAACCTGTGCCAGTTTCGCGCAACTCTTCCACCACATCTTTCGAAAGGCGGATGGAGATGGCGACCTTTGTCGGGCCAACTTGTGGTCCGCGTGTGTGCTTTTTCAGTTTTTCCTGAAGTGTTTTCGGCAGACCGCTCAAAGGAACGGAACGGGCGAGGTCAGTCCTGGACCACTCGGGATTCTCTTCGTCCGGAAGGGGATGTTTACTTCGACTCGGCATAAAGGCTGCGCTCCTGTTTCGTGGCTAGGCGAAGACTGATCGCTCGGAGGTCTTCTCCAACTTCGGTGAAGACCAAGGCGAACAATCGCGTCTGAAGAAACCCTAGTGCCAGGTAGCGAACCTCACCGTAGTCATGCCGGTTGTCTACCGCGTAGGTTGCTGAATCGAAGTTAAATTCGTCGGCACGGCGAAGCGAAATGCCGTGCTTTGCTCGATTGAGCTTGTCTTTTGCGGGATCGTATATGACCCTCAAACCCCATTTGTATATACAATCAGCAAGCTCGTCAAGCGTCTTTTCGGCGCGGGCCCTCACCACTGCTCTGTGCGGCGACCTCACTTTCCAAAGCTGAAGAGCCTTCAGTTAGGCTGGTAGGCATGTCGGTGATGGAACTGAAGAACAAGCGGGTGTTGGTGGTGGGATTGGGGCGGTCGGGGATTTCGGCTGCGAAGTTTTTGCGGGAGCGTGGGGCCCGGGTGACGGTGAGTGATTCGCGGAGTGCCCAAGCGCTGGCGAAGGAGATTCCGGCGCTGATGGACGCGGGGATCATGGTGGAGACGGGTGGGCATGGGGTGCTGACGTTTCGGCGGCAGGACCTGATTGTGATTTCGCCCGGAGTGCCGGTCGACACGGCGGAGCTGAACCAGGTCCGAACCTTGGGCGTAGCGATCATTGGGGAACTCGAGCTGGCCTCGCGTTTTCTGGAGGGAAAGGTGGTGGCGATCACGGGGTCGAACGGGAAGACAACCACGACCACGCTGGTCGGCGAGATCCTGAAGCGGGCTGGGTGGCCGACGCTGGTGGGCGGCAATATCGGGCTGCCGGTAATTGACCTGATTGCGGAGAGCGGGCCGGAAACGTGGACGGTGCTGGAGGTGTCGAGTTTTCAGCTGGAGACGGTGGCCGAGTTCCGGCCGCGCATTGCGGCGGTGCTGAATCTGACGCCGGACCACCTGGACCGGCATGGGACGTTTGCGGCGTATGCGGCGGCGAAGACGCGAATTACGGAGCGGCAGGATGTGGAGGACTTCCTGGTGCTGAACGCCGAAGACAAGGCGGTGCAGATGATCGCCGGCAAGACGCGCGCGCAGGTGTTCTGGTTCAGTCCGCGGCGGCCCATCAAGCAGGGAGCGTTTGTGCATGGCGAGTCGATTGTGTGGCTTGGGCGGGAGGGCGGGAAAGCAGAGCCGGTGATGCCGGTGGGGGAGATTCGGTTGAAGGGCGCGCACAACGTTGAGAATGTTCTCGCGGCGGTTGCAATCTCCCGGTTGGCGGGGGTTGCGAGCGAGGCAATTCGGTCGGCGGTGCGGGAGTTTCGTGGGGTGGAGCATCGACTCGAGCCGGTGCGAACGTGGAACGGGGTGGAGTTCTATAACGATTCCAAGGCGACGAATGTGGATGCGGCGATGAAGGCGGTGGCGTCGTTTGCGGGTGGGGTGCACCTGATTTTGGGGGGCAAGGACAAGGATTCGGACTATGGAGAGATGCGCGAGATGCTGCGCGAGCGGGTGAAGGCTGTTTACACCATTGGGTCGGCGGCGGAAAAGATTGCGCGGCAGCTGGGGGGAGTCGTGAAGATAGAAAGTGCAGGGACGCTTGCCGTCGCGGTCGCGGAAGCGACGAAGGCGTCGGTTCCCGGCGATGTGGTTTTGCTGGCTCCAGCGTGCTCGAGCTTTGATCAGTTTGAGAATTATGAGCATCGGGGGCGGGTTTTTCGGGAGCTGGTGCTGGCGTTGTAGGGATGGGTTTGCGGGGCCGGGTTGAAGCAAGGGACCTTTGTTCTGGATCGGGCGTAGATGGCGAAGCGGGTTGGCGTAGATAAATGGATGTTCGGGACGGTGCTGCTGCTGGTGCTGTTTGGGCTGGTGGAGGTGTTTTCGGCGTCGGCGGTGATGGCGAAGGAGACGCTGGGATCGCCTTACAGTTATGTGGCGCGGCAGGCGGTGTGGGCGTTTCTGGGTCTGGTTGCGATGGTTCTGCTGATGCAAGTGGATTATCGGCGGTACAACAACCCGAAGGTGGTGTTTCCGGCGGTGGCGATAACGATGCTGCTGCTTGCCGGGGTGTTCGCCATGGGCGGGATGAACGGAGCGCATCGGTGGATCCGCGTGGGAGGGATCACGCTGCAACCTTCGGAGATGGCGAAGCCGGTGGTGGTGCTGTACCTGGCGTACTTTTTGCAAACGCGCATCCATGCGATGGACGACTACAAGGGGACGATTCTGCGGGCGGTGGCTCCGCCGTTGTTGTTCATTCTGCTGATCCTGAAGGAGCCGGACCTGGGCACGGCGATGGTGTGCGCGGCGGTGATGCTGCTGATGCTGTATCTGGCGGGGGCGCAGCGGAAGTTCTTCGTGGCGGCGTTTGCGGCGGCGGCTCCGGTGCTGTATTTTCTGCTCTTTTTTGTGAAGTTTCGGCGGGCGCGCATGCTGGCGTTTGTGAATCCGGAGGCGGACCCGAAGGGGACCGGGTTCCATATCCTGCAGTCGCTGATTGCGGTGGGGACGGGCGGGATTCGTGGGCTGGGGCTGATGGAAGGGCGGCAAAAGCTGTTCTACCTGCCGGAGCCGCACACCGACTTCATCTTTGCGAATGTGTGTGAGGAGTTGGGGTTGATCGGGGCGATCTGCATTGTGGGGCTGTTTGTGGCGCTTGGGTACCGGGGGCTGCGGGCGGCCTTTCTATCGACCGACCCGTTTGCTCGGTTTCTGGCGTTTGGGCTGACGACGGCGGTGCTGATCCAGGCATTTTTTAATATCAGCGTGGTGCTGGCGCTCTTGCCGACGAAGGGGATTCCGCTGCCATTTATCTCGTCGGGTGGGACGAGCGTGTTTCTTACGCTGGCGAGCATGGGTGTGCTGCTGAACGTGACGCGGGAGACGGATTAGACCAGCTCTTAGCTTTTAGCTCTTTGCTAAAAGCAGAAGCTGACAGCTAGGAGCTGATCGTGCGGGTTCTGATTGCGGGAGGTGGGACGGGGGGGCATGTGATTCCCGCGCTGGCGATTGGGCGGGAGTTGCGCGACCGGCATGGAGCCGAGGTGCGGTATGTGGGGACGGCGCGCGGGATGGAGGCGCGGCTGGTGCCGGAGGCGGGGTTTCCGCTGGAACTGATCGAAGTCGGGATGCTGAAGGGGGTCTCGCTCGGGACGCGGCTGCGGACGATGGGCGATCTGCCGCGGGGAGTGGCGCGGTGTGTGGGGCTGATGCGGGCGTTTCGGCCGCAGGCGGTGGTGGGCGTGGGCGGGTATGCGAGTGGGCCGGCGATGATGGCTGCGGTGCTGCTGCGTGTACCGACGCTGGCGTATGAGCCGAATGCGGCGCCTGGGCTGGCGAACCGGCTTGTGGGGCGGCGGGTGACTGGGGCGGCGGTGGCGTTCGAGGAGTGCCGGCGGTTTTTCCGAAATGCGGAGGTGACAGGGGTTCCGGTGCGACGGGAGTTTTTTTCGCTGCCGGAGCGAGAGGTGGGCGCAGCTCCGCATCTGCTGGTGTTTGGGGGAAGCCAGGGAGCGCGGGCGCTGAACCTGGCGATGCCGGCGGTGCTCGGGCGGCTCATGGAGGCGGTGCCGGGGTTGACGGTGCTGCACCAGGCCGGGGCTCGGCATGCGGAGGCGACGCTGGCGGCGTACGAGGCTACCGGTGTGGATCGGGCGCGGTGGCGGGTGCGTGCGTTTGTGGAGGAGATGCCGAGGGAATTTGCGGCGGCGGATCTGATTCTGTGCCGGAGTGGGAGCTCCGTGGCGGAACTGGCGGCGGCGGGGAAGCCGTCGTTGCTGGTGCCGTTTCCGCAAGCAGCCGATGACCACCAGAGAAAAAACGCGGAGGCGTTTGCGCGGGCCGGGGCGGCGGTGATGCTGGAGGAGCGGGAGATGACGGAGCAGCGGCTGTTGACGGAGCTGGTGAGGTTGCTGGAGGATCGGGCGCGCCTCGCGGGGATGGCGGTGCGGGCGCGAGAGCTGGCCCGGCTGAATGCGCTTCGGAGGATTGGGGAGATGGTGCGGGAGATAGCGCTGCCGGGGTAGGTCGGTGATGTGGGCAAGCGAAAGGGCTGAGGACATCTCCTCAGCCCTTTGTTTTGTCTGGATGGGGTTAGCGGTGTCCGCCGCCGCCGTGGGATCCACCACCGCCGTGGAAACCGCCACCGCCGCCGGAGAACCCACGTGCTCCGCCACCGCCGGTGCTGCGAGCCTGTCCGCCGTAGCTTCCGCCACGAGCGACCTGGCCGCCACCATAGCTGCCACCGCGAGCGCCACCAGCGTAGGTGTTGCCACGGGCTCCGCCGTAGGCGTTTCCACCGCTGAAGCCACGCGCTCCGCCGCCGTAGGCATTTCCGCCGGCGAATCCGTGAGCACCTCCGCCGTAGGCGCTTCCGCCGGAGAACCCGCGAGCACCACCGTTGAAGGCTGCACGATTGCCGAAGCCGCCGTCATGGCCATTGATGCCCGATCCGCGGAACCCGGCGCCACCGTAGCCGGCGCGGGCGAAGCTGGATCCGCCGAAGCGGTTGCCATACCCGGCATACGCGTGGTTATAGAAGCGACCGCCGAATCCAGGCCCGAAATTGCCGTATGCGCGGTTGTACCAAAAGTGGCCGCCGTTCCAGTAGCCGCCAAAGAAGCCGACACCGAAGTAGCCGAAGCCGTAGTTGATGCCGCCGTAGTAGCCGACGTTGTAGCCCCAATAGCCTGCGTTCCACAGGTAAGCGCCATTGCCGTAGCCCCAATAGCCGGGGGTCCAGAGGGCGCCGGTGTAAGGCGGCTGCACCCACGCACCGTCGACCCAGTAGTAGCCGTCGTCGCCGTACGCCCAGTAGCCCGGAGTCCATTCGTAGCCGTCGCCGGGAATGACCGGCTGCGTGTAGACGGGAATGGCCGGTGGGGCGAATCCGACGGAAAGGAAGACGCGCGCTTCGGCCTTGGACGGCGCGAACGCCATCACTCCGGCGAGCAGCGCGGTAACAATGGAACTCTTGATGATCCCTTTAGTCTTCATGGCTTTCCTTCTCCAGGCTGCCTTCGCTCCCAGTTTGCCTGGGCTCGGCGATGTCTGGCTGAGATTCCCTGTCCGGGTCGCTCCCCAGATCAAGGCCCCGGTTGATTAGACACAGACGTGGAGAGATTGTTGCATGGTGTCTGGGTCTGATGTAAAGCCTTCATTCTGGATGAAAGATGGACTTGGGACAAAGGACGTGGACGCCGGAGTTGCCGTCGACGAGCTGCGTGATATCGACGTCGCAGGCGACGGAGACAAGCGAGTAGGCCTGGTCGCGGGTGAGGTGGGGAAGGGTTGGGGCGCCTGGGCTCGGAGGTGTGGAAAGGAAGGCGATCATGTTGCGGACGGCGAGCTCGGTGGCGGTTTTGAGGTCGGGCGAGAAGCCCATGCTGATGTAGTGGGTGGGGGTTTCGCCGCGGGGCCAGAGCAGGGGGGAGTTGTTGGGGGGTGGCTTGTGGACGACGAACTGGAAGGTGCCGGTGAGCTGGGTCTCAAGGGCGGTGATGTCGACTTCGCCGTTGCCCTGGCCCGCGTGGCCGTCGCCGACCTCGAAGTTGGCGCCCTTGGAGTGGACGGGGATGAAGAGCGAGGTGCCGGCGACCATTTCGCGGTTGTCGATGTTGCCGGCGTGCATCCAGGGTGGGGCGGAGTCGTATTTGCCGCCGGTGGGCGGGGCGATGCCCATGGATCCGAAGAAGGGATGGAGCGGGAGGGTGATGCCGGGGGCGAAGTTTGCCGTCATGCGGTCGCGGTCGAGAGGGATCATGACGGAGCGGGAGTAGGGGAATTCATTGGGGAGGAAGCCGCGGCCGGCGCCGAAGCCGTTGCAGGACCAGGGGACGTCGAGGTGGATCTTCTGGATGCGGACTTCGAGGACGTCGCCGGGTTCGGCTTCGGCGATTGCGACGGGGCCGGTGAGGATGTGGCCGCCAGGGCCTTTGTCACTCGCCGGAACCTGCGCGTAGATGTCGCGGACGTAGTGGGGGATGTCGGCAGGCTTGATGCCGATCTCTTCGAGGTGCTCGGGTGGGCCGCAGGTGGAGAGGGTCTGGATGGTGACGGTGTCGCCGGAGTGGACGGTGAGGACGGGGGTGGCTTTGGCGGAGTAGAAGCCCCAGGCTACGGTTTTCGGGGTGGCGAGGAGGGTTTGGGGCTGCTGGGCGAGGGCTGCGGCAGAGGCGAAAAGGGCGACGGCGCCGCTGAGGGCGGCTGTGCGGAGAAGGTTGCGGGGCATGCGTCTGTGTATAGCACGGCGCATGCCCGCGTGCCCTAGCTGTTATTGCGGTCGAAATTTTTGAAGAAGAGGGACTGGTGGGCGACGGGTTCGACCCGGGCGGTGAGGTCGGTTTGTTCGCGGTGGCTGAGGGGGGTGAAGGCGCGAGCGAGGGCGATGTTTTCTTCGAGCTGGGGGACGGAGTCGCAGCCGATGATGATGGTGGAGACGGGTTGCGAGAGGGTCCAGTACATGGCTTCGCGCATGTTGAGTGTGCCGGGTTTGGTGGTGACGTCGGCGAGACCTTCCCAGGAGTGCTGCTGGCGCTCAACGGGTGGGGGTGTCCAGGAGGCGAGGATGCGGCCGCGGGCGGGGACCTTCATGCCGATGATGCCCATCTGCTTTTCGACGGCGAGCGGGAGGAGCTCCGAGCCGAAGGGGTGCATGTGGGCGTCGGCGGCGTTGAGAGCCATGAGGATGGTGTCGAAGGGGTAGCGGTGGATGCACTCCATGAGGGAATCGGGGCGGTGGTGGCCGGTGATGCCGAGGTTCCGGACGATGCCCTGTTCCTTGCATTGGATGAGGGCTTCCATGGCTCCGCCTTTTCCGAAGCAGAGGTTGACGTCGTCGACCGTGCCGATGTCGTGGAGCTGCCAGAGGTCGACGTAGTCGGTGTTAAGCAGCTGGAGGGAGCGCTCGATCATGCGCATGGAGCCGTCGCGGGTGCGCTCTTTGGTTTTGGTGGCGAGAAAGGTTTCTTTGCGTCGGGTCTTCATGACGGCGCCGAAGTACTGCTCGGACCAGCGGTCGGGGCCGCCGTAGATGGAGGAGGTATCGCAGTAGTTGACGCCGAGGTCGAGGGCGCGCTCGATGATGGGGATGGCGACGGCTTCGTTGTGCGGGTGCTCGAGCGCGGCCTGGCCGCCGAGCGAGAAGATGCCGACGTGGTGGCCGGTGCGGCCGAGGTTGCGGGTGGGCATTTTGGGGTGGGTGGCTGGCGGTGTGGGATCGTTGGCGGCGCCCGCGAGGTTTGCGGGGGCGAGGAGGCCGGCGGCGGCGATGGCTCCGGAGGACTTGAGGAAGGTGCGGCGGGCGGGGCGGGTGGGCTGGTCTTGATCGCGCTGGTTGCTCATTGGGGTCCTCGGTGGCGCCGATACCGGCACGTGAAGGATACCGTAGTGCGGATTACGCGGACAGAGAGAAAGGTGGGTTGCAAAGCTTTGTTGTAACGCTTTACATTGGCACTCGGCGTTTGGAGAGTTCTGATGCGATTGTTGAGCCGGAATGAGCGTTCCCTGGGATGGCCGGGGCTAATTGTGGGTGTGGCGCTGGTGCTGGGCCTGGTGGCGGGTGTCGGCGCATCGCAGACGACGAGCCGTGCCGCCGCGGTGAAGGGGCGACTGCCGATCTCTCCGGAGTTTCGCAATCCGCTGACGCTGGTGGATCCGGCGACGGGGCCGGGGGTGAGCTGTCCGGATCCGGCGATTGCGAAGGAGCGGGTGAGTGGCGCGGACACGTGGTACCTGTACTGCACGGGCGATCCGCTGAACTCGAATGACAAGGATGCGAATGGGAATTTGCGCAACCACTACATTGCGACGTGGAAGTCGATCGACCTGACGCACTGGACGTACAACGGGGACGTGTTTCCGGCGGATCCGGCATGGATCGGCGTGGAGACGAACCTGTGGGCGCCGGCGGTGAAGTACTTCAACGGGATCTGGCACCTCTACTATGTGGCGCCGACTACGACGGCAGGCGGGTCCGAGATTGGCGTGGCGACGAGTGCGCACCCGGGTGGGCCGTGGAAGGACCTGGGGCGGCCGGTGGTACCGACGGAGGCGGCTCCGTGCTGTGCGAACACGAACCGGGCGGTGATCGATCCGGATGTGGTGACGGACAGCTCGGGGCAGCGGTATATCTCGTTCGGAAGTTTCTTTGGCGGGATCAGTATTCAAAAGCTGTCGGCAGATGGGTTTACGGCGGATAAGTCGAGTGAGGTGCAGATTGCGACGGACAATCTGTACGAGGGTGGGGCGTTCTTCCAGCATGACGGGTACTTCTACCTGTTTGTTTCGTCGACGAACTGCTGCAATGGACCGCTGTCGGGCTACTCGGTGGATGTGGGCCGGGCGACAACGCCGCTTGGGCCGTTTCTGGACAAAGACGGGGTTTCGCTGACGGCTTCGGCGACGGGCGGGACGAAGGCGATTGCGGCTAATGGGAACCGGTGGGTAGGGCCGGGCGGGAATGTGGTGTTTACGGACGACTCGGGGCAGGATTACATGCTGTACCACGCGATCGATGTGGCGTCGCCATACTTCGATGGGTACCCGGGATTTACGCGGCGGCCGGCGTTGCTGGACGCGATGGACTGGGTGAACGGGTGGCCGACGGTGCGGAACGGGCACTGGGCTTCGGACACGACGATTCCGGGGCCGGTGGCGCAGCCGTGGCAGGCGAGTTTGCGGTTCAATGAACCGAAAAAGGATGATGAGCCGGGAGAGCTGATTGCGGCACTGTCAGATGAATTTAACTCGCCGACGCTGTCGAAGCAGTGGCACTTTCTTCATCCGCAGGCGAACAATGCGTACCTGCTGACGGGCAGCGCGTACCAGGTGCAGACGCAAGGGCCGGATGAACTGAGCGATGCGCCGCAGGTGTCGATTCTGGGCGAGCCGGTGCCGCTTCTGGGCGACTGGATGGTGGAGACGAAGGTCACGGTGGGGTTCCCGTTTGATGGGAGCTGCTGCTACAACTACGCGCAGGGGGCGCTGTTTGTCTACGGCGACGATGGCAACAGCATCAAGCTGGATGTTTACCCGAACTTCGAGACGCGACAGACGGAGTTTGGCAAGCAGGTGACTCCCGTACCGGCGAACTACCCGACGTATGGGAGTGCGTTTATCGGGACACCGGCGCAGACGACGTGGCTGCGGATTGCGAAGCATGCGAACGGCGACGCGGGGGAGCTGTATACGGCGTATACGAGCAACGATGGCTATAACTGGACGCGGGGAACGACGTGGCAGCACCAGTTGGGGGCGGGGGCGCAGATCGGGATTTCGGCTGAGAATGCGGCGGGATTCCCGATGAGCTTTGATTACGTGCGGGTGTATCGGCTGAAGGAGTAGTTGGTGGCGGGGGCCCTCCCCCCCGTCAGGGTATTTTGCGAGTAAGTCCTCTCCTATGTTGCGTTTGCGATAGAAGGGAAACCGTAAATTGTTGACCGCAGGAGATTTGGGCGCAAAATCTCTCGAATGAGGGGTTTAGAGGTCGGCAAGAAGGGACGAAGGATGCAGTGTGTAGCTCCTTCGGAGCTAGCCTTAGTTTATAAGGTTCGGCGTATCCGTATGCCACCGACGGGTGGGCTGTAAGCTGTTCGTTTTGCGCGACTTTGGCGAGCCCGGGGAAAGGTCGGGGCTTGACAGCTTCTGGCAGGCAGTTGGGCCGATACCCCGCGAATGGGAGTGATGAGGGTGTTACGTCTTGCTTACCTCGCGGTGGGACTGCGGCATCAATGGGGCACCCTGGCGTTCCGGCGACGGCAACAGCACGGGCGGGAAGCCTTGCCTTCGACAAGCTTAGGGTCGGGATGACGGCGCTAAACAGCAACGGCAACAGCAGGTCCCCTGCGGGGATGACAAGGAAGAAAAGCAACGGAAAACAGGCGAGACGGGCGGCTTACGGGCTCCACCTATGTCGCGGTTGGCCTGCGACGTGAATAGGGCAGCCTGGCTCCGGTCGCTGCGTGTGCTGCTTAGGCCCGGGTCTTAGTGGACGGTTTTCATGCGGCGATTCATGAAGTCCATAAGGAGGTAGTTGCCGAGGCGTTCGGGCGAGGTGAAGTAGGCTTTGCCGCGGCACATGGCGCTGACCTTTTGGACGAACTGCATGAGGGCGAAGTCTTCGGCGAGCATGAAGGTGTTGATCATGATGTTGGAGCGCTTGCAGCGGGCGACTTCTTCGAGGGTTTCGGAGATGACGAGGGGATCGAGGCCGAAGGCGTTTTTGTAGATGCGGCCGTCGGGGAGGGTGAGGGCGGAGGGTTTGCCGTCGGTGATCATGACGATCTGCTTCATGTCCTTGGTTTGGCGGGAGAGGATGCGCTGGGCGACGCGGAGGCCTTCGCGGGTGTTGGTGTGCCAGGGGCCGACCTTGACGCGGGGGAGCTGGCCGATGGGGATTTCCTCGGCGGAGTCGTGGAAGAGGACGAGAGACAGGGTGTCGCCGGGGAACTGGGTGCGGATGAGGTGCGAGAGGGCCATGGCGACGCGCTTGGCGGGGGTGAAGCGGTCTTCGCCGTAGAGGATCATGGAGTGCGAGCAGTCGAGAAGGACGACGGTGGCGCAGGAGGACTGGAAGTCGGCCTGGTGGACATGGAGGTCGGAGTATTCCAGGTTTAGTTTGCCGCTGGCGCCGTCGAGGGTGCCGGGGTGGTCGAGGTCGGTGGAAGCGTTGAAGCCTTCACGGGCGAAGACGGAGTTGAGGGTGGCGGCGATGTCGAGGTTCAACGTGTCGCCGAACTCGTACTGCTTGGAGGAGCCGTTGGTTTCGACGCCGGCGGCCTCGTGGCGGGTGTCGTGGCGGCCCATGTTGGAGCGACCCATGGGGCCGAGGAGCTCGCGCAGGGCCTTGTAGCCGAGGAAGTCCATGCCTTTGTCGGTGACTTCGAATTTGGCCTCGGTTTCGCCCTCGCCGTTTTCGCCCTGGCCTTTCTCCGGCTGCTCGGCGTTGATGAAGTTCCCCTCCTGCATTTTCTGGATGATCTGGTCGATGAGATCTTCGACCTGGTCTGCAGAGAGGGACTCGTATTTTTGCTGGGCTTCTTCGTCGAAGAGCTCGCCGGAGTCGAGGGCCTGCTTGATGGCTTCGCGAAGGTTGTCCATGGTTTGTTCGCCATCGAAGTCTTGGAACCGGGACATGGGGTCCTGGAAGCCGGAGTCGAGAAGGAAGTCGGACAGGGCCTGCATGAGGTCTTCGAGGCCGAAGGCGGAGGAAAGATCGCCGTTGAACTTGGTGTAGCGGACGCGTTTCATGAGTGGACCTCTGCTTTTATTTTAGACGTGCGGTTGCGCGAGAACCGCGAAGCGCCGGGTGGCACTGGATGGATCGGCGGAAGATGTTGATGCGTGCGCGAAGAGCTGCCCGAGATGGACGGGGTTGCTGCGCACAGATGTGGGCCGGGTTTTGGTCAGGTGAACACGGCTAAGTCGGTGCAAGATCCGGGGGCAACGAGCTGTTGTGGGGTGGTCTCTTACCGAGAGTTCGATCATACGTTGGTTCAACTAAGAGGTATCGAGATGGCTAGCAGCACGGAGCAGGGAACCGGGAAGCATAAACACCAGAGCGCAGCTGAGCCGTACCCGCACACAAAGGAGAGCGGCAGCAGCAAAGAGGTGACGAGCGAGAAGGAAAGCTCATCGAGCAAGGGTGCGGGTGACTCGGACTCGGGCGAGCAAGGAACGGGGAAGCATCCGCACAAGAGTGCAGCGGACCCGACCGAGCACCACGAAGCAGTGCACAAGAAATAGTGAGCGAGTGAGCAGCTGATCTTAAGCAACTAAACGAGCAACTAAACGGCAGAAGAGAGAACTTTCTTTTCTGCCGTTTGTGTTTCCAGGGTTCGTACCGCAGCGGATGCAGTGTTGCTAATTGAAGCCGCGGCGGGTGCGGTTGCGGGCGCTGGGTTCTTCGCGTTCCATGTCGCGCATGCGCTCGGCGTACTGGGCGGCCCCGTCGTTGCGGGACTTCTTTTCGGCGGCGGTGAAGGCGCGTTCTTCGGAGCGGGAGATGCGCTTGTGGGCGGTCATGCCTTCGAGGAGGAACTCGGCGGCGGAGACGGCGACCTCGGGGGCGGACTTCGAGTTGATTTCGAGAGGGGAGAGTTTGTCGAAGAGGCCCTGGATCTGCTGGAGCTCCTTGTAGGAGTCGGCGGCAGGCTGGGCGTCGTTGAGCTGGACGGTGCCGCCGAGGTTGAACCACTGCTCGATCTGCTGGGTGTTGGTGTCTTTGAAGTACCCGTCGAAGATGCCGGCGACGGAGGTGCGGATGATCTCGCGGATGACAGTATCGGCGCCGCGCATTTCGCCCTCGTACTCGAGTTCGATCTTGCCGGTGATGCCGGGGAGAGCGGCGTATATGTCGCCGATGCGGGGGACGACGGTGGATTCGCCGTGGAGGAGGGCGCGACGTTCGGCGTTGGAGACGACGAGCTCCATGGTGGAGATGGGGAGGCGCTGGGAGACGCCGGAACGCTTGTCGACCTTCTTGTCTTCGCGGGCGGCGAAGGCGACGGACTCGACGACCTGGCGGATGTAGTGGGGGATATGGATGGTCTGAACGGTGTCGTCGCCGGTGTAGGAGCGTGCGGTCCAGGCTTCCTGCTCGGTGATGGCGATGGCTTCGTCGATGGACTCGGGGTAGTGGGTGCGGATCTCGGAGCCGATGCGGTCTTTGAGCGGGGTGACGATTTTGCCGCGGGCGGTGTAGTCCTCGGGGTTGGCGGAGAAGACGATGGCGACGTCGAGCTCGAGGCGGACGGGGTAACCCTTAATCTGGATGTCGCCTTCCTGCATGATGTTGAAGAGGGCGACCTGGATTTTGCCGGCGAGGTCGGGGAGCTCATTGACGGCGAAGATGCCGCGGTTGGCGCGGGGGAGAAGGCCGTAGTGCATGGTGAGCTCGGAGCCGAGCTCTTGGCCGGAGCGGGCAGCTTTGATGGGATCGACGTCGCCGATGAGGTCGGCTACCGTGACGTCGGGGGTGGCGAGTTTTTCGACGTAGCGGGCCTCGGGCTCGAGCCAGGCGATGGGGGTTGCGTCGCCTTTTGCGGCGATGAGGTCGCGGGCGAACCTGGAGAGTGGGGCGTAGGGATTGTCGCGGAGCTCGGAGCCGGCGACGTAAGGGATCTGCGGGTCGAGAAGGGTGGTGAGGGCGCGGAGGATGCGCGACTTGGCCTGGCCGCGGAGGCCGAGGAGGATGAAGTTGTGGCGGGACAGGACGGCGTTGACGATCTGCGGGATGACGGTGTCGTCGTAGCCGACGATGCCGGGGAAGAGGCTGTCGCCGGAGGTGCGCGTCGCGCGGAGGCGGGTGATGAGGTTGTCGCGTAGTTCGTCTTTGACGGAGCGGCTGACGCGTTCCGGGGTCCACTGGGAAGAGCGGAGTTCGCCGAGGGTCTGGGGAAGTGGGCCGGAAACTACCTTGGGGCTTGCCATCTTCCAAGTATAGAGGGGCTAGAGGGTCGTTGGGCGGGTGAGGATCGATCGGGTTTGATGGGGTGGGGTGTGTTTGGGCGCTGCGTAAAAGTGCAAAAGCAGGTTCCCTGCGGGAATGACAACAAGAGGGGCAAGAGCAAGGGCAGAAGCAAGAACAACTGCAAGGGCAAATGCGGGGGTCCTTCCCCCTTCGGCAAGCTCAGGGTCAGGATGACGACGGTGAAACAACAGCGACAACGGCAAACGTAAAGAGCGCGGAGAGGCGAGAGGACACAGAGAGAAGCAACTTAATTCGAGGGGTGTGGGGTCAGGGGGTGGTGAGGAGCTCTTCGGCGGCCAGGTTGCGGGTGCTGGTTGGGTCTCGGCCGACTTCTTGCTTGCGGAGGTTTGGTGTGAGGTGACGGCCATGAGCGATGTGACGCTCGAGCAGGAGGACGACGGCAATGGCGGTGTAGGCGGAGAGCTCGCCGTAGATGCGGGTTTCGAGGATGACGCCGGTATAGAACATGATGGCGAACCAGAGAGGGAGGACGTAGAGGTAGTTGCCGAAGCGGATGGGGCGGAGCCGGCGTCGCATGAGGATGACGACGGGAAGGAGGTAGCCGCAGATATTGAGCAGGGCGGGGAGGAGGCGCGGCTTGAGGCGGCCGAGGTTTTCGCGGATGCGGACGTAGTTTTCCGAGGCGTCGTTATCCGCGAAGAGGTGGGTGAGGGTGAGCTTGATGGTGAGCCAGAGGACGAAGAGGAGGCCAACGCGGAGCCAGGGAATGCGGCGGAGGTCGAAGCGCTGGGCCAGCGGCGCGGCAGGGTTTTCGGCGCACGTGGTGGCCGCATCCAGCATGTAGATGGGGATGAGGAAGAGGGTGGTTTCGCGGTTGAGCGTGCCGACGAGCATGGTGGCGAGGAGGGCGGGGAAGCGGCGGGTGTAGATGAAGAAGAGGCCGGCGGTGAAGAAGGCCAGGCTGAGCATGTCGTAGGGGTAGGAGAAGTCGGCGTCGAGGTGGACGACGTAGGTCCACATGGCGATGATGAGGAAGATGGGGTACACGAGGACGTCCAGGGTGCCGGTCACGGTGAGGACGCGGTAGAGACGGACGCAAAAGACGCCGGCGAGCGAGAATCCGAGAAGGCTGACGATGTAGAAGGCGGCGAGGCCGGGGGTGGAGGGGCCCTGGTGGGTGCGAAGGGCGTTCATGAGCGGGGAGAAATGGGTGATGGGCCACATGAGGAGGATGGGGAGGACTCGCTCCTGGAAGGGGAGGCGCTCGTGGCCGCTCATGTAGCGGGGCATGCTGAGGTAGAACTTGGTGGAGACGACGTAGTAGCGGATGAACTGGAGGGTCGCGAAGGCGTAGAGCACCCACGTCAGGACGGAGAATCGACGTCGCGTGGGCATTCGAAGCTCCTTAGGCGTGTCTTGCGTTCTGACGAGCACAGCTATTTTACGGGAAGTTCTTGGAGTAAGTCGGGGTTACGAGAGTTACGGGCGGTAATGCAAGCAAGAAAGGGAGGGTTGCTCGCGTCAGGGGTTGAGGTCGTCGAGCATGGCCTGCATTTCGGACTGGGCGTGGACGTTGCCGGCGCGGAGGGTGGCGGCGATGCCGTCGTGGAGGCGGGTGGTGGCTTCGTCGATGCGGCCGAGGCGGATGAGGGTCTGGGCGGACATCTGGTAGGCGGGGACGTAGTCGGGGTTGCCGTCGAGGATGGTGGTGTACTCGGCGAGGGCCTGGTCAGTGTTGCCTTCGGCGGCGTAGGCCATGGCGAGGCCGTAGCGGGCGAAGGGGTCGGTGGGGGCCTGGGTGAGGATGTCCTGGAGGGCGGCGATCTTGTCCATGGATGAATGGATGCCTACGGACGCGCAGGCAAAAGCGAAATACGGGGGTCCTTCGCTGTGCTCAGGATGACGACGGCTGATTGGGGATTGGGGTGGCGGGCGTTTGGGCGAGGGAGTCGAGGTACTGCTCGGCGATGAGGACGGCGGCGATGGCGGTGTAGGTGGAGAGTTCGCCGTAGACGCGGGTTTCGTTGAGGACGCCGGAGTAGAACATGATGGCGACCCAGGGGACGAGGATGTAGAGATAGTTCGCGAAACGTGTGGGAAGGAGGCGCCGGCGGAAGAGGCAGACGAAGGGAAGGAGGTAGCCGGAGAGGTTGAGCTCGGCGGGCCAGTACTGGGGTTTGACCAGGCGGACGAGGTTTTCGCCGATGCGGTTACGGTCTTCGGTGCGGTCGTTCCAACGGAAGTGGAACAGGAGGAAGCCATAGACGGCGAGCCAGATGAGGGACAGGAGGGCGACGCGGGGCCAGGGGATCTGGGCGCGATTGAAGCGGTCGCGGAATCGGGCGGTGGTATCGGCGATGGGGATGGAGGCGGCGTCGAGGAGGAAGATGCCGATGAGGAAGAGGGTGACTTCGCGGTTGAAGGTGCCGACGAGCATGGTGCCGAGGAGGGGGACGAAGCGGCGGGTGTAGATGAAGAAGAGGCCGGCGACAAAGAAGGCGAGCGAGGGGACGTCGTAGGGGTAGGAGTAGTGCTGGTCGACGTTGAGGACGTAGGTCCAGGTGAAGGTGTAGAAGACGAGGGGGATGACGAGGAACTCGAGGCGGCGCGAGGTGGAGAGGACGCGGTAGAGCTTGAGCGAGAAATAGCAGGTAATGGTGAAGAAGGGGAGCGAGGTGAGGAAGAAGGCGAGGCGCCAGGGGTTGTGGAGATAGCCGACGCGGGTGGAGGCGATGCGCTGAATGAGGTGGGATTGACCGAGCGGGCGGAGGAAGGCAATGGGAAGGACGCGGAGCTGGAAAGGGAGGCGTTCGGTGCCGGCGAAGTATTCCGGGAGGTGGACGTAGAAGAAAGGGAAGGAGACGTAGAAGCGGATGAGTTGGTAGCCGGCGGAGAGGTAGGCGACGGCGAGAAGGACGGACAGGAGGCGACGACGGGACAGAGAGGCTTGCACGGAGGTGTTGGATGCGGTGTGGGCCGGGCAGAGGGGCAACGACGAACGCGGCGGGCTCGCGGCGGGCGCCCCGGCGCACGATGCCTGGAGGGGAGCGCTCCGGGTGCAATTTAGACTGAGGGGATGGATGATGCGGTTGGGGCTCGGCCGGTTCGGGATTCGCAGTCGGAGCGGAGTGAGATTGTGTTTCCGGGGGATGCGAACGCGCTGGGGAACTTATTTGGCGGGCGGCTGATGCAGTTCATCGATCTGGTGGGGGCGACGGCGGCGTTTCGGCATGCGAATGCGATCGCCGTGACGGCGAGCATGGATCACCTGGATTTTGTGGCCCCGGTGCGGGTGGGGGATCTGCTGATCTTGAAGGCGAGCGTGAATCGGGCGTTCCACACGAGCATGGAAGTGGGGGTGCGGGCGATGGTGGAGGACGTGTTGCATGGGGGTGGGCTGCGGCATGTTTCGAGCGCGTATCTGACGTATGTGGCGCTGGATATGGAGGGCACTCGGATTCCGGTGCGGGCGGTGGTGCCGGAGACGGAGCATCAGAGACGTCGGTTTGAGGACGCGGGGCGGCGACGGGCGATGCGCTCGGGCGAGACGCAGCGGAAGAAGGACTTGCGGGCGGTGCTTGGGGCGGAGTGGCACGTTTAGGGATCAATCGGTGTTGTCAGTTGGAGCAGGTGAGGAGATTTATGGGCGCGCAGGGAATGGGACAGGGACCGCAGCCGTTGCCGGGGATTTCGCACGTGGTGGCGGTGGGAAGTGGAAAGGGCGGTGTAGGGAAGACAACGGTGGCGGTGAATCTGTCGGTGGCTTTGGCGAAGCTGGGGTATCGGACGGGTTTAATTGACGCGGATATCTATGGGCCGAACGTGCCGACGATGCTGGGTGCGACGCGGCAGCCGAGGGTGGTGGGCGGGAATCGGATGGAGCCGATTCCGAGCCATGGGGTGAAGTTCATTTCGGTGGGGCTGATCTCTCCTGGCGACAAGCCGATGATGATGCGGGGGCCCATGCTGCACGGGATTATCCGGCAGTTTCTGACGCAGGTGGAGTGGGGCGAGCTGGATTTCCTGATTGTGGACCTGCCGCCGGGGACGGGGGACGTGGTGATTTCGCTGGTGCAGACGGTGCCGCTGACGGGGGCGGTGGTGGTATCGACGCCGAGCGATGTGGCGCTCGAGGATGCGCGGAAGGCGCTCGAGATGTTTCACCAGGTGCGGGTGGAGGTGATCGGGATGGTGGAGAACATGAGCATGTTTCACTGTCCGCACTGCGGGGAGGAGATCGATATTTTCTCGAAGGGCGGG
The DNA here is from genome assembly GCA_964243475.1 of uncultured Acidobacteriaceae bacterium. Taxonomy (GTDB): domain Bacteria; phylum Acidobacteriota; class Terriglobia; order Terriglobales; family Acidobacteriaceae; genus Edaphobacter. The sequence continues at coordinate 107,078 of CAXTEU010000001.1, read as the reverse complement.
GCGGAGCGGACGGCGGAGCGCTACGGGATTCCGTTTCTGGGGTCGCTGGAGCTGGATCCGGCGATCCGGCGAGGGGGCGACTCGGGGATGCCGGTGGCGCTGGCTGGGCCGGAGAGCGAAGGGGTGAAGGCGATCTACGAGGTGGCGCGGCGGGTGGTGCTGGAGGCGGAGCGGATTGAGGCACAGGGGGGTGGGGTGCTGGAAATTGAGTAGACCTTGACAGTTCCGGTAGACTTGAGTGTGGGCGACTTAGATTTCCGCAGGGCTGACATCGGCCGGGGCGGTGGTCGGACAGGAGGCACGATGGCGGAGACGGAACGAGTGACTTCCCGGCAGCGTGCCATTCTGCTGTCGATTTTGGAGAGCTATGTTGCGACGGGGGAGCCGGTGGGGTCGGCGACGATTTCGCGGCAGGGTGTGGAGTCGTCGGGGATGAGCTCGGCGACGATCCGGAACGAGATGGCGGCGTTGACGGCGGCGGGGCTGCTGGAGCAGCCGCACACGTCGGCGGGGCGCGTGCCGACGGCTCGGGCATTTCGGATGTATGTGGAGGAGCTGAACGGTGGTCGGTCGGTGGGCGAGGGTTTGCCCGAGCGGCGGCGGCTGGAGATCGATTCGAGCTTTGCGGGGCTGACGGGGACGCAGGCGCTGCTGGAGCGGACGAGCCATGTGCTGGCGACGCTGTCGAGCGGGGTGGGTGTGGCGATTGCGACGGCGGCGGATGGGGATTTGCTGGAGCACGTGCATTTTTCGCGGCTGGCACCGCGGCGTGTGTTGGCGGTGGTGGTGACGCGGAGTGGGATGGTACGGGATCGGGTGCTGGCGCTGGAGCGGGATCCGGAGATGGCGGAGCTTGAGAGTGCAACGCGGTTTTTGAATGAGAACTTTCGTGGATGGAGCGTGGAGCGGGTACGGGCGGAGCTGCAGCGGCGGGTGGAGCACGAGCGGACGGAGTACCACCGGATGCTGTCCGCGATCGAGCAGCTGTGGACGAAGGCGGTGCCGGAGGTGGAGGCGACGCAGTCGGTGTATGTGGGGGGTGTCGGCAACCTGGTGGCCGGGATGGGCGCGGGGGAGGATCGAGCGCGGCTGCGGGAGTTGCTGGCGGCGCTCGAGACGAAGCAGCGGCTGGTGGAGTTGCTGAACGCGTATATCGACGCGCGGCAGCAGAGTGTGCGGGTTATTTTCGATCTAGAAGAACAGGCGCCGGAGATGGCGGGACTGGTGCTGATTGCGGCGCCGACGCATGTGGCGGGAGAGCGGCGAGGAACGGTGGGCGTCATTGGGACCAAGCGGATGGACTACGAGCAGACGATGGGCGCAGTGAGCTACGTTGCGCAGGTATTTGACCGGGTGCTGTACCCGTCGGGATAGACGGTGAGGGTTGTGTGATGAATAGCACTGGCGACGATCGGGACCTGGGAAGACCGGGATTTGGGCGGTTCGCACGATGGGCACGCATGGGCAACAATCAAAGGGATCATGCAGACGAAAGAGGGGATGGACTGATGCAGGACGAGCAGGCAGGGCAGGAGACAGCGACGGAGATCTTGGAGCCGGAGATGGTGTCGCCAGAGGATGCTGGAGCGCGGTTGCACGAGGCGGGTTCTGCGCAGACGGAGCAGATGCGGGGCGAGCGGGACCAGTTGCGCGACCGGCTGGCGCGGCTGCAGGCGGAGTTTGACAACGCTCGGAAGCGCGAGGCGAAGGAGCGGCAGGACGCGCGCGACTACGCCGTGCAGAGTGCGATCGAGCCGTTTCTGGCGGTGATGGACAACTTCGGGCTGGCGTTGAAGGCGGAAGGATCTGCGGAGCAGTTGAAGACGGGCGTCGAGATGATTGTGCGGCAGATGGACGAGGCGCTGAAGGGACTGAACGTGCAGCCGGTGGAGACGGTTGGAGCCCAGTTCGATCCGCGGGTGCATGAGGCGCTGGGCAGCGTGGAGACGAAAGAGTTTCCGGATCATCAGGTGCTGGAGGAGATTCGGCGCGGGTACAAGCTGCGGGACAAGCTCTTGCGGCCGGCGATGGTGAAGATTGCGTCGAATCCGAACCAGGTGAGCGACTAGGGTTTGTGTCGGCTGGCTGGAAGTTTGGGCGATAGAGTTTAGGGAAGAGTTTGAGATAACGAGATGAGTGCAACGGCAGACGTGACTAAAGTCGATTATTACGAGTTGTTGAGTGTGACGAAAACGGCCTCCGACCAGGAGATCAAGACGGCGTACCGGAAGCTGGCGATGCAGTACCACCCGGACCGGAACCCGAACAACCCCGAGGCGGAAGACAAGTTCAAGGCGTGCAGCGAGGCGTATGGCGTGCTGAGCGACACGGAGAAACGCGCGGCGTATGACCGATATGGGCATGCGGCGTTTCAGGCTGGCGGAGGCGGGGGGAGCCCGTTTGCGGGTGGCGGATTTGCAGGCGGGAATGTTCAGGATTTGGGGGACATTTTTGGCGACCTGTTCGGCGAGATGTTCAACATGGGCGGCTCGGGCGGCGGCGGACGCAGGGCTTCGCGGACGCAGCGTGGGCGGGACATTCAGTACGGGCTGACGCTGGAGTTTGAAGAGGCGGTCTTTGGCAAGGAAAGGGAGATCACGTTTCGGCGCATGGAGACGTGCATGGAGTGCAAGGGCACGGGAGCGGCGCGGGGAAAGAGCCCGGTGACGTGCGCGCAGTGCGATGGACGCGGGCAGATCCGGACGCAGCAGGGGTTCTTTTCTGTGGCGCGGACGTGTCCGGTGTGCAACGGGACAGGGACGCTGATTGTGGATCCGTGCGGGGTGTGCCGGGGCGAAACGCGGGTGCAGCGGGAGCACACGATTCTTGTGAAGGTGCCGGCGGGCGTGGAGCAGGATACACGAATCCGTTACCAGGGCGAGGGGGAGGCGGGCAAGTTTGCGGGGCCGGCTGGCGATCTTTACGTGGTGCTGAACGTGAAGGCGCATGCGTTTTTTGAGCGGGATGGCGATGATCTCCATTGCGTTCTGCCGGTGTCGTTTCCGCAGGCGGCGCTGGGAGCGGAGCTGGAACTGCAGACGCTGGAGGGGGTGGAGCTGATCAAGGTGGCGGAGGGCACGCAGAGCGGGAAGGTGATCAAGATCCGCGGGAAGGGCGTGCCGCACCTGAACGATCGGGGAAAGGGCGACCTGATGGTGGAGGTGCGGGTGCAGACGCCGTCGAAGCTGACGCGGGACCAGAGAGAGCTGATGCGGCAGCTGGCGGAGACGATGACGGTGGAGAACAAGCCGCACTCACGGGGGTTGTTTGACAAGGTGAAGGAGATTTTTAGCTAGGTGCGGTGAAGGACGGAGAAGCAACAACGAACGCAGCGGGCGCGGCGGTTTTCGTGGCGGCCGCTGCGTTTTGGTTAGATCAGTATGGACGAGGCGATTGCGGTGGCGGCGACTGCGGCGGTTTCGGCGCGGAGGATGCGGGGGCCGAGGGTGACGGAGCGCCAGGCGTGCTCGTGGAAGAGTTGGAGCTCTTCGGGGGTCCAGCCGCCTTCGGGGCCGATGGCAAGGGCGACGGAGTCGGTGGGATGCGCTTCGAGGGCTTGCCGGAGGGGTGCCGCCTGCTCGATTTCGCTGAGGAGGATGCGGGTGGTGCTCGCTTCGGCGGCGAGAGCGGCTTTGAGGGGGGTGGGGTTGGCGATTTCGGGGACGGAGGAGCGGCGGGACTGCTTGGAGGATTCGAGGGCGATGCGGCGCCAGCGTTCCGCACGTTTCGGGGCGGCTTGGGCGAGATGCTTCTCGGTACGTCGGGCAAGGATGGGCGTGATGCGGGCGACGCCGAGCTCGGTGGCTTTTTCGATGCCCCATTCGTAGTGGTCGAACTTGAAGATAGCGAGTAGAAGGTGGAGGGGGAGGCTGGTGTCGGATTCGAGCTCTTCGTGGAGGGTGAACTTGACCTCGGGTGTGGCGCCGGGGCGGACGGCGGTGATTTCGGCGCGATGGACGAAGCCGTTGGCGACGACGTCGAAGATCTCGCCGGGTTCGGCGCGGAGGACGCGAGCGAGGTGGTCGGCCTGGTCGCCGGTGAGGGTGGCAGTGCGGTCGGTCCAGGTGTCGGCGATGAAGCGGCGGCGGGTCATTTTGGGCGGGCGTTACCTTGGGTTGGAGTGGAGGTCTGCCTGGGGATGGTGACCGTGATTGGGGGCTGGTGGTAGAGGGTGAGGGTGAGGGTGGCGTCCTCCCGGTTGTTCCAGGTGGCCGCGGTGACGGGAAAGTGGAGGACGACGAAGCCGTGGGCGGTTTGGCCGGGTTCGAGTTTGGACTCGCGTAGGAGGGGAGCGCCGGCGGCTTCGGCTAACTTTTTGACTTGTGGGAAGCCGGTGTAGAGGTTGGGCAGGTCGGGGTGCTCGACGGCGCTGGTGGGGATGGGGGTGTCGCCGGCGGGGTCATTGGCCGAGGGGGTGAGGGTGGCGGTGATGTCGTCGAGGAAAAGGGGAAGGCGAAGATTGTCGGTGAGGTGGACGTCGACGACGACGTAGAGGTCGTCCTGGGCGGAGTCATGGCCGACGACGATGGAGTCGGATTTGAAGACGGTGTGGGCGGCGTAGACGGCCGAGCGATCGACGGCGAAATCGGCGGTGCGGTGGGGGGTGAAGCGGAGGAGCGCGAAGAGGGCGGCAGCGACGATGGCCATGGTGAGGGCGATGGGCAGGGTGAGGTTGCGGCGGGTGGGCTGCGCGAAGGTGAGGTCGGGCACGAGCTTGAGGATAGCAGCGTGGGTGCGGTGCGTGGGGATGCTAGCGGCGTGGGGCGATGGTGGCGAAGATGGTGTCGGCGACGGACTGCGGTGTGCGGTCGGTGGTGTCGATGGTGTGGCGGGCGAGGCGGCGATACATGGGCTGGCGCTGGGCGAAGCGGGCCTGGGCGGTGGCGGGGTCGGCGAGCACGGGGCGGTCTATGTTCTGGAGCATGCAGCGGTCGAAGAGGGTGGGGAACGAGGCGTCGAGAAAGAGGACGAGGGTGCCGGGGGTTTGCTCGAGCAGGAGGCGGTTAGTGAGGGTTTCGGGAGCACCGCCGCCGAGGGCAAGGACGGTGGCCGGCCGGCGGAGGGCGGAGGCGAGGGCGGTGGACTCGAGGCGGCGAAAGCCGGGTTCGCCTTCGCGGCGGAAGAGGTCGGGGATGGTGGCGGCGGAGCGCTCTTCGATGTGGGTGTCGAGGTCGAGGAAGGTCCAGCCGAGGCGCTCGGCCAGAAGCGGGCCGACGGTGGATTTGCCGACGCCCATGAATCCGGTGAGCACGAGACGGCGGGTTCCGGCGGGGAGAAGGGGTGTGAGGCCGGCTGGATCGGACGCGGCGGCGGTGATGGAGGGGAGCGCTGTGGTGGACATTGAAATTCCTTGTCAGGGTGTCGGCTAAAAGCGAAAACCGCGACCTTTGGGGGTCGCGGCTCGGAAGTCTTGGGCTCTCTGTCAGGTCAGAGTTGCGCGCACGACGGCCTAGCCGCTGGATGCCACCAGTAGCAGTAGGTGAATCGGGTGCGTTGGGAACTGAGTTTCATCACGGGTGAGCCTATCGCGGTTTCCGATCGGATGCAATGTGTTTCTGTCGCATGTCAGGAATCTTCGCCAGAGGCTGCAATCTTGAGCTCGCCCTGAATCTTTTTCCAGACGTTGTCGCTGGGCTCCACTTCGACGGGTTCGAGCAATTGCCGAGCGGCCTCGGCGATGTACTCGAGGTCTCGGACCAGAGCGGCGCAATCAGGATGGGCGTCGAGGAACTCGCGCAAGTCGGGATCGTCGCTGATGCGGCCGTTGTGCGTGGAGAACAGTTCGGGAAGGTGCTCTTCAAACTGAGAGACGGTCATTCGGCGGAGATTCAAGGGCTGGTGATCCTCGTTCATCGGAGCGCCTCCTTCAGCTCGGCGACCTGCTCGGTCTGGCGAAGGAGTTCGCGCAGTTTGAGCCGGGCTTTATGGAGCTGAGACTTGCTGTTGCCGGTCGAGCACTCAAGCATGGTGGCGATTTCGTTGTGCTCGAAGCCTTCGACGTCGTGCAGGACGAAGACCATGCGGTAGCCGGGCGGGAGCGAACCGACGGCGCGCTCGAGAGCGACACGGTCAACGGATCCGGAGAGCTGCGGGTCGCGCGAGCCGAAGTCACGCTTTGGAGCGTCATCCTCGGACGGGTTGATGGTCTCTTCCAGCGAGACGAGCTGCAGGCCCTTTTTGCGGAGGTGCATGAGGACGAGGTTGACGGTGAGGCGGTGGAGCCAGGTGGAGAAGGCGGATTCGCCGCGGAAGGAGCCGATCTTGCGAAAGAGGTGCAGGAACGCTTCCTGGGTCATGTCCTCGGCTTCGGAGACGTTGCCCAGCATGCGAAGGCAAAGGGTGTAGACGCGCCGTTTGTGGAGGGCGTAGAGCTTGGAGAAGGCCTCGGCGTCTCCGTTCTTTGCGTTTTCGATCGCTTCTGCTTCACCGACGATAGGAGGATTCCGCTTGAACAAGCCGGGAGAGGGTTTCGTTTGCGGCATAGATGGTTGACCTTCGAGATGCATTTGAACTCCCCTCCTGGTCAGCGTTCCGATCGCCAGGGGGTGGGCACTCTCTCCAGCCTACCGCAAGGTGACGGACGAACTCCACTGTTCTTGGAAGGAAGGCGGCGGGGAATGGTTGTCAGGAATGGCGAGAGGTCCGGGGATGGATGGTGTTTAGGCGCCGATGAAGCGGGCGTAGAGGGATCGTGCGAGGCCGGGGTCGGTGGTGCCCTGGATCAGCGCGCGGCCGTCGGGAAAGAGGGTGACCGTGTGAGGGCCGCGGCGGAAGCGGAGAAGGAGGGTATTGGAGCGCAGATCCCCGATGTCGGGGTGGGTGGACAGGCGGCGATGGAGGCCGGCAAGGTCGACGGGGCGGTGATGCTCATGGATTTGGACGGCGTTGCGGCCGCACAGGGTGATCTGGGGGCGAGCGGCGCCGGCGAGGTGGGGAAAGCGGCGGTCGCCGCAGACGGTGCAGTCGGGGCGGGGTGTGGCGGAGCGAAGTTCGGAGCGGCTGAGAGTGTCGTCCGGGGTGGCCGGCCAGAGGTCGATGGAGAGGAAGGTGCGGCGCATGCTCGCGGGCTGGCCGGTGAGGAATTTGAGAGCCTCGGTGACCTGGATGGAGGCGGCTAGATTGACGGCGGTGGAGAGGATGCCGGCGGTGTCGCAGGTGTCGACCGGGCCGGAGGGAGGATCGGGGAAGAGGCAGGCGAGGCAGGCGGTGGGTTGCCAGGGGGCTCCGGCGGGGGTGCGCGGAAGGATGTTCATGGTGGCGGCGTAGGCGCCGATGGCGGCGACGTAGATCCAGGGTTTGCCCTGCTCGACGGCGAAGTCGTTGAGGAGGAAACGGGTTTCGAAGTTGTCGGTGCCGTCTAGGATGAGGTCGGCGGGGCTGAGGAGGTCGTGGATGTTGGAGGGGATGAGATCGGTGATGTGGGAGTGGACGACGGTGGCGGCGTTGAAGCGGGAGATAGCGCGGCGGGCTGCTTCGGCCTTGGGCAGGGCATCGCGGGCGTCCGCCTCGTCGTAGAGAACCTGGCGCTGGAGGTTGGAGGGCTCGACGAAGTCACGGTCGATGAGGGTGAGGGTGCCGACGCCGGCGCGGGCGAGGAGGGCTGCGGCGGCGGCTCCGGTGGCGCCGCAGCCGACGACGGCGACGTGGCTGCGGGCGAGGCGGAGCTGGCCGGGATCGCCGATGGGACGGAAGAGGATCTGGCGGGAGTAGCGGTCGGCTTCGTCCGGCGTGAGGGAACGAACAGACGGAGCGTCTGTGTCAGAAGAAGGGTTTGGGCCGGGCGGGGTTGTTTCGTGTGGTTCGACGGGTGACTGCGGGGTGGTGGAAGGGGGCATGGAGGCGTGGTGCACGGCGGCTTCTTTGTCATAATAGAGGTAGCGCCGGTGCACGCACGTTTGCGGGCTTCCTTGTCGGTGACTGAGCAACGAACGAGCGCAGTCCGGGTCTTTTGAGAGCTGGGTCGGCAGCGACTCTGGTATGGCGCAGCAAGGGCCGCGGGCAGAGTAGAGGAGATTGGGTGGTTGTTGTGGGCCGCAGGCGCGAAGACAGGCGGGCTATCTGGCTGAAGGCGGCGCGTTGCTGCGGCGCGGCCGCGGTGATGCTGACCGTTTTGCCTGAGGGTCGCGCGATGGCGCAGGCGCCTTCAACTTCGCAGACCGTGCCTGCGGCGTCGCAGACAACCGGCGGTGGAGCGACGGGACAGAGCGGAACGAGCCCGACGGCACCGGCTGGGGTTCCGGAGGCGTCGCAGAAGCCTGCTCCGCAGGCGGAGCAGGGCACGAAGGTGGTGCCGTCCTCGACGGCCGGACAGCCGGTCGCGCCGACGGTATGGCAACTCAAGGGTCTGCACGTGGACAGCATCCACTTTCAGGGTGTGACGTTTGACGTCAAGGAGAGCTTGCCGAACGAGCTCGAACAGAAGGCTGGACAGCCGCTTGACCCCGTGGCGGTGCGGGACAGCACGCGGCGGTTGTTTGCCAGTGGGCGATACCGCGACATTGCGGTACGGGCCGTGCGTACGGGCGATGGCGTGGCCCTGTATTTCGCGGGGACGCCGCAGTATTTTGTGGGCCGGGTGACGATCAATGGGGTCAAGATCGAGCGGCTGTCGGCGCTGCTGGAGTACGCCACCAAGCTTGATCCGGGAACGACGTTTACGCAGGCCGAGGTGCCGATCGCGGTACAGGGCATCAAGGACACGCTGCAGCGCAACGGCTACTACCAATCGACGGTGAGCGCGACGGCCGAGCTGGATGCGCCGAACCAGCAGCAGAATGTCAATTTCCTGGTGTCGATCGGCCCCCAGGCGCGCGTGGGCGACATACAGATCACCGGCGACGATCCTGGGCTGACGGAGAGGGAATTTCGGAAGAAGGGGAAGCTGAAGCGTAAGAGCAAGGTGACGCGGGATACGTCGAGCAATGCGCTGGACGCGCTGCGCGGCGTGTACCAGAAGAAGGACCGGCTGGAAGGCACGGTGACGCTCGAGAAGCAGACCTACGACGCGAACAGCAAGATGCTGAACTACACGTTCCGGGCAAACCAGGGACCGGCGGTGAAGGTGTCGATCGAGGGCGTGAAGGTGTCGAAGGCGCGCTTGAAATTGCTGATTCCGATCTTTGAAGAGGGGACGATCGACAACGATCTGCTGAACGAAGGTCGGCACAACATCGCGGACTTCATGCAGCAGCAGGGCTACTTCAATGCCGACGTGAAGTACCAGGTGGTCAACCAGGGCTCGGGCGCTGAGAGCGTGGTGTACACGGTGGATAAGGGCGTGCGGCACGACGTGCTCGGGGTCGACCTCAAGGGGAACAAGTACTTCAGCGACGACACGTTGCGGGAGCGACTGCGGGTGCAGAAGGCGGACCTGTATGTGCGCAACGGACGGTACAGCCAGGCGCTGGTGAATGCCGATGTGAGCTCGATCGAGGCGATCTACCGGGCGAACGGATTTTCCACGGTGAAGGTGACCTCGGCGGTGCGCGACGTGGACACGGGCAAGAACGGGAAGCAGCTGAAGGTGGGTGGCGTGGAGGTGACGTACACCGTCGCCGAGGGGGCGCAGCAAAATTTCGGCACGGTGACGCTGTCGGGGGTCGACCCTGCACGGGCCGCGACGGTGCGGGGGCTGCTGAATACGCAGGAGGGTCAGCCGTTTTCGCTGATCACGCTGTCGGGCGATCGCGATGCGGTGCTGGGATATTTCATCAGCAACGGGTTTGACCAGGCGACGGTGGAGATTCGGCAGGTGAAGGAGAAGGCAGACCCAACACGGACGGATGTGACGCTTGCGGTCAATGAAGGCCAGGCCGTCGCGGTCGACAAGGTGCTGCTTTCGGGCGACAAGCGGACACGGGCGAACGTGGTGAATGCGCAGGTGACGGTGCATCCGGGAGACCCGCTGGACCAGAGTGCGCTGCTGGACACGCAGAGGAACCTGTATAACCTGGCGCTGTTCAATGAGGTGGTCGCGGCGGTGCAGAATCCGCAGGGCAAGGCGTCCGAGAAGAATGTACTGATCCAGTTGACCGAGGCGCGCCGATGGGATGTGACGTACGGCTTCGGTTTCGAGGCGCAGACGGGAACGCCGAGCCGCGGCCAGATTTCGCCGGCTTCGGCGATTCTGCTGGGACTGAATCCGAACGACACGGCGCAGTACGCGCAAAACGGAAAGGCCGGCGTGAGTCCGCGGGTTTCGCTTGATGTGTCGCGGATCAATCTGCGCGGGACGGATCAGTCCGTTACGCTGCACACGACGTATGGTCTGCTGGAGACGATTGCGCAGCTGAGCTACAACACACCGCATCTGTTTGGGAATCCGAATTTTGCGGCGACGGTTTCGGGCGGGTACTCGAATGTGCAGAACGTCACGACGTTTACGGCGTCGACGCTGCAGGCGGATTTCCGGGTGACGGAAAAGTACAGGCGCAAGGACACGTTTCTGTACGACTTTCAGTACCGCCGGGTGAAGGTCGATCCGGGGACGCTGCAGGTTTCGGCAAACCTGATTCCGCTGCTGTCGCAACCGGTGCGGGTGGGCGGACCTGGGGTGACCTGGTTCCACGACACGCGCACGCCGAGTCAGCTGGACGCGCACAAGGGATCGTATACGTCGGTGCAGGAGTTCTGGGCGTCGTCGAAGTTTGGGTCGCAGACGAGCTTCAATCGTGTGGATGTGTCGAATGCGACGTACTACGAGTTCGGCAAGCACAAGTATGTGTTTGCCCGGAACACACGGTTCGGCTTTGAGAATGTCTTTGGAGCGAATCCGAATGTGGGCAATTCGGTGTGCCTGGGGGTGCTGCTGAGTACGAACCCGAGCTGCAGTGCGGTGCCGCTGCCGGAGCGGCTGTATGCCGGCGGTGCGACGTCCCTGCGAGGATTTTCGATCAATTCGGCGGGTCCGCGCGATCTGCAGACCGGCTTTCCCGTCGGGGGAACCGCGGTGATTATCAATCAGCTGGAGTTGCGGCTTCCGCCGCCTACGCTGCCGGTTGTGGGCAGCAGCGTCAACTTTGTGGTGTTTCACGACATGGGCAACGTGTTTCAGAACGCGAGCGATCTGTTTCCGAGCTTTACGCGTTTTCACCAGCCGAATCAGTCGACGTGCTATGACGTTTCGAGCGCGGCCGTGCTTGCATCGCATGTCGGCACATGTTCGTTCAACTACTTTTCCCATGCGATTGGCCTGGGAGCGCGATACAACACGCCGGTGGGGCCGCTGCGGGCGGACTTCTCGTACAACCTGAACCCTACGGTGTACCCGGTGCTGTACGACTTCAGTAACAGCAATCCGCACTCGAGCAACTCCGGGCATTTCAACTTCTTTTTCAGCATTGGGCAGAGCTTCTGATGATGCGGGCACAGGTGAGGTCAATTCGTTGCGGGGGGCTGGCGGCCGGTGTTTCTGGCGTGCTGCTGATGGCTGCGGGTTTGGGATTTGGGCAGACGCAGCCTGCAGAAACGGCGACGCCTGGGCCGGCTCCGGCTTCGCCACGCACCCCGGGAGAGGTGGTGGATCGCGTGGTGGCGGTGGTGAACCAGGATCCTGTGCTGGACAGCGATGTGGATGAGGAGCGCCGGCTGATCGCGTTTCAGCCGATCACGGATCCGACCGGGGCGTATTCGCGTCAGCGTGCGCTGCAGCGGCTGATCAATCGGACGCTGATTTTGCAGCAAGCGAAGATCCAAGGGCAGCCGGTGATTCCGGACAGCAAGGTGGACGCGGAGCTCGACCAGCTGAAGAAGGATTTGCCGGCGTGCAAGCCGGCACACTGCGAGACCGAGGCGGGGTGGACGCGGTTTGTGGCGGCCCATGGCTTCACCGTGCCGGAGCTGACCGAGCTTTGGCGGGAGCGTATGGAGGTGCTGCAGTTCATTGAGCTGCGGTTTCGCGGCGGCATACGGATTTCGCCGGAGCAGATCAATACGTACTACAAGCAGACGCTGCTGCCGGAGTACCAGCGGCAGGGCGTGGCGGCGCCGAAGCTGGACGCGGTGTCGGATCGGGTTCGGGAGGTGCTGCTGGAGCAGCAGGTGTCGAGTCTGCTGAACGACTGGCTTAAATCGCTGCGGGCGCAAGGAAGCGTGCGCATTATGAGTGCGGACGATACGTTGCCGGAGGAGGGCACCGAGCCATGAGCCCCGACGCGCAGAAGGTGCCGCCCACGACGGCGTCCGAGATAACTCCAACGCCGGTGCGCCGGCGATCGCTTGGCGTCAAAATCTTACGTGGGTTTGCTTGGCTTGGGCTGGGTCTGGTTCTGCTGGTGGCGGTGTTGCTGCTGGGGCTTACGTGGTACTCGAAGACGCCGGACTTTGAGCGGCGGGTGCAAACGCAGGTGGTCAAGGTGCTCGAAGACTCAACGGGTGGTCGCGTTGAGATCGGGCGCATTTCGCTGGATTTATGGCATTTGGCAATTGAAGTCGACGGCCTGGTGATTCATGGGCTGGAGCCGGCGGGCGAGGCGCCGTACCTTGCGGTCGATCGGCTGCTGATCCAGCTGAAGATCAATACGGTGCTTTCGCATACGGTGGGCAGGGGGGCGCAGTCGCATCTTGGCCTGAACCTGCTGCGGGCGGAGCAGCCGCGGATTCACCTGATCATCGACAAGGACGGGAAGACGAACCAGCCGACCCCGAAGACGCCGAGCACGAGCACGGAGCCGCTGCAGAACACGCTGCTCGACCTGGAGGCGAAGGAGGTCGAGGTTGCCAACGGAGTGGCGCTGATCAATGATCGGGCGATTCCACTGGATGCGTCGGCACGTGATTTGCAGGCGACGGTGCGGTATCTGCGGACGACGGATCGGTACGGTGCGGTGATCGACCTGAACGATTTGCGAACGAGGACGGCGAAGGAGCCGGAGGCGCAGTCGCGGCTGCACCTGGAGGCGCAGATCGGGCGCGATATGGCTTCGGTGGACAAGTTCGACTTCCACACGGGTGCGGACTCAGAGCTGCAGGCGACGGCGGGGATTGCGCACTTCGCCAAGCCGGAGTGGCGGGGGAGCGTTGACGGATCACTGGCGCTGAAGCAGATTTCGGTGCTGGGCGGGATTGCGGGGCTCCAAGCGGGTTCGTTGGAGCTGCATGTGAACGGACACAACTGCTACACGGCGCCGGCGGCGGCGCAGAAGCAGCCGCACTTCTGGCAGCGTCGACATCCGAAGGACGCGGTGCAGCCGAGTACCACGGCGCTGCCGCCGGATCCGGACTGCCAGGCGGGGTACCTGGTGGTGGGCGAGGTAAAGCTGCACAATGCGGGGTACCGCGACGAGAATGTGCGGCTCCATGACATCAACGGTGGAGCGCAGTTGCATGTGACACCGACGGAGCTGCTGTTTACGGCGTTGACGGGGTATCTGCCGGGAGGCGGGAGCGCGGCGGGAGATCTGCGAATTTCAAACTGGCTGGGCGAGGTGCCGGCGAGTGCACCGGCGCAGTCGCCGACGACGGTGGCTGCGGCGAAGACGGCGAACAATGTGGCAAAGGGTGCAGGGGCGGCGCCGCCGGTGCAGTCGGTGACGATCACGCCGGTCCAGCCCGCGCACGCAATCCTGAAGGTGACGGCCGATCGCATTCCTCTGCGCACTCTCCTCGAGATCGCGGGGCCGGAGCACTACGGCGACCTGGGTTTCGATACGGCGATCAGCGGGCCGGTGACGGCGGAGTGGGGCGGGCCGGCGACGAAGATTGCCGAGACGGTGAACGTGGATGGAAACCTGAAGTTCGCTCCCACGGGAGCGCGGCGGCGTGGCGTGGCGGCGAACATCCCGGTTCGCGGTGAGGCGGTGGCGCACTACCGAGGGGCGACGCAAACGGTAGACCTCGAGCGCGTGTCGTTGCAGACGCTGGCTTCGAGCGTGAATGCGAGTGGCACGCTGGGGCTGCGTAACGGCGATCCCCGGACGAATTTGAAGCTCGATGTGCAAGCGCGGGACCTGGGCGAGTATGACCAGCTGCTGCAGACGTTGGGCTTTGCGGCAAACGGAAAGCGGGGCTCGGCGGCGCTTCCGGTGGTGCTGCATGGGGCGCTCGAATTCAATGGGACGGCGCGCGGGGCGATGCGAGCGATCGACGTGAAGGGGCACTTGCAGGCAAGCGCGTTGGAGCTGAAGCTGGGCACGCAGGCCGATGTGCTGATCGACTCCGTGGTGGCGGATGCGGAGTACACGCCGGCCGGCGTGAGTGTGGCGAGCTCGACGGTCAAGCGGCAGTCGGCGGTGCTGAACATTTCGGGAGCGTTCAAGCCGAGGGAAGTGATGCGGCGGGGGCGCGCCGTCTCGTACGTGTGGGATGACGGCACCACCGTGGACGCGAAGGTGCAACTGGCGAACGCGCAGGTGGCGGATGTGCTGCAGTTGGCGGGGCAGCAGGGCAAGGTGGACCTGACGGGCACGATGAACGTGAGCCTCCATGCCGCGGGGACGATCAAGAATCTTTCAGGCGGCGGGCAGGTAGCGCTGACCAACGGTGTGGCGTACGGCGAACCGTATGAAAGCGCTGTGGTGAGTGCGACGGTGCAGGGCAAGCAGGTGGAGGCCAGCAGTGTGGCGCTACGGCTGCACGGGATGGAGATTACCGGGAACGGAGGATATAACCTCACGACCGAACGCCTGCAAGCGCACATCGAGGGCGACAATCTGCGGCTTTCGAAGTTCACGCTGGTGCAGCAGCAGAAGGTGAACGCGGACGGTGTGTTGACGCTGCGCGCGGATGCGAACGGCACGCTGAAGGAGCCGGGGCTGACGGCGAATGTGAGCCTGACCAACGTGACCTACGGCGGTCAGCAGCTTGGGCAAATGGCGGCGAATCTGCATAGCCGGGGCAGCACGTTGTTCTACACCGTCAACTCGAATCTGGTGTCGACCGCGTTTCAGGCGCAAGGGCAGACGTCTCTGGTGGGCAACTACGATACACAGGCGCGTGTGACGCTGACGGGGTTCGACGTCGGCAAAGCGATGGCGATCTTCTCGCCGGGCGGAAGCGTGGCGGCGCACTCTGCGATCAACGGGACAGTGACTCTCAGTGGACCGGTGAAAACGCCGCGGGCGCTGGTCGCGGATGCGGAGTTGACGCCGGTCGACGTGACGGTGCAGGGCTACGAGTTGAAGGCGCAAACACCGTTGCGGGCGAGCCTGCGGAATGGGGTGGCCACGATCGAGGAGGTGCACATCACCGGGCAGGATACGGACCTGCGGGCGGGTGGAACGGCGGAGCTGCTGGGGGTCACCGACCCGAAAGGGGGCAAGATCAATGTACGGGCGGATGGCAGCGTCAATGTTGCGCTGCTCGAAACCTTCGATAAGGATGTGACCGCTTCGGGTACGGTGCAGTTCCAGGTGACGGCGGGCGGCCGGGTGAAGAACCCTGAGCTCACGGGCAATGTTGATTTCAACAAGGTGAACCTGGCGCTGGAGAGCATTCCAAACGGGTTGACGAACCTGACGGGCCGGCTGGTCTTCAACGAAGATCGGCTGGAGGTGCAGAACCTGACGGCGACGACGGGCGGCGGTCCGCTGAAGCTGGGGGGATTTCTCACGTACAAGAACGGCGTGTATGCCGACCTTTCGGCGACCGGCGATGCAAACCGGATTCGGCTGTATGGTCTGAGTGCGACGGCCAACACGACGCTGCGGCTGCAGGGCGGCGCCGACAATCTGCTGTTGAGCGGCAACGTGCTGCTGACGCGCTTTGGCGTAGGTGCGGATGTCGACTTTGCGGCCTTTGCCGGCGCGGGCGGGGTTTCGGCTCCGCCGGATCCGAGCTCGATCACGAATAACATTCGCATGGACATTCATGTGCAGAGCTCGCCGCAGCTGGACTTTCAGAACTCCTATGCCAAACTCGCCGGCACGGTGGATTTGACAGTGCGCGGCACGGTGGCTGAGCCGAGCGTGCTGGGACGGATCCAGATCACGGACGGCAGCGCGACGTTTGCGGGGACGAAGTACCAGGTTCAGCGCGGCACGATTTACTTTGCGAATCCGGTGCGGATCGACCCGCTCATCGACCTCGACGTGACGGCACGGGTGGAGAACTACGACATTACGCTGAGCCTCCATGGGACGACTGCCAACCTGAAGCCGACCTACCGCTCGGAGCCGCCGTTGAGCGAGGCCGATATTTTTGCTTTGCTGGCGCTGGGGCGAACGCAGGAGGAGTCGCAGATCGCTTCCGAGCAGCAGACGCAGGCGGGAACCGATCCGACGACGAGTGCTCTGCTGAGCGGAGCGCTGAATGCGACGGTCGGCAGTCGGGTTTCGAAGCTGTTCGGCGGTGGAAGCGTAAAGATCGATCCCTCGTACGTGGGAACGCTCGGCACGGCGTCGCCGCGCATCACGGTGCAGCAACAGCTGTCGCAACAGCTGTCGGTGACGTTTGCGACGGACGTGAACTCTTCGGCGCAGCAACTCATTTCGGTGCAGTATGCGGTAAATGAGAACCAGTCGATCGTTGCGACGCGTGACGAGACCGGGGTCTTCAGCATCGTGTACAAGGTGCGGAAGCGCTACCGGTAGAGGCACGACAGCCGACTTCGAACTGCCACGGGCCGGATGGCCTGATGATGCTGAGCGGAACGTTGGACGGGATCGAGGTTGCGAGCGGCGAGGGCGGTGCAGGCGGGCAGATCGTTCTACGATAGAGGGATGACGGCGACTTTTTGGCGCAACACGCATGTGACGCTGGAGATGATCAAGTGGGAGCACTCTGTGTTCGCGCTTCCGTTTGCGCTTACGGCCGCCGTGTTGGCGGCTGGGGGATGGCCGACGGTCTGGCAGCTGACGTGGATTGTGGTGTGCATGGTGGCGGCGCGGTCGGCAGCCATGGCCTTCAACCGGCTGGTGGATGCCGAGATCGATTTCGCGAACCCGCGGACGGCGTCGAGAGCCCTGCCGGCAGGGCTCCTGGGTAAGAGTTTTGTTGCCGGGTTTGTTCTGGTGAGCTGCCTTGTGTTTGTGCTGAGCGCGGCGATGCTGAATCGCCTGACGCTCGCGCTTTCGCCGGTTGCGCTGGTTGTGGTGCTGGGCTACAGCTTCATGAAGCGTTGGTCGCGCTGGTCGCACGTGGTGCTGGGACTTGCGCTGGGTATTGCGCCGTCCGCGGCCTGGATCGCGGTTCGCGGAAGTCTGGACGCGCGGATTGTGGTGCTGACCCTTGCGGTGCTGCTATGGGTAGGCGGGTTCGACGTGCTGTATGCCTGCCAGGACTTTGAACATGACCGCCGGGCAGGCCTACGGAGTGTTCCCCAGGCATTTGGGATTCGTGGCGCCTTCTGGATCGCACGCGCCATGCATCTTGGCATGGTTGCCATGTTGCTGTGGCTTCTTCACCTATTTCAGCTGGGATGGTTGGCGGAAGCGGGTGTGGCCGTGGTCCTGGTGTTGCTGGTGTACGAACATTTGCTGATCTCGCCGACCGACCTTCGGAGGATGAATGCAGCGTTCTTCACGCTGAATGGGGTGATCTCGGTCCTCTTCTTTGGATTCGTTACCGGCTCGGTCCTTCTGCACAAGTAAATGGGCCCGCCAAGGCGCGAGCCCACTGCCGTCGATGCTGTGACCGGCGCCGGTTACAGCTCGTTCTTGACGCGGTTCAACGTGTTCTGCACTGCGGTTTTTGCACGTTCGGCAGCGTTCGTGATGGAGCCGCGCGTATCGTGACCGTTGTTGCTAGTCGTCTGCTGATGGCCATCGGCGGTTGCGCCGGCCTGGGCGTTGTCGCGAACGTTGGCTGCGGTGTCCTTTATGTCGCCCCAGGCTTGTTTCGCATTGCCCTTCACCTGGTCGGCCGCGCCCTGGTTGGCGAGACTTTGGTCGCCGGTCGCTTCGCCTATACTTTGTTTCACTTTCCCAGCAATCTGATGGAATTTGCCGGACACGTTGCTCTCGTTCATAACGGCTCCATTCCCACTGTGGGTTATATCCGACGGCAACGGGCGCTTAGAGCGCTCGACGTCCCGAGAGGAGATTGAAGATCAGCACGATGATGGCGAGGACCAGCAGAATGTGAATCCAGCCGCCGAGGGTGTAGCTGCTGACGAGACCCACAATCCAGAGTACAAAGAGGATGATGGTAATGGTCCAAAGCATGATCGTTCTCCTGGGACGAGCTCCGCACGCGGGAAGCTCGAAAGTAGATGCCGTGTGGGCGTCTCGTGATAAGTTGCCGGGGCCAGGGGCTAGGTTGCCAGTTATGAAAAATTCAGAGGGCGCTTGATCGCACAGGCAAAGATTGCAATTCAAGGGGACTTTGGTTCGAACAGCCACATGGCTGCGGCCGAGATGCTGCCCGAAGCTGCGATCGAGCCTTGTCGCACCTCGGCTGAGGTGGTGGACCGGGTGCTCTCGGGGACGGTAGACGGAGCGGTCCTGCCGTTTGAGAACAGCCTGCACGGGGCGGTCGCGGAGCACAACGATCTGCTGCTGGGCAATCCGCTCCGCCTGGTGCGCGAAAGCCTTCTGCGGATTCGGCACAATGTGATTGCGGTTCCGGGGGTGACGCTGGCGGAGGTTCGCAGCGTCCTGTCTCACCCTGTGGCGCTGTCACAATGCCGGGGATGGCTTGGGGCGCATCCTGAGATTCGGGCTGTGCCGTTCTACGACACGGCCGGGGCGGTGAAGCACGTGATGGAGACGGGCTCACGATGGGAGGCGGCGGTGGCTCCGGAGATGGCGGCGCAGAAGTATGGGGGAGAAATCCTCGCTCGCGATATCGAAGACAGCGTGGAGAATGTGACGCGCTTTCACCTCGTGGTTCGTGAGGGGGCGGCGCTGGACGTACCAGAGTTGGGCCAACCGGCTAACAAGATGAGCGTGGCGTTTGCCATTGACCATCGGCCGGGCACTCTGGTTCGGGCACTCGGCAGCCTGGCCGAAGCTGGGGTGAACCTGTCGCGAATCGAATCGCGGCCCGTCCCTGGAAGTCCGTGGCAGTACGTCTTTCACGTCGATCTGAGGTTTGAGACTGAGCAGCAGGCAGCTCAAGCGCTTGAACTCCTGAGGCCGGCGACACGCATGATCAAGCAGTTGGGACGGTATCGGGCGGCGGAAAGGGAATCGGCTCGGTAGCGTGGGAGGCGAACTTTCCCAAAAAGGAACGCACACCGAAGAATCTGCACGGCTGCCCCAACTCTGCGACCGAACTTGGGGCATGAGCATCTATTATGCAGATAGTTGATAGAAGGACACTCAACATGCCGAACGATTTTGTAAGCGTTATTAAGCCCACAGCTTCCCGGACGGGGGAGCACGAAGGTGGCGGTCGAAGGGCAGTGCCGGTACTTCCCGTCCGGGACACGGTGCTGTTTCCGCATGCCGTACTTCCGCTCACGGTGGGGCGGGAAAGCTCCATCCAGCTGATTCAGTCGCTGGGGGAGGACAAAAAGATTCTGGTGGTTGCGCAGCGAGACGCAAGGCAGGACGCGCCGCAGGGGGCGGATCTCCATGCGGTCGGAACGCTGGCGACGGTGCACAAGGTGGTGAAGATGCCGAATCAGAGCCTGTTCGTTTTTACCGAGGGCAACGAGCGCGTGCATCTGGGCGAATTTACGCAGTTCACGCCATTTCTGGTGGCGGAAGCCGAGCCGATCGAGGAGATTGCGCCGGAGACTTCGCCGGAGCTAGAGGCGCTGCAGCGCAATATTACGAGTCAGTTCCAGCAGATCGTCTCGGCCTCGCCGACGCTGTCGGACGATCTGCAGACGATTGCCATCAACATCGAAGAGCCGGGCCGGTTGGCGGACTTCATCGCGGCGAATCTGCCGTTCCTGACGACTGCCGAGAAGCAGGAGCTGCTGGAGATGGCGAGTGTTGGGGCGCGACTGGAACGGCTCAACAAGCATCTGGCGAAGGAACTGGATGTGCAGCAGCTGCGCAACAAGATCCAGAGCGAGGTGCAGGATTCGGTGCAGCAGTCGCAGCGCGATTACTACCTTCGCGAGCAGATGAAGGCGATTCAGAAGGAGCTGGGGGATCAGGACGAGACCCAGAAGGATCTTGCCGATCTGCGCGAGAAGATTGAGAACGCGGGCATGCCGGAGGAGGTAAAAAAGGACGCTCTGAAGGAGCTTGGCCGGCTGAGCCGGATGAATGCGATGGCGGCGGATTACAGCCTGACGCGGAACTATGTGGAGTGGCTGGCGGTGCTGCCGTGGTCCAAGTCGACTGCGGGTGAGGTGGATATTCTGAAGGCCGAGGAGATCCTGAACGAGGATCACTATGGGCTGAAGAAGGTGAAGGATCGCATTCTCGATTACCTGAGTGTGCGCCGGTTGAAGCCGGATATGAAGGGGCCGATTCTGTGCTTTGTCGGGCCGCCGGGTGTGGGGAAGACCTCGCTTGGGCGATCGATCGCGAAGGCGCTGGGACGCAAGTTCAGCCGCATTTCACTGGGCGGCATGCATGATGAGGCGGAAATCCGGGGACATCGACGGACGTACATCGGAGCGATGCCGGGGCAGATCATCCAGCACCTGAAGCGGGTGGAGACGAACGATCCTGTGTTCATGCTGGACGAGATCGACAAGCTTGGGCGGGATTTCCGCGGTGATCCGGCGAGTGCGCTGCTGGAGACGCTGGATCCGGAGCAGAACAATACGTTCCGGGATAATTACCTGGATCAGCCATTCGATCTGAGCAAGGTGCTGTTTATCTGCACGGCGAACCAGCTGGACCCCATCCCGGCGCCGCTGCTGGATCGGATGGAGATTATTGAGCTGACGGGGTACACCGAGGAGGAAAAGGTCGCGATTGCGGAGCGATATCTGGTTCCGCGGCAGACGAAGGAGAACGGTCTGACGCCGGAGCAGATCGAGGTTCCGCGGGAGAGTGTAGCGCTGATTGCGCGGCACTACACGCGCGAGGCGGGTGTTCGGCGGCTGGAGCAGCTGATTGGCACGGTGTGTCGCAAGGTTGCGCGGCGGATTGCTGAGGGCAAGACAGAGAAGCTGCTGATCACGCCCGCGGTGGTTCACGAGTTCCTGGGCGGCATTAAGGTACGCGTGGACACGGAGCTGGCCGAGCGTACAAAACGTTCTGGTGTGGCTGTGGGTCTGGCGTGGACTCCGGCCGGCGGCGATGTGCTGTTCATCGAAGCGAATCGGATGAAGGGCAAGGGCGGCTTCACCATCACGGGACAGATTGGCGATGTGATGAAGGAGTCGATGCAGGCGGCGCTGACCTGGGTCCGGTCGAATGCAGTTACGCTTGGGCTGGATGAGGACTTCCTGAAGGAGATCGACATCCACATTCACGTGCCTGCCGGAGCGATCCCGAAGGATGGGCCGAGTGCCGGCGTGACGATGGCGACTGCGCTGGTGAGCCTGCTGACGGACAAGCCGGTGCATCCGCTGACGGCGATGACCGGGGAGATTACGCTGAGCGGCAATGTGCTGCCGGTTGGCGGGATCAAGGAGAAGTTCCTGGCGGCCAAGCGGGCCGGGGTGCGCGACGTGATCCTGCCGATTGAGGTGAAGACGAACGTGGAGGAGGACCTGACGCCGGATCAGGTTGCCGGCGTTCGGATCCACTACGCGAACCGGATTGAGGATGTGTTGGCCGTGGCACTGCCGCATACCCGACGCGAAGAAGTGCAGGACGAGGTACTCCGCGAAGAGGTGCTGCAGGCTACGGCATAGCCCGGAACTTTTGTGTGATCGAACAGAGTGGCTCTCCCTTGTGAGGGCCACTTTTTTTGTGCGCGGGGGTGGGTGGGGATTGTGCGTCAGAGTGCACCAGAGGAGGTGCACAGCGATGGCACCTGGAAAGAAGACGCCAGCAAAGAAAGCCGCGGTGAAGAAGGCTAGGCCGGGGGATAGAGAGGATGCGACAAAGCCGCCGAGCCGGCGGTCGGTTTCCCTGCCGAAGAGTGGCAAAGATCCGAAAGGTGGACTGACGGCCGAGGGCCGGCGCGTTTTCAACGAAGCGACGGGCGGGCACCTGAAGAAGGGGGTGCAGGGAAAGGCGGACACGCCGGAGAAGATGTTGCGGAAAGGGTCGTTCTTGCGGCGGCATTTTGCGAACCCGCCGGGGCCGGTGGTGGATGCGAAGGGCGAGCCGACGCGGCAGGCGCTTGAAGCCGCGGCGTGGGGCGAGCCGGTGCCGAAGGACGAGGCGGAGGAGAAGAAGCTGGCGGAAAAGGGAACGGAGCTGCTGGAGCAGTACCATGCCGCGAAGGGAGAGGTGAAGACGCCGAGCGGGAGATGGAAGCCTGCGCCGGAAGGAGCGAGCGTCCCTGGAAGCAAGCGGACGACGGGCACAAAGAAGGAGAAGGCGTCCGGAAAGAACTGACGGGTAGCGACCGTACACTTCGGCCATGGCTAGTTCCGATCGATTTGCGGGCAGAGTGGCTGGGAGCGAGTGAATCGTCGATGCCTTGCGTGGCGGGTCGCGCGGTATGCTGACCGGATGCAGGTGACGGTGTTGTTTTTTGGGATGTTGAAAGAGTTGGCCGGGGCGGAGCGGCGGACGCTGGAGATCCCGCTGGGGACTTCGGTTGGGGAACTCGTTGGCCTTTGTGCGGCCCAGGCGTCTAAGCAGAGCGAGGTTTGGACGAGCTTGGCGGTGGCGGTCAATCAGGAGTATGCGAGTCGGGCGACGGTGCTGGCGGAGGGCGACGAAGTGGCGTTGCTGCCGCCGGTGAGCGGTGGCCGATGAGAGTGCAGATCGTCCAGAGTGTGATCGCGACGGATGCGATCCTGGCGGAGATCAAGGCCGGTGCGGACGGTGCGGTGTGCGTGTTTGACGGGGTTGTGCGGGACAACACGCGTGGGCGGAAGACGCTGTACCTCGACTACGAGGCGTACGAAGAGATGGCGCTGAAGCAGATGCAAGTGCTGCGGGTTGAGGCGATGGAGCGGTTTGGGGTGCGCGAGATTGCGGTGGTGCATCGGCTGGGACGGCTGGAGGTTGGAGAGACGAGCGTTCTGATTGCGGTGGCGTCGGCGCATCGCGGGGCGGCGTTTGAGGCGTGCCGGTGGGTGATCGACGCGCTAAAGAAGACGGTGCCGATCTGGAAGAAGGAGCAGTTCGAGGATGGGGCGGTTTGGGCAGATGGGGAGCCGTTTCCGGAGGAGATTGTGAGTGGAGGGACGGGGCCGCAGCGATGAACTGGGTTGGAGTGGGGCTTGCGGCGGTTGTGCTGGCGCAGGTTGCGATGGCGCAGGCTCCGGTGGAACGGCGACCGGCCCGACCGGACGATGTGGCGACGATCCGGGTGGAATCACGGCTGGTGAACGTTGCCGTGAATGTGGCGGACGCGACGGGCGCGCCGATCGGCGGGCTAGGGCGGGAAGACTTCAGGATCAGTGAGGACGGGAAAGCGCAGACGATTGCGTTCTTTGAACGCGAAAGCTCGACGCCGCTGTCGATTGTGCTGGCGATCGACGCGAGCGAGAGCGTTTTGCGGAACGAGGGGCTGGAGAAGAAGGCGGCGAAGCAGTTTGTGAAGACGCTGATTCGGCAGCAGGATGAGATCGACTTGATGGACTTTTCTGATACGGTGCGGGAGATCGTGTCGTTTACGAATGATCCGAAGCGGATCGACAGCGGGCTGAACCAGCTGGAACGAGGCGACGCGACGGCGCTCTATGACGCGATTTACCTGGCGTCGCAGCGGCTGGGCCAGACCAGAAATGACGCTGGGCGAAGACGGGTGCTGGTGCTGATCACCGATGGCGCGGATACGAAGAAGAACTCGCGATACTCGATGGCGATCGACGAGGCGCAGCGTGCGGGTGTGATGGTGTACTCGCTGATTATTGTCCCGGTGATGGCGGATGCGGGACGCAACACGGGTGGGGAGCATGCGCTGATCCAGATGGCGAGCGACACGGGTGGGAAGTATTACTACGTCGGGGATCCGGCGGATTTGCCGGCGGCGCTGGCGCATGTGTCAGACGATCTGCGGACGCAGTATGTGCTGGGGTATTATGCGCCGCAGGAGAGTTCTCCGGATGCTGCGGCGCTGCGACATATTCGGGTGGAGTTGACGAATTCTGGAGCAGCGGCGAAGGACGCGCTGCGGTACCGGACGGCGTACTTCGCCGATTCTCGTTAGGCAAGATTCGTGAGGCAAGACTCGTCAGCCAAGCGCGGTACTCTACAGAGACCTGCTGCAATGTGGGTGACGTCGAGGAGCGCGCGGTGAGCGAGTGGTTTGGGTTTGCGGAGAAGGCGGCGGGGATTGCGCGTGAGGCTGGTGGGTTGTTGCGTGAGTTCTACCAGCGCGGCGTGACGGCGGAGTACAAGGGCGATGTCGACCTGGTGACGGAGGCCGATCGGGCGAGCGAGGCGCTGATCCGGGAGCGGCTGGCCGCGGTGTTTCCCCAACACGGCATCTATGGCGAGGAGGGGACGCGCGAAGGTCTGGAGCGGGAGTTCCGGTGGTATGTTGATCCGCTGGATGGGACGACGAACTTTGCGCACGGATTTCCGGCGTTCTGCGTGGTGCTGGGATGCGAGCGGCGGCCGGCGGGGCTGGCGGCTGAGCAGGACGGGACGATGGTGGCGGGGGTGATCTTTGACCCGCTGCGGGGGGAGCTGTTCACGGCGGAGCGTGGGGGTGGGGCGATGCTCAATGGGCGGTCGGTCCGCGTTTCACGGACGAAGCTGCTGCAGGAGGCCCTGACGGCGACGGGGTTTCCGTCGCACAAGCGGCACCGGAGTCCGAACGTGCACTTTTACCAGGAGATCACGCTGCGGTCGCACGGGGTTCGACGGGCCGGGTCTGCTGCGCTTGACCTAGCGTATGTGGCGTGCGGGCGGCTGGATGGGTTTTGGGAGTTCAATTTGAATCCTTGGGATACGTCGGCGGGAGTGTTGCTGGTGGAGGAGGCTGGGGGCAAGGTGTCGCACTTTGACGGATCGCCCTTTACGCTGGACAGCCGGGAGACGCTGGCGACGAACGGGCTGATCGCGGGCGAGCTGGAGCACATTTTTGGAGAGATGTTTGCGGGTCGCGGGATGGAGCCGATTCCGACGCCGGCGGAGTTCGCGGCGCGACGGGCGTTGGACGCGGGCCGAGGGGAAACGAAGTGATCGGCTTGCCTGATGGAGGGGAGCTGCGAACGTAGCTGGGGCGATTGATCGAACGGGACTGGTTTGCGGGGGCGGGGGCGTCTGCTGGTAGAATCAGGGTCAAAGATCGAGATTGATGGGCAGCAGATTTGGAGGAGTGTTCGATGGCGTACGTCATTGCGGAACCATGTATTGGAACGAAGGATTCGGCGTGTGTGGATGCCTGTCCTGTGGACTGCATTCACCCCAAGAAGGATGAGAACGGCTACTCGGACGCGCAGCAGCTGTTTATCGATCCGGTGGAGTGCATTGACTGCGGTGCGTGCGTTCCGGTGTGTCCGGTGTCGGCGATCTACGCGGGGGACGACCTGCCGGAGAAGTGGGCCGAGTATCAGGAGAAGAACGCGACGCACTTCGGCCGTTAGCGATTCATAGCGAGGGTTTGTGGCGCGCAGCTCCTCCTGGGGCTGCGCGTTCCCGTTTGCGGGGTTATGAGGGTATGTGGCTGAGGGGCGGCTGATCCAGCATGTGGGCGAGGCGCTGGTGCTGCGGACGTGGCCGTTCCAGGAAGCAGACTTGCTGGTAAGCCTGTTCACGCGGGAGGAGGGGCGCATCAAGGGGGTGGCGCGGCATGCGATGCGGTCGCGGCGGCGGTTTGGCGGAGCGCTGGAGCCGATGACGCATGTGCGGGCGCACTGGGCGGAGCGGCCGAAGCAGGAGTTGGTGCGGCTGGATGCATTTGAGATCGTGTGGTCGCCGATGCGGGAGGCGATCGACTACCAGCGGACGGCGGGTGTGGAGCTGGTGGCCGAGGTGCTGGAAGAGGCCTTGCCGGAGCAGGCCGCGGATGATGCGGTGTTTCGTCTGGCGCTGGCGACGATGGAAGAGATGCAGGTGAGCCGGGTGGTGCTGCCGGTGACGTATTTTTGCCTATGGATGAGCCGGTTGATGGGTTGGATGCCGGAGCTGGGGCACTGCGTGGTGTGCGGGCTGGACCTGCGTGGCGGGACGGTGTGGTATTCGGCGACCAGCGACGGGGTGACCTGCGGGGACGATCGGCGAGCTGGGAGTGTGGGGCTGCCGGCGCATGCGGTGGCGACGGCTTGGCGGATGTTTCGGTCGCCCCTGCGGGAGTTGGGCACGGAGGTCTGGCCGCCGGAGCGTGTAGGGGAGCTGCGGCGATTTGCGGTAGCGACGTTGGAGCGGCATCTGGAGCGGAGATTGCGAAGCGCGGGGGGGCTGTAGGCGGGCTTCCCATTTTGGAACGTGGGTTCATGGTTTTTGTGATTTGTTCGCCTGGAAGGGTTCAACACGGTTTAGGCTGAAAGCCGATGATTCTCTGGGCAAATGCGAGGGCTGCATCCGATCGGCGGGGTAGACGGCGCGCACCTACAGGGAAGTGCGGGCTGGCGATGACGTGCGAGAGACAGGGAAGGGAGGGCGCGGCGTTTATGCTGGGGAGGGCTAGGGAGAGCGCGACGAGCGGATGAAGACTGAGGTAAAGAAGAGAGCGTTGACGTTTCAGGAGCTGCTGTTTCGATTGCAGCGTTTCTGGGCGGAGCGTGGGTGTGTGCTGCAGCAGCCATATGACGTGGAGGTGGGGGCGGGGACGATGTCGCCGGATACGTTTCTGCGGGTGCTGGGGCCGAAGCCGGTTCGGATCGCGTATGCGCAGCCGAGCCGTCGGCCGGCGGACGGACGGTATGGGGAGAACCCGAACCGGCTGTTTCGGCATACGCAGCTGCAGGTGGTGCTGAAGCCGCCACCGGAGCGGATTCAGGAGATGTATCTCGAGTCGCTCGAAGCGATTGGGATCGATCTGCGCGAGCACGACATCAAGTTTGAGGAGGATAACTGGGAGTGGCCGGTGGGCGGCGCGTGGGGCGTGGGCTGGCAGGTGATGCTGGATGGGCTGGAGATTACGCAGTTCACGTATTTTCAGCAGTGCGGCGGGATGGATCTGGACCCGATTTCGGGCGAGATTACGTATGGGCTGGAGCGGATTGCGGCGTTCTTGCAGGATGTGGATTCGATCTATGACATTGTTTGGGCCGTGGAGCCCCCCGAAGATGGCAAGCTGGGTCGGGCGGTGACGTACGGGGAGATGCGGTTGGCGGAGGAGGAGCAGTTTTCCGCGTACAGCTTTGATTATGCGGATGTGGCGAAGCTGTGGGCGCATCTGCGGTTGTATGAGGCGGAATGCCTCGGGCTGCTGGAGGTTGGTGCTGGCTTGCTCGTGAGGGAAAGAGGTGAACGCAAAGAGCGCGGTGATGTGCAAAGGACTGCAAAGGAAACCGGAGACGATCTGGAAGTGAGGCGGTTCCCGGTCTTAGGAGCGTATGAGCTGGCGCTGAAGTGCTCGCACCTCTTCAATTTGCTGGATGCGCGCGGGGCGATCAGCGTGACGGAGCGGGTGGGGGTGATGGCACGGATCCGGACGCTGGTGGTGGGGGTGGCGAAAATGTATGCGGCACAGGGGGCGGCAAAGGCGGGAACGACGAAGGCAGCGAGCGCGGAGACGAATCCGGTGGGAGTGCAATAGAGCGAGATGGCTGATTTTTTATTTGAGGTTGGGTCAGAGGAGATTCCTGCGCGGATGATTGCGGGCGCCGAGGCGGAGCTGCGGCGGCGGGTGGGAGAAATGCTGGTGCGGGAGCGGTTGGTTACTGGCGCGGTGGGGAGCCGGAGCTTTGCGACGCCGCGTCGGCTGGCGGTGCAGGTCGAGGGAGTGCGCGAGCGGCAGGACGATGTGATCGAGGAGGTGATGGGGCCATCGATGAAGGTGGCGTATAAGGACGGGGTTGCCACGCCGGCGGCGGTTGCGTTTGCGCGGAAGGTGGGCCTGGCGGTGGAGGCGCTGGGTACCGTGGCGACGGCGAAAGGGGAGTATCTGCGCGCGCGGGTGATGCGACCGGGGCGCGCGGCTGCAGAGGTGATTGGGGCGGAGCTGCCGAAGGAGATCGCTGGGATTTATTGGGCGAAGACCATGTATTGGAGGGCGGGTAAGCCGGAGCGGTTTGTGCGGCCGGTGCGGTGGTTGCTGGCGCTGCTGGGGGGTGAGGTGGTGCCGGTGGAATTTGGCGGGAAGAGTTCTGGGCGGGTGACGTTTGGGCATCGGGTGCTGGCGGGGGATGGGGCGATTGCGATCGCCGAGCCGGCGGAGTATGCGGGGGCGTTGGACCGGGCGTTTGTGGTGGCGGATGTGGAGGTGCGGCGGGAGCGGATTCGGAAGGCGCTGGATCGAGTTTGCCGGGGGGTTGCGGGGGCGCGGTGGAGGGAGGATCACGAGCTGGTGGAGACGGTGACGCAGCAGACGGAGTGGCCGTCGGTGCTGCTGGGGAGCTTTGAGCCCGAGTTTCTGGCGTTACCCGAAGAGGTGCTGGTGACGGTGATGCGCGATCACCAGAAGTACTTTGCGGTCGAGGGAGCTGGCAGGAAGTTGCTGCCCCATTTCCTGACTGTGTTGAACACGGAGACGGACGAGCGCGGTCAGGCGGTGATCCGGCATGGAAACGAGCGAGTGCTTCGGGCGCGGTTTTCGGATGCACGGTTTTTCTGGGAGTTTGATCAGAGGGTGCCGTTGCGCGAGCGCGAGGGGTTGCTGGAGCATGTGACGTTTCAGCGGGATCTGGGAAGCTATGCGCAGAAGACGGAGCGGGTGCGTCGCGTCGCTTCGACGTTGGCGGCCAAGGCTGCGGGGGTGGATGCCCCGGCAGTGGACGAGGCGGCGCGGCTGCTGAAGACGGATCTGACGACGGAGCTGGTGAAGGAGTTTACGGAGCTGCAGGGAATCGTTGGCGGGCTGTATGCGCGGGCGCAGGGAGCTGGTGACAAGGCGTCAAGCGCGGTTTACGACCAGTATCGGCCGGCATCGATGGAAGACCGGATTCCGCGGACGCGGGAGGGGCAGGTGGTGGGATTGGCGGACCGGGCGGACACCATTGCGGGGATGTTTGGGTTGGGGATGGAGCCGACTGGGTCGAAGGATCCGTTTGCGCTGCGGCGTGCGGCGAACGGCGTGGTGAAGATTCTTGCGGAAGGGGAGTTGGCGTTCACACTGCTCGATGTGGCCGAGGCTGCGGCTGAGGGTCGGGGTGAGCTGGTCGGGCGGATGCTGGTGTTTTTTCGTGAGCGGCTGGAGTTCTACCTGCGTGAGGCGAAGGGGCAGGCGTATGACGTTGTCGCGGCGGTGCTGGCGGCGGGGGCGGACGATGTACGGGACGCGGTAGCGCGGGCTGAGGCAGTGACGGCGGTTCGGGGTGAGGGTGATGGGGATTTCGCGGCGGTGAGTGCGGCGTTCAAGCGGATGCGGAACATTCTGGAGCAGGCGCGGGACAAGGGAATTGCGGTGCCGGAGCGGGTGGACGAGGTGTTGCTAGTGGAGCCGGAGGAGACGGCCCTGGCGGAACGCTCGGCCGACCTGGCGCGGGAGGTGGAGGGGCGGCGTGCGAAGCGGGATTATCGGGGGGCGCTCGAGCGGATTGCGACATTGCGGCCGCAGGTGGACGGGTTTTTTGACGCGGTGATGGTGATGGCGCCGGAGGAGACGGTGCGGGCGAACCGGCTGGCGCTGTTGCGGCGGGTGCTCGGTGACTTCTCGCGCATCGCGGATTTTTCGGAGATTGTGGTGGTGGGCGCTTAGTTCGCGCCGGCTACGCGCAGGAGGCGGTTGGGTTCGGTGCGGCAGGGTAGGTGGGCTGCGGGATGCCAGACCGTTCCGTCGGTGTAGGTGACGGAGAGAAGTTCGACCCAGCGAACGGCGTTCATCTGGGGGACGCGGATGCCGGAGCGGGTGAACATGGGGTCGTCGGCGGTGCGGCGGAGGTGAAATGTCTGCTGGAGGTCGTCGGGACGAGCACTTCCGGGTAAGGCGCCGAGCGGCAGCGTTTGTCGTTGGCTCCCGACGCCACGAACAACGATTGTGATGGAATCGATGGGTTCCACGTACGGGTGGGGTCTGACAGAGATTTCAAGGTGCTGGGCTGGGACTTCGGGTGTTTTGTCGTCGGCGCGGACGACCTCTGCGGCAGAGCGTTGTTGGATCCACAGATCAACTGGGCAGGAGATTGGCTGCGCGGGGAGGATGTAGGCGGTCGCGGGTTGCTGGGCAACTGCTGCGGGAACGAACCCAGCCAAGAAGGTCGTGAGGAGAGCAGCGGAGGCGCGCATGGGAAACTCCTGCGAGACGATGTGGCTACGGTACGCCAGTTTGAGTGTAGGTTCAACAGCCACCCGCTCGTCTCGTCCGAGTGCGCAGTTGAGCACTCGGAATGATCAGAGGCGTCGTGGCCTATGTGAGGCGCTGCAGTTGCGCAATGAGTTTTTCGGCGAGTGGCTCGCCGGACTCTGTCCAAAGCAGGCGGGAAGAGATGCCACAATGTTTTTCGACGGACAGAGTGAAGGCGAGGAGCATTTCGACGTTGCGGCGGATGTACTGGGCGTCTTCGCCGGGCTCGTTCGTCGCTTCGACGCCGTCAGCGACGGCCTTGGACGAGGGAAAGGCTAGCAGGTTGCTGGTTTCTCGGTCGCTTGGGGGACTTTCGACGGTGTCGTCGTCCTCATCCTCATCCTCGTCGGTGAGGGTCCAGGGGTAGTCGAGGCCGAAATCGACGCGGATGTGGCCGTTCTGTTCATAGTCGCCCTCGTCAAATGCAGGGCCGAAGCCGAGGACGCGGACGGTGGTCGGCTGGGGGCGCCAGAGGGTGTCGAGACCGATGCCATCGCCGGGCTCGGTGTCGGGGGTCCAGAGCTTCCACCTCATTTCGAACTCGTAGGCCATGTCGTCGTGGAGCTGCTCGGTGGCTTCGGCGACGGCCGGTTCGATGTTGGCGGCGGCGGTGTCCTGGTTGTCCTCGGCGCGCTGATCGGTGACATACAGGCGCTGGTAGGTGGGCGCCTCGCTGAAGGCGATGGGGTAGGCGGCCGCGGCAGCGATGCGCGGATCTCCGCTGATGCGGGCGAACTGCCGAAGCACGCAGGTAAGCGCCGCAGGAAGTGTTTCCAGCCGGAAGTTGGGGAACCAGAGGCTGAGATAGAGCTGATCGGCCATACCCGTAGTTTATTGCTTTTCGCGGGTGAGAAGATGAACAAAGGCGGTGCTGCGGAACGGTGCGGGTCTCGATCGAAAGGCTGCGGGTTTGGCTGCTGCTAGGCGCCGGGGTGCTGGTGGCCGTGCTGGCGGGTTTTTTGGAGTTTGCCCACCTGGCGAGCCATCATTTGCTGAAGAACCTGCCAGGAAAACTGGGGGCGGAGATCTCGCGCGAGGCGAATGGGTTCACCTACTCGCAATCGAACGGCAAGCGTACGCTGTACACCATTCATGCGGCAAAGTTTGTGCAGCGCAAGAACAATGTCGTGATGCTGCGCGATGTGGGTGTGGTGCTGTACGACACGGCGGGGCGCGCGGACCGTATTTTCGGCAAAGAGTTTGAGTTCGACCAGACCGCCGGTATCTTACGGGCGTCGGGTGAGGTGTTTTTGGATCTGGCGGTACCGGCGCCGGGGAGTGCAAAGGAGCGAGCGGCGTACGCGGCTGGGAGGTCGGCCGGTCCATCTGAGCAGACCGAAGAAGAGAGCGCGGCGGATCCGCAGGCCGTGCATGTGCGCACGAGCGGAGTGGTGTTCCGCCAGAAGGAAGGGGTCGCTACCACGGATCAGAAGGTGGAGTTTCGTTACGGCGAGGCGAAAGGCACGGCCCTTGGGGCGGAGTTCCGGTCGGACACCGGCATGACGGTGCTGCGGTCGCAGGTGGAGGCAGAGGATGTTCGGAACGGCAAGCCGGTGCACCTGGCGGCAAGCTATGCAGAACTTGATCGTGAGGCGCAGGAGGTGCGGCTGGAGCGTCCGCAGACGACCGGCACGGACGCTCGGGGCGATCCGGTTTCTGGCAGCGCGGATCGAGCGACGGTGCGGTTGCGAACGCCGACCCGGCCGGAGGAGATTGTGGCGATCGGCTCAGTGATGCTGCGCGAGCGAGGTGCGACCGTTCGCGCCCAACGGGGGGATTTGCTGCTGGGGGAGCGTGATGAGCCGCGATCGGCGGATCTGGCGGGAGGCGTGCAGTACGTGGTGGACCAGAAAATTCGGCATCTCGAAGGTGAGGCCGAGGAGACGCATGCGAGCTTCGCAGCCGCCGGCACGCTGGAGCACATGCGTTTGGCGGGAGGCGCAAGTGCGCGGGAGCGGGACTCCGTGGGAGACCGGACGCTGACGGCGAGCACGATGGATCTTCTTTTCGCGCAGGCGCCTGGTACCCGGACCGCGCAGCACCGGGTTTGGCTGCGGCAGGCAACGGCAACAGGGAAGGCGCACCTGGTAGCTCATCAGCCTGTTCCGGCCCTGTCAGGCCGCCTTCGAACGAGCCTGCTGGCGGCCGATACGCTGGTGGCGCACCTGCGGGAGGCGGGCCGTCGAGAGGAGATCGAATCGATCGATGGGACGGGGCACACGCAGGTGGAGCGTGCGGGTGCGGATGGGGCGGAGATGGCAAGCGCGGGCGATCAGCTGCATTCGACTTTCTCTTCCGCGGAGACGCCGGGTTCGGGACAGACGATCGCGACGGCGGAACAGGTGGGCCATGTGCACCTGGCGCAAAGCACAGCGCCGGCTGCGGGGAAGCCGTCGAGCGTGAGCCGCGGCAGCGCAAACCGCGCGACGTATGTGGCGGCCACGGATCTGGCGACCCTCGATGGTGAGGTGCAGCTGATGCAGGAGGCTGGTCTGCTGTGGGCCGACGAAGTGACGATGAAACAGGGGAGCGGCGACGCAACGGCGAGCGGGAAGGTGCGTGCGAGCTACCGGGCAGGGGCGAACGGAGATCCTGTGCAGGTGCTGGCAATCCGTGCGGAGATGCAGCACGATGCCGGGGTGACGACCTTTTTTGGTGACCGGGCTCGGCCAGCGCGGATGTGGCAGGCCGGATCGTCCGTGGAGGCAGCGGTCATCGAGGTGACGCAGGCGGAGCAGACTTTGCGGGCGCACGGGGCGAGAGATACGGATGATGCCCGGGCGGTGCGGACGGTGCTTTCCCAAGTTCCGTCCGATGGACCGGCAGCACCGGGGAACAAGGGCAAAGCGTCGCAGCCGGTGACTCGGATTGTCAGCCGGACCCTGGTCTACACCGGCGACACGCGCCAGGCGCTGTTTGCCGGCGGCGTCCAGGTGGCCCAGGGCGACCTTGGGCTGCGTGGGGAGGAAGCGACGGCTTTTCTGCTGCCGGCGAAGTCCGCCGGGAGCACGGCGGCTGCCCAGCCGACCCCGTTTCCCGGGAGCGGCTCGCTGGATCGGATTGTCACGACGGGCGCAGTGCACGTCGACAGCGGCGGCCGACAGGCGACGGGCGACCGGCTGGTGTACACGGCCGCGGATCGGGTTTCGGTGCTGACCGGATCCGCGGGGAAACCGCCGGTGGTGACGGACCCGGAAAACGGAACCCTGAGTGGGGCGGAGATCCGGTTCACCACGGGGGATAATGGGGAGAGCACCGTGGTGGTGCGCGGCGGTGGCACCTCGCAGCCAAAGGTGCGCAAGGACACGCGGGCAAGGTAACGACTGATGGAGCGGCTGGCGACAGAGGAGATCGGCAAATCGTACGGCGGTCGGCAGGTGGTGCGCGGCGTGAGCCTCTCGATTGGCCGCGGCGAGGTGGTGGGACTGCTGGGACCGAACGGTGCGGGCAAGACCACGAGCTTTTACATGATCGTCGGTCTGGTGCGGCCGGATACGGGCCGGGTCTTGGCGGATGAACACGACATCTCGCGTCTGCCGATGTATCTCCGAGCCCGGCACCATGGCATCAGCTACTTGCCGCAGGAGCCTTCGGTTTTTCGCAAGCTGACGGTTGAGGACAATATCCTGGCGGTGCTGGAGGCGCAGCAGCTGACCTGGGAGGGAAGGCGCACGCGTACGGAACGGCTGATTGAAGATCTAAACCTCGGCCATGTCCGCAAAACGAAGGGGTATGCGCTGAGTGGCGGAGAGCGACGACGGGTGGAGATTGCCCGATGTCTTGCCATCGAGCCGGCCTTTATTTTGTTGGACGAACCGTTCTCCGGCATCGATCCCATTGCTGTGCTGGACCTGCAGGAGATCATCTTTGGGCTGAAGCGCAGCGGCATCGGTGTTCTGATTACGGACCACAACGTGCGCGAAACACTGTCCGTGACCGACCGGGCGTACATCATCAACGAAGGTCGGATCTTTCGGCAGGGCACGCCGGGCGATCTGGGACGCGACCCCGAGGTGAAGCGGATCTACCTGGGTGAAAAGTTTTCTATGACGTAGGAGGTTCGATGACTTTTCCCAAAACGGGCCGGGTACAACTTCCGTAGCAACGGCGTGCATACTGAAGTGCCTGACGTGGCATGGGGAGGCGAGTAGACTGGCTCCAGAAACGTCGAAGCGTCACGCGG
Source organism: uncultured Acidobacteriaceae bacterium (assembly GCA_964243475.1). Lineage (GTDB taxonomy): Bacteria > Acidobacteriota > Terriglobia > Terriglobales > Acidobacteriaceae > Edaphobacter. Next base: position 72,646 of record CAXTEU010000001.1, on the reverse strand, counting down.
ACAGAGACTCATCGCCGGAACGGGGTTGGTCTTTCGCGGGAGCTATCAGAAGCTACAACGCACCGTGTGCTGTTCGCGCGGTGTGTTCCAGAGCACGAGAGGATCAGTTGCTACTTCAACCAAAGCTCAATGTGAAGGTCTCCCAACGCCAGGTGCTCACTCCTGGTCTGGTGCAGATGGTCAGCGTTCTGGCGCTGAACAAGCTGGAGCTGAAGGAGATGATCAACACCGAGATGGTAGAGAACCCGGTGTTGGAAGAGCTGGATCCGATCGACGCGCCCATTGAGGAGTTGGCGGGTCTAGAGGGGGATCGCGAGCGCTCTGCCGAGCAGGTAGCCACCGAGAAGGAACGGGAAGAGAAGGATCCGTTCGATGAGGTGGATTTTGGCAGCTATTTTCAGGACTACCTCGACCCTGGGTTCCGCACGGGATCGAGCATGGAAGAGTACGACAAGCCGTCTTTCGAACACTTTCTTTCTGCGCCGAGCTCGTTGAGCGATCACCTGCTGTGGCAGCTGGGTGCGATGACCCTGGCCCCGGAGCTTCGTTTGGCGGCGGAGTTGGTCATCGGGAACCTGGACGAGTGTGGCTACCTGGCGGCGACGGATGAGGAACTCATGCAGGCACTCGCCCAACTGCGGGAGCCGTCGCGGCCGCAACCGATTCCGTTTGAACGGGGAACGCGCATTCGGTTCGGCGAGGGAACATGGTCCGAAGCGGCTGCAGAGCCGATGGACGGTGTCGCGCGGCTCGTGGCGCTGGCCGCGACGGCGAATCAGGAACAGGACAGGCTACGTGCCGCGATCGTGGCTGGCCGCGATGTGGTCAACCATCTCGACCCGGTGGGCGTTGGCGCGCGCGACCTGCGCGAGTGCATGCTGATCCAGATCAGCTCGCGTCGGCATGATCTTGAGCAGGCGATTCGGCGCGATCCGCACGTTCTGGCAGACGCGACATCAAGACTCGGCGTGCAGGCACGCCTTCTGGAAGTGGCCGAGCACATTGTGCAGCACTGCCTGCAACTGCTGATGAAGAAGGACATGCGGGAGCTGACGAGAAATTGCGGGCGATCTGCGGACGAGGTTCAGGCTGCTGTGGATCTGCTGCGTACGCTCGACCCGCGTCCCGGGCAGCGTTACAACGAGAGCCAGACGCGGCTGATTGAGCCGGACGTGGCATTTGTGAAGCGCGACGGCGAATTCGTTGTGTTGATGAACGAAGAAGATATGCCGACGCTGCGTCTGAACCAAGGCTACCGCCGCATGATGGGGCAAAAGCAGACCGAGAAAGAGGTGCGCGATTACGTCAAGGAACGATACAAGTCCGCGATCCAGCTGCTGCGCAATATTGAGCAGCGGAAGAACACGATTGTGCGGACTTGCGACGTGATCGTTCGACGGCAGATCGACTTTCTGGAGCATGGGGTCGAGAGCCTACGGCCGATGATGATCAAGGACGTCGCCGAAGAGATCGGCGTGCATCCTTCGACTGTCAGCCGGGCGGTTGCGAATAAATATGTGCACACACCGCAGGGTGTCTTCGAGCTGCGCTTCTTCTTCTCGGAGGGGGTGAACGGACCCGAGGGTGGCGATCTGCCGCTGGTGCTTCTGAAACGTCGGGTCAAGAAGCTGATTGAGGATGAGAACGAGCGCAAGCCTTTGACGGACGATCAGTTAGCGGCGAAGCTGCAGGCCGAGGGTATCCGGGTAACGCGGCGCACTGTCGCCAAGTACCGCGAAGACATGCAGATCCCGAGTACCCACCAACGCCGCGTGCGATAGACGGCATCTGACGGCTCAGGAAACAGGCAAGGAGCCTTCTGATGAAAATCGAGTACACGGGCCGGCAGTTTACCGTAACGGACAAGCTTCGCCAGCAGGCCACGGCCGCATTTGAGCAAATTGCGAAGATGGTGAGCGACAGTGCTTCGGCGCATGTGATTCTGTCGGTCGACAAGTACCGGCAGATCGCGGAAGTGACGATGGCCACGCGCACCCAGGAGTATGTGGCCACGTGCGAGTCCGACCAGATGGAGACGGCGCTGCACGATGCTCTTGCGAAGATTGAGCAGCAGGTGATTCGTTACAAAGCAAAGCGTGTGACGGTGAAGCGGCATCCGCACCTGGACAGCACGGATGAGGTTCTGACGGATGCGGCGGATAAGCCGGTTGAGAGTTGGGATAGCGGGACCGTGACGCGGTAACGGGGCTGGAGCATCTCAGAGACCCGCGAAACCGGACTCCGGGTGCTACGATGCTGCCATGCCCGTGACCCGGCTGAAAGCCCCGACACCCGCCAAGCCGGACAAGCGAGGGAAGCTGCCGCCGAATGCCGCGGCAGACGGACAGAGTGGCGAACTGGTGATCGTCACGGGGCTTTCCGGATCCGGAAAACTTTCCGCGCTGAAGGCGTTCGAGGACCTTGGCTACCATGCGGTGGACAACCTGCCGCTTGAACTGCTCCCGCAGTTTGCCGAAATCGTTCGGCGAACTCCTGAGATGGAGCGTGCGGCGCTGGTGATCGATGCCCGCGAGGGCACGTGGCTGGAGCACTTTCCAGCCATGCTCAAGAAGGTCCGGAGCGCGCTGCCGACGCGCGTGGTGTACCTCGAAGCGAGCGATGATGCACTGATCCGCCGGTTTTCGGAGACGAGGCGACCTCATCCGCTCGGCCGGTCGGAGACGGTGCTTGAGGCCATCCAGGCAGAGAAGCAGCGGCTCGATCCGATCCGCAATGTAGCGGACATCATCCTGGACACCACCAAGTTCAACGTTCACGAGTTGCGCGCGCACCTGAATGCCCAGTTCGAGCGCGAAACAACGGATCGCAACCTGACGATTTCGATCAACAGCTTCGGGTTCAAAAACGGAGTGCCTGCAGAAGCAGACCTCGTCTTCGACGTGCGTTTTCTCCCCAATCCGCACTTCGTGCCGGAGTTTCGAAAGCTGACCGGGCGTGATCCGCGGGTGGCGAAGTATGTGCGGCACTCCCCGCAGACGAAGGAATTTCTCGAGAAGGTGACGGACATGCTGGAGTTTCTCCTGCCCAACTTCATCAAGGAAGGGAAGAGTTACCTCACAGTCGCCTTTGGCTGCACGGGTGGGCAGCATCGGTCGGTTTTTATCGCTGAAGAGATGAAGAAACGCCTTTCCGCAGATGGGTACCGCGTGAAGTCCATGCATCGGGACATGCCGCGGTGAATCCCGGCACGGCGCTCGTTCGTCTTACGGGGGTGGCGAACTGTCGTCGATGAGGAAGTGCACGTGAGGCGGATCTGGCGATTGCTCCGATATCTGCGGCCCTATGCGCTCTACTCGGGGTTGTCTGTCGTTCTGATGGCTGCGGTGGGCGGTCTTGCGGCGTTTCGGATTTTGCTGGTGAAGCCGATCTTTGACAATGTCCTGTCGCCTGACGCGCCGACGCGTGGCCTGCTTGTGATCCGGCTTCCACTGCTTCGGCGCACGCTCGATCTGCAGTTCCTGGTTCCGCATCACCTTCATAACGCCTGGTCGGTGGTGGCGTATGCGCTCGTGGTTTCGGCGCTGGTTCGATCCGTGTGCGACTACGCGGGCACGTACCTGGTGAACTATGCCGGCTTCGGCATGATCACCGATTTGCGCAATGATCTGTACGACGCGATGCTTCGGCGGTCCGTGGCTTTTTTCCAGCGGCATACGACAGGAAGCCTGGTCTCGACGCTGATCAACGACATCGAAAAGGTGCAGACGGCGATGTCGTCGGTGCTGAGCGACTTTCTGCAACAGCTGTTTACGCTGCTGTCACTGTTGTTTGTGGTGATCCTGTACGGCGGCAAGATGGCGTGGGTGCTGCTCTTGTTTGTTCCGGTGGTGATCTCATCGGCGCGGCGGATCGGCTCGCGCGTGCGGCAGACTACGCGGCGCGGGCAGGACAAGCTGGCCGAGATTCAGAATATTCTGCAGGAGACGATCAGCGGCAACCGGATCGTGAAGGCATTCGGTATGGAGCTGTGGGAGATGGACCGCTTCCGTTCCGCGGCTCGCCGGCTGTTTCGGGCGAACCTGAAGTCAGTCAGCGTGCAGGCGATCTCGTCGCCGCTGATGGACGCACTGGGTGCGATCGCCATTGCGCTGCTGCTGCTGATCGGACGCGGGCGCATTCTGCACCACGCCATGACAACGGGGTCGTTCCTCGCGTTTCTGGTTGCGGTGTTCACGTTGTACGACCCGGTGCGGAAGTTTGCCCTGTTCTACAACAGCTTCCAGCAGGCGCTAGGCGCCAGCGAAGAGATCTTCCGGTTTACCGATGCGCAGGACGAGGTCGTCGAGAAGCGGCGTGCCCATGTGCTGCCCGGATTCACCGATGCCATTCGCTTTGAGAAAGCCGGCTTCGCGTATGAGGGCGAGGGTGAGGCTAGGCAGGTCTTGGCGGAGATCGATCTGGAGGTGCGACGCGGCGAGGTGCTGGCGCTGGTGGGTCCGAGCGGCGCCGGAAAGTCGACGCTCGTCAACCTGATTCCGCGTTTTTTCGATGTGAACGCCGGCCGGATCCTGTTGGACGGGCATGATCTGCGGGATGTCACGATCGCATCACTACGGCGGCTGATCGGGAAGGTGACGCAGGAGACGGTATTGTTCAACGACACGGTGCGCAACAACATCGCGTATGGGCAGCCGGATGTGCCGATGAGCCGTGTCGAGGAGGCGGCGCGCGCGGCCCTGGCGCACGACTTCATCCTGCGCATGCCGGAGGGATACGACACGGTCATCGGGGAGCGCGGCCTACGATTGAGTGGTGGGGAGCGGCAACGGCTGGCGATTGGCCGGGCGATCCTGAAAGATGCACCGATTCTGATTCTGGATGAGGCGACGTCGGCGCTCGACGTGGAAAGTGAGCGGTTTGTGCAGGCAGCGCTCGGCAACCTGATGCGCGGGCGGACCGTGTTCGTGATTGCGCACCGGCTTTCGACGGTTCGGCGGGCGGACCGCATCGCTGTCGTGGAGCACGGCCGGATCACCGAAATTGGGTCGCACGCCGATCTGGTGGCGCAATCGGGAACGTATCAGCGCCTCTATCACATGCAATTTGCCGAAGCGCCCGACGTCGCTGCGGATGCAGCGCCACCCCAGATCGTCATGGAGCACCTGGCCTGATGCTGTCTCCGGTGCGCTCGATGACGGGCTTTGCGGCGACGTCTGGCGGCGGTTTTGCCCTCAGCATCAAGAGCGTCAATCACCGCTTCCTCGATCTGCGGCTGCATCTGCCGACGGGAAGCGACGTATTGGAGATGAAGATACGCGCGCAGTTGAAGATGCGCATTTGTCGCGGTCATGTGGAGATGACGGTGACGCCGGAGCAGCACAAAAGCGGCGGCTTGCGGCTGAACGCAGATCTGTTGACGGCGTATCTCGGTGCGTTTGCCGAGGCGGCGCGTATCCATGATCTGGCGGGCAGCCCCGACTTGAACGCCATGCTGCGGTTGCCCGGGGTCATGACGACGGAGCCTCCTCCGGCAGCGGACCGCACCGCCGCAGAGACGGAGGTGCTTCGTCTCTTGCCCGAGCTGCTTGACCGGTTCGATGCGGCGCGAGAAGCGGAAGGCACGGCGCTCGAGTCTGCTTTGCGTCTCAGCGCGGCGCGGGTCGGATCGCTGACGGGCGAGATCGCGCTGCTGCGCGCACGGGTTCGGCCGGCTCTCACCGAGCGACTCCGCCAACGCATGACAGAGGCCCTGGGGCAGGCAGGAGCGGCCATCGCTCCGGAGCGCCTGCTGGCTGAAGCCGCGATGCTTGCGGACCGCAGCGACATCGAGGAGGAGATTGTGCGATTGCAGGCGCATGTCCGGCGCTTTGTCGCACTTCTGGACGAGGGCGGCGAAGCGGGCAAGAGGCTCGACTTCCTGATGCAGGAGTTTGGCCGCGAGAGCAACACGATCCTTGCAAAGACCGGCGGCGCGGCCGGATCGGACAGTCTGCAGTTAACAAACCTGGGTCTGGAAATCAAGGCCGAAGTCGAGCGAATGCGGGAACAGGTACAGAATCTGGAGTAAGAACGTGGGCTGCAATCCGGTCCGGTTTGGGTAGACTCGCAGTCAGGCCGTGGCAGGGGAGGTCGCACGACGTGGCAGGCATTCTGTTCATCATTTCGGCGCCATCGGGATCGGGCAAGTCCACGCTGGTCAACCAGCTGCGCACGCTGGTGGAGGGATTGGACTTTTCGGTGTCCTACACGACTCGACCTCCGCGTGGCTCGGAGGAAGATGGCCGGGAGTACCACTTTACGACGCGCGAAGAATTCGAACGGATGATCGCAGCAGGGGAGTTTCTGGAGTGGGCCGAGGTCTTTGGCAACTACTACGGCACAGCGCGGTCTGCTCTCGAACACGCGGCGAGGCTTGGGAAGGATCTGCTGCTGGATATCGACGTGCAAGGCGCGAGGCAGGTGATGGAGGGCATGTCGGAAGCCGTATCCATCTTTGTCTTGCCGCCGAGCCCGGAAGTGTTGGAGCGGCGGCTCCGCAACCGCAGCCTGGCCGAGCACGTGACGGCCGAAGACGTGATCGCGCGTCGATTGTCGCAGGCGCAGAACGAGCTTCGGCAGATCTGGACCTATCGCTATGCGTTGGTCAACGATGTGCTTGATCAGGCGGTAGCGGAACTCCGGGCTATTGTGCTGTGGCAGCGGGGCGATGCGGCGGAGCGCTCGTTAGCCGAGGAGTGCCGGACGAATCAGCGATCTGCTCGGCTCGAGCAGGCGATCGAGACATTTGCCCGAGTGGGCAACATCCTGCCCTTCCGGAATAGCTAGGCGTCGCGTGCGGGGTAGGGTACATTCGGAGGTGCAGGACTTTCGGAGGCGGGACTCAATGGAAAAGGTACTCGAGAACAAGTACAGCCTGGTGAAGGGTGCGGCTCGGCGTGCGCGGCAGCTGCAGAATGGTGCGTCGCCGCTGATCTCGGCGAAATCCACCAAGGCGTGCCGTGTGGCACAGGACGAGATTCAGCAGGGACACGTCACCTACTCGCTGCCGAAGTTGCGGCCGGACCGCAGCGCCGAGCTTCCGTTAAACTAAGCCGCGTTTGCGGGACGAGAGTGACGCTCGATGGTTGAGCTGTCCGAGTTGCGCGCGTATGTCGAGTACTTTCGCGACCTAGGGATTCACGAGTTCTACCGACAAGACAGCGGGGCTGTGGAGGAGTCGGTAAGGACTCTGCTTCGCCAGAGTTCTCCTGTCCCGCCCGGGTTTACAGCTGGTGCGTCGCCGCAGCGCCCTGCTCAGTTTCTCACCTCCCCGACGAAACCGGCTGCCCCGCAGCCCCATAAGGGCGTTTCTCTGGCGGCTGCGGCTGGGCATGCCCTGGAGATCCCCGTTCCAAAGCCGATTCCATTTGACGATCTCGCGCCGCTGCCTACGGTCCGGGTGCCTGCCGCAGGGCGGGGACCGGCGCTTGCGCAGCTGCGGCACACCATTGGCGATTGCACACGGTGCCCGCTCGCCTATGCCGGCCGTCACACGATCGTCTTCGGGGAAGGCGATCCTGCCGCGCGGCTGATGTTTGTTGGCGAAGGTCCCGGCGCGGATGAGGACGCGACGGGACGGCCGTTCGTCGGCAAGTCCGGCCAACTGCTGACCAACATGATCCTTGCTATGGGACTGACCCGCGAATCGGTCTACATCGCCAATATCGTGAAGTGCCGGCCGCCCAACAACCGGGCGCCGGAACCGGTCGAGGCGAACACCTGCTCGCAGTTCCTGCTGCAGCAGATCGATGTGGTGCAGCCCGCGATTCTTGTTGCGTTGGGTTCCACGGCGGCGTCCTACCTGCTCGGGGTGCGGCAGTCGCTGGCGTCGCTGCGGGGGCGATTCCACAGCTGCCGCGGAGCCAAGCTGGCCATCACCTTCCATCCAGCGTTTCTGCTACGCGACCCGCGCCAGAAAGCCGAAGCGTGGAAGGACCTGCAGATGGTGATGGCGGAGCTCGGTCTGAAATCGCCGGCCAAGCCGCAAGTCTGACTGAAGCGTACCTGGCCCGTTATGCTGAACGTAGCATGAAGACGATCAAGGTAATTGGAGGCGGACTGGCTGGGCCCGAAGCCGCACTGCAGGCCGCCTCGTTTGGATGCGACGTGGATCTCTACGAGATGCGGCCGCATCGCTCGACCGAGGCGCACCAGACGGAAAACTTCGCCGAGTTGGTCTGCTCGAACTCCCTCAAGTCGGAGTCGGAGAACACGGCACCGTGGCTGCTGAAGCAGGAAATGCGACGTGCCGGGTGCTTTCTGCTGCAGGATGCGGACGCCACGGCTGTACCTGCGGGACACGCTCTGGCGGTGGATCGTGAGGAATTTTCCCGGCGCGTTGCCGACCGGATCGCGCTCGACCCACGGATCACGGTGCATCGGGAAGAAGTGCAAACGCTGCACGAGAGCTCGCCGGACACCCTCACCATTGTGGCGACTGGACCCCTGACTTCGCCGGAGCTCACAGCGGAGTTGACGCGCTTGACTGGCTCGGACCACCTCGCCTTCTACGACTCCATCTCGCCGATTGTGGATGCGGCGACGATCGACATGGAACGGGTGTATTTCGCCGCACGATGGGACAAAGGCACGGCCGACTACATCAACTGTCCGTTTACGAAAGAGGAGTACGACCGCTTCCTGGATGCACTGACGTCGGCCGAGCAGATTCAGCAGAAATCATGGGAGCAGCTGCCGGCAGATGCGGATCCCACGCATCTCGCCGTGGGGAGCGCCGCACCAGCACCGACGTCGCCAGAGCGACTGCAATACTTCGAGGGCTGTCTGCCGATCGAAGAGACGGCTCGACGCGGGCGCGACACGCTTCGATTCGGACCGATGAAGCCTGCCGGTCTTACCCACCCGAAAACGGGTCGGTGGCCGTACGCCGTGGTGCAGCTGCGTCAGGAAAATTTGCGAGCGGACTCGTACAACCTCGTCGGATTCCAGAACCACCTTACCTTTGGCGAGCAGGCGCGCATCCTCCGACTGATTCCTGGGCTGGAGCACGCGACGTTTTTGCGCTATGGGCAGATCCATCGCAACACGTACCTCCATGCGCCGTCACTCCTGACGGAGACGCTGCAGCTGAAGCAGCACCCCAATATCCTGATTGCCGGCCAGCTTTCGGGTGTTGAAGGCTACCCCGAGTCAATCGCCTCGGGCATGCTCGCGGGCCGGTACGCTGCAACCCTCGCCCGTGCAGGCACCCCCGTGCCCGCACCGCGTCTTTCCGCGAACGGATCGCTGACACACTACATCACGCACGCGGATCAGAAGCGGTTTCAACCGGCAAACATCACCTTCGACCTGCTGCCGCCGCTCGAAGAAGAGCTGCGCCGGAGGGTGCGGGATAAGAAGGAGCGGCACCGCATGCAATGCGAGCGGGCCCTGGCTGCATGGGCCGGCTGGCTCGGAGAAGCTGTCCGGAACTCGTGTTGAGCCATGCTGGTAGACGAGCTTCCGGGGGACGACGGTCCTGAATGCATGGCGGGGACCTCCGCGCCGGACGGTACCTGATCCCGCATCTCGCTCCAATCGCCCACGATGCGGTCTACCACGATATGTCCGACCGCGTACGCTGACTCGAGTGCCGGCAGGTAAGCCGAGTACGTGCGGACCTTTGTCTCCGCGATCGACTCAGCGGCTGAAATGCCATCACGTTGCTGGTCGAAGTTCGAGACGGCACGCAGGATCAGAACACGTCGCGCATCGACCCTGCCGGCATGCCCCAGGAAGGTGAGCGCCTGCATGGTGCCGGAGTCTTCCATCCCGCACACGGCGTAGGTCGAAGCGCCCGCAGTCTGGTACGTCACCCAGTCGTGCGCCCATTGGCTCAGCAATTTGCCATGCCAAAAGGTGGATGCGGCGACGTTGCCCCCCACAAGCACAAACGGAGGTCGATGCGCCGCCGCCCGCGGCTGATCGGGCAGGAACTGCTGGCGTCGCGCGGCGATCTGTGGTGTGTCCGCCAGAGCAACGCCGCGCGTGAGATTGAACGCCCAGGCGACCAGGTGTGGGTCGATCTGGTAACGATTGCCGTCATCGCCGAAGCGGTCTGCCCGCGGCTGTTGGAACGGCACCTCTTTGCCGAGCGGCACGTACCCCGTGGTCCAAACTTTTCGTTCTGTCTCCGTTGCCGAAGGAATTTCGCGGGCGTCGATCTCGTGCGAGAGGTCACCGTCGACGACCCAGTCGGACCACACCGCCGAACCGAGTGACGCGACATGCGGGTCCGCCCCGCCGATACCGGCCACCACGAAATACGCATGCGTCAGATCGAAGCGAGGATCAAGCCCCAGCGCCATCATCGTCGCGGCCGCGCGTGAGTTGCCGACGCCCGTGACCACACCTAAAACGCCGCGGGCTCGATCAAGCCGCAAGGCCCGGTACCCGGCGGGAAAGGGAAGCGTCTCGTCGAGGTGTTCGCGCTCCACCCAGTACTGAAACTCTCCGGGAGCATCGCCGGTGTCAGCGCCCACTTCGAACATGGTCACGACCACCACCCGGATGTCGATCGGTCGCGAAACTTCGGGGCCGGCAGCAGGCGACGCATAGGCGGACAAGGCCGCACAGAGCAGCAAGGCAACCGGAAAGAAAGGCATGCGTCGATGGTAGCGCGGTGAATGGCCAGCCACCCTCGCCGCTACACGCCTTTGCGCATAGGCTCCCAGATGAACTTATGAATCTGCAGAGAAAGTCGCGCGGGAAGGTTGTCGGCAAGCATCCACTCCACCACCTGCCGGGGGTCCAGCGTCATGTTATCGGCGATGCGCAGCGGACTCGGTGACTGCGAGAAGGCCGGCGAAAGCAGAATGCCACCGGCCTTGGCAGAAAGGTTGTGCTCGCGGAGGAAATCTCGCGCAAACTCGTAATCCGCACGCGAACTCAGCACGAATTTGACCTCGTCGTTCCGAGTGAGCGTATCGAGGTTTTCGGTGCGAAATGACGGGAAGGCCAGACCAGCTCCAGGGCATTTCACGTCGACGATCTTGTGCACGGCCGGGGGTACCTGACCGAGAGGGCGCTCGCCGGAGGTCTCAATCATCACATCGTATCCGCGGTCGAGCAGCGCCCCCATCAAGGGGACAAGCTCCCGTGCCTGCAGCATCGGCTCCCCACCGGTAAACTCGACCAGCTTGCAGGGTGCGAGAATTTCAATCTCGGCCAAGACCTGGTCGGGTGTAAACGATGTTCCACCCGTAAAGGTATAGGTGGAGTCACACCAGGAGCAGCGCAGGTTGCAGCCGGCCAGACGCACGAAGATGCACGGCAGGCCAGCGAACGAGCTTTCGCCCTGTACCGACTTGTAAAGTTCAATCAGAAACATCGTCGTCGCTCGCGGCTACTCGTAATACCGGGCAAAGCTCGTGTCGGTCTCGTAGAGCAAGCAGTCCTTCACGCGAACGCGGCCGCCGGTCATGGCTCGCAGTTGCTCGGAGGTTTGTTCATAGAAGTAGCGGGCCAGGTTCTCCGCTGACGGATTCAGCTCCGCGTCAAACGGAGGAAGATCGTTGATCATCTGGTGGTCGAGGCGATCCACCACCGGCCGCATCACCTGTTTCAGCAGCTTGAAGTCGAGCAGAAGTCCTGCGTGGTCCAGCTCCGCGCCGACCAGCGTGACAAAAACTTTGTAATTATGCCCGTGCGGATTCTCGCACTTGCCTTGATAGTTGCGGAGGTAATGGCCGGACGAGAATCCGGCTTCCACGGTAACTTCAAACATTGCTCGGAAGCGTCCCTTCACAGCCAGCCGAACCGAGGCAAGGTGGCACGTTTCATTGTAACTTCTCGACCTGCCGGTCACCTGAGCGAGGATCAGCGGTCGAGTCTGCCGGACCTTCGGCGACCCGCCTGTCGAGCCTCCTCCGACCGACGCTCCGCCTGCTCAAAGAGAGCGGACAAGACTGCCGCCAGTGCTACCACGAGCGCCACCACGAGCAGCACCAGACCGGTGAAGCGCCACAGCGAAGCATCGCCCGGTGATCCCGGCTGGTGCGACAGGTTGCTGTACGAGAGCCCAAACGACACCAGCGCAAAAAATGCGAGCGTGCCTGCAAGGATGTAAAGGTTGCGTCCCATAGAGGCTTCGCCCAGCATAGCTCACGGCTGCTCGGGACACGTACCAGGCCGGCTGATCGTTCCGGATGTTGGTGCACACCCATCATGCACCGCGCGCCAATTTGCATCACATCAGAACAGCCTGAGAAGGCGAGGGAGGATTGGTATGAAGAGGCTGATTTTTTGGGCAAGCGTGATCTCGGGCGTGGCGGCAGCGTACATGATGTACAAGCGAGGAGAACCGATCGGCACGATTGCGAAACAGACTCTCACCAACCCGGTCGGCACCCTGGCCCATGAGGTGAAGGAGGCTTTCTAGTCCTCCGCTTCGGCCGGGGAGCTGCCGGTCCGGACGGTTCGCGATGGCTCCAGAAAGAAGCGCTCGACCGCCGCGATGTCAGAGGTGCGTCGGTACGGTGGGAGGGAGTCCAGAAAAATTTGACCGTAGCGCGATCGCTGCACCCTCGGATCGAGGAGGGTGAGAACCCCGCGATCGTGTACAGACCGAATGAGTCGCCCAAATCCTTGCTTCAGGGCAATTACGGCCTGCGGAATCTGCAGATCGAAAAAAGGTCTCCCGCCTGCCGCTTCCACGGCACGCATGCGCGCTTCTACGACGGGGTCCGACGGGACGGCGAACGGCAGACGGTCGATCAGCACTGCGGATAGTTGCTCGCCCTGAACATCGACGCCCTGCCAAAAGCTCGACGTACCGAACAGAACAGCATTCGGCGTTTCGCGGAACTGCTGAAGCAGCACATGTCGCGGGGCTGTCCCATGCAGTAGCAAGGGGAAGGGAAGCTGCGCCAGCATGGCGTCGTGCGTTGCTCGCATTGCGGCGTAACTGGTGAACAGACAGAACGCGCGGCCGTGGGTGATTTCCAGCAATTGGCGCGTTCGCTCAATCGATCGCGTAAGAAAAGCTGGGTCGCGTGGATCCGGCATATCGGGTGGGAGATACAGCAGGGCCTGTTGCGCGTAGTCGAAGTGCGACGGCACCACGAGTTCCTTCGCAAAGTGCAGCCCCAAACGTTTCTCGATGTGCTGAAACGACGGCGCACCGTCTGTGCCCGCAACCGCCAACGTGGCGCTCGTGAGGATGATGCTCGGGTACGCCTCAAACAGTGTCTGCGAAAGCAGCTCCGAGACGTCGATCGGGGTCGCCTGGAGGTGTGTGTGAAATGCCCCACCCGGTGTGCCGCTAGGCGCACTGCGCCCTACCCCGCGCAGCGACTTCACTCCGGTGGTGGCGCGCCGATCGATCCAAAAGACCGTGTTCAAATCTTGCGACTCAAGCAAAAACTTCAGGTGAGCCCGGATGTCTCCAGCCCGCTTTCGCAGACCGGCGATCTCGTCCACATTCTTGACACGGTCCAATTCGCCCTCAAGCCGAGTCAGCGCGTTGACCACGCTCAGGTACACATCGCCCGAGCTTTCCAGGAAATCCGAGCGCCCGGCAAACGGCATCCTTCCCGGCCCCGCCGGCCCACCATACCCCGTATCGCTCTCTGCTCTCGCCGGAAGCGCCGCAAAAAACATCCGCGCCCGCTCCCGCAGCGTCGCCAGAGCACTCTCCAGCCCGGAGCTCGTCGCCTCCTTCGCCCGCAGCAGCGTCTCCGTATCCCGCGCCAGCTCATCGAAGCGCGACGTCGAAAGCCCGATGCCGAAATAGTTGCTCGCCACCTCCTCGAGCTCATGCGCCTCGTCAAAGATCACCGCGCATGCATCCGGCAGAATTCCTGCGTCCTGCGCCCCACCCGCCTGCTGCTTGATCGACAGATCCGCAAAGAACAGGTGGTGATTCACAATGATCAGCTCACTCTCCAGCGCCTTCCGCCGCATCGTCGTAACGAAGCACCGCTCCCAGTCCGGACACGTCGTTCCCAGGCACGCCTCCGTCCGCGCGTCCAGTTTGTGCCATAGCGCACTGCCTTCGGGCAACGCGTCCACCTCCGCCCGGTCGCCTGTCTCTGTCTCCTTCTCCCACGCCGAAAGCGCCTGAAATTGCTGAATCTCCTCAAGGCCATGCAACAGGGGAGCATCCCGCAACGCATACAGTTTGTGCCGGCACAGGTAGTTCGACCGCCCCTTCATGTAGCAAACCGCCAGCGGTCCGGACTCCCGCAGCACTCCTTCTAGAAACGGCACATCCTTGAAGAACAGCTGCTCCTGAAGATTCTTCGTGCCCGTCGACACAATCACCCGCTGCCCCCGCTCCCGTGCCAGCCGCAGCGCCGGCAGAAGGTACGCCAGCGTCTTGCCCGTCCCCGTTCCCGCCTCCACAATCAGGTGCCGGTTGTCCGCAAATGCCTGCTCCACCGCACGCGCCATGGCATACTGCCCCGGTCGATGCTCAAACCGCATCGAAGATTGCGACAACAGCCCACCCGGTGAAAAAAACTGGGGCAGTGTCGGCAGTTTCCGCCGTCCACGCGTACCCTCGTTTTCCTGATCCTCAGGATGAAACGACGCGATCTGGGTTAGAGACGACATGGACGGTTCTTTGATGATAGTGATCTTCCTCGGGCGCCACACGAACCCAGCAGACCGATCACCTCATGCCTGCCTTATCGGCAAATCCGCAAAAACCTTTAGCCGATATTCAACCTTGTTTCGTACTAGCCCAGCGCCTCCTCACACTCCACCCGCGCCCTCCTTAACACCTCCCCCGCATCCCCTACCGGATAAAACTCCATTGCCACCACACCCCGGTACGCCAACCGCCGTAGCGCCTCGTACACGTACCCGTAATTTATCTCCCCCATCCCCGGCTGATGCCGCCCAGGCACCTCTGCCACATGCACCAGTCCCACGCTTCCTATGTGCTTCTCGAGCTTCTCCACCAAGTTCCCGTGCACGCGCTGCTCGTGATACAGGTCGTACAACACCTTCACCGCCGGGGAGCCCACCTCCTCCACCATCCGGAAGACCTCCGTCACCCCGTCGAGGTAAATCTGCGGCTGTTCCAGCCGGTCCACCGGTTCCACAACGCCGACCAGCCCTGCCCCAGTCAGGACCGCCGCCGCGCTTCGCAGAGCCTGCACCGCCGCCCGGTACTGCGTCCCCTCCGCCGCTCCCGCCACCACCGGCCCCGACAACAAGATCACCTGCGCGGCACCCAAACGCTTCGCCACCGGCAACAATCGCTGCAGTCCCTCCACAAACGCGTCCCCACTCCCCGGCACTGCGAACCCCAATCCCAGCGCCGCCACCGCATCCACCGAGACCCCCAGCTCCCGCATACGACCCAGCACGCGCGTCCACTCGTCCTGCGACCACCCCTTCCACTCATCCACCAGCTCCACCCGCCGATACCCCGCCCGCGCTACCATCTCCAGCTTCTCCGCAAACGTTCCTTTCAGCGCCCACAACATGACCGAAACCCGCGCCGCAGCCACTGTCTCCCCAATTCCCGTCAACCCGCCCGCGGCCAATACCCCAGCCGTCAAACCCGTAAATCGCCGCCTCGTCAACATGCTCGACATCCTAACAATCCCCGCACCGCTCCGTCCCGAAAGGTAATCTGAACAAAGACAGCCCATCCGCCCAGAACGCGCGCGCGGACTCGCGGCAGGAGATCGACGACGTCATGGCACCCAGAAAAGAAAAGAAGCGACTCGGCAAGAAGCACCGCCAGGCCAGCACCCGCCCTAAAAAAGGCCGAGCTCCCCGCGCCGCCGCCGTCACCGGGGCCGTCGCCCCCAAGGCCCGCAAAAAGATCGCTTCCAAGAAGTCCGCTGTCGAAAAGGCAGCCCGCACCCCGCGCCGCTCGCCCGACTTTGAGCGTAAAGAGACGATCGTTCCCGAGAACGCCGCATTACCTCGACCCGGCCGCGGACGCATCTCGCCTGGCCCTCGTCGGCCCCTCAACTCCGACCCGGACGCCGCCATGGACGCGCAGCAGTGGAGCGAAGCCGAGCGCATCGCCTCCGACCTCGACACCGCCATCTCCACCGCTGAAATTGCCACCCTTCGCCGCCGCAACCAGGTCGGCGTCGGCGGCGCCCTCGGCGTCAACCCCGACCTCGAGCGCGACCGCTCCCTTCCCCTCGTCGCCATATGCGGCCGACCCAACGTCGGCAAATCCACCCTCTTCAACCGTCTCACCGGATCCCGCCGATCCATCGTCGGCGACGAGCCCGGCATCACCCGCGACCGCATCTACGGCGAGGTCGAGTGGTCGGGACGCGACGTCCGCCTGGTCGACACCGGAGGCGTCGTTCCCGACGACGAAGCCCTGATCCCGTCTGAAATCTTCCGTCAGGCCCAGGTCGCCCTCGACGAAGCCGACGCCATCATCATGGTCGTCGACGGCCGCACCGAGCTCGCCAGCCCCGACCTCGACCTCGCCCGCCTCCTTCTCCGCGGCGGGAAACCCTGCTTTCTCGCCGTCAACAAAATCGACACCGCCGAGCTCCAGCCCTCCGCAGAAAATTTTCGCCGCCTGGGCTTTCGCAATGTGCTTGCCATCTCCGCCGAGCACGGCGTCGGCATCGGCGACCTCCTCGACGAGGTCTTCGCGGTCCTTCCCGCCGCCCTTGAAGTCGAGCCCGAACACATGCTCGGGATCGAAGACGAAATGCTCGAAGACGAAGACGGCCCCATCGACCGGCCCCTCACCGACGACGAGATAGGTGCCCCAGATCTCGATTCCGAGACCCGGGACCCAACTGCAGACGCCGATGTAGCCGAAGAATCAAGCGAGCCCGATACTGTCATCCAGCCCCGCAAACTCCGCACTCACGGTGAGTTCCTCCAGACCGAAACCAAAATCGCCATCATCGGCCGCCCCAACGTCGGCAAATCCACCCTTCTCAACGCCCTTACCGGCACTGCCCGCGCCATCGTCTCCCCCATCGCCGGCACTACCCGCGACGCCGTCGACGAGGTCGTCGAGCGCGACGGCCACTCCTTCCGCTTCGTCGATACGGCCGGGATCCGGCGCAAGGGCAAGACCAAGCTGATGGCCGAAAAACTCTCCGTGATTATGGCCCGCAAACACCTCGAGGCCGCCGATGTCTCCCTTCTCGTCATCGACGCCACAGAAGGCGTCACCGCCCTCGACGCCAACATCGGCGGCTACGCCCACGAGTCCGGCCGCTCGGTCATCATCGTCATCAACAAGTGGGACCTGGTCACCGCCCCCGACCGCTCTCCCGACGCCGTCCCCAACACCCGCGCCTTCGACGGCAAACCCATCGCGGATAAGAAGGTTTTCGAAGAGCAGGTCCGCCACGGCCTCAAGTATTTGGAGTACGCACCGTTGCTCTTTATTTCGGCCGAAAAGAAACTCAATATCAAGGAAGTTTTTAAGAAAGTCGAACTCGTCGCCCGCGAACGCCGCAAACGCATCACCACCGGCCAGATGAACCGCTTCCTGGAGCGCGTCGACTTCCAGAAAGCCTCCGTCCCCATGAACCGGCGTATCAAGATCTACTACATGACTGAGGCCGCTGTCGCCCCACCGACCTTTGTCCTGTTCACCGACAAGGACATCAAGCTCCACTTCGCCTTCGAACGCTTCCTTGCTAACCAGCTTCGCGACGCCTTCGGCTTCATCGGCTCGCCCATCTGGTTCAAACTCAAACCCCGTAATAAAAAGAAAACCGAGTAAGTCCGTGACTGACCCAGTGACCAAGTCCAGGTCTGCGGGTCCTACAAGCTCCCGGCGTTCCGCAACATCCCACCATCGACCAAACGCGTACTTCCCGTGACGTAGCTCGCGTCGTCGGAGGCCAGAAACACTGCCATCTTGGCGACGTCACTTGGCTGGCCCCACCGGCCCATTGGAATCTCCGCAAACTTCGCGTCCTTTTCTACCTCCGCATCCACCCCATCGCCGTTCCACCTATCTTGCCGTCCAGTCGCATAGAAGACCTTGCGGCAACGCCCATTCTTGAGCCCTCGTCCCTTCTGCCGTTCAACTCCGGCATCGCTGGGCTGGCCACCCTTGGCCGCCGCAAACGTTGCGCGCGCTAATCGCTCACTCGGCGCGAGTCAATCCTTTGGGACCGGCGGTCCGTCTTCCTGCGGAACTTCCTTACCTTCATTGGGAAAGGGCCATTGACGATTCAGCGGTTGCAGCTGTTCGCGAACAGCTTTTGGAACCTGACTGATCTTCATGTTTTCCAGAACGTGAACGCCCAGCTTACCGGCAGTTGCGACGTCGATATCACCGTCGTGGTCGAAGTCGCCGAACACAATCTGCGTGCCGATGGTCGCGGTGCCGTTCGTCGAAAGGGCAATGCGGTCCCACATCGGGTCGGCTGCGGGAGCAGCGACGGCCATGGCGGGCGTGTGTCGGCCGGTCGGTTCCGAACTCGGGTCTCCGTTGTGAGATTTCGCCTCGGCCAGCACCTCGGCCGAAGGCAGTCGGTACGCATAGATGACGATCGGGTCATACGATCCCGGGTCCGCGCCGGAGTGGCCGCGATATCGCTTGCCGGTCACGAGCTCAGGCGTCCCGTCGCCGTCCAGGTCGATCATCGCCAGCGCGTGCGACTGCGAGAACGACTCGTCGATGGTGTGCCGAATCCACTTCGGCGCAGAAGGTGTGCCCGCCTGCTCCAGCCAGTACAGACCGTAGCCATGCCCCTGACCGTAGATGATGTCCATCTTGCCGTCATGGTTGACGTCGTAGGCGAGAATGGGAAATCCGGCGTCGCCGAGCTCCCAGTCCCCATGCCAGGTCCACTTGTCATGATCGGCGTCCTGCTGACCGAACCAGCCATGCGGCGTCAGGAGATCGGCCTTGCCATCACCGTCGACGTCGCCGATCCCGATCCCGTGGCCATCCTCGTGAGAGCCGCCGACGTGATGCACCTGTGGCGCACCGTCGCCGAACGAGACCCACATGGCGCCGGAATGGTTGTAGTGCGCCAGTGCAACATCCGGTTTGCCATCTCCGTTAATATCGGCGAATGCGCCACCCTCGGTGTCAAAGGTGTCGGTGATCTTTTGCGCCTTCCACTGCTCGCCTGCGGCGGTCGCCTTCGGTCCGGGGTTCTTGTACCACCAAAGGCCATTGGAGATCCATCCGGTGGTGACGAGGTCGGGCAATCCGTCATGGTCAACATCCACGATCCACTCCCCGCAATCCGAGACAAATTCGTTGTGAATGCCGACTGTTCGGAACTGGTGCTGCTTCCACTCACCGCCGTCTTTGCCGGGGTTTTCATACCAGTACGCCCCCGAGAGCAGGTCGGGGAAGCCGTCGCCATTCATATCCAGTAGCGATATACCTTCGGCATGATCCGAACCAAGCCGGTGCGCTAGAAAGGCGAGCCGAGGCTTGCCGTCAGGACCGTTACCCGGCGTGGGTTTGCGGAACTCGGTTGCGTGGGCAGGGTCTTGCGCGTGCGCGGCGGCGGCCAGACCTGCGGCCAGGGCAACGGCGGTGAGTAGGTGGCGAGTGAGCGGCATCGAGGCTCCAGAGGTCTGTGGGGAATACGAAAAGAGGACATCACGCAGAATTCGTGCGGAGGTGAATCCAGCAGAAAGGAGCTGAAGCGAGGGCGTCCGCTTGAGACGCCCTCGTTGCTGCTAAACGATCTTCATGGCCTCAGGGTCCCAGTGAATGATCGCGTCCTTCTCAACACTTCGGTTCGCCAGCAGCGCCGCACCCGCGGCACGGAAGCCGAAGGTAGCATCTTCCACAACCGGCTGACGGCTCCGGACCGACGCGAAGAAGTTCTTGAAGTGGTCGTAGCTGTCGGAATATCCCGGAGGCGCGGTAAAGGTTTGCACCTCTTCTGACGGCGGCCCGGATGGGTGCTGGATGGGGTATTTCTCCCGGTACTGCTGGATGTATTGCTTCTGCATCGCATCGGCAAAGGTGGAGACCGTGTAGCCAGGTTCCGTGGCCAGGGGAGTTCGCGTCACCGTGACGGTGCCCTTACCGCCGTCGATCTCCATCAGGCCTTCCGAGCCCGTGAAGAGAAAACCTTCCGACTCTTCGCCGCCATCCACGAAGTTGACGTGGAGCGAAAGGTTGAAGCCTTCGGGGTAGTCGAACAGCGCCAGCAGAACGTCGTCCGCGTCGCGGCCATCTTTCCAGAAGCGGATGGCGCCGGTTGCCATGGCGCGCGTCGGCCCATGCGCCCCGGTGATGAAGTGGGTTCCGGAGAAGAGATGCACGAACAGATCCCCGGCCACGCCGGAGCCGTAGTCATGCCACTTGCGCCATTGGAAAAAGCGCTCAGCATTCCAAGGAATATGCGGTGCGGAGCCTTCAAAGCGGGGCCAATCGCAAGTCGTCGGTGAAGCGTCGAGAGGGATCGAGTAGTTCCACGCTCCCATCGAGGAGTTGCGATCCCACCGGGCCGTGACCATGTTCAGCTTGCCGATGGCTCCGGAGGCAAGCAACTCCTTCGCCTTGGCGTAGATGATCGACGAAACGCGCTGTGAGCCCACCTGCAAGATGCGGTTCGTTTCGCGCTGCCCGTTGATGATCTCGGGGCCGTCGGAGTAGAGGTGGATCATCGGCTTTTCGAGATAGACGTCCTTGCCTGCGTGCATGGCGTCCAGGGCCGCCTGCTTGTGCCAGTGGTCCGGCGTGGCGATCAGGACGGCATCCACGTCCTTGCGCGCCAGGATCTCTTTGTAATCGCGCGTGGTGAAGACATCCTGGCCGTGAGTCTCCTTGATGTGGGTCAGCCGCCCGTCGTAGCAGTCCGCGGCGGCGACCAGCTTGACGCCGGGAACCTGGACGGCAAAGGACGTATCGTGCTGGCCCTGAATCCCGGCCCCGATCAGCGCAAGATTGATCTGATCGTTTGCCGAGCGCGGAGTGGGTGTCTGCGCGATCAACGGGCGGAGATGGCTAGTGGTGGCGGCGAGGGCAGCAGTCTTGGCTGCGGACTGGAGAAAAGCTCTGCGGTCTGGCATTACGGGGCGGCTCGCTTTCGTTGGAACCAGGATTCCGGTGCGCTTGCATAGGAACGGTATGGGATCGAGTGCAGGGCTGTCCAGCGAGTACGCGCGAAATTTTCGGAAGCGCGTAAACTGACCAGCAAAGACGAGAGTTGAGGAGAGACGATGCGAGGAAGGTTAGGTTTGTTGGCGGGGCTGTTGGGTCTGCTTTCAAGTGGATGGGCGCAAACGACATCGATTCCCGTGGTTCCACCGCACGGACCAGCCGTCGTCCTTTTCGACGGAAAAGATCTGTCGCAGTTCGATACTTTCCTTCGTGGGCGGGGCCTGAACTCCGATCCCGAGCATGTCTTCGCCGTTGAGCATGGCGCCGTGCATGTTTCCGGCCACGAGATGGGCTACATCATCACCAAGGCCAGCTTTCACCGGTTCTATTTGCGGGCGGAGTTTAAATGGGGCGAGGGGACCTTCGGCGAGCGTCAGGGGCAGGCCCGCGACAGCGGTATTCTGTACAACATCCAGGGCCCAAATAAAGTCTGGCCTCGATCTCTCGAGTTCCAGATCAAGGAGGGCGAGACGGGCGATTTCTGGATGACCGACGGAGCCGCCTTGACCGGGATGGACGGCAAGCGCATCACCGGTCCTGTCGGGGCCGCGCTCAACATCGGCCACATCGGAAAGGGTCCGCAGCAAAACGTCGTCGGCTTCCGAAACTCCGCAGGCGAGCTCGAGAAGCCGCACGGCGAATGGAACCTGCTTGAGGTTGTTGTGGACGATAAGGTGATTCATCAGTACGTCAACGGAGTTCTCGCGAACGTGGGAACCGATCCGTTTCCGACCGACGGCAAGATCCTTTTTCAATCCGAAGGTGCGGAGGTCTACTTCCGCAATATGCAGCTGTCTCCACTGCGTTGATGGCTAGGGGTTCGTGTGGTACACAGCCCGTGTTTTCGATGACTTATGAGATCGCATCACGGTGAGAACGAGGGCGACTACCAACCTACCAGTGCAGCCGTGTTGTAGTCCTCAGTGCACGTGAACTGAAATGGCAAAGGTTGGCCCCGCTCTAGGCGGGGACCTTGGAAAAAGCCGCTCGGACTAACTACGACGGCGAGCAACAGCGTTGGCAGCACCGGTAGCACGGCCCCGGATAGAATCAGACGGATCCGTCTTCAGGGTCGCGTCCTCATCATCCTCGTCATCTTCGTCGTCGAGGTCCTCGTCGTCATCCTCATCTTCGTCGTCCTCGTCGAGGTCCTCGTCTTCTTCCTCGTCGTCATCTTCTAAATCGTCCTCGTCCTCATCATCCTCATCTTCGTCCTCGTCATCCTCCAGGTCGTCGTCCTCGTCTTCGTCCTCATCCTCTTCCTCGTCGACGCCAGAGGTTTCACGAGCCGCATTTATCCCGCTAGCCGCGTACAGGCTCTCGCTTCCTGCGTTCTCTGTCGGGTTGCTCCCTGCGTCATTGCCACCGGTCTCGAAGTTGGAGGTAGCGTCCTCGCCAACCGCCTCCCTGAACTGCTCGTCGTAGGTTGCTTCTTTGGTCGCGGCCATGGGTGTTCCTCTCCTGTTTCGTTCGGTTTGTCGTCGCGGATTTGCGCTGTTCCGGTTGGATGCAGCGAGTTGCATTGGGATGGATGAATCGACGTGGAAAAAGGCAGCGAGGTTGGACCACTTCCATGGCATGGATCGGGTAGTCAGGAAAGGTCCGGCTCCGACACCCCATAGAGGCACACAAGATAAAAGCTGGTGAGCACCAGCAGGAAGAGCGGCATTGCACGGAAGTACACCAAAGTTAGCAGCAGCCCGGTGGGGCCGGGGTGAAACCTCTCTAGCAGATGGGGGAAGTTATGGCTGGTGATGGCCGTGCCAAGCGCGGTGAGCGCCAGCGCCGTCATCCCAAACGCGCGCCTGGACCCCAAAAGCACGGCAACGGCGGGAAAGCTCAACAGCAGCAGCCGCGTATCGTACTGGCGATGGTACAGCGGAAGCAGCGTCAGACTCGAAGCGGCGGCCAGGGCAAAAAGATCGCGTGAAGCCGACGAGCGGGACCGGACTATGGGCACCATCCACGTCAAAAACAGGACGCCGCACACGAGCACGGACGCGGTGTTGTAGAAGCGGGGCTCGTCTTTCAGTAAACTAAGGGCCGCCTGCAGGCTGGTGATGTCGTGGGCCTCGCTGTTGGCCGGACCTGAATCGCTCGCGTTCCCATGCGCGGCGATGCCCACGAGGTTTCGATGCAGCTCCGCCGGCCAGTGCGCCGAGCTCGAATGCAGGCTAGCCCAGAGCATGCCCGGGAGCGAAAAAAGGACCGCAGCCGCCGCAATCTGCAGAGCGCGACGGCGGTACAGGCCGGTCGGTCTGAGCGCTTCGCTCAAAGGATGCCGCGCCAGGAGAAAGAACACCCACACCAGCGCGCCCAGGTGCGGCTTCAGCGTAAGCGACATCGCAAACAAGACCACCGCAAGCACCGGTGCGCGCCCGCGTAGCAGGCACCACACTGCGATCACGAGCAGGCCCAGCGCGATCCCGGCCGGTTGCGCCAGCATCATCAGCATGGTCGAGCTGGCGACAAACCCTGAGAGCAGGGCAGACGTGGCCAGCCACCCCGTCGGCGGGAGCGGGCTCGGCGAGCTCCCCAGCGGAACCACGCAAAGATCCGCCATCAGGAGCGCACCGACCGAGAACAGCACGGCACTGCTCGCGAGCCACAGCAGGTGCGCCGGGCCGAACGGCAGCAACGCAAACGGAACGACCAGCGCGAGCGCCGAAGGAGGGTAATTCGCGTTGAACGGACGGAACGGACGCAGATCGCTCGGGTCGCCCCCATGGGCCAGGTACTCGCGCTCCAGCGTGAGCGAATCGTAGGGATCGCAACCGTCGATCAGGCACCGCGCTCCGCTGTACACCGGCTTGAAATCGAACGACTGCAATGTGGTGAGCTGGTCGCGGTAGCCGCGCACGGCGAACAAAACGCATCCCAGCAAAACCAGCAGAAGGCTGAGTGTTCGGGGCCTGGGTCGCACGGGCGGCATCCACTCAGTCTCTCAGACAAGCTTTGTTACCATCGCAGAAAAGCAGGAAGCCAATGGTAACGGACCAGTCGGGCGGTACGGTCAGACGATATGTAGAACTAGACGCACTCCGGGGAGTCGCGGCCTTCATCGTCATGCTCTACCACTTTTTCCGGCTATGGACGGGAACGCCGCATGTGCGCTGGGTCGAGCGGCTGTTCACGGCAACGCCGCTCCGTCTGCTTGTTGCCGGGCGCGCCGCGGTGGTGCTTTTCTTTCTGCTAAGCGGCTTCGTGCTCTCCCTGCCTCGCCTCAGCGCCGCGGAACCCGGCTATGGGCGGTACCTCCTCAAACGCATCTGCCGCATCTATTTTCCTTACCTCTTTGCCCTCGCGCTGGCCGTGCTGGGGTGCGCCCGATGGCACGGCGCAACGGAGTTCGGCGGGTGGTTCGCCCTCACCTGGTACCAGGCGCCACGTTGGCCGCTCGTTCTGGCACACGTCTTGTTTCTCGGCAACTACGACGATTCCGCCTACAACACCGCGTTCTGGTCGATCGTTCAGGAAATGCGGATTTCTCTTCTATTTCCCGTGTTGTATTGGTTGGTGACGCGGCTTGGGTGGCGGTTGGCCCTGCTTCTCCCGCCGCTGCTCACCGTCCTCACCGGGGTCGTCCTCGCGACCAGCAGTGTGCCGGAAAAGGTGATGTGGACCGTCAACTACTCCGGAGCCTTCGTCTACGGCATCCTCCTGGCGCGCCACAAAGATGCCCTGGAGCAATGGCTCGGCAGCCTCGGCCGGTCAGCCTACGCCGCCTTTGCCATCGTGGCGCTTCTGCTCTTCATGGTGCCGGACCGCGCCAGCCGCGTGATGCTGGGTCTCGGTCCACCGGCGATCGATCTGGTGATGATGGTTGGCGGAGCCGGCATCCTTCTTCTTGCCCTGTCTCACCGGCACGTGCTGCGGCTGCTCCGCGGACGCTTGCTGCAGGGCCTGGGCCGCATGTCCTACAGCGTCTATCTCTTGCATGGCACCGTTCTGTTCGCCCTGGTGTATCTGTTTGGCGCGCGGTTCGGTGTGCTGTGTTTGCTCTTGCCTTATCTCGTGCTGACGGTGTTCACCGGCTGGGCCATGTTCCGCGTCGTGGAGCGACCATCCATGATGTTGGGCCGCCGGCTGGCGCACCAGTCGGTGAAACAAACAGAGCCGGACCTTGGCCCGGCTCTGCTGTAAGTTCGCCCTAACCTCAGTGGAGGTTCACTGCCGTCGCTTTGAGCGGCAGGTCGCGCGAAGATCCGCCGACCGAGATCGTGTACTCGCCGGGCAGGTATGCCCACGCGTCCGTCTTCTCGTCAAAGCTCGCGTAGCTGAGCGGCTCCATCGCCACCGTCACCTGCTTCTGCTCGCCGGGTTGCAGCGCCACCCGCTGCCATGCCGCCAGCCGGCGAAAGTGTTCCCCGCTGGCGCTCGGCAGCTGGACGTACACCTCGCCAATCTCCGTGCCCGCCCGCTTGCCGCTGTTTGTTACCGTAAAGGTGACAGATCGCCCGGCGGCATCGACCGTCAACCCGCTGTACGTGTAGGTGGTGTACGAGAGTCCGTAGCCAAACGGAAACAGCGGTTCCTTGTTCTCGGAGTCGAACCATTTGTAACCGAAACGAGCACCTTCCTTGTAATCCGCGGGAAAGGTGACTTTCTTCTCTTCATTCACCCAGTGCTCCGGTAGACCACCATTCTTTGCCGCGTAGCTCAGCCCGAAGATTTTATCGTGCGGCAGATCGGCTTCTGTTTTGGCAAAGGTGATTGGAAGCTTGGCAGTGGGCGTCACGCTGCCGAACAGAAGGTTGGCGATCGCCTGACCACCTCCGATCCCCGGGTACCAGGCCTCCATCACGGCCCCCACCTGATCCACCCACGGCATGGAGACCGGATTCCCGGTAACCAGCACAACCACAGTTCGCGGATTCGCCTGGGCGACAGCCTGGATCAGCGCGTCCTGGTTATCGGGCAGCGACAACGTGGGAGCGTCGCCGCCCTCGCTCATATACTGATCGGCAAAGACGATCGCAACGTCTGCGGACTTCGCAAACGCTGCTGCAGCCGCAGGATCCGTGCCCGGGTTGAAGTCCACCTTGGCACCGGGCGCATGCTCGCGAAGGTATCGCAGCGGACTCGATGGAAAGTAAACAGGAGTGCCCCACTTCGTCCGCTGGCCGGGGCTGATCGCATTTCCACCCGGCGCGTCGACCTGCGCCGACCCGCCGCCCGACATCACGCCCACATCCGCATGCGCTCCGATGACAGCGATCGAACGGATCGCCGAAGCGTCCAGCGGAAGCAGGTCCTGCTTGTTTTTCAGCAGGACGATCGACTCTTCCGCAATGTGTTGCGCATCATCACGGCCCTTGAACGGATCCACCACCATCCGCGGAGCCGGCGGATGATCGATCACGCCGGCGGCAAACATCGAGCGCAGCATGCGATGCACCATGTCATCGAGACGCGACATCGGTACCTGCCCAGACTGCACCGCATCGGCAAGCGGTTTGCCGAAAAACTCGTCTCCCGGCATCTGCATGTCGAGCCCCGCCAGCGCCGCCTTCACCGTCGTATGCGTCGCCTCCCAGTCGGACACCACAAATCCGGGATACTTCCAGTTCCCTTTCAGCACATGGTTCAGAAGCCAGTCGTTCTCGCAGGCCCAATCGCCGTTCACCTTGTTGTACGAGCACATGACGCTGGCCGGGTGGCCGATCCGGATCCCGATCTCAAACGCCAGCAGGTCGCTTTCGCGCGCCGCCTTGTGCGAGATCAGCGCATCCACCACCGTCCGCCCCGTCTCCTGGTCGTTCATGGCGTAGTGCTTGATGTCGCCCATCACCTGGTTCTGCTGCACGCCCATGATCAGGTGCCCAACGGTGGTTCCGGCAAGCACAGGATCTTCGCCTGGGTACTCAAACAAACGCCCGTTCCGCGGGTCACGCGCGAGATCCACACCGCCGCCGATCGATTGGTTATAGCCTTGCGCCCGCAGCTCGCGGCCAATCACATCGCCGTAGAGATGCGCCGCCATCGGATCCCACGACGCGGCCGCCCCCAGCACCGAAGGCAGCAGCGTGGCATACCGGCTTCCCGGAGCCGCCATGCGCACACCCACCGCAGAATCGGCCTGCTGCAATGACGGAATGCCAAGCCGCGGAATGCCAAGCACCTGTCCCGCGCCGCCGTTGTTGTCCGGCGGGACTGGGTCGCCTTCGCGCAGCGGTCCCCATCCGATCCCATGCACCAGCTGGATCTTTTCAGCCAGCGTAAGCTCCTTGAGCACCAGATCCGCACGCTGGTCCGGCGAAAGGCTGATGTCTGCCCACGGATGCCCGGCAAGCGGGTTGACCGCCGGTTTTCTCTGGGCGAGACAGGAAAAGCTTAGTGCGACGAAGGAGACAGAAACGAAAAACGTGCGCAGCTGCATCAAAGGGAGACTCCGAAACGGGTGTAATTGGTCGCGTGGAAGGTGCGTCCGAGCGCACCGGACGTAAGGACAAAAGAATAGCGGAGGAAAGTGCGACTGGCTATCCCGGCCAAGCGCAGTCTGTCGGTGACACGCATGGCGTCGGCACGGTGCGGCGACTTATAGTGGCTGTGCGGAGCTGGGCATCGTGTGCTGCGCGCAGAGGGAAAACGTGTACCTGGGCATCGATTGTGGAACGCAGGGAACCAAGGCGCTGCTGGTCGGGGCAGACGGTCGGGCCATCGGGCGCGGTTATCACAGGCATGCGCTCATCGAGCGAGCCTCGGGCGCACGCGAGCAGGAACCGCGGTGGTGGGTCGACGCCCTGCAAGCGGCGGTGCGCCAGGCCATCGCCGCCGCGCCGGCGGCCGACGTCGCCGCTATGGGCGTCTCCGGCCAGCAGCACGGCCTGGTCGTGCTGGACGAACACCACGAGGTTATCCGGCCGGCCAAGCTCTGGAACGACACGGAAACCGCTCCGCAGAACCGCGACCTCCTGCGTCGCCTGGGCGGTCGCGACTCCTGGTTCCGACGCTTCGGCATCGTCCCGCTCACCGGGTATACCGTCTCCAAGCTGCTCTGGCTCAAAGAGGAGGAGCCCGAACACTTCGCGCGCGTCCGCCACATTCTCTTACCGCATGAGTACCTGAACTTCTGGCTCACCGGCCAGCTCCGGGCCGAAGCCGGCGACGCCTCCGGAACCGCCTTCTTCGACATTCGGACACGCATCTGGATCCGCGACGTGCTGGACACAATCGACGGCGGAACCGGCCAGCTGTTCCACGCCCTGCCTGAGGTGCGCGGAGTCGAAGAGGCCGTAGGAACGCTGCGGCCGGAGGTCGCGGCAGAGCTCGGCCTCCTCGCCACGTGCATCGTTTCGAGCGGCGGCGGCGACAACATGATGGGCGCGATCGGCACCGGCAACGTTACGGAGGGCGTGGTCACGATGAGCCTCGGCACCTCGTCCACCGTCTACTCGTTCCGTCAGGCGCCCGTGCTCGATCCGACTGGCAATGTCGCCCCATTCTGCTCTTCGAGCGGTGGCTGGCTCCCGCTCGTCTGCACCATGAACGCCACCAATGTGGTGACGCAAACGCTCGATCTGCTCGGCAGATCCGTCGCCGACATCGAAGGTGCACTCGCCTCCACGCCGCCAGGCGCCGACGGACTCGTCTTCGTCCCGTTCCTCAACGGCGAGCGCACGCCCGATCTGCCGGAAGCGCGCGGCTCCCTCGTCGGCGTCTCCGCCAACAACTTCTCGGCCGCGCACCTCATTCGCGCCGTCATCGAGGGTGTCAGCTTCGGCATCCTGAACGGTCTGGAACTCATCCTCAAAGGCGCACCCGCCGAGCGCGTCCTTCTGATCGGCGGTGGCGCGCGCTCCGCCGCCTGGGCGCAGTTGCTGGCCGACGCCACCGGTGCGCTGATTCAGATTCCCGAAGAAGACGAGGCAGGATGCCTCGGAGCCGCCATGCAGGCCGCCTTCGCCCACGGCAAGACGAGTGGCACCGCCGTGACCTTTGAGCAGCTGGCAGAGCTCTGGGTGCGTGTGCGGGAAGACCGAACGGCTCGTCCGGACACCTCCATGCGAGCTGCATACAACCAGGCGCGGACGCGCTACCGTGAACACCTGCACCGTCTCTACCCGGAAGCGGTTGTGGCTCCGGACAGCCTTCCTCTCGCGCCGTAGCAGCTGCGTCGCGTTTCGCTAGAAGGAGCGCGCCAGCAGATTCTCCAGCCTCTCCTGACGACCGGAACGCGGCTTGGGATCGAGGTTCGCATCTTCCGCGCGCGTGGCAATCTGGTCCAGCGAGCGCTCGCCCCGCAGCATCGCCGCGTTCTCCGGCGTCTTCCAGCCGGAGTACCGGTTGCGCACCGCCGCCGCCAGCCGACCCTCGTCTACAAGCTTCACCGCCTGTAAGAATGCGTGCGCGCACAGATCCACCGCGCCCACGTGCGCGTGCACCAGGTCTTCCGGATCGATCGACTGGCGTCGCACCTTGGCATCGAAGTTCAGGCCTCCCCTGCCCAGGCCGCCCGCAAGAAGCACGTGGTACATCGCCAGCGTGGTGGACTGAAGCTCGTTGGGGAACTGGTCCGTATCCCATCCCAGCAGCGGGTCGCCGCGATTGACGTCGAGCGAGCCCAGGAGGCCAAAGTTGGCCGCCGTTGCAATCTCGTGCTCAAACGAATGGCCCGCCAACAGCGCATGGTTCGCTTCCAGGTTCAGTTTCACCTCGTTCTCCAGGCCGAACCGTTTCAGAAACCCAAAGACGGTCGCCGCGTCGAAGTCGTATTGATGGCTGGTCGGCTCCTTCGGCTTCGGCTCGATCAAGATCTGCCCGTTGAAGCCACTCTTGTGCTTGTACTCCACCACCAGCGAAAGGAAGCGTCCCGCCTGCTCAAGCTCGTGGTCCATGTCGGTGTTGAGCAGCGTGTCGTAGCCCTCGCGACCTCCCCACAGAACGTAGTTCTCTCCGCCCAGCGTCTTGGTCACGTCCATGCAGTGCTTCACGATGGTTGCGCAGTACGCAAACACGTCCGGGTCCGGGTTGGTCGCCGCGCCGGACATGAAACGCGGGTGGCTGAACAGGTTTGCCGTGCCCCACAGCAGTTTGGTTTTGGACGCCGACATTTTCTCCGCAAGGTAGTCGGCCATCTCGTGCAGGTTCGCCAGCGATTCCCGGATCGAGTCACCTTCCGGAGCCACATCGCGATCATGAAAGGTAAAGAAGGGCAGGTCGAGTACGCGGAAGAGGTCGAAGGCCGCGTCGGCTTTGTCGCGCGCGGCGTTCATCGCGTCAGACCGGTTCATCCAGGGCCGGTGAATGGTGGGCGCGCCGAAGGGGTCTGAGCCGTTCATCACCAGCGAGTGCCAGTAGGCGACGGCAAAGCGCAGGTGGTCCTTGAGCGGCTTGCCCAGAACGACCTTGCCGGCGTCGTACCAGCGATAGGCAAGCTCGCTGGTGCTGTCCGGACCTTCGTACGGCACGGTGGGAAGACTGCTGAACACGGTGTTGCTCACGGGACGTCTCACCTCGCTTCTCAGCGTTCCAGCATACCGCGCCGCGGGGCGCTCTGCAGGCAAGCCAACGTGGTCCGGCTTATTGCGCGGACGCCGGCTCGAACTCGTTCAGGGCAACCTTCACCGGCTCACGCTTCGCGCGCTTCTGGTCGTACATGCGCGCGTCGGCGAGGCGATGCAACTCCGCCAGGTCGGCGGTGTCGTCGGGATAGATGGCGCAACCGATGGAACATCCGGGTAGGAACGTGTGTTCGCCCACAGGGAACGGCTGCGACAGCGTGCTGTGCAGCGCCGCGGCAATGGCCTCCGCGGCAGAGCGCGCTTGATTCGGGTACGGCACCAGGTCCGGCGCGACAATGGCAAACTCGTCTCCCCCGATGCGGGCGAAGGTGTTGTAGCTGCGCAGAACCTGTCGCATGGCCTGCGACAGATCACACAGCAGCTTGTCGCCCGCGTCGTGGCCGAGCGAATCGTTGATGCTCTTAAAGCCATCTAGATCGAGCATCAGCAAGGCGACACGCTGGCCGGTGCGCTGCGCCTGCAGCGTCGCCTGTTGCAGACGGTCTTCAAACAGCCGGCGATTCGGCAGACCCGTCAGCTGGTCGTGCAGCGCAAGATGCCGGTTGCGCTCCACCTGCTGCTCAAACACGACCAGCAGCATGCCGATCGTGACGGCAAAGGTCTGCAGCGACCAGATCTCCGCCGCTACCGGAATCAGGCTCGGATGGGCGCAAACCCAGGAATGAGTCAGGAGGCAGATCGACCAGATCGAAAACCCGGAGACGATGACGGTTCGGCCAACGCTTTCTCGCGGCAGACCGCTGAAGAACGACCAACCGCAAAACGCATAGGTGTACGCCAGCGGCAAGGATGCGGCGAGATGTAGGTCACCCGCGTGGACACTTGCCGCCATCAGCAGAAGAACCATGATCCGAAGCGCAAGGATCCTGTACGGAAGCTGAAGCCGAATCACGGTCCAGATGCCGGTGAGCAAACCCATCGCGATCAGCGCGTAGAACCAGACGGGCGTTGTAACTCCGAAAGCATAGAGGGTCAGGAAGGCGAGCAGGGGAGGAACGCTGACAAGCAGGTAGAGGCGGTCTCGCGGATGCGACTGCGGCGTTGGAAAGGATCCCCAGAAAAACGTGCTTCCCGCCAGGGCATAACAGTTGAGAGCGAGGGCGTTGGCGGCGCGGTTCCAGGGACCGGGCAGAAGAAAAAAGGCGCGCGCAATTTCCCCGGCAAAGATCAGCAGCAGCGCGGCGAGCCAGAGACCGAACCGCTGCTGGGGGTAGCGCCTGCGCAGCCAGTCGAGCAGCACAAGAAGTGCCGCGAGTGCCACGATGTTTGGAAGATGAGCGAGCATCATTCGGGTGAAGTCCCAGGAATTAGCTTGATGATGTGATCGTGCTGACGATAGTAAACCGTTACGCCTGGAAAAAGTTACGCTTCGTCGAGGGATTGGAGGTGGGCCAGATTGGGCGGACGGGTGACAAAACTGACGACGATGAGGCAGAGCAGGGAGGTGAGCAACGCCGGCAGGATCGCATCGCGCTTGCCGAAGGCGGTCGGCAGGTGCGGTGCGACGTGCTCCCAGAGCACGGTGACGAGGGTTCCGGTGGCGATCGACGAGACGGCCGCGGCGGCGGTCGCGCGCCGCCAGTAGAACGCCGCAAGGATGACGGGCGTCAGGGCGGAGCCGTAGATGGTGTACGCGTAGAGAGCCATCTTTAGAACGGATTGTGCGTAAAGTCCCTGATACAGCGCCCAGGCTCCGAGCAGGACGACGGTAAGGCGGCTGACCAGGAGGATGCGGCGATTGGAGGCGTCGGGATCGATGTACCGGACGTAGATGTCATTGACCAGGTTGGTGGCGGGCGAGAACAGCCAGTTGTTGGCCGTGGAGATGACCTTGGCGAAGATGGCTCCCATCAGGAGGGCTCCGAGCAGCGGGAGCAGGTTGGCCTGAAGCACGGAGACGGCGGGGGCGGTATGCGTGAGCACCGCGCCGGAAGGTCCGACGACGACGGTTGTGGCTGCGGGCTGAAAGGCGTGCAGGCCAATGTAGGCGAGGATCTCGCGGGGCGCCTGGCTGACCTCGCCGGTGGGGAAGAGGGCGGAGCCGACGACGGCGAGGGCGACGATCACGCTCTCGAGGATGACGGTGCCGAAGATCCAGCCGACGACGGCGCGCGAGGCGTCCCGCTCGGTTCGGGCAGAGAAGAACTTCTGGTACATGGACTGATTGCCGAGGAGGAGGAGGCAGGTGGGAAGGAAGAGCTCCAGCGCCTGGATGGGGGAAAGGTCGCCGAAGACCTGGAAGTGCGTGGCGGGCAAGGCGGCGCGCACAGCAGACCAACCGCCGTTGAGGTGGGTCAGAACAGGAAGGGCGAGGCAGAGGGTGAAGGTTGCGAGCAGGCCGATGAAGAGGTCCATGTAGGCGACCGAGCTCATGCCGGCGATGGCGGTGAGCAGGATGACAAAGGCGGCGAGGATGTAGCGGCCAAGGATGGGCGAGACCGCGGTGGGGAAGATGAGGTGGAGGATGTCGCCGCCGCCGATGAACTGGTAGGACGTGATGGCGGTATAGGCGAGCAGGATGGCGAGGACGCCGAGGACGCGGGCGGCCTGCGAGTAGCGGGCTTCAAGCAGGTCGGGAATGGTGTATTGGGCGAACTTGCGGGCGCGCGGGGCGATGAAGTAAATGAGCAGGAGACCGATCCAGCCGCCGCCGGCCTGCCAGAGGGCGGCAAAGCCGTGTCGGTAGGCATTCTCGGCGCCGGCGAGGAGCGAACCGGAGCCGATCCAGGAGCTGAGAAGGGTGAAGACGAGGACGAAGGCGGAGAGCGACCGGCCGGCAACGAGGTAGTCGGCTTTGGTCTTGACCTTGCCGAGGCGGCCGAGGGAGACGGCGAGCAGCGTGAGGGTGATGAGGCCGAGGACCAGAGCGTAAAGGTTCATGGGGTGTTGGGGCATTGTAGCGTTGCGGGGTTTGGTTTGCCGGTTCGGCGCGCGGGGTGAAACGGCGAAGCACCAGCTAACACTTTCGTGTAGTCCTCGGTTGGGGATTTTGGGTCGAGGATGCAATCCAGACGAGCGGGCGCGGCGTTTCGCGATCAGGCAGATTTGCGAGGAGAAGGGCGATGAGGCTGGATCGGCTGAGAAGGACGCGGTTGGCGGCGATGGGATGGGCGCTGCTGGGTACCGGCGGCGCGGTGGTTGGGCGAGCGCAGTCGCTGGGCAGCTCGGCGCAGCTGCGCGATGTGCCGTTCAAGGCGACACAGGTGGTAACGCGGGAGGCGCGCGACGGAACGACGGTGACGCGTGGGCGGATGGCGCGCGACGGTGCGGGATCGACGTACGTGGAGATGGTGGATCCACGGACGAATGTGGCGACGACGGCGTTTCTGCTGGATGTTCCCGGGCATCGCGGGGTGGTGCTGGACCTGGTGCACAAGCGCTACAGCGTTCGACCGGCGCCGGAGCTGCGGAGCCGCGAGCTGGTGTCTGGAACGACGCCGGAGCTGCTGCGGAGCGCGGCGGAGAGCAAGGGACGGTCGGAGCGGGAGACGCGCGGCGGAGCGTCATACACGCTGACGCACCTGGGCACGAAGCTGGTATCCGGGTTGATGTCGGTGGGCAGCGCGGAAGTTTGGCCGACGGCGGGCGGCCGGCGCGAGACGGAGACGTGGTTTTCGGTCGAGCTTGGGTTGTTTGTGCGGATGACGGAGGTTGATGGGGCTCGGCAGGAGCGGACTGAAGTGGGGCTGACAGAGATCGTGCGGACGGAGCCGGATCCGGCGCTGTTTGCCATTCCGCGAGATTTCCGGCTGGACGACTCGGCGGCGGGAACACCGGCGACGGCGTTGCCGGGCGATCCCGCGGATGGGATGTGATGGGGTGGCTCCTTCCCGGTGCCCCCTCCCCTAGGGATGGGGGTATTTTGTAGCGAGGATCTTTAGAATCAGGGGATTGCGGAATGTCGTTTGCTGCAGACTATTGATTCCGGAGACCTTGTGTGCAAAATCCTTGGAATGATGGGTTTGCGACGCATTGCTGATCCTTTTCGGAGGGGAATGAAAAAGCCCCGGGGGTTTCCCGGGGCTTTTTGTTGTTTCTGATTCCAGTATAGGTGTTTGGGGGAATTGGTACGCCAATGGGTTGGTTCTTGGGTGGGTTGGGTTTTGTTGCTCAGTTTGGACGGGAGATGGGCGATGCACGAGAGGAGTAAAGGCGGGGCTTTCGCCTTGCTCAGGATCAGGATGGTAGGACGGGCAAGGGCAAATGCGGGGGGCCTTCGCTTCGTTCAAGATGACGACGGTGGAATTGGCAACGGCAAGCGCAACGGCAACAGCAAACGCAACGGCAACTACAGGGGTCCTTCGCTTTGCTCAGGATGACGACGGTGGAGCTGGCAACGGCAACAGCAACCGCAACAGCAAACGCAGCGGCAACAGCAACCGCAACGCAACCGCAACCGCAACGCAACAGCAACAGCAACCGCAACGGCAACAGCAACCGCAACCGCAACCGCAACCGCAACAGCAACTACAGGGGTCCTTCGCTTTGCTCAGGATGACGACGGTGGAACGGGCAACGACAAGTGCAAGTGCAACGACGACAACAAGGGCAACTGCGAGCTACAACGGCAGGCAACTGCGAGCTACAACGGCAGGCAACTGCGAGCTACAACGGCAACTACCTTTGATTGCGGAGGGAGGGGTTAGTCAGGCGGTGTTGGTTTGGTTGTTGCAGTCTTCGGGGTTGGTGGTGCAGTCGATGGGGTGGTCGGGGTCGGCGGTGGCGTGTTTGGGGATGGCGCCCTGTTGTTTAAGGGTTTTTTCGGTGACGGCGGCGGCGATTTCGGAGTTGACCTCGGCGCCGGAGAGCAGCATGAGGCCGGTGATGTAGAACCAGGTGAGGAGGATGATGACGGCGCCGAGGGAGCCGTACGTGACGGAGTAATTGTCGAAGTAGTGGAGGTAGACGCGGAGGGCGATGGAGGCGACGAGCCAACCGAAGATGCCGAAGGCGGCGCCGGGGGTGAACCAGTGCCAGCGCTTGTTTTTGACGTCGGGGGCAAAGTAGAAGATGGTGCTGAAGAGGAGCATGAGCAGGGCGGTGGCGCCGATCCAGGAAAGGACACGGACGGCGGTGCTGATGCCGATGGCGACGGTGTGCGGGGAAAGGGTGTGGCTGAAGTAGTTGGCCGTGAAGTCGCCGAGGAAGAGACTGGCCAGGATGGAGGTGACCATGATGGAAAGGAGGACGGTGACCAGGATGGCGGAGCCGCGGGCCTTCCAGTAGGGGCGGGTTTCCTTGACCTTGTAGACGTTGTTCATGGTGTCCTGGATGGCGGCGAAGCCGACCGAGGCGGACCAGAGTGCGGCGGCGAGGCCGAGGGTGATTTTGCCGCCGGTGGAGGCGGCGGTGGTCTGGTTGAAGGTTTGGACGACGATGGAGAAGGCGGATGGCGGGATGACGAGCGCGAGGTAGTCCAGCAGCTTGACGTAGATGGTGGAGGCGCGTTTTGCGGCGAGGCCGAGGATGGAGGAGGCGCTGACCAGGGTGGGAAAAAGGGCGAAGAGGAAGTAGTAGCCGAGCTCCGCGGCGCGGGACAGGAGGTTGTCGTCGGTGAAGCTGTTGAAGAAGCGTTTCGCGATGACGCTGACGGGAACTCCCTGCAGGTCCCAGAGACTGTGGAGGGGGGTGTGGGAGACGTGGTCCCAGATGCGCTGGCGAAGGGGGTCGACGTGGGCAACGGTGTGGTCTGTGCGGTCAAGCCTGGTGGCGGCCGCGGCGTCTGAGGTGGTTTGCGGGGACGGGGTCGCCGCGGGTTGCAGGCCGGGGGCGGAGGTGTTGGATTCCAACGGACGGATCTCCTGGCGAGCGTGAAAGAGCCGACGCGCCGCGCTGGTAGGTACGCGTATAGAGATGCGGGATTGGGGCGGGTGGCTGGTTCGGAAGCGGCTGGTTCGGGAGCGACTGGTTCGGGAGCGGCTGGGGGGAGGTGAAGCCTGGATCGGAGGATGCGCGTCCATCATCTAGTACGCGAGAGGGACAGGCGCATGGCGGGCTGGCGACGGAAGAAACTGGGGCAGATGTGGCGGTTGGTGCGGGAAAGTCACGAGCGGCCGATCGCGGGGGAGTCGCGGAGCTTTGAGGCGGTGGGGGAGGGGGGAATGGGGGTGACGTTCATCGGGCACTCGTCGTTTCTGCTGGAGTTGGCGGGGAAGCGGGTGCTGGTGGATCCGGTGTTTGCGAAGCGGCTGATTGTGATGCGGCGGCAACGGCACCCGGGGTTGCGGGTGGCGGAGCTGCCGGCGATCGATGCGGTGTTTTTGACGCACGCGCATATGGATCACCTGAATGTGGCGAGTCTGCGGCGGGTGATCCGTCGGACGCGGCGGCTGACGGGGGAGGCGCCGGAGGTGGTGGTTCCACGGGGGGTGGAGGACCTGGTGGAGCGGCTGGGATTTCGGCGGGTGCATGCGATGGCGTGGTGGGAGGAGCTGACGGTGGCGGGGCTCCGGGTGACGATGACGCCGGCGCGTCACTGGGGGGCGCGGATGTTCAAGGACACACACCGGGGGTTTGGGGGGTATGTGATTGCTGCGGGGGGACATAGCGTGTATCACTCGGGGGATACGGCGTACTTCGAAGGGTTTCGGGAGGTCGGGCGGAGGTTGCGGCCGGAGGTGGCGCTGCTGCCGATTGGAGCGTACTTCCCGGACAGCTACCGCGCGGTGCATACGAGCCCGGAGGAGGCGTTAAGGGGGTTTCTGGAGACGGGCGCGGAGCAGATGGTGGCGATGCACTTTGGGACGTTTCGGCTGGGGCGGGAGCCGATGGAGGAGCCGCCGGTGCGGCTGATGGCGGAGGCTCGGCGGATGGGCGTGGAGGAGCGGGTGCATGTGCTGGGGGAGGGCGAACTGCTGCGGGTGGGGGCGCGGGTGGCGGCTGCGGCGGTTTGAGCGTGCACCGTGGGGGGTGGAGAGGCATCGAATGGAGTATGGCAAACACGGGTAGCGGGACAGCGGAACAGGTGCAGGCGGCGGCGAGTGGGACGTTTGCGTTGGGCGGGGATCTGACGGTTTACCGGATGGGCTATGGGGCGATGCGCCTAACGGGCGAGGGCATCTGGGGCGAGCCGAAGGATCGGGAGGAGGCGAAGCGGGTGCTGCGGCGGGTGCCGGAGCTCGGGATCAATCTGATCGATACGGCGGACAGCTATGGGCCGTATGTGAGTGAGCAGCTGATTGGCGAGGCGCTGGCGCCGTACGGCAAAGGAATGGTGATTGCGACGAAGGGTGGGCTGGTGCGGACGGGGCCGGGGCAGTGGCCGGTGTGTGGGCGGCCGGAGTATCTGCAGCAGGAAGTGGAGATGAGCCTGCGGCGGCTGAAGCTGGAGCGGATTGACCTGTGGCAGCTGCACCGGATCGATCCGCAGGTGCCGGTTGAGGAGTCGCTGGGCAAGATTGCGGAGATGCAGGGGCAGGGCAAGATCCGGCACGTGGGGCTGAGCGAGGTGAAGTCGCATGAGATTGAGCAGGCGCAGAAGGTTGTGAAGATCGTGAGTGTGCAGAATCAGTACAACATCGGCGACCGGAAGCATGAGGATGTGGTGGACTACTGCGAGAAGCAGGGGATTGCGTTTATTCCATGGTTTCCGGTGGCGGGGGGCAAGCTGGCGGCGCCGGGTGGGCCACTGGACGAGGCGGCGAAGAAGCATGGGGCGACGGTGAGCCAGCTTTCGCTGGCCTGGCTGCTGCACCGAAGCCCGGTGATGCTGCCGATTCCGGGGACTTCGAGCGTGAAGCACCTGGAGGAGAATGTGGCGGCGGTGAACGTGACTCTGAGCGACGAGGAGTGGACGCAGCTCGAAAATGCGGCGAAGTAGGCTTGCTGGCCGACGGCAAAGAGGGAGCCCTATGGGGTTCCCTCTTTGCGTTAGGGAGGACCGAGCAGATGGAGGTACAGCAGGAGATCAGTCTTCTGGGAAAGGTACGTGGGCGGGACGCGGCGCGGATTTGTGGAGTGGTTGCGTGCGGTGTGGGGCGTTCCCATTTTGGGAAAGGATGGACGACGAGCGGGGGAATGGGAGCAACTTTGGGCGGTGCCTTCGGGTCTGAGATGGATGTGGAGCGAAGATCTCCCTGGGGACACGGAAAGGAATTTGAGGATGAAACGGAACGGATGGTTTGCCGGCGCGATGTTTGCGGGTTTGTTGCTGAGTGGGGTATCGCACGATGTTTTGGCGCAGGGACCGCCGCCGCCGGCTGCGTATGGGCCGGACTGGACGGCTCCGCGTGGGTATGACGACTACTACCGTGAGAACGGGCAGGTGAACATGGCGGCGCGGCAGGGGTACTCGGCTGGGTTCTCGCAGGGGGAGTCGGATTTTCAGCACGGGCACAGCTACCGGCCGACGCATGTGGACACGTACAAGCACATTCCGGATTCGCCGCAGGGAATCGATCGGAACGAGTTTAAGCGGGTGTACCGGGAGTCGTTTGAGCGCGGGTATGCCAAGGGATTTGGCCGATAAGGAGTGCGAGTGCGGCACGTACGAGGCTCCGTCAGGGGTCTCGTACGGGACTGCGACGATGGTGGGATAGCCTGCCGTGATGCGAAGGGACTATGTTGCCGCTCGTTGTGGAGTGAACAACATGACACGCAGTCAAGATGAGACGAGGGAAGTGACTTTACTGGAGCAGGCTTGTCCAACCGCCGCAGACGTACCATTTTTCAATCACTGCATGCGCCTGGCACGCAACATGGGAATGAGTTGGGAGGAAGGTTTACAGTATGTGATTGAGCAGCGGAACGGGATGTGACCGGCCGGGATTGTAGCGCATTCTGCCGAGCTACTCCTGCGGGAAGGTGATGATCATGACCTTTGCGGGCTGCTCTCCGGTGCAGTGGTAGTGGCGTTTGGTCTTCGCGTCCAGGCAGGCTACGTCGCCGACGGTAAGAAGCTGCTGCTCGGAGGTGGTTTCGAGGCAGACGGCGCCTTCGAGGATGTAAACCAGTTCCAGGCCGCGAAAGATGCGGGGTGTGAAGTCGCAGCGCGTTCCACCGGGAATAAACTCTGCGAGGCAGGGGATCATGCGGCGGTCCGGGACGAGTGACCCGAGGGACTCGGAGATGAAGCGCGACTTCCCCTTGATATTGAGGTTGAGGCGGACGCGGTCCGACTTCCTAAGGGTACGCAGGGTGAGGTTTTTCTCGAGACGGAAGAAGTAGGAGAGGTCTTTTTCGAAGACGAGAGCGAGCTTGGCAAGGTTGCGGATGGTGGGGACGACGCGGCCGGTCTCGAGCTGCGAGAGGAACGATGCGGAGAGGCCTGTGCGTGTGCCGAGCTCAACGAGGCCCATGGAGCGCTTGAGGCGGAGGCGGCGGATGCGTTCGCCGATGAGCTTTTCGTCAATAAACTGCTCGACCTTGTTATCGTCGACGGTATCGACGCAGGGGTTCTGGGCCGGGGTGACAACAACAACTTCCTCTTGGGTGTTCGGCATTGGTTCGCTCTTTCCTGAAGCCGTAGCGGATCGTGCGCGCTTAACGGGAAGCTGCGAATTGGATGCGAACACAGAGGGAAACGTCACTCTGACGGAGTGGGATTCTGGATCGGATTTGGGAGCGCAGTTGAGGTCGGAGCCGGCATCGGAGTCTGGGCCGGACTGGAGGATGGACGCCGACCGAAAATGGCAGTGCCGATGCGAACGGTGGTGGAGCCCTCTTCGATGGCGACGGCGAAGTCGTTGGACATGCCGATAGAGAGCTCCGTGAGGGTGGGGTGGGTGAGCTGGAGGTGGTCGCGCAGGGCGCGGAGGTGGCGGAAGTAGGGGCGGGCGGTTTCCCCTTCGGTGGACCAGGGGGGGACGGTCATGAGGCCGGCGAGCGTGAGTGCGGGAAGGGGGGCGATGCTGGTGAGTAGGTTGGGAAGGAGGTCAGGGGCGATGCCGTGCTTGGTGTCTTCTGGGGAGAGCTTGACTTCGATGAGGATGGGGAGAGTTTTGCCGAGGGCGACGGCGGCGGAGGAGAGGCGCTGGGCGGTTTTGAGGGAGTCGACGGTGTCGATGGACTGGAAGAGCTCGGCAGCGCGGGTGGTTTTGTTGCTTTGGAGGGGACCGATGAGGTGGAAGTCGGCGGCGAGCGTTTTGGGCTGGGTTTGTTCGAGCCGATCGAACTTGGCGGCAAACTCCTGGACTCGATTTTCACCAAAGAGGCGCTGGCCGGCGGCGTGGGCTTCCAGCAGGGCTTCGACGGGATGGACTTTGGAGACGGCCATGAGGCGGACGTCCTCGGGGCGGCGGTTAGCGCGTCGGCAAGCCGCGGCGACCTCTTCGCGGACGCGGTCCAGGTTTTCTTGGATAGACATCTCCTAGAGTGTAGAGGTCCTCGGGACGGGGGGCGCCGTCTGGGTGGGCAGGACTGCATGCAAAGAAGGGACTGCTTGAGGCGACAAACGTGTTTGAGCGATGACAGGAGAGGCCGTGGCGACTGAGGGGATGAACCAAGGAAGTGGGTGAAGGGCCGGATTTCGCCGCGGAATCATTTGCGCGGGACGGTGGAGGAGATTGTTCTGGGACAGTGACGGTGAAGGGAAGTGGGCGGGTGGGCGAAACCTGACTGAGACTGTGATGACGGAGCAGAGTGTGGAGGAGATGGGGGGCGAGGAGGGAACACGGTGACGGCGTCCATCAAGCCGACCGGTGATGATCATGGCGGAGTAGCGTGGAGCGTCGCGCATCTACAGGGAGATGTGGACTGTTGTGCTGCTGATCGGGTCGAACATCTTTATGACGTTCGCGTGGTACGGCCACCTGAAGTACAAGGAGGTGGCGTTGCCGAAGGTGATTTTGGTGAGCTGGTCGATCGCCCTGTTCGAGTATTGCCTGCAGGTGCCGGCGAACCGGATTGGGGCGAGGACGTTCTCGCCGGACCAGCTGAAGGTGATGCAGGAGGTGATTACCTTGAGCGTGTTTGGGGTGTTCAGCGTGTTTTACTTCGGGGACAAGCTGCACTGGAACCATGCGGTGGCGTTTGGGTGCCTGATTGCGGGGGCCTTTTTTATGTTTCACAAGTTTTAGGCAACCCACGTGAGTCGGCCCCCCGGTGATGCTGGAGGGCCGAGGTGTTTGTGGCGGGGCGGATTACTTTTCGTCGTCGGGGTGGGCACTGGAGGGGCGGGGGACGTCGGCGAGGCGATTGCTGTTTTGGAAAGGGATCATCCAGCCGGGGTACTCGGGCGGGAGGGCGGAGACTTCGTCGAGCTGCCGGATCTCGTCGGGGGTGAGCTGGAGATCGGTCGCGGCGAGGTTTTCTACGAGCTGGTTATGCTTTTTGGCACCGATGATGACGGAGGTGACGAAGGGTTTCGCGAGGGTCCAGGCGAGGGTGACGGTGGCGACGGAGACGTTGTGGGATTTGGCGATGGGAGTGAGGACGTCGAGGATGCGCCAGGTGCGGTCTTTGTCGACGATGGGGAAGTCGAACTCGGAGCGGCGGGAGCCCTCGGGCTTCTGGTGCTCGCGGGAGAATTTGCCGGAAAGGAGGCCGCCAGCGAGGGGGCTCCAGACGAGAAGGCCGGTTTTGGAGTCTTCGAGGAGTGGGATGATTTCGCGCTCGAGATCGCGGCCGGCGATGGAGTAGTAGGCCTGGAGGGTGTCGAACTTGGCGAGGTTTTTGTGTTCGGAGAAGGAGAGGGCTTTCTGGATGCGCCAGGCATGCCAGTTGGAGACGCCGGTGTAGCGGACCTTGCCGTGCTGGACGAGGGTGTCGAGGGCGCGAAGGGTTTCTTCGATGGGGGTGACGAGGTCGGTGGCGTGGATCTGGTAGAGGTCGATGTAGTCGGTCGAGAGGCGCTTGAGCGAGGCTTCGACGGCGTCGAGGATGTGGCCGCGGGAGGCGCCGACATCGTTGCGGCCGGGGCCGGTGCGGCCGTAGGCCTTGGTGGCGATGACGAGGTCTTTGCGGGCGATGCCGAGATTCCGGAGGGACTGGCCGAGGATGGTTTCGGATTTTCCGGCGGAGTAGACATCGGCGGTGTCGACGAAGTTGATGCCGGCGTCGATGGAGGTCTTGAGGAGCTGGTCGGCGGCGGTCTGATTGACGCCGGCGATGGACTTCCAGATGCTTTCGGAGGCTTCGGAGAAGGTCATGGTGCCGAGGCAGCTTTCGGAAACGAGGAGGCCGGTGTGGCCGAGGGTGTTGTAGCGCATGGGGTCCTTTGGGCCGAGGAGGTCGGCGGGGTCAGGTAGTGGGATGCGGCGGTGGATGGGGGCGACTCAGGACGGGGTGTTCGTGAGCGGCGGGTGCGCTGCGGGAGCGGTTGTGGCGAAGGTGAAAAGAACGAAGGCTCCTCCGGGTGGGAGGAGCCTTCGCTGCTGGGGTGGACGATTTACTGGATGATCCAGCTTTCGTTGGTTCCGGAGGTAGGCGTTTCGACGATCATGCCGGCGCCCCAGCCGGTGCCCGAGTTGGGGTCGGCGATGACGAGGCCGGTGGCTTTGTTGCGCAGGACGTACCTGCCGGGAGCGCCGCTGACGGACCAGAGCTGGGCGGTGTTTCCGGCGGTGAGCGGTTGCTGTTGGAGGGGGCCGCGGGTTTCGCCGGACGTGTTCGGGTCGGTGAGGAACTCGCCGCTGGAGACGCTCTGGATGGTGTAGGCCGTGCCGGAGTAGCTAAAGGTCCAATGCTGGTTGGGGCCGTTGTTGGCGGGCCATTGGATGATTTGTACGCCGGCTGCCTTGGAGGCGGCGGGATCATCGAGGACGAGGGCGTTGGCGAAGCTTTCTATTTTGTAGGCGCCGTTTGCGAGCAGCTGCGGCGAGGCCTGCGCTCCCTCGATGACGAAGACGGTCGCCGAGTACGCGGGGAAGTTGTAGATGAGGGAATTGGACGCGATGGGGGCGATGCCAGCGGCGGTGATTTGACTGAGGTTGGCGTTGCTGTAGCTGAAGACGGTGGCGGCGGGTGCTGGGGTGAAGTCGGCGATCGCGAGCGAGGTTTGGATGGCGGCGGTGGTTTTGTTGAGGACGAGGACGGTGAGCGCGTTGTCGGTGGAGCGCTGCGCGGCGTAGACGGAGAGGTTGCCGGGGTTGGAGCTGCTGGCCGCGATGCCCGTAGCGCCAAACTGACCGCCCTGGCCGTCGAAGTTGCGGAAAAGGCGGAAGCTGTAGGCGATGGGGTCGGTGGGTGCGGGTGGGCTCCACATGTTGGCGAAGTCGACGCCCTGCTGGCCGAAGATGCCGAGGACGTCGGCTTCGGCGAGGGCGTCGGTGATGAGTTTGTTTCCGCTGTCGATGGAGTACTCGGAGAAGGCGAGCTTGGTGCCGGGGTAATACTGGGTGATCCACTGGTGGAAGCGGGGGATGAGCTGCATGGGGCCGTCGAAGAAGTACTGTTCGACCCAGGTGCCGCCGTTGTAGGTGGGGTCCCAGAGGGTGCGGGTGGAGGCGAGCTGGGTGGCGGGGGAGGAGAACTGGGGATAGTAGTGCTCGTCGAAGTAGTCGAGGACGCGCTTGCCGGTTTGCGCGTTGTAGGCGGCCATCTGTTGGAGGTAGTACTGGCCGGCGTAGAGATTGTTTTGCTGGGCTGGTGTGCCGATCCAGCCGCCGAGGGTGAAGTCGGACGGGCCGAGAACCATGGCTGTGGGATCCACCTGCTTGATCATGGCGGCGTACTGCTGGCCGAGGGAGACGACCGTGCTGTAGGCCGGCTCGGTGGGTTCGACGTCGCGGTGGGTGTTGGACCAGCCGCCGGGTTCATTGTCGAGCTGGTAGAAGGGGACGCCACCGTGCGCGGCTGATCCGAAGGTGCCGACGAGGTGCTGGACCCAGCCCTGCTGGAGAGTGACGGTGTTGGGAATATGGTTGGCGAGGATGTTCGTGTCGGTGAGCTGCGTGCCGCTGGGGGTGAGGCTGTTGCCGCAGTTCTCCCCGTTGGGATGGACGTAGGGGTTGGTGGACTGCTGGGCGCCGTAGACCGAGGT
Source organism: uncultured Acidobacteriaceae bacterium (assembly GCA_964243475.1). GTDB lineage: Bacteria > Acidobacteriota > Terriglobia > Terriglobales > Acidobacteriaceae > Edaphobacter. Next base: position 28,167 of record CAXTEU010000001.1, on the reverse strand, counting down.
GGGGAAGGAGCAGGTCCAGGCGGAGGTGCTGTTGACGTAGGGAATGATAGGGATGGTGATGAGGGCGCCGGCGCCGGCAGGCTTGAAGGTGTTGATCATCTGGTCGGCGGAGGCGCCGGGGACGGGGTTGGCGGAGCCGTTGCCGCCCATGAAGTACCAGTCGAAGCCGGAGTTGCTGGAGTCGACCAGCCAGTTGTAGCGGGTGGCGCCGTCGCCGCCCCAGCGGATGTTGGGGACCTTGATTTCCTGGGCGAAGGTGGGGTCGAGGCCGTAGTTGACGATGCCGTAGATGTTTGGGTTGATGGGGTGCTGGCCGGCGGCTGCATCGATGCTGAGGGTTTGTGCCGGCAGGGATGTGCCTAGGCTGGCAAACAGTCCGGCCGATAGAAAGAGGCAGGGAGAGACGCGTCGAACGATCATGATGGCCCCATGGGTAACCTGTTAGAGGTTACCCATAGAAGCTAGATCCGAATTGTCAGGTGGGCAAGTTAAGATTCGCTTGCGGTTGGCGAACGGTGCGCGCACCCGCATCGCGGGAGAACAGCGCTATCGCCCGTGTTCTTCGAGGTATTTTTCGACTTCGAGGGCGGCCATGCAGCCGGAGCCGGCGGCGGTAATGGCTTGGCGGTAGCGGCGGTCCTGGATGTCGCCGCAGGCGTAGACGCCGGGGAGGATTTGGCCGTCGAGGGTGCAGTGGACGTCGTCCTGGGTGAGGATGTAGCCGTCGGGGTCGAGGTCGATGAGGCCGTGGAAGGCTTTGGCGTTGGGCTCGTGGCCGATGCCGAGGAACATGAAGGAGACGGGCAAGGTAGTTTCTTCGCCGGACTTGCGATTTTTGAGGCGGAGGCCTTTGACGTCTTTTTCTTCGACGCCAAGGACTTCTTCGACGGTGGTATTGGTCATGAACTCGATGTTGGGATGGGCGACGGCGCGCTCGAGCATGATTTTGGAGGCGCGGAACTGCTCGGAGCGGTTGACCAGGGTGACTTTTTTGGCGAAGCGGGTGAGGAACAGGGCTTCTTCCATGGCGGAGTCGCCGCCACCGATGACGGCGATGTCTTTGCCGGAGGCGAAGAAGCCGTCGCAGGTGGCGCAGGAGGAAACGCCGTAGCCGATGAGTTCCTGCTCGGAGGGGAGATTGAGCCAGCGGGCGGAGGCTCCGGAGGCGATGATGAGGGTACGGGCGAGGACTTCGTCGGAGCCGATCTGGAGGCGGAAGGGGCGCTGGGAGAGGTCGATCTTGTCGAGGTGGCCCATGCGGAGCTCGGCACCGAAGCGAGTGGCCTGCTTCTTCATGTTTTCGATGAGTTCGGGGCCCTGGATGCCGTCGGGCCAGCCGGGAAAATTTTCGACCAGGGTGGTGATGGAGAGCTGACCGCCGGGTTCGTGGCCTTCGAGGACGAGGGGCTTGAGGTTGGAGCGGGCGGCGTAGATGGCGGCGGTAAGGCCGGAGCAGCCGGAGCCGAGGATGACGGTGTCGCGAATGGTGACGTCTGGCATAAGGGGCCTGCTTAGTGTAAATGCTGGAAATGCTCGAAGGATTCAGGCCGCGGTTGGTGGACGGGTTCTGCGGGAGGGCGGCGGCGAGTTTGGGTGTGGGGCTAAAGGTTTGCCGATTTGTGCCGATAAGAGAGGGAGAAGGATGCGCGAGAATGGAGGAATGGCAAACCTGACCCTGGTGTATGGAATGAGACTGCTGCCGGCCGACGAAGTGGCTGAGGTGAGTGAGGCTCCGATCAAGCTGAAGAACGGGAACGAGGCACGGGTGACGATGCACGTGCTGGAGGGATCGCGCGAGGCGATTGAGGCGCAGCTGCGGCTGAGCCTGGATGCGTTTTTCGACTTTTATCCGGAGATCTAGCGGGCGGGCGCGAGGCTGATCGCGAGGACAAGGTCGTCGTGCAGGGTGGTGCCGACCAGGAACTGCCGGGTGCCGATGGCTTCGAAGCCGTGGTGCCGGTAGAAGGCGATGGCGGGGTGGTTCTGGCCGTAGACGCCGATGAGGAGGCGCGGCGCGTTGCGGCGGCGGGCTTCGTCCATGGCCCAGCGAAGGAGAGCGCTGCCGGCGCCGCCGCCCTGGAAGCGGTGCAGGACGTAGATGCGTTTGAGTTCGAGGTCGTCGCGATGGAGGGGAACGGGGAGGTCGGGCGGGCAGAGGACGGCGTAGCCGACGGGAGCGCCGGTGGGGGTTTCGACCAAGCAACAGGCGGAGTCGGGGCCTTCGAGCCAGGCGGTGTAGATGGCGGGCGCGTGCTGGTGCTCGCTGTGCAGGAGGATGTCTGTGCCGGTGAGGTCGTGCGCGTAGCTTTGGAGGAAGGTGGCGCGGCCGACGAGGGCGAGCATGTCGGCGTCGGCGGGGGTGGCTGGGCGGAGAGTGAGGAGTGGGCGGGGGGCTTCGATGCGGGTGCGGGGGGAGGTATCGGTTGCGGAGGTGCTCACGGGGTTGATTGTAAAAGAGGGAACTCCGAACGCGTTCCGTGCTCGGTCGAAGTTCCCCGGGGTTGGTTATTTGGTTGACAGCTCGATGACCTGGACGGAGTTGGGCGGGACGGTGTGGTTGAAGTGGTTGCCATCCACGCGCAGTTCGGTTTTGACCGGGACGATGCGGGTTGGGTTGGTGATGGTGTTGGTTTCGGCGGAGTTGGTGCCGGAGAGGGTGACAAGGGTGCCGCGTTTTGCGAGGCTAGGTGCGCCGTCAAGTGCGATGGAGACGGGTTGCGGGTCGGAGGAGGCGTTGACCAGTTTGAGGTAGACGGCGCCCTTGGCGGGGTCGTTGGTGACGGAGTAGAAAAAGCGCTCGCCGGCACCGGTGACCGAGCTTTGTGGGACGGAGGTGCCGAGGTACTGGGCGAACATGGACTGGGCGTAGAAGGAGGGCGAGCCGTAGGAGGACATGGCGTTGTAGCCGATGAGGTCGGACTCCCATTGCATGCCGCCGGGGTTGATGTTGACGAAGAGGGGGGCGTAGGAGGCGAGGATGATGAGGTCGGAGTTGCGTTCCATGCCGGTCATCCAGGCGGCGTCTCCGAGGGCTGCGCCGAAGTTGGAGGTGGGAGAGCCTTCGCGGGTGGCCCACTCACCGACGAAGATCTTGGGGCCGTTGCGGTCGGTCTTGTCGTAGTGGATGGCGTCTTTGAAGATGTCACCGGCGCGCAGGTAATAGTGGTCGTCCTGGACGTCGGCCTTCATGCGCTTAATGGGCGCGGTCGCGATGAGTTGGAGCTGGGGGTACTTGGCTTTGATGGCTTTGTAGAACTGGGCGTAGCGGCCTTCGTAGCTGCCGGAGCGGTCGAACCAGTCTTCGTTGCCGATTTCGACGTAGCCGAGGGGGAAGGGTGCGGGGTGGCCGAGTTTGGCGCGGACGGCTCCCCACTTGGTGGAGGTGTCACCGGTGACGAACTCAAGCTCGTCCATGGCGTCGTCGACGAAGGGGGAGAGTGGCGGGCCGGGGTTGATGTGGGTACCCTTGAGCGAGTAGCCGGCGTAGACGGCGAGGACGGGCTGGATGTTTAGGTCTTCGGTCCACTCGAGGAACTCAAGCAGGCCGAGGCCGTCGGTGGATTGGTAGCGCCAGGGGCTGGGATGGCCGGGGCGGTCGACGAGAGGGCCGATGGTTTGCTTCCACTGGAAGCGCTCTTCGACGGTGTCACCTTCGAGGTAGTTGCCGCCGGGGAGGCGGAGGAAGGTGGGGTGCATGTCGGCCATCTTTTGCATGATGTCGGGACGGTTGCCGTTGGCGCGGTTTTTGTAGGTGGGCGGGAAGAGGGAGACGAGGTCGATCCAGAGCTTGCCGGGGTGGCCGACGGTGAGCATCAGGTGGTTCTCGACGGAGGGGTCGAGTTTGGCCGGGGTGGTGAGGGTGAACTCGAACTGTTTCCAGTCGGTGGAGGGTTCGGCGGTGGTGGCGGTGGCGATGGTCTTGGCTGAGTTGTCATTCATCAGCGAGACGGTGATGGGGCCGAGGCCGGCGGCGTCTGCCTTGGCGTAGAAGGAGCCTTTGTAGGCGACGCCGGGGCGGAGCGCCATGCCCCACCAGCCTTCGTTGAAGACGCCGGCCTGATTTTTGGGGTCGGCCTTCGTGACGTCGATCTTGAGGCTGGATTGGAGGGCGTCGCTGGGACCTTCGGTGCGATCGAGCTGCATGTCGGCGGCGGCGTTGCCGTCCTGGACGAGGTACCAGTGAGCGGGATGGGAGAGGTCGCGCTCGGCGAAGGTGCGATTGCGGACCATCTCGGCGTAGAGGCCGCCGTCGTAGGAGTAGTTGATTTCTTCGGTCATGAGGCCGTAGAGGGTTGGGCTGACGGGGTGGAGGGGCTTGCTGAGGTCGATGGAGAGGGTGGCCGGGGGGGCCTGCTGGGCGTGTGCGCCAACGGCGAGCAGAGCGAGGGCGAGCGTAAGCAGGCGGGGGGTGGTGGACATGAGGGGAACGCTTCCTTTCGGGAGTAAACGTTTACAGGGAGTGCGGAGTGCCACGCGCGGTAAGCTTACCGGGTGTGCGAGCCCGATCGCAAGCGGTGGGTTCGGCGAGGGGAGTGGTGGGCGTGGCATGATGATTGCTTACTTGATGTATGAGGAGCAAGGCATGCACGGCAAGGTACAGGTAGGCGTTACGGGGAGAGGTCTGATTGCTGCGGTGGGTGGGGCCGCTTTGCTGCTGGGGACGAGTGGGTGTCATCTGGCGCCGCAAGCGAGCCCGGACAACTTCAAGAAGGGCGTTACGAAGTACTTGGCAGAGCACCCGGATTGCCTGTACAAGCAGGCGCTGCGGTTTCCGTATGAGACGTCGTCGAAGGCGGAGATGGCGCAGCTGGATACGCTGGTGAACGCGAAGCTGCTGGAGCGCGGGGCGGAGCCGGCGATCCACATTGACCGGTATACGGTTTCGGACTACGGGCAAAAGTCGGCGCCGCGGTTCTGCTATGGATACCGCGAGGTGACGGGGATTGACAGCTTTACGGCGCCGGCGAAGGGGAGCGACGGATTTCTGGAGTCGCAGGTGACCTACCACTATGCGCTGCGGGACGTACCGGTCTGGGCCAAAGACGCGGATGTGGCGCGGGCGTTTCCGGATCTGGCGAAGGAGCTTGGATCGCCGTCGCCAGCCACGTTGACGCTGGCGCAGACGGGTGCGGGATGGCAGGTGCCGGAATGAGCTAGAAGACGGGGATCTTGGGTGCGTTGCGGATGCCGAGGACGTTGAAGTCGCGCAGTTTGCTTTTCATGACGTAGATCAGGCGGTTGTTACCGTTGGGGTCGGTGGGCATCATGAAGAAACCGTCGCCGAGAACGTAATCGTGGGTGTTGCTGATGAGGCCTTCGATGAGCTCGCCATCGTGGAAGCGGACGCGGACCCAGAGTCCTTCCATGACGGGGGCGTTCTCGTGGAAGTGGAGGGCGCGGTGGTTGAGGTCGCCGTCGAAGGTTCGGACGAAGAAGATCGCCTTTGCGTCGCGCACGGAGACTTCGTGGACTTCGCCTGTTTCGGGCGAGGTGAGCCGGATCGAATGGAGCGGGTGCTGGGGCGCGTTGCGGAGCAGATGCTCGATAGAGCCGAGCTCATGGGCCTGGGCGAAGCCGCGCACGGCGTGATGTTCAAAGCGGATCACGACGCGATACGTGACGGCGGACGCGGTGCCGGGCTGGTGATTCAGGCCGCCCCGGGGGGCGACAGATCGTATTGCTTGATCTTGTAGAGCAGGGCTTTGTAGCTGATCTGCAAATCGTTTGCTGCTGCCTTCCGATTCCATCCGACACCCTCCAAAACCTGTTGAATTGCCGTGGCTTCCGCCGAGCCTTTAAGGCTGCGCACCATCTGCTTGAGGCCGCCGGGACTGCCGGCGTCGGCCGCGATTCCGAAGCGGGTGTCTACGTTTCCTGCGGGCAAGAGCTCGTCGAGAATGGCCTGTTCTTCGCCGAGCACGAGATAGCGATTGATGACGTTTTCGAGCTCGCGGATGTTGCCGGGCCAGACGTACCCAGTGAGGGCGTGCGTGAGATCGGGGGAGAAGGGGAGCGGCGTCCGGTTGTACCGTTTGGCGGCCTTGCGCATGAAGTAATCGGCGAGGACAGGGATCTCTTCCTTACGGTTGCGGAGCGCGGGGATGCTGAGGGTAAAGCCGTTCAGGCGGTAGTAAAGATCTTCCCGGAAGGTTTTCTGCGCCATGGCCTCTTTCATGTTGATGTTGGTGGCGGCGATGACGCGAACGTCGACCTTCATGGGCGAGCGGCTGCCGAGCCGGGAGAAGGTGCCGTCCTGCAGGACCTGAAGGAGCTTGGCCTGGAGGATGGCGGGCATTTCGCCAATTTCGTCGAGAAAGATGGTGCCTCCGCTGCAGATTTCGAATTTGCCGGGCTTGGTTTTGACGGCCCCGGTGAAGGCGCCCTGCTCGTAGCCGAAGAGCTCGCTTTCGAGGAGGTCGGCGGGGACGGCGGCGCAGTTGACCTTGAGGAAGGTGTGCTGGCTGCGGGAGGACATTTTGTGGGTGAAGAGGGCGAGGATTTCCTTGCCGGTGCCGCTTTCGCCGAGGATCAGGACGGGAATGTCGGCACGGGCGACAAGCGAGGCCTGCTGTTCGAGCTCGCGCATGCGTTTGCTGGAACGAACGAAGGAATGATGTTCGGTGAGAGGCACTTCCTTGGGCTTGTCGTCGGAGGGTTGCCGCTCGGTGAGGGCGAGGTGCTCTTCGATGGCGGTCTCGACATCGCTGGCGAGGAAGGGTTTCATGACGATGCCGCGTACGCCGAGGCGGATGACGGATTCGAGATTTTTGAGCTCTGCCGAGCAGGAGAGGACGACGACCGGCAGATGGGGCCGGGAGGCGCGGATCGAGGCGAGCAGCGGGATGGGGTCGCGGGTGGCGTGGAGGGCGACCAGAAGGAGGTCGGTCTGCTGCCCCTGCTGGAGGCGGGCGGTGAGGTCTGCCTCATCCGAAAAGGTTTCGAGGGCGTAACCGGCTTCGAGGGACGAGCGAAGGTAGTCCAGAACGGCAAGGTCGGGCTCGAGAATCATGACATGAGCGCGTACCCGCCTGGGTTTTGCGACGGCAGATGGAATGGACAACGTAGTGGACATTTGGTACTCCCTGTTTGCTGGTTCGGATTCGTTGTCCGAAGCTTGCCAGAAGGCAAGACACCAGATGGAGCGCAAGGTCGCGCCGATCAGACCGCGAGTGTGACAGGTGTTGCGAGAATGCCTTGGTGCTGGGAAGGATTTTAGCTGTGGAGCCCCGAAGTGAGATAGCAAAATGTTAAGTTTTTTGCCGACTGGGTTGTAAAGATTTTCCACTTTGGAACGACGTGTGACTTTCGTGTTACGGCACCCGGCGGAAGGGGATTGCATGCGGATGCGGCGGGGTTGCGGCACGAGCGTATGATGGCGGTGCAATCGGCGATCCCGGTTTGCGCAGCGTCGGGTGTGGAGATGTCCGCTGCGCAGATTACGGGAAGGCGCCTGTTGATCCCCGGGCCACGGTTTGGCGGGTGACGTGCAAGACCATCCAGTGTTGCCGTCATTGTCTATTTGCTGCCCCATCTCGCTTTCGTTAGGACACGACCTTGGTTTCGAACGCCCATACCTCGCCGCAGCTGCCACCACTCGACATCCTTTTCGGCAAGACGCCCGCCATGCAGGCGGTGCGGAGCAAGCTGGAGCGGGTGGCGGAAACCGATGTTCCTGTGTTGTTGCAGGGGGAGAGCGGCACGGGCAAGGAGATCTGCGTGCGGCTGTTACACGCGTCTTCGATGCGGGCGAGCGGGGCGCTGGTGAAGGTGAGCTGCCCGGCCATTCCGCACTCGCTGCTGGAAACAGAGTTATTTGGGTATGAGAAGGGCGCGTTTACCGGAGCGATGACAACCAAGCTGGGCCGGGTGGAACAGGCGCACATGGGAACGCTGTTTCTGGACGAGGTGGGGAGCCTTGATCTGGCGGTGCAATCGAAGCTGCTGCAGGTGCTGCAGGACGGGACGTTCACGCGGGTGGGTGGACATGAGGCGAGGTCGATTGCGACGCGGCTGGTTTCGGTGGCGAACGCTGATTTGCGGAGCCAGGTGGAGGAGGGGACGTTTCGGCTGGATTTTCTGTACCGGATCAACGCGGTGACGATTCATTTACCGCCGCTGCGGCAAAGGATTTCCGACCTCCCGGTGCTGATCGACTACTTTCTCGAGCAGTACGCGCGGATGTTTCAGCAGACGCCGGAGCTGCTGTCGAAGAGCGCGATCCGATTGATGCAGGGATACCACTGGCCGGGCAACATCCGACAGTTGGAAAACCTGGTGCGGAGCTATGTGCTGATCGGGAGCGAGGAGGCTCTGGTGGCGGAGCTGGTGCCGGAAGAGACACGCAATGGGATCACGACGGACATCGACCTGAGCGAGCCGGTATCGCTGAAGCGGATTACGAAGAAGGCGACGCAGGATCTGGAACGGCAGATCATTCTGAAGGTGCTGCAGGCGAACAGCTGGAACCGGCAAAAGACGGCGAAGTGGCTGCAGATGAGCTACCGGTCGTTGCTGTACAAGCTGAGCGAGGTGGGGATGCCGGGGGTTCCGCCGCGGCCGATCCGGATGCCACAGCTGCCGAAGCGGGAGACGGCGCGGGATGAGCGGGAGCTGCGGCCGATCCCACGGAATCGAGCGTTCTAGGGGCCTGCGGGGTTTTTCGGGGGCGCGTTCTGGGCGGGGACGGCGTTTGCCAGACGTTAGGGAGAGGCGGGGGAGCTACTGGGCTCCGCGACGGCGGAGGATGGTTTTGACGGTCTCGAACATGATGAGGAGATCGAGGCCCAGGGACATGTGCTTGATGTAGTAGAGGTCGTACTCGAGCTTTTCGCGGGTTTCTTGGAGGGTGGCGCCGTAGCCGTAGCGGACCTGGGCCCATCCGGTGAGGCCTGGGCGGATCATGTGACGGAGCTCGAAATAGGGGATTTGCTCGACGAGCCAGGGCACGAACTCCGGGCGCTCGGGGCGCGGGCCGACGAAGCCCATGTCGCCTTTGAGGACGTTCCAGAGCTGGGGAACTTCGTCGAGGCGGACCTTGCGCATAAACATGCCGAGCCCGGTGACGCGGGGGTCGTTTTTCGTGGCCCACTTGGCGCCGGACACCTCGGCGTCGGTGCGCATGGTGCGGAACTTGACGACCTGGAAGGTGCGGCCACCGAGGCCGACGCGAATCTGGCGAAAGAAGATGGGGCCGGGAGAGGACATCTTGACCAGGAGCATGACGATGGGCAAAAACGGCGCGAACAGAAGGAGGCCAACGGCGGCGGCGAGGGTGGAGGCGAGCCGACGTGCGATTTGCTGGGACGGTCTCATGCGGAAACCGCCGCTGTAGATGAAGTCGGAGGGGCGGAGGCCGTCGAGCTGGAGCTTGCCGGAGAGGCGTTCGAGCAGGGCGCCAGCTTCTTCGATGATGACGCCGTCGAAGCGGAGCTTGAGGAGTTCACGGACGGGAAGTGCGCCGCGACGGTCTTGCATGGCGACAATGACGCGATCGATCTTGGGTTTGGGACCGTGGAAGGACTCGAGGATGCTGGCCAGATTGTCACGATTTTCGAGCTGGTTCTGCGGCTGGCCGGGGGCGAGCTCTTCCCAGCCGATGACCGACATGCCGGCGTCCTTACGGCTCTTGAGCATGCGGACGATGGTCTGGGCGCGCTCGCCGGAGCCGAGGACGTAAACGCGCTCGCGAAAGGCACCGCGGCCAAGGAACCACTCGTAGGCGCTGCGCCAGGCGACGAGGGCGGTGGTGAGGAAGGCGAGGCCGAGAAGAAGAACGTAATGAGCAATATCGGCGGCGGGGAAAAAGTAGGTGATGGCGGAGAGGAGGAAAGAAAGTAGACCGAGGACGAGGAGGAGGCGGAAGTAGATTTCCCACCGCTCGGAGATACGCTGCGGCTCGTAGAGGTCGAAGTAATAGGAGCAGAGGAGGGTAAGGGCGGTGAGAAAGAGGATTTTGAGGGCACCGTACTCGTAGGAGAGGACGAGGTAGGTATCGGGGCCGAGGACGAGCGCGGTGGCCAGCAGAAAGGAGCCGCTGACGATGAGGGCCTCGCAGAGCAGGAGGACGATGGTGCGGGTTGGGTAGTAGACGTTGAAGAGTCGGATCATTGGGCTGCGCCTGTGTGGGCCTCCTCGCTCCGGGCGTTGTATCCGTAGTAGCTATCGACGCGGGCTACTTTCGTGACGGCGTTGAGGACGACACCGAGGAGGTGGGTGGCCTTGAGCTGTGCCTGGGCTTGCTGGGCGGTGGTGAAGTCGGTGACGCCGGAGCGGGTGACCAGGAGAACGCCATCGGTGGAGCGGGCGAGGTTGACGGCGTCTGAGACGGGAAGGACGGGTGAGGAGTCGACGATGACCCAGTCGAAGACGGCGCCGGCTTCCCGGAGGAGTTCGGCGAAGCGTGGGCTGGCGGAGAGGTCGGAGGCGCGATCGCCGCCATCTCCGCCGGGGATGAGGGTGAGGTTGGCGAGGCCGGGAAGGGCGGACTCGCTGCCGGCGGAGGGGGCGCAGCGTTGCATGACATCGGTGAGGTCGGCGCGTCCGGCCAGGTAGTCGGCGAGGCCTGGGTGGGGATCGCAGCCGAGGAGCTTATGGAGGGTGTAGCGCCGCATGTCGCCGTCGATCAGCAGGACTTTGCTGTTACGGTTGCGAGCGAGACTGATGGCGAGGTTGGCGGCGACGAAGCTTTTGCCTTCCTGCGGGAGGCCGCTGCTGATGAGGACCGAGCGGAGGGGCTTGATGTCGCGGAGCTCGTAGATGCGTGAGCGGAGGCTGCGGAACTGCTCGACGGCGGGACCGCGCTCCCCGAGGGCGGGGAGGGCGGCGAGGTCCGGGTGCCAGGAGCGGGTGGAGATGGCGCCGAGGTCTAGGCGTGCGCCGGGCAGAGACGGGGACATGGAGGCCGGCGGAGCGAACGACTGGCGCGATTGGGCCGGAGCATTCGGGAGCGAGTTGAGGTGGGAGTCGGGCTCGGGCTCGGGCTCGGCGAGGGCAGCCGCAGCGGCGGAGCGCGCGTAGTATCCGCGAGCGGGCTGCTCGGGATCCGGGACGGTGGAGAGGGGCGCCGAGGACCGTTCGGATTCGGCTTTCTGGAGTGCTTCGTAGATGCGGCTCATCGATCCCGCCTTCCGGAGAGTTCAGATCCCCCTGCAAAGGCGGCGGTCTCGGCGACGGTGGGTCGGCCGGAGGGGATGCCGTTCATGGCAGCGGGGGAGAGAAGAAATGGTTGTGCTTCGAGCTCGAGTTCGGCGGCGACGCCCTCGATGACCTTAGCGGGGATCTGCTGGAGCTGTTCGACGTAGCCGACGATGAGGGCGTGCTCGCAGAGCAGATTGATGACGCGGGGGATGCCGCGGCTGTAGCGGTGGACGGCGTCAAGGGCTTCGGGGGTGAAGAGGGCCCAGGAGGCGCCGGCGATGCGGAGGCGCTCGGCGACGTAGGCGCGGGTTTGTGCTTCGGTGAGGGGCTGGGTGCGGCACCAGAGAGCGACGCGCTGGCGGAGCTGACGGACGGAAGGGTGGCGGAGTTTTTCTTCGAGCTCGGGCTGGCCGGAGAGGACGATCTGGAGGAGCTTTTCGGAGCTGGTTTCGAGGTTGGTGAGGAGGCGGATCTCTTCGAGGAGCTCCCAGGAGAGGTTTTGGGCCTCGTCGACGACGACGACGCAGGTGTCCTGCATGCGGAAGCGCTCGATGAGCCAGCGGTTGAGCTGGAGGAGCATGCCGGACTTGGTGCGGGCGGCGGGGGTAAGGCCGAAGTCGGTGAGGACGAATTCGAGGAAGTCGAGGGGCTCGAGGAGGGGATTGAAGACGAACGAGGTGGAGACGCGGCGGGCCTGAAAGGAGCCGAGGGCGCGGCGGAGGAGGGTGGTTTTGCCGGTGCCGACCTCGCCGGTGAGGACGGTGAAGCCTTTGCGGGCGGAGATGCCGTACTCCAGGCAGGCGAGGGCCTCGCGGGTGTGGGGCATCATGTACAGAAAGCGGGGGTCCGGGCTGGTGCCGAAGGGACTGGTTTCGAGCTTGTAGAAGGAGTTGTACATGGGTCAGGCACCTGCCTTGAGGGGGTTGCCGGGAAGAGGAGGAGACGGTTTGCCGCGCTTCCAGAAGAGGAGTTTGGAGGGCTTGTCGAAGGTGGAGACGTTATCGGCGGCCTCGTTGAGGGAGAGCACGGCAAGCGTGGGGAGCTTGGTGAAGGCCCAGACGTCGCGCTCGGAGCGGATGGCGGTGTCGCGGTACTCGATGAGGGCGATGATGGCGACTCCGAAGAGGAGACCGACCATGAGGCCGCCAGCGCCGAAGACACCGCGTTTGGGGAAGGCGGGGGAGTCGGGGAGGTTGGGCTCGTCCATGATGCGGAACTGCTCGCCCTGCTGGCGGCGCTCGAGGTCGACGGCCATTTTGGCCTGCTCGCTTTGTTTGAGCAGATCGTCGTAGAACTGCTGCGAGGTTTGGTGATCGCGGGTGAGGGTGGCGTACTCCTGCTGGACGAGGGGACTGGAGGAGAGGCGTCCCTGGTACTCGTGGATCTGGCCCTGGATGCCGGCCTGCTCTTTCTGTTTCTGTACGATGCCCTGGTCGATGGCGCGGACGGAGGCGCGCAGTTGCTGGATGGCGACGGGCTCGGAGCGTGGGGCGGTGGGTGCGCCGGGGGCGGCGGCCGGGGCGGGTGCGCTGGCCTGGGCGATCTGCTTGCGGAGGTCGGCGATCTTGCGGCGAACAGCGACGACATCGGGGTAGTCGGCGGTGTAGCGGTTGGTGAGATCGGCCTCCTGGGCGAGGAGGTTTTGGAGGTCGAGCTGCTGGCTGGCGGAGGGGCCGCGGGATTCAACGACGCCGGCGGAGGTGACGACGGGAGCCGAGCCGAGGTCGCGCGACTGCTGGGCAAGCATGGCTTCTTCGTAGCTGCGATCCTGCTGCATGCGGTTGATCTGCTGGGTGGAGGCGTCGAGCTGCGTGTTGAGGCTTTGCAGCATGTTCATGTTGGAGGTGTCCTGCTCGGGCAGGCGACCGGCGTTGCTTTGCTGAAATTTGGCGAGCTTGGCGTCCTGGTCGTCGAGGGTGCGCTTGGCGTCGTTGAGCTGCTGCTGGAGGAAGGCGGTGGTGCCCTGGGCGGAGTTTTCGCGATCGGTGGAGTTCTGGTTGACGAACAGCGAGGTGATGTCGGCGCAGACGAGCTGGGCGGTGCGGGCGTCACTGGCTTTGAAGGAGATGAAGAAGCCGGGGAGGCCGCCGGCGCGGGCGATCTCGGACTGGATCAGCTTGATGTCGACGTTTTTACGGGCAGCGTCGATGCGGTCGTCCATCGACATGTGACCGGCGCCGTAGAGGTTGTATTTCTCGATGATGGGCTGGAGGCGGGAGCGGCTGGTGATCTGCTCCTTCATGGAGGCGAGGCGGGCGTTGAGGTCTTCGGTGACGACCGGCATGACGTACTTTTCCGGGACCCGTTGCTGCTCGATCAGGACGAGGGTCTGCGAGATGTACTGGGGCGAGAGCAGGTAGCTGCAGGCGTAGGCGACGACGGGGAAGATCATCGCCGGGATGGCGACGATCCAGCTGCGCCGTTTGAGGATGGTGAAGTAGTCTTCGCGGGTAAGTGGCCGATGACCGAGCATGGGACTCCTTAGAATTGGCCGAGGTGCGTGGCCCGTGGACTGAACGAGATACCGATTCCGAAGACGTTGGACAGACCGCTGAGCGCCGTGGAGGTGTTGCGGAAGGCGGGGTTGTCGAAGCTCTGGTACTGGGCGGTGTAGCTGACGAAGCCGGACAGGTTGTCCGTGAAGCGGCGGGTCAGCTGCGTGCCGGAGTAGGAACTGAAGACCGAGCCAGCGAATTGGTACTGCGAAAGGACGGGGTCCGTGACGACGGTGGCAGGGCTGGCAGAAAGGCCGTCACTGTAGAAGAAGGTCTGGCTGGCGCCAAGCGACCAGCCGCGACCGAAGCCGTGGCGGTACGAGGCCAGGAAGCCGGTGGAGATGGCGCCGGACTGGACGCCGGAGCCGCCGTTGACGCCGCGGGTGACGTGGATGGCGGCGGTGGTGGAGTTTCGGCTGTAGGAGAGGCCGCTGTCGGTGGAGACGGTGATGCGGGAGGGGATGCCGAGAGCGGCGGAGCTGTTGATCCACAGCGGGCCGACCGAGGCGCTGGCGGTGAGATTGCGGGTGAGGCGGCGAGAGAAGCCGGCATTGAGGCCGCGGCTGGTGAAGGAGTATCCGCCGGGGTAGCTGAAGACGGCGTAGCTGGCGCTGACCGAGCCGGTGTCGCGGGCGTCGAACTCGTGATTGAGCGAGACGGAGCCGGAGATCTGGGTGTTGTCGAGGCCGTATCCACCGCCGAGGAAGCGAAGGATGCCGTAGTTGGCGCTGCCGGAGATGGAGGTGGTCTGGGTGAGTTGGTGCGAGACGCCGCCGGTGAGGGAGTTGCTGACGCGGTCGGTGGCGGTGGTGAGGACGTTTTGCGCGGGTCCGTCGCCGGTGACGACGGGCGTGGAGCCGAGGTCGCCGGTGCCGGGGATGCCGGACAGGCCGAGGGTCGGGGAGGACGGAAGATAGCTAACGGAGTCGCTGACGCTGACGCTCCCGCCGTGGCCGATGAAGCCTTGCGCGAGGGACAGGCTTTGGAAGGGTTCGGTGTCCTGGCCGGCTTGATTGCTGATGAGGACGCCGCCGGCGTAGACAGCGGAAAAGGGTCGCGAGGCGTTGCTGGAGGTATAGACGACGTCGCCGGAGAGGTTGGTGCTGTAATAGGCGTCGTTGTTTGCGCCGTAGCCGGTTTCGATCACTTCGGAGGCGTTGAGGGAGTAGTCGAACTGGCCGTCGATGACGGGCAAGGTGCGGAAGAGCGTGGTCGGGGAGGGGGTGGCGGACGTGGCTGTGGGTACGGCCTGGGCCGCGGCCAGCGTGGCCATCGAGGCGGTAAAGGGGATGAGGAGCGGACGCCAGGTGATGGGAGATCTCATGGGATGACGATGGTGTCGCCGGGCTGGAGCTGGATGTCCTGGTGGCTATCGCCCTTGAGGGCGAGTTTGTAGTTGAAGGGGATTTTCTGCTCGTGGCCCTTCGCTCCGCGGAGTATATAGATACGCTTGGAATGGGCGAAGGTGGTGAGGCCGCCGGCGGAGGCGATAGCCTGGAGCGGAGTCATATCGGAGGCGAGGCTCAAGGGGCCGACCTTGTTGATTTCGCCGACGAGGAAGACCTTGCGGCTGTTGACGCCATTGACCTGGACGGAGACGATGGGGTCCTGGATGTACTTTTTGAGTTTGGTGGTGATGTCGGCGGCGAGCTGCATGGGCGTGAGGCCGGCGGCCTGGACGTCGTTGAGCAGGGCCATGGAGACCATGCCGTCTGGACGGACGGGAACGGGTCCGGTGAGCGTGGGCTCCTTCCAGACGGTGATCTGGAGGCTGTCTTCCGAACCGATGATGTAGTGGGCCGCGTCGACGGCGCCGGTGGAGGCCGCCGGAGGGGTCTGGACGGCCGGCGGAGGTGTGTGGGCGGCTGTTGCGTTTGCCGGAGTTTGCGTAGCGGGTGCGGGAGATGCCGGTGCCGGAGCGGGGGTTTGTCCGGCGAAGAGGGGTGCGGCCGCGAAGAGGACCGCGGCGGCGGAGAGGTGCCGGGCGGTGCTGCGGGAGTGAGATGCCGGGGAGCGGTCTCGCCGGAAGTGCGGAGATTGCATGGCCAAGATCCTATACCGAACCTGTCCGCGGGCGTGGGTTTCGGGGCGCGACACACCAAGGTGCAGCCGGTGCCCTTACACGCGGTGCTACCAAGTATAGGGGCAGGTCCCGGCGGTTTGTTACGGTTGCTCTACAACTAAAGTGTGTCGAGGTTGAGGCATTTTCGCGGGGCAATGCGGAAGTGTGCGCGGTATACTTCCGGTCTGTCACGGGATTGCTGTGCGCGGGTTGCTGTGCGCGCGGTGGTGTGCCGGAGCAGACCGTTGAGGAACCGCACTATGGATTCGGTCGCAGGGGATTCGATCGCAGGGGATCCGATCGCAAGGGACTTTCGCGTTGCCGCGCCGGTAGATGCCGGCGCCCATGAGGTCAGGTCGTCGGCTCCGGAGTCCGCGGAGCGGAACGGCGTCGGAGGCGCGAGACGGGACCTGCGGGTGTGGGTTCCAGCAGCGGTGTTGCTGCTGTTGGTCGTGGCGATGTATTTTCGGATCGCCGGCAAGCTGGTGACGGACTGGTACGAGATCCCGGATTTTTCGCATGGATTTCTGGTGCCGTTTTTTTCGGTGTTTCTGGTGTGGGACCGGCGCAAGGTGCTGGAGACGACGCCGATCCGGCAGAGCTGGGCGGGCGTTCCGCTGATTGTGTTTGCGTTGGTGATTTTGTTTGTGGGGGTGTATGGCGCGGAGCTGTTTTCGTCGCGGATGTCGTTTGTGCTTCTGCTGGCGGGGTTGATCTGGACGTTTCTGGGGTCGCGGATGTTGCGCGAGCTGTGGTTTCCGATGGCGGTGCTGCTGCTGGCGATTCCGTTGCCGGCGATTCTGTTCAATCGGATTACGTTTCCGCTGCAGCTGCTGGCGTCGCGGGTGGCGAGCGACATTCTGCCGACGCTGGGGGTGCCGGTGCTGCGGGAGGGCAATGTGATTGAGCTGCCGATCATGCGGCTGGAGGTGGCGGAGGCGTGCAGCGGCATTCGGTCGCTGATGAGCCTGTTTACCTTATCGGTGTTTTACGGATACTTTACCGAGCGGACGACGGCGCGGCGATGGATTCTGGCGTTGGCCAGTCTGCCGATTGCGGTGGCGGCGAATGTGGCGCGGATTGTGGGGACGGGCTTGTGCGTGCAGTATTGGGATCCGTCGAAGGCGGTGGGATTTTTTCATGAGTTTTCCGGGTGGGTGATGTTTCTGGTGTCGCTGGGGTGCCTGTACCTGGTGCACCAGGCGATGGCGCTGGCGCCTGTGGGAAAGGTGGCGAAGGCGTGATCGGTGCACGGTACGTGGTGGTGCTGCTGCTGCTGCTGGGGTCGACGGGGGTTTTGCTGTCGCGTGGCGATACGGACCGGGTGCCGGCGAGTGAACCGCTGGCGCGGATGCCGGAGAATGTGGGCGCGTGGCATGGGCACGACATTCCGATTGCAGACGATGTGCTGGAGATCCTGGGCAAGGGGGATTTCTTGAACCGCGTTTACACGCAGGATGCGTCGCCGATGCCGGGCGCGGGGCGGTCGGCGATGCCGATCAGTTTGTTTATCGGGTATTTTGCGACGCAGCGGACGGGGCAGGCGATTCACTCGCCGCAGAACTGCCTGCCGGGTGCGGGATGGACGTTTCAGAGCTCGCAGTACTCCACGTTGCGGGCGGACGATGGAAGGGACTTCAACGTTGGGGAGTATGTGATTGCGAACGGGGACTCGCGGCAATTTGTGCTGTATTGGTACCAGGCGCATGGTCGCAGCATCCCGAACGAATATGTGTCGAAGGCGTACATGGTGGCGGACGCGATGCGGCTGCGGCGGACGGATGGAGCGATTGTGCGGGTGATTACGACGATTGCGCCGTTTGAGACGCAGGCGGATGCGCGGGCGAGGGTGTTTGGGTTTACGGCGAAGGTTGCGCCGATGCTGCCACGGTTCATTCCGAACTGACAGTGCTCGCGGATTTCGCGCGAGGTTGTGTGACGAATGGGCGGGGCCGAGCACGATTGGGTGCGAAGGAAAGGGAAGGACGACAGGTGATGACGATGGGCAAGAGTTTGCGAGGGGTCGGTGGCGTGGTGTGCGGCGCAGCGTTGATGACGATGATGGCGACGGTTGGGTGCCATCGGGACCCGAATGTGCAGAAGCAGAAGTACCTGGAGAGCGGCAAGCGGTACTTCAAGGACGGGAAGTATAAGGAAGCGAGCATTCAGTTTTCAAATGCGCTGCGGGTGGACCACAATTTTGCGGAGGCTCATTACCAGCTGGCGACGACGTACCTGAAGCTTGGGTCGGCGATGCCGGCGTACGCGGAGCTGAACCGGACGGTGGCGCTGGCTCCGAACAATTTGAAGGCGCGGATCGATCTCGGGAATTTGCTGTTGGCGGGCAAGCAGCCGGCGCGGGCGGAGGAGCAGGCCAAGGCGGTGTTGGCGCAGGACAGCAACAATGCGGATGCGTATGCGCTGCTGTCGAGCATCGCGGCGTCGCATGGGGACCGGACGGAGGCGCTGGCGCAGATTCAGCATGCGTTGGCGATCGATCCGAACAAGGCGGCGTACCACACGGCGCTGGGTTTGCTGGATCTGCAGCAGGGCGGCGTGACGGGGACGCCGGCGCCGGGGGCGGAGGCGGAGCTGCGGAAGTCGATCGCGCTCGATCCGTCGAATGTGACGAGCCATCTGTTGCTGGCGTCGATGTTGGAGAAGCAGGGCAATGTGCAAGGGGCGCTGGACCAGCAGAAGCAGGCGGTTGCGGGCGACGCGAAGAATGTGACGGCGCGGGCGAGCCTGGCGCAGATGTATATACGGCAGGGCGACAAGGGGAACGCGGAGCAGACGCTGCGGCAGGCGGCGGAGGATCTGCCAGAGGACCCGCAGGCGACGCAGATGCTGGGCCTTTTTTATGCGCAGACCGGGCAGATGGACAAGGCGGAATCGGCGTACGCGGACCTTTCGAGCAAGCATCCGAAGAGCGTTCCGTTGAAGCTGGCGTACGCGCATGCGCTGATGGCGAAGGGGGATTTCGCGAAAGCGACGGCGTTGGCCAAGGACATGGCGAAGACGGACAGCTCGGACGCCAACGTGGCGATTTTGAATGCGACGCTGGCGGTGCATGACGGCAAGACGAACGAGGCGTTCGACACCATGCAGAAGGCGGCCAAGAACAACCCGGACAACCTGGGGGTGCGGCTGTGGCTGGGACGGGCGGCGCTGGCGAAGGGCGATCTGAACGTTGCGCAGAGCTCGTATACGGACGCGACCCGGCTGAGCCCGACGAGCATGGAGGCGGAGGACGGGCTGGCGCAGGTGGCACTACGCAAGCACGATACGAGCCAGCTCGAGCAGGTGGCGGAGACGACGATCAAGCTGCGGCCGGAGTCCCCCGCGGGGTACATGTGGCGGGGAATGGCGGAGGGCAGCAGCGGGGATCTGGACAGGGCGGGCGTGGACTTTCAGCAGGTGCTGAAGCTGGACCCGAAGAACGGCACGGCGTACCTGGAGATGGGTGTGCTGAAGCTGAACCAGAAGCATCCGGACCAGGCGAAGCCGCTGCTGGAGCAGGCGCTGGCGCTCGATCCGAACCAGGGGCAGGCGCTGGGTTTGCTGGTCAACATGGATCTCGCGGCGAAGCAGCCGCAAAAGGCAGTGGAGCGGATCCAGGGGCAGATTGCGAAGTCACCGAACAATGCGGAGATGTATTTGCAACTGTCAGAGGTTCAGCTGGCGGCGGGCAACACCGCCGGATCGCTGGACGCGGCACAGAAGGCGATGCAGCTGAGCCCGCAGAGCAACGGCGCGGTGATGGCGTACAGCCGGGCGGAGATTGCGCAGGGTGACACGGGTAAGGCGATTGCGGTGTGGCAGCAGTGGCTGACGGCGCACCCGAATGACGCCCAGGCAAATACGATTCTGGGGACGCTCGAGCAGACGCAGGGGGACCGGGACAAGGCGATCGCGTACTACAAGGACGCACTGAAGGCGCAGCCGGACCAGCCGATTGCGCAGAACAACCTGGCGTACCTGATGGTGGAAGCGGGGCAGAACCTGGACGTGGCGCTGACGCTGGCGCAGAGCGCGCACCGCACGCTGCCGAATGCGCCGAGCACGGCGGATACGCTGGCGTGGGTCTATTACCAGAAAGGCACCTATGCCTCGGCGCGCGATCTGCTGGAAGATGCGGAAAAGACCGCTCCGAACGACGCCTCGATCCAGTACCACCTGGGGTTGACGTACCGGAAGCTTTCGGACGAGGCCAATGCCGTTGTTCATCTCAAGAAAGCCGCTTCGCTGGCGCCGAACACGGATATCGGGAAAGACGCTCAGAAGGCTCTGGACCAGCGTGCGTGATGGGGAGCTTGCCGCACCGGACGTGAACCCGAGGGGGCTGCGGCGGCGGATGCAGGAGACGCTGGCGGGCCGGACGGAGTGGGGCCAGGTACGGGATGGGGGTGGGCGAGCGCCGGCAGCGCGCGGCGTGGCGGGGAGCTCGGCTGCGGGACGCGGGCTGCGGCCGGCCTGGTGGGTTCCGCTTCTGACGGTGGCCGCGGTGCTGGTGTTTGCCGTGCGTGGGATCACGCGGGGTGAGTTCAGCTACAACGTGGATGAGACGCAGCATGCCTGCACGGGGCAGTTTGTTGCGGACCTGTTGCGGGACCATCCGTTTCGGCACCCGGTGGCGTACACGTATCTGTACTATGTGCACTACCCTGCGCTGAGCGGCGTGCTGCACTGGCCACCGCTGTTTTACCTGTGGGAAGGCCTGGTGTTTCTGGTGTTGGGTGCGTCGGTGGTGACGGCGCGGGTCTCGATTCTGCTGTTGGCGGCGGCGGCGCTGTGGGTCTGGTTCCGGTTGATGGACGAACTGGAATCGAGCCGGGCGGCTGTGATGGCGACGATTCTGCTGGGACTGTGTCCCTCGGTTCTGCTGTTTGAGCGGACGGTGATGCTGGAAGTGCCGTCGCTGCTGCTGTGCCTGCTGGCGAGTTATTTCTGGATCCGGTTTTTGCGAGGGGGCAGGGATGGCAGCCTGGTTGCGTTTGCTGCGTTGGCGGCGCTGGCGCTGCTGTGCAAGCAGAACGCGGTGTATCTGCCGGTATTTTGTGGGTTGAGCCTGACGGCGCTAGGGCGATGGCGGATGTTGCGGCGTCGGGCGTCGGTGGTGGCGCTCGGAGCTGCGGTGCTGCTTGCGGGGCCGTACTACGGGTTCGTGTCGATGCTGCACTGGTCGAGCATTCAGGGGGATCTGGCGGAGAAGCAGAGCAGCCTGCTGGTGCAGTTTGGCTTTTATCTGCGGGCGTTGCCGGAACTGATGGGGTGGCCGCTGCTGGTGCTGTCTGTGGTGGGCCTGGTGAGCTGCCGGTGGTGGGGACGGCGGGAGAACCATGTGCTTTTTGGATCGTGGGCGTTGGCGGTGTACCTGGCGATGACGGCGATTGGGCACAAGGAGGCTCGGTATGTGCTGTACCTGCTGCCGGCGATGGTCTATTTTGCAGTGTGGCCGGTGGTGCTTCGGCGGGTGCCGCGTGGGGTGCAGATCGCGAGTGTGGGGGCTTTGGCTGCGGTAACGATGACCGTCGGGGTTCGGGCCTGGCGGACGCAGCGGCCGTATGTGACGGGGTACGCCGCGGCGGCGCGGGGCTTACGCGCGGTGACGGATTCGGGAATTGTGCTGCTGGACACGAAAATTCCGGCGAACTTTATCTTTTTTATGCGCAACGAGGACAGCTCCCACCGGTTTGTGTTGCTGCGCAAGGCGCTGTACTCGGTGCGGATCAAGGAGGAGCTGGGTGGGGATGAGTACGTCCACACGCCGGCGCAGATGGAGCAGCTGTTGCGAGCGGACGGGATTCGGTACCTGGTGGTGTCGAACCGCGCACCGGCGGCGTTTCCGGTGGAGGGGGTGCTGCGGGAGATGCTGAAAACGCCGCAGTTCCGGTTGCTGCAGACGTTTCCGGTGGAAGGGAACTCGCCGGAGTGGTCGAACTACTCGCTGGAGCTGTATGAGAATGTGGCGGCGGGTCCGCCGACGTCGCTGTACCTTCGGACGCCGATGATGACGCTGGACCACGACATTCTGACGCCATTTTCGGAGCTGGGCATCCCGACGTCTGGGGCGCGGTAGACCGTGGGCTGCGGTGGCGAGAGCTCCAATTCCGCGACGCCCTCCGTTCCCTGCGTCACCCGCCACACTCGCCTACCGCCCCCCTGGTCTCGCGACTGAACCGGAGCTGGGAGACGTGGGTGTTCCTCCGGTGTAGATGAGAGCGCCGATGGTGGTGGGGACGGTTCGGGTGGCGCCGTTGTAGTCGGTGGTAAGGGCGGGGATGGAAACGCCGGTGCCGATGGCGTTTCTGCTGGCGGAGGTAAGGGCGAAGTTGACGGTGTCGAGGGCGGTTTCGCCGAGAGGACGGTTGCCGGTGAAGGTGGGCTCACCGGCCAGGTGCGGATCGGTGCAGACGCTGGCCCTTTCTTTGGGGCAGGTGCGCATGTGGAAGTAGATGTTGTGGTCGCTAGCCTTGAAGCGAGGTGTGTTGTCCCGGTCGGTGCCGGTCGGGGGAAGATCGCCGTAGTGGTAGGAGGAGATGACGTACGGGTAGCCCACCATGAGGTTGTTCTCAAAGACGATGTTGGGGGTGGTGCAGTCGGTGGTGGGTTTGGAAACGAAGCTGTCGGTGCAGTTCCCGCTTTCGAACATGGCGTCTCCGGCGTAGCCGACGAAGTCGTTGTTTTGCCAGGTGTAGAGGCCGCCGCCGACGTTGTCGCCGCGCTGGACCATGACGACGCCGGCCTGGGAGCGGCAAAAGTCACTGAGGCCGGCGTTCCACCCCACCGGTGCACCGGCGATATCGGCCGACATGCGCTTGCAGTTGGTGAGGAAGAGGTTGTTGATGACGCGGGTGGTGGCCATGGGGCCGAGCTTGAGCTGCTGGCCCATGTTGCCGTAGAAGCTGGAGTCGGTGACGGTGATGCTGCTGCCGGAGGTGTGCAGGAGATCGAGGCCGTCCTGGGTGTTGTAGCGGACGGTGGAGTGGTCGATGGCGAAATCGATCTGGGTGTCCGGGGTGCCGACGCCGTCGCCGTAGCCGCCGTTTGCGTCGTCATAGCAGTAGGCTGCGGGGAAGCTGTGGGTGACGGGGTACTCTTCAATGCAGCCGTTGCCTTCGACAGTGACGTAGGACCAGATCATGTGGGCGTTGACGCTTTTGGTCGCGAGGCCGTCATCGAAGTTCCAGCCGGACTGGCCGTTGAAAGCGATGCGCACGCGGGTAGCGGTGACGGTGCCGCCAATGGCGCCGACGATGCCGTTATCGCGAAAGCCGTGGATGTCGACGTCGGTGAGGGTGAGGTTGCGCGTGTTTCCGTCGGTGAAGATGCCGCTTTTTCCGTAGTCTTCGATGATGTTTCGGTTGCAGGGGGCCGGCTTGCCCACGCCCAGGGTGGTGCACTGGGAGTGATCGGTGAGTTCGAGGCACTGGAGCTGGACGTCGTGGGCGCCGTGGAGGTCGAAGACTTCGTTGAGGGTGTAGCCGCCGAAGAGCTGAGTTTTGGTGGTGCAGCTGTTGAAGTGTTCGCCGCGGAAGGTGGTGGGCTGGGACGGTGTGCCGGAGGGGGGTGCAATGGTGGCGGCGTCGGAGGCGCAGTTATTGGAGAACGGGCCGCAGCTGGCGGCGGTGTTCTGGCCGATGCGCCAGGGGCCGCCGCGGAGGAGGACGGTGTCTCCGCCGGAGATCGCCCAGACGTAAGCGGCGCCGTTGCCGGTGCTGTAGAGGAAGCGAGGATCTCTGACGGCGCAGGGTTGGCGGGTGCCGTGGCCGGGGTAGGCGGCGTCGGTGGTGCCGGTGCACTGGCCGGACTTGTCCGTGGCGGAGTAGCGGGTGCCGCCGTCGGGGCGGACGTACCATGTGGTGGCGATGGCGGGGAGGGGAAGCAGGACAACGAGAAGGGCGAACAGGAAAGACTTCATGCGGGCAGATCTCCGGGCGACATGCGGACTGAAAAAATAAATGTGTAAGAGCCTGACAGAAGACTGATCCAGTCTTCATGACTGTACAGAAGAAAGTGGTTACGAATTCCTAGATAGCAAGTCTCTTGGCGTAAGAACGCAACGCACATGCTGCAGGTGCTTGTAGGACGTGATGCTGTCACAGGCTTGTTGACGGGCAGGTTAAGCGGTGTTTCTGGTGGGTGCTATACTTTGCCCGAATGAAGGTTACGGTAGTCATTCCTGCCTACAACGAGGAGCAATACCTGGGAGATTGTCTTGCCTGCCTGAGCAGGCAGACGTTGCGTCCGTCCGAGTTTGAGGTTCTGGTGGTGGACAACGGATCGACGGACGAGACACCTGAAATTGCGAGGCGGGCGGAGTCGGAAGCGGAGATCCCGGTCCGGCTGGTATTGAAGCCGAAAACCAGCATTTCCGCCGTGCGAAATTATGGGGCAGCGCAGGCGCGCGGCGACGTGATTGCGTTTCTGGATGCGGATTGTCTGGCGGGTCCCGACTGGTTGGAGACGGCGCTGCGATTGACGCCACGAAGCGGGGTTTGGGGCGCACATTACCGGATTCCCGAGGACGCGACGTGGGTGGGCCGGACCTGGTTTGCGTACCAGGCGAAGGTCACTGCAGGGCCGGCGACCTTTCTTCCGGGGGGTGACATGTTTTTCTGGCGGGGGGATTTCGAAAGGTTGGGTGGATTTGATGAGACAGCCCGCACCAGCGAGGATGTTGAGTTATGCGCCCGGGTACGCGCGGCAGGCATGCCGGTGCTGGCGATACCGGAGTTAGCCGTTGTTCATCTTGGGACGCCAAGAACTCTCGGTCGGTTTTACCGACAGCATCGATGGCATGGGCAGGAGGTCGTTCGGTTGTTTCTGAAGAACCTTCCGTCGAGGAAGAACCTGCCACTGGTCTTTCTAAGTGGATATACGTTTGTGATGGCGTGGCTGGTGGTGGTTGGGTTGATTGTCTCGCTAGTTACTCACTCACCCTGGTATGTTGGGATCCCGTTTTGTCTTTTGCTGTTGCCGGGTTTTCTTCTGGCATTTCGCAAGGTGGTAGCAGCCGGGAAGTTGGGTTCGCTCGGTCCGCTGTGGATGCTGTACTTGGCGTATTTTCTAGCTCGGGCGGCTGCTTTGCGGTATGTTCTTGTTCCGGCGACGCAGGACGGGCGGGTAAAAACCTAGCTTAGTTCGGCGCAGGATTTGTAAGTCGGGCAGGAGCCAGGGCCGCGGCGTACATCGTGAGATAGTGAGTCGTCATGCCGTTGGCGGAAAACTGTGCGGCGACCCGTTGCGCGGCATGGGCGGCGTAGGTGCGCCGGAGGCTTGGGTCACGGAGCAGTGTGAGCATGGCCTGGGCGAGCGCGGGGACGTTCTCGGGTGGGACGAGCATGCCGGCTTTGCCGCCGTCGAGGGCCTTGGGGATTTCGCCGACAGTGGTGGCGACGATGGGGCGGGCGCTGGCCATGGCTTCAAGGAGTGTGATGGGGAGGCCTTCCTGGCGGGAGGCGGAGACGACGAGGTCGAGCGAGGCGAGGAACTCCGGCATGGTGTCGGAGCGGCCGAGGAACTGGACGTGGTGCGAAAGGCCAAGTTGCACGGCGAGGGCCTGGAGGGCGGCGCGCTCGGGGCCGTCCCCGGCAATGAGGAAATGAGCTTCGGGGTGTTGCGGATGGAGGATGGCAGCGGCCTGAAGGAAAAGGTCGATGCCTTTTTCGGGAGACAGGCGGCCGACGAGGCCGATGCGCGCGGCGGATCCGGGCGAAGGAGCGTTCTGGGCGGCTTGCTGGAAGGGAGCGATGTCGATGCCGTTGAGGATGAGGTGCAGCCTATTTTCCGGGAAGCCGATCCGAAGCAGCCTGCGGCGGAGCTCATCCGAGACGACGGCGACCGCGGCAAAGCGACGGAGAACGAGACGGTCGAGTACCCCGTACGCACGGACTTTGAGGTCGGTGTTGAGCCAGTTGTGGCAGGTGGAGACGAGGGGGACGCCAGCGCGGCGGAGGGCGAGAAAGGTGTAGACATCGGCCTTGTAGCCGTGGGCGTGGACGACGTCGATGCGGTGCTCGCGGACCAGGGCACGGAGGTGGGCGAACATGCGGCGATCGAACTGGCCGGTGCAGGGCAGAAGGTGGGATTCGAGATTTCGGGCGAGGGCTTCGCGATGGAGCTGCACGTCGCCGCCGGCGGAGTTGCTGAAGACGCCGAGGACGCTGCCGTGGCCACGGGCGTCAAGGCAGCGGGCGAGGTTGAGGATGACGGCTTCGGCGCCGTACATACCGCCGCTGCTGATCAGCTGGAGGACTCTCACGCGGGGTCGACCTCGGCGGCATCGGTGGTGGCGTCGGCTCGATTGACGATGCGCCAGAGGCGGGCATAGAGGGTGTCGCCGAGGAGGGATTTGCCGGCCTGCTTGAGGCGGTCCTGGCGGACGATGCTTCGGAGCCGCGGGCTTTCTGGAGCGAGGAGGCTGCTGAGCCAGTCGAGCGTGGTGTCGCCGCGGAGGTTGAGGCGGCCGAGAACAGGGGCGGCGGGGTCGGGTTCGAGGCGAGGATTGGAGGTGTAGACCTGGGTGTATCCGGCGGCGTGGCAGGCGTCGAGGACGCGGCGGTTGCGGCGGCCGCCGGGGAGCGAGAGGGTATGGATGGGGGCGCCGAGGCGGTCCTCGAGGAGCTTGCGGGAGGTATCGAGCTCGGTGCGCAGATCTGCGGGGGAGCATTGGGTGAGCAGGCGGTGGGACCAGCCGTGTGCTCCGATGGTGTGGCCGGCGCGGTGGAGCTCTCCAATCTGCGGCCAGTCCATGTAGCGGGTGCGGGTGCCGGTCCAGCCGGCGGTGATGAAGAAGCGGGCTTTGACGCCGTGGCGGTCGAGGATGGGGAGGGCGAGCTCGTGGTCGGAGCGGTGGCCGTCGTCGAAGGTAATTTCGGGCAGGGGGCCGGGCGTGGGGCGCCGGTGTCGCTGGGCGAAGAGCTCGACCTGCTGCTCGAAGCGCGAAGCGTCCATGACGTAGGAGTAGGGGGTTGGCTCGCTGCGGAGCTCGTGGTAGAGGAGGAACAGCCGGGCGGGCTCGGGCTGGGGGGAGTGGGTGGGCATGCGTGTGCGGGTGATCCGGCACGATTGTAACGAACGCTTTCCGCGGCGTATGTGGGTGGCCGGGTTCCGTGGTTATGGTAGCGGGGCCGGGCGCTGCGGGATGTCCCCCGTTCGGGGGATGGAGGCGGCGCGGGGCTAGGTTGCGGCCGGGGTGTGTTCCGGCGAGGTTGCGCCGGAGTGTGCTTCCACGGCAAGGTAGCTGACGCGCTCAAGGGTGGCGGCGCGGGTGGACCAGGCGAAGTCCTGCCGGACGCGGTGGAGGCCGGCGGCGCCGAAGCGGGCGCGCAGGGCGGGATCGGTGAGGAGGGTGCGGAGGGCGGCGCGGAGATCGTCGTCGGAGGAGACAAGGAGGCCGGTGATGCCGTGGGCGATGGCCTCGGAGACGCCTCCGGAGCGGCCGCCGATGACGGGCTTGCCCGCGGCGTTGGCTTCGAGAAAGACCATGCCGAAGCCCTCGACGTCGCCGGCTTCGGCGGTGTTGGGCATGGCGACGAGATCGGCGAGGTTGTAATGCCGGTTGATCTGCTCGTCGGGGATGAAGCCGGCAAAGATGACCTGGTCTGCGATGCCGAGCTCCTGGGCGAGCCGGCGGAGCTCGGGCTCGAGTGGGCCACGGCCGGCGATGAGGTACTTGGTGGGCGGGATATCGCCCCGGAGGGCGGCGAGGGCGCGGAGCACGCGGGCGTGGCCTTTGCGCGAGACGAGGCGGGCGATGGTGACGATGGTGAGCGAATGCTCGAGGCCGTAGCGGGCACGGAGATCGGGGCTGGAGGGCTCGGGAAAGAAGGCGGTGGGGTCGAGGCCGGGGGTGAGTTTGTGGATCTTGCGAGGGTCGATGCCGATGCGGTGGAGGTTCTCGACGGCGAAGTCGCCGTTGGCGAGGATGGCGTCGGCGGAGTGGTAGATGAGGTCGCGGAGCTTGGGTTGGAAGCGGCGCTCGTCGGTGAGGGTGATGTCTTCGCCGTGGCTGTAGGCGATGAAGGGGATGCCGAAGAGCCGCTGGCAGAGTAGGCCGATCGCGGCCGAGGGGTAGAGGTCGCCGCAGTGGATGAGGTCGGGGCGGCGCCGGAGGACGTTGCCGAGGGTGAGGAGGGCGGGGCCGAAGATTTTGAGCAGCTGCGAGTAGCTGAAGTCGCGGAGGGGATGGAAGTGGCGGCGGATCTGGTAATGGCTGGTTTGTTCGGCGCGGTCGAACGCTTGCCAGCCTTTGACTTTGGTGGTGTGGACGGTGACGTGGTGGCCGAGGGCCGCGAGGCGGGAGAACAGATTGTGGTAATAGACGCGCGAGCCGCCGGCGTGGGGGAGGTAGGCGTCGGTCAAGAGCATGATGCGCAACGGGGTACGCGGTTTCAAACGGCCTGCCTTCTGCCTGGACTAGGGTGTATCGAGATATTGTCTCAGCCAGCGTGACATGCAGGCGATGGTGAC